>CAVRLZ010000006.1:0-245061 GCA_963721895.1 uncultured Chloroflexia bacterium | reverse complement strand
ATCGGCAACAACTGCCGCGTGCCCAACTTGGTCCTCGGCGACCTGCGCGCCATCGTGGGCACCCACCAGGTCGGCTCGCGCCAGCTACGCGAGTTCCTCTCCGACTTATGAGATGAGCGATCTGGTTGAACCTTTCCGACGTCATCCACACGCGCTCCGAGGCACTGATGCGGGAGCGAATCAGCGCCCTGCCGGATGGGGTCTACGAGTTCGGGCTGGACATTGATGGCTACATTGACATCGCGCACCTGCACGCGACTGTGGAGGTGAGGGGGCTCGGATATCTACATTGATTACAGCGGCAACCTCCCCCCAGACGCGCAAGGGGGCCATCAACTGTGTTTACAATACCACCTACGCCTCGTCCATCTATCCCTTCAAGTGCGCGCTCGCGCCGCAGATTCCGAACAACGAGGGGCTGTTTCGCCCCATCCACGTCACGGCCCCGGGAAGGCTGCATCCTGAACACCACTTTCCCCCACCCGGTGCAGGCCGAGCAAGTGACCAAAACATAAACCAGGTGCTTTTTGGTGCGGTCTGGCCCCCGCTGGGTGAGCACGCGCAGGCGGGTAGCGGCTCCATCTGGCCCTTCAGCATCAAGGGGCAGGAGGAGGGGTACGGCACCTTTTCCGTGCATGTCCTGCCCCACGGCGGCGGGCCATGCAGGGAATGGGAAGGGTGGACCCCATCGCCTTCCCCCACAACAGCGCGGTCACCCCGACCGAGATCATGGAGACGCAGGCGCCGATCTTGATCGTCAAGAAAGAACTGCTGCCCGGTCTGCCGGGCCGGGCCGCCATCGCGGGGGCCCCGGCGAGGTGATGACCTTCCGCAGTATCGCCAAGGGGCCAATGACCGCCCGTATTCGCCCCGACAAGATCGTCTGCGCCCCACCCGGCATCGAGGGGGGGATGCCCGGCCGCACGGGCGAGGTCCTGCTGAACGGCGAGTCGGTCACGCGCTTCCCCCCTATCGAGTTCCAGCCCGGCGACGAGTTGGAGATGCGCATGCCCGGCGGCGCGGGCTTTGGGCCCGTCACCGAGCGGGACCCCGCCCTGGTACGGCGCGATCTGGAGGCAGGCTTTATCACGAGCCGTGGGGCCAGAGAGGATTACGGAATTGATAGTAGCGGGACAGACTTATCCCACGAGGAGCACCATGACCGAGCTTGACCCCATCAGTCTAGAAATCCAGTGGCAGCGACTCATCGCCATCGCCGACGAGATTGATACGGCGACGTACGCACCTCCTTCTCGACCATCGTCGGCGAGAGCCATGACTTTGGGTGCATCCTCATGGACGGGGAGAGGCTCGGGCCTCGCGCAGGCGCACTGGAGCCCCCCCGCAGTTCTGCACCATGCTGCCCCCGCACCACGAAGGCAATGCTCCGAAGAGTTTCCACCCGAGAGCCTCCAGGAAGGGGACGTGCTCGCCACCAACGATCCGTGGATCGGCAGCACGCACCTGCCCGATTACAACCTGGTCTCGCCGGTGTTCTACAAGGGCAAGATCGTAGCCTTCCTCGGCACTGTCGCGCACGTCTCCGACGTGGGGGGGCACTTGGGCGACCTGGAAGCCTCCGACATGTTCATGGAGGGCACGCGCCTGATGCCCAACAAGTTTTACGAGGCGGGCAAAGTCAACCCGATGGTGGAGGAGTTTATCGGCGCCAACTGCCGCGTGCCCGAGATGGTGCTGGGCGACCTCCACGCCATCGTCGGGACCCACCGTGTCGGCATCCGGCGTATCCGCGAGTTTTTGCAGGATTACGATCTGGATGATCTGAGCAACCTTTCCTATGCCATCCAGCATCGGTCGGAAAACGCACTGCGCCGCGCGATCGAGGCGCTCCCCGATGGGGTGTCCACCTACGAGGTGACCGCCGATGGCTACCTCGAATCCTTCACGCTCCGTGCCCGCATCGAGATTCGCGGCTCGGACCTGTACATTGATTTTGACGGAAGCTCCCCCCAGCAGAATCACTCGGCCATCAACGCCGCCTTCAACATTACTTACTCGACCGCCGTCTATCCTATCAAGTGCATGCTGGCCGCCTCGATTCCGAACAACGACGGCCTCGTGCGCCCGATCCACATCACGGCCCCCGAGGGCTCCATCGTCAACTGCACCTTTCCGGCGCCGGTCAAGGCCCGCGCCAAGGTCATTAAGCATATCCCGCCGCTGATCTTCGGTGCCTTTACGCCGCTGCTGCCGCAGGAAACGATAGCCGCCGCGGGCGGAATCTTCCCCTTCCACATCGTCGGGCAGGACGAGAAGCACGGGCGCTACGCCGTCCACATGCTGCCCCACGGCGGCCTGGGCGCGACGGAGGCGGCGGATGGGCTGCTGCCCGCCGCCTATCCCCACAACAGCACCGTCACCCCGACGGAGATTATCGAGCGGCTCTGCCCAGCGCTGATGCTCCGCAAGATGCTCATCCCTGATTCGGGCGGGGCGGGGCGGCGGCGCGGCGGCTTCGGGCAGGAAATCGCCCTGCGCTGCATCGCGAAGGAGCCGGTCATGCTGACGATCCGGCCCGACCTGATGAAATTTCCGGCCCCCGGCCTGGAGGGCGGTGCCGACGGGCTGCGCGGGAACGTGCTCCTGAACGGGGTCAAGGTCGAACGTTTCACCCCGATCAGTTGGAAACCGGGGGACGAGATCGTCCTTCAGGTGCCCGGCGGGGGCGGCTTCGGCGACCCCCTGGAGCGAGAGCGGGAGCAGGTGTGGGAAGACCTCCGCCTGGGGTATGTCACCCTGGAAAAAGCACGAGACCTTTATGGACTGGTAACGGATGCCACGCCCGATTCCCTCCGCATCGAGGCAATCCAACGCTGTGCCGGGCTGGACGCGACGTAAATAGCGACTCCATCAGGCTCAACCATCGCTCCTTGCCCGGCACGCCGATACGGATGCCCCACCACTCTACCTTCCTGCTCATTGCCTGCCATGCTGGGGGACATGAGCCTGCATGATCGCTATCAGTCAAAGGATCTACGATGTCAGACCTCGCCATCCTCAATGGGTCATTCGTTGACCAGGGCAACGAAACCTATCAGGCAACCCTCGTCATCCATCAGGGGCGCATCGTCGGCCTGCTCGACCCCACTGAGCCAGTTGAGGCCACACAGGTCATAGACGCCGAGGGGATGTTGGTTTTGCCAGGGGCGATTGACATTCATTTTCACTGCCGCGCGCCCGCCTTCCCCGAACGGGGTGACTTTGCCACGGAAACCCGCGCCGCGGCGGCGGGTGGGGTGACCACCGTCTTCGAGATGCCCATCTCCAAACCGGGGGCTTCCACCACGGCGATCTGGGAGCAGCGGCGGCGGCTCGTGGAGCGGGATGCGTACGTCAACGTGGGGCTGTACGGCTCGCCCGGCCTGCTGCGCGCAGAAGAGATCAAGGGAATGGCCGACGCGGGCGCCATTGGCTTTAAGTTCTTCCTGACCCAGGCTCCCGAGGGGCGCGAGGATGAGTTCGAGGGGCTGATCGCCGAAAATATGGCGATGGTCGCCCATGCACTGGAGTTGATCCGCCCCACCGGGCTGCGCTGCGTCTTCCACGCGGAAGATCAGAGTCTGCTCGACTACTTTACAGCGCGTGCCCTCCGGAGCACGGGGCCAGACTACCTGCGCCACAACCTGTCCAGGCCCCCCGTTGTCGAATCGGCCGCTGTCGCCGCCCTGCTGGCCATCGCCTGGGAGTTGAAGGTGCCGATCCACATCGCGCACGTCAGCACCGGCAGTGCTGCCGAGCTGATCCGGCACGCGCGCGCGATGGGGGCGCCGGTCACCGCTGAAACCTGCTTCCACTACCTCTACTTCACCGAGGAGGCGCTTGCCTCGGTAGGACCCTACGGCAAGATCAACCCGCCCCTCCGCGCGGAGGAGGATCGGCTGGCCCTCTGGAAGGCATTGGACGAGGGGGTGTTCGATGTGATCGCCTCTGACCACGCTCCCTTCACGCCCAAGGAAAAAGAGGCGGCCTGGGGGAACATCCTGGACGCTCCTCCCGGTCACCCTGGGGTGGAGGCCCTCGTCCCGGTCGCCCTTTCCCGCGCGCTAACGGGCAAGTGGACGCTGGAGCGGGCCATTGATCTGATCAGCAAGCGCCCCGCGCAGTTGTTTAACCTGTATCCTTTCAAAGGAAGCTTGCAGGCTGGGGCGGACGCAGATATCCTGATCTACGACCCCCGCCAGCCCCGCCGCATCGCGCGCTCCGAGTGGAAAAGCAAAGCCGCCGAGTGCAATCGCCTGTATGATGGGATGGAGGTGCAGGGGAAGGTTTATGCAACGATCGTCGGGGGCAAGGTGATCTATCAGGATGGAGAGATTGTAGGCGCGCGTGGGGATGGGCGATTGGTGCGACCCCGCCCCCTGGCCCCCCTGTCAGGAGAGCCGACAAACGAGCATGTCTAACATCGAGATCCGCCCGCTACATTCAATCGAGGCATACCATCAGGCTGAAGCGCTGCAGCGCCTCGCCTGGAACATGGAAGACGACCTGGAGGTGACCCCGCTGCACCTGCTGGTGACGATGCAGAAGAATGGCGGCCTCGTCCTGGGTGCCTTCGAGGGCGAGACGATGGTAGGCTTTCTTTGCGGCTTTATAGGTCGCACCGAGGAGGGCCTCGTCAAGCACTGCTCGCACCAGTTGGCAACCTTGCCCGCCTACCGGAGCCGTGGCGTGGGCCAGCGTCTCAAATGGGCCCAGCGGGAGCGGGTGCTGCAACAGGGGATCCGCTGGATCACCTGGACCTACGATCCGCTGGAAACGGTCAACGGTTACCTGAACATCGTCAAGCTGGGCGCTGTCTGCCGCACCTACCTGCAGAACGTCTACGGCGAGCTTAACGACGCGCTCAACAGGGGGCTCCCCACAGATCGCTTCCAGGTTGATTGGTGGCTGGAATCGCAGCGAGTGTCCGAGGCGGAGGAGGGCAGCAACCCCACGCCCCGCACGCTGGAAGAGGCCCTCGCGCTGGGCGCCGAGATTGTCAACCCCGTCACCCTTCACGATGGGCTGCCTGCGCCGCAGGGGTGGCGTTTGGCCGAGACCCCGATGGCGCTCGTCGAGGTTCCCGCGCACTTCCAGGAGGTGAAAAAACGCTCCTTCGAGGCAGCGCAGGCCTGGCGCATGCTCACCCGCGAGCTCTTCAAGGAATATTTTCAGCGGGGCTACACGGTGACCAACCTGCTACGCCATCAGGCGGCGGGGAGCGATCGCTGCTTTTACGTGCTGGAACCCAACAGGTCGCTCCCACCCCAGCGGGCCTGACCCTCTCATCGTCTCACACTGTTCGCTGGAGAAGCTATGAACTTGAAGCAAATCGAGCTGTTTCACATCCAGATGCGCCTCCGGCAGCCCTTTGAAACAAGCTTTGGCGTCGAGCAGGATCGCGAGTGCATCCTGCTTCGGGTGGAGGGAGAGGGTGCGGTTGGCTGGGGCGAGTGCGTTGCCAGCATGGGCCCCTGGTATTCCTCGGAAACCACAGCGACCGCCTGGCACATCCTCACCTCCTTCCTGATCCCCCTGCTGGCGCAGGCCGAGCGCCCCAGCCCCGAAGAGGTGCTTGGGCTCTTTCAGCCGGTGCGCGGCCACAACATGGCCAAGGCGGCGCTGGAAATGGCCCTGTGGGATCTGGACGCCAAGCAGCAGGGGCTCTCCCTCGCGGCTCGCCTGGGCGGCACGCGCGAGCGGGTGGCCGTCGGCGTGAGTGTCGGCATCCAACCGACCTTGGAAGCGCTACTCGCCCGCGTGAGCGAGTTTGTGGAGCAGGGGTACGGGCGCGTCAAGATCAAGATCAAGCCGGGGTGGGATGTCGAGGTGGCGCAGACACTGCGCCGCGACTACCCCGACCTGCCCCTCCAGGTGGATGCCAACTCCGCCTATCGCCTCAAGGATGCCGCAACCTTCGAGGCGATGGATGATCTCGACCTGCTCCTCATCGAGCAGCCGCTTGCCGACTATGACATCTACGAGCACCACAAGCTCCAAAGGCGCCTCCAGACGGCCATCTGCCTGGACGAGAGCATCCACTCGCGGGCGGACGCCGAGGCGGCGCTGGAGTTGGGGAGCTGCCGCAACATCAACATCAAACCGGGCCGCGTGGGCGGCCACAGCGCCTCCAAGCAGATTCACGATCTCTGCCTCAGCCAGAACATCCCTGTCTGGCATGGGGGGATGCTGGAAACGGGCATCGGGCGCGCGCACAGCGTGGCCCTGGCGAGCCTGCCCGGCTTCGTCCTGCCCGGCGATATCTCCGCCAGCGACCGCTACTACGCGGCGGACATCGTGGAGCCGCCCTTCACGCTCAACGCGGACAGTACCCTCACCGTTCCCACCGGGCCGGGCATCGGCGTCGAGGTGGACGAGCCGCAGATTCGCCGGATGGCGCTCCAGCATGCCGCCTTCTCGCTCTGAGTTGCCCCAAAGGAGCCCCACCACCCATGTCAACCCTACCCCTTGTCGAGCAGACCCAGCGCCGCCTGCTGGATGAGGTTGCTGCTGGCTGCGCCCTCCCCAGCCTGGCGATGACAGCAAGCCACCTGCAGGAGGGCGCGTGAGCAGCAAGAGCAGTTTTCATGGCTGGAAAGCTTTTTCCTGGAGCGGATGATCGAGAGCAAGTTGCCCGCCCTTTCCTTCGGCTTGATCCAGGGGGGCGAGGTTGTCCATCAGCGTGGGCTGGGCTTTCGCAGCATCGAGCCGCGCCTGCCCGCGACCCCTGCCACGCTGTTTGGGCTGGGGAGCGTCACGAAGGTCTTCACGGCACTGGCCATCCTGCAACTACAGGAGCGCGGGCTTCTCACGCTGGAGGATCCCCTGAGCCGCTATTTTCCTGTCCAGCTTTCCCGTTTCGAGGAGCCAGTGCGGCTCTGGCACCTGCTGAGCCACGCCAGCGGTCTCCCCGCCCTGGGCCTCTCTGAGAGCAAGATGTCGGACGAGTGGTTCATGACGGGGTACCCCGTCGCCGACGGGGACGACCTGATGGCCTTTCTGGAGGGTGCCTCGACCTGGGCGGAGTGCCCGCCGGGCGAAAGGTGGTTCTACCTGAACGAGGGCTACATGCTCCTGGGCCTCCTCATCGAGCAAGTCTCCGGGCAGGGATACCGAGAGTACGTGAACGAGCACATCCTCGCCCCGCTGGGCATGAGCCGCACCGTCTGGGGGGCCGAGCAGATTGCCGCCGACCCCGATGCCGCCACCCCCTACATGCTGGATCGCGCGGGGCAGCACAGGCGGGGCGCGAACCTGATCAGCGATTTGCCCGCAGGCGGCGGGCTCGTGAGCCATGTCGAGGACATGACCCGCTTCCTCCTCATGTTCCTGAAGGGGGGCGTCGCCGCCGATGGCACTCGCCTCGTCAGCCAGGCGTCCCTCGACCAGATGGCGCGGCCCCGCGTGGCCATGCCCCAGGCGCGCGAGGCGGGCGTGGTCGAGGGGGTCGAAGCGTTGCCGGGGCCGGCCACCTATTTTGGCTACGGGCTCCAGGTACAGGAAGAATTTCCGGGGCCGCCCATCCTCGCCCATGGTGGCGGGGTCATGGGGGGAACCACCTACATCGCCTTTATCCCAGAGGCGCAGGTGGGCGTGGTTCTCCTCTCGAACGGGCACGGCTACCCGATGGGGCAACTGGCGCTCATCGCCCTGGCTACCCTGCTGGGCAAAGACCCCGAACACCTACCGTTCCTGCGGCGTCAGCGCTTGATGCGCCGCCTGCTCGGGCGCTACGAGGCATTTCGCGGCACCATCCAGGCGGAGCTTCGACCCCTCGGCGAGATGGCGGAACTTCTTCTCCACTTCCATCACGAGGATCGCAAGGTTCCCTTGATGCCACTTTACCTGGGCGAGGAGCGGTCACGCTTTGTAGCCCTGAGCGGCGGGCGACGGCTGACCGTTGAGGTTCACCACACCGACGATGGGACAACCCTGGTCTATGAACGATACAAGTTCCGGCGATGCGAGCGTTGAAGCGAGCGCGACGAGCGATGCGTCCCCTCGCTTGTCCGTGCCGACGGGCCGGAGCCATCAAGGGGGCGCGCCCGTGAGCCCGACAGCGCCGAAGGGACGACTGACCTCCAGGGATCTGCTCCGCTTCGAGATGATGGACGACCCCCAACTGTCGCCGGACGGCACGGAGATCGCCTGGGTCCGCACCTGGATTGACGCCGCCTCGAATCGCTACCGCTCCCAAATCTGCCTGACCTCGCTCGATAGTGGGGCCACGCGGCCGCTCACGCCCGGCAGTGGCCTGGAACTTCAGCCACGCTGGTCACCGGATGGGCGCTTTGTCGCCTTTGTCGCGCCCCCGTTGGGCCGGGGTGCCCCGGCCAACGGAGCCCTGGCCGAGCGGGCCGTTTCGGTGGTGGGCAGGGGCATGCAGCTTTGGATCGTTGCTGCGTCGGGCGGCGAGCCCCAGCAACTCACCGCGCTCGCGGGCGGGGTGCAGTCCCCTGCCTGGTCGCCCGATGGCCGTCGCCTTGCCTTTATCAGCTATGTGGAGCCAGCCAGGGGGCTTGAAGCGCTCGATGAGCCACCGCCTGACACGCCCTACGAGCGCTTCAACCGTGACGTGCTAGTCGCCCGTCGGCTTGACTGGAAGATGGACGGGGTGGGGTACGTCGGCGATTACCGACGAATGGTCGGGTGGATTCCGTTCCAGGCGAGCGCTGAGTCCTCCCAGCCCCCTGTCACGCTGCTCACCTGCGGCGAGTTCGATGTGTTTGCCATCGCCTGGTCCCCCGATGGGGCGACTGTGGCCGCAATCGGTACCCTCGCGGCGGCTACCCCCTCGCGCCAACGCGCGATCTACCTGCTCGATCCGGAGGCTCTTGCCCCCACCGCCGTTCCGGAGCCCCTCTTCTGCCTCGAAGATGTCCGTCATGCGGCCCTCGCCTGGTCGCCCGATGGCAGCAGGGTGGCTTTATACGGCCATGACGACGCGACGATCGGCCACTATGGCAACCAACAACTCTGGATCGTCAATGTCGCCAGTGGGGAAGGGCGATGCCTGACCCGCCACCTTGATCGTACGTGGGCCAACGCGGTATGGACTGATGTGGGTCGCTATGGCGGCGACGAGGGTCCCTGTTGGTCAACGGATGGCCGTCACCTGTTCGGCCTGCTGAGCAGCGACGGGGCGGTACGCCTTTGTCGCGTGGACAGCGAGAGTGGACACGTGGACGCGCTAACCCCACCAGACGAGGTTGTGGCTGCCTTTACGGTAGACGCTCAAGGCGAACGCGCGGCCCTGCTGCGTTGGGCACCCCTGGCCCCGGCGGCCCTCTGGAGCCTCGACCTGCGAGGGGGGGGCGCCATGCGCCCGCTGCTCGACCCCAACGAGGCACTGCTAGAAACGCTCTGTCTCGCCACGCCCGAGCGCTTTACCTTCGAGTCGGGCGGCGAGACGATCGAGGGGTGGGTTCTCCCGCCCGTTCAAGCCGAGGCTGACGAGAGCTACCCGACCATCCTCTACCACGGGGGCGGACCCGGCGGGATGCGGGCAGGCAACTTTATCTTTGAGTATCAACTGTACGCTGCCGCAGGCTATGGCGTGCTCTACATCAATACCCGTGGTTGCCAGGGCTATGGCGAGGCCTTTTGTACGGCGATCCTCGGCGACTGGGGCGGCGCCGACCATGAGGACAACATGCGGGGGCTGGAGGTCGCCTGCCAGCGCTTTTCCTGGATTGACCCGGCACGCCTCCTCACTGCGGGTGGGAGCTACGGCGGCTATCAGGTCAACTGGATCCTTGGCCGCGAGCATCGCTTCAAGGCAGCGGTTTCCGACCGCAGCGTGTTCAACCGCTTTTCCTCCTACGGCACCAGCGACATCGGCTTTTTACGAGAGTTCGAGTTTGACGATGGCCCGCCGTGGGAAACCCCTGCCGCTTACCTACGCCAATCCCCCCTGACCTTCCTGGCGGAGGCCCGCACGCCCACCCTGGTGGTTCACTCGGCTATGGATTTGCGCTGCCCGGTCGAGCAGGGGGAGCAACTTTACCTGGCGCTCAAGCGATTGGGGGTGCCCACCGAGTTGGTGCGCTTCCCGAATGAGAGCCACGGCCTCTCGCGATCCGGTCGCCCCTGGCATCGGGTTTATCGCCTGGACCGCTACCTCGAATGGTTCGCGCGCTGGCTTGGCTGAGCCACGTGACGCCCCCTTGTTCACTTTCAGACCCCGAAGGAGTCCGCTATGACGGCCGACGTCCAAGAACGACGATTGCTCACCTCGTTAGACCTCATGCAGTTCAACATGGCCGATGACCCCCAACTGGCACCGGATGGCAACAGGGTGGCCTGGGTTCGCACCTGGATGGACCCCGAGCGCAATGGCTATCGCTCCCAGATCTGCGTTACCTCCCTTGTGGATGGCGAGACGCAGGCTCTGACGGCGGGCGATGGGCTCGAGACGCATCCCCGTTGGTCCCCCGATGGCCGCTTTGTGGCCTTTCTGGCTCCAACTTCCGCCACACCTTCCTCGCCTGCTGCGCCGGTGGGGCCATCGGTCTCCATAGTGGGCAAGGGGGCACAGCTGTTCGTTCTGCCCGCCTCCGGTGGCGAGCCGCGCCAGCTTACTGCCCTGGCAAGCGGGGTGAGCGAGCCCTGCTGGTCTCCGGACGGGCGCGGGCTTGCGTTTATCACCTATGCGCACCCTGAGAGTGGCCTGACGCTCCCCGACGCCCAGCCCTCCGACGACCCCTACGAGCAGTTCAATCGCGACGTGCTGGTGGTCAACCGGCTGCGCTGGAAATCGGATGCCGCCGGACTGGTGGGAAATTACCGACACCATGTCGCCTGGCTCCCATTCGACGAGACGCACGCTTCCCAGGCCGAGCCGACCCTGCTGACACAGGGGGAATTCGACCTGCACTCGCCCACCTTCTCGCCCGATGGCAAGCAGTTGGCCGTGGTAGGGAACCTTGACCAAGGGGGGGAAGAAGCGCGTAAGGGCTACATCTATTTGCTGAATCTAGAGGGGGAGGCGCCCCTTCAGCCCCAGCAACTCTTCGGCCTTGAAGAAATGCGCAGTAGCGATCTCGCCTGGTCACCCGACGGCAAGATGCTCGCGGTGTGCGGCCACGATGACCCACAGATGGGCCATTATGGGAACCAACGGCTCTGGCTGGTCTCGGTGGAGGGCGGCGAGGGCACATGTGTGACCGAGCATCTGGACTTTACCTTTGGCGACTACTCCCGCAACTCGGACATGCGCCGCTACGGGGGGGAGGACGGACCCCGCTGGCTCCCGGATGGTCGTGGGCTGCTGCTGCTGGTCAACAAGGGGGGCAACGTACACCTGAATCGGTTCTCGCTTGACGATGGCTCCCTGACCCCGCTCACGGAGGGCGACTTTTGCGTCACTGCCTTCGTTCCAGATGAGCGCGCAGAGCAGATCGTGCTGCTGGTCGCCGAGGATCTGAATCCCTCTGATCTGTTCCTGCTCGATGGCACCCAACCCGATCGCGGGATGCGACGCCTCACGGCGATCAACGAGGAGTTTCTTGGGACGTTACACCTTTCGCGCTCGCTCCGCTTCCAGTTTGAATCGGATGGCAACCTCGTGGATGGCTGGCTCGTGCCGCCGGTGGAGCGCGAGTCGGGCAAGCGATACCCGCTCATCCTGTACCCGGGCGGCGGGCCGGGCAGCATGCGCGCTAGCGTTTTCTGCCACGAGTTTCTGCTCTATGCCTCCCACGGCTACGCGGTAGTCCACTGCAACGCGCGGGGCAACCACGGTTACGGCGAGGACTTCTCGAAGGCGATTCGTGGTGAGTGGGGGGAGCTTGATTATCGCGACAACATGGCGTGCGTGCGCGCCGCGCTGGAGCAGTTCGACTTTCTGGACCCGGAGCGGCTGGCGGTGGCGGGCGGGAGCTACGGAGGCTTCTCGACCATCCGTGTCATCGAGCGCGAGCCCACCTTCAAGGCTGCGGTGGTGGATCGCTGCCTCTTCAACCGTTACTCCTTCAACGGTACCAGCGACATGGGCTTTCTTCTCGATCGGGTAGAGTTCGACCGACAATACCCGTGGGAGGTGCCAGATCGTTACGTGGCGTGGTCGCCCCTCACCCATGTCGGGAGCATCCAGACCCCGACCCTCGTGGTTCACTCCGAGCAGGATCATCGCTGCCCCGTCGAGCAGGGCGAGCAACTCTACATGGCGCTCAAGCGGCTGGACGTGCCCACCGAGCTGGTGCGTTTTCCAAACGAGACCCACGAACTGTCCCGCGCGGGACGCCCCTGGCACCGCGTCTTCCGGTTGGACCGCTACCTTGATTGGTTCGAGCGCTGGCTGTAAGGTGAACGGCTGGCGCGGCGGCGGCAGGGTGGCCGCTCCCTACTCGATTAGCCAGGCGGGGGCACGGGGGGCGGCACCGGCAGCAAGAGGATACCTAACTCGTCCAGCCGCTGCCAGATTTGCAGGTTGACGGCGGTGGCGGTGCTGTCCGCCTGGGACGGACTGTCCACCCACAGGTTGATCTCGAAGTTCATCTGGCCGGGCGCGAAGCTTTTCAGGGCGATGGCGGGTGCCGGCGCGGCACGCACCCCGGGCACTGCCGCTAGAATCGTGCGAACCTCCTCCGCCACGCGGTGCGGGTCGGTCGCGAGGGGAACAGGCAGGGGAATGGTGACTTTGGTGGGGCGGTTGGAGCGGCTCAGATTCAGCACGGGCGAGCTTGCCAGCGTGGCGTTGGGCAGGATGATCTGCGTCCCGTCCGCCGCCTCGATCATGGTGTTGCGGATCCCGATCCGTTGGATCACCCCGCGCTCGTCGGACACCTCCACCAGATCGCCCACGCTGAAGAACGGATCAAACATGAGCAGGAAGCCGCTCACAAAGTTGTTGACCGTGTTTTGCATGCCGAAGCCGATGCCCACCGCCAGGGCACTGCTCACCACCGTGAGCGTCGTCACGTCAATGCCTAGCGCCCCCAACGCAGTCAGCAGCCCGCCTATGAGCACGACATAGCTCACCAGCGTGCCCGTCGCATAGGAGCGGGAGGGGGAGAACCCTGCGCCAGGCAAGAGCTCCTCGGTGAGGAGCGCCCGCACCCCCTGCGCGACAGCGTAGATCAAAAAGAGGGTGAGCGGGCCGAACAGGAGCAGGGAAAGGGAGAGGGTGAAGGATTGCTCGCCCTCACCCAGGGTAAAGAGCGTGACGTTGTTGAGCAGCGTGAGCAAACCGCTCAGTTGGCCCGCGAGCCGCAGGAGCACGAAGAGCACGGCCAACGGGACGAGGATGCGTCGGCGGATGGACTCGGCGTCATCCGGGTCGTATCGCTGCAACATCGCCAGCGCGCCGCGGTAAAAGAAAAGAATCCAGAAGAGCGGGTAGAGTCGGTTGAAGACGAGGGGCTCCAGCCCCTGTCGCTCCAGTGCCTCGGAAATAATGCGGCCGCCGATCAGCCCCAGGAGCGGAAAAAAGAACAGGTGGATGGCATGTTGCCGTCGCCAGCCAGGCAGGGCATGGACCGCCCGCTTCAGCCCGCGCGCCAGCCCGAAGGAGGCAACGACCAGGACTGCAAAGAGAAAAAGCTGGAGATAAAAGAGTGGGTCCGATAGGTAGTAACCCAGAAAGAGGCGGAGTGAGTCACTCATAGGGTGTTCCTGCGACAGTGGGGTGAGCGGATGGGCTGCAGGACTGGCGCAGGGGCGGGCACGCGCCCCGCACGCTTGAGGACCGACCAACCCATGCCGGGCATCGTGTTTACTCCAGGCGTACCCGGACGGTTTGCACGCCCTCGGCTACCTGGATGTCTAGCACAGTGGGCGAGCGCTTGGCCAGGATAACGCTCGTATCCCCCCCGCGCTCCAGGCACACCTCCTGTACCTGATCCAACGTGGTGACGCTGGCATGCAGGCGCACGGCACTGAGCAGGTCCTGCTCGGTAAAGTGGCTCACGGCCATGTTGTCCCACTGAATTTCCCCCTCCTTTACCAGCGTGCGGCCCGTTCCCTTGATCCAGTCGCCGAAGCGATCCGATCGAAAGGCGACAAAGCCCAGGAGCCAGTGAAGCAGCACCAGAACCAGCCCCGCGATCAGCGTGGGGATGAAGGGGGTGCCGCCCGTGATCCCCCGGCTGACCACAGAGCCCAGGATGATGGTCAGAATAAAATCAAATGCCGTGCTTTTGCCCAGCAGGCGTTTGTCCCCCATGCGAATCAGCACGAGGGTGAAGAAGAAGACGACCAGGGCACGAAGGGCCATTTGCCAGCCGTTCAAGGGGTCGGCCCCCAGCCCGAGGGCATCGTACGCCAGTGCCCAACTGCTTTCTAGCATAGCTGGGACCTCCATGTTGCAGTTGTCTGCAGGCGCGCAAAGCAAAGGCTGTTCCGCGAGGGCCCCTATAGGGCTCGCTCTAGCGGCCAGACGACAGGCATAACCAGAGAGACAAACGTCACTGCCTGGCATATCATACAACGATACGCTGATGGGGTGTAGGATGCGTAGCTGTAGCGGACGCGCGTCCTGTTTGGAGTGGGGTTGGAAGCAAGAGGGGGATAACAAGATGGCTGAGTTGGTGCCCATCACCGTGCTGGGATTTGCCGGAAGCCTGCGGCGAGGCTCTTACAATCGCGGTGCGCTACGGGCGGCGCAGGCGCTTGCACCGGAGGGGATGACCGTCGAGTTATTTGACCTCGCCCCGATTCCGCTGTACAACGATGACCTGCGTGCGGAGGGGTACCCGGCGCCAGTCCAGCACTTTCGCGAGCGCATTGCCGCCGCCGATGCGCTGCTGATTGCAACGCCGGAGTACAATTACTCTGTTCCGGGCGTGCTGAAAAATGCGCTTGATTGGGCATCGCGGCCACCAGATCAGCCCCTCAACGGCAAGCCGCTGGCGATCCTCGGGGCAACAACCGGCATGTGGGGCACCGTGCGCGCTCAACTCCACCTTCGGCAAATCTGCGTGTACACCAACCTGCTGCCGCTGAACAAGCCAGAGGTGCTTATCGCCAAAGCGCAGGAAAAGTTTGACGAGGAGGGGACGCTGACTGACGAGCAGACGAAGCAGTTTATTCATCAGCAACTGGCTGCGTTGTACCAGTGGACCCTTCGACTGAAGGGGTAGCCTGGGGACCCAGCCCTACCAGGAGCGCCAAATGGCCTGCCAGCACACCGATCAGATCCAGGACGTGACAGCGAGCGCGCAGGGATGCGAGGAGTGCCTGAAGATGGGGAGTGGCTGGGTGCACCTGCGTCTCTGCCTGGTTTGCGGCCACGTTGGCTGCTGCGACTCGTCGCCCAACCGGCATGCGCACAAGCACTTCCAGCAGACGGAGCACCCCGTCATCCAGTCGTTCCAGCCGGGCGAGTCGTGGCGGTGGTGCTATGTGGACGAAACGTACCTGTAGCGGCGCGGGTCCGGTGGGGGATTAGGGCTCGGGCGCCTCTTCCCCCGCCGGTGACCACTTGTGGCTGGCAAGCTCATACGAGCGGCGCAGCAGCGAGATGGCCTGCTCTACATCGGCGGGCTGGCGCAGGTAAAAGCTGATCCAGCCGCTCTCGCGCAGCAGGTGGTGCGGCTCGGCGGCCCCTGCGGCTACCAGTTCGTTGCGCACCTTCGTCGGAAACGGGATGTCCAGCATGGCATCGCCGTGGATATGGCCCAGTTCCCGTTTCCCCAGCCTATACTCCGTTCCGCCGAAGCGGTGGGGGTGGGCGGTTACCCCCGCCCACCCCACCACTGTCTGCGTGATCTGCTCTTTCGCCCCTCGAACTGCCATGAGCCGCCTCCTGTTGGCACCCTGCTTTTGAATGTCGGACTGCTGTCCTTCGAGTCTACTACTCGGCTCGGCTTAGCGCCGCGATAATCAACAGACCGGTAGCCAGGTGCATCAGCACTAACCCCACGCGGGTAGCGGCGTCAAGCGGCATGCTGAGCGGCAGAAGGGAAAGCAGCAACAGCACGAGGCTGATCCCCTGGAACCAGCGAATCGGGCGCGACACAAAACGCGCCAGCCCCCACAAGAAGAGGGCGGCCAGCAGGCCCGGGAGGATGCTCATCCCGATGATGGCCGGGACAACGAGGGGTATAGGCGCCGTGCCCGGCTGCATAGTGATCAGGAAGGGCACTGCAAAAACGGTAGTCCCCACGAAATAGATAATCAGGTTGACGACGGCAGCAGCAACCCCCGCCACCAACCCTATGCGCAGCAGACGACCCAGGCCAAACGACTGATCCGATCCGGACGGCGTTCCCAACGTAACAGTGGACATGGCTAAACTCCTTTGAACGTGGACGGCTATGGATGAGTGAACTGCCTATCAACTGGCAAACGACTTAGTCAGGCATCGCATTGAGGGACAGGTTTCGGAGCACGCGCGTGAGGAGGCTCTGCAAGACTTGCTGCTCGTCGGCGGTTAGCCCATGCATCGTTCTCGCCTCCAATGCGCCCCACGCTGTTTCCACAGCGGGTCGGATGGCGCGCCCCTTTGCTGTAAGATAGACGCGGGACACGCGTGCATCGTCGGGGTCTGCCCGGCGCGTTACCAACTCCTCGCGCTCCATCCGCTGGAGCATCCGCGTGACAGTGGGCGCCTCCACGCACAACTGGTCGGCCAGTTCGCTCTGGGTGACCCCGTTTTGCTGCCACAGATGAACGAGCACCATCTCCTGCCCCACGTGGAGGCTTGCCTTCCCTAACTCCACATTGGCAGCGTTGCGGTGCGCCTTGCACACCTGCGCCATCAGAAAGCTTACAGTCCCTGTCATCCTCCCCTCCCGCCTGTGCCTGGTCAACTACACCGATTGTGCTGCGCTTTGCCCGTGAAGCTGCTCTTCCAGCAGGGCAGACGATGGGGCTGCCCACGGCTGGCTGTTCGTCGCGTGGCTCAGGCCGCGGCTTGCAGCAATAGCGAGCGGCTGGACATCTCGACCACAAGCCTACCGAGCGCGTCCAGCCGCTCGGCCCATTTGGGGACACGGATTTCGCCATTCGGGCCGAAGACCTGCTGTGCATGGGGGATAGCTACCTGCAGGGGAGCCACCACCCCGCGCAACGAGTGGACGATGTGTACCATGCTGTCCACCGTATGCACCTGTGCCATGTCGCCCCCTGCCGTAGCGATGAGCCCGATGGTGCGCCCGGACAGGTAGGGGCGTGGATCGTCTCGAAGAAATTCCAGAAAGTCCAGAGCGTTCTTGGTCACCCCCGCGAGCGTGCCATGGTAAGCTGCCGAACTGAGCAGGATGGCATCGGCAGTGGCCAGGCGTTGAATCAGATACCGCACGGACGGACCGTAGCCCTGGAGCGGCTTGCCCGGCTCGTAAAAGGGAAGGTCGAGCTCTCGCAGGCTCAGCAGGTCGGTAGTAGCACCGCTGCGCTCAGCGGCGTCCAGAGCGCGTTGCAGAGCCCAGAGGCTTGTAGAAGCCTGGCGCAGGGTGCCGCCCAGCGCGACCACGTGAGGATAGCTTTTCATTGTTTTTTTGTCCTTTGTCACCATTAGGCAGCTAACTATTGGGTTAGCGTTGGTGCATGCTTTAGTAGATCATGTATAGAAAGAATATGCAAGACTGAGCCCGCTTGCATCCGGCATCCGGCCAGTGTTTGACCTGCTCTTTTGTACAGGATGGGGAAGACCCTATTCAACCTTCTTGTAACTGTCGCGGGGTTGTGATAGTCTTTGCTCAATCACCCATCCACCCATGGCGACGTGCCGCTGACGCCCGCTCAGCGGCACGTTGTTTGTTCCTGTGGGAGACTGATCCCGGAAAGGGGGTGCCTTTGGCACGACGAAGCGAGTTCACCGTCCAGAACGCCTTTCAATCGGACCAACGCGGGGCGGCGCGCTGGCTCTTCTCGCACGCGTGGCGCTATCGGCTCTTTGTAATTCTCGCCTTTGCCCTCTACGTTGCCGCCCACATTGCCTATTCAGGGGCGCGCGTGCTGATTGGTGAGGCTGCCGCAGTGCTGGGGGATCCGGCTCAGCGCGGCACCCTCCTTCGTATCAGCCTTGCCATCCTGGTGATCCTGGTGCTGGATGGCATTGCTATTCTGCTTGCCGCCTATTCCGTCGAGATGATTGCCAAGCGGGTGGAGCGGGGCGCGCGCGAGGAGTTGGTTGCCAGCCTGCTGGGCAAGAGCCAGACCTTCCACGACCGGCAGCGGGTGGGCGACATCATGGCCCGCGCCACGGACGACATGCAGATGATCAGCGGCATGATTCAGCCCGGGCTGGGCCTGATGGTGGATTCCATGCTCGGCATCGTCGTTCCGCTCAGCTACATCGCGCTGATTAGCCCCCCGATGCTCCTGGTGCCCCTGCTGTTTGTAGCAAGCTATTTTGTCGCCCTGCGTGACTACACCACCAAGCTGAACCCGGTGACGGGCGAGCAGCGCATGCAGTTCGGGCGGCTGAACAGCACGCTGGAGGAAACGATCAGCGGGATCGAGATTGTCAAGGCAAGCGCGCAGGAGGGGTTCGAGCGGCTCAAGTTTCGCAGCAACGCGCGCCGCTACCGCGACCTCTTCGTCCAGCAGGGCGAGATCGAGGCGCGCTATCTGCCGTTGCTGCTCTTCGGCATCGCCTTCGGCCTGACCTTCATGCACGCGCTCTGGCTTTACCAGCGTGGCCAGATTTCGATCCCCAGCATCATCGCCATCATGGGGCTGATGGGCGTGCTGCGCTTCCCCACCTTCATCTCGATCTTTACCTTCTCGCTCGTCCAGTTGGGGATGGCCAGCGCACGCCGGATCCTCGCGATTATCCAGGCCGAGACGGAGTTGGATGAGAATGCGGGGGGCCACGCGGCGCCTATCCGTGGCGACATCCGCTTCGAGGGGGTGAGCTTTGGGTATGAAGGGAATGGGCTGCTCCAGAATATCTCGTTCCACATTCGTCCCGGCCAAACGGTGGCCATCGTGGGGCAGACCGGCTCTGGCAAGAGCACGCTCACCCAGTTGGTGAACCGCACCTACGATGTGGGGGCGGGGCGCATCTTGATTGATGGCGTGGATGTGCGCGAGTGGAATCTGGACTCGCTCCGCTCCCAGATCTCGAAGATCGAGCAGGACATCTTCCTCTTTTCGCGCTCCCTGGCCGACAACATAGCCTTTGGCGCGCCCCAGGCAGGGCGCGACGAGGTGGAGGCTGCCGCACGGGCCGCCCAGGCGCACGAGTTCATCTTGAGTTTCAACGAGGGCTACGATACCTCGGTGGGGGAGCGCGGCGTGACACTGTCCGGCGGGCAGCGCCAGCGCATCGCCCTGGCACGCGCCTTTCTGAGCGACCCGCGCATCCTCATCCTGGACGACTCCACCAGCGCCATTGACAGCGCCACGGAGGATGAGATTCAAAAGGCGCTCCAGCGTGCCCAGCAGGGACGCACCACCCTGCTCATCACCCATCGTCTCTCGCAGATTCGTTGGGCCGACTTGATCCTGGTGCTGGAAGCGGGGCAGGTGATTGCGCAGGGGACGCACGAGGAACTGCTGCGCACCTCGGCCCCCTACCGGCGCATCTTTGCCCGCTACGATGTAGACTTGCCGCCCCTGGCTGCCTAGCCCAGGTTGTCTGTCCCCTCCTACGGAGAAGAGCTATGGGTTTCATCATGGAGGGCCTCACCGCCGAGGCCTACGATCGCGAGTATTCTGATTCACAGCTGGTGCGCCGAATCGTCAGCTACTTTGCTCCGCACAGGCGGAGGATGATCACCGTTGCCCTGGTGATCGTGGCGGGGGCGCTGCTCGAAACATCCTTGCCCATCGTCGTCTCCTGGGCGCTGGATCGCCTGGAAGGGGGGGCTACCGGTTCCCAGATTGCGATGCTGGGCGGGCTGCTCACCCTCGTCGCGTGCATAGGCTATGGGCTGAACTTTCTGCGCCGCACGGTCACCGCCCGGGCGGTGGGCGATGTGGTGCTCAACTTACGGGAAGATGCCTTTGACGCCGTGCTGGAGCGGGACCTTTCTTTCTACGACGCGTATAGCTCGGGGCGCGTGGTGAGCCGCGTGTCATCGGACACGCAATCCTTCTCGCAGGTGGTGACGCTGACCATGGAACTGCTTGGGCAGTTGTTGCTAGTCCTCTTTCTGGTCGGCTATCTCTTCACGGTGAATGTGACGCTGACCCTCATCCTGCTCGTGCTGGCGCCGCTCGTGGGCATCGTGGCCCTTGGCTTTCGCCATGTGGCGCGCACCACCATCACCCAGTCCCGCCGGGTGAGCGCTGATGTCAGCTCGCTGATCCAGGAAACGGTCAGCGGCATCGGCGTGGCCAAGACATTCCGCCAGGAGCCTGCCATCTTCTCGCAGTTTTTGGGGGTGAACAAGCAGTCGTACCAAATCAACCTGCGCACTGGCTTTGTGTTCAGCAGCATCTTCCCGCTGCTGAACATCATGGCAGGCGTCGGGACAGCGGCCCTGGTCTACTTTGGCGGGTTGCGCGCCCAGGCAGGGACGCTCAGCGCGGGGGACTGGTACCTGTTCATCCAGGGGGTCGGGCTGTTCTGGTTCCCCATCACGGGGATCGCCTCCTTCTGGAGCCAGTTTCAAATTGGGCTGGCGGCGGGCGAGCGCGTCTTTGCGCTGATTGATGCGGAGCCAAAGGTGGTGCAGGTCGGAGCGGTGAAACTGGGAGAGGTACGTGGCGACATCCGCTTCGAGCATGTGTCATTCAGTTACACCGAGGGAGAGCCTGTGCTGCGTGACTTCTCGCTCCACATCCCGCCGGGGCAAACGATTGCGCTGGTGGGGCACACGGGCTCCGGCAAATCCAGCATCGCCAAGCTCGTGGCGCGCTTCTACGAGTTTCAGGCGGGGCAGCTTACCATTGACGGGCAGGACATTCGCACGCTGGACCTGGCGGCCTATCACGAGCGGCTGGGCATGGTGACGCAGGTGCCCTTCCTCTTCGATGGTACCGTGCGCGACAACATCCGCTATGGCAAGCAGGAGGCGAGCGACGAGGAGGTGGAGCGCGTGGCACAGCAGGTGGGCGCGGGCGATTGGATTCGCGTGCTGCCCAATGGATTGAACACCGAGGTAGGCGAGCGGGGCGGGAACCTTTCCATGGGGCAGCGGCAGCTGGTGGCGCTGGCGCGCGTGCTGCTGCAGGACCCCGCTATCTTCATCCTGGACGAGGCGACTGCCAACATTGACCCGCTCACCGAGGCGCTGATCCAGGAGGGGCTGGAACTGGTCATGGCCCAGCGCACCTCCATCGTCATCGCGCATCGCCTTTCCACGATCCGCCATGTGGACCGCATCATCGTGCTTCGGCTCGGAGAGATCATCGAGGAAGGCACCCACGACGACCTGCTGGCCTCAGGTGGCCACTATGCCGATTTGTACAACACCTACTTCCGCCACCAGAGCCTGGAATACATCGAAGGGGCGGGTGACCTGGCGTTGGCGTGAGCGATCATCCTTGAATCGCCAAGCAGCCAGGCGCTAGTAACCCTTTCCGCTTCCATGCAAAAACGCCAGGGCCTCAAGAGGCCCTGGCGTTCTTTTTCTTGACTGCTGATGCTGCGGCCACCGCTCGATGCCACT
Organism: uncultured Chloroflexia bacterium; assembly: GCA_963721895.1. Taxonomy (GTDB): domain Bacteria; phylum Chloroflexota; class Anaerolineae; order Ardenticatenales; family Ardenticatenaceae; genus CAVRLZ01. The sequence goes on along the minus strand of CAVRLZ010000006.1, from coordinate 223,558 downwards.
TCCTGCTGGGGCCGCGAGCGGCGACGGCGGCGCTTGGCCGCATTGCTGCTCGTCGAGGGACCAGCGGGAGCGTTGGGGCGCTGTGTTGCACGGACCGGCGCGGTGGTGCTCTGCGGCGCGGGCAGTGCGGAGCGGAACGGATGCTCCTGCACCACGGTCACCCGCTGACGGATCAGCCGCTCGATATCCTTCAGATAGGCGCGCTCTTCCTGATCGCAGAAGGAGATCGCGATGCCATCAGCCCCCGCCCGCGCCGTCCGCCCGATGCGATGGACGTAACTCTCGGGAATGTTGGGCAGATCGTAGTTGATGACGTGGGAGATGCCCTCCACATCAATACCGCGCGCGGCAATGTCGGTAGCGACGAGCACGCGCGTCGTCCCGCGCTTGAAGTTTTCCAGCGCTCGCTCCCTGGCGCTCTGGGACTTGTTCCCGTGGATGGCCTCGGCCTGGATAGACACCTGGCCCAACTCCTTCACCACCTTGTTCGCCCCATGCTTGGTGCGCGTAAAGACGAGCACGCGCGTGATGGCCGGATCGCGCAGCAGGTTAGCCAGCAGGGCCCGTTTGTCGCCCTTCTCTACAAAGTAGACCGACTGCTCGATGCGCTCGGCGGTGGAGGCGACCGGCGCGACTTCCACGCGCACGGGGTCCGTCAGGATGGTCTGGGCCAGGGACTGGATATCATCGGGCATGGTGGCCGAGAAGAACAGGGTTTGTCGCTGGCGGGGCAGCGTCGCAACCACGCGGCGCACATCATGGATGAAGCCCATGTCCAGCATCCGATCTGCCTCGTCCAGGACGAATATCTCGACCTGGGTCAGGTTGATCTCGCGCTGATCCATCAGGTCCAGCAGTCGGCCCGGGGTGGCGACCAGGATGTCCACGCCGCGCCGCATGGCATGCACCTGGGGGCCCTGCCCGACACCGCCGAAGATGACGGTGTGGGTCGTCCCCGTATGGCGGCCATAGGTGGCAAAGCTGTCGCCGATCTGCGTGGCCAACTCGCGCGTGGGCGTGAGCACCAGCACGCGGGGTGTGCGGGGCGTCGGGCGCCCGCGGCGCAGGGCGCTCAGCCGCTGCAGGATGGGCAGCGCAAAGGCGGCTGTCTTGCCGGTCCCTGTCTGCGCGCAGCCCAGCAAATCCCGCCCGACCAGCACATGCGGGATAGCCTGCTGCTGGATGGGGGTAGGGGTCTCGTATCCCTCGGCGCGCACGGCGCGCAGCAGGGGGTCAATCAGTTGTAAGTCGTCAAAACGCATAGGTATACACTTGTCTTTCGAAAAATCTCTGGGTCCAGAAGCGCAGAATCACCCGAAGGGAGCACGACCGGAGGAAGAGAGCGGGTGTTGGCACAGGGGCACATACACAAGAGGATAAGTAACAGTGTATGAGTTTCGGCAGAAAAGTCAAAGAAAACGACGCTTCCACGCATATAGCCGCAGCATTTTGGCTTGTTGCGCAAACTGAACGCGAAAAAAACAATGGCTATCGCTCTATTCCGTATTCCGCAAAGCTCGCCTGCCCAAACCGTGGCACACTCATTGCACGGGGCGCGGACACGTGGTATCACTGTTTCTTCCTACACTGCAAAGCGAGGGGCTATGGGCAATCTGGGGCGGGGCTGCCTGGCGGGCTGGGGGGCCAGCAAGCTGGGGGGCGGCATCATCGGGACCATCCTTGTGTTTGTGCTGCTGTACTGGCTGCTCGGCTACGTCTTTTAGGCAGGGCGCGCCAGATGGGGAAGGGATGGCAGCGTAGGAGAATCGTAGGGAAGGCATAAAGCAAGCTTTACCATACTGCGCTATAGTTGTTCTTGTCTACTCCTTCTCTCCTCCTTCGGATAGACGATCAAAAAGGCCACCCCCCCGGTGGCCTTTTTGTTTGTCTGGAAATGTTGACTCAGAAAGGGAACATCAGCGGCACGAGGGCCAGGGTGAGGACGCCGATGATCACGGTCACGGGGGTGCCCACGCGCGTGAAGTCGCGGAAGCGATAATTGCCTGGGCCCATGATAAGCAGGTTGGGGCCGTGGCTCATGGGGGTGATGAAGGGGCTGCCCGCCGCGATGGCGACTGTCATCAGGAAGGGTAGCGGGCTATAGCCTGCCGCACTGGCCAGCGTGAAGGCGAGCGGTGCCACCAGCAGGGTGGACACGTCGTTGGACACCACCTCACTCAGCAGCATGGTCACGAGAAAGGTGCCGCCCAGCAGCCACACGGGGGAGGCATCGCCCACCGCGCCCAGCATGCTTTCCGCGATCAGTTTCGCCGTGCCTGTCTCCTCCATCACCTGCCCCAGGGGTAACATCCCCGCTACGATGAAGAGGGTGCGCCAGTCAATGATCTCGTAGGCGCGTTCCATTGTCAGGCAGCCCGTCAGCACCATCGCGCCCGCGCCCAGGAAGAGGGCCACAGCCGTCGGCAGTATCTTCAGCACGATCAGCACTACCACGATTCCCAGGATGGAGAGGGCGATGGGTGCCTTGCGCGGGCGCGACAGCGGGGCGCGCACTTCTTGAAGGAGGAGCAGGTCGTGCTCCTCCTGAGCACGGTCCAGCGCGGTGCGGGGTGCCTGAACAAGCATGATGTCCCCATAGCGCAAGTCCACATCGGTCAGCCGCCGCGACAGCGCCGCCCCCTTGCGCCAGATCGCGAGCACCGTCAGGCCGTATCGCTGCTGCACGCGCGCGCTCTTGATGGTATGTCCCACCAGCGAGGAGCGCGGGGCGAGCGTCACCTCGGCCAGCGAGATGTCACCGTTCCCGTTCAACAGTTCCTCGGCGCTGAAATGGTATTCTGGCTCGGTAGCCAGGTTCCACTTTTCGCGCACCTCGTGCAAGTCGTCAAGGCGACCACGCACCATGAGCACATCGTTGGCGCGCAGCAGGAGGGAGGGCGGCGGCGCAAAGACGCGCGCCTCGTTGCGGATCAGGCTGACCAGCCGGAAATGTCCGTCGGCTCCTTCGTAGAACTCGGCCAATTTTCGCCCGACCAGCACGGACTCTGGCAGCACCCGTAGCTCGGTCAGGTACTCGCGCAGCTTGTAGCTCTCAACGATCCCCTTGCCCGCCTCGCGCTTGGGCAACAATTTGTCGTAGAAGAGAAGTGTTACAACAATAAGGACGATCAGGATGGGCAGCGCCACCGGCGCAAAGGCGAAGAAGCCGAAGCCTGCCTCGCCCCGCGCGCGCATCGCCTCGCTGACGAGGATGTTGGGCGCGGTGCCGACAAGCGTCAGCGAGCCGCCCGCCAGAATGGCTATGGAAAGCGGGAAGAGCAGGCGCGATGGGCTGCGCCCCGTCTGCTTGGCGATGGCGAGCACCGCGGGCAGGAAGATGGCAGCGGCCCCCGTATTGTGCATGAAAGCGCTGACTGCCGCGCCGACCAGCATCAGCATGAGCACCAGCCCGCGCTCGCTCCCGCCCGACCACCCGAGGATGCGCCGCGCCAGCATGGCGGCAAAGCCGGTCTGCGCCAGCCCCTCGCTGATCACGAAGACCGAGCCGAGCACGATCACCGCGCTGTTGCTGAAGGCGCCGAACGCCGTGGTCGAGTCAATCAGCCCGCTGAGCAGCAAGGTGGCAAGCACGCCCATCGCTACCACGTCGGGCCGAATCTTTTCCGTGGCAAACAAAATTGCCGCGCCAATAAGTAGCGCGAACACAAGTAGAATGTCTGGTGTCATAACCCTTCATCTATGCGATGGATCCGTACGTAAGCAACTCGAAAAGCACGTTTTATGCCCAATGGAGTACCTATGACCCCTACAACTTCCTTCTCGCTGGCTCACCTGTCCCGTCCGCCCACACGGGCGGGAGAGGGCAAGCCGCCAGGGCTACTGCTGCTCCACGGTGTTGGATCGAACGAGCGCGACCTGATGGGGTTGGCGCCCTATGTGGACCCGCGCTTCCACGTTATTTCCGCACGCGGCCCTATCGAGATGGGGCCTCAGATGTTCGGCTGGTTTTGGATTGATGTGCTGCCTGATGGCAATTTCCGCTACAGCGAGGAAGAGGCGCGCGCGAGCCTGCGGCAGGTGAGCACTTTGATCGAGCAGGTCGTGGAGGCCTATGGCCTGGACCCAGCCCGGCTCTTTCTAGGGGGATTCTCGCAGGGGGCCATCCAGAGCTGCGCCCTGCTGCTGACCGAGCCGGAAAAGGTGGCGGGCGTGGTGGCCATGAGCGGACGCTGGCCCGCCCCGGCTGAGGCAGAGCGCGCCCCAGACGAGCGGTTGGCGGGCAAGCCGGTGTTGGCGGTGCATGGCCTGTATGATCCCATCATTCCCATTCGCTACGGGCGCGCGCTGCGCGACAAATTCCAGGCCCTGCCCGTCGCGCTGACCTACCAGGAGTTTCCGATGCCCCACACGGTCAGCGAGCAGAGCCTGGCCCTGGCGACAGGCTGGTTGACTGAGCAATTGGACCATTCAGAACAGGGCTGAGACGTGGGGCACAAAAGGAGAGCAGGGGATGGACGAGCCCAGAACGGAGATGGACAAGCTGAGTGTGACAATCAGCGCGGCACGGGGCCTGCAGGAGGTGGCACTGCTGCTGCGCGGCGGTACGCTTGTCAACGTGCTTAGCGGGGAGCTTTACCAGACCGATGTGGCCATCCATGAGGGGCGCGTGGTGGGGCTGGGGGAGGGCTACACGGGGCGCGAGGAGGTGGATTGCACGGGCAAGTGGGTGGCGCCGGGCTTCATTGATGGGCACATGCACGTGGAAAGCACGCTGGTGACGGTGCCGGAGTTCGCCCGCGCCGCGCTCCCGCATGGGACAGTCGCTGCCATCTTCGACCCGCACGAGATTGCCAACGTCCACGGGCTGGCAGGGATTCGCTACATCCTCCAGAGCCGCCGCGACGTGCCGCTCCACGCGTTCGTCATGGCCTCTTCCTGCGTGCCTGCCACCCACATGGAGACGGCAGGGGCAGCCCTGGACGCGGCGGACCTGGCTTCCCTCTTCGACGAGGAGGGGGTCATAGGGCTGGCTGAGGTGATGAACTTTCCGGGGGTGCTGTTTGGCGATGCAGGGGTGCTTGCCAAACTGGCCGCCGCCCGTGCGAACACGGGTGGGTGATGGATGGCCATGCGCCCCGTCTCCGTGGGCGCGACTTGAATGCCTATGTGGCGGTGGGCATCGGCAGCGACCACGAGTGTACCACGCTGGAGGAGGCGCGCGAGAAGCTACGCGCCGGCATGCGCGTGATGATCCGCGAGGCGAGCACGGCGAAGAACCTGGAAGCGTTGTTGCCGCTCGTCACGCCAGAAAACGAGCGGCGCCTCTGCTTCGTCACCGACGATCGCCACCCCAGCGATCTGCTGACAGAGGGGCACGTGGACAACGCCGTGCGCAAGGCCATCCGCCTGGGGCTCGACCCCGTGACCGCCTTCCGCATGGCCTCGCTCAACACCGCTGAATGGTTTCGGCTGGACGAGCGGGGCTTTGGCGCGGTCGCGCCCGGCTTCCGCGCGGACCTGCTGGTGCTGGATGATCTTGAGGCGGTCCACATCGAGCGTGTTTACGTGGGCGGGCAACTGGTCGCGCAGGGGGGCGCGGTGACCGTCGAGTTGCCCGCCGCGCCCTCCACCCTGCCGCCCAGTGTGAGCATTGACTGGCAAGCGTTCCCCGGCTTCCGTGTCCCTGCCGAGGGGAAGCGCGTCAAAGTGATCGAGATTGTGCCCGGCCAGATCGTGACCGAGCGTAGCGTGCAGGAGGCCGCCATCGAGGGGGGCGAGGCGCTTGCCGAGCCCCGAGCGCGATCTGCTCAAATTGGCAGTGGTGGAGCGGCATGGGCAGGGCAGCGGGGTGGGGATCGCCTTTGTGAGCGGCTTTGGGCTGAAAGATGGCGCCATCGCCAGCAGCGTGGCGCACGACTCGCACAACATCGTTATTGCGGGGGCGAACGATGCCGACATGCGCCGTGCCGTCGAGGCTATCGCCGAGATGCAGGGCGGGCTGGTCGTCGTCCACGGCGGCGAGGTTCGGGCCGCCCTGGCACTGCCCATCGCTGGCCTGATGAGCGACCGACCGCTGGAGGAGGTCCGCGACGCCGTGGACGCGCTACACCACGCTTATCACGAACTGGGGGGCGAGCTAAAAGACCCCTTCATGCAGCTTGCCTTCCTCGCCCTGCCCGTCATCCCTACCCTCAAACTGACGGACAAGGGGCTGGTGGATGTGGAACGCTTCGAGATCGTAAGCTTGTGGGAAGCCGAGGCGGGATAACATCCGAGGGTAACTTTCCTGTCAAGGGGTGCCACGGCGGCGATGTGGAGCGATCCAGGAATTACTTCTGTGCGCCCCCTTGCAGGGCAGGTCTATACGGTTGCCCCTGCCCTGGACGTTGGCAGCGACCGGATGATCATGCTGGGGATGCCGTTATAACAAAAAAAGGAAAACAAGATTTGTATGCTGGATGCTGCACTGTTGTTGGTCGTGTTGGTTGGAGTCGTAGGCGGGGTGGCGGTCGGGGTTCAGGCACCGCTTGCCAGCTTGATGGGGCAGCGGCTTGGCGCGCTGGAAAGCGTGTTCATCGTGCATCTGGGCGGCGCCCTCTTTGCCCTGCTGCCGCTGCTAGCGCTACGGGGCGGGAACCTGGCGCAGTGGCAAAGCATCCCCTGGTATGCGTTGGCGGCGGGCGCGTTCGGGCTGGTGGTGATCAGTTCCATCAGTTACACGATGCCGCGCCTGGGCGTAGCCGTTTCGGTGGTCCTCCTTATCGCAGGCCAACTGCTGATCGGGGTTCTGATGGATCACTTTGGGCTACTCGGCATGGCGGTTCGCCCCCTCACGCTCATGCGTCTGCTGGGCTTTGCCGTGTTGTGCGTCGGGGTGTGGCTGATGGTGCGCTAGCGGCGCAGCGATTGTGACGTTAGCGGGTGAGGCGGAAGCGCGCGGCGAGGGGGCGAAGCCCTGCGGCGGGCGGGGGAAAGCCGTTGCCGATGGCAGTGCCGAGGGTGAGAACAACTGCGGCTTCCCCACCCGCGCAGGCGGTGGCGGCGGCGGTGCCGTCGTGCATCAGCACGAGGGGGATGCGCTGCCCCAGCCGTGCGCTGATCGCCTGTTCCATAAAGCTGACCAGCGGGAAGCCCAGAAGCTGAAGGCAGGCATAGCAGCCGTTGTCGGCAGGGGAGGGGTGTCCGTCCGTGAGGTAGCAGGCGAGCGCGATTCCTATAGCTGTGGCAGGGCGTCGTTCCGGCGGCACCGCCGCCCAACTTTGCTCGAGCATGGCAAGCATGGCTTGCCAGGTGTTGCGCGCCGCTTCCTCCTGGCACTCTGGAGTCCAGGGCGCCGCGCAGACCGTGGGCAGCGGAGGCAGCAGGCACAGGCTCGCCAGGGCACCGTCGCGAAAGGTGGCCACGGCCCGCTTGACCGCACTCTGCCCAAAATCGAGCACGAGCATGCTTTCGGCCCCGGCTGGCAGGGCGCGGGACAACCCAATCAGTGGAAGATGTGCGGCATGGGGCGCGCGGTACAGCGCCAGGTCGCAAGCCCCCTGCTCTTGCAAAAGTTCGCGTGCGGCGGCAACGGCGTGGCGGCCCAGGTGGCCCGCCAGCAGCCCGCCACCCATCCACACGGCCTGCGCCTCACGCCAGAAGCGCCAGTGAGCCGCCGTCCAGTCGGGTCGCGCGGCGCGATTAGGCGCCTCCCCCCAGTGCAACATCAGCAGCAGCCAGCCGAGGCGGCGACCATAGACGCGCGCCACGTCCAGGGCAAGGGGGCGCGCCTGCGGATCCTGGAAACAGCGGTTCAGGCTGTAAAAGAGGGCCGGATCGTCCGCGTCCAGGGGAAGTGGTGCTGATAAGGCGAGCGTGCGCAGGGCCGCCGCCGAAAGCAGATCGTAGCCGCGCTTTCCCAGAACCCCCTCCGCCGCCGCCGCCGAGGGCAATGTCTCGATCCGCGCCCGGTTCAACGAGCGCCCTGTCCCCGCCTCCTTCAAGAATGGGTTCTCAGCCACGCCCTTGCTCCTACGGAAGCACGCCCCGCTCCGTCAGCCCGGGCATCACCTGCTCGGTCAGGTTGCAGTAATAGCCCCCATACGTGATGTCGCAACTAGTGGCCGGGCTGGCTGGCAACGTCACCCCCTGCCGCCGCAGGGCCCGCACCACATGGCACATTGGCAGCCCCATGACGTTGGCCGGGCAGCCAACCACCTGTTCCACGGGCGCAAACTCGGTGTTCTGGATGGCATAGGCAGCCGCTTTATCCAGCGGGTCGCCAGTGGCAACATAGGCGGCAATCTCCTCGTCGCTCATCATCCGCAGCGTCACCTTAGATTCGCACACGTCGGTGACGGCTTTGCCCGTCGCAGCGTCGTGCGCCGTCACGCTAGTCAGCACGCGATGCTGGCTGCCCCGCTGTCGCCGCAGCATCTCGCTGGCCTCCTCTGCATCTCGTGGCTTTCCCAGGATGTTCCCCTGCAGTACGACGATCGTGTCGGCGGCCACCACCATTCCCTCCGCAAGCGATGGGGCAACAGCCGCTGCTTTGGCAACGCTCAGCCGCTGAACATAGGCGAAAGGGGCCTCGCCCGCCTGCACGCTCTCGTCCACATCGGGCGATTGAACCGTGAAGGGAAGGCGCAGCGTGGCGAGGAGCTCGCGCCGGCGTGGGCTGCCGCTGGCAAGCACCAGCGGGGGGAGAGCCGGGGATGGAGGGGTCGAACTCATTCCTCGTCGCTTTCTGAGCGGGGGGACAGATTGAGCGTGCCGGACGTGCTCCGCGCCGCTTCCACCTGGTTGAGGAGATGGTCCGGATCGAAGGGCTTGAGCAGGGTTCGTACGTTCAAGGAGGCAAGCTGGGCATCCAACTCATGCAGCAGCTTCACGTTGGTGGTCATAAAGATGATGGGAAGCTTGCGTAGATCGCGTGCCAGTCGAATTTTTTGCACCAACTCCCACCCCTGCATGGAGGTGTCGCCGAAAGGCTGATCAATCAGCACCACTGCTGGCTTCACGCGGCGGATTTCGGCCACGTGGTGCACATCGTCCAGGGCGCGGGTATGGCACACATACGCGACGTCGCTTCCTTCCTCAAATATCTCCTCAAACAGCTCCAGCATCTCCTGTGAGCCGTTGATCACCATGATTTCACACGCCTCTTGCTTTGCCATGGGCGTCTCCTTTCCGGAGCCAGAAAAACTTCGATGAGCGCGCAACAGCGACCCCCCTGTGCCAGGGAACCTGTAGCACGACCGATGGGTAATATGGGGTGCGGCTGCGTGTCGGCTGACTTACGGCACGATGACGTGGATGTCGCAGGGCGCCGGAAAGTTGCCCGTGTTGTCCACCACGGTGAGCCGCAACGTCCAGACACCGGAGGGAAAGCCGTTGCTGGACCAACTGATCAACGGCCCATTGATGACAGGGGTGGAAACCGTATCACCGATGCTAACGAAGCCACTATTAGACGACCCGTATTCTACTTTGTAGAACTGGAAGCCGTCAATGCTCGCGGTGCCGAAGACGGTCACCAGGCCGCTAACCACCTGGCCATTGGCAGGTGAGCTGATTTGTACGCCCGCTGAGGGGCATCGTGCCGCCGGCACAGGCGGCGATGTGGGGGGGGGGGGAGAGGTAGGGGGCGGCGGCTGCGTGGGGGGCGGTTGCGTGGGGACGGGTAGAGGCGTAGCGGAAGGAGGAAGCGTTGCCGTCGGCGGCGGTGGCTGCGTTGGGATCGGCGAGGGGCCCGGGGTATCAGTCGGTGCTGGCTCGGCTGTGGGCGAGTTCTGCGCGTCGGCGGGCGGTGGGGTGGGTGTCGCGCTGTTTTCAGGGGCGGGCGCCTCAGCTGAGGGCAGGGGTGCCGAGGCGTCGGCAGGGGCGGTAGCGTCTACCGCAGGCGGCTCTTCCACCTCGGGCGTGCTTGTTTCTCGGATGGGCGCCGAACCTATGGCAGGCGAGGTCGGAGAGCGGGTGGGCGCTGCCACGATGGGCTGGCCAACTAGGGCGCTTTCCGGCGCTTCCAGAAGGATGCGATCAATGTAGTAGGTGGTCGCCAGAATAGCCAGCATCACCGTGAGGATGACCAGCGAATCGCGGAGCATCACGCTGGCCTCTTCCCGCTCTATGGGAAATGGCGTGTAGCGCCGCTGGCGGTACGCGCTGCGTGCAGCAAAAAGATAGCGGAGCACGCCCAACATGCCAACGGCATAAAAGACGTAGCTCCACCTGTCAACGAACAGTAGGGCTCTCTGGAAGAATTCTATCATGCTCATCCGGTGATGAGGGGAGGAAGAGGCGAGACAACGTGCCGGCGCGGCCCGTTCCGGGAAGCTGATGGAACATAGGATGAGCGACGGGATTAGCTATTCTAGTCTTCTCCTCTTCAGGTGTCAAAGGTGTACCGAGGCGAAATCAAGGCTGGAGCGCCGTAGCCTTATTATTCTTCATATGAATCTCCTGTAAAATCAATTTATACTATTGACAAATAAATAATATTGATATAAGCTGAGAGCATCCTAAAAAATATGGAGGTTGCCATGAATCAGTTGCCTACCGTCTGCCCCTTCTGCCAAGGGGAGCTCGTCATCCAGAGCCTGCACTGTCGCCAATGTGATACCACCATTTCGGGACAGTTTTCTACACAAGCCATCTCGGACTTCGACGAAGAGAAGTTGCCTGTGCTGCGTCGCCTTGCCGTGTTGTCGCCGGAACAACTCCATTTTCTGGAGGCTTTCGTCCGCTGCGAGGGCAAGCTGAACCGCCTCGAAGAGGAGATTGGCCTCTCCTACCCCACCCTGCGTTCCCGCCTGAACGAGTTGGTGCGCGATCTGGGGTTCACCCCACGCGAGGAGGAGAAGGCCAAGAGCGTAGACCGACGCAAGGTACTCAACGACCTGCAGATGGGACGTATCTCCGCCGAGCAGGCAGCCCAACTGTTGCGCGACGCCCGCTCCTAACCCCCGTTCCAAGGAATCATACTCATGCAAGAAGATACAGGCAGGCAGGCGAGCGGGATGCTCGGTTTTACGGTGGTATGGTTCGGACAGTTGATCTCGCTCATCGGCTCCGGCCTGACATGGTTTGCCCTTTCCCTCTGGGCGTGGCAGGAGACGGGCACCGCCACGGCACTGGCCCTGGTGACGGTGGCCTCTTTTGGTCCGACTGTGCTGCTCAGCCCGATAGCCGGTGCGCTGATTGACCGATGGAATCGCAAGTTGGTGATGCTCCTGAGCGACCTGGCAGCCGGCCTGTCTACGATCGTGGTGCTTCTCCTTTACCTGACCGGCAACCTGGAGATCTGGCACCTGTACATCACCGGTGCCTTTGCCGGCGCGTTTCAGGCCTTTCAGTGGCCTGCCTACGCTGCCGCCATCACGCTGATGGTCTCAAAAGCACAGTACGGCCGTGCCAACGGGATGATGGGGCTGGCCGAGTCCGCATCGGGCATCGCGGCGCCCTTGCTGGCAGGGGCCTTGATCGGGGTCATCGGCATCAAGGGGGTGCTGCTGGTGGACATAGTAACGTTCCTCGTGGCGATCGGGTTGCTGCTCCTCGTGCACATCCCGCAGCCCGCGACGACGGCGGAAGGGATAGCGGGGCGAGGCTCCCTATGGAAGGAATCTTTCTTCGGCTTCCGCTACATCCGCGAGCGGCCGGGCCTGCTGGGGCTGCTGCTGGTCTTCACCTGCGCCAACTTCGCGGGCGCCTTCTACACTGGGCTGGCTACCCCGATGATCCTGGCGCGCACTGGCGACGACGCACAGGTGCTGGGGACTGTCCTCGCTGCCGGGGGGATAGGTGGGGTGCTGGGGGGGATAGCGATGAGCGTCTGGGGCGGTCCTCAGCGGCGTATCCACGGCGTGCTGATCTCGATGGTGTGTGGGGGGATACTGGGGCCAATGCTGATGGGCATTGGGAGGACGCTGCCCATCTGGTTTGCGGCCAACCTGCTCTTCCTCTTCTTCATCCCCATCATGAATGGATCAAGCCAGGCTATCTGGCAGCAGAAGGTGGCGCCGGATGTGCAGGGCAGGGTGTTTGCCGTGCGCCGCCTGATCGCGCAGATCAGCTTTCCCCTCACCCTCCTGATAGTGGCGCCCCTGGCCGACCTGATCTTCGAGCCGATGATGCAGCCGGGGGGGGCGTTGGTCCCGCTGTTCGGACCGCTGGTGGGCAGTGGCCCGGGCGCGGGCATGGCACTGCTCATCATCGTCGCTGGAAGCATGGGCGCGGTGGCGGGGCTGCTGGGCTATATGCTGCCCGCCGTGCGGAACGTGGAAACCATTCTGGCGGATTACGAGCCAAGCCGGAGCACGCCGGAACTCGGTCCGTTGAGCACGGATACGGCGGGGGCCTGAACAAGAGGTGACGAGCCATACCTTATGAACTGCGAAAGGAGCAAGACATGAAAGAAGAGCGATTGCAGGTACTGCGGATGATTCAGGATGGAACGATTACCGTCGAGGAGGGGGCGCAGTTGCTGACAGCCTTGGGCAACCGAGGCGCCGCGCAGGTAGGCCCGCTGGCGGAAGTGCCCGTGCCCCATCGCCGCTGGTTGCGCATCCGCGTGAGCGACCCGAACAACGAGCGCGTGCGGGTCAACCTCCATCTGCCCCTGGGGCTGCTGGATTGGGGGCTGAACATGGTCGAGGCGACCGGCGGGGTCAACCTGGTGGCGCTGCGCGATATGATTCGGGGGGGGGCCGAGGGCCGAATCTTGGAAGTGGATGACAGCGAGACAGGCGAGCGTGTTTCGATCTTCGTGGAATGATTCGACGGGCAAGCAACCCGATTCGAGAAAGGAGCAAGTTGTGAAGATGAAGAGCCTTTCCAATTTAACTGTGGAAGGCAGCGTGGTGCTGCATGGGCGGGACGGAGACGTGATCGTGAAGGGCGACAGCGGGCGCGACAGTGGCAAGCTCATCGGGCAGGCGCGTGTGGAGCGGGTGGAGGGGCAAACGATCATCCACTCGGAGGGCTCGGTGGTTTTATCGCTACCTGAGGAGAGCTACCTGACGGTGGCTGGCCCGGTTGGCAATACCGTGCTGAAACAACTGCGTGAGGTGATGGCGGAAAGCTGCCACGGGAACCTGGTGGCAACCCATGTGGGCGCCCTTCACGTGAGCGGCGACATTCATGGGGATGCGGTGCTGCGCCACATTGACGGAGTGCTGCTCATCCAGGAGGTTCATGGCGATCTGGCGATCCACCAGGCAGGCACGGTCCAGGCTACCCACGTCCACGGGGATGCTGCGATCCACCAGGTGGGCTCAGTCACCCTCGATGCAATTGAGGGCGACCTGAGCCTATCGCGCGCCGGAGAGGTGACGGTAGGACGGGTAGCCGGCGATGCTTCTCTCAGCCATCTCAGTGGCGCAACGATGTTGGAGCAGGTTGAGGGCTCCCTTTCGCTTTCCCATCCTGGCTCCTCACTCCACGCGCCGCAGGTGATGGGGGACGCTGCGCTAGGAGGCGCGCTTCAGCCCGGTGGGGAGTATACCCTCCAGGCCGCTGGCACCGTTCGCGTGAAGGTGGAAGGCGATGTGCGCTTCACGGTTCACTGTGAGGGGGAAATCCAGCTTGGCCCAGAGGTGAAGCAGGACGACGACGATCCGGCTCAGTATTATCTCGGCCAGCGTGAGGGCGCGGCCCATGTTACCATCGAGAGTGAGGGGGATGTGTTCTTGAATTGGGACGACGAGAGCCCCTCGGAGGCGCATCGCTCCCGTCGCGGGCGACGCCACGAGGTGCATATGGATGAGGAGGTACGCCGCGCCATGCGCGAGGCGCGCGGCGAGGTCCATCGGGCGCGCGCGGAGGTGCAAACCGAGATGCGGCGCGTCAAGCAGAGCATTCGTGACGAGATGAAGCGAGCGCTCCGCGAGGCGGACGCCCCCGCTTTCGAGGGGGCATTCGTTGGGGAGTCGGTGCGCTCCGCCGTACAGGAGTTGCTTTCCGCACTGCGTCCGGAGCGCCCCGCGCCACCCCCCGCGGCACCAGTGCCGCCTTCGCCCCCTGCGGCACCCGTCCCTCCCCGTGAGGAGCTCCAAACCATCCTGGAGATGGTGCAGCAGGGCGCCATCACGCCGGAGCAGGCCGAGGGGTTGATCGAGGCGTTGGGCACATAGCGTCCTGCTCCATTGGAGGCTCGGTCGCGTTCAAGCAGTATACTGGCTTTCTGGTAGTACCCTCTGGTAGGTCGCACGAACCTGCTCGGTTAGAGGGGTGTACTGGTAGTGCAACGGGTGCTTCACCTATAGAAAGGAGCGGCAAGGTATGGCTGTTAAAGCGGGGCAGGGGTTGCGCGTCCGCGAGGGCAATCCCTTCGAGATGATCATCGTGACGTTCGGGACAATCGCGCTCATCTTCTATGGGATCACTGCCCTCAGCACGCGCGACCCCTTCTGGCTGTTGCCAAACGATTTCGATGCCCAGCCGGTGGCCATCGAGGTCTACCATGAGGGTGTGCAGAGCGTGCTGACGCCGGGAAGCCCCACCTTCGCCCGCCTCGTGGCTGAGCTGAACGAGCAGGTTGATCAGCAGGTGGGCTACTACGAGGTGAGCATGCGCCCCGCCGCCATCCAGGAGGCGAAGGAGCGCAGTACGGCGGTGGTCTTTGTCTACGACGAGGTGTTGAACATTCGTACCCAGTGGAACCTTGGGGAGCCAACGCACATCTTCATCCCGGTGACGGGTTCGCTGTCCGGCGACAACATGGTCTTTACGGGCACGGGACGAGCGTTTGGGCACGGCGGGCTTATCCTGGAAGACCTGTCTGGCCTGTACGAGACGGTGGACGAGTATCTGGCAACCCGCTAACCGGGTCTATCCTGCAAGAGAGGGGAGCTATGCCTCCCCTCTTTTTATTGGTTGCCTCCCATCAAAGTGCGCTCGCCTTCACCCCAGTCCCTTGTATAGAGCCTCCACGTGCTCCGCCTGGCGCGGCCAACTGAAGTGCGCGGCAAGCCGCGCCTGCCCCACGCGCCCCAGTGCGGCCGCCCGCCCCTCATCCTGCAGCAGGCCGAGGGTGGCCGCCACAAAGGCGGCATCGTCGCCGGGTGATACCAGCAGCCCCCCCTCGTTTCCCGCCAGGTATTCTGCTACCTGACCGACCGCCTCGCCCACCACAGGCAGCCCCACCTGCATGAGGTCTGCTAGTTTCACGGGGCACTTGGCGCGGTTGAGCAACGTGTCGTCCATGGGATACAGGGCGGCGCGGGCCAGAGCGAAGAGGGCTGGCAGCGCGGCAAAGGGCTGCCAGCCCACGGGCACCACGCTGCTTGCCACGCCCTGCGCGGCCACCGCTTCGGCAAAGGCCCGCTCTTCGCCTTGCAGCCCTCTTCCCACCACCAGCAGGCGCGCCTCTGGCAGCGCCGCCACCACGGCGGCCCAGCGCCGCGCAAGCCGCGCTACGTCAAATTCAAAGAAGCGGGTGAATAGCAGCGCGACGGGGGCTGCGCCAAGACCCAGGTCGCCGCGTAGCCGTGCGACCTCCGCAGCGTCGGGTGAGGGCCAGGGCGCTCCGGCACCGTTCGGCACGTACAGCAGCCGCGTCGCAGGCACGCCCAGGCTCAACGCAAGGGTTTCCAGGGTGCGGCTCGCCACCGTCACCCCATCGGCATGGCACAGCCCCCATTGCTCCTGCCAGGCGAACAAGCGCTTTTGCAGGCGAGAGTAGCGAGCAACCTCGTTCCAGCCCCCCGTCCCCTCCCAATCGTCCGTGTCCACCACCAGGGGCGCGAGCGAGGCGCCGAGCCGACTCAGCCCCCGCCAGCCCAGCGGAGACGAAGCCACTGTACCCCTTAGGCTTGAAGGTGTGGAGGATGTCCGGCTGCTCGGCCACGGCGGCGCGCAGCAGTTGCATGGTGAGCAGGGGCACATCGAGCGAGGGGCGCATGGGTAGCGATAGCTGGCGCACCTGCACACCGCTGCTTTCCGTATGCTGCCCCGACGAGGAGCGGTCGTCCCAGGGCGGCACGAGCATCGTGACTCGATGACCGCGTGCCACCAGGGCCTGTGCCAGAGGAAGCGCGCGTACCCGCGCGCTCCCCTTTGGCTGTAGGCCGAAGGGGAGGACCATCACGATCTTCATGCGGGTTCAGCGGGGAGGAAGATGATACGAAACGGCTGGGGAAAGCTGAAAGATGTAGCTGTCGCCCTCCTGGTGGAGCAGTTGCGCCCACGGCTGGTTGAGCAACAGCAGGGGGTCGAGCGGCCCACCGACGGCCCCTATAAAGATGTGGGTGACCCCCGCCTCCTGAAGTTCCAGGCGAAGCGCCGGGTCGGCCAGGGCGGCGGGCTGCATGGCGCGCCGCAGGAGGGCCGCCGGCAGGGGACGCTCCAGCACGGTGGTACGCTCGGCATAAACGGGCAGCCAGGCCCCACCGTCTGTCGGTTTCAGGGTGCCGTCCTCCTCGCGCAGGTTGATCAGAAAAAGCGCGTCGTCGGGTACACTGGTGGGGATCCATTCGAGCGCCTGGCGCTCGCTTTCGCCCATCTGGATCCCCACGATTTCCAGCGGGGCGCTGCGCCACCATCCCAGCATCGGCAAAGTCAGTAGTAGCAGCAGGGTCAGGACGCCCGCAGGGGCGTGCCTGTAGGCACCCCACCATCCTGCTGCCCCAGCCAGCAGCAGGACCATGCCAGCCAGCAGATAGCCTGCCCAGGCGGAATCGAGCGGGGGAATCAGGGGCGCATCCCATTGGGCGCGTGCAGGCAGCCAAAGCACCGTTGCCCCAGCCAGCCAACCCAGCGCCCGCCCGACCCGCTGCGGCCATGTCAGGGGAAAGGCCCCCTCCGCACCATCGGGCGCGCGCAGCAGCGACAGAGCAAGCGTGAGCCCCCAGACAACGAGCGCCCTCCCCCCCTGAGCAAGGGCAAGGGCCGCCAACGGCACCGATGCGAGCACGACTGTCTGCCAGCCGCGCTCCGTCACTCGCAGCGCGCGCAGGCCGAGGGCCATCGCCACCGGTAGCAGGGCAATGCTGTAGAGGGCCAGCAGGTCGCCCCGAGCCAGTGCCTGCCACGGCGCGGGCCACAGCCACGCCAGCGGTAGCACCCACAGCGCTATCCAGGCTTTGCGCCCCACCTCGGCGGCAAGCGCGAAGAGGGCCGGAACGAGTGAAACGCCAAGGAGGAGGGTGCTCAGGAGCAGCATGTCCGAGACTGGCTGGCGGCTCAACTGAGTGAGTGTTGCCGCCAGGGCGGCGGGCGGACGGGGGGGGCTTTCTTGTAGCAGTAGCCCTTCTCGCACGAGCTCTTCGGCAAGAAGCACCAGGGCAGGGGCGCTCTCGCCGGGGGGGGTAACCAGGGTACGGGCAGCCAGCAACCAGGTGGCGATGCCGAGGCCGATGATCACCAGCAGCAGGGCCAGGGCGCCGCGCCAGGATGTCTGCCAGGCGTCCCGCACGCGCGCCGGGTCGCGCAGCATCAATAGGAGGAGCAGCAGGGCCGCGGCCTGAAAGAGGCTCTGCACCAGGGGCTCATAAAGGCGCAGGCCTATCAGACTGGCCCACAGATAGACGATAGGGGCCAGGGCCAGGCTCAGCCCGCTGACCAGGGGGGCCACGGGAAGCCTGCCACCGGGGCGGAGCACCCAGGCTAGCAGCCAGCCCGGCGTGACCAGCAGCAGAGGTAGCCATATAGCCAGCCGTCGCCAGCGGTTGGTTACCTGCTGCAGGCTGGCGAAGAGGGAGGAGAGGGTCTCGTCAGTGCGGAGCGTGAAATGCAGGTCTACCGCGCTTTCCGAGCCATTGTCCGCGATGCTTCCCTGCAGGTAGCGATCAGCGCTGCTTGTCCACAGCGCCAATTGTGCCTCGGGCGGCGCGGTCAGGAGGAGTTCGACCCGCTCTCCGGCGGGCAGCGGATTGAAGTGGAGGCGCAGCGGCGTGTTGTGGGGGAACGAGGCGGTTTCGATGGTGCCGCTGCCAAGCGATTGCTGGAAGCTGTCCCTCAGGTGCCATTCCAGGGGGCGCTGCGCGAGCGCCGGGGCTGATCGAGGTAGTACCATGACCACCTCGATCTCGCTCATGCCTTCCTCGGGCACCAGAAGGGTCTGACGGAGGGCACGCTGGGTGAGCGCGCGCGAGGCGCGCGTGGCATCCGGCTGCGTGAGGACGGTCAGAGAGCGGCTCGGACCACATGCGGCCAGGACGAGGGCCAACCCGCATAGAACAAGGAGCGACAGGCGAGACCTACTCATAAAAGGGGATAGACCGGGCGAACACATGAAGAAGGGGCAACGCTGGTGCGTTTGCCCCTGTGTGAAGGGTTAGTACGGTAGGTCGTAGGCCAGCGGACCGACATCTACCGTACCGCCGGCTTCCAGCGAGAAGAGCATATCATTGCCCGTCTCAGGCTCGAGAAGCATGACGGAGCCGAGCGGGGTCCAATAGAAGATGGCGTATTCGCCGGGTGGCACGTTCTCGAAGACGAATTGACCGTTCTGGTTGGTGCTCGTGCGAGGCGATTCTTCGGTGAAGCCCGCAGCCACCTTTCGCCCGTCGTCGCTCAGGACCACCTGCCCCAGGTAAAGAACCACGTCTTGAAACGGTCCGGTAACGCTACCCCTCAACTCTCGCATCAGGGTGCCGCCGATGTTCGCGCGCGTGTTGTCGCTAGGGGCGGGCACGTCAAACGGCGCCGCCACTACGTCGGCTTCACCGGAGAGTTCCGGAAGGGTAGCAGTGGCAGCGCTCACACCCTCTGCTCCCGGCGCGGGGTAACCCTCGACATCAGCCTGGGGCGCGGGGTAGCCCTCGACATCAGCCTGGGGCGCGGGGTAGCTTTCATCAACCGCTGTCGGAACGGTTGGTTCTGGCAGCGTTGAGAGCGAGGGTGATGCTGCCACATCGGGCGATGATGCAGCAGGCACTGGCGCGTCCCCGTTCTGGCATCCTATGAGTAGTCCACCCAACAGCAGCACGAGTGCCAGGGTAGTGAGTCGAGTTCGAAGCATACGGTTCCCTGATCTTGTCCGGATAGAGCACAACGGCGACAGACTTATAGTAGCACAAGAGCCAGTCAGCAAGAAGAGAATAGATGGCACAAAAAAGCGGCGGAACTGCACCAGCAGTTCCGCCGCCCGGTTCGCTGTCAGCTTACAGGAGCAAGTTAGCGATTGGTGCCTTCGTACACCAGGAAGCTATCGCTTGACGAGTTGCTATTCAATTCATTGACGACACCGACAATCTTGGCGTCGCCGCCCGTTGCGGTGCATGTCGCTGCCCCAACGTAGCCGTTAGCCAGCTGATCCGAGTTGACCACGGTATAAGCGCCGCCAGCCACTACCGAGGCGGTATCCACGCGACTGTTACCCGTGTACGTGCAGCGCACGGTTGTCGTCTGGGTACCGACGTTGGCAATCGAGTAGCCAGTGAAGTATCCGTAATTGCGGTCCATGATCAGGGGCAACTCGACGATGGAGGTTGCCAGGGCAGGGTTGAACGAGCCGTAGGAGGCACCCTTGTTGGCATTGTTGTTCGAGCTGGTTGACGATGGCCACCAGCGGCTGATTGGTTGAGTTGGTCGTCACTTGGCCCGAACCCACGAAAGTCACATCGTTGGCGCAAGTCTCACCCGCGACAGTGGTGTCGAACGCGGCCAGGGCGAACGTGGCCGAGCCGTTGGCCGGCACGCTCTGCGTCTCCGTGCAGTTGGTACCTGCAAGGCTAGCCTTGTACGACACGGTCACGCTGGTCGCCGTGTTACCCGTGTTCTGGATCTGGATACCAGTCTGGTAGCCGTAGTTGTTGGTGTTCACCAGCGGCATGACCGGGTTGGTCGAGGCACTGGAGCCCTGGAAGCCATCATAGCCCAGCAGGGTAGTGGGGCCCTGCTCCATCAGGGTGGCAACGATGGAGCCGTTGCTTTGAACGGTTGCCGAGCCGACGAACCCTGCGTTACCTGCGGGGTCCGGCAGGTTCACTGTCGCCTGATCAAAGGTCTTCGCGGCCCCCGGCTCGACCGTCGCGGTCTGCGTCGTGCCATCGCTGTAGGTGACGGTCACGTTCGCGTCACCCGTGCCGGTGTTCTGCACGTTGAACCAGGTGGTGAAGCCGTAGTGATTCTTCAGGATAAGGGGCAGGCTGGCTGTGTCATCGCCTCCGCTGAAGGCCGTGTAGCTCGCGCCCATCGTGCCGTTGCCGAACACGTTGGCAATCGCGCCCAGCTGGTTCTCGGAGCTGATCACTGCCGAGCCATTGAAGCCGGGGTCCACGCCCTGCAGCGTCGCCATGGTGAAGCTGCCGCTGGCGGGGATGGTCGGGATGGGGAAGGTGGCTTCCACCGAGCCGTCCTGGTTGTAGTAGGTCATCACGGCGTTTTGTGCGGGGGTTGTATCCAGGTTCTTGATCTGGACGCCCACTGCGTATTGGACACTGCCGCCCTGGGCGGCGGCACTGGCTGCCATCACTGCCAGCGTGAGCAGGACGGCGAGCGTCAAAATTAACGTCTTCTTCATGGGTCTTCTCCTGAGGTCAAAAATGATCTGTAAGGATCCGCTGGAGGCAGCGAAATGCACGCGCCCCCCTTGTGTAACATGCTAATCTTAGGCCAATCCCTCCATTTTGGGCAATAGGCCATTAGCATTACTCACCTGAACAAGTCAGCAAAACAGGGATTTTTGCCTACTACCTATGGGTTAGTCTCTCTGAAAGGGTGTAGGCTGCCCCCATCAGAAGCGCAGCCCCCACCTCAAGCATCGTGAAGACGAGCCGGCTGGCGATGGCAACGAGTGCTGCGATGCCAGGGGGCATATAGGCAGTCAGGGCGACGGTCAAAGATAGCTCAGCCACGCCCAACCCGCTGGGGAGGATAGCAATCATCAGCCCCAACAGGTAGGCGAGCACCCAGGAGGCCACGACCCCAGCCCATGCCTGCAAGGGAAGGGGGTGGAGGCTATGGGCCAGGACGAGCACGATACTACCCCCACACAGCCAGGAGACAGCGTAGGCGGCGAGCCAGCCTAGCCCCTCCTGCCAGCGAATGCCGGAGGCACCCGGCTCCATCTCGCCGCTCAATCGGCGGAGGCGCCGCCAACTGGCAGGATGCAGCAGCACCAGCCCGGCTATCCCGATGGCGACGATGAGCAACAGGCCATTCCAGCGATTCTGCATGTGGCGTGCGAGCAGGGGCCAGAGCAACAAGACAACCGCTGCCCCACTGACCATCATCCAGGCCACCTCTAGCGCACTGGCGAGCGCGACGGCGCGGCCAGGGACCGCCCGCTGGTGATACAGCATCGCGCGCCCGGCGACGTGCCATAGCGATCCAGGCAGGCGCCTGGTAACGCTGGTCGTGATATAGATATAGGCATGCTGGTGCCACGGGAGAGGGCGAGCCATCGCGTTCAGCATCCTTCCCCACGCCCAAACAGTCACTGCCAAGGCCGCGCCGTAGAGCAGCAGGATGGTTCCGATGGCCCCCACCGTGATCCGGGCTAGGAGCGAGTCTATCTGCTCGCCCGCTCGCCTCGATCGTGCGCCAGGTATACCAGACAAAGAGCCCAAAGACTAGCGCCCCGATAAGGGTGCCCGCCAGGCGAAGCGGGCGCTGCCAGCGCACAAGCCACAGGCGCTGGGGGCTGGAGGGGGAAAGCATCAGCCCGCGCGCTCGCAGATAAAATAAAAGTGGCTGGCCCAGTTGACGGGCACCAGCGGCGCAAGCAGCAAACGCACCATCCAACGCCAGTTCGACAGATAGATTCGCCAGTCGTGCAGCGAGCGCGGCACCTCCCGCTCGTACTTGCCCACCCACTTGACGCGCAACCCATTCGCTTCCAGCAGGCGCTCCCAATCTTTGCGGGCGCCGTAGCGCTGCAGGGGCTGTCCGTCGTCCACCGCGTGGCCCTTGCGGAGGGCCTCGTAGCTATTCTGGAGGATGCTGAAGGTGTTGGGCACCAGGATGGCGGCTGTGCCCCCCGGCACCAGCACGCGCGCCATCTCGCGCACCCCCTGCGCCATGTCGAGAAAGTGCTCCAAGCTTCCGACGTTGGTCACGTACTCGAAGGAGGCGTCAGCAAAGGGCATCTGCTCCCCATTGGCCACCAGCACGGCACCCGCTGCCTCGCGCGAGGCGCGCTGCGTGGCCTGCAACGAGAGGTCGAAGCCGACCGCCCGCACCCCGCGCGCGCGCGCCTCGCGCACGATGGTGCCCTCGCCGCAGGACACATCGAGCAGCCGGGCGCCCGCCGCTGGCTTCAACACATCCAGCACCCACTGGTAGAAGGAATCAAGCAGGCGGATGCCGCGGCCACTGTAGATGTCGTTGTAGGCGTGGCGCGTCCAATCGGCGTCGCGGTACCCCGTCTCGCGGCGGATAACAATCATCGCGTCGTCCATGGGCATCAAGGCTCCTCCGGGCGTCGGGCGAACAGGGTGATAGCCGAACTTCGATTCGCCCGCTCGGCCAGCAGAAAATAGGGATAGGTGAGCAGTTGGGCCGGCAGGGTGGCCAGCATGCGATAAAGCAGCCTGTGCCCCCGGGATGTCGGGAAGGCCCGCGCGCGCGCGGCGGCGCTGAGCACCCACATGCCGTGGCGGTCAGTGAACGACCGACGCGCCATCACCTGAAAGCCAGCATCGTGCAGCAGGCGCGACAGGGTAGCGGGCGTGAAGTGGTAAAGATGACGGGGGGCATCCCACCCCGCCCACCATGCCCCCCACAGCCGCGCGTCCCACCCGCCCGCGTTTGGGACCGTGAGAGCCACCACCCCGCCCGGCACCAGGAGGGAGCGGAGGCGTTGGAGGGATGCGGCGGGGTCTGGCAGGTGCTCCAGAACATGCCACAGGGTTATCAGCTCGAACGAGCGCTCAGCAAAGGGGGCATCGTCCAGCATCCCCTGATGGACTGCCAGCCCCAGCCGCTCGCGGGCATAGCGGGCTGCAAAGTCACTCGGCTCGACCCCTGTCACCTTCCAGCCGCGCGCTCGCAGCGCATCCAGGAACAGCCCCGTCGCGCAGCCTACATCCAGGGCGCGCCCGGGCGTCGGGGCAAAGCGCCCCACCTCCCTGACCCGCTTTGCAAGGTAGCGCCGCCGCATCCACCGTCGCAGGGCGGAGGGCTCCTCGTGGATGACTCGCTCGAACGGGGCATAGTCCTCCGGATAAAAGGAGAGCAACTCTTCCTCCGCGGGGCGCGGGTCCAGCCGCAGCAGGCCACAGCCCGCGCAGCACACGATGGCGAACCGCTCATCCGGGGCGACGGCGAGTCGGTCCCGCACCACCAGGTGAGGCTGGGTGGCACTGACGCCACAGGCCGCGCACTCAACAAAGCGCCTCATCTCCGGCCCTCTAGCGTCACAAGGTAATGGTGCGCCAACTGCTCCGCCAGCGTATCCCAATTGAATCGCTCGTCGAGCAGGCGCTGCGCCGTTGCCCGATAGCGCTCGCGCTCGGCGTCCCCGGCCTGCAACAGCGCGAGGGTGGCGTCGGCCACCGATTCGGGGGTGGGGTCGGCCAGGCAGCCCAGCGACTCCTGCTCGAACAGGCGCTCGATATCGCCCACCCGCGTGGCGACGATGGGGCGCCCTACGCATAGGTAGTCGGTCAACTTCGCAGGCCATCTTCCACGGTTAGCGCCGCAGTCCACCAGCGGCAACCAGAACAGATCGCATGCAGCCATAAACTGGTTCAGCGCCTCGTCGGACAGTCGCCCTGGCTCTATCACTGCGCCGCTCTCCTGAAGGTGGGGCGCGAGGGGGTAGCGGTGCTGCCCCAGCCGCAGGAGCCGTGCCTCCGGGCAACGTGCGTGAAGCCCTGCAAAGGCAGCGCCCATCAGGGCGAGGTCGGCGGGAAAGGCAGAGCCCACATAGCCTATCAACGGGCGGCCCTGCCCCAGCCCCAGCGCCTGGCGAGCCTCATCCTGGGGCAGGGGGCGCAGGCGATGACGGTCCGCGCCGTTGGGCAGCATCAGGATCGAGTCAGGCTCTACCCCCAGCGCAACGGCCTTATCCCGCAGCACCGTGTTGATCACCGTCGAGGCATCGGCCCGCGTGCGAAAGCGCTCCTCGAACCAGCTTTCGACGGGGCGCAGGATGGCCCGCACGAGCGGGTTGGGGCGCATCTCCACCGACCCGCCCGCGCCGAACCAATCGCACCAATCCATCACCAGCGCCGCGCGGCCCTGCTGCGTGGCAGCCAGGGCGGGCAACAACACGGTGGGGCGCGCCTCGAAGGCATGGACCACATCCCAGCGGCGACGGCGCAGCCATCCAATCCGGAGCAGCGTTTCCACCGGGTCCCAGCCGGAGCGCAGCCCGCCCCACAGCCAGTCTGGGAACTCGACGATCTCCACCCCGTCTTCCTGGTGGCTGCGCGTTCGCCAGCCCCGTGCCCGCGCCATCGTCAGCAGGGAAACATGATGCCCGCGCCGTGCCAGCCCGCGCGCCAGGCCAAGCGCGCGAAAGTAGGTGCCGCGCCCCGTCTCGTTGAAGACGAGCATCGCCACCCGCAAGGGACGCTCAGGGGGCAACATTCACCCCCTCGCGCCGCACCGACGCGCACAGCCCGTGCCACAGCCCGCGCCAGTAGCTGACGATGGAGGTGAAGCGGCGGCGCTGTGCCAGCCTGACGGTCAGCTTGAGCGCGCTACCGATCCGGATCGGTACGATCAACAGCCACTGCGCCCCCCGCGCATTCTTGCGAAAGTATTGCACGCTGGCAAGGCCCATATGGTAGCGCTCCGCCGGGCTGCCCAGGCCACCGCTCGATTGAGCCTCCTTGTGCCAGAGGCGCGCGGCGGGGGCCACCCTCAGGCGCCACCCCGCGCGCGTGGCCCGCAGCGACCAATCCATGTCTTCATAGTACATGAAAAACTGCTCGTCTAGCAGGCCAACGCTTTCCAGTGCGGCGCGTTGAAAAAGGATGGCGCAGCCGGTGAGCACTTCCCGATCAAAGGGGGCGTCGGGCAGGGGAGCGAGAGTGCGCCCGTGGTCGCCAGTCGATTCTAGGGTCCAGGGGTTGCGCCCGCCCCCCAGCGACCAGATCGCCTCGGGCGGCTCTGCATAAAAGATGGCGGGCGAAACGGCTGCCACCCCCTCGTCCATCGCCGCCAGCAGGGCCTCGCCGAGGGCGGGGTCGAAGAAGGTGTCGTTGTTGACCAGGAAGATGGCATCGGCCCCCCGATGGAGGGCGTGGCGCATGCCGCGATTGGCGCCCCCCGCAAAGCCCAGGTTGCGCTCGTTTTGTAGAACCTCAACCTGCGGGAAGCGCGCCCTCACCGCCGCCACTGTGTCGTCGCTCGATCCGTTGTCCACCAGTAGCGTTTGGACTGCCCACCCGGCAGGCCAGCGCACTGCCTGAAAAGAGTCCAGGCAGGCAAGGGTATCCGCTTTTCGATTCCAGTTGAGGGTAATTGCATACAGCTGCTTCATCGGTCGCGCCGCTTTTCATTGCTTGTCTGTGCCACAGCCACAGCCGCACAGTATAGCATGACTGGCATGAAGCGGGGGAATGGCACGCAGGTCAGGGGAGAAGGTGCAGGGCGATCAAGATTTCGCTTCATGCTTGACCCGCGCGTTTGACAAGGATGCCCCTTTGGCCTTAAAAGGTGCTGCGGAAAAATGGATCCATGCTTTCAGTCACGTGTGGTCAGAAAGGGCGCCACGACTATGATTAGGAAGGGGAAGCAGGCGGAGCGGGTAGAAGGCGAAATAACAGGGGAAAATGGGCAGGAGGAGGAGCGCCCCACCTATCGCTTGATGATCAGGGACATGGCGCCGGAAGAGAAGCCGCGCGAGCGGTTGATGTTGTATGGGGTGGAAGCCCTGGCCAATCGCGAGTTGCTCGGCCATCATCCTGCGGACGGGCGTCCAGGGATGCTCGGTGCTCTCGCTGTCTGACAAGCTTCTGAGCGAGTTCAAGGGGCTGCGCGGCCTCTGCGCGGCCTCCGCTACGGAAATTTCCGAGACGATCCACGGTCTCGGCCCCGCCAAGGCCGCACAGCTTCTCGCCGCACTGGAGCTGGGCCGCCGCGCCGCCACCCTGCGCTTGGATGAGCGGCCACAGGTGAAGAGCCCGGCCGATGCAGCCAACCTCCTCATGGGCGACATGCCCTACTTCCAGCAGGAGCACCTGCGGGTGCTCGCCGTAGATACAAAAAACCGCGTGCTCTCCAACTGGCGCCAGTCGCTGTACAAGGGGAGCCTCAACTCCAGCGTGGTGCGTGTCGCGGAGGTGTTCAAGGAAGCCATCCGCTGCAACGCCGCCGCCATCATCATCGCGCACAACCACCCCTCGGGCGACCCCACCCCTTCCCCGGAAGACATTCGTGTGACCCGTGACATTCGCCAGGCGGGCAACCTGCTCGACATCGAGCTTCTGGATCATCTGGTGATTGGCGACGGGCGCTACGTGTCCATGAAAGAGCGGGGGCTGGGCTTCTAGCGCTCCCCTGTTGGCATCTTGGCGCTTTGGGTTATCCTTGACGCCACCCTTTAGAGAGGACCTTGTGATGACCCTGTATGATCGCTACTATGCCCCTGCCTCGGTGGAGGAGGCGCTGACCCTGCTTGCCCAGTATGGCGAGCGAGCGCGCATCATCGCTGGCGGCACCGATTTGATAGTCGAGTTGGATCGCGGGCTGCGCGACCTGGATGCCATCGTTGACATTTCCCGCATGGCCGGGCTGGACACCATTGAAGAGCACGATGGGGTGTTCCACCTCGGCGCGGGGGTGACCCACAACCAGATAGTAAACGACGAGCGCCTCATCGCGCGCGCCTTTCCGCTGGTGCAGGCGGCCTGGGAGGTGGGATCCCCCCAGCTACGTAACCGTGGGACCCTTGCAGGCAACCTGATCACTGCCTCGCCCGCCAACGACACCATTACCCCCCTGGTGGCGATGGGCGCGCGCGTGCGCCTCCGGTCGGCGGCGCGGGGCGAGCGCACCGTGGCGCTGGACGACTTTTACCCGGCCTTCCGCAAGGTGGCCATGCAGCCGGATGAGATGCTGGTGAGCATCGAGGTGCCAGCCCTGGCAGAGGGTGAGCGTGGCGCGTTCATGAAACTGGCGCTTCGCCGCGCGCAGGCCATCGCGGTGGTGAATGTGGCCGTGGTGCTGCGCGGCCCCCACGCGCGCGTGACGCTCGGCTGCGTGGCGCCCACCATCGTGCGCGCGCCCGCGGCGGAAGCTATCTTGGGCAGCGGTGCCCCCCTCACCGACGAGACGATCGAGGAGGCGGCGCGGCTGGCGTCGGAGGCGGCTAAGCCCATTGATGACGTGCGGGGCACCGCCCTGTACCGCGCCCAGGCCGTGCGCGTTCTGGTGCGCCGCCTGCTGCACGCGCTCCAGGCGGGCGAGGAGCGCGCCTCCTTCCCCCCCCGGCGTGCCCTGTTGCGGACGGAGGTGCAAGCCGAGCAGCCGGATGCGCAAGCCGGATCGCAGCTTCCAGCGTCGGGGCCGATCGTGGCGACAGTCAACGGCCAGAGCGTGACGATGGAGGGCGCGGCAGGAAAGACGCTGCTGCGCGCCCTGCGCGAGAATGCGCTCCTGGTGGGTACGAAGGAGGGATGTGCCGAGGGGGAGTGCGGCGCGTGCACGCTCTGGCTCGATGGCGCGGCGGTGATGAGTTGCCTGGTACCGGCAGAGCGCGCCCGTGGCGCCACCCTCACCACCATCGAGGGACTGGCTGAGGGGGATACCCTCCATCCGGTACAGCGCGCCTTCATAGACTATGATGCCGTACAGTGCGGGTACTGCACCCCCGGCTTCATCATGAGCGCGGCCAAACTGCTGGAAGAAAAGGGCGGCGATTTTACCGATGACGAGCTCAAGCAGGCTATCAGCGGTAACCTGTGCCGCTGCACTGGCTACTACAAGATCATCGAAGCCGTGCGCGCGGCGGGCAATGCGGTGGCCTAGCCCTCCAGCGACCCGATGGCGAGCGTGCAGGGTGTAGAGGCAGGCTCTTCCCTCTCCGGGAGCGGATAAAAGGTGTAGCCATTCACCGTCTGGGCAGGGGTCAAGCCTAGCTGAATTTCAGCCACGGCCCGTAGCGCCTCAGATTCGAGGACCAGCATGCTGATGTCGCGTGCGGCCAAGCAGGCACGCACAACATCGGGGGGGGCGAGCAGCATGGAGGTGCTCGCACGCCGCTCAAAGTCGAGGGGGCGGTCGTACAGGATGCCCTCCAGGTCATTGGCTCCCACGTGGATCGCCAGGTATTGCCAGTAGGCCAGTTCGATCAGCACCGGCCGGCTGCCCAGCCGCACGTCCGCTGCACGCAGCGCCCGAATGTGTCTGCCTACGGCAACCCCTTGCGCGGCGGGGTCGTTGCTGAAACGGAGCGACTGGGGCACCTGGACGCATACAACCAACCCCAGGAGCCCCGCAAGCAGCCCCGTTCGCCACCGAGGCGTCGTGCCCAACGTGGCAACGCGCACCAGCAGCCAGGCAAGCGCCGGATAGCCCATGAACAGAAAGGGCGCGAGGTAGCGAAGATAATTGCCCGGTGGCTCCTGCTGCCCGCCGTGGAGAGCAAGAAAGAGAGCAAAGGGTAGCCCTGCCACCGCCACAAACCAGCGTCGCTCCGCCCTGCGACGGCTCGTTGCCAGCACCCCCAGCAGTGCGGGCAACGTCAGCACGGTAGCCAGAGGGTCCATCTGCAGGAGCGGCGGGAGATAATTGGCGAAGGAGCGGGACGGGCCGTACCACGTCAGCTTGTAGGTGGTGATGGCCTGCGAGAAGGCGAGGGGGTGGCCCGTAGCCCGTACGCTCTCGGCCATCCACATCACGGGAAAGAGCCAGGGTACGAGCGCCGCCAGCACTAGCACGCCCGCCTCCCGCCGCGCGCTCCCCTGCCACACGCGCCAGCCCGCTATCCCCACGAACAAGAGGCTCCACACGGCACTGCTCATCCACGCCTCAAAGCGGAAGCCGTTGGCCAGGGCCAGGGCCAGGGTGCCCCCTGCCAGATCCACGTGCCTGCCGCTTTGAAGATAGCCCACCGCCCCGACCAAGCAGGCCAGCAGCAAGGCGGTATGCATGATCTCCGTCAGCGGGGTGGTGCTCAGCCAAAGATGCACCGGGTTCAGCATCAGCAGCAGGGCCGCTATCCCGCCGACCCGCCAACTGTTGAAGAGGCGCCTGCCCAGCCATGCCATGAGCCCGATTGAGCAGAGGCCGAAGCCGATGGCCAGCGCGCGCGGCACCCATAGCAACTCCCAATGCAGCCCCACCGCACTGCCTACCAGGTAAGTATGAAAAGGCAGCCAGAAGCCGTGCCACAGCGCGTATGGCGCACGGGCCCACTGCGCCGCCAGTACGCTCCGCCCAAACTCGTCGGCGCTCAGCGCCTCGAACCCTGCACGCAACAGTAACCATTGCATGGTCAGGCGGCTGACCAGCAGGAGCAGGGCTCCGCCCATCAGCCAGACGTGGGGAGAGGCAGGGCGCGCCGCGGAAAAGATCATGGCGGTGCAGTAGGGGCGCCATGCCTGCGCCCCCTCATCGTAGACGTAGATGGTGCGCCCCATAAACTGCTCCGCCCAGGTCAGATTGCTCTGGCGATAGTAGACGTACACATCGCCCGTCGCGTTCTGGGGGGGTCTCCAGGCGGAGAAGAACGGGGTCGTTGCGCCGGGCCATCGTCGCCACATCCACCCACCCTTCCTCTGCCCCAAACCCTACGATGGGCACCTCTGCCTGAGTGTAATAGTCAATGAAGTCGCTCATATACCAGGGATCGGCGACTATTAAATCCTCCGGACCAGCCTGCTCGCTCAGTTGGACAAATTGCTCTGCGTGCGCGAAGCGAGTGTAGCGCGTGTAGTAGGGGTACAACGAGAGCAGATTGAGCGCGAGCAGCCCAGCCATTACTGTCCTCTGCCAGCGTGTCCCGCTGAGGGCTGCGACAGCCAGCATCATAAACAAGGGCCACACAAAGATCAGCCCTCGAAGCAGCCATTGCGGCTTCGGTGAGAGCGGACTACCTGCCAGCAGGGCGAGCGCGCCAGGGAGCGCTATGCAGATTGCCAACACCTGGATTGCCTGCCGCTGTGTTGCGCTGTGAGCGCGTGCGTGTAGCGCCCCCTGCACCCCTATGGTAACCAGGAGCAGCAGGCCGAGCGCAGGCAACGCCCGATTCAAGTGCGGCTCTGGGAAGGCCAGCAGCGAACTGTTCGGTAGCTTGACGATGCTCTGCATGCTCACCGTACCCAGCGTGAGCGAGTGGAGCAGGGCAGTAATCGCTTGGCCATTGGAGGGGTCACCTGATGGCCCATAGTTGAAGGAGCCAGAGCGCATCTGCACCGCGAGCAGCGCCAGCAGCAGGAGGGTGAGTGCGCTGGTGAGAAGAAGCGCACGCCAGCGCCGGAAAAGGAACAGGCAACCCACCTCAGCAGCTATCAAAAAATAGGCGTATCGGTGGGTGTATGCCAGAGCAACGAGGATGAGGAGATAGAGCGCAAGCTCCAATGGACGCTGCGAGCGCAGTAATCGTAGCAACAAGGTGACCGAGAGGAGGGCGAGGAGGGCGAACAGCGCGTAGGCTCGCGCCTCCTGCGAGTAGTAGATCAGCAGCGAGGAAACAGCCACTAGCAGTGCTGCGGCCAGCCCATCCCGCGCGGGAAAGCGCGCCTGTCGCAGGGTCCCGTACGCCAGCGGCACTGCAAGCAAGCCAGCCAGCACAGAGGGAAGGCGCAGGCCCACCGGGTCGCTCCCAAGGAGGGGCATGAGGCTATGCAGCAGGGCGTAGTACAGCGGCGGCGTGGGGTCGTTCAGCGCATAGGCCCACATCGCCGAGAAGGGCGTGCGGCGCGCGAACGCCCAACTGGCCGTCTCGTCCCCCCACACGGGCGAGCCGAGGCGCACCAGCCTCAGCAACAGCCCCCCTAAGGTGATGAGCAGCAGGGCAAGGTGAGGATGACGGTGAATGAATTGCGAAAGCATAGGCGATGTCAGCCGATCAGCGTTGCACTACGGTTCCACACGGGCGGAGAAGCTATACCCTGCCGTAGCCGAGGTAAAGGGGGTTGCACCCGATACGAGCAAGGTGACCCGGTCGGTGGTCGTTCCGAAGCCTGGGATGGTCACTTCGGTTTGGTTCGCTTGGTCCAGGGGCAGGCGAAGCACGCGCGTGCCCTCGCTCCCCTGCGCGACGACCTGAACGATGAAGCGTTGGGGCAGAAGATTGTCTACCCGCGCAAACCCGGCGCTCTCCCATCCGTCCGCCCCGCTCTCAAAGTCCTCGGCGTAGCCTATCTGTGGGATGGATACATCATCCACCAGAAATCCGTTGTAGTTGAGCGCGTCGTCGGTAATCACCTCAAAGCGGAGCAGCACAGCTTGACCAGCGAAGGGTGACAGATCTACGCTCTGCTCGATCCACTGCGGCTCCTCCTCCGACCCTTCCGGCTGCCCAGAGCGCCCCGTGAACGCCTGCCCAAAGCTATTCCCGTGCGGGTTGCTCGCGGTTGTGGCAGCGGTCGGCACGATCTGCCATCGCTCCCCGCCATCGGTGGACACGAGCAGATAGGCATAATCGTAGTTCGGCTCCAGATCGTACCATGTCCAGAAGCGGAGGGTGGCACTGCTCACCGAGCGCAGGTCAACGGCGCGCGTGGTTGTCGTGTCGCCATCATCGCCGCGATTCCCCCACAGCATCCAGTCACCACTGTGGGCATGGGTCGGCAAAAGGGACACGGTCGGGTCGCCCGTCAGCCCTATGCGGAGCGTTCCCCGCTGATTGTCCGGCCTGAAGCCAATGTAGTCGGTCCCATACTGGTGGACCTCAGCCTGATCCACGCGCGGGAAGGTGCTAAAGCTTTCCGCGAACGAGGGCAACTGGCTGGCATCGTCCGGGTAGTCGAAGCGACCGTCCTCCACGCTGGGGTCGTCCAGCAGGTTGGCGACAACCCAGTCTGAGAAGAGGGAGTCGAAGGTGCTATCGTAGGGCGCTAGCAACTCGTCGAAGGCGAGCGGCCCGTCCGCCTCCACCTGTAACAACGCGGTGACCGCATCGGTACCGAAGCGATGGTAAAAGTAATTCATGAACAGGAAGGCGGAGCCATAGAAGGGGTGGCTCTGCTCCGCCCAGCGCGTCAGCGGTAGGTCCGGCGTGCGTGCGAAGGCATCAGTGGCCCTGCCCACATCAAAGCCATTGAGCTGGGCGGCTAGCTCGCTAAGCCCCTCGTTAACCCACAATTCCTCGTTTCGGTCGGTGTTCCAGTGAATCATGTGCTGGAACTCGTGCGCCAGGATGCCATCGAAGTAGGACTCGCCGGGTGACGCGTTGTTAAGGTTGATGTAAAAGATTTCTTTCTCGTTCG
Organism: uncultured Chloroflexia bacterium; assembly: GCA_963721895.1. Classification (GTDB taxonomy): domain Bacteria; phylum Chloroflexota; class Anaerolineae; order Ardenticatenales; family Ardenticatenaceae; genus CAVRLZ01. Next base: position 191,348 of record CAVRLZ010000006.1, on the reverse strand, counting down.
AGTACGGGTTGATCGAACGAGGGAACTCGTCCGCGCTTGAATAATAGCCGCCAACCCCAGGCACCTCCCCCAGAAAGATGTGCAGGCGCGGGTCGCCATCCACCCCCGGCGTCCACTCGCTGCCGAAGATGGCGCGATTGGTAGGATAGGTCTGCGACTCGAAGAGTTGAGCCGAGGCGTCCAGCCCTGCTTGATTCACAGTCATCTCGTTGGCCACCCACCAGGACGCGTGTGCTGTCTGGGCGCGTAGCGTGGCTGGGGCCGTGAAGGTTTCTTCGGTGACTGTGTTCGACACGTTGAAGGTGAGCGTGTCGCCCAGTTGATAGCCAGGGTCACTGGCGCTGACGACGCGCGGCGTGTCAGCGGGAACGCGCCCCAGCCGGATGGCGATGGCATGTAGGTCGCGTTGGGGGATAGGGACGGCGCGCAGGAGGTCCAGCGTGGCCCGCGTTTCATCGGTGGCAGCGGGGGCTGTGGCGTCCGGCGGGGGCACCGTGGGCTGCGGCGCACGGGTGGCGTCCGGCTCGATGGGCGCCGGGGCGCCGGTGGAGGGGTAGGGGTCAGGCGATCTGTTGCGGCGGCGCGCGTTGGTGTGGGCAATGATGCGGTGGCCGACGCAGCCACAACAAGCGGCGTAGGGGGGCGCCTCTCCTCGGAGACTAGCCGAGAGAGTTGCCACACCACCAACGCTGCACTGATGCAGAGCACCGACATCAGGATCATAGCCGCGATTACCAGCCATCGGAATACAGTCATAAGGGGAGGAACCAGGCTTTCAGCTAATCAATTCCCATGCTGCGGGTCATCCATCCGACGGAGTGTCGCGCCGGGCAAGCGTCCACAGGAGGAGGCTGGCGGCCACGGCAACCAGGAGGATCGCATAAAATTTGTAGATGCGCGCAGGCAGCAGCAGCGCCAGCAGGCCAAAGCCCGCCGAAAGGAGCCAGTAGCCGAGCACCACCTGTCGCTGGCTCAGCCCCAGGTCGTACAAGCGATGGTGCAGATGGCCCCGATCCCCCTGGAGCGGACTGTGGCCCCGTCGGACGCGGTTCACGATCACCCAGGCCACATCCAGGATGGGAAGCCCGAGCACCAGCAGCATCGTTGCCACCTTGGCCCCGGCCATGATCGAGAGCGCCGCCAGGGCATACCCCAGGAAGAAGGCCCCACTGCTGCCGATAAAGGTGCGCGCCGGGTTGAAGTTGTAAGGGAGCGTACCCAACGTAGCCCCCATCAGGGCCAGGGCCAGCAGGGCAACGCTGTGTTGCCCCTCCCGCAGCATGTGCGCGGCGAACACGGCGCTGGCGATGGCGGCTACCCCGACGGCCAGGCCGTCCAGCCCGTCCAACCAATTGACGGTGTTCATGGTGCCTAAAAACCAGAAGCCCGTCAGGGGCACCATGAGCCACCAGGCCAGGGGCTCAATCTGGCTGTTCGAAAAAGGGTTGTTGAAGACCTGAATAAAGATGAGGTGACCCATAGCGATGGCGGCCACCCCTGCCTGCATGACGAACTGTGGCCAGGCAGGTAATTCCCAGCGGTCGTCCACCACACCAAAAATCAGGGTAACGAGCGCACCCAGGATCAACCCCTGAAAGCGGATAGGTTCATCCACATCGGCAAATGGAACAGGCATGACCCGTGACAACAAGGCAGCACCCAGGAAGGCCACCCCCATCGCCACCCCCGCCAGGCGCGGCATGGCGTTGCGATGGATGTCACGGGCGCGGCTGGGTCGCTGCACCACCCCCCATGCCCGCGCCGCCCGCATCGAGAGCGGTGTTAGCAGCAACGCCAGCAGCAGCGCGGCCAGGGGGATGAGAAGGAAAGGGGTCACCCCGTATCAGCCAGTGCCAAACTGGCGATCGCCCGCATCGCCAAGGCCAGGGACGATGAAGCCGTGGGGCGGGGCGCTTGGGTCGTCGGAGCGGGGGGTCAGGTGGCTGTCCACCTGGGCAAGGTGGATGTCCACATCGGGGTGTTCCTCGCTCAGCCGCGCGATGCCCTCCGGCGCGGCCAGCAGCCCCAGGTACTTGATCCGGCGTGCGCCCCACTGCTTGAGAATCTGCACCGTGGCGCAGGCGCTCCCGCCGGTCGCCAGCATGGGGTCAAGCACGAACACGACCTGCACGGTGGGGTCCACAGGCAATTTGTTGTAGTAGGCGACAGGGCGCAGCGACTCCTCGTCGCGATACAGGCCAATGTGCCATACCTCGGCACCAGGCATCATTTCCCAGATTCCCTCAACCATGCCCAGCCCCGCCCGCAGGATGGGCACCAGGCCGATCTTCTCGGCCAGCACGTGGCCGTGGGCGATGCCGAGCCCTGTATCCACCACGTTGGCTCCCAGTGCCAAATCCTGCGTTGCCTCGTAGGCGAGCAGCATGGACAATTCGCGGATCAGCTCGCGAAACTTCTTTGGCTCGGTGCTTTGCCGGCGGAGGAGGCTTATCTTGTGCTTGATCAGTGGATGTTGGGATTCGAAAACACGCTCGTGCATGGCACCTCCCTGTGCAATGGAACAGCCAGGCCGCTGGCTGGGAACAGACTGGCAAAAAAAGAGGGCTAGAAGGCGCTTCTAGCCCTGCGTCTGCTGTCGCTCAGCGGCGGCTGCGGCGACGTTCCAACTTGGATTTACACGCCACGCAGTACTGCGTTTCTGGCACGATTGCCAGGCGCTCCGGGTCTATGGGCTTGCCACAGTTTTTGCAGATCCCGTAGCCGCCCTCCTTCACCTTGTCCAGGGCCAGATCAATCTCTTCAAGTTGCTCCTCGAAGGTGGCAAGCAGCGACAAGTTTTTTTCGCGCTCCGGAAGCTCGGGGTCGCCCTCGTCCGCCTCAAACTCCAGTTCGACTTTCACTTCCTCGCGCAGTCGCTCAATCTTTTGAAGAATCCCTTCGCGTTCTTCCATCAGCCTATGGTGATAGTCCAATTGCTCAGCCATTACCCAGTCTCCTCCCCAAAATGAGGGTCCACTTATAGCATGTTTTAAGGGGAGCGTCAAAGGATTCGGGCGAGGGCCACTAGGGGACGAGCGAGTGAATGCGGATCAGCGTCAGGGTCTGGGCGGCGTCGAAAAGCTCCGCCTGCGTCGGCTTGTCCCCCTCAAAGGTTGCCCCACCGATGCGCATGCCGGTCTCCTTGGCGCTGTGATGCTCGGCGTAGCGTTGGAGGCTGCGGACGATCTGCTCTGGCTCCCGCGTTGGCTCGGCGATGCCTTGCTTGGCCTTTCCCTGGAGCCAGACGGTGACAGGCGCTCCGCCCTCCATGTTCTTCCACCAGGGGCGGCGTGTGTAGACCAGCAGTGCCCCCTCGTCCCAGTGGTAGCCAACGGGCGTTGTGATACGTTGGCCCGTCTTCCGACCGATAAAGGAAATGAGTATCAGCCGCTTGCTGACCAGGCCATGAAGCGGCGAGCGCAGAAGCCAGCGCATCCCATGGTTGAGGAACTTGAAGAGGGCAGCCGGAGGGGTACGAGGCTGCGTGGGCGGCGCAGGCGCGGCAGGCTTTTCGGCGGTGCTCATGCTTAAATTCCTTTCACGTATGGGGTAGGGCTATATAGGGTTGTCGGGCCGGGCGGACTGGAGCAGCGCGCGCAGTTCGGCGGCCACCTGTTCCAGCGGAGCCACGCTGTGATGCGTGCGGCTCAGCAGCACAGCCCCCTCGATCGTTGCGAGGATCAAGGTGGCCAAGCTCGCGGCGCGCTCAGTCGAATAGCCGTTTGCGATGAGCTTCTCGGCAAAGACAGCGTGCCAGCGTTGAAAAGCAAGGCTACAGGCGTTGCTTAACCGTTCGCTGGTGGCCGCGGTCTCCATGGCTATCATGGTCAGCGGCCCCCCAGAGCGGTAGCCAGCCGATGCCACGTAGTGCGCGATGGTGAGGATGAAGCGCTCCACGGCCAGCCCGGCCTCAGGCTCTGCCGCCAGGCTGCTTTGGATGCGCCCCTCGACGACCTCGCCCACCCGTGCGATGGCTTCCGCAGTGAGCCCTTCCTTCCCGTCGGGAAAATAATGGTACAGCGACCCCTTGGGCGAGCCGCTTTCTGCGACGATCTGCTTTAACCCGGTGGCATGATAGCCCTGGGTCTCCATCAGGGTGCATACGGTTCGGATGATCTGGTCACGCGTCGAATTCATGGCTCTCCCTCACTGCTCTAACTATAACGAATGGTCTATATAATGTCAACAGGCAGGGCGATGGGGCAGGCTGATTGCTGCCTGTCCAGGGCGTGTGCTATGCTAGATTACCACAAGGCAGGGATCGCGGGAGTAGGGAGGCTGGGATGGAGGAGGAAGAGCGGGTCGTATCAGGGACGCGGCAGAGCGAGGACGCACAGGTTGATCGGTCACTGCGCCCCCAGCGGCTGGCGGAGTATATCGGACAGCCGCGTATCAAAGAGAACGTGTCCATCTTGATTGAGGCGGCCAAACAGCGTGGCGAGCCGCTGGATCATGTGCTGTTTTATGGCCCCCCAGGGCTGGGGAAGACCACGCTGGCCATGATCCTGGCGAAAGAGATGGAGGTAAGCATCAAGACCACTGCTGGGCCCGCCATCGAGCGAGCGGGCGACCTGGCAGCACTGCTGACCAACCTGCGTCAGGGGGATATCCTTTTCATTGACGAGGTGCACCGCCTGGGTCGCGCGGTCGAGGAAATCCTTTATCCCGCCATGGAAGATTTTGTTCTGGACCTGATCATCGGCAAGGGTCCCTCCGCCCGCAACGTGCGGCTGAAACTGCCGCGTTTTACCGTTGTAGGGGCCACCACGCGCCTGGCGATGATGACCTCGCCGCTGCGTGACCGCTTCGGCATCCTGTATCGTCTGGAGTTCTATGATGAGGCCACGCTGAAGGAAATCGTCACGCGGAGCGCGATGGTGCACGGCGTAGAAATTGACGAGGCGGGCGCGCAGGAGATCGCGCAGCGTGGGCGCGGCACGCCGCGCATTGCCAACCGCCTGCTGCGGCGCGTGCGTGACTATGCCCAGGTGCGCGCGGGGGGGCATATCACCCGCGAGGTGGCGCGCGAGGCGCTTGCCCTGATGGAAATTGACGAGTTGGGGCTGGACCAGATTGACCGTCGCGTGCTGGATGCCATTATTCGCAAGTTCGACGGGGGCCCCGTGGGGTTGGAGACTATAGCCGCCGCCATCTCCGAAGAGTCGGACACGATCATGGATGTGTATGAGCCTTATCTGCTCCAACTCGGTTTCCTTGACCGAACGCCGCGCGGGCGCATCGCCACGCGCCGCGCCTACGAGCATCTCGGCCTGCCCTACGCCTCCCCCACTGAGCCCCCCGCGCAGAGCTCGCTCTTCGACTTCTGATGCAACGACATTCTTCCTACAACAATCGGCCAGCCGGATGCCGGGAAAGCAGCAACCGATGCTGAGTGGAGTGGAGTATTTGCTGGTCGGGCTGGCGGCGATGGCTGCTGGGGCGGTCAACGCCATCGCGGGGGGCGGGACGTTGATCACCTTTCCGATGCTCACGGCGGTGGGGATACCGCCTGTTGCGGCCAATGTCACCAACACGGTAGCGCTTTCCCCCGGCTACCTGGGCGCCATGGCTGCCCAGGCAGCAGACCTGCGTGGGCAGGGAAAGCGCCTTGTATGGCTCCTTCCCCTCAGCGTGGTGGGCGGGCTTATCGGCGGGGTCCTGCTGTTGAACACGGAAGATCGGCTGTTCCGCGCCCTGGTACCCTTTCTGATCTTGCTCGCGGCTGGCCTGCTCGCCGCGCAGCCACGGCTGCGCGCGTGGCTTACCCGGCGTCAGGCGCAGGGCGGGGCGCCCCCTTCCGAGCGCTGGGCGGCGCTGCCCGTTGGCCTAGCGGCGGTTTACGGCGGCTACTTTGGCGCTGGGCTGAGCGTGATTGTCCTCGCTGTGCTGGGGCTGGCGCTGGATGACTCGCTCACGCGGCTGAATGCGCTGAAGCAAGCCGTCTCGTTCAGCGTCAACCTTGCGGCGGCGCTGTTCTTTCTGTTTTCCGGCCAGGTGGTGTGGGGGGCGGCGCTGGTGATGGCAGTGGGGGCGTTGCTGGGCGGTGCGTTGGGCGGACGGCTGGCAGGGCGCATTCGCCCGGACACGCTACGCACGATTGTGGTGGTGATCGGGGTGGGGGTGGCGCTGATCTACTTCGTGCGGTGATAGCAGGTTGAAGGAGAGGAAGGGCGTCTATTCCCGGCCGTGCGGCACGCTAAACGAGGCGTTGGGCAGCAGAGCGTTTTATTTTATGGCAACTTGTGATAAAATCTATTTAGCTAGAGCAACTTTCTCAGACCGGAGGCCCCATGCGCACGCGAATCGAGGAGTATCTCACGTTCCTGCTAGAGGAGGAGAAATATTCGTCGAACACAGTTGCTGCTTATCGCAACGATTTGGTGCAATTTGTCCAGTGGCTGGACGAGCAGGGCCGCACCCCAGCAAGCTGGGGGGGCATCCAAAGCGATGACATTTCAGAGTTCCTTTTTTTTCTGCGCGCGCGCGAGTATGCCCCCTCCACCATAGCCCGAAAGATGGCAGCGGTTAAAAGCTTCTGCAAGCATCTGGTCGAGCGTGAAGAGATGACGACCAATCCCACCGAAGATGTGGATTCTCCCCGAGTACAAAAGCAGAGTCCGGAGGGCCTTTCCCGTGAAAGCATCACGCGGCTGATGGCTGCGCCGGCCAGTTTGAAAAACACCAAGGGTGTCCGCGACCGGGCAATGCTCGAACTGCTCTACGGCACTGGCCTGCGGGTGAGCGAGTTGGTCAATCTTGGGGTGGACGATCTGGATCAGGAACGGTGGACGATTCGCTGCGGCAAAGGGGCCAGTGCGCGCACAGTCCCCGTTTCTGTGCGGGCAATGGGCGCACTGAATGATTACCTCACCCAGGACAATGGGCGCGTGTCCCTGGCGGCGGATGGGGAGGAGGCTTCCCTTTTCTTGAACATGCGCGGTGGCCAATTGACGCGCCAGGGTCTCTGGCTCATCATCAAACATTACGTCGAGCAGGCGGGGATCGAGGAGGACGTGACACCTCATACCCTTCGACATGCCTTTGCCATCCACCACTTGCGCGAGAGCACGGGTCGTGTTGAGGAGCGCCTGGTGGAGTTGCAAGAGTTGCTCGGCCACGCCAACATTTCTACGACGCAGATTTACCTTCAAAATAGCTAAGCTTGCGGTGCTGTAGGGAATGACCTGATCCAGACACAGGGGGAGCGCAGCGTATGGAAGGGCAGGCAGAGGAAGCGGCGCGCTGGATTCGAGAGCGGCTTGAAGGACAGGAGCCACCGCCGACCGCGCTCATCACCGGCAGTGGCCTGGGCGCCATCGCTGAACGCGTGTCAGGGTCGGTTAGTTTCCCCACGACGCTGATTCCCCATTGGCCGGCCAGCACGGTTGTGGGGCACGCGGGGCGCGTGGTGGTCGGCAGGCTGTCGGGTAGCCCCCTCCTTGTCATGCAGGGCCGCATCCATTTTTACGAGGGATACCCCATCCAGCAGGTGACCTTCCCCATCCGCGTGTTGCAGGCGCTCGGGGTGCGGCGGCTGGTGGTCACCAATGCTGCGGGCGGCCTTGAGCCCTCCTGGGGTGCGGGCGATCTGATGCTGATTCGCGATCACATCAATTTTCCAGGCATGGCGGGCAACAACCCCCTGATCGGCCCAAACGATGAGCGTCAGGGGCCGCGCTTTCCTGGGATGGAGAACGCCTACAGCCCGCGCCTGCGAGCCCTGGCGCGCGAGGTGGCCGCGGAGCAGGGGCTGACCCTGCGTGAGGGCGTCTATGCGATGGTGAGCGGCCCCAGTTTCGAGACACCCGCCGAGCTTCGCTTGCTTCAGGCAGTGGGGGGGCACGCCGTGGGGATGAGCACCGCGCCGGAAGTCGTTGTAGCGCGCCACGCCGGCATGGAGGTGCTAGGCATCTCGCTGCTGACCAACATGGTTCGCTATGACCCCGCCGCAGACGAAGAAACCACCCACGAAGAGGTGCTTGCTGTAGGGGAGCAGGCTGCGCCCAAGCTGGTGTCCCTGCTTGAGGGCGTGCTGGCCCGCCTGGGGTGAGAGCGAGCGCGTCCTTGGTTCTGCACCCTCCCTTCGCTATACTTTGCACCACTTGGTGCGCGATGCACTCGCTTTTGCACCTGATTACCCCTTTCCCCAGCAGGGACCCTTGATGGGGCACTCTACTATCTAGTTACGGAACTATACCAATGGGCGGGCGATTGTTGCGGAATGTACTGATCTTCATGGTCCTGGCGGTGATCATCGCCTCCTTCTGGCGTTTTGTAAGTGGCGATTCCAACGAGGAATCGCGCTCGCTGAACGAGCTGGTCGGGCAGATCAATGTGGGGCAGGTGAAGGAAATTGAGGTGGATGGCGACGTGTTGCATGTGACGCGGCGCAACGATAGCACCTTCATCGCCCGCAAGGGGAGCGAGCAGGGGGTGGCGGAAACCCTGGTGGCGCTGGGTGTTGACCCCACGCGGCTGGAGGCTGTACCGATCACCATCAATCGCCCCTCGCAGTGGGGCGGCATCTTCAATCTGCTCGGCGGCTTCTTTCCGCTGCTGATCTTTGGCGGCTTCCTCTTTTTCATGCTCCGCCAGGCGCAGGGTTCCAACAACCAGGCTATGAACTTCGGCAAGTCACGCGCGCGTATGTTTACGGGCGACAAGCCGACCGTCACCTTTGACGACGTGGCAGGGGCGGAAGAGGCCAAGCAGGAATTGGCCGAGATTGTCGAGTTCTTGAAAGAGCCGGAAAAATTTGTGGCGTTGGGGGCGCGCATCCCCAAGGGAGTCCTGATGGTGGGGCCCCCGGGCACCGGCAAGACGCTCATGGCGCGCGCGGTGGCGGGCGAGGCGGGGGTGCCCTTCTTTTCCATCTCCGGCTCGGAGTTTGTGGAGATGTTCGTTGGCGTCGGTGCCAGCCGCGTGCGTGACCTGTTCGAGCAGGCCAAGCGCAACGCGCCGTGCATCATCTTCATTGACGAGATTGACGCGGTGGGGCGGCAGCGTGGCGCCGGGCTGGGCGGCTCGCACGACGAGCGCGAGCAGACGTTGAACCAGATCCTTGTTGAGATGGATGGCTTCGACAACGAGACGAACATTATCCTCATCGCGGCGACGAACCGCCCCGATATCCTTGATCCGGCCCTGCTGCGCCCCGGCCGCTTCGACCGCCGCGTGACGCTCGACCGCCCTGACGTGCGGGGCCGCCGTGCCATCCTCGACGTTCACACGCGCGGCAAGCCACTTGGCAAGGATGTTGACCTGGATGCAGTGGCACGCGGTACGCCGGGGATGGCTGGCGCCGACCTGGAAAACCTTGTCAACGAGGCAGCGATTCTGGCCGCGCGGCGCAGCAAGAAGATGGTGGGAGCGTCGGAGCTTCAGGAAGCCATCGAGCGGGTGATGATGGGGCCAGAGCGCCGTAGCCGCATCATCGGCGAGGACGAGCGGAAGCTGACCGCGTATCATGAGGCGGGCCACGCCGTGGCCATGCACTTTGCAGCCCATTTCGATCCGGTGCACAAGATCACCATCATCCCGCGCGGCCAGGCGGGTGGGTATACCATGTGGCTGCCAGATGAGGACCGCACCCTGGAAAGCCGTCACCGCATCCAGGATCAACTGGTTGGGGCGCTCGGTGGGCGGGCGGCAGAGGAGATTATCTGGGGCGATGTGTCCACCGGTGCCTCGGACGATCTTCAGCGGGTGACGCAGATGGCCCGCGCGATGGTGACGCGCTATGGCATGAGCGAGAAGCTTGGCCCTCTCACCTACGGCGACCGCGACGAGTTGATCTTCCTGGGGCGCGAGATTTCCGAGCAGCGCAATTACTCGGAGAAGGTGGCCAAGCAGATTGATGAGGAGGTCAAGCGCATCGTCACCAGTGCCTACGAGCAGGCTGTAGCCATCCTGCGTGACCACCGTGACAAGTTGGAACTGCTCGCTCAGCGTCTTCTGGAGATGGAAACGGTGGACCGCTCCGACTTCGAGCGCATGATGAAGGCAGGCATGGCCCCGCCAGTCGAGGAGTTGTCGTTCAACTAGCTTTTTGCTTCGCATGCACTCTACACAAAAGGGCACCGCCGCCGCGGTGCCCTTTTGTGTAGGATTCGTTTTTCCGCCGGGAAAACCGGCGCGCTCATGCGGCGTTGGCCAGCCACCCGAAGCGGTAAATGGTCAGCGACAACACCTCGCGCAGAAAGTGGTTGAACTCCAGGAAGGGGCGGCGGCTGATGGGTGAGGTGCGCGTGGGCGAGCCGAACGCCTCCAACCCCAGCCCTCGCGCGATGGTCTCGATCCGTGCGATGTGGAAGGGATCGCTCACCACGATGATGCGGCGCAGGCCGTGCGTGCGGGCCAGTGCTGCCACCTCTATCATAGACTCGTGGGTCGTCCCGCCCACCTGCTCGCTCAGCAGGGCTTCAGCTGGAACCCCCATCGCCTGCGCATAGGCTGCCCCCACGCCCCCTTCCGTGAATTGGGGGTCCGGGCCGTGGCCACCCGTGGTGATGAGCAACGGGGCATAGCCCGCTTGATACAGGTGGATGGCATGGTTCAGCCGCGCGCGGAACACGGGCGACGGGCGCCCTCGCCACTGCGCCGCGCCGAGCACCACGATGGCATCCGCGGGGGTCGCTTCATCCTGCTGGGCCGTGCGCCACACCTGAAGCAGCGTCAGCGCACCGTACACCATAGCCCCTATCACTATCCATCTTGTAAACCGCTGCATTGATTCTGCCCCTGGCTAGTCGCTTTCGCTGTATAGGGCAAGATAGTCACCAGGGATGGAAAGTCAAAAAGTGGGGACGTGCTCCGCGCTCGCCGCCGCTCGGCGCCGGGCCAGTTCGAGCAGGGTCTGCTCGTGCTGCTCCTTCGTGATGGGGAAGCGATACACCAGCCAGATCCCTGCTGCCAGGATCAGGGCGGCAAGGGGGCCAATCATCAGACGGATGGCCAGGAGGGTGCTGTCGGGCTGGGTGATGGGGGCGTCCGCCCCGGGCGGTGGCGTGATGTAACCAGTCAGTGCGAGCATCTGGCTGATGCCGAACAGCCCCAGCGCAAGCCCTAGCTTTTGGAGGAGCACGAAGAGCCCATAGAAAGCCCCCTCACGCCGCACCCCTGTTTCGAGCTCATCCAATTCAATGATGTCCGGCAGCATGGACCAGGGGACAAGGAATGCCGTGGCTACCCCGATGCCCGCCAGGAACCCCAGCACGATGACAGACCAGGCGGGCCATGAGGGCTGCACCGCAAAGAGAAGCAGCGAGGCCCCGATCCAGAAGATCATGCCTCGGTAGTACACCCCCTTCTTCCCCACGCGACTGCTCACGCGCGTCCAGATAAAGAGCCAGACAAAGGCACTTCCCTGCACCGCCAGGATGACTGCCGGGATTAGCCCTGGCGCGCGCATCCAGTATGTCATGTAGTAGACGATCAGCGTTGATACTGCCTGTACCACCAGCCACGACAGCAGGTAGATGCCCGTGACGTAGCGGAAGGCGCGATTGGCAAATGTCACGCGCAGGCTCTCGCTGAATGACAGGGGCGCCTCATCAGGAACCGTATGGCGCTCGTAGGTTCCCCAAAAGGCGAAGAAGAAAGGCAGCGTGGCCGCGATGGACCAGATCCCTGCGGAAATCATGTAGCCGCGCTGCTCGCTGCCGCCCCCTGCCTGCACCGCGTCAACGATTACCGGGTGCAGCACCGCTGCAATCAGCCCGCCGAGGATAGAGAAAGCAAATCGGTAGGAATTGAGGGTGGTTCGCTCATCATAATCGCTGGTCAGTTCCGGGGTGAGTGCCGTGTAGGGCACGTTGACAACCGTGAACGAGGTGTCCAGCAGCAGGGCGACTACCATGAAGTACCAGAAGCGCGCCGTCTCACCGAGCGGTGGGACCACGAACAGCAGGAAGAAGGAAAGGCCGAAGGGAATCGCACCGAACAAGAACCACGGTCGGCGGCGCCCCCAACGCGTGGGGGTCCGGTCAGACAGCATCCCTACCAGTGGGTCATTTACCGAATCCCACAACTTGGTCAAGAGCAAGATCAGCCCGGCCTGTGTGGGAGGAAGGCGGGCCACATCGGTAAAAAAATACAGAAGGAAGAATGACATGATGGCCGTGGCGATGGCTGGCCCTACATCGCCGGCGCCAAACGCCAACTTGGTGATCAACGGCACTGTTTCCGTTGCAGTAGCTGGCGGTTTCATGCAGGGTCCTTCTGTTTCGGGGGGGCCTGGCCTGATTCAATTTTGGTAAGTAAACGTTCTCTCCTCACTGACCGGCATGCCCGCGCGGTACACGTACTGTCCGTCCACCTCTTGTACAAGCACGATGCGCCACATCCACAGGCGTCCGGAATAGGCAGGGGGAAGGGACACCGATCTCTCTGAGGTCCATAGGCGGCCCTGCGGTTCCTGTCCCTCTAGCCACAGTTGCACCTCGTAGCGCTCATCGCCCGCAAGCGGACGCGGGGCATCCCACGCCAGCACTACCGACTCGGTTGCACCGATCTGTGCCCCATCATCCGGGCTGAGCAACTGGATGGTTGTAGTAGTGATCGTCGTGCTGGTTGCTCGAGGCGTTCTGGTTGGAACGCGGGTGCTCGTGCGCAGGGCGGTGGCGCGGGGAGTAGAGGTCAATACCCGCGTCGGCGATGCAGCTTGCGTCGGCGATGCAGCTTGCGTTGGCGATGCGGCTCGCGTTGGTGATGCGGTTCGCGTTGGCGATGCGGTTCGCGTGGCCGAGGCTGTATACGTTGGCGTGGCCGAGGGCGTCTGGCTCGCTGTAGCCGTAGGGGTGCGGGTGGCTGTAGGCGTTATAGGGGTGGGGGAGGCCGTTGGGGAGGGAGGGACAATTGTAGCCGAAGGCGATGGCGAGCCCTCCGGGGCACCAAGCGCGATGGCTGGGTTCGGAAGCAGCAGCCTCTGGTCAATTGAAAGCTGATCGGGATCGAGGCTGGGGTTAGCCTCGATCAGAGCGGCCACTGTGATCCCGTGCTGCTCAGCAATCTCCCTCAAGGTGTCGCCCGCTTGCACGACATGCTCGCGCAGGGGAGCCGCAGGGGTGGGCGATACGCTGCTGGTGTCGGTAGGGGCTATGGTGGGAGACGGGACAGGAGTGCGAGGTCGAAGGGTCGCACGTTGGGAAGGGCTCGGGGTCGGCAGGGACGCGGCAGGTAGTGCTCTCGCCCCGAAGGGGCTTGTAGCCGTCGGACGGATGGAAGCTGCAGGTGTGGCAAACAGCTGCGCATTGGCGTCGGGGGAAGCTCGATGCGAGACAATCAAGCTTCCTACTACCCCTATCGTCACAAGGAAAGCGGCGCTGTCTGTAACGAACGCCAGATTGTGGAAGTTCGTTTGCTTGTTTTTGTAATGACGGTGCAGCAAGGCAATATAGCCATTAATAATAGCAAAACACACCAAGTAGAAAGGCCAGAAATGCTTAAAATCCACCCACCGACTCCATCCGTTTTATAGGGCAATAGCTGGCTGAACTCGGAAACAAATATCTGAGTTCCATCTCGCTCTTGAAGAGACCAAACGCATTCTGTATGACATAAATGTATTAGTTCTTATCCCCATCGCGGCTAGCATTCGAAGGATCGCTGTACCAACCAACGTTGATTGAAAAGGCCCGCTCTCCATTCAGGGTGACACCCTGATGCTCTGGTGCGGTCCAAAAGTAGAAGTAGACAATCACTAGCGCCAGTGGAATCGGCCATCAGCACTGGGCGCGCTGATGACTTGACTGGCTCCACGTTCCCCTTGCACGACTACGACTCGCCAGTTCCAGCTATGTCCGAAGTAAGCAGGCGGCACGTCCCAGGCGGAAGAGCGCACCCAAGCCCTGGCGACGGGTTCCTGCCCATCTGTCCACAACTGGATCTCGAAGCTCTGTTCCGGTAGAAGCGGTGCTTCCCACTCCCATCGTAGATTTACGGTTGCATTCTGCCCTTCAAATGTCTGCTCGTTTCGAGGAGAGAGCAGACGCGGGGCAAGGTTGTTTTCCTGAACCACCACGGTCGCTGTTGCGGGGACACTGGTCAGCGACGGCGTGGCAGAGGGTACGGGCGTTGGGGTTGCGCTCGGTAAGGGCGAAGGAACAGCCGTCTCTGTTGCAGTCGCAGTGGGAGAGGGCGGCACCGCTGTCGCCGTATTGGTAGGAAGTGGCGTCAACGTCGCCGTGCGCGTTGGGCTGCGGGTCGGCGTTTCACTTGCCAGTGCCGCCGTCACCGTGCGCGTTGGGATGCGGGTCGGCGTTTCACTTGCCAGCGGCGTAAATGTTGCCGCGGCTGTGCTTGTTGGGGCAAGGCGCGTCCCCTGAGGCGCAATGGCCACGGGTACCGCTGTGCCAGTGGCTGCAGGGATGACGAGGTTTTGCCCAATCGCCAGACGATCCCCATCTAACTCGCCATTGGCCTTGATAATTGTCTCAACCGACGTATCATAGAGGAGAGCAATCTGGCCCAACGTCTCCCCTTCTTGAACCGTATGGACGGTCGAGCGATTGTCAATGGTCGGTGAGGCGGGCGCGGGTGTGGGGTCCACCGCTGTTACGGCTTCGGCTGTTGGCATCCATCCCGAGGCACCCGGTGGCGGGATCACAAGGCGCTGGTCAAGCACGAGTGTGTCGCTCGTCAACTGGTTCGCTAGCAAGATGGCATCTTCCGCTACGCCATAACGGGCCGCTATAAATGAGAGTGCCTCGCCCCGCTGCACGATGTGAATGATGGGGGGAAGCGTGGCAGTAGGCAGTGGCGTCTGCGTTGACGTGGCCGTTAAAACAACCGTCGCAGAGGGAGGGAGGTCGGGTGCCGCCATACTGTCGCGTTCGTTCAGCGGTCCTTCGTAGGCGAGCCGTGCGGGTGCCAGAAAATCCTCTGGATTGGAAGCCGCGCTGGCGAGCAGTTGGGCGCGCGTGATGGTAATCGCCATGAAAAGCGCAAACGCCCCGCCAGCAAAATCAATCAGAAAGTCACCGACCCGCAGATGACTTCTGCCTGCACGAACGTGATACCAGAGCAAGATGATACATTCGAGTATCACCACCCCAGCAACGACTAATAAAGAAGAGTGACCCATATCAACAACCATGCCGCTACGTGCAAAAATTTCTGATGGGCCACCCAACCGCACCCACCAGGCGCGGCGGTGTTTTCCACCGCGCCCTGGCGGACTGTATCTGTTGACGAAATACCTGGTTTCGCAAGGGAAATCAGTAGGCTGTAGGCGAAACCAGCACGTTTTCGCTGAGTCGGCGGCGCAGAGCGTGGCTGATTACCCGCAGGCCAAGCCCCGCCGCAATCAGCAGCAGGCTCAACATGCTGATAGAGCCGGTCGTGGGCAACGAATCAGGATCGTTGCTGGGATACTTGTCAGGGAACTGTGCGGTGATGCCAGCACTGAGGCTCGTCGCGAGTGCTCCCGAGGCGTTCTGGTAGGCAGCAAACAGGTGCGGATAAAGATCGGCGGGTGCTTCACTTGCCTGCGCGTCAATCTTCTGCACCAGTTCATCAACGTGAGTTCGAACAAGCTCAGCGGCAGCCTCAGAATCCCAATCAGGGCTGAGGGTGTCCAGAAAGTCACCGAAGCCTGTAACGACCTCATCGAGCGCTTCCGCTTGTGCCTCCTGTGCCTCTTCATCCTCAGTTGCTACGGCATCAGCATACGCGAGGGTCGCCTCGTTGAAAGAAGTCCACAACGTGCTGAAACTCGTTGCCGCCTCTTCGTTGTATGCAGCGCCAAAAAGCTGGGCCAGGGCAGTGGTGTTGGCCTGGAGCGTTTCCGACGCATCGTCCATCGCCTCGCCACTTCCTTCCAGAATCGCATCGGTGTAGTTTTCTACCAACACCACCTGCTCGCCCAGAAGCGTGGTGAACTGGGCATGGAGCTTGGCGGCGGGGGATTGAACCGTGCCTAGGTATTCATCCGGGAACTGCTTGTCAATGGCGGTGGCCAGGCTTTGCGTGATCTCGTTGGTTGCATAGCGATGGGCTTCCACAGACAGGCGGTGCGCTTCGGCCAGATCGTTGCTGGCCTGGGCTTCAGTCAGCGCCGTGAGGGTCAGGCGATAGGGCTCCAGAAGCGCCACAAAATCCGCTTCTGCGACCTGTGGATTCACTGAGGCGAAGAAGGCTGCAATCTGGGCGTGGACCTTCTCCACCTCTTGACGCCGCCGTTTCCAAAGCGCCTGCATCGTTGGCCACCGCCGCTGCGCCATAATCAAGAAGCGCTACGATTTGCGCGCGCCAGAGGGGTAAAAATTGATCAACGGCTTCTTCTCCGTAGATCGAACCAATGGTCTCACTCATTGCAAGTGAATTCTTGTCCAACTCTGCAAAGGCGGCCCGATACGAAGCAGTGGTACCCGTAATCGCTGCTTCAGTGGTTTCGGACAACAACAAAATGTGCTCGCCAAATTGCTGGGCCAATTGCGCGCGGAGGTCGGAAGCGGAAGACTGAGCATACGTGGTGGATTGAGTGGAGCATAGCAGCAGTACAATAGCAACGATGACATGCAGGCATCGCAAAATCCCAATACGCATGGATCCCTCCTGGTAACTTCTCGTTTTCCGTGGGCTAATGAATCGGTACGGGACGCTAGTTGACCGCCGAGCGAACAAGCAGGGAGGCTTTTACAAAGCAGGGAGCCTATCAGCGCGAAAAGGGCTGCCTAAATGGTTGAGCGAAAGAACAGGAATATCACTTGATAAATCGGACCTATTATATCAAAACGAATAGGTAACGCAACTACATAAAAATTTAGGGGATGTGGCACCGTCTTGTGGGTGTTCTCATGGCTGTTTGTAGAGGAACTCACATCTGTTACGTGCGCAGGACTGACCCCCTGAACACCCCCTTAAGCGGCACAGCATGGCATCTTGGCTTGCCAGGATGCCCATCCATGAAAGCAAGCTTTCTGTTCAGAGACGGACAGCAGGCGGGGTGCCGCTGAAAGAGGGCAGGCGCCCCGCTTCGTTCGCTGAGGCTCTGACAATGTTATTCATCCCCCTTCTCCCATTGAATAACCTCTATGCCAGGGCCGATTGGGCCTCGGCAATTACCTGGTCGGGATCGGCCCCTTCCCCCTTCTTAAAGGCGCTTTTCGCCTTCGCATGCGCTTTAAACTCGGCGGCGTCCCATGTCTCCTTGGGTTTGAGCGCCCAGCCTGGGTACTTTGCCAGCAGTTCGGGGGTAATAGTTTTAGCAGGGGCGGGCGCGCCCTGGGCGGCGGATGGGCTCTCCTCCAGGGGAAGCCCCTCATGGGCAGCCTTGAGGGCGGCCTCCAGGGCAGCCTGTGCCTCAGAAATCAGTGCATCGGGGTCAGGCCCGCCCGTTTTGGCGGCGCGCTTGGCCTGCATCTGTCCCTTAAAGTCATCCTTGTCCCATGCCTCCTTGGGTTTGAGTGCCCAGGCAGGGAACTGGCTGTCCAACCCGCGCCGCACCTCCTCGATTTCCTCCGCGGTCAGGTCACGGCGCTTGGCGCTGCTGCCGCCAGCGACGGACTCGCCACGACGCGCTGCCTCTAGCGCCGCTTGTGCGTCAGCGCGCTGTTCTCGAACAGAGCGGCCTTTGCCCCGAATCTCGGCCACGCGGGCATCGGCGGCTTCGGTGAAGTCCTGGGCGCGCCATTCCTGGCGCGGCACGATGGCCCAGCTGGGAAACTGGCTCCGTACCGCAGCGAGCGCTGCCTCCTCAGCATTCTTGGGAGACCCCACCGCCCGACGCGTTCCCGCCTGTTGTGCGGCACTCAGCGCCGCCTGGGCCTGCTCGACAATCTTGTCCGGCGCTTCCCCCTGGCCGCCCTTGGCGGCGCGCTTGGCCTGCATCTGCGCCTTGAAGTCATCCGCATCCCACTCTTCTTTCGGCTTGAGCGCCCAGGCGGGAAAGCGTGCGCGTACCTCGTCTAGGTTTACAGCAGGGATTGCCTCCTCTGCAAGCGCCGCTGACGGGTTGGTCGCGCTCTCGTCGGCCTCCAGGGGGGCGCTGGCGGGCGGTGGGGCTGCCTCTTCTGTTGGCTCCTGGATCGTAGCTCCCTCGCCCAGGATAATCCCCGCCGCTTCCATCTCGTTGGGATCGGGTGCCTCCCCCCGCTTCCAGGCCATCTTGACCTTGGCGCGCGCTTTGTACTCAGCCATTCCCCAGGCGCTCTTCGGTTTCAGCGCCCAAGCCGGCAGATCTGCCTCGGTCACCGGTTTGCCGCCGACCAGGGCCTGCTGTCCGACACCCGCCTTGCCTGCGGCACGCCGCGCTACCTTCTTCGGTGCTACAAGTCTCTCGACCGATACAGGGTCCACCTCAAGAAGATTGTGCGCCATGACGACGCCTGGCACCTGTCGCGCGATCTCGGTTGCTATCTCCTTTGCACCCTCGCTCGGCACCGGGCCGCGCAGGAAGATGTGCCCGCGAATCGCACGGACCACAGGGGCCAACGGTACGATGTAGGAGCCCAGTTGCAGCGAGATTGTCTGGCCGACGGCTATCTCCAGCGCACTGTCGCTCAGGAGGAGATTGCGGACCGAGCGGACACCGTTCACGGTGCGCGCCAGTTGCGCGGCGACGGAGCGCATGACATCGGTACGCACATGGCCGTTAAGCGTTACATCTCCATTCGACATAACGTCTACGCCGATCTCCGTCTCGCTGGTGCGGATCGGATCGTAGCTCTTAATGGCGCGCTCAACCGCCTCGCGCAACATCTCCGTCTCTTGCATGCCGCTCTCTCCTGAGAAGAATCGTTTCCTGATCGCTTGATCCTACCATGACTTGTCTTTCCGACAAGTCCCCCGCTTCACTTGCTGGCTACATCCGGTTGATCGCCTCGCGGTACTGGGCAACCGCCTCCTGCATTCGTCCCATCCGGCGGTACAGGTCAGCCAACAGTTGATGCGCCAACGCGGGTGCACGGCCGGTGCGCGTCCACGCTTCGAGCTCCACGCTTAATTCGGCGGCGGGCGCGCCGCCTGCCAGATAGAGGGTCTGGTAGATCGAATAGGCCTCACGGCTATTGCCCGCCTGCCACGCCTGGTGCGCCCGCTCCATCTCGCTCAGCGGTACGGCGGGCAGCGAATCGGCGCTGTCTGCGCCCTTGGCCATCGTTGTGTCCGTGACAGAGCTTTCCGCTGCCTGCCCGTCAGCCTCAGCCAGGCTAGAGGAAGGCTCGGCGGAAGATGCTTCTTCGGGTTGCAGGAGGGGGTCGTCGGTGAGGAGCGGCTCTGTTTCCGGCGCGCTCTCCGCCCACTCGCGGCTCATCTCCGCCACCGTTTGCTCCCATGCGATCGGGGGCGTCCTCCGCCTGGGCCGTGTCGGGGGCTTCCCCAGGGGGTCCGTCCAGAACGCCTCGGCTTCCTGCTCCAACTGCTCCCCTGCTACCTCAGTTTCCCCGTCCCAAAACGCTTCCGCCTGCTCGGCGAGGGCATCCGTCTCGTCGGCGGGTGGGGGGCTGCCCGTGGCGTGATCGTCCGATTCAAAGAGGGAGCTTAGCGAGTCGGTAGCTTTGCGGCGCAGGGTATCGGCTACCTCATGCACCTGATGCAGGATCCCGCCGACGCCGCCAACCAATCGGTCGGCAAGGGTGCGGTCGTCGCCCTCCCCCTCGTCCAGGGCGGCCGTGGTGGCGTCGCGCAGGGCCGCCACCCACGACGGGGGTGCCTCAGAAGCCCCTCCATCGCTCTTGGGGCCGGTGTCAGCCGCGGACGCAAGGCCCTCGTCCGTGCTTTCCCGCAGGTAGGCAATCCAGCCTGGAGCCGCCGTGCTGCCTGCCGCAGGAAGAGGGGCACTCGTGGCTGCGTCTGTCGCCGTAGCGGGGGTGGGGAGCGCGGAAAGCGCCTGGACGCTTTCCCCACGCAGACGCGCCTTCCAGCCCGCCCCGTTGGCCTGGGATGGAGCGGGGGCCGCAGGGGTGGCCAGGGCACTCGTGGTTTCAGCATAGAGGGCGCCGCGCCAGTCATAAAGTGCGGGAGCCGGTTCAGCGGCGGGCGTGGGGGCTGCGGGCTGCCACGTTGCCAGGAAGGTTTCCGTCTCCGCTAGCAGCCGCTCTGCCCATGGGCTGGAGCGAGGGCCAGCAGGAACAAGTGCCGCCTCGCTGGGCAGCGGAGATGGTGTAGCCAGGGCGCTGTCGGTAGCCCCCCATGGTTGGCCCGGCTCAGCCACCTCGTCGTTTGCGGGCTCTGCATCTGCGGGGATGGCTTCGCGGTCCACACCGCGAGCTTCCAGAAAGGCGCCAAGCTCATGAATCGTTGCCTGGTGGAGCGCCGCGTGCCAGGCCATTCCCTGTGGCGCTTCGACTGCCTCGGGCTGCGCCGTAGGTAGCGCCGTCAGGGTCGCGCGGCGTAACGCCGCCTGCCACGGGAGGGCCAGGGTGTCAAGGGCAGTGCGCGTGGCATGGCTGAGTCCCATCAGCCAATCGGACGCGCCCGCATCACCCCGAGTCACCCCGCCATCAGGCTCCCCTGCTTCCTCCATGCCAATAGCGACCAACACGCGCCGGGCTTGCAGGTGGCCAGACGGGCCAAACATCCGCACCGCCAAATCGTTTTCGGGGTCCAGCTGTTGAGCAGCCGTCAGAAAGGGTCCGGCGCCATCCAGGTCACCTTCCTGCACATAAAACTCGCCAAGAATCAGATTGCTTTTGAGGCAGTAGGGCAACTCTTGCAGGACCGCACTGGCCGATTCGGCAGCCGCCTGCCGCTGCCCCGCGAACCACTGCGCCTCTGCAAGCGCGGAGAGCACATCTACGCGGTTGGGTTCTGCTTCCAGTGCCTTGATCAGTTCCTGTGCGGCGCGCTCGAACCAGCCGTCGCGCAGGTAGCCTCGCGCCAGGGCGGCGCGTGTGGTGGGCAGGCGGCCCGGCGCGTGCCCATCGCGGCGCTCGTACAATTGGCGCATCCGCTCGCGCACCTCACGGAGGCCGGGGTTCACCTCGAAGGCGCGCATCATGTGCCAGAGCGCTTCTTCTAGATCGCCCTCTTCGTCAAATGCGGTGGCAAGCCCAGCGTGCGCCACAAAGTTTTCCGGGTCTACGCTCAGCACGCGCTGGAAAATTTCAATAGCATCCCGACGGTGGCCCTGCTCCAGCGCCGCTTCGGCCAGCAGGCGATAGCCAAGCCAGTAGCGTGGAAAGTGCTGTAGCAGGTGCTGTGCTCGGGGCAGTGCTTCATCGGCTTGCCCTGCATCCAGCAACTGCCTGATTTCCTCGGTGTACTCGCGCAGACTCTGGTCGCTCATAGCTACCGCCTCTCCCTAAAGGTCGCCTCCCGTGCATTGTGCCTGCTGCCCTATGAATTGTCAATCGCCTGATGAAAATTGGTGCCCTTACCACCTCGTGCTTTTGGGCTTTGGGCACTCCTCCTTTATAGTCTTGGCTCATGACCGTTGCTGCCCCACCCCATCCACCCATCAGAAGAGGTAGCTGTGCGACCACCTGTATTGTTCTTACTAGGGCTGTTGCTCGCCTCGCTCGTCGCTTGTGGGGGCCAGGAGTCAGAGCCAACGCCTATTCCACCAACGCCTACCCCGACGCCACAGCAATTGTTGGACAATGCGGTGCGCGCATGGAACGAGACAGCTAGCTTCCACTTTTCGCTCACGCTCACCGCGCGCACCATCGCCCTGGACGAGAGCGGCGTGCTTTCCTTTGATGAGGCGGAAGGGGACGTGGTAGCGCCCGACCGCGTCCAGGCGGAGACGCTGATTCAAACCCCCTTTGGCAGCACGACGGTGGCCTATATCGCCATCGCGGACGAGCAGTGGCTGACCAACCCCCTCAGTGGTCAATGGGAGGCGGCCCCCGCTGGCTTGGCAACGGACGTGAGCGGCCTGTTCCATCCAGAAGGGGGCATCGGCGCCCTGCTAGCCGATATGCAGGCCCTGGAGCGCTCCCCAGACGAGGAGGTGGATGGGGTGCCCACCGTGCGGCTGCGCGGGACCCTCCCGGGCACCTTGCTCAGCGACTTTGCAACGGACCTGCCGGAAACGGTCAACGTCGAACTTTGGGCGGGTGTTGCAGACAGCCGCATCCGTAAACTTGTTATCACCGAACCCACCGAAGAGGGACCCACCCCCACCTGGACCTTCCTCTTTTCTCAATTTGATGCGGCGCCGGCCATCGAGCCGCCCCTTTGAGCCACCCTGCGCCCCCTATGAACGATGAATCCGCCGCTAGCCCTCCCCGTGCTGCAGCCTGGCTGGCCCTGGTAGCCGTCTCGCTCGCCGTCTTTGTGGCCGCGTTAGACCTGACGGTGACAGCAGCCGTGCTGCCCCAACTGATAGTTGACTTTCGCATTCCGCTTCCGGCAGGGCTGGCGGATGCCGCCTGGATCGTGAATGGCTACCTGATTGCCTATATCATCACGATGCCCGTGATGGGGCGCGTGAGCGATTTGTACGGACGACGACCGGTCTTTCTGGCAAGCCTGGGGCTCTTTGCGGTGGGCTCCATTGGTGCGGCGTTGGCGGGCAGCCTTTGGCCGATGGTGGCGGCCCGCGTGGTGCAGGCGTTGGGCGGCGGCGCGATGGTCCCCGTGGCACTGGCGGCGGTGAGCGACGCGGTACCCCCTCGTCAGCGCTCCCTGGCGGTCGGGCTGATCGCTGCGGTGGACACGGCGGGCTGGGTGGCGGGGCCGGCCTATGGGGCCTGGCTGACCACCTGGCTTGGCTGGCGCTGGGTCTTCTGGATCAATGTGCCCGTCGCCCTGCTGGCGGCGGGGATGGTGCTGATTGCCCTGCCGCGCGGCACCCTTGCACGCCGCCGGCTGGACCTCGTGGGGGCAGGGTTGCTCACCCTCTTTCTGCTGGCCTTCACCACGGCGCTCTACCTGGCTGCCCCGGCCAGCCCGGAGGGGGGTGCGCTGTTGGCCAACACCGCCACCCCCGCCCGCTCGCCCTGGTTCTGGCCCCTTCTGGCGCTGGCAGTGCTCGGCCTGATCGCCTTTGCAGGATGGGAGCGTCGCGCAGCGGAGCCACTGCTCCCGATGGACGTGCTGCGCGGGCGCCGCTTTGCGGCGGCCAACAGTGTCAGCCTGCTGACTGGCGCTATCCTGATGGCCGTGATGGTGGAGGTGCCGGTCCTGCTCCAGGCGCTGAGCGCGAGCGTTGAGGAAGCCATCGCCACCAGTGGCGGGCTGCTGGCTGTCTTTGCGGGCAGCATGATGGGGGGGGCGCTTCTGGCCGGGCCGCTCCATCGCTGGCTCGCCCCGCGATGGCAGACGCTGGGCGGATTGCTCATCACCATCGCCGGCCTAGTGCAGATGGCACAATGGGAGCAGGTGGCAGGGCCCGCTGCCCTGCGGATGCCCCTTGCCCTGGCGGGGCTGGGGCTGGGGGTCGTCACCACAGCCATCGCCGCCGCCGTGTTAGAGCGCGCCGCAGAGGCGTCGCGCGGCATCGCGGCCTCCCTCCTCCTCGTGGCGCGGCTGCTCGGCATGACGCTCGGCCTTTCCGTACTCGTCACCTGGGCCCTACAGCGCTACAACGGACTCATCGCCGCCGCCGACCCCCCAAGCCTCAGCGACCCGGACGCCGTCGCGCGCTTTGCTGAGCTTATCGCCGCCACGATGACGACCGTCGTCACCGATCTTTTCCTCGTCACAGCCGTGGTGGGGGTGCTGGCGCTTTTGCCAGCCCTGCTGCTGAGCACGGAGCGGGCGGAGGGGTGAGGGGTGCGATGGTTTGTCATCCTGATACACGACGGTGCATAATGGATGCATTCGATTCGATCTGGCTGCTCGTGAGGATGTGAGGAGATACAATGTTCCAGGTGAAAGAGCCGATATGGGTGCCGCCGATGGATAAGGCCCCCTATGGTATCTTCGACTCGATTGTGGATACGATCGGCAACACGCCGCTGGTGCGGCTGCAGAAGGTGACGCGCGGCCACAAGCCGACGGTTCTGGCGAAGGTGGAGTTTTTCAACCCCGGCGGCTCCGTCAAGGATCGTATAGGGGTCACCATCGTGGAGGATTACGAGCGGCGCGGGCTGCTGAAGCAGGGCGGGACGATCGTGGAGGCGACGAGCGGCAACACGGGGGTGGGGTTGGCCATCGCCGCCGCGGTGAAGGGCTACAAGACCGTCTTTGTCATGCCCGACAAGATGTCGGACGAGAAGATCCGCCTGCTGCGCGCCTTTGGCGCCCGCGTGGTCATCACCCCCACTGCCGTCGCGCCGGAGGACCCGCGCTCGTACTACAACGTGGCGAAGCAGATTGTGGAGGAGACGCCCGGTGCCGTGCTGGCGAACCAGTACCACAACATGATTAACCCGGAAAGTCACTATTTTGCGACCGGCCCGGAAATCTGGAAGGGCACCGACGGGCGACATCACGCATTTTGTGGCCACGCTTGGCACCGGTGGAACCATCTCCGGCACCGGCAAGTATCTGAAGGAGCAGAACCCCGACATCAAAGTGATAGGGGTGGACCCCATCGGCTCGCTCCTGCACGAGTACTTTTACACGGGCAACCTGGGGGAAGCGTTCAGCTACAAGGTGGAGGGGATTGGCGAGGATTTTGTGCCGGGCACCACGGATTTTGACTACGTGGACGAGGTGGTGCAGGTCAATGACAAGGAGAGCTTTCTGATGACGCGCCGCCTGGTGCGCGAGGAGGGCATCTTCTGCGGGGGGTCCTGCGGCGCGGCGGTGGTGGGAGCGCTCCAGGTAGCCCGTGATCTACCTGCCGAGGCAGTCCTGGTCGTGCTGCTGCCGGACAGCGGGTCGCGCTACCTATCCAAGGTGTTCAACGACGACTGGATGCGCGAGAATCGCTTTCTGGATTATAGCCTGCTGGGCGAGGGGCGCGTGAGCGATCTGCTGGAGCACAATGGGCAGCACGATCTGATCGTGGCGCACCCTGGCGACGCCAAACTGGAGGTGATCCAGCGGCTGAAGGAGAACAATATCTCGCAACTCCCCGTGGTGGATGAGACACAGCGCTACCTGGGGGTCGTGACCGAGCGCGACCTGCTCAACCATCTTCTGAGCGGCGATCACCAGCACGCGCGCACCGAGACGATCGAGGATGTGATCAACCGCGATATCCCGCTCGTTGGGCGCAACAGCGCCCTGGACACGCTGGCCGATGCTTTTTCCAGCGCGAGCGTGGTCGTGGTCGTGGATGCGGAAAGCCAGGTGGAGGGAATCATGACAAAGATAGATTTGATTGATTACCTGTCGGGGCGGCTGAAGTAAAACAGGGGACGTGGCAGCAGGGTCAAGAGGGGCTCATGGTAGCCAGCGAAGGAGGAATGAGCATGACGGATGCGCGACACCTGACAATCGAAGAGATGGAGGCAGGGCTGGACTCGATCCGCCAGTCGCCTGCGGACGAGGGAATCCTGGAAATGATCGTGCGGCGCCCGGAGGTGGACGGGCGCGAGGTGCTGACAGAGGGCGAATTGGATCTGGAGGAGGGGTTGGTGGGGGACAGTTGGCGCCTTCGCTCCAGCCGGCGCATGCCGGATGGCTCCCCGCACCCTGACATGCAGCTTAACCTGATGAACGCACGGGTGGTGGCCCTGCTGGCGCAGACGCGGGAGCGCTGGCAGTTGGCCGGGGATCAATTGTTTGTGGACCTGGACCTGAGCGAGGGCAACGTCCCGGCAGGCACGCGGCTGGCCATCGGCTCCGCCATCATCGAGATCACCGCGCAGCCGCACACGGGCTGCGTCAAGTTCAAGGCGCGCTTTGGACAAGATGCGCTGCGCTTTGTGAGCACCCCCGTGGGGCAGGCACTTCATCTGCGCGGCGTGAATGCCAGGGTGGTGCAGCCCGGAACGATCCGCGTGGGCGACCGGATCAGGAAGCTGTCAGCTTCCTCCCCTGCCAGTGAGCCGCAGCCTGCTTCAAAGGTAGCTGTCGCCCGCCTGTAAGAACTCGATCCGGTTGCCGAACGGATCGCTGGCAAAGAAGCGCCGCACGTGGGGCAGGATGGTGTCGGGGGTGACGGATACGCCCGCCGCCTGAAGGATGGCCTGCGCCGCTGCGAGGTCCGCCACGCGCAGGCACGGATGCGCCTTGCGCGCCGGCGCAAAGGGCTCCTCTACCCCCAGGTGCAGGGCTACCCCCTCCCCCTCGAACCAGCAGCCGCCGGTTGCCCGCATCGGCTCCGGCTTGTCTACCTCGCGCAGCCCCAGCACCTCCCCATAAAAGTGCCGCGCCGCCGCTTCACCGCCGCGCGGGATGGCAAGCTGTAGGTGGTCCAATCCGACGATCTGCATGGCTTTCTCCTGCCTGAACGTTGAGTGATCGCGACTAGAAATGCTCCTCGGCGGCCCGAAAGCCATCCGAAAAGTCGAAGGTGAAGAAGAGGGGCCCCACGTCGGGTTGCCATTGCCAGATGCGGGGCAGCAGGAAGGGAAGATCGGGCATGAGCGGCAGCGCAGGATCGAGCACTGCTTCCTGCAAGAGCCAGTGAAATGTGCCCTCTTCACAGGGCTGCAAGGGGCCGGGGGGCAGGGTGCCCCGAAAGACGAAGAGGAGCACCGCCGGGTCGCTGATCACATGGATGATCGCGGCGAGCGCCAGGGAGAGCGGGTGCAGCCCTGTCTCTTCCTCGGCCTCCCGCACAGCCGCGCGGCGAATGCTCTCGCCCGCTTCCACGCTCCCGCCGATGCCGTTCAACCTGCCCGCCCACCATTTGTGTGCTGCCCCCTGGATAAACAGCCAGCGTCCCTCCCGCTCCAAAAAGAGCAGCACGCGCGGTGTGGCGAGGTGGCGGGCGGCGCCCTGGTGGTGCATGGGGGATAAAGTCGCGGCTAGAGGGCGGTCATCTGTGGGGCCGGAAGCTCGTCCGGGGTCAGCCAGGCGGTGTGGCCAAAAAGTTGCACCATCTGCGGGGCGAAGGACGGCGCGTGGGCGAGCACCTGGCGGGTGGGCCCGTCTGCTTTCACCCGCCCCCCCTCCATCAAGATGATGCGCTCGGCGAAGTGCGCCACCAACTCCACGTCGTGCGTCACAATCACGACGGCAGTGCCCTCCGCCTGCCATGCTTTAAGCTGGGACAACAGGGCGTGCTTCTGCCCATAATCCAGCCCGCGCGTCGGCTCGTCCAGCAGCAGGAGCGCCGGCCGCGTGACCAGCACCGCCGCCAGGGCGACGCGCTCGCGTTGGCCCGTGCTCAGGTCGCGCGGGTAGTGGTGGGCTACCTGATCCAGCCCGAGGCGCGCCAGCAGGGTGGTTGGCGCGATGGGGGCGCTCGCTGCGTCCAGCCCGTGGTTGCGAAGCGTGACCAGCGGCTCCTCGTACACCGTCTCAGCAAAGAGGAGGGCGTTAGGATTTTGTGGAACGTAGCCGACCCCGCGCGCGATCTCCTGAACCTCGCGCCCGGCGAGGGAGCGTCCGGCGACCCGTACCGCGCCCGTGTCGGGCCGCAGCAGCCCGATCATCTGTTTGAGCAGCGTGGATTTGCCGCTTCCGTTCGGCCCCATGATGGCCACCGCCTCGCCCGCGTGAATCGTTAGCGACACATCATGCAGGGCCGGGGCCGAGCCATAGGCGAAGTGCACCCGCTCCACTTCAATGGCGACACCCGATGCATAGGATGGCTCGCTGGCACCAGGCGGGGAGGGCGGCGGCACCTGTGGCGCCAGAGGGCGCGCCTCGTCTACTGTTAGCGGCAAGGGCTCCCAGCGCAGGCGGCGGCCAAGCTGAACAATGGGCGGAACCAATGGCAGGTGGCGGATCATTTCCCGCGTCGGGCCGATGCGAGGCGGTTGCCCCTTGCCGGGCAGGAAAAGGATCCGCTGCGCCAGGTGGAGCACGCGCTCCAATCGGTGCTCAGCCAGGATGACCGTGAGGCCGCGCGTGCGGTGGAGCGCCTCGACTGCGTCCAGCACCTCCGCCGCCGCGTCCGGGTCCAGCTGCGAGGTTGGCTCGTCCAGCACCAGGATGGAGGGGTGGAGGGTGAGCACGCTCGCAATCGCGACACGCTGCTTTTCGCCGCCGCTCAGGGTGGCGATGCGACGGTGACGCAGGTGCGCGATGCCAAGCTGTGTCAGCACTTCTTCCAATCGCTCTCCCATCAACGGCGGCGGCAGGGCAAAGTTTTCCATAGCGAAGAGCAGTTCGTCCTCAACGATTTCCACGACAAACTGTGCTTCCGGGTCCTGAAAGACAAAGCCCACATGCGCGCTCAGGTCGCGCGGCCCCACGGTGCGCGTGTCCAGCCCGTTGATGAGCACGCGCCCCGCCCACGCGCCCCCGTAGAAATGGGGCACCAGCCCGTTGATGGCACGGAGGAAGGTGCTTTTGCCCGCGCCGCTTTCCCCCACCAGCAGCAGCAGTTCGCCTGCCTCGATGTCCAGCGACAGGTCGTGCAGGGCGGGCGCGTCGCGCAGGGGGTAGCGGTAGGAGACGTGCTCGAAGCGGATGGGGGGGGTCACGTCAGCGCTGAGCAGACTCGATAGGAAGCCCCGCCGCCGCCCACCCTGAAAAGCCCCCACTCATGCTTTGCACGTCAACGAATCCCTTCTCCATCAGGAAGGCTACCCCGTTCAGGCTGGTGTATCCGTGGTAGCAAGAAAGCACGTAGGATTTCGTCGGGTCCAACTCATTCAGGCGGTCGGGCAGATCGTTCAGTGGCAGCGACAGCGCGCCTTCAGGGTGCTGGGCTGCAAAGTCCCAGGGCTGACGCACGTCCAGCAACGTCACAGCCTCGCCCGCCGCCAGACGCGCGTGGACTGCCTGCGGCGATGTTTCCTGAATCATCAGCGGCTCCGGCTCTGGCTCACGTTGCGGGGTCGGGGAGGGCGTCGGCTGATCATCGGGCGTTGACATCCCTGCCAGCTTTTTCAACTGCTTCTTCAAATCCATGGCTTCATCCTCACAGGGTGGTTCTTCAGGGGCGCTGCTCGCCAGATGGCACCAGCACCACGGGGAGAACGAGTAACAGCAGGCCGATCCCTATAGCGGGTTCAAAGGGCGGCGCCACAAGGCGCGGATAAGGATAGAAAAGAAAAGGGTTTTGTTCAAAATTGCTCAGCACGCCCAGGGCCAGCAGCAGGGCGAGGGCTGCCACGGCGAGAACGGTGTCACGGCGGTGCCAGGCGGGCGCCCGAAAGCGGCTGCGTCGCACGCGGCGGCCCATGCCGCGCAGCGCCAGGCCAACCACTATCCCGCCGCCGCTCAACAGCGCCAGGCCGGGCACCTGCTGGGTCGAAAAGAGCAGCAGGGCCATCCCCCCCACCAGCAGCAGCAGCCCGCCCAGCATCACTGCCTTGTGGCGGGCCGTCCGGCTGCCCGCCCGCCCGTGCCCGCGCTCGATGCCCCCAAATCCGCGGCTCTCCATCGCCTCGGCCAGCTGGATCGAACGCTCCAGCCCCATGGTGAGCAGGGGCAGAAAGAGCGGCGGCAAGTCACGCATGCCACGAAAGCGTTGCCCGCGTATCTGCTGCGCTTCCCGAATCTCGTCCAGGGCCTGCATGGTCTGCGGGACGAAGGTGAGGGCGATGCTGGCGACCAACCCAGCCTGGAATAAAAAGCTGGGGACGAGGCGAAGCATGGCGTAGTAGTCGCTGGCGGCATTGAAGGTAGCAAAGATGGCCAGCAGCACGAGCAGGGCGTAGCCAGACAGAAGCCCTCCGATCGCCGCCTCTGCCGTGACAACGCCCCCCACCAGGGGAAGCCGCGCGGGCAGGCGAAAAAGGGTGGTTTGCCCGATGTGGATCGTGAGCGCGTTGGCCACCATCGTGAACAGCGGGATGACCCAGGCCCAGCGCAGCACGCTCCCCCCTGGGGCGTGAGGGCTGGCCAGGGCGGCGCGCACCCATAGGGCCCCGAGCAAGATCAGCGTGAGGTAGAGGGGGTTCTGCGTGCTCAAGGTAGCGCCCAGGGCGGCCCCTGCCCAGAGGAGCCAAGCCCAGGGATGAAAGGCGCTCCCTGCTGCGCGGCTACCCACGCCGCGCCCAGAGCACGCCCGCGCCCAGCGCAAGGGCCAGCCCGGCAAATGCAGCATAGCCGAGGGGCACGGCAGGCGGCGGCGTCACGCTTGGGGTGGGGGCTGGCTGCGCGGTCATGGTGGGAAGTGCCTGCGCTACGGGCGGCACCGCACTGGCCGTCGGTGGGGGCACTGTCGGCTGCGGCGCCGGGGTATTGGTAGGTGCGGCGGGGAGGGCGGTGGGGGGGAGCGCCGTTGGCTCCGGCGCGGCGCAGACCGCCCCGAAGGAGGTGGGCAGCGGGGAAGGCGCATCACTGGCCTGCCCGGCCCCCCATCGCCAGCCATTCATCTGGCCGGGAAGGACGCGCACCGCCCCCGCCCCAATCTGGCTGTATTGCCAGCTTCCCCCCTCATCCAGAAGGTGATAGGACCAGTAGGTACAGGTACCGATGCCCGCGCATTGGCAAAAGCATCCCTCGGCTGGATAGCTGCATCCCACGTTGCCTATGGAACAAACCGTGACGCCGCTGGTGACCTGGAAGCTAACCGGAAGGCCCGAGCGCTGGAGCAACTCGAGGCCCGTGATCTCCGGCTCGGGAAAGGTCACGCAGGCACTTTCTACCCGTCCGCCCCCATAGTCCACGACAATCCCGGCACGGTTCGGTGCCTGGGCGTGGGCAGGCACTGCCAGGTACAGCGTCAGAAGCAGGGCGGCAAGGATGGATTTCATGTGAAAGTGTCCGATGGCGGAGGGGTAGCGGTGCCCACGGGGAGCACCGCTACCCGCTTGTCTGGAAGGGTTGGCTCAGGCCGCGCGGCGCAGGGCACCGCCACCCAGAAGAAAGAGCGCACCGAGCGCCACCAGCCAGCCCCACTGCTGCGTGCCGCCCGCTGTTGGAACGGTGCTTGGCGCAGGCGCGGCTGGAGTGGGGACGGCTGCGGTGGGAGCGGCCACGGTGGCGGCTTCCGCTACGGGGGCGACGCTCGCCTGGACGATGGGCAATTCAACATAGGTTGCCCCCTCGAGGGCGGGTAGCGCCTGGGCGGTGGCCAGGAAGTTCGCCCCCTCGACCGCGCTCTTCCACTGGAACGCCCCGTCTGGCGTCTGGAGCGAGGCGAGGAACTCGTTCGGGTTGTTCCAATCGCTCAGGCTCTGCCCCGTGGCCAGCAGGGCCTGAATCACCCATGCCGTACTGTTGGCATCGGACTCGGTGCCATACTCGCTCGGTGCCTGATACGGAAAGCCGCCGTCCTCATTCTGCTGGGATTCCAGGAAGGCAAGCGCCTCGCTGATAGGCTCGCTCTCTGCCGCCTCACCGCCCGCGACCAGGGCCTGGACGGCGATTGCCGTGGTGTTGGTGTCCGACTGGCCGGTGCCATCAAAACTCCAGCCGCCCTCCTCGCCCTGCAGGCCCAGGAGTGCCTCTACCGCCTCGGGCGGCACAGCCTCGCCCGCCGCATGGAGCGCCAGCATGGCGTAGGCGTGCTCGGTGACCACTCCCTGGAACAGTCCGCTTGCACTGTCATACTGCGCCTGCAACCGCTCGACCAGATCGGTCCCGCCAAAGGTGCGCGGATCCTGCCCCGTCGCTACGGCGCTCAGCAACAGCTTCGACAGCGTGCCCGTTCCCTCGGCGCTGGCGGCATTGCTGGCAAGGTAGCTCAGCGGCGATGTCGTCTCGCCCCACGTTGAGGGGTCGGCGCCGGCTGCCGTCGCGGCAAATATGGCCTCGGTTGTAGCACTCACGCTGCTGGCATCGCTGAAGCCATCGCTCAGCCCGCCATCGGCGAGCACCTGCGCTTGAAGCCATTCCAGGGTGGGGGCGCTGTCCCCCTGTGCCAGGGCCGGCACAGCGGTCAGCAGCAGTAGCAAGGCCATCATCAGTGAACCAAGTCGTTTCATAAACGTTCTCCTTTTCATATTCGTGTGCGTGAGCCGCTCGACGCGGTGAAAGCTGAGCAAACAAAAAAGCCGCCTTCGGTGTCGAAAGGCGGCTCCTGAGTATGGCTAGCGATTCAGGCTCCATCCCCTTTGACGCGAAGGGCTGCTGAGCACCCGACTCCCTGGTATCTGGCTCACCGCTTGCGCGGCTCACAGTTGCGCGACAGCACCGGAGTTGGCCGCAAAGGGCCGCACCGGATTTCCCGAACAGGAGCAAGGCTATTTGTTTGTATGCGGCAGTATAGCAGCGCGACTAGCCGAGGGCAAATCAGCCAGGCAGGGGGCTCAGGGCAACCACTCGAGCGGATCCTCGAACTGCCCCCCACTGAAGGGATTCTGCCAGTCGCCGCTCCACGGGGCGCCCGTGTGGACCTCAAAATGAAGGTGCGAGCCGAAGCTGTAGCCCTCGTTGCCCTGGCGACCGATAGCTTCCCCAGCATCCACCTGCTGGCCCACCGTTACAGAGGCCGCGCTGTTGTGGCTGTAAAGCGTATAAACCTGGTCGCCGTGGTCAATCACGATGGCGCTCCCGCCGCGGCAGGCGTTCGGGGCCTCGCAGTACAGCGGGCCCACATGGACGACGGTGCCCTCACCCACCGCATAGATCGGGGCTTCCTGCCCCCCCACGCGCGGGTTCGCGATGTCAATGCCTGTGTGCTGGCCGCCCTTCTGATAGTCCACCGGCACCCCGAACCCCTTGACGAGGCGTGGCATGGGCAGAAGCGGGGTGGCGGTGAAGCCAGAGACAGCCCCGCGCAGGGCCTCAAACTCGGGCAACTGGTGGATGCTCTGCTGGATACGGGCCAGCACCGCCTGCACGGTTGAATCGTCCATCGTCACAGGGTTGTAGCCTGCGAGGGCGGGCCGAACCAGCGCCGCTACCTCATTCAGGGCGATGGGCAGGCCACGCTCGCTGCGCTGAAGTGCCTCGTCAAAGGCATGCATGGCGGCGGCAAAGAGCCGCGCTTCCCCGCGGGCAGCCAGCAGGCGTTGCACCTCGTTCGATGAGCCCCCGCTCTGCTGCATGAGGGCGTCCAGTTCCCACTGCGGAAGGGTGTGGCCCAGATACTGCACAGCCAGTCGCTGGGTCAGCAGGGTTGCTTCGTCGTGTACGAAGGGCCATGCCAGCGGCTGGCCCGACGCACGCGCAGCCTGCCCCTCGGCCACCCACGCCGCCATGCGCTCAGCAAGGAGTTGCTGGGCTCCCTGCTCGGCGCTCAGTTGACCCGCCGTCACCGCATTGGCGACGGCGGAGCCCTCCACCGTACGCGCCAGCGACTCGTCGCTCATCGCTACCCCGAAGGTGCGATCCATCAGGCGGCGCACCTCATTGTGGAGGGGCGCCGATGGCACTGGCGCTGCAAACGAGAGCGGAATCATCTCGGACACAGCAATCGCCTCGCGAACATACTGGCCCGTCGTCTTGTGGTTCGCGGATGATTGCGTGAAGTGCTCAGCCTCGGCAAGGGTGCGGCCACTGTTGTAGACCGAGATCGAGTCGGCCAACTGCTGCTGGAACCAGGCGGGGTCGCTGCTCGCGCGGTCGCGCGTGAGGCCCCAGTGCACCAGATGGCGGGCGATGGCTGACACGCTGTTTTCAAAGCGATCCGGGTCTGCATTCGCCTGAGCCAATGCCTGACCATCGCTGTTCCCATTCTTCCACTCGCGCCATGCCTCGTGCATGGCCCAATCGAAGCCCAGCCCCCCGTGCATCTCGATCAAGCGCAGGTCGGCGAGATGCCCTTCCGTTTGGGGGTTCGACCACCCGTTCCACGTCCGAGCGATCACCTGAGCCACGCCGCGAGCCCCTGCACTGCTGACAGCGGGTTGCTGGAGGCGCAGCCCTGCGTTGTTGTTTTCCGCCTGGAGGATCC
The DNA here is from genome assembly GCA_963721895.1 of uncultured Chloroflexia bacterium. Classification (GTDB taxonomy): domain Bacteria; phylum Chloroflexota; class Anaerolineae; order Ardenticatenales; family Ardenticatenaceae; genus CAVRLZ01. Next base: position 157,663 of record CAVRLZ010000006.1, on the reverse strand, counting down.
CCACGATATCGCCAGGGCGCACATTGAAGAAGTCAGCGATTTCCTGCACCCGCGTGGTGAAGTAAGCGCGCACCTCTTCCGGCATGGCCTCGACGGACGGGAAGACGGTCGAGCCGTACTGCGCGAGCAGCGCCGCCTCGTCAAAGGTGGCAGCGGCAATGGTGGGGCGAGGGCTCCAAAAGCTGCCGCTCGTCTGCACCAGCGGGGAGTCCAACTGGCTCGTCGCTGCGGAGGGGCTGGGAAGCACCGACACGACGCGACCCGTGACGCGCACCAGCAGTTGGCTCCCCGCCGCAAGGCTCTCGGCTGCCAAATGGTTGTCCGCGCGCAGGGTCTCCACGCTCGCTCCATAGCGCTCGGCCAGTGTGGCCCATGTCTCGCCTGCGGCCACCGGATGGACGATCAGGGAGGTGACGGGCTTTGCCTCACCCACGAATGCCACAGGCCCTGAAACACTGCCTGCCACAGCCGGGGCCGGTGCAGCGGGGGGGGACTCGGGGGCCGGGGAGGCAGGGGGCAGCAGTAGGGGTCGCGTTCCCTGCCCCCAGCGCACCTCCAGGGTGAGCGGTGCCGTTAGATCAGCCGCCGAGCTCAACCCGTACAAGCGGAGGACTTCCTGCGGCGCGTAACCGAAACGCGCCAACTCTTCTAGCGCGCGTGCCAGCATGGCACCATCGGTAACGGCGAGGGCCTGACGACCGCGCATCCCAGGTGTTGCCGTGAAGAAGCGGGTCACCTCGTCAGAGGGCTGCGCGGGGCGGGCGCGGCTCAGCGCCCCATCTATCCCTGCACGCAGGGCAGACGCAGAGGGAAAGGTGAGGTCGGGGAGGGCGGGGCGTGCCTCGGTGGTAGCGATGGCCCCTGCGCCCGCCAACGTGAGCAGCAGGGAGCCAATCACAGGCGCGCGGCGCGTGGCCTGCCGGAGCGCACCGTCGAGCCAGGGTGCACTGCGTGCAGCGCCTACCTCACCCAGCGCCAGCCGGCCCACCTGCTCTTGCCGCTGCTCGAGGAGCTTCAGGAGCTGCCGATCGGTCTGCTCCAGCAAGCCCCGCCAGTCGGTGCGCAGGATCACCGCGTGGGCGCGTGCCTGCTCCTCCAACTGCTCGAAGCGGGTGTGCAGGGCGCCCAGATGAGCCTGGACGGCCTCCCCTTCCTGCCAGAGCAGGCGCTGCGTCTCGACGATCACCTCGCCCGCCTCCTTGAGCAGATCGGAAAAGGCGAGCAGCCAGGCGTTGGTATCGGAAAAGGTGCTGTTGCCAAAGGAGGGGGTGTAGCGCTGGATGAGCGTGGCGAGCGCATGGCGCAGCAGGGCGGCCCGCGCCTCCGCTGCATATTGCAGCCTCTCCACCGCCGCACGCCCCTCGCTCCCGTCTGCCTGCGGGACAATGCTGTTGATCGCATCGAAGAGCACACGGGTGCCGCTAGCGTGGAAGGCGGGCAGGGGCAGCGTGGCGCTCTGCTGAAGCTGTGCCTGCACCAGATCGGCCACCTGCGCCAGGTCCACGTGAAGCGACTGCCCGACGATACGCAGGGTGACGCGCGCCCGTTCCTCGTGCCGCCAGTAGGCCTGGAAGGTGCTGGACGTGAGATGCTCGGCGACCACGAAGGAGGCCAGCCCGCGCACCGCATCCTGCGAGCGCTTGAGATGGGTCTTGAGTTGCTCGCTCTGGAGCGAAGCCGAGCCACGGAGGGCCTCGTTGAGGGAGGGAGTGTAAAGGGTCATACGGGGAATCCCAGACTTTCAATGAGGAGGGAATAACGACGTGAAAGCCGCGAGAGCACTTACAATAGTAAGGATGTAGGTTAGAACGTATTATAGCACGAATGTTCTGATTTGCAACCACCAATTTTCACAAGTGCCTGAGGCGCATCCGTCGGCCCTGCTTCTTGGTGGCACGTGATTAGCTCTTGAATTACCCCGCGCAACCGTTCGCTGGGATAGCTCAACCTGAAAGAAGGACCCTATGGCCTGTTCGATAGAAATGCTCCCTTGCGACCATTGTGGGCGCGAGGTGGAGCGATACGAGATTCGCGTGGTGAAGGACGAGGAGGGGAAGCGCGAGTGGTTGTGCAAGGAGTGCGCGGGTGAGGGGAGCCTCGAACCCACGCCCCCCCAGCCCAATTGCGCCTGATTGATGGCTTGGCGAACTGATGGATAGCGATGGGGCGGACAAGCTTGAAGCGTCGCTGCGCGCGGGTGCCCTGCTGCTCGCCCACGGTGCCGAAAGTTGGCGTACCGAGGACACCATGCGCCGTATGCTGGTTGGCCTTGACGCCGCCGAGGTTGAAGCGGTGGCCACAGCGACTGTGCTTTATGCCTCGGTGGTAGACACGCATGGCGTACAGACCAAGATCAGGCGCGTCCGAAGCGGCCCCCTCAACCTGTCTATCATCCAGGCCGTAAACGACCTGTCACGGCGCGTTGCGGCGGGCCAGCACACCGCGCAGGAGGTGCTCGAGTCGCTGACGGAGATCGAGCGGGGCCCACCGCTGTATGCTGTGTTCACCCAGATACAAGGAGCACTGCTGGCCTCGGCTGGCTTCGCGCTTTTGTTTGGCGGTAGCGCGCTCGATATGGTGGCGGCCCTGCCGGGGGCAGCCGCCCTGACAGCCCTGCTGATGTTCCTGGAGCGCGCCCGCCTGCCAGGGCTGCCCGCCACCGCCCTGGCAGCCCTGGTGGGCACGGTTGTAACCGTGCTGGTCAGTCGCGCGATGCCTGGCGTGCAGAGCGATGTGGCCATTCGTGCCACGGTCGTCCTGCTCGTCCCCGGTGCTTCGATTGCCAACGCCATCGGCGACCTGCTGGGGGGGCATCTTTTGTCCGGGTTGGCACGCGGGGCAGCAGCCGGCCTGGTGGCAGCCGCCATCGCGGCGGGGGCGGTGGTGGGGCTCCGACTGACGGGGGCGGCTATCTGATGGCATGGCAGGGCCTCCTGATCGTGGGAGTGGGCGCCGCCCTGGCGACTGTGGGCTTTGCCATTCTCTTCAACACGCCGCGCCACGTGCTCCCCTTTGCCGCCCTGGTGGGGGCGGCGGGCCAACTAGCGAACCAGGCCCTGCGCGACCTGGGCTTTTCGCCCGATTTGGCAGCCTTCGCGGGAGGGCTGACGGTTGGCCTCCTGGCCGAAGTCGGTGCCCGCCTGTATCGCACCCCCTCGACCGTTTTTACCATCACCGGTTTTATCCCCCTGGTGCCGGGCACATTGGCCTTTCGCGCGGTCCAGGAGTTTCTGGACAACGAGATTCTGGCCGGGTTGGTCTTTACGGTTCGCACCCTGCTCACGGGGGGCGCAGTTGCAGCGGGGTTGGGGGTGGTGGCAGCGGCAAATCAGATGTGGCGAAAGGGAGGGTGAGGCCACAGAGCTTGGAGATTCGTTGCTGCATAGGGTACCCTTCGGGCAGATGGCACTGAGGAGGAAGGAAATGGCGGGCATGATGGACAGCCGTCAAGGAAGCGTCTGGCTCCTGCTGGCCGGGTATCTGCTGGCTGGGTGCGGCACGGTGCCAGAGGGTAGCCCCGCACTGGCCGTCCTGACCAGCGAGCCAGCCGCGACGAGCGTGGAAACCGCAAGGCCGCCCACGCACACGGTGGCGGCGACCCGGTCCAGCACCTCCGAGCGGCCGTCCCCCAGTGCATCGCCGTCCTCCACGCCGACAGCGACACCGACCCTGGAGCCAACCGTCACCTCCTCTTCGACGCCCCAGCCGCCCGCGCCGAGCATGACACCCCCGCCCACCGCCACCGCCACATCGGTGCCCACCGTTGCGCGCGCGCCTGCGCCGACGACCGCGCCGCCCCCGCCCCCCGCCCCTGCCAGCACGCTAGCGCCCGCGACCCCTGTCTCTGTAAACGTCAGCCAGTTGACGCCTGCCCCCACCCGCACCGGAGGCCCCGTGGAACTCCCCGCCCCAGGCGCGTCTGACCCGCAGTCAATCATCGTCGCCCTGGTCAGCGAGGACCTTGCGCGCCGCCAGGCCCTTTCTGTTGCCGACATCCAGCTAGTGAGCGTACGGGGCATGGAGTGGCGCAACAGCAGCCTGGATTGCCCCGCCCCGGGGCGTGCCTATCTTGATGTGATTACCCCTGGCTTCCAGATCGTGCTGGAAGCGCAGGGGCGCGCTTACACCTACCACACCGACGCGCGCCGCCACTTCGTGCTGTGCGTCAACGGCATCCCGCAGGACGGCTAGCCCGCGCCGCTGCAAACACAATGCCCGCCTCGTGGCTACGAGGCGGGCATTGTGCTGTCTGACGGCTAGGGGTACGGTTAGCGGCGCGAGCGGCGCAGCCAGGCGGCACCTGTTCCGAGGAGCAGGACGCCTAGGGCCAGTGCGAGCCCGCCACGGGCAGGCGATTCCTCGCTGGCAACCGTTCCCACCGAGACGGCCGTAGCAGGCTCCGCGCTTAGCGCAAAGTCCACCTCGGTCGTCTGGTTGACCTCAACCACTACATCCAGTACGGTGGCAGACGAGTATCCATCCGCATCCGCAGTGACCGAGTAAATCCCAACCGGCACCTCGAGGCTGTAGGTACCGTCGTTCGTGGTGGCGGTGGTGTAGCTGTTACCCGCCACCTCTGCCGTGACGGTTGCCCCCGGAATGGGATCACCTGTCTCGACGTCGGTAACGGTTCCGGCGATGGTGCCTGTCTCGACCTCTTCCTGACTGTAGCACACCTCCAGGCCCCACCCGGCCAGGGCGCCCCCATCAGCATCGGCGTTGTCGTCAATGCGCAGGGTCCAGGTGCCATTTACTTCTTCGCCATCGAAGGTGGCGAGCGGCTCGGCAGGCTGGTAGAAGGTGTCCTGAGCGATCGGGGGGCAGGGGGGCGCACCAGCCTCCGCCTCATCATCGAAGCTGAGGTAGAAATTGTCCGCGCTACCACAGACCGACCCGAGGAGCTGGATTTCTGTTCCAGCCGGGCTCAGCAGGTTGAAGTCCAGGTCCCCTACATAGGTATGGACGCCCCGCATGTCCACCACGTTCACGTCGCTTACGGAGCCGAAGGCTTCGATATCGAGGTTCGATAGGGCGCTTGAGCCTGCGTTCGGCCCGATGACCTTCGGCACGTCGGTTGACACGAACACCTCACAGGCGATCGCAGCGGTGGTGAAGGTGAACACCTCCGAATACGTGCCCGCGCCACAGACATTTTCTGATCGCACGCGCCAGTAGTAGGTAGTCGTCGGCTCCAGGTTGGCCTCTGTGGTGTAGGTCAGGTCGGTCAACCCCGATGCGCTATCAACAATGTCGGTGAATGCCGGATCGGTCGCCAGTTCAAAGGTGTAGGTGCTGCTGCCCACGCCGCCCAGCCACTCGAAGGTGGGGGAGGTCGGCTGAGCGGTTGCGTTGTCCGGCGGCGAGATCAGGGTGGGGACATCCGGCACCCCGGCGAACAGGTCCAGTTCCAGCGTCGTGGTATGGGTGCTGGTGGGGGCAATGCCCAGTACCTCCAGCGTGTAATTCCCTGCGCTGGCACCCGACGTGTCAATCGTGAGCGTGCTGCTGCCAGGGGGGACCACCGTTTCCGGAGCGAATTCGGCAGAGGCCCCGGCAGGCACCCCTGTTACAGACAGATCTACAGGATCGTCGTAGTTCTGGAACGCATCAATCTCGATCGTGTAGGTGGCGTCATCCGGGATGCAGACTGCCTGCTCTTCGGGGGTCGCGTTCAATGCGAAATCCGGGACCAGGCAGGAGGTGAAGTTGGTAGCCGCTATCCAGGTGCCCCAGCGTCCCTCCTGGCTACCCGTCTGCTTGCTGTACTCCCCCAGATACCAGTAGGTAGTGCCGTCCGGATCAATCGTCATGCCGGTGTAGTCGCCCCAGCGATGGGGCGATCCGTCAAAGGCGGTATAGGTCACCTCGCCCGCCTTCAACTCCACCTCATCCTGCAATTCCCCCAGCGGGTCGTTCGTCTCGCGGCCCGCCACAAAGACGGAGGGGAAGATGCTGGTATTCGTCTTGGTGTAGCCGACTGCAAAGTTGCCGCAGCGGTCAACCGCTACGTCCGGCATGATGCGAAAGTCCTGAGAGCTGGAGTAAACACCAGCCTGGACCACCTCAGCATTTTCCAGGTCCACTTCCGCCCACTGAATACAATCCACAGCACCGCCGCCGGGATTACACGCAACCGAGCTCGTGAACCAGCCGGAGCCAAGCCGATACTCAAAGTCGAGCGGCCGTGGGTCGTTGGCCTGCAGCAGGGCCGCTGAGCCGGCCTGCGGCGCATCTATGGGGGCACCCACCGTTACGCCATGGACGGCGGGTAGATTAAAGACCCCTACCTCCGTTACCACGTTTGCATCGAACGGGTCTTCCCAGGCGAACATGCGATAGGTCGAGGCGTCACTGAAGGATTGCCCGTTACCCGTGACGAAGTAGTGGGGGCCTTCTGGCCAGTCGCCATCGTCGAAGCCATGCATCTTGAGCGGCTGAGGCGTATTGGCGGTGCTTCCCAGGTTGCGCGTGACGCCACCCGCCTCTTCGCCCGCATACATGGCATCCTTGTCGAACGCCCAGATGCGCGGCTCCACGGTCCCACCGAAGTTGTTGGAGCCCATATAGATGGCGTCAGTGCCAATACCCGCATGGGGGTAATCGAAGAACGCGCCCCCGATTCCGGTGGGGAAGGCATACAAATTCCATTCGCCGGTCGGGTCATCTGTCTGCGAGACGCCGATGCAGTACTGAACGCCATCGCCGTCCGTCGCGATCATGTAGCGGTCCGTCTCCTCGTCGTACAGCGCGTTCGGATCGAAGGAGAAGCTGGCGCAGCCGCCGCCCAGGGAGGCGAAGAACTGGTTGAAGTCAACTGGACCAACCAGCGAGTTGCCCTCTTTGTCGTAAATCTCGAACGCCACGTTGATGACAGCGATGAGGTGCTCCGAGCCAGCCGTCAGTTCGGGATCGGGAGGCACATAGCCCCCGGATTCTGTATAGTCAATGCTGTCAAAGCTGGCATCCAGCGGATCGGGCCCGCGTAGCCCATTGGTTCCTGCCAGATCAATCCCTGCATTGTAAGGTAACTGGAGCGAGGCTGCCTGCGCCGCGGCGAGGGCTGCTGGGTTGCCCCCCTCGTTCTCGTCAAGGTCTACCTCGCCGCGCAGCCAGCGCTGGTACAGCCCATTTTCCCAGTTCGCCCCACGTGGCAGCGCTGCAACATTTACAGTGGTCGGGCTGACTGGCTCGATGCGATAGGTGCCGCCCCCGAGGTCTACCACCCCTTCCGGGTGCTGGCCACTCCACTTGACGGGACGACCCGGCGCAGCCGCCTCCTGGCGTGCCTGCTGACCGCTTGCGCTCTCGGGCGTCAGAGCGACGGGGCTGCGCAGCAGCCATGCCCCGAGCGCGGCCACGAACATAACGAGTACGACACCGATAACTCTTTTTGTTAACATCCCATTTTCCTTTGAAACTGTGGCAAAGTTGAGAAGCATGTTGGGCGAGCAGGGCAGCTAGGGGGACAGCAAGGATCGTGTGATAGGCAAGCCTCTTTCTGGGGGTAGCGGCAGCACTAGTAGCCCGTGTGGTGAGGGACAGTGATGAGAGGCAGGGATAAGTGCAGCGCCTTTTGGGAACAGGGAGAACCGTCAGAAGAATAGTTGCCTACTCTATACTAGAATAACAAAGAGGGCGAATTGCATAGGTGCGCCCTGGGATGGCGGCGTATAGAGCACGGAACGGGGCATCCTTTGCAGCCGTATAGCGCTTGCCCTCTGCCATCCAAAGCGCTACCCTTTTCGCATGATCGAATGGGAGGTGTTGGATGAGAGGCCCCCTCCGCCTGCGCCGGACGAGGAACCATCACGCCCGGCGCGAGCGCGCCGTTGGGCGGCCATAGCGTTTGGCTTGTTGGTGCTCGTGGCGGCGGGCGGCTGGCTGGTGCGCGGCGCGGCGCTCGCCAATGAAGAACGCTTGCGTGCGGACGTGACAGAGACCCTGTTGCAGGAGGAGCGGGCGATCCGCTTCGGGGTCGTTGAGCAGGCGCGCGACCTGGCGGATCCCGCCGCGCCGGAAGCATGGTATCTGGCCTACCAGAGCACTTTCGGCATGGGGGCGGGAAAAGTCGCTCCGCCTGAGGTGCTGGCGGTGGCGCACGACGGGAACATCGCCCTCGCCACGCTGCGCTACGGGCCGGGGGGGGCGCAAGGGGTGCGCGCCTATCGCCTGGTAAGGAATCGGTGGCGCCGTACGCCCGTCCCGGCCGATGGATGGGGCGAGCCAGTCGCCTCCCACTCCGCGCACTTCACGCTCTGGCTTAGCCCGCGTGACCGCACTGCCCTGTCGCCGGACGAGCTCCTGAGCTTCCTGGAAGGCTTCCGAGCGGCATTCGAGGCACAGTGGCCCCTGACGGCGGAGGGGATCATCACCATCCGGATCGAGCCGCACGACCTTGCCCCCACCGTCGTCCAGGCACGCCCCGAGGCGGGGCAGATAACAGCGAACAGCCCCCTCCTGACGCCGCTCCGGCTATGGACTGCCAGGGCTTTCGGCCCCGCGCGCCTATCGGTTCGCTCTGGCCGAGGGGATAGCCGCCCTGCTTAGCCCGGTGCCCCCGGGGGCGCAGGGCGAGGACGCTGCGCTTCATGAAGGGCTGCGCCGGGCGCTCGTGCGGCAGCTTGTTTTGACGGAGACGGAGCAGAGTCATTACCGTGCCGTCACCGCGCCTCAGGCGGCAAGCCCGGCCCAGGATCCGTTCCTGGCTGGATTACCTGCTCGCGCGGGAAGGGGACGACGCCCTGGCTCGCCTGGCCGTGGCGGCCCGGCAAAGCGTGACGTTGGAAGCAGCCACCGTGCAAGCCTTCGCCCTCCCGCTGGACGTGCTTGTGGCGGAGGCAGCCCTGTGGCGGCAGGCGAGCGAGCGCGCGGGGCCGCCCCCCTCGACTGCCGCACGCCAGCAGGCGACGCTGCTGCACATGCTCGAGGCGCAGCCCTTTGTGGCGTTGGTGGTGGGGCAGGAGGGAACCCTGTTGCGCCTTCACGGGACGGAGGCGATGACACTCCCCATCCCCACGCGTTGCCTGGGGATGGGGACGCGTCTTTCCTTCGAGGGTGATAGCGGGGGGGAGCGAGAGATCGAGGCCCTGCGCGTGGAGGTGCTGCATCCTCCTGCGCGCATGGCTGGATGTGGGGAAAATGGCGAGGCCGATACGCAGGATGACCCTTGACACAATAATATCAGTGTAGGAGTAAGGTAAGATGGCGGACGACCGATATGAGGTGAACGAGCAGGGACTGCCGCCCGTGATGCGGGCGATGGTGATCATGGCGCACCCGGACGACCCGGAGTTTTTCGTGGGCGGCACCATTGCCGTGCTGGCCGCACAGGGCGCGCGCGTGCGCGTGCTGCTGGTGACCGACGGCTCCAAGGGGTCCGATGACCGCAGCCTTTCCACGCGCGAGTTGATCCGCCTGCGCCGCGAGGAGCAGCGGGAGGCGACGCGGCGGCTGGGTGCGCGAGGAGGTCACCTTCTTCGATTACCCCGATGGGGAATTGCGCCACGAGCCGAACACGCTGCGCGACGTGGTGCGCGAAATTCGCGCGCTTCCAGCCGGAACTCGTGCTGACCAACGACCCGCAGCGCTTCTACTACGAGAGCGGCTACATCAACCACACCGACCACCGTACCGTCGGCGCCATCGTGCTGGACGCGGTTTTCCCCGCCGCGCGCAACTTTCGCTACTTTCCAGCCCTCCTGGAGGAGGGGTTCGAGACGTGGTACGTGCGCGAGGTATGGCTCGTCCGCGCCGCTGGAAGCGAACCACGAGGTGAACACCGACGCCGTGGCCGAGACGCGCCTGCATGCCATCCTCGCCCACACGTCACAGATGGGCGACGGCAAGTGGATACGGCAGCGCTACGACGAGCAGCGCGAGAAGGGGGAACCCTTCATCGAAAAGTTCAAGCGCATCGAGTTGGGTGGGCCGCCGGTGCCGGGGATGAGGAGCCGCCGAAGGATCACGCCGAGGAGAAGTTGGAGGCTGTGGAATAGCAGGCGGGCGGGGCAGCAGGCGCTTTCGACCCTTGCCTGGCACGGCGCGTGCTCAACAAGCTAGGGAAACATAGGGTATCAGACGCTGCGCCTACGGAGGACTAGCATGTTGGATGGACTGTTGTACACGCTGGGATTGAAGAAAAAGACGCGCACCGAGCGGGCAAAAGATGCCTTTTCGGATGCGGTCCACTCTATAGCCGATGCGCTGGATGAGGTAATCACCGATACGCGCAAAGAAGCGCCCAGGGTGGCCAAGCAGGCGCAGCAGGCTGCCAAAGAGGTTCGCAAGGAAGCCCCCAAAGCTGCCAAAAAGGCAGGCAAGCAGGCCAAGCAGGCCGCACACCAGGCCAGCGAGCGGGTGGGGGAAGCGCGCGACCAGGCCAGCGACCTTGCCGCCAGTGTGGCAGAGCGAACGGCTGAGCCGCGCGAGCAGGCTGCCCAGGCGGTCTCTCAGGGCGCCGAGACCCTGGGGGCCAGCACGACTGCCATGCTGGCCGCCCTGGGGGCCCTGACGGCGGACTGGGATCAGATTGCCAAGGGGCTGGTGGAGGAGCTAGGGGATCGCTTGCCCAGCGGCGAAGCGGTGGAGGATGCGGCGGAGGGGGCCAAGAAGGCGGTTCAACGGGCCACGCGGCGCAAGAAACGTGGCTACCCCCGCTTCTTCATGTGGTTGCTTCGCCTGGGCGTCGGCATCTGGTTCATCGAGCAACTTCGCAACAAGGATCTGTCTGCCTACATTGACCACGAGGCGGCGGCGCGGCTACAACGGGCGGCGCAGGGCCACCCGGTTGACTGGTACAAGCAACTGCTGGACGAGTCCCTGATTCCCAACGCCTCGCTGGTAGGGCTGATCGAGGTGGCCGGCTCCGTCCTGGCGGCATTGGGCTACCTGACCGGCCTGAACGGGCGGCTGGCCTCCCTGCTGGGCATCACCATCAGTGGGAACCACCTGCTCGCCGATTTTCAGGATCGTGAGGAGCGGAGCGAGAACCTCGTGCTTTTGTTGAGCCAACTTCTGCTCCTGCGTACCGACGCATGAGCCGAGGGTCGGCCCGAAAAGTCCCTTTCCAGCTTTTGGCTGGAAAGGGACTTTTATTTTGCCCACTGCTTCCCGCCGCGCATCGGCGCTCTGCCAGGCGAGCATTAGCTGCCGCGACGCATGGCAAGACGGGCTATCGAGAGAGCAAAGATGACAAGGGCCAGGAGGCTCCACAGCAACCCCCACACGAAGGCCGGGACGAAGGTGATGCTGGCTAGCAGTTCGGCATCGTTGCTGAAGCCACCGTCCGCACCCAGGAAGGGGATGCCTGCCAGCGGCCCGCGCGCCAGAATGTCGGTGGCGATATCAATCACCGCATACAGGCAGGAAAAGGAGCCGACCAGCCACAACGCAGCCATCTGCAGCCGCGCGCCGCCCCACCGCGTGAGCGCGAAGACAGCCAGCGCTGCCAGAGCCACATAGGCCAGCGTGCCAGCGTGGCGCACATAGAGCAGCGCCACGACCGTCAGGGCGATGGCCATCGCGCGCAGGGCCATGCGGCGCGCGGCGGGGGTTGCCCAGGCCAGCCGTAACAGGATTGCCCCCCAGAGCGCGCTGCCCAGATAGCCCGCGCTCAAGATCAAGAAGCGATTTCCGCCCCGCGTGAAGGCCAGTCCCCCTTCATCCCGCAGCAGCACCAGCCGCTCCAGGCTGCCGCCCGTGGCGAGGGCCGCCAACCCATGGCTGATTTCGTGCAAAAGCACGACGAACAACTTGATGGGCAGAAGCAGAGACGAGTTCCAGAAGAAGAGCGCCGCCCCCACCGTTGCTATACTTAGCAGCACGATGCTGCCATCCCAGCTTTGTCCTCGTCTCATGATGATTCCGTTGGAAGTTGAGGGGCCACCCTATGAAGATACTTCATGTCTACAAAGACTACGAACCTGTCATCGGCGGAATCGAGAACCATATCAAGATGCTCGCCGAGGCCCAGGTGCGGCGCGGCCACCGCGTGACGGTGCTGGCGACGAGCCTGACAAGGCGGCCCAGCGTCGAGCGGCGCAACGGGGTGCTGGTCGTCAAGGTGGCGCGGCTTGCCCATGTGGCCAGCACGCCCCTGAGTGCTGCCCTGCCGCGCGTGCTCGGTAGGCTACGCGCGGACGTGACGCACCTGCATTTTCCCTACCCGGTTGGCGAGATGGCCGCGCTGTCCGCCAGCCGTGCCCCGCGCCTGGTCGTCACGTACCACAGCGATGTTGTGCGGCAGGCAGCCCTGCTCCGTTTGTACAGGCCGCTCATGCACCGCGTGCTGCGCCGTGCCGACGCGATCATCGCTACCTCCCCTCCTTACGTGGAAAGTAGTGCCGTGTTGCGCGCCTACCGCGCCAGGGTGCATGTGGTGCCGCTTGGCATCCACGTGCGTTTGTACGACAGCGCCAACCCGGCGCGCGTGGCGGGATTGCTAGGGGAGTGGAGCCCGGATGGCGCGCCGTTGCTGCTCTTTGTGGGCAAGTTGCGCTATTATAAGGGGCTGGACGTGCTGCTCCGTGCGGTACCGCACCTGGAGCGGGGGCGGGTGCTGGTGGTAGGGGGCGGGCCGGAGCGCCCGCGGCTGGATGCGCTAAGCGAGACACTGGGGTTGGGCGACCGCGTCCACTTTCTGGGGGCACTGGCAGATGACGAGGCGCTGGCGCTCCGCCACGCTGTGCGGGCAAGCGGCGGTCTCTTTGTTTTGCCCGCCACGCAGCGCAGCGAGGCGTTTGGCATGGTACTGTTGGAGGCCATGGCGGCGGGGCTTCCCCTCGTAACGACCGAGCTCGGGACTGGTACATCATGGGTGAACCAGGACGGCATCACAGGGGGCGTGGTGCCAGCCAACGACCCGCTGGCGCTGGCCCAAACGCTGAACAGGCTGCTGGCTTCCCCCGCCACCCTCGCCCGCATGAGCGAGGCTGCACAGAAGCGCGCCTTGATGTTCGATGTATCCACCATGACCGATCAGGTAGAGGCTGTCTATCGTGCGATTGGCGCAGGGGGGTAGCTACCCTTGCAACCTGGCTACCCTTTGTCATCCGCTTATGCCTGCTGTAATATGGCCAGATGTGCCTAGTCGAGCCGTTGAACCTTCGCCTGCCGCCCTCGGACATCTATCGGTTATGAGCAGCTACCTTCTGATCTTCTTTGCCGCGCTCCTGTTTGCCGTGGGGGGCACGCCGCTCGTTCGCGGGCTGGCGCTGCGCGTGGGCGTCATGGATCAGCCCGCCGCGCGCAAGGTGCATGCCGCGCCGATTCCGCTGCTGGGCGGGGTAGCGATTTATGGGGCGGTGTGTGGGGCCCTGTTGCTATTCAGCCATCGCTTTTATGTGGCGCAGGTAGCGGGCATCCTTTTGGGCGCTACGTGGATGAGTTTTTTCGGTCTGTGGGATGACCGTTGGGGGCTGGGCGCGCTTGCCAAGTTGCTAGCGCAGGTGGGCGGGGCAATCATCCTGATGATGAGCGGCGTGATGGTCAGCCTGCCTGTCCCTATCGCGTTCAACATGCTCCTCACCCTGCTCTGGGTGGTCGGCATCACCAATGCGCTGAATCTGCTGGACAACATGGACGGTCTGAGCGGCGGCGTGGGGGCGGTGGCGGCGGCGTTCTTCCTGCTGCTGTCAGCCCTCAGCGGGCAATATCTGGTGGGGGCGCTGGCGGCGGCAGTGCTGGGCGCCTGCCTGGGTTTCTTGCTTTACAACTTCAATCCGGCCAGCATCTTCATGGGGGACACGGGCAGCCTGTTCCTGGGCTTCGTGCTGGCTGCGCTGGGGATCAAGCTGCGCTTTCCCACGAACGTGCCCTGGGTGACCTGGATGATCCCCCTCCTCGTCCTGGCTGTCCCGATCTTTGACACGACCCTGGTTTTTGCCTCGCGGTTGCGGCGCGGCAAGAATCCCCTGACCACGCCGGGCAAGGACCATGTGTCGCATCGCCTGGTGTCGCGGGGCTGGACGCGCCGCGAGGCAGTCTTGCTTCTTTATCTGGCGGGCTGCACGAGCGGCGCGCTGGCCATCTTCATCAGCGTTGCCGATGCTGCCGTCGCCTACAGCATCGCCCTGGTTATACTAGCTGTCGCTTCCCTCCTGCTGCTTCGCTTCGAGCGACGGTGGCAGGCAGATTAAAACATTCATTGTAAAGACAAGTGCAAGAAGGAGACCCCATCGTGGCGAACGACGATTTCAAAGTAAAGCAGGTAGCTCGGTCAGAGATGCAGGCGGAGAAGAGTTGGTGGAGCCAGACCAGCAACGTAGTGACCATCCTGGTGCTGAGCCTTCTTACCTGTGCGGCTATCTACATAGCAACCCAGGCACTTGGCCCCGCAGACGAAAGCGCCGATGCCCTGCGCGGCGGGGCGGTGGCCTCCGGCCCCTGCTCCTTGGCCGAGGGCGAGCCGCTGACGGCAGCGGTGCCCGCCCCCACGGGCAGCGTGGGGAGCGGGAAGCCGCAGTGGGGCGAGCCCTTCCCGATGCTCATTGATCCGTCGTGCGACTATCGAGCGACCATCCAGACCAGCAAGGGCCCCATCGAGATTGATCTGTTTGAAGCACAGGCCCCCCGCACCGTGAACAACTTTGTGGCACTCGCCGAAAGTGGCTTTTACGAGGGCATCCCCTTCCATCGTGTCATCCCTGGCTTTGTGGCACAGGTTGGGGACCCGCTGGGCACGGGCGCGGGGGGGCCAGGGTATAGCTTCGAGGACGAGTTTTTCCCTGAGCTACGCCACGATCGGGAGGGAATCTTGAGCATGGCGAATGCTGGAGCCAATACCAACGGCTCGCAGTTCTTTATCACGTACGGCCCTACCCCCCACCTGGACCCCTATGGGGCTGATGGGCAGTTGAAGCCCTGTGGCACGCCCAACAATTCCTGCCATGCCATCTTTGGCGAGGTGACGAGCGGGATGGAGAATGCGACGGCGCTGACCCCCATCGAGCCAGGAAGCCCTGGCACCGCTGACACGATTGAAAGTGTGACCATCCGCGTGGAATAGGAGCCCTGTTGGCGGGCCACGGGCCGCTTGAAAAACAAGCGCGTTGGCCTCTGGGGCTTGGATGGAAGCCTCCAGTTCGATACAATCATGATCTGGCAAAGCTCGCAAGAGCAGATGGACCCGGCTGAGGGGCGTGACGATGGCAAGATTCGATGCGTTTGCGGAGGCATACAGCTTCTGGATTGAGACGGTCAACCCACGTCAGTATGAGGCACTGCTCGGTGATTTCTTGCCTGTCCGCCTCTCGCATGCCCTGGACGCGGGCTGCGGGCCGGGTCAACTCTCCTTTTTTCTTGCCAGGTATGCGACGCATGTAACGGGGGTGGACATTTCCCGCTCCATGATCGAACTGGCGGAGGCGACGCGGCGGGCGGCAGGGCTGGCCCAGCCGCAATTTGTGGTGGCCGATCTGGAGCGGCCTCCCTTTCCGGAGCAGTCGTTCGATCTGGTGGCGAGCGATTGCGTGCTTCACGACACCCCGCTGGATGTGACCATCCCTGCCCTACGTCGCCTGGTGCGGCCGGGGGGGCGGCTGCTGATTCGTGACCTGGTGACCCAGCGGCCCCGCCTGTCCGGCTCTCGCGTGTGGTGGATGGCGAACGCCCTGCGACAGGCTCCCTCTTACACCGCCCGCTTCGGGCCCGCCACCGCGCGGCGCCTGATAGCCTTCGAGGCCAGCCCTGCGTGGGCGTGGCACCGAACGCAGGGTCTCCGCCATACGCCGGCCTCCTTCAAGCAAGTATATGGTCATCACCTGCCTGGCTGCCGCTTCGTGTACGAGGGGTGGGCGATGAGTGCTTTGTGGGAGGCGCCCCAGGATTAGAGTGCTCCTGGCCGCCGACCCCCCTGTTGTTTGGATTAGCCTGTTACGAAGGAGAAGGTATGGTTCGCTACCCCCGATTCGGAGCGCCGCTTGCGCTCTGCCTGCTGCTTGCGTTGTTCCTGGCTGCATGTGGCGCAGGCTCCGCACCCCCTCGCCGCGCCACCCCTGGAACCCACAATCGAAGCCGCAGTGGAAGCCCCAGCCGAGACGGCCGAGCCCCCCGCCGAAGCCGCACCGACGGTCGGCGCGATGGACAAGGTTCGCGTGGTCACGCTGCCCTACATCTCGTTTGCCCCCTTCTATATAGCGGCGGAGGAGGGATATTTTGCCGAGCAGGGGCTGGAGGTGGAACTGGTGAGCATGGCTATTCAAGCCGAGGTTCTCCCTGCTCTGGTGAGCGGGCAGGTGGAGGTTTCTTCTGGTCTGGTCAGCGCTGGCATCTTCAACACGATAGCGCGCGGGGGCAACATCCAGATAGTCGCCGACAAGGGCTTCATGGACCCGGAAGGGTGTGCGAACCACGCGATTATCGCCCGAAGCACCCTGCTGGACGGGGCCGAGCCTTCCACTGCTGAGCAACTACGTGGTCTGACCGTCAACGAGGTGTCAGCCACCTGGCTGGAATATTATCTCGACCAGGCGCTTGAGCCCTTCGGCCTGAGCCACAGCGACGTGACGACAGTAGATCTCCCTTCGCCCACCCAGTTAGACGCGTTGGCGCAGGGAACCATTGACCTGACCGTCAACAACGAGCCCTGGGTGACGCGCTTCCTGCAGGCGGGCCATCGCTCCGTGTTGGGAAGCGCCGAACAGGTGATGCCCAACTCGCAGTCTGCCATTGTGCTGTATGGCCCCAGTTTCCTCGGCGAGAAAGCCGAGGTGGGCGAGCGCTTTATGGCGGCCTACCTCAAGGCGGTGCGCCAGTACAACGAGGGCCCAACCGACCGCAACCTGGAAATTGTGGCGCCCGCGACGCAGTTGGATCCGGCGCTGTTGCGCGAGATATGCTGGCCCGCCCTGCGCGGGGATGGGCAACTTAACGTCGAAAGCGTGAGCGATTTCCAGGCGTGGGCGGTTGATGCAGGGTACGTGGAGCAGCCCGTTTCCGAAGAGCAGTTTTGGAGCAGCCGTTTCGTGGACGCCGCCAACGAGATGCTGGGCCCGCCCGCCCCATGAGCCAGTCGGCTGCTGCCGGCGGCCTCACCGTGAGCCGCCTCAGCAAATCCTATGCGAGCCGCCAGGGGCCGATCCAGGCGCTCGACGAGGTTAGCTTTCACGTGGCGGCGGCAGAGTTCGTCTGCATCGTCGGGCCGAGCGGCTGCGGCAAGTCTACGCTGCTCAAGATTCTGGCCGGGTTGATCGAGCCAACAACGGGGGATCTGCACTATCGTGGCGAGCCCGTCCCGGGCAAGCCGCGCAACGCCCTGGTTTTTCAGGAGCATGGCCTCTTTCCCTGGATGACGGTCACCGACAACGTGGCCTTCGGGCTGGAAATGCAGGGAGTCCCGCGCGCCGAGCGGCGCTTGCGTGCCAAAACGTTTCTGGAGCAGGTGGGGCTGGCGCGCTTTGACGAGCGATTCCCGCACGAACTGTCGGTGGGCATGCGCCAGCGTGCCGCCATCGCCCGCGCCTTCCTGGCGGACCCACAACTCCTGTTGATGGATGAGCCTTTCAGTTCGCTCGACGCTCAAAGTCGTCTGGTGCTCCAGGAGGAGCTGCTTCGTATCTGGAAGGACCATCAAAAGATGGTCATCTACATCACCCACGACATTGAAGAAGCGGTGCTGCTGGGCGATCGGGTGCTGGTGATGAGTGGGCACCCGGGGCGCATCCAGGAAGAGATTTTGATTCCGCTGAACCGTCCCCGCAACCTGCGCGATCGCGATCAGCCCCAAGTTCGGGACATTGCATGGCACATTTGGAACAGGATCGAGGCGGAAGTACGCCAAAGCTTGTACCTTCCGCGCTGAGGAGGCTACCCCCCATGCGTTGGTCCGTGTCGGCACGATGGCTGCCTGCGCTGATCGTGCTGGTGGGGCTGCTTGCCTGGGAAGGGGCCGTAACGACCGGGCGGCTGCCTGCTCTCTTTTATCCCGCCCCCTCCACGATCGCTCGCCGCCTGCTTGCCCTGCTTCAAAGCGGCGAGTTGCTCCTGCACCTGCGGGCCACGCTGGGGCGGCTCCTGGGCGGCCTGCTGGTGGGGGGGCTCCCCGGCCTGCTGCTCGGGCTGACCATGGGCTGGTCCGCGCGGCTGCGCGGCGCTGCTGGACCCCTTTGTGGCGGCAGCGCACCCCATCCCCAAAGTCGCCATCTTCCCGCTGCTCCTGATCATCTTTGGCATCGGCGAAAGCGCCACCGTGGCAGTGGCCGCGCTGGGCGCCTTTTTCCCGCTGCTGATCAACGCTATGGCAGGCGTGCAGGAGATCCACCCCCTGCACTTCGAGGTGGCCGAAAATTACGGTGCCCGCCCCCTCCAGGTGTTCACGCGCGTCGTTTTGCCCGGTAGCCTCCCCCTCGTGTTGACCGGCCTGCGGCTGGCGATCAACACCACCCTGCTGCTCGTCATCGCCGTCGAGATGGTGGGGGCCCGCCAGGGGTTGGGGGCGCTCATCTGGTTCGGGTGGGAAACCATGCGTACCGAGGAGCTGTACAGTAGCCTCGTCGTGATCGTCCTGCTCGGGCTCGGGTTCAACCTGCTGCTGCTCGCCCTGCTCCGTTTGCTGATTCCCTGGCAAAACCAGCGGCGTTGAGCAAGCGGAGGTGGCCAACATGCCCCTGCACACAAGGAGTCCATTATGCCCCTACATCATCCCCTTGCCCTGCCGGCGGCTGAGGCTCCTGATGGATCGCTCGCAGGGTGGAGCGATGACGATATCGAGCGGTCGCTCCCAACTCGCTTTGAGGCGCAGGTTCGACTTTTTCCGGAGCGCCTCGGCGCTGAAGCATGGGAGCGAGGTGTTAAGCTACGACGCGCTCAATCGGGCGGCGAACCGTCTGGCCCATGCCATCCTGGCCCTGCGTGGCCCGGAGCCGGAGCCTGTCGCCCTGCTGCTGGGGCAGGGGGTGGCTGCGGTGGTGGCTATCCTGGCGGTGCTCAAGGCGGGGAAATTTTACGTCCCGCTCGACCTTGCCTTTCCGCAGGCACGCCTGGGCGCGATTGTGGGGGATGCCGACGCGCCGCTCCTGCTCGCCTCGACGCAGACGATGCCGCTGGCGCAGGGGCTGGCGCAGGGGAGCCGCGCCCTACTTGACGTACAAAGGCTGGACCCCTCCCTCGACGATGCCAACCCATCGCTGCCCCTTGGGGCGGGCACCCTGCTCAACATCATGTATACCTCAGGCTCGACGGGGCAGCCCAAGGGGGTGCTGCAGAGCCACCGCAACATCCTCCATGACACGCGTGCCACCACGATCCTGCTGGGATATGGTCCACACGACCGCTTCTCGCTCCTCTCGCCCTACAGTTTCGGTGCCTCCGCATCGGACATCTTTGGGGCACTGCTCAATGGGGCAGCGCTTTTCCCCTACGACCTGAAGGGGCAGGGGCTGGACCCCCTGCCGCGCTGGCTGCGCGACGAACAGATTACCAACTATCACTCGGTTCCCACGATCTTCCGCCAGCTACTTGCCCTGCTGGAGGAGGAAGAGCGGTTTCCCGCCATGCGCGTCATCCGGCTGGGCGGCGAGCCGATCCATCGGCGTGATGTGGAGGGGTTTCAGCGCCACTTCGCTGACCCCTGCGTGCTGCGGATCGCCCTGGCGACTACGGAGAGCTACGTGGCAACACAGTACGTAATTGCGCCGGACAGCGCGGTGGATACGACCCTCATGCCCGTGGGGTACGCGGCGGCGGGACGGCAGATTCTGATCCTTGACCAGGCGGAGCGCCCGCTGCCGCCGGGCGAGATGGGGCAGATTGCTGTGCAGAGCCGCTTTCTTTCACCGGGCTATTGGAAGCAACCGGAGCAGACGGCGGCTACCTTCCTGCCGGACCCGTCGGGGGGCGAGGCCCGCCTTTATCTGACCGGCGACCTGGGCCGTATTCGTCCCGATGGCATGCTGGAGCACCTAGGGCGGCGGGATGCGCAGGTGAAAATCAATGGCCTGCGGGTGGAGGTTGCGGAGGTGGAGGGGGCCTTGCTCGGGGTGCCCGGGGTGCGCGCCGCCGTGGTCGAGGCGCATGAGGTACGGCCGGGCGAAAAGCGGCTGGTCGCTTACGTGATCCTGGCGGACCCCGCCCCATCCAACGCAGACCTGCGCGCCACGCTGGCCCAGAGCCTGCCCCATGCCATGATTCCGTCCCGCTTCACGAGGATGGAGCGCTTTCCGATGCTCCCCTTCGGAAAGATTAATCGGGGCGCGCTTCCCGCGCCCGACTGGGATCAGCCCGCCGAGGATGTTCCCTTTGTTGCGCCGCGTACCCCCGTCGAGGAGAAACTGGCAGAGCTTTGGGTGGAGGCACTGGGCATCCAGCGGGTGGGCATCCACCATCGCTTCTTCGAGATGGGGGGCAATTCGCTGCTTGCGACGCAGGTGGTGACCCGCGCTAGTTCCCACTTTGGGGTGCCCCTGCCGCTCACCGCTCTGTTTGAGCGCCCGACTATCGCCGACCTGGCGATGCTGGTCATGGAGCGGCTTGCCGACACGATGGCGCACGACGATCTGGCGCGCTTGCTGGACGAGATTGAAGCGTTGGAGGAGCAGGGTGGTGAGTGATCTTCAACGGCGGATCGCCGATCTTCCGCCGGACAAACGCGCCCTGCTTGAGCAGCGGCTCCTCGAGCGGGGGGCACCCGCTCCCACCGTCCCCCGTCGTCCGCCCGACGCCCGGGTGCCCCTCTCTCTGGCCAGCAACGCCTCTGGTTTCTTGAACAGTTGGAGCCGGAGGGGGCCCTGCACAACGTGCCGCGCGCCACACGCTTGCGCGGCACGCTCGACCGAGACGCGCTCCAGCGTGCGCTCGACACCATCGTGGCACGGCATGAGGCGCTTCGCACGACCATCCTCCTGGATGGGGGGAGCCACGCCAGCAGGTGGGCCCGCCCCGCCCCGTCTCGCTGCGGGTGGTGGATTGGACAGCGAAGCGCGGGGACGATGCGGAGGCGTTGGAGCATTTGATCCAATCGGAAGCGCGCCGCCCGTTTGACCTGACCCGCGATGGGATGCTGCGCGCCCTGCTCCTGCGGCTCAGCGCACAAGAGCACGTGCTGGTCACCGTCATGCATCACATTGCGTCGGACGCGTGGTCGGCGGGCATCTTTGCCCACGAACTTGCCGCGCTGTATGGCGCCTTCGTGCGTGGCAGACCCTCACCCCTCCCGGACCTGCCCCTTCAATTTGCGGATGTGGTGCTGTGGCAGCAGGCGCGGCGCCAGCAAGAGGGGGCGCTGGAACAGGAAAGACGAGTACTGGGCGGCGCAGATGGCGGGCGACCTGCCCATGCTGGACCTGCCCACCGATCGGCCCCGCCCGACGCAGCGAACCTTTCGTGGCGCAGAATGGGCGCAGACGCTGCCGACGGAACTGGTGCACGCCCTGAACCGACTGGGTCAGGGGCAGGAGGCCACCCTCTTCATGACGTTGTTGGCAGCCTTCAAGGTGCTGCTTCACCGCTACAGCGGCCAAACCGACGTTGTGGTCAGCACCCTCGTCGCGGAGCGATCCGTCAGGGACAGCGAAGCGTTGATAGGGTTGCTTCTCAATACACTGCCGCTACGCACCAACCTGTCTGGCTCGCCCTCCTTTGAGGCACTGCTTCAGCGGGTGCGAGCGGTGGCCCTGGGGGCCTACGCCCACCAGGCGCTGCCCTTCAACCAGATTCTTCAGGTGCTGGGGGTTGAGTATGACCTGGGCCACACCCCGCTCTTCCAGACAATGTTCATCCTGCAAAACGCGCCGCGTGCCCCTCTCGATCTGCCGGGCCTTGTGCTGGAGCCGCTGCCAGCGCACTCAGGCGTCGCTCACTACGAGATAACATTGACCGCCACCGAGCAGGCGGCGGGGCTTCACCTGCAGTGGGAGTACAACAGCGATCTGTTTGACGAGGCGACCATTGCGCGCATGGGCGGACACTTCAGGACGCTCCTGGAGGGGATCGTCGCTGCCCCGGATAAGGATATTGCCCGCCTCCCCCTGTTGACCAGGGCCGAGCGCGCGCGCGTGCTCCACGAGTGGAACCGCACCGAGGAAGCGCTTTCGGAAACAGACAGCCTCGCCTCGCTTTTTGACGCGCAGTGCAGCCGAACCCCGGACGCCACGGCCTTCCTTGCGGGTGACCAGCGGCTGAGTTACCGCGAGTTGGATCAGCGCTCTTCGCGGCTGGCCCGCTTCCTTCAGCGCCACGGTGTGGGGCCGGAGGTGGTGGTGGGGCTGCACGTGGAGCGCTCGCTCGACATGGTGGTAGCCCTGCTCGCCATCGTCAAAGCCGGGGGCGCGTGGCTTCCGCTCGACCCCACGTACCCCACCGAGCGCCTCGCCTGGATGCTTCAAGATTCTGCCGCCCCGCTTGTTTTGACGCAGGCGCGGCTACAGGGCCACCTGCCCGTCGGGCAGGCACAGGTGATTTGCCTGGACGCCGAGGCGCCCTCCCTCGCCCGCGAGAGCGACGAGCCCCTGGCGCGCTCGCCCCACCCCGACGCGCTCGCCTACCTGATCTACACCTCCGGTTCGAGCGGGCACCCCAAGGGGGTAGCGGTGCCCCATCGCCAGATCTTGAACCGATTGGCATGGATGCGGCGCGCCTATCCGTTCCTACCTGGCGAAGTGGACTCGCAAAAAACAGCGCTTGGCTTTGTGGACTCGATCTGGGAACTGTTTGGTCCGCTCCTCCAGGGTATCCCAACGGTCATCGTCCCGGACGATGTTCTGCGCGACCTGCACCAGTTCGTTAGTACCCTGGCCCAGCACCGCGTGAGCCGCTTGTGGCTGGTGCCCTCCCTGCTGCGCGTGCTGCTCGACACCTTTCCGGACCTTGCCACTCGTCTGCCCTCCCTGAGGATGTGGGTGACGAGCGGCGAAGAACTGCCCGCCGTGCTTTTCCAGCGCTTTCGCGAGCAGATGCCTCACGCCACCCTGTACAACCTGTATGGCACCTCGGAGGTGTGGGATGCCACCTGGTACGTGCCGGAGGTTGGCGATTTCCCCGCACGCGTGCCCATAGGCCGCCCGATTGCCAACGTTCAGTGCTACATCCTTGACGAGCAACTCGAACCCCTGCCGGTGGGCGTGGCGGGCGAGCTATTCGTGGGGGGCGCCGGCCTGGCGCGGGGCTACCTCCGTCGTCCCGCCCTCACTGCCGAAAAATGGGTGCCGCACCCCTTCAGCCAGGAGCCGGGCGCACGCCTGTATCGGACAGGCGATCTGGCACGCTTTCGCACGGATGGTCAGATCGAGTTTTTGGGCAGGCGGGACCGACAGGTACAAATTCGTGGCTTCCGCGTCGAGTTGGGAGAGATCGAGGCGCGGTTGGAGGCGCACCCAACGGTGCAGCAGGTGGCGGTGGTCACGCGCGCGGGGCCCCACAGCACCCCCCAACTGGTGGCGTATATAGTCCCGCGACCACGCACCACCGTTGCCGCCGCCCCGCTTCGCGAGTGGTTGGCTCGCACGCTGCCAGACCACATGGTGCCGGACCTCTTTGTGGCGATGGACGCGCTCCCTATGACCCCCAGCGGAAAACTGGACCGACGCGCGCTGCCTGCGCTATCCCCCACGGCCCCGTTGGCGGCCCTGCCTTCCCCCGCAGCCCCGCAGGATGCGCTGGAACAGCAGCTACAGCTCATCTGGGAGCGCGTGCTGGCGATCCAGCCCATCGAGCGGAGCGACAACTTTTTCGACCTGGGGGGGCACTCGCTCCTGGCGGTGCGCCTCTTTGCGGAGATCGAAAAGCGGCTGGGCCACAAGCTGGCCCTCGCTACGCTTTTCCGCGCCCCCACCATCGCGCAACTGGCCGAGGCGATTCGCGGCGAGACGTGGGGCGCCGTGTGGGAGTCCGTTGTCGCTGTCAACGTTGGTGGGAATCGTACTCCCTTCTTCTGTGTGCCCGGTGCCGCAGGCAACATCCTGGCCCTGGCGCGCCTGGCGCAACACATGGGCAGCGAGCAGCCCTTCTATGCCTTCCAGGACCCCGGGCTGGAGGACGAGGCGCACTCCTTCCAGCAGGTGGAAGGGATGGCTGCGCACTGTCTGGAGGGGCTACTTGCCGTTCAGCCGGAAGGTCCTTATCTGCTCGGCGGCTTTTCTACCGGCGGCATCGTGGCCTTCGAGTTGGCGCAGCGCCTGCGTGCACTGGGCCACGAGGTGGCGCTGCTCGCCCTGCTCGACACGCCCGCCCACACCCTTCCCTTCCACGGCCTGCGCCACGGGATGCGACGGGCGGGGGTGCCGTGGCCTGCCACGCTTGACAGGGTGGCGCAGCGCGTCGTCCCGCTGCGCGTCGCTGCTTTCCATGCTTGGCTTTTCCTGCGCTATGACGTGGGCAGCTTGCTCGCCCGCTCGCCTGTAACCGAGAGCCGACGACGGGCCAAACAGCTAATGAAGGTCAACGCACGGGCCACCCGTGACTACCAACCGCAACCCTATGATGGGTCAATCACCCTCTTCAAGTGTACCCGTGGCCTGATGCGCGGCGAGGTGCGTGCTGACGATCCCCTGCTCGGCTGGGGCGATGTGGCCCAGGGCGACCCCCACGTGATCGAACTTCCCTGCAAGCACCTAGAGATGCTCCACGAACCCCACGTTCGCCAGCTCGCCGCCCACCTGCGCGCCGCTGTGGACAACGTAGCCCAACCAGGCACCGTCCCCACCCGACCCATCGCGGCAGGCGTAGCGCCCGCTCACGGTGGCGCCGCGCACGCGCCCCGCGAAGAGCGCCTGGCAGAAGTCGCCCGCGTCGAATTGGAGAATGAGGGCACGCTCTCCTGCTCGCGTGCCAGCGCCGTGCCAATCGCCTGCTGCGCGTCGGGAGGCAGCGTCGCCCATCCCACACCTCTTGCCTCAACAGATGCGGCGTTTCCAGTACGCGCCAGCCCACCCCACACACCCACTAGCGCCAGCAGCACCAGCGCACGCCACACCAACCACTGTCGCTGCGTCATCTCCACCCTCTCCTTATACTCAAATCCTTCTATAGGGCGAGTATAGCAGGTAACCAAGAACGAGCCATTGCTTCTCTGTGGCACAGAGGGCTAAGCTGTGCCACAGCGCAGAGGGACTGCTCAGACGCAGTGTGGGGGATAGATGGGATGGGCGGGAATAAACAAGCGTTTGACAGCGCACATCCTCGCTGCCCTGCCCTACGGCGCCCGCTTTGGGAAAAAATGCGTAGGATGATGCCCGCCACGAGCATCATTATAATAGCAGGTAGGGTTCCGCGGAGCAGTGCGGTGATTGAAGGGCGCGGTCTGATGGACCGGCACGGGAGAGGCACGAGGCGCGATGACTTCCAACAGAGATTCCCATCCATGGATGCGAGAACGTGAGGCGGTGATGCGCTTCTGCGTTCGCTATACGGGCGACCCGCACACTGCAGAGGACCTTACCCAACAGACCCTGCTCAAAGCCTGGCGTCACGAGCAACGCCTCAAGGACCCGGCGGCCAGGCAGGGGTGGCTGCTGAGCATCGCGCGCAACGAGTGCCGGATGTGGGGGCGTGGCCGCGGTCGTGAGCAGACGCGCCTCGTAGACCTTGAGGTGGCCCACGACGCGGACCATGATGACCCATGGAGCGACGCCGCCGACCTCGATCTGCTCCTGGACCGTGACGATCTGGTTCGACTGCTGGATCGCGCCCTGGGCCTGCTGTCGCCCGAGGTTCGCTCGCTGCTCGTGCGGCGCTATCTAGAGGAAACGCCCCAGGCTGAGCTGGCAGCACGTTTGGGGCTGGGCGAAGGCGCGGTGGAGGCGCGGCTCCACCGTGGCCGGCGCGCCCTCCGCCACGTGCTGACTGCGGAACTGGGCGATGAGGCCGCCGCCTACGGTCTGATCGCCTCCACAGCCGCTGGATGGGAGGCTACCCGCGTCTGGTGTCTGGTTTGCGGGACGCGCCGCCTTGAAGGGTGGTTCAGGCCGACCGAGGGCAAGCTCTACATGCGCTGTCCTGGCTGTGCTTCGTCCTCGGGTGTCCACTACATCCACTCCCAACTGGGCGACGGTTTCCGGGGCCTCAAGAGCTACCGCCCGGCTATTTCCCGGGTCCTCGGGGTGATCCATGACCTTTTCCGACTGCGTGGCGGGGGCGGGGTGGGGCCTTGCCCGGCGTGCGGCAAACCGCTGCCGGTGACGCATGGCCCCGCGCCCTGGGTCCCGCCAGCGTACACCCATCCAGCGAGTGTCTATCTCTGGTGCCCGGCGTGCGGGGTCGGCGACGCGGAGACATGGCAGTCGCTCGCCTGGAGCCTGCCGGAGGGACGCGCCTTCTGGCAGCGCCACCCGCGCATGCGGTCGCTCCCACCGCGCGAGATCACGTACGCGGGAAGCACGGCCGTGGTGACGGCGTTTGAGAGCATGGCCGATTCGGCGCGCCTGGAGGTGGTCACGCTGCGTGACACGCTCGAGGTGGTGAGCATCAACGGCGCAGCGCCCAAGGGAGCGCGTGACGATGGCTAAGCCGCTCGCAAGCCCGTGGCGCCTCCGAACTTTTGCCCTGCCGCCCGCGCTGGCCGGCACGCTCGCGTTGCTCCGACTATTGCCGCGCGCCAGTCGTTTGGCGAGTGTGTTGCTTGCAGTCGTTGTGCTGCTCGCCTCCATTCTACCGCTGGTCGTAACTGTCACCACGGGTCTTCTTGTCGGCTCGATCCCTGCCGCCGTACGCGGCGGGCTCCAGTCGGTGCCGGGGCAACGCGCGCTGGCCTTGCTCGGGCTCGTCACGCTGCTCATCGTCGTCTCACGTCTGCTTGGACCGGTTCAGGTGGCACTCGCCGCAGTGCTTGGCCGGCGCGTGGACCGATACCTCCAGGAGCGGACGATGGGGGCGGTTGGCCGGCCCGCCGGCATCGCCCATCTGGAAGACCCTGCCGTGCTCGATCTGATCGAAAGCGCGCGGGGCGTCGGCAGGCAGGGCCTGCGGCCCGGCGACGCCGTCGGCGCGTTGGCAAGTCTCGTCCCCAGTTGGGCGCAGGCGCTCGGCTCGGCTGCCATCCTCATCACCTTTCGCTGGCAGCTGGGGCTCGTGTGGCTCGTGGTGTGGCCGATGCTGCTTTATTTCCTTCAACGAGAGTATCTCCGGGTTGGTGAGGTCGGGTATGGGCAGGCGGCTACCCTGCGCCGCGCGGACTACTATCGTGACCTGGCCTTGCGACCCGCCGCCGCCAAAGAAGTACGCATCTGGGGGTTGTCTGAGTGGCTCGCGCAGCGCTACGATGCCACGTGGCGGCGCGCCATGGCGCCCCTGTGGCGCGCGCGCCGACCGGGGCGGGCCGTCCTCTGGCTCCCCGCCGCAGCGCGTCGCTGCAATGAATCTCACCTCCTTCAGCCTGCTGGCTGCCGCCGCGGCGCGCGGCGAGATCGCCCTGGACGCACTCGCTATTTATATCCAGGCGACCATCGGTGCCAGTTTCTTCCGCGCCTTCGATGATGCGAACATGATTCTCGCGAACGCAACCGTGGCTGTGCCGCGGGCGCTCGCACTTGAACAACGGCTCGTCGCCCCTACGTCAGCGGGCGCGCCGCTTGCAGGCGACGCGCCGCGGGACGCGATCCGCTTTGAGAACGTTGTGTTCCGCTACCCCGGCCAGGAGGCAGCGGTCCTCCAAGGGCTGGACCTCACCATCCCAGCGGGAAAATCGCTGGCTATTGTGGGCCTCAACGGCGCGGGCAAGACGACGCTCATCAAACTGCTCTGCCGGCTGTACGAGCCGACGGGCGGGCGGATCACCGTGGATGACGTGGACCTTGCCCGGTTCGATCCCGTTGTCTGGCGCCGCCAGGTAGCGGCGATCTTCCAGGATTTCACACGCTACCATCTTTCCGTGCGCGACAACGTAGCCGCTGGCGCGCTTCACCATTCCGAAGAGCTGACGCCCTTGCGCGCCGCGGCTGGCCGGGCCGGCGCTCTTGAGTTGATCGAGTCGCTCCCCAATGGGTGGGATACAGTGCTCTCTCGCGAGTATACCGGCGGGGTGGAGTTGTCGGGGGGGCAATGGCAACGTATCGCGCTCGCGCGGGCACTTTTCGCGGTCGAAGGGGGGGCGCGGCTGCTGATCCTCGATGAGCCGACTGCCAATCTCGACGTGCGCGCGGAGGCCGCGCTCTATGACCGCTTCCTTGACCTCACCGCGGGCCTGACGACGATTCTGATCTCTCATCGCTTTTCCACAGTTCGCCGCGCTGATCACATCGTCGTGCTGGAAGGGGGGCAGGTGGTCGAGGCGGGAAGCCACGCGGAGCTCATGGCGCGTGACGGGCGGTATGCAGCGTTGTTCCGCGTGCAGGCGGAACGGTTCGCAGAGGAGGGGAGCGACCATGCGTGAGCGGTTGCGTGCCTTCAAGACGCTGATGGCGTTTAGCTTTGGCGCGGCGCCGTGGCAGGCGCCGCTCTTCCTCTTGACCGGGGCGATCATGTCACTGATTGCTCCAACGGCAGCTTATGGGTCAAAGTTGCTAGTGGATGCGGCGCTGGGTCGCGACCTAAACGCGGCACTTGCTGCGGCGGCGCTGCTGGGTGGTGTGATGGCGGTGGGTCTCATCAATGGTCTCTATTACATTGATCTGCTCTTCACCGTCGCCGAAAAGGCGGGCGCCGCTGTAAACCGGCGTTTGATGCGCTTGATGGCGGAAACACCCGGCATTGAGCACCATGAGTTGCCTGAGTATCTGGATCGGCTGGACTTGTTGAGGGAGCAAGGCTCGATGCTGGGTTGGATGACGAACGCGACGGCTGGTATAGTGCGCGTTGTCGTGCAGCTTGTCGCGAGCGGGGCGCTCCTGGCACGGCTTCACCCGGCCCTGCTGCTGCTCCCGCTCTTCGGTGTCGTCTCATTCCTTTCTGGCCGCCAAGCCCAACTGTTGCACAAGCGCGCCGAGGAGGCGACGGCTGAGCACGAGCGACTGCGCCGCCATCTGTTTGACACGGCAACGGACGCCGCAGCGGGCAAGGAGCTCCGCGTCTTTGGCCTGGCGGACGAGCTCGTCGCACGCCACCACGCTGTGTCCGACACGATCATCGCGCGGCGCGACCAGGCGGAGTGGCAGGGCGCAGTGCTGCGTTCTGTTGACGCGCTCGTGTCGGCAGGCTCCTACGTGGGGGCGATTGGGATTGTGCTCGTGCTTGCCATCCAGGGGCGGGCGACGCCGGGCGATGTCGTGCTGGCGGTTGGCCTTGCCGCTGGCATGGAGCAGATTGTCATGACCGCGGTCGGCTACGGTGCCCACTTCCTCCGGGTATTGTGGGTCGCCGAGCGCTTTCTGTGGCTGGAGGACTACGCCCACGCCACGCCGCGTGCTGTAGCAGAGCCCGCGCGCGTGCCGGATCGCCTGGAGGAGGGCATAGCTATTCGTGATCTTCGCTTCAGCTATCCCGGCTCCTCCGTCCCGGTGCTCGACGGCGTCTCCCTCACCCTGCCGGCGGGCGTGGTCGTCGCACTGGTTGGCGAGAATGGCGCTGGGAAGACGACGCTCGCCAAGCTCCTTTGCCGCTTCTATGAGCCAACCGGCGGCGAGATTTGCCTGGATCGGCAGCCGCTCTCCCGCTTCGACGTGGGCGCCTGGCGCGCGCGGGTAGCGGCTGCTTTCCAGGACTTTGCCCGCTTTGAACTGCTGGCCCATGAAACTGTTGGCGTTGGCGACCTACCACTTATGGATGACCGGACGCGCGTGCGTGCCGCGCTTGCACGGGCAGGTGCCCAGGACCTGCCCGTCCAGTTGCCGCGCGGTCTGGAGACGCAGCTGGGACGCGACTGGGAAGATGGTGTTGAACTGTCGGGCGGCCAGTGGCAGAAACTGGCTCTCGGGCGGACGATGATGCGCGAGGCCCCTTTGTTGTTGGTGCTCGATGAGCCGACGGCCAGCCTGGACGCGCAGGCGGAACACGATCTGTTCGCGCGTTACGCCGAGGCGGCGCGGCGGTCAGTTGCCCACGCCGGAACTATCACTTTGCTCGTCTCGCACCGCTTTTCCACGGTGCGCATGGCCGACCTGATCGTCGTCCTGGAACACGGTCGCGTGCGCGAGATCGGCAGCCACGCCGAGCTGATCGCTTGCGGTGGGCTCTACGCTGAGTTGTACCAGCTCCAGGCACGGACTTATCGCTGACATGGGTGACATACCTCTACTGACGAATTCCAGCGCCTGCGCCCAAGCCTGCTGCCGCCAGCAAGCCACCACCCAATCTTGACAAGACGGGGGGGGAGTGATATGATGACGCTCGTTCAAGAGAGACTTTGTACCATGAGCAATCCGATGCGCGTGTGCCAACCCAAAGCTATCATATGCCATAAGGTGGTGCGCCACGCGCCCGCTCGGAGTCTCGCTGCCTGATGAGCTAGCGGCCTCCGAGCGGCGTGAGTAACCCTCACGCCGTTTTTATTTACTAGGGTCGCTGCGCCAGCCGTGCGAAGGGTGCTATACTCCGCACAGCTTCGACCCGCTAGCTCAATGGTAGAGCATCGCACTTTTAATGCGAGGGTTCAGGGTTCGAGCCCCTGGCGGGTCACTCGTTGGACCTTTCCAACACCAAAACTTGACAGGGATCGGTCGTCGCTGCTTTCGAGCAGAGGAACTTCCCGACTCTCCGTCCCCTTAGGGGGAAGGCCACCCCATGAAACAGCAAGTGGGGGCGCGTGCCGCGACGCGGCGCGTGACGCAAGCCGGCAACAGAGAGCAGACCCGCCGATGGGCCCGTTTAGGGCAACAGGTGAGGGGTGAAAGGGTGCGGTAAGAGCGCACCAGCGTTCGCAGCAATGCGGGCGGCTAGGCGACTGCGCTGGCTGAGGGGAGCAAGGCGGGTGGGCCGGGCAGATTCGTTTGTTCGGTCCCGTCGCAGCGGAACCCGCGAGGGTGGGTCATACCCACCAAGCGAGGGACTGCCTTCGCAACTGCGAAGAGATAGATGACGACAGCGCCACAGGGCGTTACAGAATCGGGGGTACCAACCCCTGTCATGGTTTCGGTTGGTCGTTGCGGGCCCGTAGCTCAATGGGAGAGCGCCACCTTTGCAAGGTGGATGTTGCAGGTTCGAGTCCTGTCGGGTCCATTCCACAAGGTAGCGTGGCTGCGCAAGGAGCCGCTTTCGCTTTAGCGCTAGCCTTGTGAGGAATCAGGGCGGTTAGCTCAGTTGGTTAGAGCGCCTCGCTTACACCGAGGAAGCCGGGGGTTCGAGTCCCTCATCGCCCATGGAACGCTTGTGTTTGTGGGACTTTAGCTCAACGGTTAGAGCGTCCGGCTCATACCCGGCTGGTTGGGGGTTCGAATCCCTCAAGTCCCACCTCGCCCGCGAGGGTGTGGCAATGGTGACGTGGCGGCTGTAGTTCAGTGGTAGAACGCCTGGTTGTGGCCCAGGAGGTCGTGGGTTCGAACCCCATCAGTCGCCCTTGTCGTGGTAGGTGTCTTGACAGTCGAAAACGGGGCGTAGCGCAGCTCGGTAGCGCGCTTGCATGGGGTGCAAGAGGTCGCTGGTTCGAATCCAGTCGCCCCGACTTGAGGTAGACAGCCCTCTCGTGTTTTACACGGGAGGGCTGTTTTGTTTGTCGTCGTCCGGCGGGCACAACAGGGCTTGCAGGTCGAGCTCTGCCGAGGGGCGCGTGTCGGCGTGCATGACGTTGCGCATCTGCTCGAGCGCGAAGTTGTTTTCTTCTGCTGTATTGGAGGCCACACAATCTTCCGGCACCACGAGGCTGAAGTGTCGCATGTTGGCATCGGCGGCCGTGAGGTAGACGCAGATGTTGCCCGCCATTCCCGTGAGGATGAGGGTCTGCGCCCCCAGGTACGCCAGCAGCATTTCCAGCGGTGTCAGGTAGAAGCCGGAATTTTTCGGCTTGAGCACGAAGTAGTCGTCTGGCTCCGGCTGGAGCTGCTGGACCATCGGTCGCCCCCGAACCTCCTGTTCCAGGCACGAGCGCACCAACCTGCGAAAATCGGATTGCCAGCGCCCAAAGTTGTCATTCACATAGATGGCTGGAATCCCTGCTGCTTTGGCCCGTCGCTTCAGGGCCGCCACCCTCGCCGCCATGGGCAGGGCGTAGCGCGCCAACTTCTCGGAGTCCTCGAACTCGAGATCGTTGATTACATCAATCAGGAGCAGTGCCACAGGGCACGAGTCCGGCACGTTGTTTTGTGGGTCTTTGGATGGGTTTGGCATTGACAGTCTCCGCCGAGCATCGCTGGTCAGCATTTGAAGCGTGTGCGCCCATCCTGCAACCCTCATGCCAAGCCCTGCTTTCGCAAACGTTGACACTTCGTCATGCCGTCGCTATCATCGAAGCGGGTTGGATGGTAGAGTAGGGAGGAAGACTGTGGCCGCAAAAGAACAACAACGCTGGCAATTGCCTGTCATGCAGTTTGTCACCCTCGTTCTGGTGACGATTCTGATCATCGCGCTAGCAAACTTCGCCAGGACGATGCTCGAAAACTACCGACTGAGCGCGGACAAGGCGGAACTGGAGGCGGTGATTGCCCTGGAGCAGGAAGAGGAAAATCGCCTGCTCGCCCAAAAAGAACACGTGGCCTCCGACACCTACCAGCGCCAGTTGGCGCACGAGATGGGGTTGTACGCGCCGGACGAGCGCCCGTTGGTCCTGGTGCTCCCGCCGGAGATGGAGGACGACGTGCGGGACTTTGACCCCGTCTTCCGTCAGGGGGAGATTTTGGAGCCACCGTATTGGGAACAGTGGTGGGATTTGTTCTTTGGGCCGCAAGAGTAAGAACGACTCGCACCCTATCAAAGAAGCCCGTCCGGATTCCGGACGGGCTTCTTTATTGGATGAAAGCAGTTGGCTATACGCCTTTTCTTCTCCTGCTTGGGCCCGATCCGCTTGCGGAAGCCACCCAGGGACATGCGGAGCCCATACCATCCTTGCTGGGCCATAGCTGTCAGAATCGGTACGGGGCTGTAGGGCTGCTCCCAGGGGAGCACCCCGTAGAAGGGTGCTTTCCGCGGCAATTGCTGCTTGAACTCTGTTTTGCTGGCACCGGGGCCGAAGAAGAGGGGATAGTGCCTCACCGATAATTCGTCCGGCGCGCGCCAGTCCCACCCGTTGAACTCGCAGCGCACCCTGGCGGCAGTGAGATAGGCGTCGTACTCCTGCTCGAGCGATGCCACCAGATGGCCGCGCCACCGAATCATGTGGGCGAGCTCATGCGCTATGGTTTCCCGCTTCCACTCGTCGCCCCACGCATCCTTGATGAGGATGCTAGCGAAGGGCCAGGGGTAGCAGAAAGCCCCCAGGCCGGGCGGCGGCTCGCCAAATTGGATGCGCGGCCAGTGCAGCCGCACCCAGTCAATCAGCGGCCAGCCGGTCGGCGTGCTGGCTATCTCTTCTAAAAACTGGGCGATTCTTGGATCGTACTGGCGCATGGCTCCTCTTTCTGGGCTTACTCGCTGCCTTCTGCCTTGATCTCCTCGGGCGCGCTCATGCTCATCAGCGCCAGGGTGCGCGCCAGCGCCAGGCGCGCGGCGGCTGTCAGCTTTAGACGGGCCTGCTGCACGTCGGCGGGCACATCGGTACGCAGCACGGGGCACTTGTCGTAAAAGTTGTTGAACGCAGAGGCGAGCTCGCGGGCGTAGTAGGTGATCCGGTGCGGCTCCAACGTGCGCGCTACCTCGGCGATGACCTCGCGCAGGCGCAGCATCTCGTTGATCAGGGCGCGCTCGGCCTCATGGGTCAGGGGGCGCGTGTCTGCGTCCGCATCATAGACGATGCCGCGCCGAGGGGCCTCGCGATCGAGGATGCCACAGGCACGGGCATGGGCATACTGGATGTAGATGACCGGGTTCTCGTTTTCTTTCTTCGATTTTGCCTGGTTGATGTCGAAGGTCATCTGCGAGGTGGGGGCGTAAGCCAGCATGAAGAAGCGCACCGCATCGGCCCCTACCTCCTCGATCAGCTCATCGAGCGTCACGTAGGTGGCGCGGCGGGTACTCATCTTCACCTCCTCGCCATCGCGGATCAGCGTGGTGAACTGGTGAATCAGCACCCCGATGCCGCTCGTTTCCTCCCCTAGCGCCGAGAGCGCGTCCATCACATCCGGCGCGGCATCCTTGTGGTCGGCGCCGAAAATGTCCACGATGCGGTCGAAGCGGCGCAACTTGTTGCGATGGTAGGCGATGTCAGGCACGCGATAGGTGGGCACCCCGTTGGAGCGAACAAAGACGCGATCCTTCTCCTTGCCGAACTCGGTGGCCTTGAACCACCAGGCCCCCTCGTGGAAGTAAAGCCAACCTCGCTCTTTCAGCCCCTCGATCACCGCCTCGACCTCGCCCGCCCCATACAGGCTGTCCTCATTGAAGTAGACATCGAACTGGATGCCAAGCTTTTGCAGCGTGCTCCGGATATCGGCGAAGATGGCCTCCACCGCCACCTCTTTGAAGGCACTCACCGGCTTGTCCCGCCACCCATCGCCCTGCATGGCATAAAGCGCCGCGGCGATCCAGTGCATGTACTCGCCCTGATAGTGGCGCCCCTCGACCAGCGAGGCACTGGGTTCGCCCAGCAGTTCCCGATATCGAATCTGGAGCGTCTCGCCGAGGGACTCCATCTGGAGGCCAGCATTGTTGAAGTAGTATTCGCGCGTGACCTCGTAGCCGGCAGCCTGGAGCAGGGTGGCCAGGGTGTCGCCCAGGACGGCGTTGCGCGCGTGCCCCACGGTTAAGGGGCCTGTCGGGTTGGCGGACACAAACTCCACCTGCGTTCGGATCCCCTGCCCCAGCGCCAGGTCAGCAAAGGCATGCCCTTGTTGGAGGATCAAGTTGACCTGTTCGGCCAGCCAGTGCGGGTTCAGGCGCAGGTTGATGAAGCCGGGCCCGGCGATGTCTGCCGCAGCCAGCAACTCGCCTGTTTCCAGGTGCGCCGCAATCGCCTGGGCCACCTCGCGGGGGGAGCGGCGCGCGGGCTTTGCCAGTTTCATGGCAATGGGGGTGGCAAAATCGCCATGCTCCGCGTTGCGCGGCCGCTCGATCGTCACCTCGCCATCCCACTCAAACGATGGCAGCAGCCCAGCGGCCTGCGCGGCGCTGACGGCTCGTTGGATTATCTCTGATAGCTCATTCTGGATCATGATAGGGGGCTCGTCATCGCATGGGTAGAAGTCTGTTCTGATGCGATGAGATTGTTCCTCAGGGTGTGTCGGTTCATCAGCTTCCCGTTGCAGGGTGCTGCGCAAAGTGCCATCCAGGTGACCGCCTCCCTGGAGCTACCGAAGGGCAAGGCTCAGGGTTGGCCCTGGTTCCGGGCGGATGCAAGGATTTCCGGGAGCAGGTGGCCATTGGTGGAGATGGCCTCGCCCCCGTAGACGGTGGGGGTTCCCTGCCAATCGGTAAAGGTGCCGCCTGCCTCCTGCAAGATAGGAAGCAGGGCCGCGCAATCCCAGACGCTCATGATGGGGTCGAACATCGCCTCCGCGCGGCCCGTGGCGACGAGCGCGTGGCCGTAGGCATCGCTCCAGCCACGCACCGTGTGCGCCGCGCCCGCCAAGCGTTGCCAGGGCTCGGCCTTGCCATGCCTGGCAAAGTTAGGCTCATCGGTAAAGCAAAGCAAGGCATCGGCCAGGCGATTGACCGACGAGACGCGGCACGCCCGTCCGTTCCAGCGGCAGCCCTCCCCACGCGCGGCGGCCACCATCTCATTCAACGCAGGAAAGTTTGCCACCCCGACCACCATCTCCCCCTCCACCTCCAGCCCGACCAGCACGGCGTAGAGCGGCACGCCCCGCACGAAGGAGCGTGTGCCGTCAATCGGGTCCAGAATCCAACGAAAGGAGGCATCCTGGCGATGGTCGTCGCCAAATTCCTCGCCAACGATGGCGTGGTCCGGGAATCGCTCCTCGATCAGGCGGCGCAGCAACTGCTCTGCCCCGCGATCCGCCACGGTGACGGGCGATTCGTCGCCCTTCCATTCCACATCAAAGGCTGCCTGGAAGTATTGCAAGGTCAGCCGCCCGGCCTGCCATGCGGCATCGGTGGCAAAATCCAGGTACGGGCGAAAATCGTGTTGGCGGGTCATGGTGCTTGCCTGTCAGGGCCGGGAGGATAGATAGAAGGCGTATCCTAGCCCGTCTGCGCGTGAACGCAAGTTGCAGAGTTCGAAACTCTACGGCATGATAGAAGCGTCTGTCGGCCATAGCGACCTGCATGGCGTTATCCCAGCCGTCAGATTTTGGATAGCGTGACAGTCGCCACTCGCCCTGGCGAGCGTCACCGCACATCATGGATCACTGAACGCTCCTGCCGGCGCAAGCGGCGCTGAGACTGCTTTAGGGCAGCAGGGGTGACAGAGGTTCCCCCTCTAGCTTTGCCCCACGCCCTTTCACCTGCCGCCCCACTCCGTCCCGTTCGCTTGTTTTGCCGCACCCAGAAGGTGCGGGGCACGTGCCTGTGGCGGGCTACGTACGGCCCAAGCGCACCCGGCCTGAGCGTCGTGTTATACCCGTTCCACCCAAGAAGGTGACCCTGAGGAGGGCTGGCTTTTATGCGAACGCCCCTGTTTGAGCGACTGCGGCTACATGGCCCAACTCTACGGGGTGCTGGTGGAGCCCTCTCGCCTCCACAGCGGCCTGTTGTTCGCGGTTCTGATGGCGGTGCTGGTGTACACGCTCCTGTGGCGCACCACCATCGGGTACCGCATTCGCGCGGTCGGGTTGAACCCCCATGCGGCTCGTTATGCGGGGATGGATGTGCCGCAAACGATAGTTCTCTCGATGACCTTGAGCGGCATGTTTGCTGGCCTGGCAGGGGCTGTGGAAATCCTGGGGCTGCACCATCGCATGTTTGAGCCGGCGGCGGTATCCGCAGGGTACGGATTTTCCGGCATCGTCGCCGCGCTCTTTGGCAAGCTGCATCCGCTGGGCATCATCCCCGCCTCGATCCTCTTCGGCGGCTTGCTCGTCGGCGGCGACAAGATGCAGCGCGCCACCCAGATTCCTCAGGTGCTTATTCTGGCCATTCTCGGCCTGGTGGTGCTGCTGGTGGTGACCACAGATTATTTTGTGAATCGGCGCACGCCCGACTACCCCGAAACCAGCTTTGTCTGGGGCACGGCAACCGACACGGGCGAATCGCAGGGCGTCACCAACGTCTTCGCCTATGAGCCCCGGGCGGAGCAGGGCGGCTACGTCAGCGGCATCCTGGCTGCCCATCTGACCGAATCGGGTATCATCGGGCTGGTGGGCCCGGTGGATGCCGGGGATGCCAAGCTGCACGTAGATGGCTTCGTGGCTGGGGTGCGCGACTCCGGTGAGGAGGCCGAGGTCAATATCTCATTCACCGGCTCCTTTGGCGATACGGCACTGGCGGCGGAGGCGGCCAACACCCACCTGCAGGCTGGCGCGGATGTGCTGACTGGCTCAGCGCAGCAGGTGGTGGGGGCAATCGGCGTGGCGGCGGAGGCGGGCGTGCCCTGGCTCGGCATCCAGGCTGATCAGAGTCCGGCGGGGCCAGACATCGTGGTCGCCACGGTCCTGTACGATTGGGAGCCCACCCTACTCGAGATCATTACCTCCCATCAGGCTGGTGAGTTGGGGGGCGAGGTCTTCCAACTCACGCTGGCGAACGGTGGGCAAACCATGGTCTACGATGAGAGCCTGCCCGCCGAAGCGGTTGAAGCCGCGCAGGCCGCCGAGCAGGGCATCATTGAGGGTAGCATCGAGGTCGTAGCCGAGCCGCGTAACTAGCGTTGACAGGGGGCGCACGGTGTCCATGCGCCCCCATCATTCCGTTGTCCTTATGCCTAAAGATGGAGCCAGATGGACCTCGTCATACGCAACGGTGTTTCGGATTCGACGAGGGAGCCGCTCGAGGTAGGGGTCCAGAGACGGGCGGGAACGTGGTTTGCGGGCAGGATGATGTGCAAAACATGTTCTACCCCTTCGGAAAGATGGATCCGCTCGAAGTTGCCCTCATCACCGCGCATGCTGCCCATCTGGGTGCGCCGGATGAGATCCAGGCTGCCTTCGACATGCCACGCTACCACGCGGCCCGCCTGTGGCGCAAGGAAGGCTACGGGATCCGCGTTGGTGCCGAGGCAAACCTGATTGTGCTGGACGCCACGAGCGCTGTGGAAGCGCTACGGCGCCAACCCACGCGCCGCTATGTCATCCGCAACGGTAGGCTGCTGGCCGAGAGTCAGTTGCGGACCACCTGGCACAGCGCCACCCCACCCGCCTGAGGAACCGATGAGCGAGAGCAGCCCCCTTCTACCCTCCGGACTTCCGCGCATCGAATCGCTGGAAATGCGCGGGATCGTCAAGCGCTTCCCCGGCGTGCTGGCCAACGACCGCATTACCTTCGATGTTCGTGCGGGCGAGGTGCACGCCTTGCTGGGGGAAAATGGGGCGGGCAAAAGCACCCTGATGAAGATTCTCTACGGCCTGTATCAGCCCGATGCAGGCACGATCCTGCTGAACGGTCTGCCGATCCAGTTGCAGTCACCCGCCGACGCCATGCGCTACGGCATCGGCATGATCCATCAGCATTTCATGCTGGTGGATACCCTGACGGTAGCCGAAAACATAGCACTGGGCATGCCTTCCGCCCGCGCGCCCCGCCTGGATTTGGACAGCGTCTCGGCGCGCGTCCGCGAGCTCGCAAGGCACTATGGGCTGCAGGTTGATCCGGCGATACAGGTTTCAAAACTGGCAGTGGGGCAGCAGCAGCGAGTGGAGATCGTGAAGGCGCTGTACCGTGGGGCGGCCCTGCTGGTGCTGGACGAGCCCACAGCGGTGCTGACCCCGCAAGAGGTGGAAGACCTCTTCGCCATCTTCCGCCAGATGGCAGCGGATGGTCACGCCCTCATCTTCATCTCGCACAAACTGGACGAAATCTTTGCCCTCGCCGACCGCGTGTCGGTCCTGCGCGACGGGCAACTGGTTGGCAGCGCGCTCATCTCTGAGGTGACCAGGGCAGACCTGCGCAGATGATGGTGGGGCGAGAGGTGTTGCTGGACAGGGTGCGCCCCGCAAGCCAGCCAGGCGAGAGCCGGCTAGAGCTACATCAGGTTCGCGCCCTCAACGAGGATGGGCAGGTGGTGCTGAACGAGGTTAGCTTCCGCGTGCGTAGCGGCGAGATTGTGGGGATCGCGGGGGTGTCCGGC
Source organism: uncultured Chloroflexia bacterium (assembly GCA_963721895.1). GTDB lineage: Bacteria > Chloroflexota > Anaerolineae > Ardenticatenales > Ardenticatenaceae > CAVRLZ01. The sequence goes on along the minus strand of CAVRLZ010000006.1, from coordinate 118,602 downwards.
AACGGCCAACATGAACTGGCGCGCGCGATTGCTGGCCTGCACCCCGTTGCATCGGGACGCATCACGCTGGAAGGGAAGGATGTGACAGCCTTGCCGCCCGCCCGCCGCTATGAGGTGGGCCTTGCCTACGTGCCAGAAGAGCGGATGCGGGATGGCGTCATCAAGGAGTTTGGCGTGGCCGACAACCTGATCCTTCAAGATTATCATCGCCCGCCCTACAGCCGCGGCATCTTCCTCAACTTTGACCACATTGCAGCGCACGCCGATGAGCTGATCCGCCGCTTCAAGGTCAAGACCCCTACCCGTGACACGAAGGCCAAAAATCTGTCAGGCGGCAACATCCAGAAGGTTGTGCTGGCACGCGAGTTGGCGCGTCAGCCACGCCTGCTCATCGCCGCCCAGCCGACCCGCGGCGTGGACATCGGTGCTACGGAGTATATCCACAACCAATTGCTCCAGCAGCGGGCTGACGGGCTCGCTACCCTGCTGATCTCGGAAGATTTGGACGAGATCAAGGCGCTGTCGGACCGCATCATCGTTCTGTTTGGCGGCGAGATGATGGGCACGGTGCGCAGTGAGGAGGTGACCACGGAAGAGTTGGGGCTGATGATGGCGGGGGAACGGCGGCCGGCGGAAAGCGTCGAGGCCAGTTGATCCAATCGGCAGAAACGAGGCGCGAGGGTCGCTAGAGTACCTTGGCCATCATTAGTTCATCGTAAAAGCGCCCCTCGATCTGGAGGGCGCGCGGCTCCACGCCGTAGACAACGAAGCCAGCATGGGCGTAGCACAGGATGGCGGCGCTATTGGTGCTCACCGCAGCGAGCTTGAGGATGAGGACCCCCTGCTCGCGTGCCCACCCCTCGCACGCAGCCAGCAGGCGCGTGGCGAGCCCCTGCTGGCGACAGGCGGGGCGCACGTACATGCCCCAGATGCTGGCGTTGTGCGCGTTCTTCGCCCCGCTTGACCTGTAAATCCCTGCCATCCCTGCCAGGTCATCGTCTGCCGCCGCTACAAAGATCGCCGAGTCCGCGCCGCCGCTGCGCGCGAGCCGCTCCGTCCACGTTGACAGGGGCGCGGCCAACTCCGTCGCCTCGTCCATCCCGAAGGCGTCCGGGTGCTGCCGCAGGGCTTCTAACCGCAGCGCGCGCAGCGAGGGGGCGTCGGGCACCGTGGCTAAACGGATCGAGTTTGGTTTCGACACCTCTATCCCCCTACCGCCATAACCCGCGCTCAGCCGGATGCCCGCTCGCCGCGCTCCGCCCACACCTGAGCGAGCGCCACGATGGTTTGAACAGCCTGCGCCATCGTGTCCACGCTGGCCCACTCGCGCAGCGAGTGGTAATTGTCGCCACCGGTAAACAGATTCGGGGTCGGCAGCCCCATCGCGGTCAGGCGCGATCCGTCGGTACCGCCGCGGATGGGGGCGGAAAGCGGTTCCAGGCCCGCGCGCCGGATCGCCTCCTCGGCATACTCCACCACGTGAAAGCTTCGGTGCAGGGCGTCCCGCATGTTGCGGTACTGCTCGTGGAAGGTCAGCGTCACCTCGGCCCGAGCGTCCTGCGCTTTGATCTCGTCTGCGATGCCCTGCAGCATCACGCGATACTCTACCAGTTTCTCGTCGCTAAAATCGCGGAGGATGAACTTGATGGTCGTCTCCTCCACGCCGCCCTCGATCGTGTAGGGGTGGATAAACCCTTCGTAGCCCTGGGTCGTTTCTGGCGAAAGCCGATCCTTTGGCAGGCGGGTCAAAAACTCTGCTGCCAGCTTGACGGCATTCACCATCTTGTCCTTGGAGGTGCCGGGGTGCTGGTTGCGCCCATGAAAGGTGACGACCGCCTGATCTGCCGAGAAGGTCTCGTACTGGATTTCCCCCGCCACCGAACCATCGAGGGTGTAGGCGTAGCGAGCGCCAAAGCGCTCGATGTCGAAGTAGGTGGTCCCGCGCCCCACCTCCTCGTCCGGCGTAAAGCCGATGGCGATAGGGCCGTGCTCGAGTTCGGGGTGAGCCAGCAGGTAGGCCACCGCTGTCATGATCTCGGCCGCCCCTGCCTTATCGTCGGCGCCCAGCAGGGTGGTGCCGTCCGTCGTCACCAGGGTGTGGCCCAGGCTCGCCTGCAACGCGGGCAGTTCCTCCGGGTCCAGCCGTTGGCTGGGGTCCGCGGGCAGCGACAGCACCCCGCCCGCGTACTGCTCGATGACCTGCGGGCGCACATTGGCACCGCTCACCTCTGGTGAGGTGTCCACATGGGCCAGAAAGCCGATGGTGGGGACGCTGTCAGCGTGAGGATGGCTGGCCGGCAGCGTGCTCGGCAGGATCGCCATCACATACCCATACTGATCCTGGCGTACGTCTTCGAGGCCGAGCGCCCGCAACTCCTCGGCCAGCAGGGAGAGCAGGGCCAACTGCTTGGCGGTGGAGGGATAGCTTTCCGCTCCTTCCGCCGACTGGGTGTCCATCTGCACGTAGCGCAGAAAGCGCTCCAGCACGTCCGCTTTGATATTGAAAGCCATGATGACCTCTGAAAGGAAAAGCGGGCGTTAGCCCTTGCGATAGTCGTAAAAGCCGCGCCCGGCCTTGCGTCCGTGGTAGCCCGCCGTCACCATCCGGCGCAGCAGGGGAGGGGCGGCATAGCGTGCATCCTTCAACTCGTCGTACATCGCGTCGGCAATAAAAAGCAGGGTGTCCAGCCCTACAAAATCGGCCAGTGTCAGGGGGCCCATCGGATGGTTCAGCCCCAGTTGGATCCCCTGGTCAATGTCCTCCTTGCTTGCCACGCCCTCTTCCATCACGCGGATGGCGTCCAACAGATAGGGGATGAGCAAGCGGTTGACTATAAAGCCGGGGCGATCCAACGACTCGACAGTTTTCTTGCCGAGCGCCGCGCCAAACGCACGCGCCGCCTGCATCGTCTCGTCGCTGGTCTGGAAGCCACGCACGAATTCGATCAGCGGCATGACGGGGACCGGGTTAAAGAAGTGGATGCCCAACACCTTGTCCGGGCGGCGGGTGGCTGAAGCAATCTCGGCGATCGAGAGGCTGGAGGTGTTCGAGGCAAGGAGGGTGCTTGCGGGGAGTGCGTCATCCAGGGCGGCAAAAATCTGTTTCTTGATGGCCATCGCCTCGGTCGCCGCCTCGATCACGATGTCGCAGGTTGCCAGATCGGCGATCTGCGTGGTGAAGGCAAGGCGCTCCATCGCCGCGTCATGCTCGGATTGCTCCAGCTTGCCCCGCTCCAGGCCACGTGCCAACGAGCGGCTCACCCGCTCGCGTCCGGCTGCCAGCAGGCTCTCGTTCACCTCGCGCACGGTCACGCGGAAGCCGCTACGGGCCGCCTGCTCTGCGATTCCGCTGCCCATCAACCCGCACCCCACCACCCCAACCGTACGAATCTTCATTCGCCGCCCTCCTCCATCGAGTTCCTGTAGGGGTGCCCGCTCGGCCACTATAAAAAAGAGCGGCACCTACGTGCCGCTCTTTCTATCCGCTATTCAGAGCGCATGAAAGTGACGGTGAATGTCGCGCTCCTGTCGCTGAGCGATTCGCCTGTTTGCTGCGCGGCGCCCGCTTCGGAGGTTCGGCGCATGACCATCACATCCCATCTCAGCAGGTCCTCATCGGTGACGGCATCAGTCACCTCCCGTTCCAACCGCCAGCTTGGGTTCTGGGTCCAGTGGATATGCGTCCACAGCACCGTCCCATCCTCAGCCACAGCCCGCAGGCGCACCACGTAAAACTCATTCTCGGCAAGCAGGCCCGTGGCGGTCCACACCAGTTGCAGCGGCACCTTGTCGGGCCAATGGACCCAGGTGGAGCCATCTGCTGGCAGCAGGGGGATAGGGGCCAGATACTTGGGGGCTTGGGTCGGCGTGATGGTAGGGGCCGGGGTGGGCGATGGGCTTGGGGTGGGGGTTCCAAGCGGGATCTGCAGGACGCTCCCCACGCTAGGCTCGCCCGCCAAAGCTGGGTTTTGGGCCTTCAGCGCCTCTTCGGAAAGGGCGTATTCCTGGGCGATGGAGGCCAACGTTTCATCCGCCTGCACCACGCGGGTTGTCATAATTGGCGCGGGTGGGGTGGGTGTCGAGGTAGGGCGGAGCGCGATCCCCTCGACCGTGACCGTAGCCGTGGCACTTTCAGCCCCCCCTGGCGCTGGAATCACCAATGCCTGACCAACACCGAGCGTTTCCATGTTCACGCTCGGGTTGGCTGCTTTCAGGGCTTCCAGCGTGATCCCATGGTTGCTAGCGACCACCCTGGCGTAATCCCCCGCCTTGACTGTGTACACGTTACTCGCCGCCGTTGCGCTGGCCGTGGCGGAGGGTGCCGTGGTGACGGTGCTGGAGGGCGCCATCGCTATAGCGATGGTGGGAACCGTGGTAGGCGGGGGCAAGGTGGCGGTTGGCACGGCCACAAACTCCCCCTGCGGTACGATCACCGCATCGCCCGCCACCAATTGAACGTCGGGGCGGAAGCCATTGGCAAGCAGGATGTCCTGACGATCCGCATCATAAGCGGCCGCGATGCCACTCAGGGTGTCCCCAACCTGCACATAGTGGAGCAGGTGGCCGCTTTCGGTGTGGGGGGTGGGGATAGGGGTGCCATTGGCCGCTTCTGCCTGAACAATCTGCTCCGCAGAAGGGATGATTAACTGCTGGCCGATGCTCAGCGTGTCGGCATCGGTCAGGTTGTTGGCCAGTTTCAGCGCTTCGATAGTCAGCGCATGTTTGATGGCGATGACGTTGAGTGTATCGCCAGCTACCACCGTGTAGACGATGGGGGCAGGGGTGGCGGTGGCAGTGGGCAGCGGCGTGCCGGAGGGGCCCGCGGTTGGCGAAGCGGTCGCGCGGGCGGCGAAGGCTTCTTCTCCCGGCTGCGCCTCGAAGGGTGCAGCACGCTTGGGCTGCGGCGTTGCGGTGGGCGCCAGGATAAACTCGGTGGGGGTCACCGTAGGGGATGCAAGGAGCACAGCGGGCTCCTCGATCGGGTCGGTGAGGGTGACACAGCCGCTCAGAAAGAGCAGCAGCAGGACACCCGCCCATCGAGATGAGATAAGTACGTTGGTAATAGTGCTCATAAGGGTTGAGGGTCCCGGACGAGCAGGGGCAGGCTGGGGAGCCATGCGGGGGTTAGCCGCTGCGCTCACTCTTCACGATGCCAGTCATAAGATAACTGACTCATGCTGCCTGACGACTGCTTCAGCCGAGCCCCTGTCGCGATCAAGGGCCAGTCGTTGCATCTTGGAATGGAACGACGACAACCATGGGGCATCAGCGCAAATGCTGCGCCCGCGGCCCCTGAAACGGAGTTGGACTTTCCTTTGATTTTTGACGTGTAACGGTGAGGTTTCCCTCGACACACCGGACGCATTATACGAATACCGGGTTCAATCGCAAATTCTGGGGCCACCCAGCGCCAATTTCCAAGTAGGTGGATTGACTTTTGTGAGGCTTCTCCTACAATTGCGCTCGCGTTGCCCGCCAGGGTGGGCAATTTTTTGTTGTAAAGGGGGCGTCGCTCGGCCAGCCTCGCCTCCCTGACGAGATGGGGGCGAGAGCAGACCAATTGGGTCGAGCGGGATGTCGGGTAAGGGTGCACCGCCCAAGTAGGGGGTAGCTGTGGGTCGCAAGCAGATTCTGGTAGTAAGCGGGGGCGCGGTCAGCCTCTTTTTTTTATGGCTTGCGCTACGTGAGCAGGCGTGGCGGGACATCGTGGTAGCCTTTGGCCGCGCGGACTATCGCTGGCTGCTGCCCGCCGCGCTGTTGATCATGGCAGATTATGCGCTGCGCGCCTGGCGTTGGGGGATTATCCTGCGCCCGGCGGCCCAGCGTACCCTACCGTTTCGAACGCTCTTCCCGGTGTTGCTGCTTGGGTTTGCCGCCAACAACGTGCTGCCCGCGCGGGCGGGGGAGTTGTGGCGCATGTGGGGGCTGGCCCAGCGGACTGGCCTGCGCAAAACAGTGGCGTTGGGCACCCTCGTGGTCGAGCGCGTCTTTGATGGGCTGACCCTCCTCTTCCTGCTGGCGCTCGCGGGGCTGGCGCATCCGCTCAGCGGGCAGGCGCAGATGGTTCAGGGGGTGCTTTCGGTGCTGTTCGGGCTGGTGTTCCTGGGGCTGTTGTTGTTGCTCTTCATGGAAGAGTGGACCCTCCGCATGGCCGCGCGGCTGATGTGGCCCATCCCCGATGAGTGGCGCACGCGCCTGGTGGGGGTGCTGGGGCGCTTTGCGATGGGGCTCCACGCGCTGCGGCAGCCTCGGGCCCTGCTGGAAATCGGTGGAAGCTCGCTGCTGGCGTGGGGGTGCCAGGGGCTCAGTTTCGCTGTCTTGCTCATCGCCTTTGATGTGCGGCTCCCCGCTGCTGAACTGTTTAGCGCCGCCATCCTGATGTTGACGTTGATCAACCTGCTGATCCTCATCCCTGCCGGGCCGGGCAACGTGGGCACCTTCGAGGCAGCCGGGCGCCTTGCCCTGACCATCGGGGGGGTCCTGGTGGGCCAGGGGGAGCGTGCCACAGCGCTCGTGCTAGCCACCCACATGCTCCAATGGCTGCTCGTCACGGGCTTGGGCCTCCTCGTTGCCGCGCAGGAGGGAATCAATATCGCCGGGCTCAGGGCAGGGCCGAAGCTAGAGGCGGAGTAGAACCGGACGCTTTGGCAATCAGTTGATCCGCTACCTCGCTCAGCGTTTGCCCGACAATTTCCGGGCGGGCGGCGAGCGGGTTAAGCACCATCCCGGGCCGTTCCACAAAGGCAGCCCTGCAACCCGCTTGCATGGCGCCCCACACGTCCCAATCGTGCGCCGCCACCAGGCACAGGCCGCCCGCCTCCACCCCCAGCCGCCGCGCCGCCATCGTGTAGGCCTCGGCGGCAGGTTTGAAGCGCTGAACCGCATCCACCGACAGGATTTGCTCGAATCGGTCAGCCAGGTTGGCGTAGCGGAGTTGGGCCTCTGCCATCGGTTGGGCAGAGTTGGTCAGCGCGGCCAGGCGAAAGCCTGCCGCCTGGAGGCGTGCTAGACTTTCCGGTACCTCAGGATGGGCTGGCAGCCGCGCCATGCCCCCCAGGATCGCCTCGCGCATCGCTTCCGTCAGCGTCACCCCTCGTCGCGCCGCGACCATCTCCAGGGCCGCGCCGCCGATAGCGCCAAAGTCCTGATAGTACCCCATCACGGTAGCCGCCAGGGCCGAGCGTAACAGGAGCGCGAACCATTCCCCCCGTGCTGCCTTGTCCCCAAACGCTCGCTCGAAGGCAGGCTCCAGCGCCCGAAGGTCCAAAAGCGTCTCATTCACGTCGAACAGCAGCACGGGTACCATAGAAGCCGCCTCCTTTAAAGGACAGTCGCGGGCCAGGGCGATGCGTCAGGCTGCGTTTAGCGTTGAATCCCCATGATCCGGCTTTCGGGCGAGAGGGACGTGACGGGGTCATCCCCGTTGAGGAGGCCGTCCGCGTCGCGATCCAGGGCAACGCGCGGACCAGAGCCGGGGGGCACGCAGGTGAAGGTGATGTCCAGGCGTAGCCCATCGGCCATGCGACGGAAGTCGGCCAGGGTGATGGAGCGGGCCCCCTCCGCATCGGGATCGAAGCGAGCGGTGGTCCCGTTGTAGAGCCAGCCGATCGTGCGTTGCGGCACCGACCCCTGCGCGACCAGGTCACACTCGGTCACGGTGCCCCCCAGGATCCTGGAGGTGAAGGGCGTCTCGGCACGGGCGAGCAGAAACTCGATGCGTCCGCCAACCTGCTCCCAATTGCCAGCGCTCAAGGTTGCCTGCTGCCCCACGACGGGGGCGAGATCGGTGTCGAAAGCGAGCATCAGGGCTTCCACGCTACGGCGTTGCGGGCTGCCCCCATCAAAGCCGGTTCCGTTCCCTAGATCTGCGAACACCACGGTGTTGAAGAAGCGAAAGAGGGTGTCGGCTGAGCCATCGTGGATGAAGCCGCTCCCACGCACCTGCGGTGCGGGCAGGGCAGTGCCGACCCCGCTGAACATCCCCACTTTCTGATACAGGTTGCGCAGGTGCGGCACCTTGAAGACCTGAGGGGCCTGCACCACACTGCTGAGGGTGTCGGTGCCAAAGTGCCCCAGCGAGGGGTCGAGCTCGTGGCATCCCTCGCAGGTAAAGCCATCCGGCGCGTCCCCTACATCCACCGCGCTCCCCTCGGCGCGTCGCTCGCCCGCAAAGAAGCGCAGCCCTGTGAGTTGGGAGGGGGTCAGGCTCTGGTTCAGGTTGCGCACCGGGTTGGGGGGCAGCGTGAGTTGGAGCGCGAACGCGCCGAACCGTTGCACCATCGCCTGCACGATAGGGTCACTGGCCGCTAGCTCGGCCCCCAGCAGGTCGGGGAAGGCCACTATAAAGTTGTGGAAGGAAAGCTCAGGGTCGCTGGCATCGGTGCCGAAGAAGCCCGTCGAGCGATCGCCGCGCCAGTGCATAGCCCCGCCGTGAATCATCCCGCGCAGCGTCTGCGTGGTCATCGGCCCCTTCATGGGGTGAAAGTCGCTCGGCTGGCCGGTGCCATTCACGGGCGACGGCAGCAGGTCGGCGTGTTCGGCCAGGCTCACATGGATCGGGCTTGTCACTACCTCTGCGTCAGGGTTGCCCAGCTCCCATGCCAGGCCATCCATGTCACCGAAAATATGGCAACTGGCGCAGGAGGCCTCCCCATTGGAGGAGGTGCGCTGGGCATCGTACAGGAAGGGGCGCCCCAGCCGAACCTCGGCAGGCTCGGGGTTGAAGAAGGTCTGGTGGCTCACTTCCCTGCCCGTCGCCGTGTTGACCACCGAGAGGCCGTTGTCGAAGCGGGTGTAGACATAAAGCAGGCGGCTTTCCTGATCGAGCAGCAGCCCCGCCGGGCCGCCGCCAGATACCGGAATGTGCTGCGCGCTCTGGAGCGTGGGGTCGAAGCTGTCATCTTCCAGCACGGCGGTCGGGTACACCCCCACCTTGCCTGACCCGTAGGCGGCGACGTACAGCGTCTGGCCATCGCCAGAAACAGCCATGCCCAGGGGGGTGGCGAGGCTGTGCAGGCGCGTGTCCGGCGGGGCGGGACGCTGGCTGTAGTCAATATGCTTGTTCAAATGGCGGGGGGCTACGCTGCCTGTTGTCGGGTCAATCACCGTTACGCGCGCGCGGGCAAGGTCCCCCTGCACGCTGCTTCCGCCATAGATTCCTTGCCCCTCGAAGCGCACCTGATTTTGCGCGTCGCTGTTGGTGACGTACAGGCGCCCCGTTGCAGGGTTGACCGCCATGTTGAACAGGACCGTGCCAACATGGGCATAGGTGGCCTGTTCATCCAGCGTCACGGCATCTATGGCAAAGACATCCAGGTCGGGGAGGGTGAAGCGCACGGCGTTGTTCCAGTTCCGCTCAAGCTCATCTTCCCAGATGCCCGTCTGGTTGTTGTAGTGCACCAGGAGCCCCACCTCTGGCGCGGGGGCGCCCGCATGGTTGGTGGATGGCCCCGGGATGCCGCCGGGCATCAGGCCGTTCGGCAGCCCGCCCGGCATCGTGACGCCGTCGCCCGGGCACGGCGCGGCGCTGTCGAAGCCGTCGCACACCACTGCGTCGTGAACCACTGTGCTCTGATTGCCGGAGTAAAAGATGGCAGCGTAAACCGTCGTGCCGTCCGGTGTCACCGCCAGGGCACGCGGGGTGTCCCCGAACAGCGTAAGGATTTCCAGGGGGATGCCGCCGAGGGCTTCCCCTGGGTGCGCCGCGTCAAAGACCCACACGTCGGCGCGCCCGATGCCGGGCGTGGTCAGCTGCGGATCGCCCGCGCCGGGCACCCCAGCGAGGGAGGCATGGGTGCGGTGCTGCCCACGGTGCGCGGTGGTGACAAAAGCGCGTTGCCCGTCCGCACCCGCAAAGACAATGTCACGCGGCTCATCGCCCACCAGCAGGGTTCGCACGACGCGCCCCTTACGGAGATCCACGACACTCACGCTATCGGACAGATGGTTGACCACCCATATCTCGTTGCTGTCGCGCGCGGCCACAGCCACCGGCTCCATCCCGACAGGGATGGAGCGCACGTGGCGCAGCGCGCCTGAGGCGAGCACCCGGAACACTTCCACGCGGCCATCCGGTGTATTGGTGGCAATCAGAAAGGCGCCATCGGGGGTGAGGGCAAGGGGGCGCACCGGCCCGCTCTCGAAGGTGAGGAACGAGGGGGCCGACGAATTTGCTTCGCTACCAGCCCCCAGGGGAGGAGCCAGCAGCAGGTTCGACAGGACGATCAGCATCAGGAGCAAGGCTGCCGCCCCCGAGGTGGGGGCGGCGCGCGGACGGCGGCGGGGGAGAGCCATCGCCTGATTCCTTTGGGGCCACCTGAACGGTGGAGAATAGGGAGGACGATCAACGGGCGGGGCTACCCTATCGGAGAGCCCCGCCTGGGGGAATCAGGCCTGTCGCGGCGCACGAAGGGGCGCGCTGACGCGATGCAGGTGCTGCAGCACTTCCCGCTGCGCCTGCACGAAGCCCGTCTCGTGGTAGGGGATTCCTTGAGCCTCACAGTAGGCGCGCACCAACTGCTGCCCGGCCCGCAGCTTGTTTTGCGGCATCGTGGGGAAGAGGTGATGCTCGATCTGATAGTTCAGGCCGCCGTACAGGAAATCAGTGAGCGGGTGCGCTTTGACGTTGCGGGAGGTGAGCACCTGTAGGCGCAAAAAGTCCAGTTGGTGCTCCTTTTCCAGCACGGGCATTCCCTTGTGGTTCACTGCGAAGACGAAGGCCATGTAGAGCCCCACCAGGGCGTGGTGCAACCCGGCGAAGAGCAGGGCCTGCCAGGGCCCCATCGTCAGCAGCAGCACGCCGATGTACCAGAAAACGTGAGCTGCCATCAGGAGCGCCTCCAGCCACGCATGCCTGGCGGTGCCGCTCAGGAGCTTGCGGACGCTGTGAAAGCGCATGTTGAACGGCACGAGCGTCACCAGGAAGCAGAAAAAGTAAGCCTGGTAGGTGACCATGAAGCGGGCCAGGCCACGCTTGCTGAGCGCCTGCTCCTCGGTAAAAGCCACCACCGGAAAATCAATGTCCGGGTCCGTGTCGAGCACGTTGGGGCTGCCGTGGTGCTCGTTGTGTTTGTCCACCCACCAGCTGGCGCTGGTGCCCAGCAGCAGCCCGAAGTGGGAAATCGTGATCAGCTCATCCTGCCAGGCGGCGAGCCCTACCTGGCGATGCCCGGAATTGTGTGCCACGAAGGCCACCTGTGCATAGGCAAAGGCCAGAAGCGGCGCGCCCACCAGCAGTTGTAGCCAGAACCCATCGGCCAGGAAGAGGAACGCGACGCTGAAGGCATACAAAGCCAGGTTGACGCTGACGCGGATGGCATAATACAGCGGCTGCTTGTCCAGAAGCCCCTGCGCCTTGACCTGACGCTTCAAATCGGCATAGGTGCGAGGCGCGGTGTGGGGAAGGGCGACGCTTGGAGCGTTGGCAGCGGATTCACGAAGGGGGAGGGGGGATGACAACTCGTCGAAGAAAGCCATGAGCAACGCTCCTTATAGGGCGCAACGGCATCCGATGGATGCAAGCGAGGATGTAGTGTCGCAGAATGTGGCGGCGCGTCAAGTTTCGGGATAGAGGACTTGTTCGCAGGAGGCAAATAAAGAAAAAGCCCTGGAGTGGCTCCAGGGCTTTCCCGATCTTCTTTCGTGGCGGGAGCGACGGGATTCGAACCCGCGATCTCCGGCTTGACAGGCCGACATGTTAACCGCTACACCACGCCCCCACGCCTGCTTGATGGTCAGCATTATACGCGAGATGGAGCGCTTGTCAAATCACTGAAGGACGGACACGCCCTCTAGCAGGCGCTGAACATCAATGACGCTGACGAACACCATCAGCCCCAGCAGCAGCATGATGCCGAGCAGGTGAACCAGCCCCTCGCGCTCGGCGCTGATCCGCTGGCCCCGTAGCGCCTCGATCAGCACGAAGAAGAGGCGACCCCCGTCCAGCCCAGGGATGGGGAGGAGGTTGAAGATGGCGAGATTCACGGACAGCAGGGACATGAAGGAGAGGATGTACTCGATCCGCCCCGTCTGCGCTACCTCCCCGGTCACCTGCATGATGCCGATGGGCCCGGCGACGGGCACCGCCTCGGACGTGCCCGCGAACAGGCCGCCGAACAGCTCCCCAAAGCCCCCAACGACTGCCACGACCAGGGCGCGCGTCTGGCGAAAGCCGAAAAGCAGAGCCTGCAGAGGGTTGTAGCGTACCAACTCGCGTTGGTCGGCGATTTGAACGCCGATTCGGGGAATCTCGCCATCAAAGCGGCTGGGCTGAACCGTGAACTCCAACGTCTCGTCGCCGCGCTCGATGGTGAGAACCACATCCTGCTCTTCAAACTTTTGCAGGTGCCCCTGCATCTGGGCCACGTTGAAGCGTTGCCCGCTCACCGCCAAAATCTCGTCCCCTGCCCGGAGGCCGGGTTCGACCCCCGCCGCAAGCGGGGTGGCCTGAGAGGCGGGGGAATCAGCCACAACATCCACCACTTCGATTCGGCCCGTCGCTCGCCCTTCCGGCACGCCCACGGCCAGGGCCATCAAAGCGAAGAGGAGGACTGGCAATATCAGGTTCATGAAGGAGCCTGCAGCCAGCACCCCCACGCGCCACAGTTTGCTTTTCGAGGCAAAGCTACGTGGATCGTCGTCGTCTTCCCCGTTCTCGCCCTGCATGCGCACGAAGCCGCCAAGCGGCAACCAGTTGATCGTGTACTCGGTCTCGCCGCGGCGAAAAAGGGTGATAGCACGCGGCGGGAAGCCGAAGCCAAACTCATCAACGCGGATGCCTGCCCACTTGGCAACCGCGAAGTGGCCAAGCTCGTGGACGAATACGAGTAGCCCCAAGATCAGCACGAAGGAGATAAGGGTGACGGCGCCCGAACTGAGCGACGCAAGAATGTCTGACATGCCTTGCTCCTGCTGGATCTGCCAGCAGTTTCCTTAACGATTAACAGAGAAGACAAAAATTATACTCTTCCTGAGGGGGTAGACCAAACGCGGGAGGACCTTGTCTGGCTCAGCCCGCGTGCAGCAGCGTCCCGGCTTCCAGGGTGGGGTCGAGGAGGAGGCGCTCGAGCAGCCCTTCCTCCTCGCCGCTGACGATGCGCGCCTGGAGCGAGGGGAGCCGCTGGAGGAGCGCCAGCACCTCCTCGACTTTGTTTCGCATCCCCCCTGTCACGTCGGTCCCGTGCGAGCCGCCCAGCCCTTCCCGCACTGTTTGCCAGCGCTGTTGCGTGATTTCCCGCAGCAGGGGCGGCGCAGGCGCCTGCGCGACGGGCGCGTGCGCCAGAACCCCCTCGACGATGCCCAGGAGCAGCAGCCGCTTCGGGCGAAGGAGGGGGGCCAGAAAGTTGAAGACGGCTTCTGTGCTGGCGATGCCCCCGCCGCCCTCCGAGCGCAGCACCACATCGCCAAAGGTGAGCGGCACCCCGCCCATCGCCAGCAGCCGCGTGAAGGGTTCCACCGCCATCTCGCGGAGCTGCCCCTCGTGCAGCACGGCGGAGGCACTGGGGGGCAGCGAGAGCGCGGGCACCCCCGCCGCCAGCAGGGCGTCCCGCACCTGCTGGTTCAGCGCGGCGGCCGCCGCGCCCACCTGCGCCAGGGCCAGCGTCGAGGGATGGCCAACGCTGGGGTCGTAGCCGCTCTCGCGTGCGGCCACATGGCCGAACGAGCCGCTGCCATGCCCCAGCACGATTTGTAGGGCCGGGTTGGCGGCGCGCGCGCGCGCGATTTCCCCGGCGAGCCGCTGGAGCGTCTCGGCACGCGCCTGAAAGCGCCCCCGCTTTTCCGTGATAAGTGATCCGCCTAATTTGATGAAGAGTAACTCTTCCATGAGGGTTTCCTATCCCTTTGACAGTCGCTACGGCCAGCCTATAATCCTGGCCATGAAAGCCTCACACCTGCTTGCCCTGCTGCTCGGCCTGTTGTGCCTGCTGCCCCTTGCGCAGGGGACGGCGCGGGCGCAGGGCCCGCAAGGCGCACCGACTGTCAGCGATGTGGCGGAAGAGTTGTACTGCCCGCTTTGCTCCGGCCTGACGGTGGATGTCTGTGAGCTGGAAGTGTGCGTGGACATGCGCGCCATCATCGCTGACAAACTGGCGGCGGGCGAGAGCCCGGAGCAGATCCAGGCTTTCTTTGTGGAGCAGTACGGCCAGCAGGTGCTGGGCAAGCCCTCCACCCGCGGCTTTGATCTGACCGCCTGGATCATGCCATTTCTGGCCCTGCTGCTTGCGGCTGTGGGATTGGGGGCCTGGCTGCGGGGCCGCCCCCGTGCCGTCCCCAGCCCAGCCCTCGCCCCTGCCCCCCCGGATGAGTGGGAGGCGCGCCTGGAACGCGAATTGCGCCGATTGGAAGAAGGATGACCACGCACCCCCTGGAACAACCCCTACTCGCCCGCCCGGAACGCCCCTGGTGGGTGCTGCCCGTCCTGCTGCTGGCCCTGCTGGTGCTGGGGCTGCTGGCATACGGCCTGTGGGCGAGCGACCGCACGCAGGTGGTGAATGGGCCAGTGCCGGCCTTTACCTTGCAAACGTTCGAGGGGGAGTCGCTCTCCATAGCCGACCTACAAGGCAAGCCCGTGATCATCAACTTCTGGGCCTCCTGGTGCCGGGAGTGCGACAAAGAGATGCGCCTGCTCCAGGCGACGCACGAGCGCTACGCAGGGGACATCGTCTTCCTGGGGGTGGACCACATCGACACCGAGGCGAAGGCCCTCGCCTATCTGGAACAGTACGGGATCACCTACACCAACGGACCAGATTTGGGGGGGCGCATCGCCAACCAGTTCAATATCAAGGGCGTGCCCGAAACCTTTTTCATCAGCCGCGAGGGGACGATCCTGGGCATGCACCTGGGCCCGCTCGATGAGGCCTCGCTGGAAGGATGGCTGGCCCGCCTGCAGAGCGAGTGAGCCGCCCCCGCAAAAGCGTAGCGACCTGTCAAGGTCGCTCTTTTTGTTTGCCCGCCTAGCGCACCTGCCCCTGCATGAGCATCAATTGCGTGCCGCCCTCTTCCGGCTCAAAGGCGAGGATGGCCCGTTGTTCCTGACGGTAGTAGCGGCGCAGAAAGCCGCCATCCCCAAATTGCAGCACATCCACCAGTTTCCAGCCAAGCCGCTCCATCTCATCATCGTAGGCCTCGATCGTATCAAGTAGCTCCTGCTCCACTCGAAAGTGCCCGATGGTGGGGTTATCCACGGTTTCCCCGTGCACCTGGGTCACAACGATCAGGCTCATCGGCAGCGTGGTCGGATCGAGCGGCACCGGATCGAACAGCATGGGTAGCGCGTCGGCTTCCGCGGCATTGGGCGGCGGGGCACTGGCTGTCTGGCAACCGACCAACAGGAGCAGAAACAGCAAGAAGGGTCTCACTGTCGCCTCAGAAAGCGCACGATCTCTTGCTCGAACGCCTCGCGCCGCCAGCCCTCCGTGCCCATGAAGTGGGTGGCGTTGGGCAGCACCCACAGCGCAGCCTGGGGGAGGGTGCGGTACATCGCCAGGGCATCCTCCAGGGGCACCACCGGATCGCGATCCCCGGCAATGATGAGCGTCGGGGCAGCGATGGTTGCCAGGTCGCCCAGGTCGTGGGCGTGCTCGCTGTGGGCGGGGTCAAAGGCGGCGGCTACCTTCTCCGTCACGCCGACCCAGGCGTCCGGCCCCCCCTGCGGCTCGTGCTGCTCGCTCATCCAACGATCTAGCCGCCACTGCCGCCACGTTTCCGGCTGCGCCATGCGGAGCACCCCCTCGTGCACGACGGGGCTGGTGCGGTAGCTGGTGCGGAAGATGACCAGCCGATCCAAGCGCTCCGGCGTGGTGAGGGCGAGCCAGATGGCGGTGGCCCCCCCCATGGAGGAGCCGAGCACGTGCGCTTTGGCGATGCCCAGATGGTCGAGCAGCGCCAGCACTTCGTTGGCCATGGCGCTGATGGACAGGGAGGGGGCCGACGGGCTCGCGCCATGGCCCAGGGCGGAGGGCGCGATCAGATAAAAGTGGCGGGACCATGTTTCCAGAAAGGGGTCCCACTCGCCGCGCGTCATCCCCCCTGCGTGGAGCAGGAGGAGCGCGGGCCTGTCTGGCGTGCCGTGCGTGGTGAAATCAAGCATGATGGGAGGGAACGCTAGGGGAGGGGTGGCTCATCGCGCCCGCCTGCCCCGGAGAATGTTCAGGATATCGGCCTCCAACGACCCGAGCACGGGGTTCTCGACGATGCGGCCTAGCTCCTCGTCCGACTCGGGGTCATAGAGGATAAAGGTGGGGATGGCGCGGATGCCCAACTTTTTGGCCAGGGCCTCGTCCTCGCGTGGGTGCACCTCATTGTGCCAGCCCGGTAGCGCATCGCTGATCTTTGCCCATCGAGGCACGTTGCGACGGCAGTCCGGGCACCAGGTGGCGCTGACGATGAGCACGCGCGCCTTCGGCTGAAGCTTGCGAATTTGATCCACCAGCGCCTCGTCCGGTTGATAGCGCTCGTACACGCGCTGAAAGGCCGGATCGGCTGCAAGGTAGGCGTGCAGCCCGTCGCCGCGCTCGGGGGCGGGGGCCGCTTCGGGGGCAGGGGCGGGAGGGGTAGTCTGGCGCGCCTCGCCCCACTGAACGCTGCTGATCTTTGACTTTTCCGCGCTCAGCCCCAGGCTCTTGATAAAGTCTATGGCGGCTATCGCCGCTTTGGTGCCGTCCCCCACGCTGACGCTGGCCTGCTTGGCCTGGCCCCCTGTCAGATCGCCCGCCGCGTAGACCCCCGGCACGTTGGTACGCTGCTCGCGGTCCACCTTGATAAATTGGCCCTCCATCTCCAATTCCAGGTCAGCCGCCAGGGCCGTGGCGGGCAATGTCCCCACCTCGATGAAGACCCCGCTCACCTCCAACTGCTCGTCAGCGACATCGCCGCGCACCGGGCGAAAGCGCAGCCCCGTCACCTTCTCGCCGTCCCCGACGATTTCCACGGGCTTCACGCCCTCGAAGATGGTGATGTTGGGTGCCTCCGCCAGGCGGTCCATCAAGGAGGGGTCCGCGCCCAGGCGGGCGCGGTTGCCGACTGCGTAAACGCGGGACGCCAACTCGCCCATGCGCAGGGCGGCCAGCGCCGCCTCGTTGCCATGCCCCACCACGGCAACGGGCTGGCTGCGGTACAGCGGGCCGTCGCAGATGGTGCAATATCCGACCCCCCGCGTGTAATATTCCTCCTCGCCTGCCACGCCAAGCTTTCGGTACTGGGTACCTGTGGCGATGATGATGGCGTGCGCGCAGACAGCCTCAGCATCCACGGTGAGCAGTTGAAAGCAGTTGTCGGTGCGAATGACCTGCCGAATCATGCGGTCGTCCAGGCGCGCGCCCCATTTTTCCACGTGGGCCACCATTCGCTCGACCAGTTCCAGCCCCTGCAGCGGCTCGGCCCAGGTGAGATAGTTCTCGATAATCCCGGCCCGTGCAAGCTGTCCTTTGTACGGGTCCCCGAAGACCAGCGTCTGCAGCCCGGCACGCGCCGTGTACAGCGCCGCCGCCAGCCCTGCAGGCCCGGCACCCACGACGGCTACATCTACTATCGTTTCATCCCTATGGGTCATCTACTGCTCCTATAGCCTTTTTAATCGTGGTCGTCTGTTGTGATATACCCTGCTGCAACGGCTTCCTGAAGGAGGTGCAGGACGTGGGGCCAGAGGGCGGGCGCGCCCTGCTGAATCGGCGCCATGCGCCCCTCGACCTGGGCGCGGCGGATGCCGTGGAGGCGCCAGGTGCCCCCTTCTGTGTGAAAATTGTGCAGCAGCGGCTGCAGGCGATCCAGGGCGTTGGCGAAGCGTGCCTCCGCTGTCTGGCCCGCCTCGAATTCCTCCCACAGCAGACGAAAGTCGGCGGCCTGATCGGGGGGCAGCAGGCCGAACAGATGGTCGGCGGCGGCGCGCTCGCGCTCCTCCTTGCTCAACGAGGCATCGGGATCATAGCAAAAGGTGTCGCCCGCCTCAATCTCGACCACATCATGCACGAGCAGCAACTGGAGGGCGTGCAGGGCATCGGTGCCATCGGGCGCATACTCAGCCAGTACCAGGGCCATCATGGCGAGGTGCCACGAGTGCTCGGCGCTGTTTTCGCGGCGCGCCTCGTGAATCAGTCGCGTCTGGCGCAGCACGCTTTTCAGTTTGTCCATCTCGATGATGAAGCGTAGCTGCTGTTCCAGACGGTCTGGCGCGAGGGACATAGACTGTTCCTTGAGTGGGGATGAAACGGGGCGGGAAGGCGAGGCAGGGGTGCCCCCCAATGGTGCCGGACGCTCCAACGACCATCCGGTATCAGGGGAAGATGAGCAATCCTTATACCCGCGCCCCTGCTGTAACAGGATTGTGGCTGACAAGAAGCTCAGCCACAATGACACACTATGAAAGCAACCAGGATGCATCCCGACGAGGTGGAGACGGACGTCGCGCTCGTGCGGCGCCTGCTGGCGGGGCAGTTCCCGCAGTGGGCCGCGCTGCAAATCGCCGCGGTTGCCTCCTACGGGACCGACCACGACATTTATCGGCTCGGCGACCGGCTGGCCGTTCGGCTGCCACGCATTGGCTGGGCAACCGGCCAGGCAGCGATGGAGGCGGAGTGGCTGCCGAGGCTTGCACCCCACCTGCCCCTTGCGCTTCCGGTGCCGTTGGCGATGGGCCGTCCAGCCGAGGGCTATCCCTTTTCCTGGTCGGTCTATGAGTGGTTGCCCGGCGACAACGCCAACGGCACGATCCGCGACCTGGTTCAAGCCGCTATGGATCTGGCTGCCTTCGTGAGGGCGTTGCGCCAGGTTCCCACGACCGGCGCCCATCCGCGCCCCCGCCACGGGCGGGGCGGCCCCCTTGCGGAGGGCGACGAGCAGGTTCGACGGTCCGTCGCCCAGCTAGGGAACCGAATTGATGGAAAGGCCACCCTCCGCGCCTGGGAGGCGGCGCTTCATGCCCCGGTGTGGGATGGCGAGGAGGTATGGGTCCACGGGGATTTGTTGCCGGGCAACCTGCTGGTGGTAGAGGGGCGCCTCTCGGCAGTGATTGATTTTGGCGGCCTCAACGTGGGGGACCCCGCCTGCGACCTCCAGCCCGCGTGGAACCTGTTCGCCGGGGAAAGCCGCGCCCGCTTCCGCGCCGAGCTCCAAGTGGACGATGCCACCTGGCTGCGGGGCCGCGGCTGGGCGCTGTACCAGGCCGTGTCGGCGCTGCCCTACTACTGGCACAGCAACCCTGGCATCGTCCGCCAGGCGTCCCATGCCCTGGCACAGCTTCTCGCCGACCCCTCCCCGTGAGTGAGCCCGATGGACGTGCGTGAGGCTCCGCGGCCATCGAGATTGTCTGGCATATATCTTGCAATAGCGGAAGCCGCCTGATAGTTGCCGTATGTCGTACGGGTCGTCCCACCTTTCCTGTCACCTACCACATTACTCTTAGAAGAAAGGGATCCCTCATGAAAGTCAAGTTGTTCGCCCTCACCCTTGTCATGGTCCTGGTCACCACGCTCGCACTCGGACCGCTCGGTACCTACAAGACCGCTCAGGCTGAAGGAGCCGCACCCGACGCCGCCCCGCTGCTTTCCAATATCCCAGTAACCGGTACCCTCTCCGATGGCGGTAGCTTTGTTGGTCGCCTGTCCATCACTGATTTTGCCAGCAATGCTGGTGCCCTGGAAGTTCGCGGTGTCTTGCGGGGGGATGCTACCAAGGCCGATGGCAGCACCTCCCGGGTTCGGCAATCGTTTAGCGGTATTAGCCTGATTCCAAGCGCCGGCCAGCGGGCTTGTGACATCCTCAACCTCGATCTGGGCCCGCTGAATCTGGACCTGCTCGGCCTCGTCGTTGAGTTGGACCAGGTTGTCCTGGACATCACGGGCGCGACGGGTGATGGCAAGCTGCTGGGCAACCTGCTCTGCGCTGTCGCGGGCCTGCTCGATCCGCAGTAATCCTTTCGTGCGCTTGCCAGACGATCTTTGGGACGCCCCCTTTTCAGGGGGCGTCTCTTTTTGGCAAGGGCCCCGTGGGGTGGGAACCGTCCTTGTGGCGCCATCCCTATCACGTTTCGTTTGACAAGGGGTGAGGTTGGGCTATAATGCCTGCACTCTTGCGGGTATAGTTCAGTGGTAGAACGCTAGCTTCCCAAGCTGGATGTCAGGGGTTCGAGTCCCCTTACCCGCTCTTTCGAAAGGCCGCCGCCAGGTGGCTTTTTTGTTGCCTCACGAGGGCCAGGAGAGGGTGACGATGGCGGTACGGAAAGTATACAAGCTCCCCAAATATGAGAAGGCGCTGCGACGCAAGAGCGCGCCGGTGGAACGGGTCACGCGGCCCGTGCGCGCGCTCGTGCGCGACCTGATGGACACGCTGGAGACGCTGGATGGGGTAGGGCTGGCGGCACCCCAGATAGGGGTCTTTGCGCGCGTGGCCCTGGTCATGGTGGGCACCGAGAGTTGCGACCCGCCGGAGCAAGGCGAGGTAGCGCTTATCCCGCTTATCAATCCGGAGATCGTGGCAGCGGGCGAGCCCGAGCGCGGCTACGACGGGTGCCTCTCGATTCCGGGCCTTCAGGGCTTTACCCGGAGGCCGGCCTTCCTGCAGGTGCGCTCGCTGGACCTGGATGGCAACATGGTAGAGTATCGCTTCGAGGGGATGGATGCCCGCGTCGCCGCGCACGAGATTGACCATCTGGATGGCATACTTTACTTTGATCGCCTCGACACGCTGGACGATCTCTTTTATCTGGTCGAGGATGAGGAGGACGAGGACACCGTCCAATTTCTTCCCTATCTGGACGTTCACCCCGAGTTGCGCCAGACACCAGAGCTACGCGAGGGTCTGCCCACCCAGGGGGTGCCCACCATCGCTGATTGATCGCTGTTTGGTTTTTTGAACAGCGTGTTTTTACCGACCGTCTGACCACGACCCGAAGGGCCTTTGAGGCTCTTCGGGTCTTTTTTTGATTTTGGCGGATGCCCGCCGATGGCTGCCGTATCTGCTTCTAGCACTCTCCTGCTCTAAGTGCCAACAGGCTTGACTTGTCGCAGGCGAGCATTATAATTCCCTTTGCCGATATTTGATGAAACAAAGTATCTCGCCAACCGTATTGATAGTGGACTGATAGCTGAGTATCCTGTTGGGGCTGTGTTTGGAAGCACCCCAACGCACCAAGAAAGTAGGGACCGATGCGTTTTGATCGCTTCACCCAACGCGCCCAAGAGTCTATCCAACGCTCTCAAGAAATCCTTATCCGCTACCAGCACCAGCAGATGGACCTGGACCACGTGCTGCTGGCGCTGCTGGAGCAACCGGAAGGGGCCGTCAAGGACATCTTCGAGTTGCTCGGTGCGGACATGGAGCTCATGAAGCGGCGGGTAGATCAGATCTTGCAGGCGCAGCCGAAGATCCGTGGCGGCGCGGCCACCGCGGTGCCCACGCAGATCTTCGTGACCCCCGCCGTCCAGCACCTTGCCACCCTGGTGGGGCAGGAGGCTGACCGACTCCATGATCAATTCATCTCGACCGAGCACATCCTGCTCGGCATCGTTGGCATGGTCGAGCAGACCCGCTCGCCGCTGACGCGCCTGTTCGCGGACCTGAACATTGCCAAGCAGGACATCGAGGACGCGATCCAGGAACTGCGCGACGGCAAGCACGTGGATGATCGCTATGCCGAGGAAAATTACAAGGCGCTGGAAAAGTATGGCCGCGACCTGACCCAGCCTGGCGCGCGATGGCCGGCTCGACCCGGTCATCGGGCGCGAGAAGGAAATTTTGCGCATGATGCGCGTGCTGGCCCGCCGCACCAAGAACAACCCGGTGCTGATCGGCGAGTCGGGCGTCGGCAAGACCGCCATCGTCGAGGGGCTGGCGCAACAAGATGGTCGAGGGGGACGTGCCCGGAGCACCTGCATGGACAAGCGCATCATCGAGCTGGACCTGGGCGCGATGGTGGCGGGCAGCCGCTTCCGGGGCGAGTTCGAGGAGCGCCTGAAGGCGGTGATGGACGAGATTCAGCACGCCCAGGGGAAGGTGATCCTCTTCATCGACGAGCTTCACAACCTGGTCGGGGCGGGCGCGGCGCAGGGGGCGATGGACGCCTCGCAGATGGTCAAGCCGATGCTGGCGCGCGGCGAATTGCAGGTGATCGGCGCCACCACGCTCGACGAGTACCGCAACCACGTCGAGAAGGACCGTGCGCTGGAGCGCCGCTTCAGCCCCATCTTCGTGGACGAGCCGAGCGTCGAGGACACCATCGAGATGCTCCAGGGGCTACGCAGCCGCTACGAGCAGCACCACAATGTCTCGATTCTGGACGAGGCGCTCGAGGCGGCGGCGAAGCTGTCGGACCGCTACGTGACCGAGCGCCACCTGCCGGACAAGGCGATCGACCTGGTGGACGAGGCGGCGGCCAAGCTGCGCGTGGACATCTTCAACATGCCCCCCGACCTGCGGACGCAGAAGGCAGAGCTGGACGAGCTGACGCAGCAGGAAGAGGAGGCGTGGCAGGCAGCGGGACTACGAGCAGGCCGCCCGCATTCGCAGCCAGCGCATCCAGATCGAGGAGCAACTGCGCGAGGCCATGGAGACGTGGCGCCACGAGCAGGGGCTGGACGAGGTGGTGGACCGCGAGGACGTGGCGGAGGTCATCGAGAGTTGGACCGGCATCCCGGTCAAGCGGATGCTCCAAACCGAGGCGACCAAGCTGCTCCACATGGAGGGGCACCTGCACGAGCGGGTGGTCGGCCAGGAGCGGGCCATCGAGGCAGTGGCCGACGCGATCCGTCGCGGGCGCTCTGGCCTGAAGGACCCGAAGCGCCCGATGGGCAGCTTCATCTTCCTGGGCCCGACGGGCGTCGGCAAGACGGAGCTGGCGCGCGCGCTGGCGGCCTTCCTCTTCGACGACGAGGAGGCGATGGTGCGCGTGGACATGTCCGAGTTCCGCGCGGGCCACACGGTCAGCCGCCTGATCGGCTCGCCGCCGGGCTACGTGGGCTACGGCGAGGGCGGCCAGCTGACGGAGGCGGTGCGCCGCCGCCCGTACCAGGTGGTCCTCTTCGACGAGATCGAGAAGGCGCACCCGGAGATCTTCAACGTGCTGCTGCAGGTGCTGGACGATGGCCGCCTGACGGACGGCCAGGGGCGCACGGTGGACTTCCGCAACACGGTCATCATCATGACCTCGAACCTGGGCACCAAGTACATGAGCAGCAGCAGCGGCCCGCTCGGCTTCCGCGTGGGCGAGCGCGCCGACAACAAGGTGGTCAACAACCAGGCCATCGAGGACGACCTGAAGGAGATGTTCCGCCCCGAGTTCCTGAACCGCGTGGACGAGATCATCATCTTCGAGTCGCTGTCGGCCGTACAGCTGCGCGAGATCGTGGAATTGCAGGTGAAGCGCATGGCAATCAACCTGACCGCGCACGGCATCACCATCGTCCTGGACGAGGCGAGCTGTGACTGGCTGGCGCAGAAGGGCTACGACCCGCAGTTCGGCGCCCGCCCGCTCAAGCGCGTCATCATGCGCGCCATCGAGAGCCCGCTTTCCAGGAAACTGCTGGCCGGCGAGTTCCGCGAGGGCGACACCGTCCACGTCACCGTTGCCGAGGGGGGCGAGGAGCTAGCCTTCACGAAGGTGGACGCCCCTGCCACCCTCGAAGTGCCGGTGGACGTAGAATAACCCGACACCCTGGCACTCGCTTTCACGAGCACAAAAGCGCGCCGCCCCAGTTCAGGGGCGGCGCGCTTTTATTGTTCCGCGTGCCCCAGAAGGGGTTTTGCAACCCGCCCGGCCTCCCGTTCGACTGGTCAGCGCTCACACTGCGGGCGGGACAGGAGGTGAACCGTCTGAACTGCACGACGGTTGAGCGATACTTGCGGGTTGTGGTAAGCTTTCAACTAACCGATTAGCGCATAGAGAGCCGCAGGTACAAGGCGTTATGGCAGAACACGCACCCCATCTCCCAGAACCATCCGCGCGCTCATCGTGGTCAGGGAACGAGTTGGTGGCAGCCTTGCGGGATTACGGAGTCGCGTTCCTGGCCAGCGAGGAAGCTGTCATGCTGCCGGATGTTCCCGCCCCAGAGTTGGTACGGGCTTTGGTTTCTTCCCCGGAGGCTCGACTGCGCCTGGCGCTGATCCCCCTTCTCCTCCAGAACCCTGAGTTGGCTGTCGTTGTTCCGACCATCCTCCGTGACCTCCCTGCTCCTGCGGCCCTGACCTTGCAATGCTTTTATACGGCAGCCCACCTGCTGCAGCAGACGCATCGCGCACGGCTAGAGCAGTTGCTGGGACCCCAACCTGCTCTGCCCGATTGGTTCTCAACCGAAATCGGAATTTCTTCTCAAGGCACTCCTGCTGAACGACTCCAGTTATTGGGCCGATGGCAGCAGGAGCGGAGCGGCCGCTACCTGAATTGGACAGGAAGCTACGAGCATGCTGCGCAGCGCTTCCTTTCACGGCTCGCGCTGGAGGTGGAGTGGGGGCACCTCCAATGAAGCACAACCTTACCTTCGCCGACCTTCAGCTCTTCTTGCAGCGCGTCGGCGAGCAGATTGCCGACCCGGCGTCTTTGTATTTGATTGGGGGAGCGGCACTACGCCTGTTGGGCAGCCCCCGCCCGACATTGGACGTTGACTATGTCGGGCCTGATCGAGCTTGACATCCCCCTGTATCTCTCTCAGAATTAAAGAGATAAGTGCTACCCCTGGAGCCTCAGATGAACAGCGTGATCACCGTGTTGTATCAGGAAGGAGTCCTCCGACCCATTGAACCTCTTGATCTTCCCGAAAACAGCCAGTGGACGGTAGAGATCATAGAGGAGCGAGCTAACCCGACCGATGAAACGGCCCATGCCCGGCAAGTTCTACGGGAGGCAGGGCTTCTTACTGCTGTGCTTCCCTCCATTGTCTCGCATGTCTCGGACGAAGAGCTACGAGAGGCCGCCCGTCTCCTGGGGGCGGTCGGTCCGCTGTCGGAGGTCGTCCTTCGAGAGCGAGACGAGCTATGACGAGCTACTATTTCGATACCAGTGCGCTGACGAAAAGGTATGTTGAAGAAGGGGGGTCTGATTGGATCCGGGCCGTTACGAGTAAGGAGACAGAGACCCTGTTTATCACCTCCCGTCTTACTACGGTGGAACTGGTTAGCGCTCTCATGCGCCGCCAACGTGAACGCTCCGTTTCACAGGCCGCGATTATGACTGTGCTTCGGGCCTTTGACGAGCATAGCAGCACCGATTATGACTTCGTCGAACTGAATGGAGCGGTCGTTCAAGTAGCGCGCGATGTACTCGGACGCCACCCCTTGCGAGCGTATGACGCGATCCACCTCGCCTCTGCTCTCGTGGCAAACGATATTCTCACCAGTGCCCGTCTCTCACCCCTGGTGTTCGTTTGCTCTGACAGCCGCTTGAATCAGGCGGCTCTGGCGGAAGGGCTTACAGTTCAGAATCCAGCCGTGCTTGCGTGAATGGGAACGCGGCTCTACGGTGCCAGCAGCCCCTCCATCCCCGCTTTCCACAGCGCCGCATCGCCCAGCGGCGTGTCTCCCAGCCCACCCTCTGGCAGCGCGGCGTGCCCAACCAGATGCCCCCCCGCCCGAGCTATCGCGGCAGGCGTAGCGTCCGCCCACGGTGGCGCCGCGCACGCGCTCGGCGAGGAGAGTCCGGGCTGCGAGATCTCATCAAAGTTGTCGAGTCATGGTAAGATTCCCCCAAGCAATGGAAGGGAGACACACCCCTATCCTGACCCCTCAGACCTTGTCAGTTCTTTACCTGGTAGGTGCAAGGAATCGGTGGAAAAGGTGGCCTGGAGCGATGAGCCCTGGAGACAAACCTAATGGACTATTTCGATCAACCGCTGTTGCCCGACCCGGTGATTGAGGCCTACAAAAAGGATGTGGATCGAACCCTGATCCGCGAGAACCTCAAGCTTACCCCGACCGAGCGACTGCAGAAACTCGCAGCGATGCAGGCGTGGATGCTGGAATTACGAAGGGCAGGGCGCCGTGAGCCAGCAACGCCAGAATGACTTTGCGGCTTTGCTGCACCACTTTGCGCAGTGTAGCGTCGAGTTCATCATCGTGGGCGGTGTAGCGGCGGTGATCCATGGTAGCGCGCGGTTGACCTTCGACCTAGATGTTGTCTATCGTCGCTCGTCAAACAACCTCCATGCCATCGTTGCCGCTCTGGCAGACACGTCTCCTTACCTGCGGGGCGCCCCGCCCGGCCTCCCATTCGACTGGTCAGCGCCTACGCTGCGGGCGGGACTGAACTTTACCCTTACCACTGCCTTGGGCGATCTCGACTTGTGGGGAGAGGTGGCGGCGGGGGCGGTACCTACGAGAGGTTGTTACCCCACTCGATCGAGCGGACCCTGTATGGCGTGAACTGCCTCTGCCTGGACCTGGAAGCATTGATCCGCACCAAGCGCGCAGCAGGGCGGCCCAAGGACCTGGAAGCCATCGCGGAGTTAGAGGCGATTCGAGAAGAGCAAGGGGACGAGTAGGTACATACCCTTTCGAGAAGCCAAGAGCGTAGTCCTATAGCCTGCTACGGCGCTAGCACCCCACCCTCCGCCGCCTCCTCCACACGCGCCGCCATCGCACAGCGGCGCATCGCCCAGCCCGCTCTCCGGGAAAGACAGCGTGCTCACCCCCGCCCCGCCCGACCATTGCGGCAGGCGGGGCGGCAGGCTGTCGCGGGCAAATTTCAAATTTGCCCTACGAGGTGCGGACGGCGATGACCATGCCATCGCCCGCGGGGAAGATGGTGCTGAGGACGCGCGGCTCCCCCGCCACGCGGCGGTTGAAGGCGCGCATGGTGGCCGGGCCGCTGTCCTCGTCCTGGCTCTCGTCCAGGAGGTTGCCCTGCTGGAAGGCGTTGTGCGCGGCGATGACACCACCCACGCGAACGTTGTCCAGCGCCCAGGCGAAATAGACAGGGTAACCGCTCTTTTCGGCGTCTATAAAGACAAAGTCGAACGGGGCCTCGGCGGCCAGCGTGGGCAGCAGGTCGTGAGCATCCCCGACGATGATCTCGACCCGATCGCTGACGCCTGCCAGGGTGAAGTGCTCTTGCGCCACCTGGGCGTGGGCGCTTTCTTTCTCCAGGGTGATGAGCCGCCCGCCGGGGGCCAGCCCGCGTGCGATCCAACTGCCGCTGTAGCCGCCAAGGGTACCGATTTCCAGCGCTTTGACGGTGTCGGTGGCGCGGACCAGCACCTGCAGGAAGCGTCCCTCCTCGGGCCGAATCTGGATGGCGGGCAGCCCGCGCCTGGGCGTCTCCGTGCGGATGTGGTTCAGCGCCTCGTCCTCGGCGGCGAACTGCTCGTGGATGTAATCACTCAGCGCATCGTTGTAAATCGTCATCTAGGCTCCTATGGTGAGTCAATCTGGATGGGGGAATACGCGACGTTGTTGCTCTCGTCCCACTCGGCCACGCGGTTGGACGAATCCAGGAGCGCCCCGAGAAAATACACCCCCTTCGGCACGTTTCGCGGAATCTGGACGACCTCGGGGATCGCCTCCGTCGTGCTACCTGCCGCCAGCCCCCGCAGGGTGACGCTCCCCACGCGCAGGTCGGATGCATCAATCGTGTCGTCCCGAGAAAGCATGAAATCCACCACAAAGGCGCCGGTGTCCTCCTTGCCCCGGTTGGCAACCACAGCCCCTATCCCCTGGTACAAGCTTTCGCCGGCTAGCGCGCTTTGTGGGGCGAAGAAGCGCTCGCTCACCAGATCAATGACGGATGGCGAGCGTGTGACCAAGGAAGCACCATCGGTTGGCGTAGGGTTGAGCGAGGTGCCTTGCTCAACCACCTCGCGCGGGGGCGCGGGGCTGCCGTCAGGGGCGGGCGGGGTCAGGCTGAAGCCCAGAAAGCAACCATTCACCATCTCCACTTCCGCGAAGTGATAGGGCTCCTCCTCGGAGCGGAAGCTGACCAGTTGGGGGCCGCTGTCCCAACCGGGTACCGTCTGCTCTTCGAGCGTCTCGCGCGCAGGGTTGAGGGTGCGAACGCGCGCGCTCTCGGCCGCTTCCCGATTCAGCAGGGCCAGGTCTACGGAGGTCACGCGGCGCAGGAGGGGGCGGTAGTTCAGTTGCAGGCGCCCGTTCCACAGGCGAATGTCATCAATCCCATCGGCGTTGCAATCTTCCAGCGCATAGCGGGCATCGCCCAGACCCACCGGGTCCAGGGTTACCTCGATGCCATCCAGCATGAAAGCGGTGCCCGGCTCTGGCAGGCTGGCGAGGGGGGAGGTGTCCGCTACCAGATCGGCATGCGCCCAGAGCACCTCGCCAATGGCTGGCTGGCCCTGCCCCTGCTGCACATTGTCCAGCCAGCGCTGAACCGCCGGCTGGTCGTAGGCGATCCCCTCGCTGATCGTGCCATCCGGCGCCACCCAACGCGCCATCCCACCAGTCACCTCATGGGGAGCCGCGCTCGTTTCCACCATCAGGTCGTTGGCCGCCGCTTCCAGGCCGATGACCCATTCCAGCGGCGTGTTGCTCTCGTGCACCAGCAAGAAGCGCGTGCCGTTCACCGTCACCGCCGAAAACTCCGTCTCGATGGTCAGGCGGCGCGCGATCTCCGCCTCGGCGTCAAAATCGGCCAGCAGCGTCCCGGCCTGCTGCACCAGTTGCACGAGCGGGTCCTGCTCGTCCAGCGGAACCTCCTGTAGCTGGAGCGTTCCCGCGCGCAGCACCTCCACCTTCAGAAAGTCACTGAACTGCAGGATGGCGCGCCCCCCTCGTCCACGTCAACGCCATCCCCCTTCGCAAGCGTGGCCTGGTTCGGGGCGGCCAGCGTGTTTCGCTGGCCACCCAGCACCGTGAACACCCCGTCTCGATCTGCCCCGACCGATACCTCAACGGGGGCCGGGCCGCTCGTGGGGGGTGGCGAACTTTGACCCGTACAGGCCACCAGCAGTAGCAGCGCCGCGAGCCCTATCCAGCTATCTCGTCGCATCAGCTTGTCCTTTCTTGTCCATCACCCACCGTCCCTTTGAAGGCGCGCGAGCCCGAGGAAGAGCCCCAGGGCGGTGGTCGTGCCCATGAGCAGGGACCAGCCGATGCTCTCGTTAAAGAAGAGGCCCAGGGCGCCCACCAGCACGAAGAGGGCGGCACCCACCACGACGGTGAGCAGGGCGTGAAGGGGCAGCGGAAGGCGGCGAGGCAGCGTGGCACTGCCCGCGATGCCCAGCCCCAGAATCAGCCCGGCAAGCGGCGTTTCCCATAGGGGGGCCTCGGCGCCGCGCGGCACCAGGGCCCCGATCATCCCGAGGCTGGCACTGAGCAGCAGCGCGCTCGTGAGGGTCTTGACGGCCCAGCCTCGCAGCGGGCGCTCATGGTCCTGCAGCGCGTGGAGCGTGGCGCTCGCCAGCGCCGCACCGCCGACTACCAGCGCGCCGGGGATTCCCGCCGCCGAGATTCCTGCCAGGACCAGGGCCACGAGCAGCGAGCGCGGCGTGGTGGCCAGCGCCTCCCCCGTGCCATACAGGGCCAGGAACAGCCCCATCCCCAGCCC
This sequence comes from uncultured Chloroflexia bacterium, assembly GCA_963721895.1. Classification (GTDB taxonomy): domain Bacteria; phylum Chloroflexota; class Anaerolineae; order Ardenticatenales; family Ardenticatenaceae; genus CAVRLZ01. The sequence continues at coordinate 89,123 of CAVRLZ010000006.1, read as the reverse complement.
CACCCCCCAGAAGCCGCCCTGCATGCCCTGCATCGTCGCCGCCAGGATGCGCGGCCAGCCGCGCCGCAGCCGCGCCGCCCACACCCCACGCTGGAGGGGGCGGCGCAGGGGGGGCGGCAGCCGCCCGCTCACCGAGGGGGTCTGGTCACGCAGGGCAAGCAGGAGGTCGCGTGCCGCGGCAGAGGTGGCTGGGGTATCCAGCGCCGCCACCAGGGGCTGCGCGGCGGCAGCAGCCAGGTCGTCGGCGCGGCCCGCCTCCATCAGGGCAGCCCGCGCGGCCACACGCTGGCGCTCGTCCGGGGCGGCCAGGGCGTGCCCGGCCAGCGCAGCCATGGCCTCCGGCCACGCTTCCCGCCCGATCTGATGGGCGGCCTGGCTGCTTGCCACCGGCTCGGCGTGGGCCAGCAGGCGCAGCAGGAGGGCGCGGCGTGCCTCCGGCGCCATCCCCCCCGCCCATGCCTCGGCCTGATTGTCGTAGGCCACCGCCGACGCATAGAGCATCGCTGCTTCGTCCTCGCTCAGCCGCAGGCGCTTGTGTTGGGCGGTGACTGCCTGCAAGCTGGGCGGGGGGCAGCAGGGCAAGCTCCGCCTGCCAGGCAGGCAGCGCCGCCCGCACGATCTCGCGCGCCCGCTGCACCAGCCAGAACGTTTCGTCCAGCCAGCGAGCGATGTGCGCTGCCAGAAACTCGTGGGTAAGCTCGTATTCCAGCCGCGCCGCCTGGCCCGCTCCCCCCGCGCCAATCTCGTAGCGCCGCACCACCCCCTGCTCGCACAGATGGTTCAGGATCGCATCGGCCTCGGCAGGGGAAAGCTCGGCCACGCGGGCCAGATAAGGAAGCGCGAGGCGCTGCTTGACCCCGCTGCTGCTCACCAGCGCCGCCAGCAGGGAGCGGGCCGCAGGCTGCTGCGCGGCGGGGAGGGAAAGCAGGGTCTGGTCCAGAAAGCCGCCGAGGATGGCTTCCGTGCCGCCCAGGGCCTCATACTGGGCCAGCGTGATGCGCTGCTCCGCCCTGCCGTTGCCCTCCTCGATCGTGCGTCGGTAGAGCGTGGAACAGACCAACTGGAGCGGCGGCGGGGCGATGCCGCCGCGCGCGCCATCGTACAGCTCCACCAGCAGCCGCTCGACCAGCGCGCTTTCCCACCTCACGCCAAACAGGCGCGCCGGCTCCTCGATGGCCGCCCGCGCCTGCTCGCGCCGCAGCGCCTCCAGCCGGAAGCTTGCCTCCATCAGCCCGGGCAGGCTCGCCTCCAGCGCCGGAAGCCTCCCCAAAAAGTCCTCGCGCACCACCAGCAGCAGCCGAACATCCAGGCTGCGGTCGTGGAGCAACTCGCGCATCGTGGCGAGCGCCGCTTCCTGCTCCGGCGCGCTGTATGCCAGAAAGAACCCTTCTGCCTGATCCAGCGCTAGCACCAGGGGGGCGTTGTTCGCCTGCCCCCAGGCGCGAATCAGCGCGGGGAGCGCCCCGTCCCCCTCGCCTGCGTCGTGCCCCTGCTCGCGCAGGGCGCGCAGCCAGCCCGTGGCCAGCGATTCCCCCGCCGTGGGAAGGGTGATGGCCAGCCCCGCATGCTGGCGCTCGAGCTCCGGCTGAATCCCGGCTTGCAGCAGGCTTGTCTTGCCGCTGCCCGATTCGCCGTACAGGAGCACGAGGCGGCGCGCCAGGAGGCGATTGGCCAGGCGCGTGCGCTCCTCCCCGCGCCCCTCGAAGATGGCGCTGTCCGCCCTGGTGAAACTTTCTGCGCCCTTGTAGGGACGCGGCGGCAGGGGCAGGGAGGGGGGCGGCGCGGGGGGCGCGGGGGGCGTTGCCTGCTTGACTGCCTGCGCCAGCGCTTCCAGAAAGGCGACGGGCTCGCGCACGAAGAGCTTGACATTCTTCTTTTCCCAGGTGAGCCGCTTGAGCTCGTCCACCGGCCCCTCGACTATGGCATAGGCCGGGCGCGAAAAGGCGCTGAGGTTGTGGTTCACCTGCTCGAAGAAGCGCTGGAACAGGTCGCTGTTCAGGTCATAGCCAAGAAAGATCAGCGTCTTGGTGGCGAAGAGGGCGCGGATCACGTCGCTCAGGGCGGGCAGGCGGCTCAGAAAAGAGTTGATGTCCGTCTTGGTCAAGACCAGGCTTTTTTCCTGGGCGCTGTCGCCCAGCAACTTGATCAGGACGATCCGCGTCTCATCGAAGGAGGAGACATCCACGTCGCGCGCGATGACCACATACTCCTTGCCAAAGCGCTCCAGCGTCTGCTCCAGCGCCTGATCGAAGCGCATGGTAATCACCTTGGTGGAGGGGAGCACCGCGTCGGCGATCAGCTGGTGGATCGGATCGCGCCCCGGCTCCAGGCGGGCCATCTCCTCGCGCAGCGCCCGAATCAGCTCGACGCGGTCGGTGGCCGCCTCGAACGCTTCCGCCACCGCCGGCAGGGTGCGCTCGTCCAGGCGGCTGCCGGGCAGGCGCGCCAGCAGGCGGGTGGCCAGTGCCTCCGCCAGGGCATCGGTGAGGTGCGGGTGGCTGGCCGAGGGGCGCAGCGTGGAGCCCACGAACAGCACGGCATTGTCCTGGACTATCAGGTTGGCGAGGGTGGTTGGCAGATCAGGCGGCATGGGGCGGGGCTCCTCGTTAACTCTCGCCGCCGCGCACGGCGTCCAGCAGCGCGTGCAGGAGCGTTACGGGGTCCAACGGGAGCACCTGCAGGGCGCGGTTGCTTTGGAAGTCCGCCACCTCCGCCTCGCTCAGCCCTGACCAGACGGCCCACGAGCGCTGCTGGAATCGGCCTCCGGCCACCTCGTTGAAGAGGGAAAGGGCAGCGGGGTCGCGCAGGTCATAGCCCAGAAAGAGCACGCCGCTGCGCCGCAGGGCGATTCGCAGTTCGTCCAGCATCGCCTCCTTGTCGGGGGCGCGCCCGCGCAGCAGGGCGTCCCGATCCTGCTGCGTGACAATCAGGCTGTCCACCTGCCGCGTGTCGCCATACAGCTTGAGCAGCAGCGGGGCGCGCGGCTCCCGGAAGGCAAGGGCGCTGTCCCCCGCCACGCGGTTGGCCTCGGGCACGGCGCTTTCCGGCAGGGCTTGATCCAGCAGGCGATGGTAGGCCAACGTGACGATCAGGTCGGGCAGCGTGGCAACGATCAGGTCGGCCAGTGCCAGATAGAAGGGGCCGGGCTCCGCCCCAGCCTGCTCCAACTCGCGCTTCAAGAAGGTGGTGAACTCGAAGCGATTGCCGCCGCGCATCACCTGCTGCGCCACTGCCTCCAGCGGTTGCCCGGCCGCCAGACCCTGCCTGGCGGCAAGGCGGTCCGCCAGGGTTTGGCGGTCCGGCAGGCCGGCGAGCGCTTCCGGCAGATCCGCGCCCACGAAGAGCAGCAGCCGCCCCTCGTGCAGCCGTGCCGCGAGGTCGCGCACCTCGCGCGCAACAGCATCTGGCAGCGGCGCCGCCACAGGGGGCGGGGGCGGCGGGGGCGGCACCCTCACGCTTTCCCAGGCCACGTCCGGGCGGAGCCGTTTGCCCGCTTCAATCATCTCGTCAAGGCGCTGGCGCCGCCCAAGAAAGGTCACCAACTCGCGTGCGTTGGCCGACTTGCCCCGCCCCCCCAAACTCTCGTACTCCACGCCCATCTCGAAGCAGAGGGTGCGAAGCTCCTCCTCGTTGAAATGCGCGTCCAGTAGGGCGCGCAGGCGGATACTCTGGGCATGGTCGAGCACGGTCATACGCTCCTCCGGTGACGGGGCAAGGCAGTGAAGGGCGATTGTAGGGTAGGGGTGGAGCCTGACCCCGCGCCCGTCGCCCTTTCAGATTCTAGCAGAGCGGCGGGGGCTGCCAAGCAAACAGGCGGACGTGCCATTCCGGGACGAGGAAGCAGAGGTAGGCGTCCGGCAACGACGCCCAGGCGCGCCTGGAGGCGGTGGGCGGCTGCCTCCAGCGCGGGGCGACGGGCGGCAGCCGCCTCTTCCCGCGCGGCACCGCTGGCCCAGCCCGTGTGCCAGGCTACCAGGTGCCAGCCCCCCTGCGCATCCTGGAAGAGCAGGTCCAGCATGGAAGGCTCCAGCCCCGCCCGCCCCGCGAGCGTGAGCGGGAGGCGGACATGCCGCTGCGCGGCGGCGGCGATGGCCTCGTACAGGGAGGAACGCTGCAATTGCGCCAGCGCAGCCTGGGCCGCGGCGACGGCCCGCTGGCGCCGCTCGGCGTTCAGCAGCCCTTCCTGCAGGGCCATGCGTGCCAGGGCAGCAGCCAACTCGTCGGGGGGCAGCGCCAGGCAGGCCCAGTCGGCCAGGGCGCGGCGCAGGAGGGGCTCTGCCGCCGCTGTGGCATCAGCGCCAGGCAGCGAGCGCAGCAGGGGGAGTACGGGGGGCGCGCCGCGCCGCAGCAGCGGGGCAACCAGCGGAAAAGCGTCGGGCGCTCCTTGCGATTCATGGGGGGGCGCGGGGAGCGGCGGCGCAGCAGGCAGCGATGAGAGGGCAGGGCGATGCACGCGCACCGCGAAGGTGCCGCGCTGCTCCAGCCGATCCGGCTCAGCCGTCGGGGCGATCTGCCACGCGTCCAGCAGCTCGTGGAGCCAACTTTCCGGCGCGGCCAGCTGGCCCGACAGGAGGAGCAGGTCGGCGGCGCGCGTGCATGCCACGTACAGCAGCCGCTTGCTTTCAGCCGCATCCAGCCGCCGCGTCATCCACTCGCCCCAGCGATAGCTGGCTGGCTTCTGCCACTCGCCGCGCGCGTCCCGCAGCTTGCTGACCATCCCGAACGCGGGGTCATGGAGCACGCGGGGTGTCTCGAAGCCGCCATGCGGCGTCCGGCCCAGATCGGCCACGGCCACCACCGCGAACTCCAGCCCTTTCGCCGCGTGAACCGACATCAGCTGCACAGCGCCCCCCTCGGGTAACTGCCCATGTGCCTCCCCCTCGCGCGCAGCGCTGGCGGCCCGTGCCTGCACGTGGCGCAGAAAATCGGAAAGACTGCTGCCCCCCTGCTCCCGTGCCAGCGCCACAAACTTTTGGGCGTTGTGAAGCTGGCGGCTGGCGGGGCCGCGCGCTGCCGCGTCCAGGGCGAGCGCTGCCGCGTAGCCGGTTTGCTCCAGCGCAAGGTGGAGCAGCTGCCACACCGGCACCCGCCCGCTCAGCGCCCAGAGCGTTTCAAAGAGCGCCAGCGCCGCGCCCAGGGCATCGGGCTGGTCGGTGGGCGGGGGGGCACGCAGGGCGTCACGAAGGGGGCGCGGCTCGCGAAAGGGAAGCTCCTCGCCGGAGGGGGCGTGCCAGCGCAGGCGATACAGCGTCTCGTCGCTCAGGCAGAACAGCGGCGAGCGCAGCACCGTGGCGAGGCTCAGGTCGTCGCGGGGGTTGTGCAGGCAGGCCAGCAGGGTTATCAACTCCTGCACCTCCGGGCGCTGGTAATAGCCGCGCCCGCTGTTGGCCAGGTAGGGCAGCCCTGCCGCTTGAAACTGCTCCTCGTACAGGGCCATGTCGGTGGTGGCGCGCAGGAGCACGGCAGCGTCCCCAAAATTGAAGGGGCGATAGCTCCCGCTTTGCCGCTCCCATACCGGAAAGCGCTGCTCGTGGAGCGCGAGCAGCCGCTGGGCCAGCCAGGCTGCCTCCCAGCGCCGCGCCTGTCCCGCCGTGAGCGCCTCGCTCGCTTCCTCTTTCGGCAGCAGCAGGAGCTCGACCGGGGCGGGGCAGGCGGGGTGGGGCTGTCCGGCGGGGCGCGCGGCGACAAGCGGGGCGGGGCGCGCTTCAAACGGCTCATGGTCGGTGCCCAGCGGGCGGAGCAGGTGCTCGAAGGCGTGGTTGAGGGCGGCCAGCAGCGTGCCCTGCGTGCGGAACGAGCGATCCAGCGCCACGGGGGGCTGGCCGCTTGCCCGCTCGATATCCTGCCCCGTGCGGTGAAAGATTGCCACCTGCGCCTGGCGGAAGCGGTAGATGCTCTGCTTGGCGTCACCGACCACGAACAGGCGGCCCCCCGCCTCCGGTGGCGCCAACGCATACAGGATGCGCTGCTGCACCTCGTTCGTGTCCTGGAACTCGTCCACCATCAGGTGATGGATGTCGTCCAGAAAGGCCTGCAGGCGGCTGCTGCGCGGCTGGGCCTCCAGCAGCCGCACTGTCAGCTGCTCCAGGTCGTCAAAGTCCAGAACGTGGCGCTCCCGCTTGCGCTGCGTGTAGGTGGCCTCCAGCGCCTGCCAGACGCGCCGCCAGTGGTGCAGCATGGCGGCGGCCTCCTCGTCGGCAGCGCCCACCTCGGCGCTGGCGCCCTGCTTGTCCAGCGCTGTCGCTGCCTCCCGCAGCGCCCGCAGGTGCGCCTTCAGCGCTGTCAGCGCTTCCTTGCCCCCCCACTGTTTGGCGGAGCCGGCCTGGAGCCGGATGCCCGCCCAGCATTGTAGCGCGCCCTGGCGGTCGCCCGCCGCCAGTCGGGCACAGCCTTCCTCGGCTAGCTCAACGATGGGCAGCAGTTTGTCCTCGCCGCGTGGGGCGCGGGGCGGCGCTCAGCGCCTCGCGGGCGGCGCGAAAGGCAGCGTCGTCCCGCTCGACCTGCTGCCAGAGCGCCTCCTGCATGGCGGCGACCCCCGCCCGCCAGTGCGACAGCAGAGCGCTGGCCTCCGGCAGCCCATCGAACAGGCGGCCCACCGTGCCGCGCTGGGCCAGGAGGGCGCCCAACTCGCGCTGAAGGTCGCTGAGGCGCAGGCTGTCCAGCAGCGCCAGGCTGGCATCGCCGTTGCGCGCGAGGTGGGCCAGCGTCTGCTGGATCGCCTCCCCCTGCAGGAGCAGGGCCTCCTGCTCGTCCAGCACGCCGAAGCGGGGGTCCACCTGGGCGACTATGGCGTTCTCGCGCAGGATGCGCGCGCACAGCGTGTGCAGCGTGCTCACCTGGAGCCGATCCACCTGCTGCACGCGCGCGTGCCACGGGCTGCCGGGCGTGGCGGTTGCGGCGCGTGCCTCGACCCCCTGGCGGATTCGGCTGCGCATCTCGCGCGTGGCCTTCTCGGTGAAGGTCACAGCCACTATGCTTTCCAGCGGCCACTCCGGGTGCTGCGCCAGCAGGTGCATCATCCGCTCCACCAGGACCCACGTCTTGCCCGTGCCCGCGCCCGCCTCGACGAGCAGGGCGTGCCCCTCGGTGGTGATCGCGCGAAATTGGGGGGAGGTGGGATCCATGGCTTTGCTCTGGGGTAGGTGGCACCGGGCAGCGTCAATCGAGTCTAGCATGGGGCGGGGGGAGGTACAAAAGGTAGCCCGGCGGTGATCGGTTGGGCGCGGCGGCATGTGACGCGATTGGACAGAGGAAGACCTTTCGGCTAAAATGCTCGGTTGGAACTACGGGGGAAAGGAGGAAGAATCAGTGGCAAACACCAAGTCGGCTCAGAAGCGAATGCGCCAGAACGAGATGGCGCGCATCCGCAATCGCCGTTACATCAGTGGCTCGCGCACTGCCGTGAAGAAGGCTCGCACGGCGATCGAGGCAGGTGATGCATCGGCCGCGCAAGAGGCGGTTCGCACCGCGTGCGCCATGCTGGACCGGGCGGCGTCAAAGGGCGTCATCCACGCCAACAACGCAGCACGTCGCAAGTCTCGCCTGATGGCGAAATTGAACCAGACCACGCAGGCCTAAAGCTGCGTGGCAGGTGGCAGGCCACCCGCAGGCCACCAGACCCTTTTAAAGACACCGATCTGCCCCCTCGGTGTCTTTTTTTGTTGCCTGCCCGCCCCCTCACGAGTCGGAGCCGATGGGGGCAAGGTAGTAGCCCTGGCCGCGCACCGTCTGCAGGAAGCGCGGGGCGTGGGGGTCCGGCTCGATAACCTCGCGCAGCCAGTGGACGTGAACGTCGAGGGTGCGCGTGTCGTCCAGAAAGTGGGTGTCCCACACGTCGCGCATCAGCCGCTCGCGAGTGAGCACCTCCCCCTGGTGCTGCATCAGCAGCCGGAGCAGCGTGAATTGCTTGGGGGGCAGGGAGCGCGGGCCCTCAAGGTGGGGGACGTGGATGCAGCGTTGGTGCAGGTCCAGGCAGAGCGGGCCTGCCTGGAGCAGCCGCGGCTGCCCCAGTGCCTGACTGATGCACTCGAGTAGCTGCGCGGAGGTGTAGGGGCGGACGAGGCAGGCGGTGCCGCTCATCGAGGCTGCTTCCTCCGCCGTGCGAACGATCGCGATATGCGGCGCCTCCATGATGCGGCGCAGTTCCGCAGCGAGTTTGTGGCTGAGCAGGCGCGCGGAGGTGTGGTCGAGGATGATCAGATCGGGAAAGTGGTGGCGCGCTTCCCGCATGGCGTCGCGCGCGTTGCTGGCGACCAACAGGGTAAAGTTGTGGGCCAGCAGCGTCTCGCTCAGCGAGTCCAGCGTCGTCTTGCGCGTTGCGATCACCAATATGCTGTCCATCTCACCCCCCTTTGCATCCCTGTCTGCCATCCGCTCCCCATCACGATGCGGGCGCATAGCCCCCCCCGCTGCTGTGAACCCAGCCGCCGCCTGCCTCCGGCGCGAGCCGATACCAGCGCGCCGAGTCGCCCACCTGCTGCCCCCGCTCCGTGTATCCGTCCGTGGCGTAGGCGGTGCCTGCTGCCAGCCCCTGCAGCGGCGCGCCCACGCGGCCGGGCTGGTAGCGCGCCAGGGCGCCCGATACGGCGGTGAGCGAGCCCCGCTCCGCTACAAAGTTTAGCCGTTCTGGCGCAGACCAGAAGAGCTCCGCCTCCATGCTGGCGTTTTGAACCTGCCTGCCCGGGCAACTCTTTGGGCGGGCGGGCGGGGTTCAGGTCCCGATGGAACATGACCCCCAGCGGTTGGCCCGGGTTGTCGGCCCCGACCGTCACGAGGCGGAGCGGAATTTGTCGGTTGGCGGTGGGGTGGGGGGCCGTCACGATGGCGAGCACCTGCGCGCTGACCCGCTTGAGCGCCTCCGGGAAGGGGGAGGTGTCCCCATTGTGGATGTGCTCGATGTGCAGCCAACGCTGGTTGCGGCCAAGAATGCCGACCCCATCGTAGCGGGGATGCACGGCAACATAGACGAGAGGGCGTCCCCGAGCGATAGGGGCCATTGCCGCCATACACCCACAGGTGTGGGCCGTTGCCCCAGGGCTTCCATCCCTTGTTGGTAAAGTACCAGTTGTGCGCCCCCTTCAGGGTAGGCAGCCCGCGCCACTGGGCGGCGTTAGGGCTTTCCGTGTGGTGAAAGCCCACGGCGTTGAATGGCTGCGCTCCGAGATTCTGCGCCTGCCACCATGCAGCAAAGTCCTCGACTGTAAATTCGCGGCCCACCCAGAACCTATGGGACTCATCGGTAAAGAGGGAGGGGCCAAACGATTCCAGCCCCTCGTCTGGCTCGAGCGGGGCTGTCTGCGCGATTTCTTCGATCATCTGCTGGAACTGCTCGTCTGCATGGGCATCGTCCGGATCCCAGGGGGTGGGGTCCTGCATCACGCCATTCTCGCTCATGGGCTTGCCTTCCTCATTGAAAATTGCTGTATACCGATTCCGATAGGTAACGATGCATCGGGTAGATGGGGAGCGGACAATTTTGTAAAATTACCCGTGGATACGCACCCTCACCAACCGGAATGGGCATCAACGCCTATAAAGGACGAGAGAGGTAATAATCGTACCCTCTGTCATCGCCTCGTCCCAGGGCAACCCTGTCTACGCCCTTGCCGAACACACGGTTAAACGCGCACGGACAGCGTTTTGGTGCAGCCTGATAGGGGAACAGGGGCGGATGCGCCCCGCCGTGGCATGGGGCCCATCGCTCGCAAGGGGGTTGTTTGAGCGGTGGCGATGGCTGTATAATCCCTCGCAGGCAAGACGATGGCACAAGGAGGGGGCGCGCATGACAGAGTGGACGACGGAGCAGCTCGTGGCGCTGCGGGAGCGGCTGGTGGCGCATTTTAGCATGGGGGAGCTACAAACGCTGGCGTTCGACCTGGGGATGGACTTTGAGGAGCTGGGCGGCGAGGGGAAAACCGCCAAAGCGCGCGAGCTTGTCAGCTACGCGCGGCGGCATGGGCACTTGGAGGCCCTGCTGCGCCTCGCCGCTGCCCAGCGCCCCCACGTCGCGTGGGATGCTCCCCCGAGCGGCCCCGCGCCCGCCCCGTCGCCCGCCCCGGACGAGCGGGCGCGCACGGAGCGCACGCTGGCGATGGCAGCTTACCTTTCTAAAGAAACCCTGTTTACCCTGATTCAGGCTATCGTGGGGGCCAACATGGCGACCCACGATGGCCGAGAGCAACTGCTGATGGGCATCCACCCAGGCTACCGTGCCTCGCTGCCCACCCGAAGCGACCCGTTCAACCAGATCTGGTCGGACCTGGAGCAGATGAACAGCGCGCCCCGCCTGGCCGATGGGGAGGCGCCCCTGCGCCTCTGGCTGCTGAACGCGGCCCAGCGCTTTCACATTCAAGGTCGGGCGGCGGAGCAGGCGCTGTTTGACAGCGCCCGAGCGACGGTCGAGGCAGAGCTGGCGCGGGGTGACGCGAGCGTGTCCCTCCCTGATTCCCTGCCCACGCCCGCCCCGTCGCTCACACCGGACGAGCGGGCGCGCACGGAGCGCACGCTGGCGATGGCGCGCCGCGCCCTGGAGCATCTAGAGGAGCAGGCGGCGGGCTACGGCAAACTGGCCCTGCCCACGCACCTGCGCATCGAGCTTGAAGACAAGCGCGCCGAGGTGGCCGCGCTGGAAGCGAAGCTTTTATAAGCACCCCCCTGGCAACTGGCAACACACGGAGGCTCGGATGGACCCGACGCAGGCGCTCGAACAACAACTCCAGATCGCCCAGGCAGTGCTTGACGTGCTGGAAAGGCAGGCAGCGGGCCACACTAGCCTGACCATCCCCGCGCCGCTCCAGGTGCAACTGGACGACAAGCGCAACGAGGTGGCCAGCCTCCAGCGCCGCCTGGCGCAGCGGGCAGGGCGGGCGGAGGGAGTCCGCGACAACCTGCCGCGCCCCGATGCCATCTTTGTGGGGCGCGACGAAGAAAAGCAGCGCTGCCTCCAGGCGCTCTCCGCCGGACGACCGTGGCTGGGGCGTGGTGATTGATGGCATAGGCGGCATGGGCAAAACCGCCCTGGCCCTGGAGGTGGCGCACGCGGCCCGGCAGCAGGCGATGTTTGACGGCTACGCCTTCGCCTCGGCCAAGACCACCTGGCTCACGCCGGAGGGGGTGCGCGAGGAGACGCTGGCCCTCCACTCGCTCGATGCCTTCGCGCGCACCTTCGCGCTGGCCCTGGGGCTGGACGAGATTGCACGGATGCCCGACGCCGACGCGCGGGCGGGGGCGCTGCTGGGCGCGCTGCGGGGGCAGCGGGCGCTCCTGATCTGGGACAACCTGGAAACCCTGATAGCCGAGGAGCGAGACCGCATCGCCGAGTTTCTCCGCCGCCTGCCCGCGCCCAACAAGGCCATCGTCACCAGCCGCCGCCGCACGGGCGAGAGCGCGCTGACCGTGCGGCTGGACCGCCTCAGCTTTGGGGAGGCAAAACAGTTGGTGGCAGGGGTGGCCACGCGCCAGCCGCGCGTGGCGCAGGAGCTACGCCACGCGGGCGAGCCCATGCTGCGGCGGCTGTACGAGGCGGCGGGGGGCAACCCGCTCGCGCTCCACTGGACGCTTGGCTTTGTGGCGCAGAAGGGGCAGACGCTGGGGCAGGCGCTCCAGCGCCTGGAGCAGGCCGCGCGCGGCAGCGACCTGTACGCCTTTCTTTTTGCCGACGCCGTGCGCGACCTGAGCGAGGGTGACAAGCAGGTGCTCGTCGCTCTGACCACCTTCCGCAGCCCCGCCACCGCGCCCGCCCTGGCCGACGCCACGGGGATGAGCCAGAATGCTGTCGAACTCGCCCTGGAAGCGCTCGTCACCCTCTCGCTCGTCAACGACTTGCGCGCGGGAAATTTTACCCTGCACCCGCTGGTGCGTACCTTCGTGCAGCAGGCGCTGGGCGTGCCCGACAGCCCGCGCCCTGGCGCGGTTCCCCTGCCCGCGCTGGACCCCGCCGCCCGGCGCAGCGCCCTGCGCCACTGGGTGGAGGTGGCGGAGCAGCATGGGGGGGAGGGGAAGGAGGCGTACAAGAAGTTTGACCGGCTGGATGCCGCCTGGCCCGACCTGGAGGGGGCCGCCGGCACCCTGCGCGAGATGGCGGGGGTGCCCGGCCCCACGCTGCGCGACGAGGAGGCGGCGCGCCTGCTCGTCCGGCTGATGGACGCCCTGAGACAGTATCTCTGGTTTCGCGGGCTGTGGTCGGAGCGGGTCCAGATAGGCGAGTGGGCCTACGACGCCGCGCGGGCGCTGGGCGCGTGGCGCGACGCGGGCTGGGCGGCCTATGACGTAGCCTGGATTCACTACAATCGCGCCGACACCGCGCGGGCCGAGACCTGGGCGGAGCGCATGGCCGAGGCGATGCAGCGCGGCGGCGCCCGCCGCGACCGCGCCATTGCCACGCGGCTGCGCGGCCTGATTGCCGAGCAGCGCGGCGACCTGCCCGAGGCGGAGCGGCGCTTACCGAGGCGCTGGCCGACTTTCGCGCGGAGAAGCATGAAGCCGCCGAGGCCATCGTGCTCAACGACCTGGGCGGCGTGGCGCGGGCGCAGAAGGGGTATGAGCGCGCAGAGGGATACTATCGCGAGGCACTGGCGATTGACGGAAAGGCGAGGAAACAAGGAAGGAGAGTCAAGTTTTAGCGTTAATCTTGGCCGGTTGGCGCTGGACCGTGGCCGCCCCGCCGAGGCGCGGCCCTGGTTCGAGCGCGCCCTTCGGCTGGCGCGGGAGGTGGGGCGGCAGGACCTTGTGGCCGATGCCCAGTGGGGGCTCGCGCGCGTGCTGGAGGAGGAAGAAAAGTTCGCGGAGGCACTGCCCCTGGCGGAGGAGGCCCTGCGTGTCCGCGAGCGGCTAGGCCACATGAACATCGGGTCGGCGCGCGAGTTGGTGGAGCGGCTGCGGGAAAAGGGGGCGGGTGAGAGATAAAATAAGGGGCGGCGGTTAGGCCCAACCGCCGCCCCTCGCTTCGTCTGCGCGCAGGGCTAGTCCCCGGCCACCGGGCTCCAGTCGCCCAGCACCTCGCGGATGGCATCCTCGGCCTCGCGGTTGCGCTGGCCGGTGCCGAAGTAGATGGCGTCCGGGTGGTGGATGACCAGCGCGGCGGTGCTCTGCTCCGGGTCCAACTGCCAGCCGCTCGTGAGGGTGACGCCGATGGACTCGGTGGGCAGCACGTCGAACAGTTGCTCGTGCTGGCTCATGTCCGGGCAGGCGGGGTAGCCCCAGGCGTAGCGGAGGCCGCGCGCGTCGGGCAGCCCCAACTCGCGGCGGATGCGCGCGTTGTTCCACGCCGCCAGCCCCTCCGCCAGTTCGGTGGTGAAGCCGTGGATAAAGTAGGCCTCGGTGTAGTCGCTGCGCCGCTGCGCCGCCTCCATGCGCGCCGTCGCCTGCGGCCCGGCGGTGACCACCTGCAGCGGCAGCACGTCCATGATGCCGGAAGCGCGGGGCGCTATATAGTCCGCCAGGCAGAGGCCCATCCGCCCTTCCTGTCGCGGGAAGGTCCAGCGGAACAACTCGCGGGCGTGCTGTTTGGGGTCGTAGACGATCACCGTCTCCCCCTCGCTCTGCGCGGGAAAGTAGCCGTAGGCGATCCCCATGTCCAGCCATCGCGTGCGTTCCAGTTCCGCCTGGTAGGCCATCAGCTTGGGCGCGAAGGTGTCACGCACCAGCGCCTCCCACTCCTCGCCGCGCTTGCCGCGCCCGCCCCAGTGGAGGCGGTAGAGCGTTTCCAGGTCGAAATGCTGCCACACCTCGTGCAGGGCGATGGCGCGCGGGGGCACCACCGTCGCGCCCCAGAAGGGGGGGGTGGGAATCTGATCGGCCGCCAGCGCGAGCCGCCCCGGCTCCGCCTCATCCGTCGCGCGCCCCGCCATCTCGTCGCGCTTCGCCGCCAGCGCCGCCGCCTTCTCGAGGCCGCTCAGCGCCTCCACCACCAGATCGTGCACAAACTCATCCCGCTTCGGCCCCACCAACTGGTCCACCGTCGCCAGCCCCTCGAAGGCATCGGTGCAATAAAAGACGCCGGGCGCGTAGGGAACCTCCGGCTCCACGAAGAGGGCGCGGTAGCCGAAGCGGCGATTGATGGCCGCGCCGCCGATGAGCACCGGGAAGGCCAGCCCTCGCTTGTGCATCTCGCTCACCACGATCGGCATCTGCTTGGAGGTGCTCACCAGCAGCGCCGACAGCCCTACCGCCGTCGCGCCATGCGCCACCGCCGCATCAATGATCGTGTTCACCGGCACCTGCTTGCCCAGGTCCACCACCGTATAGCCGTTGTTTTCCAGGATCGTGCCCACCAGATTCTTGCCGATGTCGTGCACATCCCCGAACACCGTTGCCAGAACCACGGTCCCCTTCGTCGCGCCCGCCAACTTTTCCAGAAAGCTTTCCAGCCGCGCCACCGCCCGCTTCATCGCCTCCGCGCTTTGCAGCACGAAGGGCAGAATCAACTCGCCAGCCCCAAACTTGTCCCCTACCTCCTTCATCGCCGGCAGCAGCACCTGATTCAGCAGCCACACCGCATGCTCGTTCGTCACCGCGGGGCTCAGGTCCACAGCCCCCTCCGCCTCGTCCCTTCCTTCCGTCGCCGTCGGCACCGCATCTGCCCCCGTCAGCCCCATCGCCAGCGCCGTGGCCACCGCCTCATCAACTTCAGCCTCGATGCCATCCTTCTTGCGGTGGAGGATGCGCCAGTGGATCCGCTCGAACACCGTCATCCCCTCCGTGGGGTCAGCGCTCGCCTCCTGGCGCGCCTCGTAGCTCTCGAAGGCCTCGATCACGCGGGCCAGCGCATTCTCGTCGCGGTTGAAGATCAGCTCATCCATCAGCGCGCGATGCGCATCGGTGATCTCCGCGTAGGGCGTGATGTGCGCCGGGTTGACGATCGCCATGTCCAGCCCCGCCTCCACCGCGTGGTGGAGGAAGACCGAGTTGAGGATGTGGCGGGCCGCGGGCTTCAGGCCAAACGAGACATTCGAGATGCCCAGGATCGTATAGGTGCCCGGCAACTCCGCCTTGATGCGGCGGATCGCCTCGAGCACCTCGCGCGCCCGCGTTGCGGTACTGCTCCTGGCCGGTCGTGATGGGAAAGACCAGCGTGTCGTAGATAAGCGTGCTGGGCGCCATGCCGAAGTCGCGCACCACGATGTCATAGATGCGCGTGGCCACCTCCACCTTGCGCTCCGCCGTCTCCGCCTGCCCCTGCTCGTCAATGCACATGGCCACCATCGCCGCGCCATGCTGCTGCGCCAGGGTGGCCACCCGCTCCAGCTTGGCCGGCCCTGATTCCAGGTGGACCGAGTTGAGGATGGCGCGCCCCGGGTTCGTTTCCAGCGCGATGCGCATCACCTCCGGCTCCGTGGTGTCGAGGACCAGGGGGGCATCCACCCCCTGCTGGAGCATCTTGACCACGCGGCGCATCTGCGCGTCCTCGTCGGTGCGCTCGGTGGTGGCCACGCACACGTCGAGCACGTGCGCGCCGCCCTCCACCTGATCGCGGGCGATGTCGAGCACCGGCTCGTAGTCGTCGGCCAGCAGCAGCCGCTTCACCTTGCGCGAGCCGAGCGTGTTGACCCGCTCGCCGACCATGAGCGGCCTCGGCTCCTGGTCCATCTCGATGGCACGCATCGCCGAGGCCAGGCGCGGGCGCAGGTCCAACTCGGCGGGGCGATGCGTCCACGGGTTCACGCCGCGCACGCGCGCCACGACCTCGGCCAGGTGCTCCGGCGTGGTGCCGCAGCAGCCGCCGACGACGTTCACGCCGAACTCGGTGACAAATTCGGCCAACTGCTCGGCCATCGGCACGGGCTTCATAGGGTAGATCGCGCAGCCGTCCACGTTCAGCGGCAGCCCCGCGTTCGGGATGACGGAGATGGGCAGGCGCGTGTTCGCCGTCAGGTAGCGCACCGGCTCGCGCATGTAGTCCGGGCCGGTGGAGCAGTTGATGCCTATCACATCAATGCCCAGGGGTTCCAGGATGGCCAGGGTCGCGCCGATGTCGGTGCCCAGCAGCATGCGCCCGCTCGTGTCCAGCGACACCTGCACCTGCATCGGCACGCGCCGCCCCTCGTCGCGCATCGCGCGCTTCAGCCCCTCCACCGCCGCCTTTACCTCCAGGATGTCCTGCGAGGTCTCGATCAGCATCAGGTCCACCCCGCCGCGCAGCAGCCCCACCCCCTGCTCGCGGAAAATCTCGGCCAGTTCCTCATAGCTGATCTTGGAAAGCATGGGGTCGTTGGTCGAGGGGAGCATGCCCGTCGGGCCGATGGAGCCCGCGACGAAGCGGGGCCTGTCCGGGGTCGAGAACTCGTCTGCCACGGCGCGCGCCAGGCGGGCCGCCGCCTGATTGATTTCCAGGATGCGCTCCTGCAGCCCGTACTCCTGCATGGTGTGCCGATTCGAGCGGAAGGTGTCGGTCTCGAGCACGTCGCAGCCCACCTCCATGAAGGAGCGGTGGATGCCCGAGATAATCTCGGGGCGCGTGATGACCAGAAAGTCATTGCACCCCTCGTACGGGGCGCCGCCGAAATCCTCAGCGGTGAGGTCAAAGGTTTGAATCGAGGTACCCATCGCCCCATCAAAGACCAGGGCGCGGGAGCGGAGGGCGTGCAGGTAAGGGCTGTCAGACATGGGCTGCTCCGGTGAATCCAAAACAAAAACGGCCTCGTGAGAGGCCGTGATAGGGAAAAGGCTGGCGCTCTCATCTTCCAGGCGCTACCGAGACCTCGGCGCGACCTGCCGGATTTGGCACCTGGCGCGGCTCCGGTCGGGCATCGAAGCACGCTGGTTGCCGGGGGTTCGCAGGGCCGATCCCTCCCCCCCTCTGGATGAGTTAAACGATGGGCGTAGTGTAGCGGGACGGGGGCAAATGTCAAGCGGCGGCGCTGTTAGCGCTCCGAGTTTTGATGGAGGGCGGCGGGCTTGGCCGTGCGGCGTTGCCACCACTGGCGGAGGATCAGCCAGGCAAAGCGCGGGTTGCCCACCAGGTAGCGATGCCCGAGGCGGCCCGGCTCATACCAGAGGCGGCACAGCCATTCCAGCCCATGATCGGTCATCCAGGCGGGGCCGCGCCGCCGATGGCCAGCCAGATAGTCGAAGAGGGCACCCACCGAGATGACGACCGGCACGCTGTGGCTGCGCTTGTTCTCGACCATCCACTGCTCCTGGCGCGGCATCCCCATCCCCACCAGCATCACCTGGGGCGCGGCCTCGGCGATATGGGCCAGCACCCTCTCGTTTTCCGCCGAGTGGGGGTCGAAGTAGCCGTGGTGCACGGCAACCTGAAGGGTTGGCTCGCAGGCGCGCAGCCGCTCGGCGGCAAGCGCCACCACCTCTGGCTGGGCGCCCAGCAGGAAGAGGCGATAGCCCTCCCGCGCGCAGCAGGCCGCCAGTTGACCGATCCAATCGGGCGGCGTGAAGCGCTCCGGCAGCGGGGTGCCCAGCAGCCAGCTTGCCAGCCGAACCCCCACCCCGTCGCAGAACACCAGGTCAGCCTGGCCCATGGCCGCCCGAAAGGTGGGGTCGGCCTGCGCCAGCGTGACCGCGTAGGCGTTGGCGTACATGGCGGTCACCTGCTGGCCGGAGGAGACCGCATGGTGGATCCACCGCAGCACCTCGGCCAGCCGCACGGGATGGACCCCCAGCCCCGCGATGGGATGGGGGGCTGGGAGAGCAACGGGTCGGGGTCCGCTCATGGAAGAGATAGGTCGCACAGGAAAGCATCACATTCAGCGAGGGTTGGACAGGCGCAAGCCTTCAAGAAGAGTAGCCTAACTTTGCCATAATGACGAAAGCCGCGCCCCTCGGCGCGGCTTTCAACAGGCTGCTGCCGCGATCAGCGTCGGCTACTCCGGCGAGTGGGAAGCCACTTCCTCCAACTTGTCCTGCGTCTCCTGCTCGGCGCTGGCGGGCTGGATGGCGGGCGCGTCCTGCGCGGGCGCGGGCTCGTGCTTCCTCTGGGCGGTCAACTCCTCATTGACGAACTGCTGCATGCGCTCCATCGAGCGGTGGGCAAAGTGGCGCTGGAGGGGGCGACCAAACAGGCGAAAGCCCAGGCGATAGAGCGGGTTGGAAATCTCGCCGGGCTGGGAAAAGGCATGGATGCGGAACGCCACCTTCCCCGTCTCCAACCATTTCCAGATTTCAAAATCCATCTGGCCGCGCTCGAAGTGCCCTTCCAGCGTCTGGTAGTTAAAGCCCCACACCTTGGCCTGCCCCTTGTCGGTGGGGCGCACCTCGTCCGTCACCCCGCCGATGCGCACCCCAAAATAAAAGGTTAGAAAGAGGAACTTGCCTTCCAGCAGCATCACGCGCTCTTCCAGCGGGCGGTCCGGGTAGTAGATGCCGGTGATGATGCTGGGGTCGGGGAACTTGTACTCGCGCATGATCCGCTGCGCGATTTCCCAGGGGCCGTTGGGGGTGGGGGGGCCGGGCGGCTCGGCGGGTAGCTCCGCCTCGTAGTCGTCCAGGTGCCAGCCGTTCGCCTCGGTGTACTCGTGCCGCTGCTCCAGATCAAAATTCGGCTTGGACTGCTGTAGGGCATCCAGTCGCGACTGGTAGCGCTGCCAGAGGGGGGCGTCACTCATGGGGGATCACCTCCCCCCTGAAAGGCTGCTCCTCGGTTACCACATCAATCTCGCCCAGCAGGGTCCCCCCGCTCTCCTCCACGGCGCGCTTGCAAAAGTGAATCCACATGTTGGTCTGCGCTTCTTTGGCAACGCCAAGCTTGTCGTAGGCCAGGTCCACGAGGGAATCACGACTGCGCGCCCAGGATAAAATCTCGAAGCGGGCCGCATCGGCGCGGTGCGGGTGCTGCGCAAAGCGGAAGCGTATTTCGCCCGCCTCCAGGTGCCCCTCCAGCGTCACCAGGCAGAAGGTGGTTGGCTCCACGCCAATCACGCGCACGGGCCCGTCCCACGGCCCCGTGATATGGATAAAATACTCATCCTGCACGCGCATCTGCCCCGGCGCCCCACGGGTCTTTTCCCACTGGGCCAGCAACTTTGGCGAAAAATCGTTGGGGTCCGCCTGCATCATCGCCATGACGGCCTCGGGGCCTCGCTGCGGGGCAACGATGTCAGCGCGGTAGCGGCGATGGAATAGCTTGCCGGTGCCATCGTGGGTGAGCTGGATGGGGCTCTCGCCGTGCGTGGCTTCCTCGGGGATGGGGGTGGGCCGCTCGTTATCAATAGGGTGTTGGGTGGTGCGTCGGCTCACGGGCAGGGAGTCGCGGCGCAGCCAGCGCCACGCGACCCCCAGCAGCAGGAGGCCACCCAGCCAGAATAGCCAGTACGGGCGCGCCAGCAGCGTGGCGACTCGTCGTGATAGGGACGAAAGGGTCATGGGGTTCGCTCCTCAGGTTGTCGGTTCGGAAAGAAGCAACGATAATGCCAGCACGCAGGGTACAGGGTGAGCGGGTTAGGAAGGAGCCGGCGATGGGGGACGGGATGGAGATAGGCGTCGAACGGGCCGGCGCGCCGCCGACAGGGGACGAGAGCACCCTGCGTGCCTCGTACAACCCGGCGACGGGTGCCCTCCTCGGACAGGTGCCCCTGCTGCGGCGGGACGGAATCGCCGCGGCGCTCCGCGCGGCGCGGGAGGCGCAGGGCGCGTGGGGCCAACGGCCCCCGCACGAGCGCGCCGCCGTGCTGGCGCGCTTTCGCGATGGACTGGTCGCCGACCTGGATGCTGTGGCGAAGCTCGTCTCGATGGAGCAGGGCAGGCCTGTGATCGAGGCGATAGGCATGGAAGCGTTGCCCGTGCTGGACCATCTCCGCTGGCTGCTGGACGAGGGCGTGGCGCTGCTGGCGGGGCGCAGCCGACCACAGGGTGCCCGCTCCGCCAGGAAAGAGCAGAGCCATTGGGAGCCGCTCGGCGTGGTGGCCATCATCGCGCCCTGGAACTCCCCCTTCGGCATCCCAACCCTGCACAGCCTGACGGCCCTTCTGGCAGGCAACGCCGTGGTGCTGAGGCCCTCCCCCCTCACCCCCCTGGTCGCGCAAAAGATAGCCGAGTTGATGCGCCAGGCTGAGTTGCCCAATGGCCTCTTCACGGTGATCCACATCGAGGAGGAGGATGTGCCCGCGCTGACCGGCCACCCCGCGCTCAACAAGATTGTTTTCACGGGCAGCGCAGAGAGGGGGCGCGAGGTGATGGCGAGCGCGGCCCAGGGGCCCACGCCCGTGGTGCTGGAACTGGCGGGCCCCTCGGTTGCCATCGTCGCGCCTGATGCGGATGTGCGGCGCGCCGCGCGGGGCATCGTGTGGGGCGCCATGGCCAACAGTGGGCAAAGCCCCACCCCGGTCGGGGCGGTCTGGGTCCAGGCGGCGCTGTACGATAGCTTCGTGGAGGAGGCGCGCCGCCTGGTCGAGCGGCTGCGGGTGGGCGAGGGGATCGAGCCCGGCACGGAAATTGGCCCGCTGATAAGCGAGCAGCAGCTTGCGCGGGTGGAGGCGCAGGTGGAGGAAGCGCGTGCGGACGGGGCGCGCGTGCTCGCCGGGGGCTATCGGCTGAATCGCCCTGGCTTCTTTTACGCTCCCACGGTGCTGGCGGACGTGGCGCCGCAGGGGCGCTTCCTGAGCGAGGGGCAGGGCGGCCCTGTCTTACCTATCCTCAGGGTGCCGACGCTGGACGAGGCAGTGGCCCACGCCAACGGCGCCGGCTGGGTTCTCGCGGCAAGCGTCTGGACGAGCGACGAGCAGCTTGGCGCGGCGCTGGCGGGGCGGCTGCGGGCGGCCAACGTCAGCCTCAACAGCCACCCCTTCCAGGCGGAGCCGATGGCAGCGTGGAACAGCGCGGGGCAGCGGGGCAGCGGGCGCATGCAGGGGGAATGGGGCTTGCTGGAAATGGTTGCCCCCAGGACGATCGTGAGCGAGGTGCGCGGCGGGGGGCGCGAGCCCTGGTCCTTTCCCTATGATGAGGACACCGCCCATTTTCTGCGTAACCGTGCGCGCCTGCTGCACGGCCCGGGCGCACGCCGCCCCTGGGCGCTCCTCTCCCTCCTCTTGAACCCGCGCGTGTGGCGGCACCTCTTGAAGCGTTGAGCGGGGCAGCGTGGGAGCGAACTCCCCGCCGGTCGCTGGCTGAAACGTCGTGGAGGGGTGGTATACTATGGGGTGTAGACAGCTTGATGTCCCATTGCCTGGAGGGAGGACCCCATGTGTGGACGATTTACGTTGACGGTGGGCGCGGATACCCTGCGCGAGACGCTTGATCTGGGCGCTGTCCCGCCGCTGGAGCCGCGCTTCAACATTGCCCCCACCCAGCCTGTGGCCGTTGTCACGGATCCTGAGACGCGGGCCGTGGAGTTGTTTCGCTGGGGGCTCGTGCCCCCCTGGGCAAAGGATGAGAGCATCGGGAACAACCTCATCAACGCGCGCGCCGAGACGGTGGCGGAAAAGCCGGCCTTTCGTGCAGCCTTTGCCCGTCGCCGCTGTCTGGTGCTGGCCGATGGCTTTTACGAGTGGCGCAAGGGCGAGACGCGCACCGCCCCCTCGCAGCCCTTTTACTTTCGGCTGGAGTCGGGCGAGCCCTTCGCCTTTGCCGGGCTATGGGAGGTGTGGCGCAAGGGGGAGGGCGAGGCGCTTTACACCTGCACGCTGATTACCTGCGCCGCCAATGAGCTGGTTGCGCCCATCCATGCGCGCAACCCGGTTATCCTGCCCCCTGATGCTCTGTGGCGCTGGCTGGACCCCACCACCCCAGCCGAGCGCCTTCACGATCTGCTGGTGCCCTACCCTGCCGAGGAGATGGCGGCTGTCCCCGTCTCCACGCGGGTGAATAGCCCCTCCCACGAGGGGCCGGAGCTGCTCGAATCGGTTCCGGCCTGAAAGAAGGAAGGGGCCCATGGGCACCGTTCGCCTGCGGTCGCGCCTGCTTCCCGCGCTCCTGCTCCTGCTCCTGCTGGCGCAGGCGGTGGTGCCCTACCGCGGCTGGACCCTGCTTTTGGCGGGGCTGGGGGCTACATGGCTCCTCGCGTGGGTGTGGGCGCGCTCCCTGGCGCGCGGGCTGGAGCTGACGCGGGAAATGCGCTTTGGCTGGGCGCAGGTGGGCGATCGGTTGGAGGAGCGCTTCACCGTGCGCAACCGCGGGTGGGCACCGGCGTTGTGGGTAGAGGTGCTTGACCATTCAACGATGCCGGACTACCAGGTCAGCCGCGTGACGGACGCCGGCCCGGCTGGCATGAGCCGCTGGCAAACCAGCGGCCTTTGCACGCGGCGCGGCCTCTTCACCCTCGGCCCCACCACCCTTCGCTCCAGCGATCCGTTTGGCCTTTACACGGTCACCATCCCCCACCCCGCCGTTGTCTCGCTCATGGTCACCCCGCCGGTGCTGCCGCTCCCGCACATCGAGGTCGCGCCGGGGGGGCGCACGGGCGATGGGCGGCCCCGCCCCTTTGCAGCAGAGCGCTCGGCCCTCCCGTCCGGGGTGCGCCCCTATGTTCCGGGCGACCCGCCCCGCTGGATCCATTGGCCGACCAGCGCCCGCACCGGCACCCTCCACGTGAAACTGTTTGACAGCGCGCCCGTGGGCGATTGGTGGGTTATCCTGGACATGGCGCAGGCCGCCCAGGCGGGGGAAGGGATGCGCTCCACCGAGGAGCACGCGATCATCCTGGCTGCCTCGCTGGCGGACCGAGGGCTGCGCGCCGGCCACCGTGTAGGGTTGCTGGCCCAGGGGGAGGAGGCGCTCTGGCTGCCCCCGCGGGGCGACCCCGGCCAGCCCCTGCGCCTGCTGCGCGCCCTGGCGCTCCTGTCGCCGGGAACGCTGTCGCTGGAGCAACTGCTGGCGCGCGCGCGCCCCGCACTGGGCCAGCAGGCGAGCCTGATCCTCATCACCCCGGCAGTGGGCGGCGAGTGGGTGCCTGCGCTGCTTCCGCTGCTGCGGCGGGGCGCGGTGCCAACCGTGCTGCTCCTGGATCCCCTCTCCTTCGGGGGCGAGGGCAGCGCAACCGCCACGATGGCCCTGCTGACAAGCCTCGGCATCGCGCACTCGCTGGTCAGCCGCGACCTGTTGGATCGCCCGGAGGCGCAGCCGGGGCAGCGCGGAAGCTGGGAGTGGAAGGTGCTCGGGACGGGGCGCGTCATCGCGCGGCGCCGCCCGCGCGACCTGTCGTGGCGGGAGCTAGGGTGAGCCGATGCTAGGCGAGCGGCTGCTGGGCTGGGGGCTGCGGCGCGTGGGGCGGGTAGCGCTCCTGTCGCTGCTGCTGCTGCTCGTGGGGCTGAGCGGCCTTGCCGTGGCCCTTGCGGAAACGGTTCGCGGGCTGGACGCTCGCCCTGCTCGCCTTCGTCCTGGTGGGGGGGGTGGCCGCTGGGTGGGGGCTGGCGCGCCCCGGGCGGCTGCCGGGCTGGCTGGCTGCCCTGCTGCTGCTGCTCCTCGGCGTGCTGGTCGTGCTGGCGCGCGTGGCGCGGCTGGATCGCCTCCTCTGGCAGATGGGGCTCCGCTGGCAGGAGGTGGGCGGGCGGGAGGCACTGGCCGCCTTTCTTGCCGATCTGACGGGCGTGGCGCTCCGCCTGGGCGCCTGGATGCGCACGGTGCTGGCGGGTGAGGCTGGCTATGACCCGGTGGCGGCGGCTACCGTGTGGGGGCTGCTGCTCTGGCTGGTGGCGGCGTGGGCCAGTGGCGCTGTGCGGCGCGGCCACCCGCTGCGGGGCCTGCTGCCGGCGGGCGTGCTGCTGGCGCTGGTTCTCTCCTTCGCGGGGCACGATCCGTCCCCGCTGCTGCCCCTGCTAGGGGCGCTGCTGGGGCTGATGATCGTGGTGGGGCATGCCGCGCGCGAGCGGCGCTGGGAGGCCGACGGGATAGACTTTTCGTCGGAGCTGTGGGCCGATCAGCTCTTGATGGCTGCGCCGCTCGCGCTCGCCATCGTTGCCCTGGCGGGGGTGAGCACCTTGATTTCCCCCGCCTCCCTCCTCCAGGGCGCCCAGCGCCTGTTCGAGTCGCCCGCCCGCGAGGTGATTCCCCTTGCGCGCTCCGTCGGGTTGGAGCCGCGCCGACCGCGCCCCACCCTGTTTGACACGGTCCGCGCCCCGGGGCTGCCGCGCCGCCACCTGATAGGCTCCGGGCCGGAACTGGGCGAGCAACCGGTCATGCGGGTCACCCTGGAAATGGAGCCGCCCGCCGGGCTGCCGCCGCTGCGCTGGCGCGCCCTGACCTACGATTTGTATTCCGGGCGCGGGTGGAGCGCCGGGGGCACGGAGCGCGTCGCCTATGACGCTGGCGAGCGCACCCGCGAGCGCCCCCCGCCCGCGCACCAACTTTTGCGGCAGCGGGTGGAGATCGAGCGGGAGGGGGAGGGGCTGCTGTATACAGCGGGCACCCTCCTCAGCGCCAGCGCCCCCTTCAGCGTGGCGTGGCGCACCAACGCCGACCCCTTCGGGGCGACCGTGGCGGCAGCCGCGTACGAGAGCGAATCGGCGGTGCCGCTGGTCGGCGCTGCCCAGCGGCGCGCGCCCGCTACGCCCTACCCGGAGTGGGTCCGCCGCCGCTACCTCCGCCTGCCCGACGGGATACCGGGGCGCGTGCTCGTGCTCGCTCGCGACCTGACGGCCACGGCCCCCACCCCCTTCGATCGCGCGCAGGCCATCGAGCGCTACCTTCGCACGATTCCCTACGACCTGGAGGTGCCGGCCCCCCCGCCGGGCCGCGAGGTGACCGACTTCTTTTTGTTCGACCTGCGCCGCGGCTACTGTGACTATTATGCGACGGCGATGGTGGTGCTGGCGCGGGCGGCAGGCTTGCCCGCACGGCTGGTCGTCGGCTATGCGAGCGGCGACTACGACGCGGCGGCCCGGCAGTATCGGGTGAGCGAGGCCGAGGCGCACTCGTGGGCGGAGGTCTACTTTGCCGACATCGGCTGGGTGGAGTTTGAGCCGACCGCCGCCCGGCCCGCGGCTGCCTATACGGAGGGCGACCCCGTCGCGGTGGCCTTGCCGGAGCGCCCCGCGGCCTGGGAGGGGGCGCTGGCCCCCTGGCTGCGCGGCGAGGTGTGGCTCAGGGTGCTGCTGGGGGCGGTGGGGCTGCTGGGGGGCGGGGCTGTCCTGCGCGTTGCCCTTGCGGAGTGGCGCCTGCGCCGTGCGCCCCCTGCCGAGGCGATTGCGCTGGGCTATGGCGGGATGCATCGGGCCGGGCAGCGGTTGACTCGGGGGCATGGGGCGGGCGAGACCCCCTGGGAGTTTGTTGGCACGCTCTCGCAGGTCCTGCGGGGGCTGGCAAGCGGGCCGCGCTGGCGCCCCCCGCTCGACCCCGCCCCCCGCGAGGCCGAGGCACTGACTGAGCTGTATCTTCAGCGGACCTATGCCCCGACCCCTCCCGAGCCAGAGCAGGGAGAGGCGGCGCGCCGCCTGTGGCTGCGGCTGCGCTGGCGGCTGTGGCTTGCCTGGCTGGCGGCGCGCCTGCCCCGAGCCTGAGAGCTACTCCAGCATGACCCCATCCCGTCTCACAAAGGTTGCACCAGTTGTCACGCTCGCGATTACGGCGGGGCTTGTTCTGGGCACGGGCGAGGCGCACGATTTGATCCCCCAGTATGTTGCCGCCGCGCGCGCATGGCCGGAGCCCTTCCAGGGGGTGCCCCTGCGCCCGGTGGGAAGCGGTTACTTCGGGATCTTTCTGCCCTGGGCCGTGGCCCCCTTCGTTCCGCTGGCCTTTGTCCAGGAGTGGCTGCTGACCGTCCTGTGGCGCTCGCTCACTGCCCTGGCGCTCTGGCAACTCGCGGGCAGGCGCAGGGGGCCGTACCTGCTCGCGCTCACCTCCCCGTTCAGCTTCTTGCTGATCAAGAGCGGGAACATTGATGCAATCGTGGCGGCGGGCACCCTCCTGCCCGTGCCCCTGGCATGGTATGCGCTGGCTTGCAAGCCGCAGGTGGCCCTCGCCGCCGCGCCCCTGCTGTGGCGGCGCGCGGGGGCCCGCGGCCCCATCGCCGCCCTCGCCATCGTGCTGCTGTCGGCCATGCTCTGGCCGGAGTGGCTCGAACGAGCAAGGCTGGCCGCGCCCCACGCGGAGTGGGCGATCTCGCTCTTCCCCTGGGGCATCCCGCTGGGGCTATGGCTGGGGTGGCGTGCCTGGAAGGCCGACGACCTTCCCCTGGCGCTGGCCGCCTCGCCCGCCTTTGCCCCCTATCTGGCCAACTACTCCCTGGTCCCTGCCCACGCCATCATCGCCACCCGCTGGCCGCTGCTGGGGGCCCTCCTCTGGGCCGCTTTATGGCTCCTCGTCTTTCTTGGCTAGCGGCGCCACAGCGCCCTCGTCCCCTTCCCGCTCGCCTTTCCGGGCGAACCGCTCGAAGAAGGCGGCAGCTACCTCGATGCCCTCAAGGTAATCCAGCAGGCGAATGTTCTCGTTGGGGGCATGGTTGGCGGAGCCGTAGTAGCCGGTGCCAAAGCCCACCGCCGGAATCCCAAAATGGGCAGTGACCGGGTGCATGGGGCCGGTGGCCGCCATGTGGGGCCAGAGGACTGGCTCCAACCCTGTCACCGACTCGACAGCTTCCAGCGCCGCCTGCACCACGTCGCTGCTGACCTGCCCCTTGACGGGGTGCTCCGAAGAGTAGGGGACGATCTCGATATCCTGGAAGCCGTGACGGTCCAGATGCTCGCGCAGGAGGCGCTGGACAAGCGCGGGGGTCAGGTCGGGGACGAGGCGAAAGTCCAGCTTGGCGGAGGCCAGGTGGGGCAGGACGGTCTTGGAGCCAGGGCCGGTGTAGCCGCTCTGGATCCCGCAGAGGGTGCAGGTGGGTTGGTACAGGTGCCGCTCCAGCGCCGCCCGCCCGCTGACGCCCGTCACAAAGCTGTCCACCCCGTGGGTGCTGCGAAGCGCCTCGTCGTCAAAGGGGATGGCGTCCAGAAAGCGCTGTTCCGCCGCCGTCGGCCCCGCCACCCGCTCCATCAACCCCTCGATCCGGATCGTCTCGTCGCTATCCTTGAGCGTGCTGAGCGCCCACACCAGCCGCCAGGCGGGGTTCGGCAGCAGGGTGGCCAGCGCGGAGTGCTTGTCCTCGTTGGCGCCGTGGGCGCGAAGCTCGAAGTAGGCTATCCCTTTTAGCCCCGAATACAGGGTCATGCGGCCCTGCTCGTCTTTGTAGCCCGCCTCCCACAAGCAGCCGGCCGAATCGGCCCATCGCCACCCCTCAGCCTGGCAGAAAGCTGCCAGGTGCTCGCTGCCCGCCTCCTCCTCCCCCTCGATGATCCAGCGGATGCGCAGGGGCAAGGGGGTGGAGGCGGCCATCAACGCTTCCACCGCCTGCGCCCGACTCAAAAAGTTCGCCTTGTTGTCGGCGACCCCGCGCGCGTACAGCTTTCCATCCCGCTCGGTGAGCGTGAAGGGCGGGCTTTCCCACGCCTCCAGCGGCTCGGGGGGCTGCACGTCGTAGTGGTTGTAGATCAGCAGGGTTTGCGCGGCATCCGCGGGGCCAAGCTCGGCGTAGACGACCGGCGCGCCCGCGGTGGGCAGCACGCTCACCTCGGCGCCCAGGGCTTCCAGGCGGCTCGCCACCCAGGCGGCCCCCTCGTGCAGCCCCGTTCCGGTCATAGCGAGGCTTGGAATCGCACAGTAGGCGGCTAGCTCGTCGAGGAGGCGGCTCTGGTTCTGCTCGATAAAGGATCGGATAGACATGGTTGTGAGGGCTTTCTTGTGGGTTCAAGGGCGCAGAAATCAGAGCGAAAACGTTGCGTGTTGGAGCGCCATCTGGGGATGGGGATGGGGTGCGACTATGCCTTCTGTTGCGGCAGGTCGTGAGTCGGCTCCAGGAGGTAGAAGCAGCGCTCACCCCCCTCGTCCTGGTGGCGGATCAGGTTGGTCACGCTATGGCCTGCCTGGAAATAGCCAGCGAAGATCTCGTGCGTGAGCGCGCGCCACGCCCTCGCTGCCTCGAAGGAGCGAACCTTGACTGCCTGGAAGTGCGCGGGCACCTCGACGAGGAGCAGGGGAAGATCGAGTCGTTGCCATCCCTGGGGGTCGGGCAGCCCATCCCGAAAGAAGACGGGGTTGACGATTTCCGCGCCCAGGGCGAGCGCCTCGGGCAGCGTACGGGGTGTCGGGCCGTTGCCCTCCCGCGCGCTGGCGACCCGCTGCGAGTCGAGCCACCAATCCACTTGAAAGCGGTCAGTGGGAAGGCCCTTGTTGAGCGCATCGGTCAGGTCGCCGTAAACGTTCCGCAGGTAGGTGTGGCACACCGCCCCCAGCTTGACGATGTTCAGATAGCCGTTGACCGTTTCCAGCGGGTCATAGGTCCAGGTAATCCAGTTGATGCCTTGTTGCAGCACCCACTCCCGCTGGAACCATTTCAGCCGTTGGCCCACCCCGTGGCGCTGGTAATCGGGGAGGGTTGCCATCTGATGGGAGCAATGCTTGATAGCACCGTCTGGGGTCCTGCCAATAAAGCCACAAAGAAAGCCGATCATCCTGGCTCCCTCGAAGGCGCCCAGGACCAGCCCGCCATTCTTCTGCATGGTGACCAGCAGGTGAAGGGGGGTCACTTCCAGGTCATCGTCCATGTGCCAGGCAAGGCGCTGGAGCTGCTCGGCCTGGTGATACTCCTCGATCTGCTCCAGCGGACGTATCTCGATGGCGGGCGTGCTCATGGTCGAATCAACCTCCCGGTAGCTCGCGGGGCGCACCCCTTGCGCCTCCTTGCGGGCCGCTATTTTAGGGCAGTCGCCTTGATTGTGCCACAGCGCGAAACCGAGCCCAGGACACCCAGGGCGAGCCATGCTTCGCGCAGGGCCTCGTGCAGGGTGGTGGCACAGTAGTGGAGAGATGATGTCAGCAGTACGATCATGGATGCGCACGACGGCGCGGAGTCGTTCACGATGGCGCTACAGAAGTTGGAGTATATGGTGATCTCCAGATGATTGGCGACTGTTGCCAAGAGGTAACTTTAGACAAGCTACCCTCATGTGTAGTACCCAAAGGTAACATCATCAGCGTGAACTTTGGAACATGGCTTCAGTTAGAGCTTGACCGCCGGGGATGGGGCCCGGGCGACCTCCTTGAGCAGAGTAGGCAGCGGGGTTATCCCCTGTCGAGGGTGCAGCTTTGGCGAATCATCAACAACGAACGCAAGGCTGGTCCAGATGCTTGCATAGCAATAGCAGCGGGCTTGGGCATTGCGCGCGAAGAGGTGTTCCGCGCAAGGGGCTGGCTGCTGCGGGAGCCGGAGAAACTGATTGAGCCAGACAAGGACGATCCCCGCTTGGTCGAACTAGTCCACCTTATTCAAGACCTTCCCGACCTGGCACGTGACCATGTACTGGATGCTTGGCGGGCTGCATTGCGGATCGCCCAGGCTATCGCATCCGCACGTCCCCCTCCCCACACTACCGATCTGAAGCAGTCCGCCTACGAGACGGGCGAAGCAGACACGAGCGACCTACACCAAGCGCTTGCGGAGATGACAGCTGAGGAGTGCTTCGCCGTCACACAGCGGCTGGCGGAGTACATTGCCGCGATCCCCGAAAACGAAACGCGGTGTGAACGCTTCAGCCGTTACCGGCGGTTGAGGCATCACGATCCGGAATTGTTCCGGCTGCTGGTACTGCGTGCAGGCTACTCTGCAGAACAATACAACGCGGACGAGGCAGAGATTGACGAAAAGGACACCCAAGGCTAGTGCATCGTCAACGCTAAAAATTCGGATTTTCCCCAGCGTTACTCCCGAAAATTAAGGCTTGATCAAGCACTAGGGCACAGCAGGAATGGCGGGAGCAGCATAACCGCGATTGATTTAGTTCGATAGACTGTACTTTCTTGTTATTTCTGGCATAGGGGTAAGGATGAAACTACTAGGTGCACTTTTGATGACCGGAGCGTTAGGATTTGGAGTGTTCGGCTTCTTGGCCCTGAGTGAGGCAACATTTGGCGTGGGGTTGATAGCCTTTGGCTGCCTGTTGGGGATTGTTACTCGGCTCCTGCAAGCCGAGTGGCAGCAGGGAACTCAGGCAGTTGCTGGAGCGGGCGGGGCGAAACGAGCGGGCGGACGAGTTGTCATAAGACTTGTCCCTTTTTTACATACGTTACTTGGAGGCTTCGATGGCGGTTGAGACTGTTTCTGTAAGGCGCCCCGTGTGGAAACGGTGGCAAGCTTGGTTTCTTGGCGTTGTCTTTCTATGTACCCTTTGCTTGTGTGTGGCGTTGGTCGCGCCTGACCCAGATGTAGAGGACGAGGGAACCTCAGAACTAGCGGAGGAGGCTGCGGCAGTAGAACCGACGACAGAACCGACGACAGAACCGACGACAGAACCGACGACAGAACCGACGACAGAACCGACGACAGAACCGACAGAACCGACGACAGAACCGATAATAGAACTTAGCCCTACTGCTTCAGCCTTTGTCCTTGGGGAGAGCATTGAAGAGGAGGGATTTGCGATCCGTATAGAGGAAATCATGCAGACGGGAACCCTTAATTTTCGAGGGCGCGACCTAGATCCCAACGGGAAGTGGCTCGTTTTAAAAGGGACTGCTGTAAACACTTCTGGCGAGGATGCCCTATTGCACTCGTCACTCTTCGACTTGTATTCGCCTGCATGGGAAGGTTCACGGACGATTAATGGGGATGCAACGGGTGCAGTAGGCCTAGCATCGGGGATTGAGGCAACGGTAGCGGGCTTTGGCGGCGTGGACGTTGAAGCAGACGAGACACAGCAGCTGGTTCTCGTCTTTGATGTACCAACAACAGCAGAATCGGCGCAGTTGCAGATAGGAGAGACTGACCGCCGCCTTGATATAGGCGCCCTTGCAGCTGTA
Organism: uncultured Chloroflexia bacterium; assembly: GCA_963721895.1. Taxonomy (GTDB): domain Bacteria; phylum Chloroflexota; class Anaerolineae; order Ardenticatenales; family Ardenticatenaceae; genus CAVRLZ01. Next base: position 58,412 of record CAVRLZ010000006.1, on the reverse strand, counting down.
GCGGTGCTGGAACCATCGCCGACCCCACTGCCCACCAATACACGCCCCCCGACCAATACGCCTGAGCCGACTAATACACCCGAGCCCAGTGCAACGCCCGATCCTGCTGCCACATCGGAACAAGAGTATCGGGAGTTTGTGGCGAGTTCGATGTCCAGCTATGGAAGTGCGGGATCACGACTTGGCGAAAGATTCGGCGAGTTCGGCGAAGACCCATTGGTGTACCTGGACGAAGAGTGGCGCCTAGAGGTAGCGGTTGCATTAGGGTTGATGATCGGCACATCCGATTCAATCCTCCAGCGCGAGCCACCAGAGCGCTTCGCTGGATTCCATCAGGCGCTCTTAGCAGTAGCCCAAGATGCCAAGGATGGCGCCCTGCAACTAGTTGCAGGGCTGGACGAGTTGGACGCAGACAAGATTACACGAGGGGCTGAGCTTATTGCTGCGGCGACGACGGGCATCCAGACTGCCTCTCAGTGACTTGGAATAAGCACACTGCGGGAGGCCAAGTTCTAATGTCGCCGTTGATAGCGCCCATCCGCTGCACCTTGGGCCACTCTGTACCTATAGCGCAGTCAGGGCGGGATCAAACTGACCAAGCAAACGTGCGCGGACGTGCTCTTGGAGCGCGAGCCAATCAAGGCCGGGCAGCCGCTCTAGCGCCGATGGATTCTGCTAGCATCATATCCATCAGCAAGTCGTGCTCGGCTATGTCTGCATTGATTACGACAAAGCTTTGTCCCGTGGTATTGCTCACAGGTTGCCATCCTCGATCTCGTCCGCCACGACCATCTCCAACAACAGGAGCCCGTCTAGCAGGGGCGAGGCAGGTAGGCAGGGCGGCTCGAGCGAGAGGTACTAGGTAACGATGAGACGGTGGCGGTCGCCGAGGGAGCGATGCGCGGCAAAGCAAACAGGCATGGTTCCCCCAGTCATGGGATGCAGAGGCCCCGTTACCCGTAGAACGTGCCTTCTATTGTACCAGCGGTGGACAGACCTAGAAAAGTTGTCACCAAAGTGGCTCATCGCGCTGGGGCTTGTTCGGGCGTGGCTAAGAACTGATGAGAGGGGGAGTAGTTTGCGGGGCTTTAGATGCACAGCTAGCTTCTACTATGATGGCCTATCTGATCCTTACGAGTACTCATTGGCCGTACGCTCGGTACGGGACACGCTTGGGCGTCGGGGGGTGAAAGTAAGCTGTTCGGTTGGCTGTTCGCCGTATTTCTTTTCAACGTTAGCGCAGGCGAAACTCTCGCGGCTTTTTTGGTGGGCTTGGGAGCTAGCCGCCATCCTTATTGACCTATTCAAGGGAAACTATTAAGCATCCACTCGTGCAGAGGGTGATTCAATGGATCGTGTCGCCTTGAAGGGCTTGATCAGCCAGCGATAAGTCCTCTTATCAAAAGCGTCGGTACTGTGAGCAAAGAAGTGCGATACTCAAAGAACTACTAGCACTGGGGGGAGCAGCAATGAGCGACAACGACAGTAGCAAACGCGTATACCTCGATCATTTGATCGGACGCGAGAACTTGCGCTATCAACGATCACAGGAGCAGATGGCCGCTGCTGTGCAGAACAGACCAGATAAGCTACGCATTACTGATCTCATCGACGAGCACTTTGGGGCTCAGCGCGAACAACTCCGAAAACCCGATTTTCAACGCGCAACATGGGCATGGAGTCCTCAGGATTGTATTGCTCTTATTGAATCAATTGTAAATGCTCAAGTAATACCAAGCATTATTATGTGGAAGAGCCCGACTAATGGCCTTCATTATGTATTGGATGGAGCACATCGAATTTCAGTAGTGATTGCTTGGCTGAACGACGATTGGGGCGACAACTTTCATCAGAACACTATAGAGATACTGAACAGGAGGCAGGATTAAGTCTACTGTAGCGAGACGCGAAGATCGGTGGATGCTACCGTTGGAAGCTTTGAGAGTTAACAGAAGTGCAGGCGAAGCTCTCAACAGGCAAATCGTCGAAATCAGCCGCCGCTTGATGCACTTGGTAATCAGTATGCTAAAGGGATGGCATTTTCGAAATTAAAAGTGGAGCCGGGTTTCATATTTTGTGGGTAACAGGCGATTACGAAAAGGCTGAGCAATCTTTCCTGAAGATTAATAAGAGTGGGAGGCAATTGTCTGATTGGGAAACGAAGTTAGTAGAGAATCGAAACTCTAGTTTTGCCCGTGCGGTAATGTCATTGTCGAATCTCACAACTGCGAAACATTATTGGCCATCCTCCGCTCTATCTGAGCGGGAAGATAGGCCTTGCACAGCAAGTCCAAGAAATCCATGAACGAGTAGAGCACCTTCATACTACTCTGTTCCAGCCTCCTAACAGGCGCCCTATCGTACAGTTGCGCCAACCTCTTATAGTTGCTCCCCGATGAACCAACCAAACCTTTTACCTTGCCGAATTTCAACTATTACAGAACGCTATAAAGGACAAGAGGTAGAAACTCAAAAATTGATTGAAAGAGACAAGAACGCCACTGCGACAAAAATCAATTAATAAACAACGGGTGGGCTCTATTGGGAAGTGCTAATAAGGCTCTTGACAACATTGTTGGCAATTCTCCTGAAATCCCTGGCCTTGGCTCCCGCGTTGTACTTCTACAATGATTCGGGACGCTATGTGCGTAGCTTATTGTATGGCCTGTTATATTGGCTATTAGCAGGTAGCTCTGAGGAGCGGCTCCAAAGAAAACGTGTGTTTTGTGCGTACCGCGGCTCCTTTGAGTTGGTCTTAAAGGAGAGAAAGCCTGATGTAGTAACGGGAATTACTCGTAAAACAGGATCAGGCCCAGAGGTAACTGTACAAACGGCGCGGTACTTTCAGGGATTGCAGAGCAGTTAGTTAAGTCATCAGGCGACACAGAATCTGAGGAATTCAGCCGAGGATATATGAGTTCCTTGCCAAAATCACAACCCAGCGTGTGCGACCAGCGAAAGTAACAGAAGGCCGCTCACGCCGCTTTAGCCGAGTCAGCAAGCCACAATCTTGTTGGAGGGTGTGTTAGGAAGCTCAGTGCTTTGCGAAATTTGCGGAGGAATTCTTGACCTAATGGGGGGACGACAACATGGCCATATCAAGGGATATGCAGACGGAGGTACCACTAAATTGGAAAATCAAAGAGTGGTGCATCCTTTCTGCAATAACAACCGATCTGCGATAGAGGCTTTACGACAGGGCACTATGCTTGCAAAAGTTTCCTCAGATTGTAGAGTTCACCAGTGGTCTTATCCAGCTTGGGCTCTTTGATGAAGAACTAGGCTAGACGGTGGTGCTGTCCTTGCCGAGGTTTTTATTAATCAGGTGCAATAGGTTGGATTTAATTCGATCCCTACAACTGAGCGTCCCATTGACAGGGCTACATTCATCGTTGTCCCCCCACCAACGAATCGATCGAGGACAACTCCACCTTCTGGACATCCGGTAGCAATACAGCGCTCCACTAACGCACGTGGGTAAGGTGCATAATGGTTTCCGCGGCTACGGGCGTTACGGTCTGGCTCAATATGCCACACATCTTCTTCGTCACCCAATGCCTCACGAATGAAGAAATAGCGTGGTCGCTTCGTCAAGAGAAAGATGTACTCATAGCGTCGCCAGGGTCGATCATGTGACGAGGGCTCCGGTATCGCTGTCGTTCTAAGCCAAATAATTGAAACCACGCAACGTCCAGCCGTCGTCTATTAGGCTCAAGGCAACGCGCCAAGGATTACCAATTAAGGATTAACGAGGGATTCCCAGTCCAGGACCGTCTACCGCCCGTAACCCAAAGCGGCGGGCCTTATGTTTACGGTCATTACCAACGGGTTGTCCTTTTGCTGAGTAATAAGTGTCCCCCAGATTTAGAAACACGGTTCCATCTTTCGCTATGACTCGGCGCACCTCACGGAACACTGTGCGCAAGTTATTTACATACTCAGCAATCGACGCTTCTTGACCGAGTTGCGTTGGCATTCCGTAGTCGCGCTGCCAGTAATATGGGGGACTGGTAACTACGCAGTTTGCTGATTCATCGGGTAGCAATGACAGCACATCCAAGCAATCACCTTGGAAGAGTTTCCACCAACCTCTGTCGGTCGTGGCCTCTGTTAGCTCTACAGTTTCTGCCGTGGGCATCTGAAACGAATCCCATTGGGTAAGGGATTTGTGGCGCATTTTACACTTCCTCAACACTCACGGGTTTAGCGGCAGAGACAAGATGACGGTTCAGTCAACGGCTTTCCGTCGGATCATCGCCATTCCGTTCGGCAGCGTCAAAAAGCAATCAGCAAGATCATCACCATTGCGCCTCCGTCAGCTTTTTGGTGTACTGCTAGCAGGCGATGCAAGAAGTTCAGCATCCGCCTGTTATCCCTAGGTGAACACTCTCAAGTCGACGAGCACCAAAAATTCACCCTCAATCTCACCCTTGAGTGTCGTTGCACGCAGTTCACCCGCACCTGCCTCCAGGCCTTCTCGTAGCTGGTCCAGGATTATCCACAGTCGCCCAGCACGGACGCGTCCAACTTTACACCAAGTCAGCGGGGACAACGAAAAAGCGGAGAGCCCCATTGCTCTCCGCTTTTCTCATCATGTGCCACACGGCGGCACGGTTGGAGGTGGCGAGAATTGAACTCGCGTCCAGAAAGTTGATGAAGCCGCGTCTACAAGCTATCCCGATTGTTAAGTATCGCGCGCCCTAGCCCAACCGGGCACAGCGAGAGCGCGCTAGTTACTGGGTCTTAGGCTGTCCGTAGTAACGTCGGGCCAGCAGCAGTCGAGCTAAGTGTCAGTCAGCAGCCAGGCGCTCGGCGGGCCTGAAAGAGACTGTCGCTGAGATTAGGCAGCGAGGGCGAGCTGTTGTTCGCCAGTTGTGTTTAGGTTGCCCGTTTAAGGAGTGGCAGGCGGTCTCCGCTTGCAACGACACCACGTCCCTCCCTGTCGAAACCAGTCACCCCCAGGAAGTAACGGTATTATACCACGCTTCTTGCAGAGATCAAGTCTACATAAAGACAGAAACGGCTGGCTCAGACAAAGGCGAGCGAGACGCGGCGGAAGGTGACGAGGCGACTGAAGCGTTGCCAGGCGCGCTCCCACTGGACAATCAGCACCTGCACGGTGTCATCCTGCGCGAAATCATTGGAGACCTCGTCGAGCACCCACTCCACCGCCGCACTGAGGGACTCGAGAAGCATCCCGAAGTCTACCAGATAAAGCCCATCCTCCGACAGCCAGTTGGAGGGCTGGCTGACAAAGCTAGGGTAGCGCGCAATCTCGATCTGGCGCCCGTGACGGCGCAGGTGGAGCGGGTGGCCCGGCGTGGGCACAAACCATTCTTCCCCCTCGCCGCTGCTCAGCACCACGCAGGCGTGAAGCAGGTGCGCCAGTTGGATGCCAAGCTCTCCCTCCGATAAGACCTCGCCCTGCCTGCCGCTATCCGCCTCGGCATGGATGAAGAAGCGCGCGCGCGACTCCCCCATGGGGCGGGTGCCCGGAGCGTCCTGTAATTCGATCCGCAAACAGCCACTTTGCCACTTTTTGGTCATGCCCGGTGCTCTCCTGGTAACTTAGCGCCTACAGAATAACATGTAGAGGGGGTTTACGTCAAAGAACCAGCGCATCATCCAGGGTAAACAGGGAGACGGGCACGGAAGCGCCGCGCTCAACAGCCAGGGCGCCTACATAGTCGGGGGCGGGCTCCAGGTGGTGGAAGGTCCAGCGCGCCACCTCGTCCGGCTTGCCCGCCACGCGCAGCAATCGCGGGGGCGCTTCGGGGGCGAGCGTGACATCAAAGTCGCCCAGGGGCTGGGCAAGCCCGTCGCCCGTCGCCTTGATGTACGCTTCCTTGCGCGTCCAGCAGGCGAAGAAGGCCGCCGGTTGCAGGGGGCCGGGCAGCGCCCGCAGCATCTGATTCTCGTTCTCCGAAAAGGCGAAGGCAGCCAGGGGCTCCAGTTCCAACGGGCGACGGGTATGCTCCACATCAACGCCCACCTCGCGCCGACGCGCCAGCGCCACCAGGGCCATCTCGTGCGAGTGGGAGATGTTGAAGCCCAGGCCGCTCCCGCGGAAGGGGTCCGCCAGGGCAGGCTTGCCGCGTGGCCCATACTCGAACCGCACTGCATCGGGGGCGACATCCAGAAAAGAGGCGAGCAGGTGGCGAAGGTGGCCGCGCGCCACGATAAAGCGCCGCCGGTGCTCCCCAAAGCGGAAGCGGGCCGCGCGCTCCCGCTCGTCCGGGGCCAGCACGCGCCACAGTGCCTCGACCCCTTGCGGGGCGCGGTCCAGCCACACGCGCCAGACCTGCACCGCCTCAGCGGGCAGGGGGGGCGGCGGCCAAAGGCGAGGGAAAGTCATGGGCGGAGCGTAGCACCCTTCTGCAAAATGCCAACCCGTCCCCACTTGGACCGCAGCCGAATTGCTGGCAGAATGCCCCCTGCGTGTGAACCAGCCAGGAGGAAAGCCAGCCATGCCAACCGTGCTTCAAGGGGGGACGATTGTGACCGCAGGCGGCTCCTTCGTGGCCGACCTGAAGATCGAGGGAGAGCGCATCGCAGCCATCGCGCCGCACCTGCCCGCCGCGGCGGGGGATGAGGTGGTGGATGCGGCAGGGTGCCTGCTTTTGCCCGGGGGGGTGGATGTTCACACGCACCTCGACATGCCCATCGCGCCGGATTGTGCCACCAGCGATGACTTTTGGACCGGCCACCGTGCGGCGGCGTTTGGCGGCACGACCACGCACATAGACTTTGCCAACCAGGTGCGCGGCGAGTCGCTGCGCGCCACGCTGGACCGATGGGAGGCACGCGCGGCGGGCAAGGCGGTGATTGACTACGGCTTCCACGTGACCATCCTGGACCCTACGCCCAGCGTGGTCGAGGAGATGGCGCACCTGCCCGCCTGGGGGGTCAACTCGATCAAGCTGTTTCTGGCCTACAAGGCGCGCGGCATGATGTTGGACAACGAACAGTTTTTCCGCCTGTGCCGCCGTGCCCGCGAGTTGTCACTCCTGCCCCTGGTGCACGCGGAGACGGGGGAGGTCATTGACCTGCTGGAGCGCGAGGCGCTGGAGGCCGGGCGGGTAGAGCCCCACTGGCACGCTGCGGTGCGCCCCGCCCTGGCGGAGGCCGAGGCGACGGGCCGCGCGATTGCCCTGGCGCGCATGGCCGGCTCGCCCCTTTACGTGGTCCATGTGACCTGTCGCGGCGCGCTCGCCGCCATCCGGAGCGCGCAGGCCGAGGGTGCCCCGATCTGGGCGGAAAGTTGCCCCCAGTATCTCTTCTTTACCGCCGAGGCACTGGCGCGCCCCGACTTCGAGGGGGCAAAGTTTGTCTGCTCCCCGCCCCTGCGCGCCGAGGCGGATCAGGAGGCGCTCTGGCGCGCCCTGGCCGATGGCACCCTTCAGGTCATCAGCACGGACCATGCACCCTTCCGCTTCGCGGATCAGAAGCGGCGCGGCCTGGCTCGATTCGACCAGATTCCCAACGGGGTGCCCGCCATCGAGCATCGGTTGACGTTGCTCTGGCACTTTGGCGTGGGGGCCGGGCGGCTGACCCCCGAGCAGTTTGTGGCCCGCACCGCTACGACCCCGGCGCGGCTGTTCGGCCTCTTCCCCCGCAAGGGGGCGCTCCTCCCTGGCGCGGATGCAGACGTGCTCCTGTGGGACCCGAGCGCGCCCTGGACGATTCGTGCCGCCACCCACCAGATGGCGGTAGACTATGATTTGTGGGAGGGGACGAGCGGCGTCGGGCGCCCGCTGAAGGTGTGGCGGCGCGGGAAACTGCTGGTGGACGGGGAGCGATGGCTGGGCCAGCCCGGCAGTGGCGTGCGCGTGCCACGGGGCGCGCCGGAGCAGGTGCGGGCCTGACAGGGCGCGCCCCGTCGTCGGAGCGTTCCCGAAATCGTGAGGCGCGTGGTAGACTTGTCAGGCATGGCGGCCAGCAAGGAAGGAAGGCTCGATGGAGAGACTTGCCTGTGGACACATCGTGGCGAGCCGCGAGCAGGTGCACTACTGCGATTACCTGCACCTGAGCGAACTGCTTGCCCTGCAACCGAGCCGGGAGGCGGTGCGCCACCCGGACGAGCATCTGTTTGTTATCACGCATCAGGCCTTCGAGCTCTGGTTCAGCCAGTTGCGCTTCGACATGCCGCGCCTCATCCAGGCGCTCCAGCAGGACGACGTGGCGCTTGCGACGTGGCTGGCCCAGCGCTGTGTGGCCATCGTGCGCCTCTTCTCGCCCATGATGCAGCTGCTGGAAACCATGACCCCCAGCGACTTTTTCGCCTTTCGCGCCCACCTGTCGCCCGCCAGTGGCACCGAGAGCGCGCAGTGGCACGAGGTGGAACTGCTGGCAGGCTTGCGCGAGGAGGGGTTTCGCCGCGCCCTGGAAGCGGAGCCCGCCTCCGATCCGCATAGCTCCCCGGCCACCCTCTGGACGGAGCGGCTCAGCGACCTGTGGGAGCAGCCCTCCATCGCCTCCGCGCTGGACGAGGTACTGGCGCGGCGCGGCATCCAGGCAGCAGACATCTATCAGGTGGCACCCGCCAACAACCCTCACGGCGACCTGGTGCTGCTGGCGGAATCGCTCCTCGACTTTGACGAGACCTTCCGCGTGTGGCGCTTCATCCACGCGCGCACGGCCCAGCGAGCGATTGGCCCCGCCACCCCCGGCACCGGCCACACCACTGGCGTTCGCTACCTTGACTTTGTGGCCACCAACCGTGCCGACTTTTTCCCCTCGCTCTGGCGGGCGCGCCACGACCTGTGGGCGCGCCAACAGGGAGGCAACGGCGAGGCAGGATGAGGTCGGGGGCGCGGCACACGGATGCCTCCGCCCCGTGCTGCGCGGGAAGCGGGCAGTAGCACCACCACGCCAGGCAGCGATTTTCTCATAGGGCTCAGGAGCATCAAGATGAGCGCGAACCCGCCAGAGCAGAGCCCCATCACCGTCGTGCCTGCGACGCCCGACCGGTGGCCGGAGATCGAGGCGTTGTTCGCCCACATCCCGTGCTGGTGTCAATATTGGCGGGTCTCGGCCGGTGAGTATGGGAGACCCTCGAAGGATCAACTTGATCAATGGGTCGCCGCGCGGAGGCAGGCGCTCCGCCTTCAGTTGGAGCACGCGACCCCACCGGGGGTGATTGCCTGTATAGACGAGCCAGGTCGCAGGCTGGTGTGGCTTTGGCCCACGTCAGGAAATGGAGCGGCTGCGCCGCTCCCGTACCATCCCGGCAGTAGACGACAGACCCGTCTGGGCCATCGTCTGTTTCCTCGTCCACGCAGGCTTTCGCCGCCGCGGCGTGGCGCGTGCGCTCCTCGGCGGCGCGATCCAGTGTGCCCGGTCATACGGGGCCCCTGCGCTCGAAGGATACCCCATTGATCCGGGCGACAAGCGGATTGACACGGCCTTTGCCTACGTCGGCACGGTGGCCATGTTTGAGCGGGCCGGATTCCACAGGGTCACCGAGACATCGGCACGGAGCGCCGGCCTGTCTAGATGGTTGATGCGGCTCGAACTCTAGACGACGACACGAGCGCGCCCGTTAAAACTCGTAGGTGACGCCCCACTCCGAGATCGTCGCCTCGATGCCCTGCTCCTCGCGCAGGGCCGTCTGGATGGCGATCGGCCCCTCCTCCTCGCCGTGGACGAGCAGCACCTTGGGCTTGCCCGCCGCCTCGATCCAGCGGAGGATGCCCGCCTGGTCTGCGTGGGCGCTGAAGCCATCAATCTCGACGATTCGCGCATTGACGTTGTAGGGTTCGCCGTCAATCGTCACCTGCTCCGCCCCGTCTACCAGCATGCGCCCCAGCGTTCCCTCCGCCTGGAAGCCCACGAAGATGACCACGCTTTCCGCACGGGCCAGATTTTCCTTCAGGTGGGTCAGGATGCGCCCGCCGCTTGCCATGCCGCTGCCTGCCAGGATCACCGAGCCGTGGCTGTGCTCGGCAATGGTGCGCGACTCTTGGGACGAGATGGTATAGTGGACCCCATCCCAGCGGAACGGGCTTTCCCCACGTTTCAGGTACGCCTTCACCGAGTCGCTCAACTGCTCGGGGTAGCGGCTGTACAACTGGGTGAAGCGGATACCGAGCGGCGAGTCGAGAAAGACCTTCAGGCCGCGCGGCAGGCGCCGCTTGTCATAGGCAATGCGGAGTTGGTGCAGCACGTCCTGCGTCCGCTCCAGGGCGAAGGAGGGAATCAGCACGTTGCCGCCCGCGTTGGTGGCCTGATGAATCAGCTCCACCATCTTGTCCACCGCCTCGCTCATCGGCGGGTGGAACTGCCCGCCGTACGTGCTCTCGGCCATGAGCACGTCGGCGCGCCCTGGCAGGTTCGGGTCCGGCACGACGTGCGGCCCCCAATGGCCGATGTCCCCGCTGGCGATGAAGCGATGGGAGCGCCCCGTGAACTCGACAAAGGCGGAGCCCAGGATGTGGCCCACGTGCCCAAAGCAGAGCGTGACCCCGCGCACCACGAAAGGGTCTTCCAACCGTTTCGGCTGGATCAGGTCCAGCGTCTCGTAAACATCCTGCTCGGTGTACAGCGGTGGCTGAACGGGCGGCCCCCCCTCCACCCGCCCGCGTTGGCGGCGAAAGTCTTCTGCCTGGATGCGCGCCCCATCCACCAGGATCAGCCGCGCCACGTCGCGGCTGGCATGCGTGGTGTAGATGGGCCCGCGGTAACCATTCCGCGCCAGCAGGGGCAGCCGCCCCACATGATCGGTGTGCCCGTGTGTCAGGATCACGGCGTCCAGCGTGCGCGGGTCAAAGCCGAGCGGCTGGCGGTTGCGCGATTCCACCTCTGGCAGCCCCTGGAACATCCCGCAATCCACCAGAAAGCGCGCGCCATCCATCTCGATCAAATGGGCTGAGCCTGTGACAGTGCCTGCCGCACCGTAGGACGTGACCTTCAAAGACATGCTTTTCTCCTTGGCATTGAAGCGTTGAAGCAACGGAATGGCTTCACAGTAACACGGCGGCGCGGGCGCGGCAAGCAGCAGGAAAGGGGAGGGGACGGGCCCCTCCCCTTTATCCTCGCTCGAACACGATGTTTCCTTCCCGCACATCCACCGCCACCGTGTCACCCTGGCCGAAGCGCCCTTCCAGCAGGGCGAGGGCGAGCGGGTTCTGCAGGCGTCGCTGGAGGACGCGCTTCAGCGGGCGCGCGCCGTAGGTAGGGTCGAATCCTTCCTCGGCCAGATGCAACTTGGCGGCATCGGTCAGCCGCAGCGACAGCCCCTGGTCGCGCAGCAGGCGGCGCAGATGTTCCAGTTGGATGTCCACGATGCGTGCCAGATCGGCGCGCGAGAGCGCGTGGAAGATCACGATCTCGTCAATGCGATTCAAAAACTCGGGGCGGAAATGCTGGCGCAGCGCCCCCATCACCTCGTCGCGCGCCTGCTCGATGCCCAGTTCCTGGATGACCTGCGAGCCGATGTTCGACGTCATGATGATGATCGTATTCTTGAAGTTGACCACGCGCCCCTGCGAGTCGGTCAGGCGACCATCGTCCAGCACCTGGAGCAGCACGTTGAAGACCTCCGGATGCGCCTTCTCGATCTCGTCGAACAGCACGACCGAGTAGGGGCGGCGGCGCACCGCCTCGGTCAGCTGCCCGCCCTCCTCGTAGCCCACATAGCCGGGGGGCGCGCCGATCAACCGTGCCACCGTGTGGCGCTCCTGGTACTCGCTCATGTCAATGCGCACCACGGCGTCGTCATCGTCAAACAGCACCTCCGCCAGGGCACGCGCAAGCTCCGTCTTGCCCACCCCCGTCGGGCCCAGGAACAGGAAGGAGCCGATGGGGCGGTTCGGGTCCTGCAGGCCGGCGCGGGAGCGGCGCACCGCGTTGGCCACGGCCTCCACGGCCTCGCCCTGGCCGATCACCCGCTGGTGAAGCCGATCTTCCAGCTTCACCAACTTTTCAATCTCCCCCTCCATCAGCTTGGTCACCGGCACGCCCGTCCAGCGGCTGACCACATGCGCGATGTCGTCCGCCGTGACCTCCTCCTTGAGCATCATCTGTCCGCCAGCCTGTCGGTTCGCCACCTCCGCCTCTACTTGTTCCAGCCGGCGGCGAAGCTCCAGCAGCGTGCCGTACTGGAGGCGGGAGGCTGTCTCGTAATCGTTGCGCCGCTGCGCCTGCTCGATCTGCACCTGCGCCTGCTCCATCCCCTCCTTCGCCTGGGCCAACTGCTGGATCAGCCCGCGCTCCTCCTCGATGCGCGCTTCCAGCGTCCTCGCGCTGCGCCTGCAGGTCGGCAAGCTCCTCCTCCAGCCGCGCCAGCCGCTCCCTGGAGCCTTTGTCCTTTTCCTGCTTCAGGGCCTCCCGCTCGATCTGAAGCTGCAGGAGCTGTCGCTTCATAGCGTCCAACTCTTGCGGGTCAGAGGTAATCTCCATGCGGAGGCGGCTGGCTGCCTCGTCCAGCAGGTCAATCGCCTTGTCGGGCAGGAAGCGGTCGGAGATGTAGCGGTCGGACAGCGTTGCGGCGGCGATGACCGCCCCATCGGTGATGCGCACGCCGTGATGCACCTCGTAGCGCTCCTTCAGGCCACGGAGGATCGAGATCGTATCTTCCACGTTCGGCTCGCCCACGAACACCGGCTGAAAGCGCCGTTCCAGCGCCGCATCCTTCTCGATATGCTTGCGATACTCATCGAGCGTGGTCGCGCCGATGGTGTGCAGCTCCCCCCGCGCCAGCATCGGCTTGAGCATGTTGCCCGCATCCATGGCGCCCTCGGCTGCCCCTGCGCCCACGATGGTGTGCAACTCGTCAATGAAGAGGACGATGCTCCCCTCCGCCTCCTTCACCTCGTTCAGCACCGCCTTCAGCCGCTCCTCGAACTCGCCGCGATACTTGGCGCCTGCCACCATCGCCCCCAGGTCCAGCGAGATGACCCGCTTGTTCTTGAGCGATTCCGGCACGTCTTCCCGCGCGATGCGCTGCGCCAGCCCCTCCACAATGGCCGTCTTGCCCACCCCCGGGTCGCCGATGAGCACAGGATTGTTCTTGGTGCGGCGGCTCAAAATCTGCACGATCCGCCGAATCTCCTCGTCGCGGCCAATCACCGGGTCCAACTTGCCCCGCCGCGCCTCCTCGGTCAGGTCGCGCCCATACTGGCTGAGCGCGTCGTAGGTGCTTTCCGGGTTCTGTGAGGTCACCCGCGTCGAGCCGCGCATGCTCTGCAGGGCCTGGAGCACGCGGTCGCGCGTGACCTGATGGCGCTGGAGCACCTCCACGGTGCGCGGGTCACCGTGCTGGAGGAGGGCCAGCAAGATATGCTCGGTGCTCACATATTGATCCCCGAACTGCTGAATTTCCTCGTGCGCGCCAACCAGCACCTCACGCAGCGCACGGCCCAGCGCGGGCTCCCCGGTCGAACCGCTAACTTTGGGCAGCTTGCCAATCGCCGTGCTGACATCCTGGCTAAGCTGGGGCAGGGCCACGCCCATCCGCGAGAGCACCTGGGGCACCACGCCCTCTGCCTGGGCCAAGAGCGCCTGCAGCAGATGGAGGGGCTGCATCTCGAACTGCTGGTTACGCTGGGCGATGGCCTGCGTCTGCTGGATCGCCTCCTGCGCTTTTTGGGTGAATCGGTTGATGTTCATAGTGCGTTCCTCATGCCGTGTCTACCTTTCTGGCTCAGCCCCTGCTCATCCCTCGCGCGCCACCTCGCGCAGCAGGCGGGCACGTTCCTGCTCGTGCAGCCGCCGCAGGGCGTCCATCTCCTCCTGCAGGCGCGCCATCTCCTGCTGCATCTGGGACAGCGAGCGACGCATGTGGAAGATGACCTCCACCCCCTGGATGTTCACGCCGAGCCCCATCAGCCGGCGCACGCGCCGGGCTTCCTCAATCGCCTCATCATCCCAGCCAGCGTCGGTCAACGAGATCACTCGTCGCTGGAGGCACTCGACCAGCAGGGTAGTCTCCACCCGGGCCGTTCGGGCCGCCCGCATCAGGGATTGCCATTCGTCAGCTTGGTGGGTCATCAATCACCTCGGTCACATCAAAGATGGGATTGCACGGTCAAGCAGGGGGCGTGTCAGCTTGCGAGGGGACTACCCCTGCGGCCTGGCCGTGCGCAGTTGCTTGAACAACTCCCGCTCGTGCACGCTCAGGTGTGTAGGCAGCACCACCGACATCGTGGAGAACAGGTCGCCGTGCTCGGCTGGTTGGCGCAGGCGGGGCATCCCCTTGCCGCGCAGTCGGAAGCGGCGGCCATTCTGCGTTTCCGGGGGAACGGTGAGGGTGACTGCCCCATCCATCGTCGGCACTGCCACCTCGCCGCCGAGCACAGCGGTCAGCCCTCCTAGGCCTCGTTGATCTCTTTGAAGCGCTCCTCGGCCTGCTTGTTGTCAGGGTTGACGTCCGGATGGTACTGCCGCGCCAACTGGCGGTACGCCTTCTTGATTTCCTTGGCTGTGGCACCGCGGGCGACGCCAAGAATCTGATAATACTCCTTGAATTCCATAGTGGAACTCCGCCGGTAACAGAAAAATCGGGCACTGCGCGCCTGAGCCGATAGCAGCAGGACGCTTGCCAACAGAGCCTTCGCTGGCGTGCCGCCTTGCGCTTCAAGCAACAACTGATGCGTGCAAGAAGCTCTAGTAAGTTGGTGGCAAGTCGGGTAAAATTGATCACCTAGACAGTTACGCTCCCTGGGCAGACAATACGTCTGTGCCTGCGGAGCATCAACCCCCATGCGCCTCTTGTTGAGGACGCTTTGCCATTCCAACAGGAGCCCCAGGAATGCGCCAACATGGCTTGTTTTCACGTATCGTAAGTTGGATGTGGGTAGGAGTGCTTGTCCTGACAGCGTGTGGCGGCAGCAGTGAGCCGCCCGTCGCCGCCACGGAGCCCGCCGCGACCATCGCTGCGGCGACCGCCACCGTCGAGCCGACCGCCACGACTGAGCCGAGCGCAACCATCGAGCCGACTGCAACCATCGAGCCGACGCCGACAGAGGTGGCAGGCACCCTGGAAGATGCACAGGCCGCGACGGTGCAGGTTCTGGTGCAGGGATCCCAATTTTTGGAGGAGTTTATCGGTTCCGGCTCGGGCGTGATCTATGACGCGAGCGGCCTGGTGATCACCAACAATCACGTGGTGGAGGGGGCAGGCATCGTGCAGGTACGGCTGGAGGGCCAGGAGGATCCCCTGCCGGCACGCGTGCTGGGCAAGAGCCCATGCGACGATCTGGCCGTGCTCCAGATTACCTCTGGCGACGAGTTCCCCTTTGCGGAGTTGGGCGCTGACATTCGGCCTGGCGATGATGTGTTCGCCATCGGCTACCCGCTCGGCGACCCCACGCAGGGGACCACCAAGGGCATCATTTCAAAGCTGAGCATGTCGGTGCCTACCGACTTTGCTGACTATATGGATGCCATCCAGACCGATGCGGCGATCAACCCTGGCAACAGCGGCGGCCCCCTGGTCACGCGCGAGGGGCAGGTCGTCGGGATCAACTCGGCAGGGCTGGACAGTGCCCAGGGAACCAACTTTGCAGTCTCGATCGAGTATGCCGAGCCGATCATCGAGCGGCTGGAAGGTGGCGAGAACATCGCCTGGATTGGTGTGAACGCGGCCCCCCTGCCGGCCGACCTGGCTGAGGAATATGGCATTGCGGTAGAGCCGGGGCTCTTCGTCTACGCAGTGGATTCCGGCAGCCCTGCTGATCAGATGGGGATTCAGGAGGGCGATTTTATCACCTCTGTCGAGGGCATTGCCATCGGCGGCGATGGTACGCTGAAATCCTACTGTGACATTCTTCGCTCGCACGGGCCGGAAGATGTGCTGGACGTGAACGTGATCCGCGAGGGATCGCGCTACAACGGGCAGATCAACGGTCGCGAGTTGGAGGGTGGCGAGACGGTGGCGATAGGGGGCAGCGACTCCGGAACAAGCGATAGCTTGAGTGGGGTCGAGTTTGTTGATGTGACGGACGACACCGGGCGCATCTCGGTTCAGTTTCCCGACGTGTGGGAGATCATCACCGGGGAGTTGGTGATCTACGCCTCAGGCGATGTGGATGGCTGGGTGGAAAGCTTTGGCGGCACCAGCGAGGGGGCAGCGACGGTTCCTGGCTTCTTCATCCAGGCCATAGATCGTGAAGAAACGGCGGACCTTGCCGCCGTGGAAGAGTTCCTCGGCACGACAGCGGTCCCCGAGAATTGCGAGTATGTCGAGGCGGATCGCGGCGACTACGATGACGGGGTATACGTCGGGCGCTACGACCAGATGGCCTGTGACGAGGGAGAGTACATTACGCTCGTGGCGCATGACCCTAACAACCCTTCCTTCCTCGTCTGGATCGAGGGGTATGTCGTCTCCGATGATGACTGGAGCATCTTCGAGAACGCGCTGAACACCTTCTTCATCACGGCGGCGGATGGGGCAACGACGAGCGACGGTGGGGACGACGAGGGGTCGGACGACGAGGGATCGGATGACGGGACGGGCGACGCGGATGTGGTCAGCGTGAGCGACGGCACCGAGCGGATCGCGTTGAACTTCCCTGCCAGCTGGGAAACCAGTATCGGTCAGCTGGAAATTCACGCCTCACCGGACCTTGCCGCGTGGCTGGAAAGCTATGGTGGCACGAGTGCAGGGGCCATCACGGTACCCGGCTTCTACATTCAGGCCAGTGATCAGGACGAGGCCGTGAGCACGGAGACTACCGAAGCGTTCCTGGATGGCCGCACTGCGCCGGACAATTGCAACGCAGCGGAAGGTACGCGCGACGATTATGACGACGGGGTCTACCAGGGCCGACAACTCACCCTTCCCTGTGACGGGGGCGAGTATGTGATCGTCGGTGCCTTTAACCCGGACACGCCGAGCTACCTCATCTGGATCGAGGCCTACTATACCAACGACGCAGAGCTTGAGGCAGTAAACCAGGCATTCTCGAGCTTCTTCGTCAGCGAGTAGCGAGCCGAGCCGCTTCCTGAAAAGGGCGCCACCCCGCAGATACGGGGTGGCGCCCTTTTCAATGCCTCACCAGTGCGGCTCGCCCTGCACCTCATCTGCGTAATAGCCGCGATAGTCCGGTGGCAGCAGGCGCGCGATGGCGTGCATGATGCGGCGCGTGCCTGCCTCCAGGTTTTCCTGGCGGCTGAGCGTGGGATCGTCCGTCAGCTTGAAGGGCTCCCCCACACGCAGAAAGACGCGGGGGCGCCGGAGCCGCTTCCACTGCGCCACAGCATCCTTGTGCCCCCACACGGCGACCGGGAGCACCCACGCCTCGCTCTGCCGGGCGAGGTAGGCCGCCCCCTCTTTGCCCTGGATCAGGGTGCCCGTTTCGGAGCGCGTGCCCTCAGGCGCGATCCCGAAGGCCTCGCCCTGCTTCAAGCGGCGCAGCATCTCCTTGAGCGCCTGCCGATCTACCTCCCCGCGCGACACATAGATGGCATCCAGCAGGTCCATCAGTTTCCCGATCGGGCTTCCCTTCCACTCCTTCTTGGCGAGCAGGGACATGGGGGAGCGTGGCAGCGATGCAAAGACAATCGGCCCCTCAAAGATCGAACTGTGGTTGGCGGTGATCAGGAGCGGCCCTTCTTTCGGGGTGCGCTCCAGGCCGCGCGCGTCTACGCGCATGAGCAGGCGAACAAGAAAGCCAAACACAAGGCGGAGCGCCTTGTGCGCCAGGAGGGTCTTGCGGTCAGTCATAGATAGTGCGCCAGTGGGAAGGGCGGGTAGGGCGTGATGGTACGCCCTGCCCAGAATAAAAGGGAGAACTGCATGAGCGGCCCGTCACTACGGCTCCATCGCCCCAGCGATGGGGCGCCCGCCCTCCTCCTCCGGAGGGGCAAAGAGACGGGCGAACAATAGGTCGGTCTGTTGCTGCAACAGGGCGTCCAGCAGCAGGTCCGACACATGCTCGGCGTCGGAGGTGTCCAGGGCGGTTTGGCGCGCCTGCTCGTCCATGGCCATCCATCGGTCAATGGCCTCGCGCAGGAGCAGCAGCAACTGCTCGCGCCCCGGCTCCTGGGCATACAGCACCCGGATGGCTCGCAGCAGCAGCATGTGCAGTTCCGCGTCGGTCAGGTGGCCCGCCTGCATCAGCAGGACGGTGTAGGCCACCCCGAGCGAAGGCGCCATGCGGCGGAGCACGTCGGGCGTGGGCGGGTTGCGCCGCCCTGTCTCGATCTGGGACACATACGCGCTGGAAATTTCTGCTTCCTCGGCGAGCGCTTCCTGTGACAGGCCCGCACGCTCCCGCAAAATCTTCAGATACTCGCCAAATGGTGTCATGCTCCTCCTCTTACAGCTTCTGTTCGATCATACCATCAGTTAGTGAAACGCCGAATGGCCAGGCGAGCGCATCAGCGCAGGCGATCCTCGGAAAGCGTGATGACTACCTGGTTCGCTTCCGCCATGAGTTGCTCGGCCTCTTCCAACTGCCCCAGGTTGAGCTCCGTCAGCGCTGAGTTGTAGCGGCGCATGGCATCGTCGTAGAGTTGCGCGGCGCGGACATAGTCGGCATGGAAGAGGGCAAAGCGCTCTGGCGGCTGATATTCGATGACCTGGCGCGAGGCGAACTGTACCAACGCGATGCTGGTCGCCATCTCCATGCGCCATTGCTCATCTGATAACAGCGATGGCTGGGCGCGGGCGGCGGGGCTCAACTCGGTCAATTTCTGGATCCCCGTCCCAAACTGGGCCCCCACCTCTTCCAGAAAGTCGCGGTACGCCTGCTCGGCGGAAGCCACGGGCTCCAATGTAGCCGTCACGGCGGGCCTCGGCGTGGCCGTCGCACGCGGTGTGGGGGAGGGTGGCGTGACGGCGGCGGGCACCGTCCAGGTTGGCACCACGGTGGCGACAGCGCGCGTGGCGAGGGGTGGGGTGTCTGGGCGCGGCTGGGATGGGGTGCCCCCCCGCGCGCTGCTGCCCTGAAAGCGCCACAGTGCCTGGGTGCTCACCGCGTAGCAGGAAATCAGACTCGCCGTCACAGCAAGCAGGACGATCAGCAGGCGGCGCTTGTTGATCGGCGCACGGGCGGGGCGCGTCGCAGGCAGTGCCTCATCATCCCTGTCCAGCCGTTCCCGCATATCATTGAGCCACTCGTCCTCCGACAAGGGACGCCCGATCTCCGTTGCCTCCCCTTCTTCCAGCCGGGCTAGGGGGAAGGCAGGCTCCGCCGCCTCCCGTCCCTCGATCTTTTCCAGGGCGATGCTAGCGGCCCTAAGCGTCGGGTCCAGCCGCAGGGCCCGCCGGAAACTGCGCGCCGCATCGTCCTGCTCCCCCTCGGCTATCAGGACCTCCCCTAGCTGGAGCCAGGCTCGCGCATCGGTTGGGTGAGCCTTGACGGTAGCTATCGCTTGTTGTCGCGTCATCAGAGATCCTTGCTGGTCGGTCAGTCGTGGGAGGCTTTCAAGGCGGGCTCAGGGGTGCCTGGCTCGCCCCGCCCGTTCCAATCAGCTTGATTGTAAGAGAGAGCCCACACTTTTGCGAGTAGGGAAGTATTACGATGCCGCGCGCGCGGCGGCGGGCACAGGGTCCCTTACTTGCCAGAGAAGAAATAGCCCCACCCCCACCCACAGCGACGCAAAGACGAAGATGGTACGGTAGGTGCCGGTCACATCCACCAGCAGCCCGCCAAGCGGGGGCCCCGTGATGGAGGCGATCGAGCCGAACAGGTAGTACAGCCCTGTGTAGCCACCCATCTGCTCGGCTGGCGCCAGATCGAAGAGGAGGGGGAGGATATTGACGGTGACGACCGTCATCGCAGCGCCCGCCCCGAGCAGCAGGAGGATAATCACCCGAAGGCCCGGAGCGGCGAACCAGGTAGCCGGGCGCAGCAGGCTAAAGGCGCTTGCGTCCCCCAGCATCGAGGCTGGCACCAGCAGAAACGTGACGAGCAGGAGCGCGACAACCCCCAGGCAGAGCAGGATCGTTTGTCGCCGCCCGAGGATCCCGCCCAGAAAGCCACCCGGTATGGCGAACAGCAGCCCCGCCAGGGGGTAGAAGCTCAGGAGTTGGGCAGCAGCCCCTTCCTCTAGCCCCAATTCCTGACTGCCAAACAGGGTCCAGAATGCCTGCAGGGCCGTGATGCCGATGGACCACGCCGTGAGCGCGGACAGCACTAGCAGGGCGCGGCGGTCCGGGTTGCGAAAAAGCGCGCCCACCATGTCCGGGAAGCTTCCCTTCGAGTGGTCCGCCGGGCGGGGGGGCGCTTCCGGCTCGCGGATAAGCAGCAGGAGCAGCCCCAGCATGGCCAGCATGGCCACCGCCGCCACGGTGAAGGGCAGGGCGGGGCGCAGGTCGAACAGTTGCCCGCCCACCACGAAGGCCAGCACCGCCGCCAGCACCCCCATAAAGTTGATGATCCCGTTTGCCCGCGCGCGTTGCGCGGGCGCGAACATGTCGCCCAGCAGGGCCACCGTCGGGGCGCGGAACAGCGCCATCGAACAGGTGAACAGGAACATCGCCCCCAGCAGCAGCCGGAGCGAGCCCTGCGCGGCGTGCGGGATGAGCAGCATGCCCACGGCAGCCAGCGGGGCCCCTACCACAACATAGGGAAAGCGGCGCCCCAATCGCGTGCGCGTATGGTCGGAGCGTGTGCCCACCCAGGGCTGGATGAACATGTTGACGTAGTTGTCCAGCGTCATCCCGAAGCCCACGCCCTGGTTCGACAGCCCAAACGAGCGCAGGAAGATGGGCACGAAGCTGTCATACAGGGGCCACAGCAGCGATATCCCGAAAAAGCCAAAGCCCAGCAAAAAGGTGCGGCCCCACGGCATCCGGTCAGTCTCGTCGCTCATGCGCGGGTCCTATGGGTGAGTAAGAGAGGGATAATGGGCAACGACGACCCATGACTCGTTTTGCAGGGCGCGCTCCCTTCGAACGAGGCCAATCAGGCGAATCAAGGTGGGCAGGTCGGTGCGAGTATAAGCGGCGGCTATGACAAACACAAGGAAACCAGGGGAAAAGTCCGATGCTGGATTTCACCATCAGCTAACCTCTATTGCCTTTTAACTAGCTTACAAGGTTTCTTGAAACCTCATTATACTATGCTCTTGCCTTTCGCGGGATAGCCCCTTGCTACTGCCCAGGAACCCCTGCTCGCCACCTCCAAGTTGCACGACCTGTCTTTCCCATCTCAACCGCCAGGTGCCACGGTGCCTGGAAACTTGTCCTATTCTAGCAACTCACCCTTCGCCCTATGACCACCATCGAACACCCTACCACCCGTACCTCCAACTCGTGGCGCGACATTCTCTTTATGCTGCTGCTGCTGGCCGCCCTGGCTGCCGTCGCCGCCATCGTGGCCTGGCCCTGGTTGCCAGTGCCCACGCCCGGGGGCGCCCTGCTGGAGCGATATGCCCCGCTCCATGATGGCGATGCCTGGCTCAACGTGCTTTACGATGCCGACGACACGATCACAGGGTGGCGCAGCGGCAGCCAGGAGGTGATCCCGGGCAACCGCGCCATCGCCGTGGAGCTGCGCGAGGCGCAGCTTGCAGGGAATCGAGGCCTTTTATCGAGAGGCCGATGAATCGTCGCTGGATCAGAGCGAGTTGAGCGCGCGCCTGGCAAGCACCCAGATCGTTCGCACCCGCTACCGCACGGTGGATGCCGCAGGGCAGGTAACGGATACCCTGGTCTTCTCGTTTCGCGAGCCGCGCGGCATCTTCGAGAGCGGCTATTACTTCCCGCAGTCGGACAGCGACGCTGTCTTTGATCCTCCCCTGCTCGTCTTCCCCTCCGGGGCGCAGCTGGGCGACACGTGGGCGAGCCAGGGTACCTTTGGCTCGCTGACCTACGAGCACAGCGCGCGGTTGGAAGAGATGGCTTCCTTTGACAGCGCCCTCGGGCCCCTGACGGAATGTTTGCGGCTGGAAAGCGAGTTTAGCCTGCAGGGCGAGGGGGGGGAACCTACGCGTACCCACTCTACCTCCTGGCTTTGCCCGGAGCTGGGCACCGTCGCATGGGAGGAGCGCGACACCGAGGGCGCCCTGCTCGCACGGAGTGATCTGGCCAGTGCGCGGGGTCGCCCTGTGGATGCGTCGCTGTTGCCGCCCCCCCTGCCGCTCTCCCCTACGGAGGAGGATGCGGGTGACGAGCAGAGGGACGAGGCATGGGCCTTCAGCCGCGTGGGGCGCATTCGTCCCGCGGTGGAATCGCCCACCAGCACCATTCCCCCGGTTTGGGGGCCGGGCGAGCCACCGTTGCTGCTGGCAGCGGCCTATGGGGGCGACCTGGTGGCCTACGATGCAGAGGCCACGCCGAGCCGCGAGGTATGGCGCTTTCACACCGATGGCACCCTTTTCAGCCCGCCCGCCTGGGACACGGCGCGCGGGCGCCTGTACGTCGGCTCCAGCGACAAGCACCTGTACGCCCTGGACACAAACGGCCTCTTCCTGTGGTCCTTTCCCACCGGGGACAACATCGCGAGTCGTCCCCTCGTGGTCGGGGACACGGTCGTCTTTGGAAGCGAGGATCGTCACATCTATGGCGTGGATGCCGCGACCGGCGCGCTGCGCTGGACGATCCAGACAGGCGGAGCCGTGGTCTCATCGCCTGCGCTTGCCGGCGATATGGTGGTAATCGGCTCGGACGACGGTGCCGCCTACGGGATTGACGTGGCCGCCTGTAACCGTGCCCCCGATGCCTGCGAGCCTGCCTGGCTCTTCCCCACCGAGGACGCCATCGAGGCACCCATCGTCGCAGATGGGGAGGTTGCCTTTGTGGCCAGCCGCGATGGGGTTCTGTATGCGCTGGACGGGGCGAGCGGCGAGGAGCAGTGGGCAGCCTCGGTAGGGGTGGCGCTCCGCAGTGCCCCCGCCCTCCATGACGGGCGCGTCTTCGTCGTCAGTGACTACAATCGCCTGTACGCCTTCGATCAGGCCAGCGGCAGGCGGCTATGGCGGACGGACGAGGAGCAGTACATCGGGCCGCCCGTCCCCCTGGGGGATGGCCTGCTCGTGGCGGGCACGGAGGGTCGCGTGTTTCGCGTGGACCTGCAGGGTCGGCCCCTGGAGTCCTGGTCGGTAGAAGAGAGCGGGATCGCTGATCCCTCGACCGACTTCCATTGGGGGGTGACCGCCGGCGGGGGCGCGCTCTGGCTGGCCGATGACAATGCCTTCGTGTGGCGGCTGGGCCCTGCCGCCACCGTCGGGGAGCCCACAGCCCTGGCCCCTTCCTGGGTTCTGACCAGCGCCGATGATCCCCTGCAGATGGTTGGATTCTACGCATCGCTCGCCGAGGAGGGGGGGCAGGCGCTGACGATGGATGGCGCCTACAATCTGTACAGGTTGGACCCACAAACGGGCGACGGTGAGCGCATCGGCCAGCTTGCAACGGCGGCGGGCACCCCCTTCCTGGACCCCGTGGTCGGGGACGATACGGCCTGGGTTGTCGTGGGCGAGACGCTGCACGCCATAGACTTGAACGATGGAAGCGAGCGGTGGGCAACCCCTGGCGCGTTCGCCCTGCGCCCCCCCGCCGCAGCATCCGGGGAGCTATTCTGGCTCGCCCGCTCCGGCGATCTGGGGGCGGAGGGGCCGGGCACGCTGCTCGCGCTCGATGGTGCGACCGGCGAGGCGCTGTGGGAGGCTGCCCTGGGGGATATCCTCTTCCCTGGAAGTGTCCATGTGCAGGGGGAACTGGTGCTCACCAGCACCCCGCCCGCTGCGTGGGATCGCGAGAGCGGCGACTTGCTCTGGGCCGCGGCGGTGGAGGGGACCCCGGGCGGTGGCGGCGCCCTGAGCCCCGACGGGGACACCTTCTTCGTCAGCCTGTCCGATGCGGAGAACGATCGCAGCCGCATCGTCGCGCTCGATACAACCGATGGCAGCGTGCGGTGGGAAACCCTCCTTGCGGGCGATTTCCTTGATCCGTTTGACACGCTCTGGCTGAGCGATGACACGCTCATCGTCCCTTCTGCTACCGGACGCGGCACCCTCATCGGGCTGAGTGCGGCGACGGGGGCAGAGCAGTGGCGCTATGAGCCGGACGTCGCCCTCTTTGGAAATGTCACGGTGGCTGAGGGGCGCGTCTGGTTTACCCTGCAGGATGGGCAGGTGCTTGCGCTCGATGCACGCTCGGGCGAGGTCGCCTTGCACTTTAGCGGCCTGGGCACCTCGCTGGAAAGCCTGGATGCCCTCGGGCAGCGCCCTGTGGTGTTGGATGGCACCGTCATCGTGCCCATCGGCCTGGGCTTCATCGGCCTAGAGCTTCCGTGATGGGCGCATGGCTGACGTCTTCTTCTCGTACCCTAATTTATAGCGCGTTCGCTCGGTGGCTATCGGGGCAACGCTGGAACCCATACAAGGCAACAGGAGTCAGGGGAAATGGTTAACTTCCAGCGGCTGAGGCCCACGCGGGGCACGCTGGCTGCACTGGTGGGGTTGATGTGGGCGCTGTCGTTTGGCGCGGTGCGCGATTTTGTCTGGTCCGACCTGCGCTCAGGCATGATTGATCTGCGCGGTCTGGCGCGCACGACGCGCGCCCTGGTGTGGATCGGCTTTGCACTGCTGGCGGCGATGGTGGGGGCCTTCCTGTTCAATGATTTCTGGCGCGAGTTGTTCCCCCTCGTCCCGCTGGGGCAGGGGGCAGTGGGGCGAGGGGAACTGCTGCCCGTCGCGCTCGTGCCGGTGACCGTCTTCATGCTCACCGTTGCATGGAGCTTTGTGCTGGCGGGCGCGTTGCACAGCCATCCCGTGCTGCGGCTGGCCGCGATGGCGCTGTACACGCTCACGGCGGCCTCGTGGTTGCAGTCTGTGCTGGACTCAAGCTTCGCCAGCGTGTCCGATCGCGTCATCGCCTGGGGGGCGCTGGGGCTCGTGCCGCTCTTCTTTCTGCTCCGCTGGCGCGCGAGGCCGCGCCCGGCCGCTGAGTTTTTGGCCCTGCTACTCCCCGTGAGCCTTGCCTTTCTTTTCGGCCACCTGCGCGAGGTGGCCAGCAGCCGCGCCTTTGGGATAAACCTGGAACTGGCCCGCTTGAACTTTCAGGTGCTTCTTCTGACCAGCCTGGTGAAGCCCCTGCTGCTGCGCATTGGGCTGGACATCGCTGCCTTCACGCGCCAGGCAGCCGATTGGGCCAGTGCCACGTTGGCCGATCGGCTGCCGCTGGGGTTCCTGCGCCTGCTGTTGCTGGCGCTGTTGGGATGGCAGCTTTACGGTGCCCTGATGGCGGTGCAGGAGCGGATTGCTGCAACAACCGTAGGGGTGGAGGCCCTGGCCTATGCGGGCGCGTTGGGCGAAGTGCTCCTGGTCGGGGCGGTGTGGTGGCTGGTGGGTCGGTTGGCGGGGCCCGCCAGCGAGCGGCCCACCCAGGAGGAGGTGGCTGAGGAGGTGGAGCGCCACCTGCTCCCCTTGCTCTTGCTGACGCAGGTGGTCGGGCTGGCCACATTCGTCCTGCTGCTGTCGGGAACGGTGGTCGCGCGGATCCCTGCCCTCGTCACGCGCATCACGGGCCTTGCCGGGTGGCTTGCCGCCACCGGCCTGACCGCATGGGACCGTCTGGTAGCGGTGGGGGTGCTGCTGCTGGCCCTGTGGTTGGCCCGACGGGGGCAACGCGCCCTCGCGCTGTATCTGGCGCTGTTCGGGGCCCTGCACCTGTGGTGGCAACTCGTCGGGGTGGGGCGCCCCCTGGGGGCACTGGCTTACGACGGCGGGGAGATGGTTAACCTCTGGTGGCTCCTCCTGCTGGCGGGGGTCGCGGGGTGGTGGGGGATGCGCGGTAGGCTGGGGGCGGAGCGCGTGGGGCAACTCCTCTTTTTGTTGCTGATCACGATCCTGCTGCGTGCCACCGACTTTATCGAGAACCCCTTCAGCCCCTTCTTTGGCTTTGCGGGCATCGGGTTTATCGCCTTCGGGCTTGTGTGGGACTCCCTCACGGCTGGGTCGTGGGCCAACGTGGGGACGGGGGGGCTACCCCGCAGCAGTCGCCTTCTCCTGTATGTAGGCTATGTGCTCCTCACTGTCACCGTCCTGAACTGGGCGCTCACCACGCACAACCTGGACATGATCGGAGAGTTTACCGGCAATGCAGCCCTGCGCGGCTTTGAGCGCTTCGGCCTTCCGCTGCTTTATGCGCTCTTTCCTGTGGTGCTCACGTCCCCTGCTGACGCCGCGACGTGAGGGGGAGACGGGAGCCTCCGCTGCCGCTCTCACCCCGCCGGTTCGTCCGCGTCAGGCCAACCCCACCGATGAGGGCGGCCCCTCCGTGGCCGTGAGGCGTCACCCCTTTCAGCCAAATAGCTTTTGAAAGGCACCAAGTTGCGTGGCACTGCCCATTACCGCAACAAAATCCCCCTGAGCAAACTGATAGGTGCGATCAGGGTTGGTGTACAGGTCGCCCTGATGGAGGATGCCCACCACCGTCGCACCCGTCCGGGTCCGTATCCTGGCGGCTTCGATGGTTTGCCCCACCAGGGAACTTTCTTCCGGCAGCGGGATCCAATTGACCCCCAACAGGCGAGTCGCCCCTTGCAGTTGCGCGACTGTTTGGTACGCCTCATGCCCCTGGTACAGCGGCGCATAGGCCTGTTGGCGGACCGTATCGGTCACCTTTTGAATCTCGGTAGGGGACAGATCAAAGTGTAACAGCGCCTGACGGATAATTTCCAGGCTGGCTTCAAACTCTGCCTGCACCACCTCGTACACCCCGTACTGCTGCAGGGCTTGCAGG
The DNA here is from genome assembly GCA_963721895.1 of uncultured Chloroflexia bacterium. Taxonomy (GTDB): domain Bacteria; phylum Chloroflexota; class Anaerolineae; order Ardenticatenales; family Ardenticatenaceae; genus CAVRLZ01. Next base: position 31,777 of record CAVRLZ010000006.1, on the reverse strand, counting down.
GCCTCCTCCCCCTCCGCGCGGGCAACAATGTGAACGGTTGGGTTCATCTGGTGGACTTGCTTCACAATGGCCTGAGTGGCCTGGATGGCCGGGGTGATCACAAGCACCAGGCGTGCATGCTCGACCTGGGCTGCTTCGAGGACGATGGGCTGGCTGGCATCGCCATAGATCACCGGGTAGCCTGCCTCCTTCGCCTGCTCGACCCACCGCTGATCCAACTCGATCAGGATCACCCCCGAGCTCAGGGATTGCACCATGTGCGCGACGTACAGCCCGATGTGGCCACCCCCAGCGATGATCACATGATCGCGCAGGCCGGTCTTGGGCAGGTTGATGCTTTCCAGCGGCTCGTGTCGGATCCAACGGCGGCGCAGGGCGTAAATGGGGGAAACAGCCCCCGAGACGAAGGGGGTGATCAGCATGGTGATGACAGCTACCGTCAAGGTAAGGGAATAAAGCTCATCGCTGATCGAGTTGGAGGCAACCCCCACACGTGCCAGCACAAAAGAAAACTCGCCCACCTGGAACAGCCCTAACCCGACTGCAAGCGGTACCACATTCCCGTAGCCGAAGACAGTGCTGAGCGTGCCAAAGATCAGGGCCTTGCCGACGGCTACCAGAAGCACCACCAGCAGCACGGTTTGCCAGTTCGCCATAAAAAAGCTCGGGTCTAGCAGCATCCCGACAGAGACAAAGAACAACAACCCGAACAGGTCGCGCAGGGGGATGATGTCGCTGAGCGCCTGATGACCATACTCCGACTCGCTCAACACGATTCCGGCTATGAACGCCCCGAGGGCAAAGGATAGCCCAAACAAATAGGTGACGTATCCGATCCCCAGACCGATCGCGGTGATGGCGATGAGGAAAAGCTCGCGCGAGTTCCATCCTGCAATGTAGGCCACCAGGCGAGGCAGCAGCCGGGTTCCCACAAAGATCATCAAGGCCAGAAAGAGGATTGCCTTGAGCGCGGCCCCCACCAGGATCGGCAACCCCGCACCGGGGTTTTTTAGCAGGGGGAGGATGATCATCAAGGGCACGACAGCCAGAGTCCTGAACGATCAGGATGCCAATCATGACACGGCTGGAAAGCGTGCCCAGGCGCCCCTGGCTCATCAATGTTTTGAGCGTTACCATGGTGCTGGAAAGGGCGATGAGCCCCCCAAACCACAGCGACAGGAACCATGTCCAGCCCAGGGCCTGCCCAATGCCATAGCCCAGTGCCATCGTTAGGAGCAGTTGGATGGGGGTGCCGAGCAGGGCTATCTTTCGGACAGGCTGCAATTCCTTTAACGAGAACTCTAGCCCGAGAGCAAAGAGGAGCAAGGCTACACCAATCTCGGCGAGCAGCTCGATATCATGCACGTCGGTGACGGTTGGCCCTGCTGTGAAAGGGCCGACCATGATGCCGGCCAGAATGTAGCCTAGCAGGAGCGGTTGCTTGAGTTGTTGGGCAAGTAACCCGCCAAACAGCCCTGCTACGACGATGATCGCAATATCTGCCGCAATGCCCATTCCCGTGGCACCCTCCTCAATCGGCTGGAAGCGCTATCTGGTTGACCACCCGCCCTGGACTGGTAAACGAAATGCCCTGCGCAGAGGTGGTACTCAGCATGATGGCTTCGACAATAGGCTCATTCACAGGCTGCTCGGCAACCCACTCAACCACAAAGTTGGTTCCCAGCCCCCCACTTTGTTCGTTGGCGTCTACGAAAAAGTCGGTAGATGCCAGGGGCCCCAGGGAGCGCGGCTCTGCCAGATGAACCTGTAGCAGTTGTCCTTGAGTTCCGTAGTATTTTACGGAGGTCAACACAATCGAATGTTCAAAATCTGTGTTGTGGACGCTTAACGTGACGGCGAGGTCAACCGTGCGCCCCCCGCTTGTATAGTAGATCTCGGAGTAGGCAGGCACGTAGATGGTCTGGCCCGTTGTCACATCCAGATCGCTAAGCAGCACCGGCGGCTCGCTGACGGATGGCGTGGGCGCGCCCTCTGACCCTTGCAGGCTACAGCCGACAAGCAAGCACGCCGTGAAGAGGAGGAGGAGCCAGCGAGCCGGCCCTGCTCCGGGGAGGGGGGTTGGCCAACGGGTGGCAGGGGGGAGCAGGCGAAAAAGGGGTCCCATGGTTCTGTCCTCCTGATCGGATAATTCAGCACTGGGGGTTCATGCGTTTCTTGTGCCGCTGCGTGGCCTCATGCCCGCATCAATCCACGGCTCGATGGACCCAGCAGGTGAGGTGCTCCTTGCGCGCTCGGTTGCGGCACCGTGACCCCGACAGGGTGAGCGCCGCGCACTGGGAGACCGCCCCCTTGCTTTCCTGATCGGCGATGGAGGTCAGCAGGGCAAGCTCGGAGCGCAGCAGGTCAATCAGGGCCCCCAGCCCCACCTGGATGCGCTCGCCGTCCGCCTGGATGCCCAGGCTCAGCTTGCGGTTGTACGAGGCGATGGCGATGCCCAACCCGATGTGTCCGGACAGGGGCACGAGCGGGACGATGTGGCGGATGGGCGCGCCCGCCAGAGGAAGGGTGTACGGGGGGCCCGGCACGTTTGTCACAACAAGCGAGGCCTTGCGCGACACCTCGTTGAACATGCGCGCCACCAACCCTGGCGGCAGCCGCCCCGCCGAGTTGAACACCCCTGACACGATGGTTGCTTCCGGCGACTGCTTGAGTTGCTCCATGCGCTCGTGGATAAGCTCGACGCGGCGGCGCGGGTCCTCCTCGCCAAGCGGCAGGGGCATCAGCACCAGGCCAAAGTTGTTGCCGGTTTCGATGCTGGTGGCCGAGCCGAGGTAGACGGGCACCGAGGCGTGCAACGTCGCCGGCACCTCTTCCCCTTGCAAGATGAAGTAGCGCCGAAGTGCACCGGCGATCACCGCCAGGGCCAGATTGTATACCGACACCTCGAAGGTGCGGCTTACCCGCTTGAACTCGCGCGTGGGGATCGGCGGCGTCCACGAGACTACCTTGCGGCGGCTGAGCTCGCCCGTCAGGCTCGTCTTCGGGTCGCGGACCAGGGGCGAGAGCTTGATGGTTAGCTCAACCGCCTTTTCCGCTTCCAGGCGCAGTTTGTCCGCGCTGGGCAACCCTTGCTCTGCCTGCTCCTTCATCCAGTTGCCGACTGCCTGGGTAGTCTCCACCACCTCTGAGAGGGGCTCGAAGAAGCGGCTCACGAGGGACCTGCGCGTCTTGGGTGGGGGTGGCTCGTCGCGGGCCAGGTCCAGCGTCGTTTTCAAAAGCGTCATCCCATCCCCGATGGCGTGATGGACGCGGATGAGCAGGGCGTCCCCGTGCGGCCCGTTCTCGATGAGGTGCATCGTCCAGAGCGGCTTGGAGCGGTCCAGCAGCAGGGACATGAGCTCGCCAACCGTCTGGCGCAGGGCCTCCAGATCGTGCGGCGCGGGCACTGCCACGCGCCGCACGTGGGCTCGCAGATCGAAGGTGGAATCCTCGACCCATTCCATTCGCCCAAAAGGGCGCGGGCGGATTCGCTGGCGATAGCGCGGGTAGCGAAGCCAGGCGCGCTCGATCTGCTGGATCAGTTCCGCCTCATCCAGCTTACCCTCGAACAGGATCAGCAGCCCCATCGTGTCGGGCGCGGTGGGGTCCTCCACATTCAGGATGGCCGCATCAATGTTCGAGATCGGTTCGGGTCGCACCAGGAACCTCGCGTGGGGGTGGCTTATCGCTCGTCGCGCTTGCGCTCCAGCGCCTTGCCCGCGAGGGTAATGTGCAGATCGGAAAGCTGGCGCGCGTCCACCTCGCTCGGTGCGGCGGTCATCAGGTCGGTGCCCGCCGCCGTCTTCGGGAAAGCGATCACCTCGCGGATATTCGGCTCCCCCGCGAACATCATCACCGTGCGGTCCAACCCCCAGGCAATGCCGCCGTGTGGCGGTGCGCCAAACTCGAACGCTTCCAGCATGTGGCCGAACTGGGACTGCTGGCGCGCCTCGTCAATGTTGAGCAACTCGAACATGCGGCGCTGTACGTCACGGCGATGGATTCGGATCGAGCCACCCGCCAACTCCCACCCGTTCGCCACCAGGTCATAGGCCTTCGCGCGCACCGCGCCAGGGTCACTGTCCATCTTGGCCACGTCCTCGTCCATGGGCGCGGTGAAGGGGTGGTGCATGGCATCCCAGCGACCCTCCTCCTCGTTCCGCTCCACCAGCGGGAAGCCGATCACCCAGGCGTAAGCAAACACGTTCGGATCGCGCAGGCCGAGGCGGTCGGCTAGCTCCAGGCGCAGGCGGCCCAGCACCTGCACCACCGTGCTCCACTGATCCGCGCCAAAGAGCAGCAGGTCGCCCGCCTCGGCACCCGTCTTCTCGATCAGCGCGCGCGCCTCTGCATCGCTTAAAAAGCGAGCGATTCCCCCCTGCACGGTCGGGCCGTCCGCCCCGCCAGCCCCCTCCACCTTCGTCCAGGCCATCCCCTTCGCGCCCAACTCCTTCGCGATGGCTTCCAACTCCTCGATCTGCTTGCGCGAGTAGCCGGCGAGGCCAGGCGCCCGCAGCACCTTGACGGCACCCGTCGCGCTGGCAAGCGCGTCGTGGAAGACGCGAAACTCGGAGTGCTGGACGATCTCGCCCACGTCTACCAGGGGCAGGTCAAAGCGCAGGTCCGGCTTGTCCGAGCCGTAGCGGTCCATCGCCTCCTGGTAGGTCAGGCGCGGGAAGGGCGTCTGCAGAAAGCGCTTTTCTGGCATCACCGTGCGTACCAACTCGGTCACCAATTGCTCGTTTAGCTGGAGCACATCTTCCATGTCCACGAAGCTCATCTCCAGGTCGAGTTGGGTGAACTCCGGCTGCCGATCCCCGCGCAGGTCCTCATCACGGAAGCAGCGTGCAATCTGGAAGTAGCGATCGAGCCCGCTGACCATGAGCAACTGCTTGAGCTGCTGGGGGCTCTGCGGCAGGGCGTAAAAGCGCCCGGCGTGGACGCGGCTTGGAACCAGGTAGTCGCGTGCGCCCTCTGGCGTAGATTTGATCAGGATGGGGGTTTCCACCTCGACAAAGGCCTGTTCGTCCAGCCAATGGCGTATAAAGTTGACCACTTTATGCCGCAGCACCATGTTGCGCTGCAGGCGCGGGCGGCGCAGGTCCAGGTAGCGATACTTCAAGCGCAACTCTTCGCCCACCGCTACATCATCGCTGATGACGAAGGGCGGGGTGATGGCCGTGTTGAGCACCTGCGCTTCCGTTGCAAGCAGTTCGATCTCCCCCGTGGCCAGGTTGGGGTTCACCATGTCGGCGGGGCGCAGGCTGACCGTGCCCGTTATCTGCACCACGAACTCCCCGCGCAGCCGCGCGCCCACCGCGTGCGCGTCGGCTGAGGTGGCGGGGTTGAAGACCACCTGCGTGATACCGTAGCGGTCCCGAACATCAATGAAGATCAGCCCCCCATGATCGCGGCGGCGATGGACCCATCCCGCCAGCGTGACCGTCTTGTCTGCATCGCCAGCGCGCAACTCGCCAGCCGTGTGCGTTCGCAACATCGTGTTTGTTCTTTCTGCTTGCTATGCAGGGATCCGGCGGGCGAGGTGCCCGTCGTGCAAAAAAAAGCCCCGGCCAGCAGGGCGAGCCAGCCCTTGCCAACGGGTGGCCCCTGGCGGAGCGGAGAAGAGAGTGCCTTTGGCTTTGTTGTCACGGTGATGGCCCTCCCCCCGTCACCGAAGGGGGCAGCCCTCAGCTTCCTGCTGGCTTCCCTATCCCAGGAAGGGAAGGGAAGTTTATCACGAGGGAAACGAAAGTTCAAACCAACCTCAGACGATTGACCAGCGGAGGTAGGGGCGGGCAAGCCATGATAACAGAGGATAACACAGGATTTGACATGGGGAGGTATCATGCTATACTAGTCACCGTGAACCTAGACTCCAGTTCGTACAGGACGTGTCAGTATCGAGGTGTTGTTGCTCTTCGAGTGCCCGACGTGCGCCCAGTGTGAAGTAAAGTCGTCAGGAACACAATTTACCCACTGTTTGGCTCACTGAAGGAGTTATCCATGAGCGACAATCGTATTACTGGCACCGTCAAGTTTTTCAACTCGGAGAAGGGCTTCGGCTTCATCTCTCCTGAGAATGGCAGCAAGGACGTATTCGTCCACTACTCGGCCATCTCGGGTCAGGGCGGTTTCCGCAACCTGAGCGACGGCGATCGCGTTGAGTTCAGCATCGAGTCGAGCCCCAAGGGCCCGCGCGCGATCGAAGTCGTCCGCCTCTAAACGGACCAGCGATTACCAAAAGGCGCCATGCAACCGCATGGCGCCTTTTTTGTTTCCCCTCGCTTTCCCCTTCCTGCCACTTATCACTACACTACACGCACGTTGCCAGCCTGATTCCTGTCAACCCCCTGTGCGAGCCACCCCCTTCACCTTCTTATGACGCTCAACCTGGAACAGATCCTTCCCGATATCGAGCGCCTGGGCGCCTCGCTGGATACCAGCGAGCGGCGCGCCTGGCTGCAGCAGGCACGCGATCTTTTGCGCACCCACGATCGGGCGCAGCTAGGCAGCAAGCTGAGGGCCTATCGAGCCAGTGGGGAGTCCATGCTGGTGCCAGAGCCACTGGGTGACCTGACCGAGCGCCGCGCCGCCCCGCCCGCGCCAGGCGCTTACCGCGTGGTGGCGGCGGACGGCTCGAATATCCCGCCGGATCGAGACAACCCCGCGCGCTATTACCTGCTCAACACGGGGCTTGTGACCCTTTGCTACGGCGACGCCCCCTCGGCGCAGATCGAGGCGCGTGCCCACCTGTTCCACCAGACCGCTGATTTGTACTGGGACGAGAAGCGGCAGCGTCCCATAGACAGCCAGCGCCTTAGCCTGCTGATGCGGGTAGAGGAAATCGCGGCATTGCCCGCCCTGGTCGCGCAGAGCGACGAGCCATGCGTGGCCCTGGTGGACGGCCAACTGGTCATGTGGGGGCTGCAAAATGAGGGGGCCGACCGCTGGTTCCTGATGGAGCGGATGATGGACGCCTTCGAGCAACTGCGCGAGCGCGGGGTGCCCATCGTCGGCTACATCTCCGACACGCAAAGCTTCGAGTTGGTCAACGCGCTGCGAATCTACCTCTGCCCTACCACGCCGGAGCGCTGCCAGCAGTGCCACAGCCTGGGCCGCGCGGAGTTGGAGCTCTGCTACCATCTGAACGATTTTCGTGATCCGGCCCTCCTCTTCGACTTTCTGGAGGCGGGCGAGCGCTCCTGCTGCTTTGCCAGTCGTGCAGAGATCCTGGCGCGCTACCCGGCGGAGCATAGGATCGTCTACTTTTACCTCAGCACGGGCGACGAGATCGCGCGCGTGGAGGTGCCGCGCTGGGTGGCGGAGGACACGGCCCTGCTCGATAGGGTCCACGCCGTGCTGCACGACCAGTGCCGCCGCTCCGGCCAGCAGCCGCCCTACCCGCCCGTGCTGCACGAGGCGCACGAGGCGGCGGTGATTTCCACCAGCGATCGGGAGTGGGTGCAAGAGTTGATCGAGGCGCGCCTCCAGCACGCTGGCCTTTTCCCGCTCCGTCCTGCTAAAGCGTTTCACAAGCGCCAGCGTGGCGTGTGAGCCAGACTTTATGGGATGGGGGGTCAGGATGATTCTATGATTGGCGAGATTATCGAAACCACCTCGCTCGACTTTTTGGCGGAAAGCTTGACCCTGCACCAACCGCCGGACCTCGGCGAGCTGGTCAAAGTGAACCTGGGGGGGCAGTGCTACTGCTTTGGGGTTGTCTGCTTCGGCACCACCTCCAGCCCGGACGTGGGGCGACGAGCCGTGCGCCGCTCGCAGGGCGGCGTGGTGGACGAGGCGGTCTACCGCGAGCACCCGCAGTTGGAGCGACTGCTGCAGACCGTCTTCCGCGTCGTGCTGGTTGGCTGGCAGGATGGCCTGCGCGTGCGCCCAACCCTGCCCCCCTCGCCGCCGCCGCTCCATCATGCGGTGCACAAGGCTGAGGCCCAGGAAGTTCATAGGCTGACGGAGAGCCTGACCTACTTTCGCCTCCTGCTCAGCGCCCGCTGCGAGACGCCGAGCGAGCACGTGCTCGCCGCGCACATTCGCCGCATGAGCGCGCGCCGCGGCGACGATGCGGCGTGGCTGGAGCGGGCAGCCCGCGAGAGCGCGATTCTTTTGAAGAATGACCACGAGCGGCTCCTGACCGTCCTCGCCACCATAGACCCCGAATGAGACGACCCCGCCCCCTCCCTCGCGTCCGCTCGTCGCGCTTTGCCTACCCGCTCCTCTTCTTCCTGCTTTTCTCGATTGCGATTGCAGTCGTGGCGCGGGCGGCGGAAAGCAGCGGCATGGCACAGGCCTTCCTTGCCACCAGCACCCCTGTGCCGACGGTGATGCCCATCCCGACCCCCACGGGCCTCCGGCTGGCAACGCTCACGCCTGCCCCCGAGCCTAGCCCCGTCCCGCTTGCCCTCGCCCACCCCCACGCCACCCCCCTTTTCCATCTTTGTGGGGGCGGACGTACGGGTAACGCCGGATTGTGCTCGAACGGTGGTGCAGGGCACCATCCATGACGGGCAACGCACCCTGAACGGCGTGCGCGTTCGGGTCTGGTGGCCCGATGCCCCACCGGACCAGCAATTCAGTGCCCCCTCCGGCAGCGTAGCGGGGCTGGGGCCGGGGGGCTATCAGGTAGTGCTGGCGGATCGCCCGCAGGCAGGCTGGTGGCTGGTGGCGGTGGTGGATGAGTCGGGCGCGCTCCTCAGCGAGGCCATGGTTGTCGAGACAACGGAGGGTGGCTGCCAGGATGGCAGCGGGCGGCAGGCGGTCTCCCTGGATTTTTGGCGTAGCCAGGGCACCCTGGGCGAGGCGGGGCCGACGCTCACCCCGCCCCCCGCGATCGTCATCGCCAGTGCCACCCCGCCCCCGCCCCCGCCTGCCCCGGAAACCACACAGTTGCCTACCCTTACACCGTTGCCAGTCTGGGACAATGTGGCGCGCGCCCTGAAGGTGCCCATCCTGATGTATCACTACATCAGCGTGCCCCCGCCCGATGCCGATCGGTACCGGCGCGACCTGAGCGTGGGGCCTGACCTTTTTCGCGCGCACCTTGTCACCCTGCGCGAGCAGGGCTACACGGGCATTACCCTCTCGCAGTTGCTGTACGCGCTTCAGCGGGGTGCCCCGCTCCCCCCCAGGCCCGTCGTGCTGACCTTCGATGATGGCTATCGCGACAACTATGACCATGCCTTCCAGATCATGAAGGAGGAAGGGTTTGTCGGGACCTTCTTCATCGTCACGGATGTGACCGAGCAGCGCAACGTTGCCTATATGACTTGGGAACAGGTGGTGGAAATGAAGGAGGCAGGCATGGAGATTGGTGGGCACACGCGCACCCATGCGAACCTGCCTGGCCTCAGCGTGGAGCGCATCTGGCGGGAGGTGGCCGAGTCGCGCGCCCTCCTCCAGCAGCGATTGGGGCAGGAGGTGAATAGCTTCGCCTATCCCTACGGTCGCTTTGATGATGGGGTCGCGCACCTGACAGATCTGGCGGGCTACCATGTCGCCGTCTCCACCAAGCAGGGCGTCACCCACACCACGGGGAACCTGATGTCCCTGCGCCGAATCCGGGTGCGGGGGGGGATGTTCCCGCCCGAGCTAATGGAAACGATCCGCTACTGGATGGAAGAGGCCGAGCGGGAGCCGTAGCAGGCCGGGATCAGCGGGACACGCGGCGGACGATGGCATCGTCTGCCACACGATCAAGCATCTGCGCCACCGTCAGGTCAAGCTGAGGATGACGCCAGTGGGGCGCAATGTCGGCCCAGGGCTGCAGGACGAATCGTCGCTCGTGGAGGCGCGGGTGGGGCACGGTGACGAGGGGGTCGTCGTGGACGATGGCATCATAAGCCAGCAGGTCCAGGTCTATGGGACGTGGCCCCCACCGCTCTTCAAGGGCGCGATCCCGCCCCCCCAGCCGTTCCGCAGCGAGCAGCCAGCGCATCAAGGCACGCGGGGGCAACTGCGTTTCCCCCTGGCACACCTGGTTCAGATACCAACCCTGCGGCACCGGCCCCCAGGGCTCCGTCTCGTAGAGCGGCGAGCAGCGCACCCAGTGCAGCCAGCCGCCACTCTCCAGCCGGGCCCGCGCCGCCGCCAATTGCTCCGCGCGCTCCCCCAGGTTGCTTCCCAGGGCAACGAATACCTCACTCATCGCTAACACTCGGCTCCGGCGGGGTTACGGGCAACCGTAGCTGGAAGCAACTGCCCTGCTGCGGCGTACTCCAATCCAGGGTAACATCGCCGCCCATCATCTGGGCCAGGCGCCGACTGATCGTAAGCCCCAGCCCGCTGCCCCCATAGCGCCGCGTGGGAGAGCCGTCCACCTGCACGAACGGCTCGAACAGCCGGGTCTGCTCTGCCAGCGGGATGCCGATGCCCTGGTCCTGCACGCGAAAGCTGAGCCACTCCCCATCGGGCAGGTACTCACGTTCCAAAACTAGCGAGATCCTCCCCGCCTCGGTAAATTTCACTGCATTGCCCAGCAGGTTCAGGAGAATCTGACGCACCTTGATCTGGTCCCCCGTCATGGCGCCCAGCGGGGAGCCGATGGAGACCTCGAAGTGGCTGTTGTTCTGCTTCGTCAGTGGCTCTACCAGCTCGATGACTTGATCCACTACTACTTGAACATCGAAGCGCTCCCTGATGAGCTGCATGCGGCCCGCCTCGATTTTTGACAGGTCCAGCACGCTATTCACCAGGCCCAGCAGGTGCTCGCCCGCGGCGTGGATGGTTCGAACATCACCCATCAACGGGGTTGCCCCGATTTCCTGCGCCTCTTCCAACAGCAACTCGCTGTAGCCTATGATGGCGGCAAGCGGCGTGCGTAACTCGTGGCTCATGTTTGCCAGAAAGGTGCTTTTGGCGCGGTTTGCCAACTCGGCCTCTTCCCGTGCTCGCTCGATGGCTTGCTGCGCCTGCTTGCGCTCGGTGATGTCATAGAACAACACGAGGCGCCCCCACAAGGTGTGGCGCTGATCGTGGATCGGGGAAATGTGCAGATCAAAGTGGCGTATCTGCCCATCGCGCTGAAACTCCACATCCGTGCTGGTTTCCAGCACGTTGCCGAAACGCTTTATCAGGTCGGGCCAGGGCAGCAGTGCCTCCTGTGCCTGCTGTCCGATGAGCACCTCTGCTGGCTGCCCCAGCACCGCGCAGGCCACCGGGTTGGCATCCAGGATGCGCCCCTGCATGTCAAGCATGAGCACCCCGGCACTCATGCTTTCAAAGACGCGCTCCCGCGCGATGGGCACCATGTCCAGCAGGTGGAAGCGGAACAGGGCCCATGCCATCGTCGTGCCACTCACGACAAAGCCGAAGGGGGTCAGGTCCACCAGGGCCAGGGGGTTCGCACCCGCGAGGGTGACGATATTAGCGGCCCAGGGGGCGAGTGAGCCGGCAAGTACCACGAGACGCTGCTGTCGGTACAGTTTGGGCGCGGCGATCACATCACGGAGAAGGATGAGGATGCCACCAAGGGTCAACACATAAGAATAGATGGTATTGACCCAGAACCAGGCGCCTTCCCCCATCACCATCTGTTCCCAATCGCCAAAGCGCTCCATGTGCGGCTGGTACCAGATTTGCTCGTGCCATTCGTTGGTCCAGGCGAGCGCAAGGGTGATAGCTGGCATCACGAATAGCCACCCCTGATAGCGCGCAGGGAAGCCTTTCCCCTGCCCCACGTGGCGCAGGCAGAAGAGGAACCAGAGCGGCGGGACTGTGACAATCCCGATGTAACGCACCTTTGACCAGAAAAGTTGGGTTGCCAGGTCCGCGCCCGCCACCTGGACTCCGTAAGCAAGCGACCAGATCGTCAGGGCGATCATGAGCCCCGTGGCCTCCCGACCACCGGGGGCACGGCGGCGGGGCCACATCACCACTGCAAGCATCGCCGATACAAAGGCTGTGAAGATTAGGGGGAAGGCGTAGGGCGTATCTTGCCAGCTCACCACGTATTTCCTTCTACGGTCTGCATGTTTCTACCGGGTTCCTCTCCATCAAAAGAGCAGATATAATACCGTCACTGCCTTCACTCTGTAATGTTACCTCCCTCCTACTGACCTATGGCTTTATTTTCCAACAAACATCTGCTCCTGGGGGTCACCGGCTCCATCGCCACGTACAAAGCCGTGGCCCTGGCCAGCCGTTTGACGCAGCAGGGCGCCACGGTGGATGTCATCATGACCGAGGCGGCGACGCGGATGGTGCAGCCCCTCTCCTTCCAGGCGATCACCCATCGCCAGGTGCTCACCGATATGTGGACCCTGCTGGCCGAGACCGAGATTGGCCATGTGACGCTGGCCAAACAGGCGGATGCGCTCCTCGTCGCGCCCGCTACGGCCAATACGCTGGCCAAGTTGGCGCTGGGCTTTGCAGATAATTTTTTGACGACCACAGCCCTGGCCCTGCGCGGGCCCCTGCTCATCGCCCCGGCCATGGAAAGCGGGATGTGGATGCATCCCGCTACGCGTTCCCACCTGGACACCCTGCGCGCGCGCGGGGCATGGATTGTCGAGCCGGAGGCCGGCTACCTGGCGAGCGGGGCGAGCGGGGTGGGGCGCCTCGCGGGTGAGGCGCAGATTCTCGCGATGCTGGAGCAGGCCCTGGGGCCGAACGACCTGCGGGGCCTGCGGATGGTCATCACGGCGGGGGGCACACGGGAGGCCATTGATCCGGTGCGCTACATCTCGAACCACTCTTCCGGGCGCATGGGCTATGCCCTGGCCGAGGCGGCTCTGCGGCGAGGGGCAGAGGTCACGCTGATTTCCAGTGCCGTCGGGCTGGAGGTGCCGATTGGCGCCCAGATGCAACGCGTGGAAAGCACGAGCGACATGGAAGCCGCCGTGCTGGCCGCGATTCCCCAGGCCGATGTGCTCTTCATGGCTGCTGCCGTGGCGGATTACCGCCCCGTACAGGTAGCGGAGCAGAAGATCAAAAAGAGTGCGACCGAGCTCTCGCTCTCCCTCACGCGGAACCCGGACATCCTCCTCTCGGTAGGAGCGGCAAAGCGGCCCGGGCTGCGGGTGGTGGGATGGGCTGCCGAGACGCACGATCTTCTCCGCTATGGACAGGAAAAACTTCAGCGCAAGGGGCTTGACCTTCTGATTGCCAACCCCGTGCCGCAAACGTTTGGGGGCGATCGGGTCGAAGCGACTCTGATCCGCCGCGACGGCCACCAGGCGCTGGAGCCGATGAGCAAGCGCGCCCTGGCCGATCGCATCCTGGATGAGGTGCTTGCCCTCCCTGTGGGGTCGGCCGAATGAGCCGCGCCCTTTTGCTGGCGGACAATGTGTCGCACAGTTTTCGCCTGACAAGCGGTGAATTGACGGCCCTGCGCGATGTGTCCCTGCGCGTGGGGCAGGGAGAGTTTGTCGCCATCGTCGGGCCAAGCGGCTGTGGCAAGACGACGCTGCTGCGGCTGTTTGGGGGGTTGATCCAGCCAGAGGCCGGGCGCATCCTGTTCAACGGCGAGCCGCTACGCGAGCCTCCCAGCGAGATCGGGATGGTCTTTCAAAAGCCAGCACTGCTGCCCTGGCGCACCGTATGGGATAATGTGCGCCTGCCCCTCCAAATTGCAGGGAAACCAGAAGAGCCGACGCGCCTGCGCGCCCTGCTAGAGGCGGTGGGTCTGGCTGGCTTTGAGGCCGCCTTGCCCGCAGAGTTGAGCGGCGGCATGCAACAGCGGGTGTCGCTGGCGCGCGCGCTGATTGGCCAGCCCACCCTGCTGCTCATGGATGAGCCGTTTGGCGCTCTGGACATGATGCTGCGCGGCGAGATGAACCGCCTGCTGCTAGAACTTTGGGAGCGCGAGCGGCCCACCGTCGTCTTTGTGACACACGATCTTCATGAGGCAGTGCTTCTGGCGGATCGCGTCATCGCCATGAGCCCTCGTCCCGGCCACGTGGTCGGCAACTTTGCGATTGACCTTTCGCGCCCCCGCACGGCCCTGGACCGCTACAGCCGCGAGGTGCAGGGCCATGTGGAGCGCGTGTGGCAGGCATTCGATCAGACACGGTCTGTGAGGCACAGCGATGAGTGAGTTGGCACAGGGGGACGCTCCGTTCGATGCGTACCCGGCCCCGGACACGGTGGCTATAGGTTTTTTGCGCGTGGCGGTGTGCGCCATCGTCTGGGACGAGGAAGGGCGACTGCTCCTGCAACTGCGTGGCGACAACGGGCATTGGGGGTTCCCCGGCGGGGGCGTGGAGCAGGGGGAGACGGTGAGCGCGGCGGTGGCGCGCGAGGTGCTGGAAGAAACCGGCTATCACTTTGAGCCGGCGCGCATCGTGGGGGTGTACAGCGATCCAGCCCGCTTCCAACTGGTGCGCTACCCGGATGGCAACGTGATTCACTATGTGAGCATAACCTTCGAGGGGCGCGTTACGGGCGGCGTGCCCACCCTGTGCGACGAGACACAGGCACTCCAATGGGCCAGCCCTGACGCACTGCCGGAGCCTTTCGTGCCCGCGCACCATCTTCGTCTGAACGATGCCCTTCAAAAGCGCGCCGCCGCCTTTATCGCCTGAGGCTCCGTCGAGACAGTGGAACATAGCGTGCTACATCGGAACCCATCAACCAACTGACCCATTTTCGAAAAGGTGAGCAAACAGCTATGGCAGCACAGGGCGAGCAGCACTACGTGGTCGGGGTGGATTTCGGGGGCACTCACCTGCGGGCGGCGCTCGTGGACCAGGGTGGACAGATTGTTGAGCGGCTGAAGCGGGAAACCCGAGCGCAGCTTGGCCCAGAAGCAGTGATTGACAGGATTGCAGAGGCCGTGCGGGACATGTCGCAGCATATCCCCAACCGGGGGAGGTTAGGGGGGCTGGGCGTCATTGCACCTGGTCCCATTGACCCCTTCAAGGGAATCGTCCTGCGCGCCCCCAACTTGGAGGGATGGGACAACCTTCCCCTGGCTGACGAGTTGGCCGAGCGCGTGGCGGTGCCGGTGTGGATTGGCAATGACGCGAACCTGGCGGCGCTGGCGGAGCATCGCTACGGCGCGGGGCGGGGGCTCAGCGATCTGATCTACCTGACCATCTCCACAGGGATTGGTAGCGGCTTTATAGCCAACAACGAGATGCTGCTGGGCGCACGTGGCATGGCTGCCGAGGCGGGGCATATGCAGGTGCTGGCGGATGGCCCGCTGTGCGGCTGTGGCAATCGCGGCTGTATCGAAGCCATGGCCAGCGGCCCCAACATTGCCCGCGAAGCAATGGCGCGCCTTTATCGTGGGATTCCCAGCAGCCTGAGCGAGGTGCCGCACGCGTTGACAGCCAAGGAGGTGGTCAACGCGGCGCAGGCCGGTGACCCCATGGCGGTAGAGGTCATCCGCCGCGCGGGACAGTGGATCGGGCTTGCCGTGGCAAACCTAGTGCACCTGTTCAACCCGCAGCGAATCATCATGGGAGGGGGGGTCACCAACGCGGGGGACCTGCTGCTCGACCCGATTCGTGAGGGCGCGGACCGACACATCATGCCCGGCTATCGCGGCACCTTCGACGTGGTACGCACCGAACTCGGCGACGACGTGGGCCTTCTGGGCGCGGCGGCCCTGGCCTTTTCCAAGCTCCCGCAGGATGCCACGGCCAACCCCTGAGGGTAGCGAGATAGTTACTCGTGGGGGGCAGGGGGCGGCACGCGGTGCAAGTCAAAGGTGTCGGTCACGCGCGTGTAGCCCGCCCCCGCCAACCGCCCTATGGGCTTGAACGCTTCCAGCAGCACATACCCATCCACGTACAAATCATCGCGCAGGTGGATGCGCTGTACCTCCCCTAGCACCACCGCGCCGCCCCCTGGCTGCTGGCTCACGTGCACCACCTGCTGGAGCCTGCACTCGAAGGCGACCGGTGCCTCCGCCACGCGGGGCACGCGGATCGTTTCGCTCGCCACGGCTGTGACCCCTGCCCACTCGAACTCCGACTGACCGTAGGGAAGCGTCGTGGCGGTCAGGTTCATGGCCTCCGCCGTTTCCTCATTTGTCAGATTGATGACGAACTCCGGCACCTGCTCGATGTTGCGCAGCGTATCCTTCGCCCGGCCGCTGTCAGAGGGAACCTGCGGGCAGAACAGCAGGGTCATGGGCTCGGTGCTGGCAACTGTAAAGTACGAGAAGGGGGCGAGATTCAGCTTCCCTTCTCGGCTCATCGTGCTCACCCACGCAATGGGGCGCGGCAGGATGGTGCCGATCAGCAGCTTGTAACGATCTTTTTGCGGTAGCTTGTTTGGGTCAAGGATCATGGGGGTTTACCTGGTTCGCGCGATTTGTAGCCGGAGGGGATGGATAGCGCCCCACACGATGGGCGGGGCGCTATCCATGAGTCGAGAGACGCGCCAGTTTGCCCGGCTGAAGGCGCCGCCCTGGCCGAATCTGTTCCGCGTCAGTGGTTCTGCGGGAGCCAACTGAGCGGGTAGGCCCCATCTTCAAGCTCCAATGCCTGCCGGGCGATGCGGAGCGGGCGGAAGGTGTCCACCATCACCGCTAGCTCGTCGGTGCGCGCCTTCCCGATGGAGCCCTCGTAGGTGCCAGGGTGCGGCCCATGCGGGATGCCGTTGGGGTGCACCGTGAAGGAGCCGCGCTCGATCCCCTTGCGCGACATGAAGTTCCCCTCCACGTAGTACAGCACCTCGTCGGAATCCACGTTGGAGTGGTTGTACGGGGCGGGGATGCTCAGCGGATGGTAGTCGAACAGGCGCGGCACAAAGGAGCAGAGCACGAAGCCCGGCCCCTCGAACGTTTGATGGACCGGCGGCGGCTGATGAACGCGCCCGGTGATCGGCTCGAAGTCCTCGATGTTGAAGGCGAAGGGCCACAGGTGCCCATCCCAGCCCACCACGTCCAGCGGGTGATGGCCGAAGAAGAAGCGCGTGATCTGCCCGCGCGTCTTCACCCGCACCTCGAACTCGCCCTGCTCGTCATGCGTGATCAGGCGGGTGGGGGGGCGAATGTCGCGCTCGCAGTAGGGCGAATGTTCCAGGAACTGACCAAAGTTGTTCAAGTAGCGCCTGGGCGGCGCCACGTGGCCGTAGGCCTCGACCACCAGCATTCGCTGCGCGCTCCCCTGGTCCGGCAGCAGCCGCCACAGCACCCCCGTCGGGATCACCAGATAGTCACCGGGGCGGTAGCGCAGGGTGCCGAACTGCGTTTCCAGCAGCCCCTCCCCGTCGTGGATGAACAGCACCTCATCGCCCTGGCCGAACTTGTACCAGTAATCCATGGCCTCGGTAGGGCGCGCGACGTAGAGCACCACCTCGGCGTTGCCCATCATGGGCACGCGCCCCTCGATGGCATCGCCCCCTGCGGGAAGGGGCGCCGCCTTGAAGTGGCGGTGGCGCAGGGCTTCCTGGGGCTCATAGGCAATCGCCGTGTCGCGCAGGGTTTCCATGCCCTGCACGCGGGTGGGCGGGTGCACGTGGTAAAGGATGGATTGGATCCCGGCAAAGCCGTGGATCCCCATCACCTCCTCATGAAAGAGGGAGCCATCCGGCTGGCGAAACTGCGTGTGGCGCTTGTGTGGGATCTCCCCCATCCTATGGTAGTAAGTCATGGTTGGATTCCTTCCCTTACAAATTCCCGCGCGCGTCCTGCTCGCGCTCGATGGACTCGAAGAGGGCCTTGAAGTTGCCCTTGCCGAAGCCGCGGGAGCCGTGGCGCTCGATGATCTCGAAGAAGACTGTAGGGTCGGTCCTCTATGGGCTTGGTGAAGATCTGGAGGAGGTACCCCTCCTCGTCGCGGTCCACCAGCACGCCCAACTCCGCCAGTTGCTCCACCGGCTCGTTGATCTTGCCCACCCGCGCTTCCAACTCCTGGTAGTAAGCCGTTGGCACGCGCAGGAACTCGATTCCGTTCGCGCGCAGTTGCGTCACCGCGCTGACGATATCGTTGGTGGAAAGCGCCAGATGCTGGACGCCGGGCCCATAGTAATAGTCCAGATATTCCTGGATCTGCGACTTTCGCTTCCCCTCCGCCGGCTCGTTGATGGGGAACTTGACCTTGCCGGTGCCGTCCTGCATCACCTTCGACATGAGGGCCGAGTACTCGGTGGAGATGTCCTGATCGTCAAAGTGAATCAACTGGGAGAAGCCCATCGTTTGCGCGAAGAATTGCACCCAGCGATTCATGGCGCCAAGCTCCACGTTGCCCACCATATGGTCAATGTGCGCCAGGCCAACCCCTCGGTGATCCCTGCCCGTCTTGCCCTGGCCGAAGCCGTTCCGCCCCTGGTATCCCGGCGCAAAGAGCCCCCGGTAGTCGGATCGGTCCACGAACTTGATGAGCGTGTCGCCATAGGCGCGGATCGCCGAGTAGCGAAGGACCCCATGCTCGTCCTCCTCCTCCGTCGGGGCGATGGCGCCTGTGGCACCGCGCCGCGTGGTTTCCTGATAGGCACTGGCGGCGTCGGGCACCTCCAGCGCCACCACCCCCACCCCGTCCCCGTGCAGCCAGCTATGGCGTGCGATGGGGTGGTCGGGGCCGAGCGCGGTGGTGAGCACCAGCCGGATCTGTCGCTGCTCCATCACATAGGAGGCAGTCTGCCGGTTGCGCGTTTCCAGGCCGCTGTAGGCCGTGTTGGCAAAGCCAAAGCCGGTGCGATAAAAGTGGGCTGCCTGTTTCGCGTTGCCTACATACAGCTCGATATGGTCCACGCGCTTGATAGGTAAAAAATCGTCCATGAGGGTCTCTCCTTTGAGACAGAAAGTCGGATCAGCAGGCTCATCGGGCCGCGTGCGAGCGGGCGGTTGCCTGACTCAATTGTACCATCCCTGTCTAGTCCAGGGCGCTGCGCAGCACGCGTCCCAGCCGGGCGATGCCTTCCTCGATCTGCGCGTCGGTGGCATTGGAAAAGTTGAGGCGCAGGCAGGGCGCGGCACGGGTGGGCTCGTTGACTGCAAAGGCAGGGCCGGGGATAAAGGCAACGTGCTCCGCTTCGACCGCACGCCGCAGCAGAGCGCGGGTGTCCACTGCCCCAGGCAGTTCAACCCAGATGAACATCCCCCCGGCTGGCTCGCTCCAGCGTGCCTCTCGCGGAAAATGGGCGCGCAGGGCGCGGAGCATCGTGTCGCGGCGTTTGCCATACGCCTGGCGGAGCGTTAGAAGATGCTCTGGAAGGTGGCCCGCGTCCAGAAAGGCGGCAATCGTGCGCTGCGTGAGGGCAGAGGTTTCAAGGTCGCTCGCCTCTTTGACCACGGTCAGCTTCGGAATCAAGGCTTCCGGCGCAACGATCCACCCCATACGCAGTGCTGGTGCGAGAATCTTGGAAAAGGACCCCACGTAGAAGACCCACTGCTCGTCCAGGGCTCGCAGGGGGGGCGGCGCCGGCTCGTCGTAGCAGAGCAGCCCGTACGGGTCGTCCTCGATGAGGGGGACTTGAAAGCGCTGCGCCAATTCGACCAGCCGCGCGCGCTTTGCCTGGCTCATGCTGACGCCGAGCGGGTTGTGAGCGTCCGGGATGCAGTAGATAAAGGCGGGGCGGGCGCCGCTTGTCAGATGCGCCTCCACGCCCGCCACCTCCATCCCGCTTTCCAGGCTGGTGGGCACAGTCAAAAGGGTAGGGCTGAACGGGGCCACAACCTGCTGGATGCCGGGGTAGACCAGTTCTTCCAAAATCACCTGGCCGCCCGGATTCAGCAGCAGTCGCACCAGCACATCCAATGCCTGCTGCGCGCCGGTGGTCAGGAAGATCTGCTCCGGCACGCACCGAACGCCGCGCTGTTCCATGAGGCCGACAATGTGCGCCTTCAGGGGTAGGAACGGCGGCCCGTATTGCAGAGCATCCGGGTTATTGGCCAGCACCTGGGCTGTCGCCTGCGCGTAGGCTGCTGTGGGAAAGAGGGAAGGCGCGGGGAGCCCACCGGCAAAGGAGAGGATGTCGGGGCGCGCCACCAGGGCTATCATGTCCCGCAGCACGGAGCGCTTCATCCCCCCTGTCCAATCAGCCAGTTTGATTGCCCCCTCGAGCGTCGGTTGTGCGTGCACCCTTGCCTCGTTTCCGTTTTGTTGTGATGACCTACTCCAGCGGCAGCACCGTGGTCTCTTTGATCGCGCGCAGCATGAGGCTGGTGCGAATCTTGTCCATGCCGGGGATGGGTGTCAGCGCTTCCAGCAAAAAGCGCTCCAAATCCTTGCGATGCCGGACGACGATCTTGAGGAGATAGTCATATTCTCCGGTAATGTGGTAGCACTCCAGCACCTCTGGCATGCCCTGGATGGCCAGCTTGAACCCCTCGACCGTGGCCGGCTGATGGTGGCGTAGCGTGACCTGCACGAAACAGAGCATGTCGTGGCCCGCAGCCTCCCGGTCCACGATGGCGGCGTAGCGCTGGATGACGCCCCCCTCCTCCAATTTGCGCAGTCGCCGTTGCAGCCCCGGTGGCGAAAGGTCCACCCGCTGGGCCAGTTCCGCATTGGTGATGCGCCCCTCCTGCTGGAGGTGGAAGAGGATGGCGCGATCGGTAGCGTCTAGCTCTTTGCTCATCTTACCCATCCAATAGACAATAGTCAACAATATAAGCCGATAATACCGAGATAAGATACATTACGCAAATTCCTATCTGATAAAGTGCATATTATTTACTGTAGGCAAACGGTGTGCGATGGCGGTGGCGGTTGTGGGGCGGGCTTCAGGCGGGGGGCCGGGCAGCCGCTTTACACTTTCCTTACATTTCCTTTGCGACCCGCTGATGCAATCGTTTGGATTATGGATAGAATCCAAAGATGTCTGGCCTATAGATAGTACTGACCGACTCCGCTGGAGCGGAGCGACAGCCAGAAGAAGCGCGCTTGCTACCTTATGCCCTATAGCATCAGGGCGATTTGTCATTGGTTGCCCGCCTGGGCAACTCAAAGGAGGAAACGGTGAAGCGACGAGTGGTAGGGTTGGTGATCGGCGTCGTGGCAGTGCTGACCATGGCAGTTGTGGGAACAGACGCCGATCTGGAGATGGGCGGCACGGCGTGGGCCATGGCAGAGGGAGCGGCGGTGGCGGAGGAGCCTATGGGGTTCGCGCTGGTCGCCGCGGTCACGGAGGAGGCAGACGACCGGGGCGGGCTGTTCCAGGCGCGTGGCGCGCGGCGCGGGGCCGGCCGTGAGGCGATAGAGCGGTTGGCCAACGCCCTTGATATGGAGCCGCGCGAGCTTGTGCGCGCCCTTCGCGATGGAAGCACGCTCGAGGCACTGGCAGCGCAGCAGGGGGTCTCACTCGACGAACTGGCGGACAGCGTGACGGCGCCGCGCCGCGAGCGCCTGGACGCTCTGCTGGGCGAAGGCGCCTTGAATCAGGCACAGGTGGACTTTCTCAACGCTCGGGCAGACGAGCGCGTGGAACCCTTTCTGACCCTCCCGTTCCGCCGCGCCCTGCACGAGCCGCAGTTGGAGGCCCTGGCGGGCAGCCTGGGCATGAGCACTGACGACCTGGCAGCCGCAGTCGCTGCGGGGCAAACGCCCGCGGAGGTGATCGAGGCGCAAGGACGCACAATCACCGAGGTAAGCGCGGAACTGGTGGCGCTCAAGGATGGTAAGCTGAGCGAGTTGGTGGCGCTTGACCTGATGACTGAGACGCAGAAGGGGGTGGCACTGGGTCGCTACGAGGAAGCGTTGGGCGCACGCCTGTCAGGCGAGGTGCCGGAGCGTCCCTTCCTATCGCGCTTTCGCCGCTAGCCGACACCGGTGCGGCGCCGCGTGGTGGGGGCCATCACGCGGCGCGCTCCCATGCCAGCAGCGTGAAACTGGCAGTGACAGTTGCCTGATCGGTGCTGTCCAGGGAGGCACGTTGCTCGGCAGAAAGGTGCCAATAGTTGGGGGTCATCCGCACCAGGTCGCCGAGTGCCTCCCCCCGCAAGTCGAGGGGATAGCTCACTTCTGATTCCCCCACCAGGTGGAAGAAGGGGGTAAGCTGCTCCGCCACCTTTTCCTGCTTGCCCGCCTCGATGCCGAGCAGCCCAAGCTGGTCGCGAGCCTCGGCCAGGTGTGACTCGTTGGGGATCGCCACAAGGAGCATCCCGCCCGGCGCGACCACCCTTGCGAACTCAGACGGATTGCGGGGGGCGAAGATGTTGAGGAGGAGGCCCACCGAGCCGGCGGCCAGCAGGATGCCCTGATTGACGTCGGCCACGGCAAAGCTCACCGCCGGGTAGCGTCGTGCGGCCAGCCGCAGAGCCTCCTTCGAGATGTCGAGGCCATAAAAACAAGCGGGGTGATCCGGCAGCGCAGCCTCCAGGTGGGCGTGCACCGACCCTATGTAGTAGCCCTCGCCGCAGCCCACCTCCACCACGGAGCGCGCGGCACCGTCCGCTCCCCCCATAGCGCGGAGCGCGTGCGCCTGAATCGCCCTGGCCAGGGGGAGGTAGTGCCCCTGCTCCAAAAAACGGCGCCGCGCCTGAACCATCTCGCGCGTGTCCCCCAGAATCGCCGGCTTCTTTCCGCGCAGCAGCAAAAGATTGGTGTAGCCCTCGCGCGCGCGGTCAAAGGCATGCCCGCTCTCGCAGCGCAGGGCACTGCCCGCCACGGTCAAGCCCTCGCCGCACACGGGGCAGCGCCACCCTTCCACGCAGGTTGTAGCCGCCATGGCAGCAGACTCCTTGTGGAAATCAGAAGAAGAAACCTCGAAGCAGCGTCATGGGCCACCCCCCTTCACCAGCAGGGAAAGCGCGCCAGGCAGCACCTCGAATTCGACCCGCCGGCCCTGGAGCGGCTCGCCGTCCAATTCGATCCCAATCGGGCCATCCCCCGCCTCCACAACGACCTGACGGGCCCGCCGCGTGTGAACATCGCTGCGCCGAACATGGGTGCCTCGATACAGCGTGGGCAAGGCCGCCAGCACCTCTGCTTTGCCCATCGCCTCCACCAGCACCACCTCTAGCAGGCCATCGTGGATGATGGCATCCGGGCAGACCTGCATGCCGCGCCCGAAAAAGCGTCCGTTTCCCACCGCCAGCAGGAACGCCGCCCCTTCATAAAACAGTTCCCCATCCACCCAGGCACGCATGGCAGGGGCACGGAAGCGGAGCAGGGTGGCGATGGTAGCCTGAAGGAAGGTCCAGGGGTGCTTGACCCGTGCGCGGTTGACCCGTTGGCCCACCTCGCCGCTCAGCCCCGCGCTTGCCACATTGACAAACAGGCGAGGGGTGCCATCAATCGTAGCGCGCCCCAGGTCCACCGCCTGCGGGCGGGCCCCCGCCAGCCATCGCACCGCCGCCTCCGGTTTCCGCGGGATGCCGAGCGTGCGCGCCCAGTCCTGCCCCGTACCGAGGGGCAGCACGCCCACCGTGAACCGATGATGGGGCAGGGTGGCAAGCGTGTTGACCAGTTCCAACAGGGTGCCGTCCCCGCCCGCCGCCACCAGGGTGTCATAGCCCGCCTCGGCAGCGGCCCGCACATGGGGGAGCATCTCATCAGGGCGCGCGGTGACAACCACGCGCACCTCGCCCAGCAGGGCGGGGAGCAGGGCTTCGATCCGGCGAAACTGGGCTCAGGGCGCGCCCTCCCCCTGCGTGTGGGTTGACGACGATCAACGCTTTCACATGGAGGGCCTCACCGCTGCAAGGATGCCACAAAGGAACGTGGCGGGATTGTCCGCTCCGTGCGGCCCCCTGTCAAATGCAAGGCGCGGCGGCGGCGCGCCGCGCTAGCAGGCACTCGATCTCTCGGCTGGGCGCAGGTGCCGCTTCTTTTTGCCCGTCTTCCTGGGCCATGTTTGGTATAGAAGGGGCACGAATGTTGCTTTTAGGATGGGGCAAGTCGGACCGTCGTTCTAGCCCAAAAACCCATCAAGGGTAGCAGGAAATCCTCCTGCACTACCCTTCCTTTTCCATGCCTTGCTTTGGCATCGCCGCCCACAATACACCACGGAAGCCCCCAATGGACGCTTTACAGCAATCGTTATACTCGATGTTTGGCTACCAAGATTTTCGCCTCGGCCAGCGTGAGGCGATCGAGGCAGTGCTCGCTGGAAAGGACGTGCTGTCCATCCTGCCGACAGGCGCGGGGAAAAGCGTGATCTACCAGTTGCCCGCCCAGATCCTCCACGCCCAGGGGCGCGGCATGACCGTGGTGGTATCCCCACTCATCGCCCTCATGAAGGACCAGGCGGACACCCTGGCCGCACACGGTTGGACCTGTGTTGGGGTGCTTAACAGCCACGTGTCAGCCGACGAGCAGGCCCGCACGATGGAGCGATTGCTCTCTGGGGAGCTTTGCCTGCTCTATGTAACCCCCGAGCGACTGGAAAGCGAGGCCTTCCTCCAGCAGTTGCTGTCGTGCAAGGTGGCGCTTCTGGCGGTGGACGAGGCACACTGTGTTTCCCAGTGGGGCGAAGATTTTCGTCCTGCCTTTTTGCGGGTGGATGAGGCTGTGTATCGAATCCGGCAGGCACAAAAGGAGCCTGTCGCCGTCATCGCCCTGACTGCGACGGCTCCCCCCCTGGTGCGCGACGAGATTATAAGCAAGCTGCGTCTGGCCGATCCGGTGGTGGTGGCACACGGCTTCGAGCGCAAGAATTTGCTGCTGGAGGTGGAACACATAGCCGATGAGAGCGGCAAGTGGGCAGCCCTGGCGCGCCGCCTGGGGCCGGATGCCAACGGCACGCGGCTGCGCACGCCCGGCATCATTTACTGTGCGACGGTCAAGGCCACGGAGCCTATCGCAGAAAAACTGCGGGAGTGGGGCTGGCGGGCTGAGGCCTATCATGGGCAGATGGACAAGGACGAGCGCCTGCGCGTTCAGGAATCCTTCATGCAGGATCAGACCGACATCGTGGTGGCAACCAACGCCTTCGGGCTGGGCATTGACAAGCAGGACATCCGCTTCGTGCTGCACTGGGATTTGCCGGGTAGCCCGGAATCCTACTACCAGGAGGCGGGCCGTGCCGCCCGCGATGGGAAGTCCGCCGTGTGCCTGCTCTTCTATTACCCCAATGACCGCCACCTTCAGGCCTTCTTCGCCAGCCACGGCGGGCCGACCGAGGACGAGGTGCGAACGTTGTGGGCGACCCTGGGCAAGGTTTATCGCACCAAGCCGCTCCCCCTGGCAAAGCTGGCCCAGGCGGCGGGCAAGCGCACGGGCGAGATCGAGCGCCTGCTCGCCCCGCTGAGCGAACGGGGGTATCTCAAACATACGCAGGACGGCCTGCTGGAAGTGCTGCGCGTGGTGCCCCCGAACCAGCTTGATTTGCCCATGACGCAGGCAACCCAGCGCCAGGCATACGATCAGAGCCGCCTCAAGATGATAGAGGCTTACGCCCTGACCGGTGACTGTCGCCACGAGTTTCTTCTGAATTACCTGGGGCAGGCGAAAAACACGAAGAATTGTGGCTGCTGCGACAATTGCCGCAACGGGCTGAGCGTCCGCCAGGAAAACCGGAATCTGCCCTTTAGCCCTGGCCAGGCGGTGCGTCACCCGGCGTGGGGCGAGGGAACGGTCCAGCGGTGGGAGGGCGCCGATGGGGTGACCATCCTCTTTCCAGAAGTTGGCTACAAGACCATCGCGCTATCCGTGTGGGAGCAGAACCCTGCCCTGCTGAAGCGGGTGGCGTGAGCAGGCGGGGCTCCCCTGAAAGAGTGTGAAGACAAGGGAATGGCAGCAAGGAGGGTGGGCACGGGCCCGCCCTCCTTTGCTTTGGGGAGCGTAGGGGGTCGGGGTGGTGCGCACAGGCTGATGCATCCATCCCCCTCTCTTGTGCGTTATACTTTTGTAAGGAGCAGGTGTCATAATGATAAACAGTGTAACCGATACCTGTGCCCAAAGTGATAGGAGTGAAATGTGACTGTGAGAGCCAAACCGTCTGTACCCCTCGGCGCCCTGCTGGGCGGGCTAACCAGCCTGCCGCTGATAGCGCTGTTATTTCTGGGTGATGCCTTCGCCGGGCTGCCCTTTGTCCCCTTTCTGTTCTTTGACTGGCTGGCGCGTGCGCTGCCTGGTGATGTGATCACCCTGGGCATTGACGCCATCGTGCGCACCATCAGCGTTCTTAACCTGGGCGACACGAGCCAGGCCGCGAAGCTGCTCGAGCAGTTGATGGCCCTGGCCCTGGTGGTGGGCGCGGGCGTGCTGCTGGGGGCCGGCATCGCCCTGGTGCGAGCGCGCACCGATCGTGTGTCCGGGATGCGGGCCGGAGCGATAGGGGGCGTCCTGCTATTCTTCATTGCCTGGGCCACCGCCACCTCGGTGGGCTTTCCTGGTGACCCGGCGCTCAGTTTAATCTGGACTGCCGTGTTGATTGTCGGCTGGGGCGCCCTGTTGGGTGGATGGATAGACTCGCAGCCGCTGAGCATGTCTGCCACCACGGAAACGGCGCGGATGGATCGGCGCACGGCACTTGCCCGCCTGGCGGGGGGCTCGTTGGCGCTTGCGGCGGGTGCGTGGTGGGCGGGGCGTGCGCTGGGCGGCCAGGCCAGCGCCAGCGGGGCAGGCCAGCCCCTTGCCGAGCTGCCTTCGCCACCCGCCCCTGCGGAGGGTGCCGCGCCCCCCGCGTCCCCCGCTGCCACGGCCACGCCCCTCGGTGCGACCGAGGCCGAGTTGGCCGGTCGCATTGAGCCAGCACCGGGCACGCGGCCGGAGTTGACCCCGAACGAGGAATTTTACCGGATTGACATCAACACGCGCCCCGCTGTCATCCAGAAGGAAAATTGGGCGCTGGAGGTGGACGGCCTCTTCGAGAACCCGCGCTCGTTGACCTTAGACGAATTGATGGCCATGCCCGCCGTGACGCAGCCGCTCACGATGGGGTGCATCTCCAATCGCGTCGGCGGGGACCTGATTGGCACGAGCAACTGGACCGGCGTGCGCCTGCGCGACCTGCTGGACGAATGGGGGCTGAAGCCGGAGGCCCAGGCGCTCTACATTGAAGGGTCGGATGGCTTCTTCGAGACGGTGGTGATGGAAGACATGATGGACGAGCGAACCCTGCTTGTCTACGGCATGAACGGCGAAACGCTGCCAGCCGAGCATGGCTTCCCGCTGCGCATCTACATCCCGAACCGCTACGGGATGAAGCAGCCCAAGTGGATCACGCGCATCGAGGCGGTTGATGAGTGGGAAGCAGGGTACTGGGTGGTGCGCGGCTGGAGCCGCGAAGCGCGCCCGCAAATTGTCTCAGTGATTGACGCCATCGCGCAGGCGGCGGGGACCGATGGGACAATCCCCGTGGGCGGCATTGCCTGGGCCGGCGATCGTGGCATCCAGCGGGTGGAGGTGCAGGTGGACGAGGGCGAGTGGACGGAGGCCCAACTTCGCTTGCCCCCGCTCAGCCCGCTCACCTGGGTGCTCTGGCGCTATGACTGGCCCGCGACAGCGGGGCGCCACACCCTGCGCGTGCGTGCCACCGATGGCACCGATACGCTCCAGACACAGTCGGAGCAGGGGGTTCGCCCGGATGGCGCCACCGGATACCACATGCGGACTGTGACAATCTAGCAACCAGCCTTCCATCTGTTAAGGGGGCCCGCCTGCGTTCGCTGCGCTGCGGGCCCTTTGTTTTCCCCCAGGCCCGACCTCATTACAATAGGGCGAGCATAACGATCAGCATCAAGACAAGTGTGGGACAGAACAGTATGGCAGACAGGCACGCCCTTGATCAGGGGCAGGACGAGCAGGAGCGGATCGAGCGATGGCGCGAGCGGCAGGCAGCCCTGGCAGCCAGGCTGGAGGGATGGGGCGCAACCGATGGGGAGCGGCGCATCGAGTGGGACACCGGGCGCGTGGAGTGGGTTTCCCCCGCAGGGGAGCCGCTGGCCATCGCTACCATGAAGGCGCTGTGCAGCTACGACCTGGAGGGGGAGGCGCTGCTGATGGCGTGGGCCAACCCCGGCGCGGCGCAGGGTGCGGTGATCGCACCGCCGCCCGAGGTGCCAGAGGTGGTCGAGCCTTGCTCGGAGGGGGAAGCGTGGCTGTGGGCCATGCGGCTGGCGGACAGCAGTGGGGCGGAGTTTCTGCTGCGCGTCGCCTCCCCTAGCTATCTGGTGTTTCTGGGGCTGTGGGCGGTGCAGCCGCCGCTTACCGAATCGGATGGCGTCTTGCCGGAGGGGACGCCGCAGGCCTTCGTCGTCAAATTGCTGGACACCCTGCGCCACGCCCTGCGCGACAAGGGGAACGACCCCGTCGGGCTGCGCCGCCTCTTCATGAATCAAGCGGATTCCCTCCACCAGAGCGCGCAGCCCCTCCACGCCGACGGCGCCGACCCGGCCCTGCTCAAGCAGACGGTCGAGACCCTGCTCGCCATAGGGCAGGGGTTCAACCAGCGACGCTTTGTTGGCCTCCTCGCGCCACCCCCC
This sequence comes from uncultured Chloroflexia bacterium, assembly GCA_963721895.1. Taxonomy (GTDB): domain Bacteria; phylum Chloroflexota; class Anaerolineae; order Ardenticatenales; family Ardenticatenaceae; genus CAVRLZ01. The sequence continues at coordinate 3,507 of CAVRLZ010000006.1, read as the reverse complement.
CTCAAAGAAAGCGAGCTGAATGCGCTGCACAAGCAACTTCTCAACCTGCGTGCCCTGTGGCTGCGAGACGAGAACAGCACCCACCCCTAGCGTACGCTTCAACCTGAGCCGTCGCGCCAGGCGGACAGTTTCCTAAAGGCTACCTCTTTCCTACCAACTCCAAGGGGAGGTGCGCCGCTCCCCCCGCAATGCCGCCAAGGAATTGAGCACAGTCACTTTTTTGCATAAGGGGGCATAGATGAGCGATCTGTCAGAGCTCCATAACGAGCCCGGCCACGGCGAGTCCTTCGAGACGGCTATCCGCATCCAGGAGGTGCCCAGCCATCACGCGGGCGTCCGGGCGGAGTACGACTATCTTGAGCAGCGGTTTGGGGTTCGGGGCGAGGCGTGGACGCTCAGGATGCAGTCGGTCATCAACTATAACGAGCGAACGTACGATCGTCTTGAAATTTCTCTGGCGAATGGCGACAGGAAGAAAATCTACTTTGATGTGACGGAGCTTTTTACCCTGCCGCGGGAAACGACTGAGGAACAGCAAAGAAGAGAGCGGTACGCGGCGCTTGCCGCCCTTTCTCACATTGCGATCACGGAGGGCGTAGAGGCCGCCATGAAGCGTTGGCAGGAAATGGACGACAGCAGGCTGGAATAAAAGCCCTGCCCCGTTGGTCAGATGTGGTGGTGTAGGGTCACCCTATTCCGTCAGGGGACGCACCAACTGGTTGAGGAGACGCTCGAGGAGCGGGGCCGGCTCGGTGCAAAGCCCGACGTGGACGGGCGAGGTTTGGATCAAGGCACTGCGGGGGGCGACAAGCCAGTGGAAACGCTCGGCGAGCGGCAACTGGCCAATGGGCCCCGCCCCCTGCCCGCCCTCGCAGATAAGTGGGATTACGGCCAGGTGCGCCTGAACCTCGGCCACGTCCAGGAGGGGGCCAGGGCCCGGAGGCGCTCGCTGTCTAGCTCAACGCGAGCGCCAAGATAGCGCAGCGAGCGGGAAAAGACGATCACCCCCGCGTTGATAAACTCGCCCCGCTCCACGCGCGGCACGACGCGCACGATGGCGTAGTCAAACGAGTGCGTCGCGGGCATGCAACGCCTCCTCCACAAACAGCCGCGGCCCTTCCAGGCGCGCCAGCAGAAAGTCGGCGTAGGCAGTGCGATGCGCCGCCGGAGTTGCGAAACCCGCCCCCTCGTCCAGCCACTCATCCGGAACCAGTGCGACGATGCGGTAGATGAGCTCCGGTGTCAGGCGGGCGCTCAAGGTCGAGGTCGGCCCCGGCAGGTCGCTGGCAAAGGGCAGCAGCACGTGCTCGCGGATCTGGGGGAAACGGCTGCGGCTGCGCGCCAGAAAATCGTTCCAGCTATGGTGGAAGAAGAGCGCGGCGCCGTGGTCAATCAGCCACAGCCGCTTGTGCCACATCAGCAGGTTGGGGTTGCGGGCCGTCCGGTCCACGTTGGTCACAAAGGCATCCGTCCAGACGATCGCTGAGGCGAGCGCGGGGGGCGGGGTGGGACGAAGGAGCGGGTCAAAGGTGAGCGCCCGGGCAAGTAATCCAGGGCCAGGTTCAAGCCTGCGCTCGCCTGGAGCAGGGCCTGAATCTCGAAGTCCGGCTCCGAGCGCCCCAGGGCGGGGTCTACCTCGGCCAACACGATTTCCGGCACAAGCAGCCCCAGTGCCCGCGCAATCTCGCCTGCCAGCAACTCGGCGATCAGCGCGCGGGGGCCCTGGCCCGCCCCACGAAACTTGAGCACATACAGTCCCTCATCGTCCGCTTCCACCACCGCCGGCAGCGACCCGCCCTCGCGCAGGGGGGTGACGTAGCGCGTGGCGCGAACCGTGCGCAAGGGCGCACGGGCGGCAGGGAGTTCGGCGCTCACGCCGGCCCCAGGATCGGGCCAGCAGGGCCGGATCATCCGGCAGCATGCCCGACACCACGAGCCGCGGCAGCAGCTCTCCGCCAGATGGGTTCCGCCGCGAAGACCTCCCGAAAGCGGGGCAGGGCCTCGGCCTCGCGCCCAGCCATCAGCAGGCTATGCGCGGCCCAGAAGCGCAGTTCCACGATGTCCGGCGCTCGCCGCACCGCCTCGGCCATGGCCTGCTCTGCCCGTTCCCATGCGTCCACCGCCATCCACTCATCGCTTTCCGAGGCGAAGCGGTAGGCGCGGTGGCGCTCCAGCAGGCGCTGAAGCTCCTCCACGGGTCGGGGGTGCTCCTCGACCCGCAACTCCAGCAGGCGCCCCTGCCAGGGCTTGTCGCTTCGCTCGCCCGATACCACCACCATCGCCGCCGATTGCTGGCCGCGGATGTCACCGCCCGCCGCCTGCCCCGCCGCTAGAGCCGCCACCAACCGCTCGGCCAGGGCTCCCTCTGCCGCTTCATAGGCAGCGTGCATCGCGGGCCAGACGCTGTCGTCCACCATCAGGTTGGCCTGCACACAAAAGCCGTCACCTGCCATGTGGCCCGCCGCCGGAATACAGCGTGCGCCCGTGTGCACCGCCACGTTGCCCGCACGAATCCACCATGGCCACCTGGCGCACCTCGCGCTCCGGGTCGTCCTGCAGCAGGCGTGCCAGGGCGTCCGGCGCGCGGTGCCCGGCGCGCATCAGCATCAACCCTTCTGGCCCATAGTCCACCTTCACGAGCGACTGCGTCGCGACCACCCCCACGCCCGCCTCGGCCCAGGGTACAACGGGGCCAACCGAAAAGTAGTGGGACTGCACCGCGACACCCATCTGCCCCGTTGCCGGGTCGCGGGCCACGATCGAGTAGGTATGGGCCAGGCGGGAAGCCATAAAGTGTGACATGGGTCTGGGAGTTCAGGTAGGTGCGCTAGATCAGATAGTCGAGAACGTGCAGGCCATCGGTGGTGGCCAGGGTTACGTCGTCGAGCGGGGCGCGATCGGGCTGGGTAAGATCGAGGCCGGTGAAAGCAAGGATGGGCCGGCTGAAGTCTACATAGGTGGCGAAGCGTTGGAGCCGCTGCAGCAGTTGCCTGGCCTGGGCGATCTTCTCCGCTGGAAAGTGCTTTTCCCCAAGTGCCTGGTACACGCGCAGCCGATCCACGGCGTAGGATAACCCTTCGCTGAAGTAAGGTAGGCCGCGCGTGGGAAGGTCGAGCAGCAGATCGAGTGCCTGGGCGTGCTCGCCCAGGCGTGCGTGGTGCTCGGCGCGCAGGGTGAGGCCATCGGGCAACCAACGGAAGTTGTTTTTAAGGTTTTCCGTCCAGTCGTGCAGCCGCTCCAGATCGCCGAAGCGCAGCAGTGCATAGGCACCGACCACGGCGGAGATGGGGTCTGCCCCTTTTCGGAGGAGTAGGGTTTCCGCCGTCAGGCTTTCCGACGTGGACAGGGTAGCGGCCTGCTTCAAAAAGCCGCGCTCGCGGTATCGCAGCAGCATCTCTGCTGACGGATTGAGCAGTTGCACATCCATCGCGTAGCCGCCCTCTGGCAGGAGGGTCAGCGTCAGGCGGCAGCCCTGCTCCACCCAGGTGGGGAGCGCCATGTTCAGCG
>CAVRLZ010000005.1:0-5043 GCA_963721895.1 uncultured Chloroflexia bacterium | reverse complement strand
CGATCTTCACGGGGGAGCGCAACGATTCGATGATGCGGTTCGCTACAGTAAGCGAGTTATCGGGCTCAGCCAGGTCGCGCAGCAGGATATTAAACTCGTCGCCAGCAAAGCGTGCCACGATGTCCCCAGGTCGAACACACCGTCGCAGGCGCTGGCCCACCTCTTCCAGCACTCGATCCCCTGCCGCATGACCATACGTGTCGTTTATCTGCTTGAATCCATCCAGGTCAAGAAAACAGACGGCGACCGACCCGCGGAGGAAACGAGCTTCTTCCAGCGCCTGTTCCAATAGCTGACGGAAAAGCGCGCGGTTCGGCAGGTTAGTCAGTGGGTCGTGGAAGGCGCGATGGTGCAGATGGGCCTCCAGGGCCTTGCGCTCGGTGATGTCACGGCTATTGACGATGATGCCCCCAATCGCCCTGTGATCCAGAAAGTTGCTTGCCCTGGATTCGATCCAGACCCATGAACCATTCTGGTGTTTCAATCGGCAGTCCAGGACACTACACGGCCCGGCATCCTCTAGAACGCAGGCAAATATCTGCTGCGCTTTTGGCAAGTCATCGTCATGAACCAGATCCCAGAGCGCCATGCTTTGCAATGTCTCGGATGTATAGCCCAGGATGTGCTCGACCGAGGCGCTCGCGTACTGGATCATGCCCGCTCCATCAAGCACCATCACGAGATCGGTTGAATTATGGAGCAGGGCGCGGTACCGCTCCTCGCTTGCCTGAACGAGCAGCGACTGGTGCATCAGTTCTCTGGCAGCAAGGCGCAGTTCAATTTCCGTGATGGCTGCCTCGGCCAGCGTTTCGAGCACTTCCAAGTGCTCGGGGCTCCAGCCGCGGGGTTGGGTGTCAACCGTACAAAAGGAGCCAAGCACCTCGCCGGTCGAGAGCACCAGGGGCATGCCCGCATAGGCTATAACACCAAAATCGGGGATGGCCGGATTGTCGCGCAGCAGATCGTTCTCGCGCGCATCTTCCACAATGAGCGGCTTCTGCGTGGATACGACATATTGGCAGAATGAGTGAGACAGGGGCGTCTGGCGCTCGGTGATAAGAGGCTCCTCCAGGCCATATCCGCTTTTGAAGAACTGGCGCTCGCTGTCCACCAGCGAAACCAGCGAGATGGGGGCATCCAGCAGGTGTGCGGCCAGCTTCGTCAAGCGGTCGAAGGTGAGCTCCGCCGGCGTATCGAGCAGGCTAGTCCGGCGCAGAGCCTCCAAGCGGGCATTGTTCACTATGGCTTCTTGATGAGTCGTCATGGTTAACCTCTTACATAAAACTGCTTTGAGAGCCCCTTACAAGGAACAGCGAATAGAATGGTGCCTCTGCCTCGGCGAATGCCGATCTATCGAAAGAGCATGAAGAGGGGTGAAGGTTCCTCCGCTTATAGAAGCCACTATCCACCAGTATAACAATACACCTGATAACTCACAATGGTACTATGGCAACATTGTAGTTGTTTCACAACGACCCAACGGATCACCGAGGGGACGCATGCGCCAGAGGAAGGCCCCGCCGCATCTTTTCAGGGGAAGCCCTGGAACCGTTGGACGGATGCGCAGGAGGTCGCTATACTCTCCTCTATTCCCCACCCAGCACTACCTGAGAGTCCAATGGCTACTTTGTTCCCTTTCACTGCTATCGTCGGCCAGAACCGAATGCGGCAGGCACTTATCTTGAACGCCGTCAACCCTCGCATCGGCGGCGTATTGGTGCGCGGCGAGCGTGGCACCGCCAAGAGCACAGCGGTCCGTGCCCTGGCTGCCCTCCTGCCTGACCTGCTGGTGGTAGCGGGCTGCCCCTTCGGATGCGATCCCACAGACGAGGGCAACCTTTGCGACCTGTGCCGTGCCCGCATCGCGGCAGGCGAGGTGCCGCTCCCCACGGAGTTCCGGCGCACGCGCATGGTGGACCTTCCCGTCAGCGCGACGGAAGATCGCGTGGTTGGCACGCTGGACATCGAGACGGCGATCAAGCGGGGCGAGAAACGCTTCGAGCCGGGGGTATTGGCCAATGCCAATCGCGGCGTGCTGTATGTGGACGAGGTCAATCTGCTGGACGACCACGTAGTGGACCTGCTGCTGGATGCGGCGGCGATGGGCACCAATGTGGTCGAGCGCGAGGGTATCTCCTTCACCCACCCCGCACAGTTTGTGCTGGTGGGCACGATGAACCCGGAGGAGGGCGAACTACGACCGCAGTTGCTGGACCGTTTCGGCTTTTGGGTCGAGGTAACCGGCATCGCGGATGCGGAGCAGCGCATGCAGATCTTGCAGCGGCGCATCGAGTTCGAGCGCGACCCAGAGGCCTTCACCGAGGAGTGGGCAGCGGAAGAGCATCGGCTGACCGAGCGAATCGCGGCGGCGCGCGCCCTGCTCCCCCGCGTGAGCTACACCACCGCCGACTTGTACGCCATCGCCCAACTGACTGCCGAGATGAACGTGGACGGGCATCGCGCCGACCTCACGATTCTCAAGGGGGCCATGGCGCATGCCGCCCTGAACGGACGCCGGAGCATCCGCCAGGTGGACATTTTGACAGCGGCGCAGTTGGCCCTGCCCCACCGTTTGAAGCGTCATGCCCTCCACACGGGGGATCGCGAGATGCAGATGCTGCAGGAGCGTCTGGACAAGGCTCGTCAGGAGGCGGAGAGCGAGCCGACGGACGAGGCGTCCCTGGAAGAGATGGAAGGCACGAGTAAAAAAAAAGTGAGGGGCTAGACGACGACCAGGACGAGGAGTCGAGCGATGCCTCCGACAGCGGCGAGGTGGAGGAGAACCCCCAGGCGCGCCCCCAGCAGGTGCCCGAGCGCTCATCGGATCAGGCGGAAAACGGCCCCACGCGGCAGGTAGCGGCTTCGAGCTTCTTTGAACCGGAGCGCCTTGCCACCAATCTTGATCGCATGACACGGCGCACGGCAGGCAAGCGCTCCTACACCCGCACGGAGCGCAAGCGGGGGCGCTACATTCAGGCGCGCCCGATGCACGGCAAGCCATCCGACATTGCTTTTGATGCTACCCTCCGACGTGCCGCGCCCCAGCAGATTCATCGGCAGGACGATGGCCTGGCGCTGAGTATCCGCACCGATGAGCTCCAGCAGAAGGTGCGCGTGCGGCGCGCGGCCAACCTCATCTTGTTCGTGGTAGATGCTTCCTGGTCTATGGCTGCCTCGGAGCGCATGGAGGCGACGAAGGGGGCCATCCTGTCGCTGCTCAAGGATGCCTACCAGAAGCGCGACAGCGTGGGGCTGGTGACCTTCCAGAAGGACCAGGCGCGCCTGGTGCTGCCCCCCACGAGCAGCGTGGAGCTAGCGGAACGGGCGCTCCGGAATATTCCGGTCGGGGGCAAGACCCCGCTGTCCAGCGGGCTGCACCAGACGATTGATGTGATCGAGCGCGAGCGGCGCCGCAACCCGGAGGTGCGCACGCTGACGGTACTGCTCACCGATGGGGCGGGCAACGTCAGCATGGGCACCCTGCCGCCGCAGCAGGAGGCGATGCAACTCGCGCGCCTGTTCCGCGAGCGCCACTTTGACGCGGTAGTCATCAATACCGAGCATGAGGCGTTTGACCGCGGGCTGGCCAATGCCCTGGGCGACGCGATGGGCGCGGAAACCATTAGCTTGAAAGAGTTCAGCGTGGGCGCGCTCCGCCATGTGGTGGAGACGCATCGGCGCTAGCGGCGCGCCGTCTGGCATCCGGACACCATCCTACAGGAGGAAGCATGACAACGAACGGAAATGAACGCGAAACAATTCCCCGCACCATTGGCTACGTGGCCATGTGGACCGACCGCCCCGCTACCCTGCGCGACTTCTTTGTGGACACGCTGCACTATGAGGTGGCCTACGAGGACGAGAGCGTGATCGTCTTCGATCTGGAGGGCGAGACGGACCTGATTATCCAGCGCGTGGACGAGCAGACGCGCGCGCTGAATGGCACTACGCAGTTCGGCTTTTATGTGGACGATGTGGGGGCGCTTTCCTCCGGCCTGCGCGGGCGAGGGGCTGTTCTGTCACAAGAGATGCTGGCGTTAGGCGATGGGCAGTTTCTCTCCATTCTCCAGGCACCAACCGATCACGCTATTGAATTGGTCGGGAGCAGTGGCGCGCTGGGGGGCGAAGATGAGTGGGAAAACGGCGCGGGCTGATACAGCGGGTGGAGTGCCCACTATAAAAGGACGGGGCCTGGGCCCCGTCCTTTTACGTGAAACCTCCATGCGTGGGGGTTAGCCCCGCAGCAGCGATTCGGTGCCGTCAATCCACATTTCGGTGCCGGAGATGTGGCTGGAGGCATCGGAGGCGAGGAAGAGCACGAGTTGGGCAACCTGCTCGGAAGTGCCCGGCTTGCCATCTTCCAGCGGCTGAGAGCCTTCCGGGTATTCCACCGGGATGCGCACCTTGTCCAGGTCCCGCTGCTCGGTGCTCTCGTCAATGTTCGTCTCGATGGCACCGGGGCAGATCACGTTGACGCGGATGTGATGCTCGGCCAGTTCGAGGGCCACCATCTTGGCAAAGGCCACCTGCCCTGCTTTAGAGGAAGAGTAGGCGGTCGCGCCCGTGTTGCTGAAGATGCGGGTGCCATTGACAGACGAGGTGATGATCACCGAACCCCCCTGCTTCTTCAGGTGCGGAACCGCATACTTGACGGTCAGGAAGGTGCCCTTCAGGTTAACCTCCAGCGTCTTGTCCCACTCCTCCGGCTCTAGCTCTTCCAGCGGGGCCCAGACACCGTTGATGCCCGCATTGGCAAACACGATGTCGAGCCGCCCCCATTCGTCCGTGAGCGTTTGAACGGCACGCTGCATCGCCGTGGGGTCGGAGATGTCCGCCTCCAGCACGACAGCCTCGCCGCCCGTGCCGCGGATGCGCTCCACTGTCTCGCGGAGTTCTTCCTCGGTGCGCCCCAGTGCCCCAATCTTTGCCCCCTCCCGCGCCAACAATAGCGCTGCCGCCTTGCCGATTCCCGATCCCGCGCCGGTTACAAGCGCCACGCGCCCTTCAAGTTGCATCTCTGTTGCTGTCCTTTCCCTGTTTCTC
>CAVRLZ010000004.1:0-4945 GCA_963721895.1 uncultured Chloroflexia bacterium | reverse complement strand
TGGACGACGAGGTGCGGAACGATGTCTCTTGATCGCTACCGCGTGGAGGCTGTCGCCGCCAGCGGGGCGCGCAGTGCGACCCCGAACCAGGACTGCGCCATGCCCAAGGCCGACCCGAACCCACCGTCTTCGGGGTGGTGAGGATTGGGACGGGGGAAGCCGCCCGCTACGGCAGGACGGTCCTGCTGGAGCTTCGCGCCTCCGACCTGCCCTCGAACGATGAGTTCGACGAGGACGAGCCGCCCACCGACCAAGGCGCAGTCGTCAGCGGCGTCGCGGAGATGATCATTGCCAGCGACGGGAGCTTTGCCGGGGCCACCTGGGAGCCCTACCAGCACACCCGCCTGTGGACGCTCCAGCCGGACGAGCACGGTCGCGCCACTGTCTACGTCAAGTACCGCGACCATGCCGGCAACGAGTCCCTGGAAATGGGGGCCATCGTCGAGGTGCTGGACGGCTCGCGCCTGCTGCTGCCCGTGGTGGTCACGCGCTAGATAGGGGGCCGAGACAGCGGAACGGGGGGTGGGCCCACGCCCACCCCCTTTGTTTGCCTGTGTGCCAGATAGTGCTGGGGCGTTAGCGGCGCCCTGTTTGCGAGGGTGGTTGCGCGGGGAATCGGGCGGGCGAGGCCGCGCGAGGGGCGGCGCCCTGTCTGCCAGGGGGGTTCCGCGCTGGATGTCGGACGGGCGAGGCCGCGCGAGGGGCGTGGGTGCGTGTGCCGGGTCGGTTCCGCGCTGCATGTCGGACGGGCGAGGCCGCGCGAGGGGCGTGGGGGTGTGTGCCAGGTCGGTTCCGCGCTGCATGTCGGACGGGCGAGGCCGCGCGAGGGGCGTGGGGGTGTGTGCCAGGTCGGTTCCGCGCCGGCCCCGCCCCTACGCTGCCCTGTTTGCCAGATCGATTCGGGGGGAAACGGCGCAATCTCCTTGCTTCCCGCGTACCATGCCGTATACTACGCCCATTGGCAGCGCACGGGGCGGGGCATGTATGGAATGGGTTGAAGAAATCTGGCGCACTATTGAACAGTGGTGGCTCAGTCGCTCACCAGGGGTGCGCGATGAGATGGAGGCGTGGTTCTATACTACGGTAATGATTGGGGCGACCGCCGCTGTAATAGGGGCGGCGGCGCCTTCGCCCGCCCGCGCCGCCAACTGTTGCTCCGCCCATCCAGGTGGAGGTGGTAATGCCCCCTGCCCCCACCCCCCCACATACCCCTACAGCCTCGCCCGCCCTCCCCTCGCCCGCCGTGCGCCTCCCGGAGGGGCCGCGCTTGCAGGCGCCGGACCCGGACCCGAACTTTGTGGGGCGCCGCTCGCTGCTGGGTGCCCTGTATAGGGCATTGAAGAAGCAGGATGGGCGGCTGGTGAGTTTGTGGGGCGGGCCGGGGGTGGGGAAGACGGCGATTGCTACGGTGCTGTACCACCGGACCCAGGAACTGTTCCCCGGTGGGCGCTATTGGCTGGATTTGCGGGGCGGGGATGCGGCCGCGGCGCTGCGTGCCCTGCTGGCGCTGCTGGGCGTTGACCCGCAGGCGATGCCTCCCACGCTGGAGGGGCTGTGCCATGCCGCGCACCACCTGCTTCAGGGCAAGAAGGTGCTGCTGGTGCTGGACAATGCCGAGACGCTGGCCGCGGACGACCCCGCGCGGGTGCGGCACCTCGTCACACGGATGAAGCTCCCCGCGCCTGGGGTCACCCTGGTGACCAGCCGTGTTTCGATTATCCCAACGGGGGACGAGCACCGCGTGGAGGTGCTGGACGAGGCCGATGCGCTGGCCCTGCTGCGCGCGCACCTGCACTGGGACGACGCGGCGGCGGCGCGCGAGGCGGCAGACGCGCGAAAGGTGATCGAGCGGCTGGGCGGGCTGGCGCTGGCGCTGGATTTGACGGCGCGCCACATGATGGAGGGTGGCCCGCCCCCGCAGCGCTGCGCGGAGGCGCTGCGTGCGCTGGAATCGGCCCCGCGCCTGGTGCATGCCCTGCACCTGCGCCCCACCGATGGGGCAGGGCGCGCCGCGGCCGATGCCTTTGCCCTCAGCTACGACCCCCTGCCCGCCCCCGCCCGAGCCGCCTTCCACGCCCTGGGCATCTGCCACCCCTCCGGTGCCTCCGTGGACGCACTGGCCGACCTGCTGGACATGCCGGAGGAGGCGGCGCGCGGCGTGCTGACCACGCTGGTCAACCGCTCGCTTGCCACCTGGGTGGGGGAGCGCGCCCGCGCCCGCCTGCACCCCCTCCTCCACGACTTCGCCGCCCAGCGCGCCGAGGCCGACCCCGCCACCCACCGCACCCTCCTCCTGCGCCACGCGCGCCACTTGGCGACCAAATCGGCGGGGCACGCCAACGCGCAATCGAGGAGGATCAAGGCGCGGCGGCGGACGAGGCGCTGGCCCGCACCGATGCCGAGGCGGACAACGTGCGGCTCGCCCAGACGCGCGCCCTGGCCGATGGCTTCCCCGACGCCCGCCTCGCCGTCACGCTGACCAACAACCTGAAGGGCTACTGGACCCTGCGCCGCGAGCCGCAGACGCTGGCCTGGCTCCAGCGCGCCGCGCACCTCGCCGAAGCGACCGGGCAGACCCAGGAACGCGCCAACGTGCTGGGGGAGATTGGGACGGTGCAGCGGATGCAGGGCGAGCAAGCGGGGGCGCTGGCCTCGTTCGAGCAAGCACAGGCGCTCTATGAGCAGACCGGCAACCGCCTAGGCCGCGCCAACGTGCTGGTGGAGATCGGGAAAGTGCAGCGGATGCAGGGGGAGCACGCGGCGGCGCTGGCCTCGTTGGAGCAAGCGGGGGCGCTCTATGAGCAGATCGGCGCCCGCCTGGGCCGCGCCAACGTGCTCCGGCATATCGGGGCGGTGCAGCGGGAGCAGGGGGAGCAGGTGGCGGCGCTGGCCTCGTTGGAGCAAGCGGGGGCGCTCTATGAGCAGTTCGACAACCGCCTGGGCCGCGCCAACGTGCTGGCGGAGCGGGGCCAGGTGCTGCTCGTGACGGGCGACCCCACGGAGGCCGACCGTCTGCTGGACGAGGCGATTGCCCTGTACCGACAGATCGGGGATCGGTACAGCATCGCCGCCATGACAGGCAACTATGGCGGGACGCTGCGGGGCGCCGGTCAACTGGAGCAGGCGCGGCCCTACCTGCTGCGGGCGGCGGCGCTGTACGATGAAATTGGCATGGGAGAGCGGGCGGAGCGGTATCGGCGGGCGGCGGGGTGAGGAGACACGGCAGATTGCGATGATGGCGGTGTAGGGGCGGGGCCGGCGCGGAACCAACGTGGCAAACAGGGCACCGCCTCTCGCGCGGCCTCGCCCGCCCGTGCCCCCGCGCAACCAACGTGGCAAACAGGGCGCCGCCCCTCGCACTATCTGACAAACACAGTGTGGTGCGGACAGCGGGTAGGCGTAAGGAGGTGGGTGGTGCGATGGATGCGGCGGGCGAGGCCGCGGAAAGGGCGGCGGTGCGCGTAAGGAGGTGGGTGGCCGCTGGCCCCGCCCCTACGCCGCGCCTGCCCATCCTCCTTGCGGAACCCATCCCGCCGGGGATTGGAATCCCCGGCTAACGGAGCCAACCCTTCCGGGGTTGTACGACTCGCGGGGCATCGTGCCGTGTGTCCGGAGGACACGCTCTCACAAGCGACGACCTGTCATCATCATCTCCAACACCGTTTATAGCCGTAACACCTCCGACCTTGTAGTAGTAGCCATGACATCCAACCCGGCTAAAGTCGAGTACGGTTTCACCATCACTTCGTCAGATCTGGCTCGCGGGCAACTCAATCGGTCCGGCACGGTTCGCGCGGATAAAGTGTATACCTTGTCCCAGGCGATAGTTGTCACGACATTCGGACGAGTCCACAGCAGCGTCCTCGACCAAATTCGCACCATGTTTCAAAAACTCACTGCGAAGAACCCCTCGTAGCACTTCCGCATTGTCAGCCACTGTAGCTCCATCTTCCTAAGAAAATCGAGAGCGGGGGGACGGTAGATAGTGGAGGGTGTGGCGCGCGGGCACCCCCGCCCCTCGGTTGCGCAGACTGAATCACGCAGTGCACCGCCGGGCGCAGCGTCGCCCCCACTGCATTCAGCAGATTCGCCAGCGGCCCATAATACGAACGTCTCCGGCACAGCGGCGCCGGAGGCGTGGATCATGGCCAGCTCATGCAGGTAGTGTTCGAGGGGGGACATGGTGGGGGGCGCTCCGCGTGGTGGATGGTGGACGGTCGCTCCGCGCGGTGGACGACCAGTGCGCCTCTAGCTTACAAAGAATCGCTAGGTCGGTCAATGGGGGCGCGGGCGCTGGGGATACGGGCGCTAGGCAGGGCGCGGGTCACGGCAATTTGGGTTCCCGATATGGAGGGCGTACACTTTGAACGCATGTAACAACCCCCAAGGAGTTAACCATGCCCATCCTTTCCGTTCTGGCTATCTATGATGGCAACCAGATTCGCTTGTTGGAAGAGGCGCCAGTCCACGAGCCGCATCATGTGCTGGTGACCTTTCTGGAGCCCGCCCATGAAACTGAGGCGAAGGAAAGCAATGAAGATCGCTTTCTCGCCTCCTTTCGGTGCGTGGCAGGACGAGCGCTCCACGGAGGAGCTGTTGCTCGACTTGCATCAATCTCGGCGCTCGCGCATAGACTCTCCCTCGCTGTCACCTTCCTTGCTCGACACCGGATTACAACTCCTCAACTGGCATTGAGCCGTCCCCTGTCTCGCTCGCCACTGTCCTTTCTCCGCCACCCTGAAAGCCCCTCCCGCCCTCACCCTGGGCACCCTCTCCGTTGCTCAGGCGGCGCCCTGTTTGCCAGATCGGTTCCGCGCCGGCGGCACCCGCGCGGGGGAATCCGACCACTGGAGAATTTCTCAAGGCTGCTTCCTTGACCTTATCAAAGCGAGATTTCTCGCTCCCCCCATTCCAGCAGGTGGCGCGCGGGAGCACCTGCTCGAAA
>CAVRLZ010000003.1:0-595981 GCA_963721895.1 uncultured Chloroflexia bacterium | reverse complement strand
CCAGCGCGCTGTCGCTCGCACGAAACAGTTTCATCTCTTCAAGCTACCCACCTGCCCGCCCACGGACACCCAGGCCGTGACCTCCAGCTCCGGGGCGTAGTCGGTGATCAAATCGTAAAAGATGTTGCCGCCCATCGAATGGGTGATAACAATGAGTGGCTCGTCGGGGTGGCCCCGTTTCGCCTGGCGAATGGTATCCAGCACCTCCCGTACCGATGGGGGCAGCGCTGTCCCGCTCCCCGCGCTCTTTCAGGTAGACGAACACGTCCCCGAAGAAGTCGGATGACCTCGCGGTGGCCGCCCCGGAAACGGTTCAGCACCGGCAGGGTGGCCGCACGCTGGGGGGCGGCCTTCGCCCGGTTGAACAGGTCACCCACCTGCGCCTTCAGGTCACCCAGCGCATCGAAGCCCAACCCTTCCAGATGGCTGGGCAGCTCGTCGCCCGCAGCCAGCCCTTCCGCCTGGAGCAGTGCCGCAAAGCGAGCCTGGGACGGCCTCGGAAAGGAGCGCCATGACTTCATCGTCCGACGTGGCATCCGCCACCGCCTGCTGGGTTGCGGGTCGCGGGCCGACCTCGTCCGCGGCACGGGAGGAGCGCCTCGCGCTTGCCAGCGACCTCCGGGGTTGTGGCCTCCCCTAGTTCGCGCTCGTCATAAGCAATCGAGCGAGGACTGCCTCCAGAAAGCGGGACAAGTCTGCCTCGGCGGCGTGCCTGAGCTGTCCCGCCTCGCCGCCCAGCGATTCCAGCCCCGCATCCTCTTCTGGCTCCTCCGCCAGGTCGCTGATCATCGCTGCAAATTCCAGATCAGCCTGTGGCGTGCCCTCCTCTTCCCCGCCCAACCCTTCCAGCGTAGGACGGCGCGCAGGGAGGCCTGCCCCCAGCGATGGTCGGACCCCAGGCTTTCCCCAGTAGGGGTTGACGATGGTCAGCTGGGCAAGGGGCTCCCCGCGCCGCGCAAGGGGCTCGGCGATATAGCGCCGGATTAACTCGTCGCGTGCGGCAACGGCCTTGAGATAGCCCGGCGACTCGCGCGTGTTCACCCCGTGAATGAAGACAATCGGCATCGGACCCTCCTTTGGATCGTGCAGGGTGCTCCATTCATTTTAAATCAGTCGGGGCACGCTGGCAATGGGGACCCTCGGCTAAGCCGATGGCGGCTTGAGCGCACCAAAGGCGGCGAAGCAGGTGTTTTTGTGCAGCACCTCGACGGGGCGAAGCCAGCCGCCCGCAGGCAGTCCAGTTGAAAGATGAGCGAGCGCGGAGTGTCCTCCTCCTCGATGTAGGCGAACACCTGCTCGCGGTAGCTGTCGCCGCGTAGCGCGGTCAGATACTCACCATAGCGCTGCGAGAAGAGCGGTTGAAGGGCCGGAATCGAGCTTTCGATCAAGTCGAAGATCCAGATCGAGCCGCCCGGTCGGAGGGCCGCGTAAAACTTAGCGAATACGTTGCGCCACTCCTCGTCGCTGCGCAGGTGGTGCAGCACTGCCGCAGCCAGCACGATATCCAGCGAGGCGGGTTCAAGCGTTAGCGCCCGAATATCACTCTGGATGGCGCGCACCCGCCCCGTCGTCTGGGGTTGGATGCGCGCCACAGCCCGCTTCAACATCGGCTCGCTCAAGTCTACCAGGGTGACATCCAGGTTGGGCAAGGCGTGCAGCACTTTGAGCGTGTAGTTTCCCGCCCCGCACCCCACATCCAGTAGGTGTGTGGCATGAGGCGTCACACGTGCGGCGGCCTGGGCCACGAGCTCCAGGCACAGCGCCGCGTCCATCGTCGCCGTCTGGCCGGTTTCCAGGTTAGCAAAACGCTCCACATCGTTGTCAAAGCGCTGCCGAATCTGCTCGACCGATGATTTCATAGGGGTCTCTCCGTTACAGCGAAAGCTCCTGCGCCTCAGCACGCGCCAGGTCAATCGTCATCGCGCCATCGTGGCCCAGGTCGGTCACCACATCCATCGCAATCGCACGCTTCTGCGAGAGCGGGCCTTCCGCGTACACCTGCCCGAGGCTGTAACCGATCACCTTCCCCCCTCGCCCAGGATCACATCGTCTATAGTCCCGATGCGCGTGCCGCCCGTCGTGTCCACCTCGCGGCCCCGTAGCTTGCTGAGGCGCGTCCATAGCGACACCTGCGCGAATTGATCTGCCCCCTCCACCACCTCGTCATCCTCCACCAGCACCACATCATCGCCCAATCGTACGACATGCCCATAGGCGACGAGGCAGGCGGTGCGGTTGAAGATCCCGCCCGACGTGCCCAGGTAGAGCCCCGTGACTTGATCTAGCCCGCCGCTCAAATAAATGTCATCCACCGAGCCAAGGTTGCGCCCGTTGGTCACGCTGATTACCGGCTTCTTTAGTAGGTTTCGACCGAGTTGCATGCGAGTCTCCTTTGGGATGGCCACGCCATTGTGATACAGCAGGCAGCAGAGCAAATGCTATGCCCTAGCGCCCCCGCGCTACCTCCGGGAGGCAAACGGGGGTCGCCCTGGCGAATGGAAGCCGAAAATTCTCGTCTGGGTGCCAGCAGCGCCGGGATGCCCCGTACTAGCTGAGGCAATCAATTACCTTCACCACCTCTTTGCGCTCGGCACGGGCGATGAGCCGCACCAGGGGGCCGATCTGCCAGTCCGGCGTGCAAATCTGGAACGCGAGCGAGCGCACGCGCCGATCCTGCCATCGAATCAGCCGCTCTTGCTGTGGCTCAGGCCAGCGGGCGAGGCGCAGGGCAAAGGCCCATGCCTCGCTACGTGCCCTGCCCATGAGAAAGCCGAAAAGAAGTTTGTCGGAATAAGTCACTGTCTGATCCAGCAGCCGCATGGTGGGGGATACGCGGCCCAGCCGCTCCTGCACCTCGTCCAGCAGTGAGCCGAGCAACTCGTTGATCTCGTCAAAGTCGTGTTGGAGGTCGAAGAGGGCGGGGCCAGGGCAGCTTCGCGCCGCAGCGATACCCAGGTCCAGATTGATGTGCGCGTTCATGCCCAGAAACAGATGCTGGAGAACGATCAGCAGCGGCTGTTCCCCCATCTCAAAGGCAACCTGCCAGCTCTCAGTCGGGCGCTCGCCCTGCTGAAACCGATCCCAGGCATCCAGGTAGCGGTTTGCAAAGCGCACATCCAACTGCTCCATCCGGGCCCCGTCCTCGAAGCGCCCCTGGGCAATCCCGTCGCGCACCTCTACTGTCACGCGACGGTACAGGGCTGCAAAATAGCCCAGGCTGCTCCGCTCGCGGCGGCACTGCGCCACTATCTCATCCAGCCGCTCGATTATCTCATCAATGGTTTGTGCGCTCATGGATGCCTCGTTTCGCAGGGGTGCTCTTAGCGTATACCAGATGGGGGCACGCCGCAAAGCGATTCCCAGGCGGGGGCGGGTTGCATCGCCTGCCCCCTGCCAGTACCATACCCCCTTGCACGAACAAACGAAGCACCCTGCTTGTGTAGCAGAAAGGCGACTTGCGGATGAAACTTTGGGGGGGGCGCTACGAGGGCGGGACCGACCCGGCCATGCACACGCTGAACCGCTCTATTCTGTTCGACCAACGGCTCTGGCGGGTGGACCTGGAGGGCTCTATCGCGTGGGCGCGGGCCCTGCGGCAGGCGGGCCTGTTGAGCGGCGAGGAGGTGGGGTCCATTGTTGAAGGACTGCGCACGGTCATAGCCGAGTGGGAGTCGGGCGAACTTTCGCGTGGAGGAAAGTGATGAGGATATTCATTCCGCCAACGAGCGACGATTGACCGAGCACATCGGGGAGGTAGCGGGCAAGCTCCACACGGGGCGTAGCCGCAACGATCAGGTGGTCACAGACCTGCGCCTGTACCTGCGCGCGGAGTTGGATCGGCTCGACGAGGCGTTGCGCGACGTGCAGGGGGCCCTGCTGGAGCAGGCGGCCAGCGGCCTGGATTTGCTGATGCCGGGCTATACCCATCTGCAGCCTGCGCAGCCCATTCGTTGGAGCCACTGGTTGCTGCAATGGGTTTGGATGCTGGCGCGGGACCGCGAGCGCTTTGCCCTGGCGAGGCGCCACGCCAACCTGTCACCGTTGGGCGCGGGGGCACTGGCGGGCAACAGCCTGGGCGTTGACCGCGAGAGCGTGGCGGCGGCCCTGGGATTCGAGGGGGTCATCCTCAACTCGCTTGACGCTGTCAGCGACCGTGACTTTATTGCAGAAACCCTTGCCGCTGCGGCCCTCCTGGGCACCCATCTGAGTCGGCTGGGCGAAGATTTGATCCTGTATAGCAGTGCCGAGTTTGGCTTCGTGCGGCTGGACCCCCGCTACACCACGGGCTCCTCGCTCATGCCACAAAAAGCGAACCCGGACGCACTGGAGTTGGCGCGCGGCAAGAGCGGGCGGCTCATCGGGAACCTGGTGACGCTGCTGGTGGTCGTCAAGGGATTGCCGAGCAGCTACAACAAGGATCTCCAGGAGGACAAGGAGCCGCTGTTCGATACGCTGGACACCCTCCAGGCCCTGCTGCCCGTGCTGGCCGCCCTGCTTGCCACCCTGCAGCCCCAGGGCGAGCGCATGCGCGCCGCGCTGGACCATGCCATGCTGGCAACCGACCTTGCAGACTTTCTGGTCAAACGCGGGGTGCCCTTTCGGCAGGCGCATCATCTGGTGGGGCGTGCCGTGGCGCTGGCGGAGGAGCGTGGCCTTTCCCTGCGCGAGGTGCCGCTGGATGATTTTCGCTCCCTCCACAGCGCCTTTACCGAAGAGTTGTACGCCGTCTTTGACTTCGACTATGCTGTAAATGCCAAGACGAGCATCGGGGGCACCAGCCTTGCCGCAGTCCAGGCGCAGTTGGCCGCCGCCGAACAGCTCGTCAATCGTTGATCGTTACCGGAGAAGCTTGTGTCCATACTTTCGATCTCAAACGTGAGCCAATCGTTTGGCGCGTTTGACGTATTTTTAGGATTGTCGGCCACCTTGCCGGCGGATGGCAAGGTGGGCCTCGTGGGGCCCAACGGCATCGGCAAGACGAGCCTGCTGCGCATCATTGCCGGGCTGAGCGAGCCGACCAGTGGCAGCGTGCATCGGGCGCGGGGCGCTCGCCTGGGCTACCTGCGCCAGGAGGCGGTGGACGCCTTCTCGGGTCGGGACAACACCGTGTACGGGGAAATGTTGACAGTCTTCGCGGGCGTGCGGGCGCAAGAGGCGCGCCTGCGGGAGTTGGAAGAGGCGATGGCAGGGTCGTCCATGTCGGACTCCCTCTTCGAGGAATATTCCGAGGCGCAGGAACGCTTTGAGCGTGAGGGGGGCTACGACTACGAGACGCGCATCCGTCAGGTGCTGGACGGGCTGGGCTTCCAGGAGGCGCAGTGGAGCACCCCCCTCCATCACCTCAGCGGCGGGCAGATGACCCGAGCCCTGCTGGCGCGGCTGCTTCTCGAGAAGCCAGACCTGCTCATCCTCGACGAGCCAACCAACCACCTGGACGTGGCGGCTGTGGAGTGGCTGGAAACGACGCTTGCGGCTCTGGGATGGCGCGCTGTTGGTGGTCAGCCACGACCGCTACTTTCTGGACAACGTTGTCAATCGTATCTGGGAGATGAGCCGCACCAGCCTCGAGGTCTACCGCGGCAACTACAGCGCCTATGTCCAGCAGCGGCAGGAGCGTTGGGAGCGCCAGGCGGAGCTTTACGAGGCGGAGCGTGAGCGGCTGGAAAAAGAGTTGGAATTTATTCGCCGCAACATTGCCGGGCAAAATACGGACATTGCCAAGGGAAAATTGAAGCGGCTGAGCCGTGAGTTGTGGGCGCTGGATGAATTGGGGCTGATGGGCGTCCAGGGCAAAAGCTGGTCCGAGATCAGCGGGCTGCTCAGCCACGGTGCCCGCGAGATGAACGTGGCCGAGGCCGCAGAGCACATCCGCGCCTTCCGCCCGCCCCAGACCCGTCCGCCCCGGTTGACGATTCGCCTTGGCAAGGTGCGCCGCAGCGGCGATCTGGTGCTCCGCACGAAGGGGCTGAAGGTCGGGTATCCCGCCAATCCCCTCTTTCAAGCTGACGATATCATCCTCCAGCGGGGGGAAAGCGCGGCGCTGATTGGGCCGAACGGCAGCGGCAAAACCACCTTCTTGCGCACCGTCCTGGGCGATCTGCCCCCCCTGGCGGGCGAGGTGCAGTTGGGGGTGGGGTTGCATGTCGGCTATTTTGCCCAGGCACATGATGCCCTGAACCTCCAAAACACGGTGATCCAGGAACTGCTGCGCCACCGCCCAGGGATGTCAGAGGGGGAAGCGCGTAACCATCTGGCGCAGTACCTTTTTCGGGAAGATGATGTGTGGAAGCAGGTCAGCGCGCTGAGCGGCGGGGAGCGGGGCAAATTGGCGCTTGCCATCCTGGCACTCCAGGGCGCGAACTTTCTGCTACTGGACGAGCCCACGAACCACCTGGACATTGCCGCCCAGGAGATCCTACAAGAGGTGCTCGAAGTGTTTGAAGGGACCACCCTGCTCGTCTCGCACGATCGCTACCTGGTGAATCGCCTGGCGACGCAGATATGGGAGGTGCGTGACCAGCACCTGACCCTGTTTCCTGGCACCTATCAGGAGTTGCTGGCCGCACGCGAGCAGAGCAAGCAGGCCGCGCGTACCGCGGCCCACGCAGAGCGTGCCGCCACGGCCCCCGCCCCGACGGAGCGCGTGGGCCTGAGCAAGGAGGAGCGCCGCCGCCGCAAAGCGCGCCTGGATGAGGTGGAAGCAACGATTCATGCACTGGAAACCCAGGTAACCCAATGCGAGGCAGCGTTGCAGGACGCCACCGAGGCGCAGCGGCTCGACGACATTCAACGGTTTAGCGAGCGCTATCTCAGGGCGCAGGCCGAACTGGATGGGTTGCTGGCCGAGTGGGGCCAACTCGCTGAGGCATTGGCGTGAGGGCGAGGCAACCGACGGCGCCGCTAGACCAATCGAGCAAGGAGGCAACCGAATGACCCAACCAGACCTGCTGATCTTTCACGTTGATGGGGCTCTGGTGGACACCACCCAGAGCGTGGATCAGGCGGTGCGACGCACCGTGCAGAACTACTTTTCCCACTTTCTGGGGGTGCATGGCTCGGGCAGCCTGCTGACCGAGGAGGACGTGCAGGCGTTTCGCTTCGCTGGCGGCTTTGACAACCCCTGGACCTTGAGCGCGGCGCTGATTCGCTACCTGCTCTCGCTATTGCCCCCCATTCCCTACGATGGTCACCCGCCGTCCTCCCCCGGCGAGGCGGTGGGGGCGCTCAAGCGGCGCCGCGCCGCGCTGGGGCAGGCCTCCTTCGAGACGATCCAGAAGCGAGCCCGCGTGGCTGAGGCCGCGGCCAAAATTCGCACGGCGGGGGGCGGTCCGGCGGGGGTGGCGCGCGTCCTCGGTCGCTGGGCGCATCCGCTGCTGATAAGCGAGGGAAGCGCCCAAGAAGGAAACTTAGTGCGCCACCTCTTCCAGGAAATCTACCTTGGTCGCTACGAGTTTGCCCGACTTGAGAGGATGCCCTCTCAGTTTTATCGTGGTCCGGGGCTGATAGGCAACGAGCAGGCACGGCTGGACGATGCGGCAGTGCGTCGACTCCGTGCGCGCTATGCGGGGAGCCTCGGCGCCGTAACAGAGTGGCCGCGCGGCGTGGCGCAGCACTCGCTGGGGAACCTGAAGCTCGACTCCTTCTTTGACGTGCTCATCGCCTACGAGGACATTGTCAGCGAGGAAGCACGCCTGGCAAGGCGGGGCGAGGCGGCTGTCCCTCTCCACAAGCCCCATCCCTTCATGGTTCTGGAAGCCGCCGCCACGCTTGACCCTGGCGGCACACGTCCTGCTGTCTACGTCGGGAGCACCGCCGACGACATGCGCGCCGCGCGCGCCGCAGCCCTGGCGGGCCCGCGCGAGATAGTCCCTTGGGCGCTTTTGCCCCCTACCTCGGATCCCGTCGTCGTGCGCGCCCTGTTGGACGAGGCAGGGGCGGAGCGCCTTTTTGAAAGCCCTGATGAGTTGGCAACTGCACTCCTGGGCGAGCATCCTTAATAGTCCGAGTTTATACTGCTGCCGGGGCACTACCCCTGGCGGTCGGAAGGATTTCGCCAATGGAGCTCCTCGTGTTGGGCCTGGTATTTCTGGCACTGGCCAGCTTGGCCACCCTCGTGACCTCGGAGATGGATGACGAGACCTATAGGGGGCGACGGTAGAGTAGGGTTCGTTTGTGAAAAAAAGGACTTGCCCTATCCCTGTGGCTATGTTATACTCGATCCAGTTCAACCATCCTCCCTCGTTTCGGGAACCGCACTGCCAAAAATCCCTTGGTAGCACGGTGCCGGGAGCGATCCAGATGGTCGCCCAAGGGGGGCACAACCTGTGGCGCCCGCTTCCTGACTTAGCGTAGGAGCGAGCGCTCTTGTTTGCCCAGGTAGATTGACGACGCGCTGGCCGCGTCCGCTAAGGCCAGACGATCCACACAAGCGTCTGCCGACGTTCTTGTCCATTCTCACACTGTTGTGCAAGAAAAGGAGGACCCGGCGCTGTGAGTCGAATCACGAACCCCAAAGTCCTAGTGCCGATTTTAGTGGTGCTTTTCATCATGATCGGCAGCGTCGCGGTGCTGAAGGTGGCACTGCCCGCGATCGTGCTGCCAGGCGAAACCATCTTTGAAATCGGTCCGTTCAATGTCACCAACACCCTCTTTACTACCCTTCTTGTTGACCTGCTCCTCCTGGCACTAGCCTTCGGTGCCACGCGCAACCTGTCCCTCGTGCCTAGTGGCCTGCAAAACGTGATGGAGTGGGCTATCGAAGGGTTCTATAACCTCACCGAGGACATCTCCGGTCACAACGCCGCCAAATTCTTCCCCTGGGTCATGACGATCCTCCTGCTCGTGCTGGGCGCCAACTGGGTGAAACTGATCCCGGGCGCGGAGGCAATCGGCTGGCTGGAAAGCCACCCCGGGCTGACCCATTACCGCATCGTCGAGCTTGGCCCGGTGGGTTCCATCGTGGCTGACGAGTTGGATGAGCCGGTGGGCGAGGGCGGCGAACATGCCAGCGAGGAGGCAGGTGCGGAAGGCGCTGTTGACGAGGAGCACGCTACCGACGAGGAGCACGCCACCGACGACGGGCATGCGGCTGAAGGCGAGGAAGAGCATCATCCGCTTCCGGTGGTGGACGGTCAGCGATACGGGGTACTCGTTCCCTTCCTGCGCGGCCCTGCCACGGACCTCAACTTTACCCTTTCCCTGGCCATCATCGCGATGGTCATGGTGCAGGTATACGGCATCCAGGCGTTGGGTGGGGGATACTTCACCAAGTTCATCAACCTGAAAGGCGGGGTGATGGGCTTCATCGTGGGCATCATCGAGTTGATCTCTGAGTTTGCCAAGATCGTCTCCTTTGCCTTTCGTCTTTTCGGCAACCTGTTTGCAGGGACGGTGCTGTTGGCCGTCATGACCTTCCTGGTCCCCGTCCTGCTGCCAGTGCCCTTCATGGGGCTGGAACTGTTTGTCGGCTTTATTCAGGCGTTCGTCTTCGCCATGCTGACGCTTGTGTTCATGGCGGGAGCGGTGGTCAGCCACGACGAACATCATTAGGCCAGAACGGGCGCCCCTCAACGGCGCCCCTGCCTGATAGATGACGTGCGCGTGCCGACGGTTCGAGCAGCCGAGCGCTCGATAGCTAAATTATTTCGTGCCCATTTCTTAAACAGGAGGAGTCTCACATGGAAGTCGGAACTGGCCTCAACAACCTGGGGGCGGGCGTCGCAATCGGGTTTGCTGCCATCGGTGGCGGTATCGGTATCGGTTTGCTGGTGTTGGGTGCGCTTCAGGCCATGGGCCGCAACCCCGAAGCCGCGCCTGAAATTCGTACGAACATGATTCTCGGTATTGCCTTTGCCGAGGCGGTGGCCATTTATGGTCTGGTTGTGGCGCTGCTCCTCATCTTCTTGCAGCCCGGCGCGGCGTGATCTGTCCCCCAACCTGCGGGTATCAACGCTGGGTGGTGGTCGCTACAGGGGGCATCATCACCCGCTCGGCTAAGGAGGCTAGACCTTGGAAGCGCTAGGAATTAACGGAGTTTACCTGCTGGTCTACATCATCAACTTCCTGTTGATCATGTGGTTGCTGCGTACTTTTCTGTACGGCCCGATCTTGAACATGCTGGAGCAGCGGCGCGAAAAGATTCGCGAGAGCCTGAGCGCCGCCGAAACGGCTCGCGCCGAGGCGGCGACGCGCACGCGCGATAACGAAGAAATCTTGTCCCAGGCACGGCGTGAGGCACAGGAGATTGTTCGCCAGGCGCACGACAACGCGCGCCGTCAGGCAGACGAACTGCTGGCGCGTGCCAATGAAGAGGCCGAAGCGCGCAAGCGCCGTGCCCTGGAAGAAGCGGAGCAGGAGCGACAGCAGGCCTTGAGCGGGCTTCGCGGCGAGGTGGCCCAACTGTCCCTGGCCATCGCCCGGAAGACCATCAGTGCCTCGCTGGTGGACGAGCGCGCCCATCGGCAAATCGTGGACGAGGTCCTCGCGGAGGTGGGTCGGTGAGTACCACCAAGACGACGACCTATGCTCAAGCCCTCATTCAGACGGCGCTGGGCGGGTGGTTGGATCAGCTGATGGAGGTACAGCGCGCCGTGCGTCGGAATCCCGACGTGGCCGCCACCCTCAATGACCCGAACTCGCTCCCGTCCAATCGCGAGCTTGCCGTCGGGCGGCTGCTGCCTTCCAAGACAGCGCCGGAGGTCGTCCAGTTTGTGCGCCTGTTGGCGCGCCAGGGTGACCTGGGGCAACTCGACGACATCATCCGTAAGGTTCGTACGAACGTCCCCGCGCTGGACGCTGACTCGAACGTGGTGGTCACCAGCGCGCACGAGTTGTCCACCGCCGAGCGCGAGAAGCTGGAAACCAAGCTGCGCGCTGACCATGGTTCGGACGTTCGCGTGGCCTACGAGATAGAGCCTGAGTTGCTCGGCGGGCTTCGCATCCGCGTGGGCGACCGCATCCTCGACTATTCCGTGGCCTCGCGGCTGGACGCCCTGCGCCAGCGGCTGGTCAGTTAGGCTGCCGGATCGGAGGGCTGCTTGAGGGCAGCCCTTCTATACAGCAACCTTCCAAAGGAGAACACGATGGCCGTAATGAGCATGACCGATATTGCCGCCTTCCTGCGGCAGCAGATCGAAACCTTTGAAGCGCCTGAAACCGTTGAGGTGAATGTCGGCGAGGTGCTGGATGTGGGCGACGGTATTGCCCGCGCCTCTGGCATGCACAATGTCATGGCGCAGGAGTTGGTCTCCTTCCCGCCGACAGCCCATCATGAAGAAAATCTGTATGGGGTGGCCTTCAACCTGGCGGCTGAGGAAGTCGGCATCATCATCTTCGGTGATACCTCAGCCATCGAGGAAGGGGACATCGTTCAAGGTACCGGCCGCATCATCTCCGTGCCCGTGGGGCAGGCGATGCTGGGCCGCGTGGTGAACGCTCTGGGCCAGCCTATTGATGGCAAGGGCCCCATCAACACGGATAAACTGCGTCCGCTCGAAGTGATCGCGCCCAACGTGGCGATGCGCCAGTCCGTGAACGTCCCGCTGCAGACGGGCATCAAGGCGGTTGACGCCATGATTCCCATCGGGCGCGGCCAGCGCGAGCTTATCATCGGCGACCGCCAGACCGGCAAGAGCGCCATCGCCATTGACACGATCATTAACCAGAAGGGGCAGGGCGTTGTCTGCATCTACGTTGCCATCGGGCAGAAGCGCTCGCAGGTGGCGCAGGTGGTGGGCACGCTGGAGCGTTCCGGCGCTATGGATTACACCATCGTCGTCGTCGCCTCCGCCTCGGACCCGGCTGCCCTGCAGTACATTGCGCCCTATGCCGGCACCTCGATGGGCGAAGAGGTGATGTTCAGCGGGCTGACGGTGGATGGCCAAACCGTGCGCGACGCGCTGATCGTCTACGATGACCTGTCCAAGCATGCCTGGGCGTACCGGCAGGTATCGCTGCTGATGCGCCGCCCGCCAGGGCGCGAGGCGTACCCGGGCGACGTCTTCTATCTTCACAGCCGCCTGCTGGAGCGCTCGGCACGCCTGAACAAGGAGCTGGGCGGCGGCTCGCTGACAGCCCTCCCCTTTATCGAGACGCTGCTGGGCGACGTATCAGCCTATGTGCCCACCAACGTTATCTCGATCACAGACGGGCAGATTTATCTGGAGTCAGACCTGTTTTATGCGGGTATCCGTCCCGCTATCAACACAGGCCTCTCCGTGTCCCGCGTGGGTGGCAACGCGCAGACCAAAGCTATGAAGAAGGTCGCCGGTCAGCTTCGCCTGGACATGGCGCAGTTCCGCGAACTGGCTGCCTTCGCGCAATTCGGCTCTGACCTGGACCCCTCCACGCGCCGCCAGTTGGAGCGCGGCCAGCGCATGCAGGAAGTCTTGAAGCAGACCCAATATACCCCGCTGCCCCTTGAAAAGGAAGTCATGATCCTTTACGCGGCCACGCGTGGCTTCTTGGACGACGTCCCGGTGACCAACATCCGCGAGTGGGAGCAGGAGTTTTACCGCTTCATGGATGCCAACCAACCGCAGGTAGGGCAGCGTATTGCAAGCGAGCGGGTTCTGACCGACGAGATCGAGCAGATGCTCCGTAGCGCCATCACGGCATTCAAGCAAGGATCACCCCTGGGGTGAGAAGCGCGGGCGACCTGGGGCTGAGGGGGAGATGAGCCGCGCGCTCCCCTTCTGCCTCAGCTTGCTTGGCTTGATGGCAGTGCTGGTGTCGTGCAACGCCGCCGCAACCACCAACCAACTGCCGGCCGCGCAGATCGTCACCGTTGTGGTCAGCAGCACGGCTGCTCCTTCCGCCACGCCGCTGATTCTCACGGAAGTGCAGACTGTCGTGGTGACGGCCACGCCGGTGCCCACCGACACGGCGCGGGCGGCGGCTCAGGCACAGCCTTCCCCTACCCCGTGGCAGCCATCTGCTACCCACCCGGCGGCCACCGCAACCTTTCGTATGGCGCAAGGCTTCAAGTACGCGGCACCGACACTGCTGGCCCCTGCCTCCGGCATCACCTTTGCGGGGGCGCCGCCCATCCTGGAATGGGAAGGGTCCGCACTCGACGAGGATGAGTATTTTGAAGTCACCATCGAGCGCATCTGGCAGAATCAGCCGTACTACGCGGGCAGCGATTGGACCAGGGAAACATTTCTGGTAGTGCCAGATTTTGTTCGCGGCAGTTCGGATACCTACCATTATACATGGTGGGTGACCATCAAACGGCAGTTGGGCACCAATGCGGCGGGTGGCAGGATGGGCGAGGCACTTAGCCCGCCAAGCGAGCAACGTACCTTTACATGGCCAGTGGAGTAGGGGGCGAAGCCGGCGACCTCGCCTGTGCCGCTTCATGAAAGAGACATCGCACGTTGGGTGCTTTTGATCATCATGTCCCGCCCAATCTGGGAAAGCACTTGTTTTGCCCACGGTGCGGCAGCGGCAATCCTGCTCATTCAAAGCGGTGCCAGACATGCGGGCAAGATTTGACCTTAGTGGCCCATGCCTTGCAGCAGCGTGCCCGCTACGCCGCGCGCCGTTGGGAGCGGGCGTGGGGTGCGGGCGCGTTGATTATTCTGCTGCTCTTTCTCCTGCTGGGCGTCAGGCAATACAGGCAGATGCAGGAGGCGCGTACCGAGGCACGCCTCCTCCAGCATTACCTAAATGGTGTCTGGGCGATGGAGGTGAAGCGGTGGGATCGCGCGGCGGCAGAGTTTGAGGCGGCAGGCACCTTTCGTGATGCGCCGGATCGTCTTGCGCAGTCGCGCGAGCAACTGAATCAGGTTGAGGCGCGTTACGAGGAAGCGTTGGCACTGGCGCATGAGGGCCACCCGTGGGACGCGGCCTACCTGCTCAACCAGGTGGTGGCCGTCCTGCCCGATTATCGCGAGGCGCTGCCCCTCTTGGAGCGCATGCGAGGGCAACTGGGGCCCATCGTGCTGGCCCGCCACGACACTGCGCTCCCGCTTCAGGACAGCACCTCACTGCTTCTGGCTACCGCCGCCCTCGGGCAGGAGTTTCCCCTGGCAGAGGGGGTCACCATAGCGGTGGATGCCGTTTTCTCGCCGGACGGGGCGCATCTGCTCTACGAGGTGCTGGACGATGGCCTGTCGGCGCTCTGGCTTGTGGAGGTTGCCTCGGGCAGACAGAGGGTGCTGGCGGAGCGCGCGCAGGACATTTGGGCCTGGTGGAGCCCGGACAGCCAGCAGGTGCTGTATGGCTTTGAAGGGGAGGGGGGCTGGTCCGTGTTGCTGCGCACGCTTGCCAGCGGCGCCGAGCGCCCACTGATCCAGGGGGCCGATCTGGCGACGGGAGGCTTTTCGCCTCGGGGCGGTTGGGTAACGCTGTGGGAGCGGCGCAGCAACGAATGGCGGCTGCACCGTATGGAAACAGCCAATGCCAGCCAGCCTGTCACCCTGGTCGAGCGCGCGGACAGTATTGGTCTACAGGAGTGGTCGGAAGACGAGCAACAGTTGGCTTATGGGTTCCTGCTCAACGGTCAATGGCGCCTCTATCTGTCCAGCCCAGCCGATGCAACAGCACAGGAGATTGCGCCTGGCACCGATTATGCCTGGGTGCGCTTCCGGCCCCGATACGAAGGATGGGTCCTCTGGCAATCCCAGGCGCAGCTGGGTCGGCTGCTGCTGCGCAGCCCCTACCCGCCAGGCGAGCGCGACCTTCTGCGCGGCCCGCTGAACGCCTGGGCGCGCTGGAGCCCGGACGGGCGATGGCTTGCGACCAGCGGTTGGAACGGACGGACGTGGCAGCTAGAATTATGGCAGGTGAGCGAGTCGGGCCAACTTGTCGAGTCCGCGCCCCTGGCCAGCGAGGTGGAGGAGTGGGAGGTGCTTTTCTCGCCAGACAGCCGACGGTTGCTGGTTCGCACCTTTCGAGGGGGACGCTGGGCCATCTCTGTACGGGACGTGGACACGCTTGATGAGCGGCTGCTTCTGGCCGATGCAACCGTGGCGCAGGGGCATTGGACCCCCGACGGCTCGCACGTGCTCCTCTGGTGGGCAGCGGCAGAAGCGTCCCAGGCAGCCCCCACCCACGGGACACTAGCCGTAGCCGAGGCAGCGACGGGGCGGCGCATCACCCTGCGTCAGCAGGTGAGTGCGGTGCAGGGCTCCTTCTCGCGAGATGGCTCTAAGGTAGGGCTGGCGATGCAGCAGGCAGGCGGCGCGTCCAGCGCCTGGGTGCTCGATCCCGATGGGAGCGACCTGCTAGAATTGGATAGGAACACGTATCAGTTGGTCTGGGCAAGCGCGCCCTTTCATTTTGGCCCGCGGACCCGCATGCCCGTCCGCCCCTAGCAGGGGCAGCGGCAGCACCCCTGGCGAAGCAAAAGGAGAAACCCGGTGGCAACCGCACGCGACATCTTGAGGCGAATCAAATCGGTCAAAAATATTGGCCAGGTGACCCGCGCCATGGAAGCGGTGTCGGCCTCGCGCATGCGCAAGGCCCAGGAACGCACATTGGCCTCGCGGGAGTATGCAGCCAAGGCACGGGAAATCCTCGCCTTTCTGGCCCTGCAGCCCGGCGCCCAGGCGAGCCATCCGCTTTTGCAAGAGCGCGACCCGATTCGTCGCGTGGCCATCATCCTGATCACCCCGGACCGCGGGCTGGCGGGTGCCCTGGTGTCCAATACCCTGCGGCGCGTCATGCGCTTCATCGAGCAAAATCGCGACAAAGAAATCGAGTTGATCACGGTGGGCAAGAAGGGGCGCGATTTCATGCGCCGCTATGGCCCCAAGATCGCCGCAGATTTCAAGCAGCCGGGGGATAAGGCAAATGTGCTGGATGCTACATCCATCAGCCAGGTCGCTCTGGATGCTTTCTTTTCAGGTCAATATGACGCGGTCTATCTTGCTTACGCACAATTCGTAAACATGATGAACCAGACCGCGACCATCCAGCAGTTGCTTCCCCTGGCTACGCCAGAAGCGGGCGGGCCCTCTGGCTTGAGCGCGGAGTACCTTATCGAGCCAAGCCCGGCGGCGGTGCTGGACACCCTGCTGCCATCCCTGGTGGACATGCAGGTCTACCAGGCCTTGCTGGAATCGCTGGCCTCCGAGCACTCAGCGCGCATGGTCGCGATGCGGGCAGCGACAGACAACGCGAAGCAACTCGCTCAGGACCTACAGTTGACCTACAACAAAGCGCGTCAAACCGCCATCACGAGCGAGATTCTTGATATTGCCGGCGGTGCGGAGGCGCTTGCCCAGAGCGAGGCGTAGCCTTCCAGCGTATCATATTTGATGAGTGAAAGGAACACACGATGGCGCAGGTAGCAACCGGAAAAGTTAAACAGGTGATCGGGCCCGTGGTGGACCTGGAGTTTCCGCCGGAGTCCGTGCCCGAAATCTACAACGCGATCAACATTCAAAAGCCGGACGGCAGCCTCTTGATCACCGAGGTGCAGCAGCACTTGGGTGACAATTGGGTGCGCACCATCGCTATGGACACCACCGATGGGCTGCCGCGTGGGGTGGATGCGGTAGACACTGGCTCCCCCATCATGGTTCCGGTCGGGCGTGGCACGCTGGGCCGGCTGATGAACGTGCTGGGCGAGCCCCTGGATGGAAAAGGCCCAGTGGAAGCGGATGAGTATCGCCCCATCCACCGCCTCGCGCCGCCCTTTGACGAGCAGGCGAGCTCCACCGAGGTGCTGGTGACAGGCATGAAGGTGATTGACCTGGTCGCCCCCTTTACCAAGGGTGGCAAGACGGGCATCTTCGGCGGGGCGGGCGTTGGCAAGACGGTGACCATTCAGGAACTCATTGATACCGTAGCCAAGGTTCACTCCGGCTTCTCCGTCTTTGTCGGCATCGGCGAGCGATCGCGCGAGGGAAATGATCTCTGGCACGAGTTGGCCGAGTCGAACACGCTCCCGAACGTGGCCCTGGTCTTCGGGCAGATGAACGAGCCCCCCGGCGTGCGTTTGCGCGTGGGGCTGACCGGCCTCACCATGGCAGAGTATTTCCGCGACGAGGGCCGTGACGTGCTGGTCTTCATTGACAACATCTTCCGCTTCGTCATGAGCGGCTCCGAGGTCTCCGCGTTGCTGGGGCGCATGCCCAGCGCAGTGGGCTACCAGCCCACGCTGGCGACGGAAATGGGCGACCTGCAGGAGCGCATCACCTCGACCAAGACTGGCTCGATCACCTCGCTCCAGGCTGTGTACGTGCCCGCCGATGACTACTCGGATCCGGCGCCAGTGGTCACCTTCGCCCACCTGGATGCGATTATCACCCTGGAGCGCTCGATTGCGGAGCAGGGCATCTTCCCTGCGGTGGACCCGCTCGCCTCGACGAGCCGTATCCTGGACCCGCAGGTGGTGGGAGAGGAGCATTACCGCACCGCGCGCGACGTGCAGCGTAACCTCCAGCGTTACAAGGACCTGTCGGACGTGATCGCCATCCTGGGCGTGGAAGAGCTTTCCGAGGACGACCGCCTCACGGTGTCGCGCGCCCGCAAGATTCAGAAATTCCTCAGCCAGCCGATGAAGGTGGCCGAAACATTTACGGGCGTGCCCGGCGTCTTCGTATCGCTTGCCGAAACGGTGCGCGGCTTCCGCGAGATTCTGGACGGCAAGTACGATGATCTACCGGAACAGGCCTTCTACATGGTTGGCAAGATTGAGGATGCGCTAGCCAAAGCGGAGCGCATGGCGTCCGAGAACTAAGCGCCTCACGACTTGGAGGGAAGATGGCACAGACAACGCTCGCGCTGGAAATCGTGACGATCGAACGCAAGGTGTGGGAAGATGATGGGTTAGAGATGGTCCTGCTGCCCGGCGCCGATGGCGAGCTTGGCATCCTGCCCAAGCACACCCCGCTGCTGACGGCGCTCAAACCAGGCGTGATCATCATCCGCAAGAATGGCCAGGACGAGCAGTTTGCGGTGGGCGGTGGCTTTGCCGAGGTGCGCCCCAACAAGGTGACCGTGCTAGCGTCCACTGCCGAGCACTCGGAAGAAATTGACGTGGCACGCGCCGAAGCGGCTTTGGAGCGCGCGCGTCAGTTGCTGGCAGAGGGACCGCCGGAGCCAGGGCCGAGCCTGGCCATCATGCGGGAGGCGCTGATGCGCTCGGAGATACGTCTGAAAGTGGCACGCGGGCGACGTGGCAGGGGCGTACCGTCCCGCGCGGGTGGCGTGGAGCACATGTAACGCTTGCGGTCCCAGTAACAGAAAGTAGTAGTCAGAGAAACGTGAAACGTGCCACCTGTTAGGCACGTTTCACGTTTCGTGTTTCATTGAAGGCGAGGCGTTTAGTATGTTTGCAAGAAAGATCGGGATAGACCTTGGCACGGTGAACGTGCTGGTGTACGTGAAGGGAAAAGGCGTCGTATTGCAGGAGCCGAGCGTTGTGGCAATCTCGCAGAGCGACGGCAAGATTTTGGCGGTCGGGCGGGATGCGCGGCAGATGCTGGGACGCACGCCCGACACGATCGAGGTCAATCGTCCGATGCGGGATGGCGTCATCGCCGACTATCTGGTGACGCAGGCGATGCTCAGCCACTACATCCGGCGGGTGGGGGGGGGCTGGCTGACCAAGCCGGATGTGGTCATC
Organism: uncultured Chloroflexia bacterium; assembly: GCA_963721895.1. Classification (GTDB taxonomy): domain Bacteria; phylum Chloroflexota; class Anaerolineae; order Ardenticatenales; family Ardenticatenaceae; genus CAVRLZ01. The sequence goes on along the minus strand of CAVRLZ010000003.1, from coordinate 577,404 downwards.
AGCACCCCTGCTGGCGTCACCAGTGTGGAAAGCCGAGCCGTGGAGCATGCGGCGAAGGAGGCAGGCGCCCGCAATGCATTTCTGCTGCGCGAGCCGATTGCCGCCGCACTGGGCGCGGGCATGCCCGTCCATACGCCGACGGGCAACATGGTGCTCGACATTGGGGGTGGCACCAGCGAGGCGGCTGTGGTTTCGATGTACGGCATCGTGGTCTCCTCGTCGGTGCGCATCGGGGGGAACAAGTTCGACGAGGCCATCGCCGCCTATATTCGCCGCAAGTATAACCTGATGATTGGCGACCAGACGGCCGAAGAGTTGAAAATACAGATTGGCAGTGCCCTGCCGCTGACGGAAAAGATGACTATGGAAGTGCGCGGTCGGGACCAGGTAGGGGGGCTGCCGAAAACTCTGAAGGTCAACAGCGATGAGGTGGCTGAGGCACTCTCAGAACCGCTCAGCGAGATCGTGAAGGTGGTGCGCAACGTGCTGGAAAAGACCCCGCCCGAGTTGATCAGTGATATTATTGATCGCGGCATCGTTCTGACCGGCGGCGGCGCGCAGATTCGCCACCTGGACAGACTGCTGACGCAAGAAACCGGCGTTCCCTGTTACGTCGCTGAGAATGCCATGGCCTGCGTGGCCATCGGCGCGGGTCGTGCCCTGGACGTGTACGACCTGATCGCCCGCGCTTCTCCGGTCAACAATTAGCTCAGAGAGGTAGCTTCCCTGTATCATCCGAAAATAGGGGAGCATTTCGGATACGCCTTGGACCTACTTAACCGCTGGGCAGGTAAGCCCGATTTCCTCTGCGTGGCCCCGCACAAGACTGGCACTACCTGGTTATATATCTCCTTGAATAATCACCCAGGGATATGGCTTCCTCCGAAAAAGGAGCTCTGGGTTCTCAACCAGATGCAAACTCCCTATTGGAGGAGATTGTTCGACCTCGCACGGGGCTATGACATGCAAGCCGATGTACGTCGGCAGTTTCGGCGAGATATCGAGCGGATCGTCGCGCGACGATCCGCCAGACGGCTGGCGTGGTGGGCACTCTACATGTTCCTGCCCTATACCTTGCAGACCTATCGAATCCTCTTTCCTGCAAGGGCCACTCACCTGCGGGGGGATATCACCCCGCAATACTATTTTTTGACGGACGAAACCATTCAAGCCCTTCAGCGTCAGTTTCCTGACATGAAGGTGCTGCTCATTTTAAGGCAGCCGACCGAGCGCGTATGGTCTTACGTGAGGATGGTGGCAGACAGATTCAACAAATTCAGCCAACCCTTGGATACCGTTAGCGAATCGGATCTGATAGGCTACTTCGATGAGCTCCACACCTCGTGGAAACCTTACCCATTTGGGATCACGCAGTGGAAGGCCTCGTTTGAAAATGTATGGGTCGGCTACTTCGACCTACTGCAGGCCGACCCTGCCGCTTTTTATCGTGAGGTCTGCGTTTTCTTGGGGATCAGCCACCGTCCTTGGAGAGAAGCGCGCCGGAAGCCGATTAACGTCGGGCCAACTGTTGAATTGCCAGACACCTTGCGTCGGTACCTGAACCGCCAATATCTTGACGAAGTGCGAGAATTGGCACGGATGACAGATAGCCCCTACCCCAGACGATGGATAGTCGAGATGGAGTAGCCCCTGTGAGGGCTCCGGGTACTACCCATAACCCTATTGCAGGTCTCCTGGTATAGCTCGCTTCGTCGCCTGCGTTCGTTCCCCGGAAGACGCCGACCCCTACTTCGTTCGGATTTCCTCTATCTCTGATTCCAGGTAGAAGGTCATGCTTTGTAGTGCGACAATGGGGTCTATATACTCCACATGAATCGTGTCCGGCAGGTTCAGGGTAATCGGGGCGTAGTTCAGGATGGCGCGTACCCCTCCCTCGACCAGCAAATCGGCGATATGCTGCGCGGCGCGCGCCGGCACGGCGACGATGCCGATCTTGAGCCCTAGTGCTTGCAGGCGGGGTACCAGATGAAGTTGATCCTCGACAAGTAGATTCCCAATCGGCTGACCAATCTTGTTGGGATCAATGTCGAAGACGGCGCGCACCTGAAAGCTGCGATCCTGGAAGCCTCCGTAGTTCACCAGTGCATGCCCCAGGTCACCCGCCCCCACCACGGCGAGCCCCCATATCTCGTCCACCTTCAGGATGACACGCAGTTGTTGGCGAAGAAAGGCTACCTCATAGCCCGTGCCCTGCTTGCCGAACTCGCCAAAGTGGGACAGGTCCTTGCGAATTTGCGCAGAACTGATCCCCAGGCGAGTGCCGAGCTCCTGAGAGGAGGTGACGCTCTGGTTGTTTTCCACCATCAGATCGAGTGCCCGCAGGTATAGCGGCAGGCGGTGCACCACAATGTCGGGAATCTCGTTCGCCATCAAATCCTTCCTCAAACCATGGCCAAGCCTCGGGCTTCTGTGCCTGACCCTGGCCCTCGTCTTTGTGAAATTACCCACAGACCAATCGTAGCATAAGCAGGAAGGCCGGACAATCTCTTTTAGGGCTCTCATATGCGGGGTGCCCACCTGTCACGAGAGTCTATACATCCCAACCACCCTTTTCATGGCTTTCAAGGGCTTGCGCCTTGCTCTGTAGCATAGCTCCGGTTGTTTGGTGCCCTTCTGCCTGGGGCTACGCGGCGCATGGGAATGTTTGCGTCCGGCAGGCACGCAATCGTCACGGATAGAAACCGTTGACAGGCCTCTGGTGAGATGGGAACGTTTTTTGTCAACCCTATCTCTTACCCCCGCGCCCAGGCGCTTGACAAGCAAGCGGGCGGGGATGTTATACTGACCCGTGCGAGGGCACCGCGCCGGCGCGCTGCAGCACCGGGAGCCCTTCTGCTTGCTACTGTCGAATCGTCTACATCGCAAACAGAGGAGAGCTATGTCGCAGCAATACCTGGGAGAGTTTCGGGCGATGGGGAGCGTGGCGGAGCAGACGCGCCGCGTGCTGGTACAGCGGGCAGGGGCGCGCTCGCTGACGAACGAGGAGCGTAGCCAGTTGGGCGTGACGCTCCGCCATTTGGAAGCCGTGCGGGAAGGGTTTCAGCTATCCTTGCGCAGCGGGTCTGCGGCGCCCGACGAGGTGCGCGCCATCGTTCGCTATACCCTGCACGTCATTGACTGGCACTTCCTGGAGGAGCTAGGGCTCACGCTCCAGCAAGAGTTTGAGGTGGCCCGCCTGGGGGCGCAATTGATGGCGTTTGCGCATGCCACCGTGGCCCTGGGGATGCTGCCGCTCGTCCCCGCTAGCGAGATATCGCACCCGGCTTCCTCCCACTATCGCGACCTTGCCACCCCGCGCACCCCAGGCGAGTGGTTGGAGCGGATCGAAGAGTTGGAAACCGTGCTGGCCCGCCTCCAGGCGGATGATTGGCATGGGCCCTCCGGCTCCTCCCTTCGGCGCACGCATGCCTACTTTGACGCCTCGGCCTGGTTAATAAAGGCTCACTGGTAGGCCGCGCCCACTCAGGGGCAAGCAACCTGCTTGCCCCCCATGATGATATGTCAGCGAGGAACCACGCACGATGAGCGATCAGCGCTTCCTGGATGAAGCAAGAATTTTTGTGAAGGCAGGCGATGGGGGCAACGGCGTCGTGGCCTTCCGGCGGGAAAAGTATGTGCCGCGGGGTGGCCCTGCCGGCGGTAACGGGGGGCGCGGCGGCAGCGTATTGCTGCGGGTGGACGCACAACTCAACACGTTGACCCCCTTTCAGGGCGCCATCCATTTTCGTGCGGAGCGGGGCGAGCATGGCTCCGGCATGAACCAGCATGGGCGCGGGGCCGACGACCTGTATGTGGAGGTGCCTGCGGGCACAGTCGTGCGCGATGCGGAAACGGATGAGCCCCTGGGGGACCTCACGGCCCCGGGAGATACGCTCCTGGTGGCGCGCGGCGGGCGCGGCGGGCGCGGCAATGCCTCGTTCAAGACCTCAGCCAACCCGGCCCCCCGCATTTCCGAGAAGGGCGAGCCGGGCGAGGAGCGCTGGCTTCGCCTGGAATTGAAGCTGATAGCCGATGTGGGGCTGGTGGGGCTGCCGAATGCCGGTAAATCCACCCTGCTCAGCGTCGTCTCGGCGGCGCGCCCCAAAATTGCGGACTATCCCTTTACCACCTTGACCCCTAATCTTGGCGTGGTAGAGATAGATGACCTGCCACCCTTTGTGGTGGCCGACATCCCAGGGTTAATCGAGGGGGCGCACGAGGGCAAGGGGCTGGGGGATCAGTTTCTACGCCACGTGGAGCGCACCAAGCTGTTGGTCCATCTGCTGGACGCAAGTGCCCTGGAGCCATTGGCTGACTTTGCGACGATCAACGAGGAACTGGCCTCGTTCAATGACAGGCTTGCCTCGCGGCCCCAACTCATCGTGCTCACCAAATTGGACCTGCCGGATGCCCAGGACCAGGCCCCTGCGCTGCGCGCCGCGCTTGAATCACAAGGCTTTGAAGTGATGAGCGTTTCCGCCGTGACGCACGCCAACATGCGCGATTTGAAGCGGCGGATCGCACAGCGGCTCCAGGAACTGCCGGCGCCGGAGCCTATCGTGGAAGCAACACGTATCTACCGCCCGCTGGAAGATCCGCGTCAGTTCCGGATCGAGCAGGAGGATGACGGAACGTGGGTGATCAGCGGCGAGGAGATCGAGCGGATCATTCGCATGATCAATTGGGAACAAGAGGAATCCATCGAGCGGCTCCAGCGGCAGTTGCAGGCACTGGGCATCACGGCGTCGCTGGAGCGGGCGGGCATTGGGGTCGGCGACTCCGTGCGCGTGGGCGAGGCAGAATTTGACTGGCTCTAGCCGTCTTTCTATCCCATGAGCCAGCAGGTGCCTCGTTGGCATTGGGGTCGGGGCCGAAGCCACTCGCCCCTGACCGTACCCGCTACGGCGCGCTATCGTGTGGCACGTGGCGTCTTTGGGGGCACCTTCGATCCGCCACATCTGGGGCACTTGGTGCTGGCAGAGGCGGCGCGTGCGGAGTTGGGGTTGAGCGAGGTGGTGTTCATGCCGGCGGCGCAACCCCCCCATAAAGTGGGGCGGCCGATTACGCCAACCGCGCATCGCGTCGCGATGGTGCGCCACGCTGTCGCTTCCCACGCCCGCTTTGCGTTGTCCACGCTGGATGCGGAGCGGGAGGGACCGAGCTATACCCTAGACACCATGCTACGCCTGCGGGAGCGGTGGGGCGACACCGTGACCATCTTTTTCATCATCGGCCTGGACTCGTTAATTGATTTGCCAGGATGGCATCAGCCCGAAAAATTGATGCAGCTGGTCAACTTCGCCGTGGTGGCCCGCCCCGGCTACTACGCCGACATGGCCTCTTTGGAGCGGGCACTCCCTGGTCTCCTGGATCGCGTCATCTTCGTCCCCGCCCCTCTGATCGGCATCTCTTCCACCGCCATCCGCGAGCGCGTGCGCGCGGGCCAGTCCATCCGCTACCTTGTCCCGCGCGCGGTTGAGCGCTACATCTATGACAAAGAACTTTATCTCACGTAGCGCTGGAGAGACTGAACACCTTTATCCTGCAAGCCAGTAAATGCAACAAGGGGATGCGTCAAGCATCCCCTTGTGGCATCGGCTATGTGGGCGTGAGGGTCAATCGTTCGGCTGGCGGCGGCGCGAGAGCGCGAGCCCCAGGCCGGTGCCCACCGCGAGCACGAGCAGGAGCATCCCACCCCCCAGCCTCAGCAGCAGCGGGATGCTCAGCCCCAGGGGGTCGGCCATCGTCGGGGCCGGCGCCGCCTCACAGGGACAGCGGCAACGAGTAGGCAGTCAAGGCGAGCGGTGCGCCTTCCAGTTCCAGCAGGGCGCGCTTTCGCTCCACGCCCCAGCGATAGCCGCTGATGGTTCCATCGTCACGCACGACGCGGTGGCAGGGAATGGCGAGGGCAACGGGGTTACTGGCGATGGCGCGCCCGACGGCACGCGCCGCGCTCGCGCCCAGGCCGACGCTCTGCGCGATAGCGAGGTAGGTGCGCGTCTCGCCGTAGGGGATGGCGCGCAGGGCGGCCCACACCGCTTGTTGGAACGCCGTTCCCGCCACGTCCAGCGGGAGCTCTAGCTGCCGCGTCTCCCCCCTGAGGTAGCGCTCCAGCACCTCTGCATGGGGGTGGGCTCGGCCCGTGGGCAGAAGGTCGAGCCGTGCTGAGGGGAAGCGCCCCTGCAGGTCGTTCTCCACCTGCTCCTTCTCGTCCCCCAGCGTGACCGCCACCACCCCCACCGGGCTTGCTGCCACCAGCAGCCATCCCATCGCCCCGGGGCGAACCACATAATCAAGCTGCATGCTCGCCGCTCCTTTCCTGGCCTATCAGAGAACTATCTTACAACAAGGCTGCGACAGCGCATCAGACCATGGGCCAGGGAACGTGGCGCTGACCGGCGGGGGGGAGGGGAAAGCGCTGATTATGGATGAGGGTGTCGAGCCGTCGCACGAGCGCTGCCCCTTCGGCAGGAAGCAAGAGCTTGGCGATGGCGTCACGCAGCGGCGATTCCGAGGTGAGGGTGGTTTGCAGGCTGCACAGGTCGGCCAATAGCGCTGGGGGAATCGGTTCGCCCGCAAGTTCCCAGATGACGGTACGCAGCTTTGGTTCTTCGTGAAAGCAGATCCCGTGATCTATCGCCCAGACGCGACCTTCCTGGTCGCGCAGGCAATGACCCCCCTTCCGGTCCGCATTGTTGATGAGCGCATCGAACAGCGCGATACGTGTGAGCTCCTCCGGCCAGGGGTCGCGGAAGGTAAAAAAGTGCTCCTCCGGATCATGGTCAATGTACAACTGGACCATGCCGATCCCGTGCTCGCCGCGGCGCGGCACCGTGGGTGGAACAATGTGCCAGCCCAACGCATCGCTCAGTTGAAAGGCTGCCACCTCGCGCCGATATAGGGTGCCGGTGGGAAAGTCCCACAAGGGTCGCTCCCCCCGGCGCGGCTTGTATACCGCCAGTGAGCTCTGCTCGCCGCGGGTGATGCGCGTGACAAAGGTGTAATTGCTGCTCCACGGAAGGAGTTGGAGAAGCTCCATCTCGCCTTCGCGCAGCAGTTCAATCACTTGAGGGATGGGGAGTGCGTCGGAATCCATAGCACCGTGTTAGTCTTGTTGCTGCCGTGAGCGAGGTCAGAGATGGTTGCCGTGACCATTGGAGCGCGGGCAAAAATGTCCCTCCTCCTCCATGGGCTGCCCACACAGTGGACAGACGGGTCGCCCCTGGCCGGCAACCTGCAGCGCGTGACGGCCCAACGCGGCTGCCTGATCGCGGGTGGCCCAGAAGCGGACCACATCCGGGTCGTCCGCTTCCTCCCCTGTCACTGCCTGTGCGGCAATCACCACCAGATCGGCCTGCTCGTCGTACCCTAGCCCCATCTGCCCCACCCGGAAGCGGCCCTCGGCGGGCAATTGCAGTTCCAGGTCGCTGGCGCGGATGCGATCCGGGCGCGGGGGAGCAAGCTCCAGGCGGTTTTCAACGTCAGTCAGCAGCTCTTCTACCGCCGAGGCCAGTGCGACAGCCTGTTCTTTTTCGATGACCACGGTGAAGGAGTCAAGCCCCCGGATACCCTGCAGGAAGAAGGTGCGGCGGCCAGGTTCCCCCAGCGTGCCGACCGTGATCCGCGAGACGGGGTTCATTTCGAAGGTTTCGCCCATGGGTAATTCTATTCCTCGTGCTTCAAGCTTGCTGTCGGTGGGGACGGGTTGGCCTCGGCAGGCACGTGCTCCGGCGCTTTCTCCTCGCGCATCTCAGGGTCCTCGCCCGGCGGAACGTGCGCACAATCGTTCAAGCAGATAAGTCGAGGCACCAGGGGGTCAAGGCCGATGATGGTGAGGCTGGTTGGGCTGATGATCAAGCGCTGGAACAAGTCAAGGTGAAGCCCCGCATAATGGGCTGCAACCATCTTGATAAGATCGGCGTGGGAAACGATGATGACGCTCTGGCCCTCCTCCAGGGCATCTGCCGCCTGCTCTACGGCAGCAACGGCACGCATCTGCGCGTCGCGCAGCCGCTCCCCACCCGGAAAGCGCATCGCGCTAGGGAAGCCCTGCACCACCTTCCATGCTTCTAGCTTGGCCAACTCCTCGATGCTTTGCCCCTCCCACTCGCCGTAGCGCACCTCGCCGATGCCCTCCAGCGGTTGGATCTCCAACGCCAGCACCTCAGCCAGATAGTGGGCGGTTTCCATGGTGCGGTCCAGCGGGCTGCTGTACAGCGCATGCACCTTGCCCTTTTGTGCGGCGAGGCGCTGCGCCAGCGCGGCAGCCTGCGCGTGCCCGGCCTCGTTCAGGTGCACATCAGGCAGCCAGCCGGCCAATCGCTTGCCCACCATGGAGTTTTGCCCATGCCGTACCAGAATCACTCGTTTCATCCCATACCCTCAACTATCCACCTATGCTATCCCCTGTAACCCATAACCTGTAATTGTGACCCGAAAACCGCTGTTGAGCAAGTCATTCCTCCCATGAGTTGCCCTTACGACCGACGCAGGGGGCGCTCAGGCGGTAGTCCCGATGGGGCATCGGAGCCTGGATCGAGCAGGATCCGATAACCGGGTGCAGCCAGACGTATTGAAGGCTCCGCACGCATCTTTTCAAGGAAGCGGGTGGTAATATCGTGGGTGGTACCGCGTCGGCGCCGTGGTTCCACCAGGTAGCGGAGCGAGAGCTTGATCCCGTCGCGCAGCAGCTTGACATAAACGAACGGCGTGGTGATCCCACGCTGGTACGCGTAGCGCTTGCCCATCTCGTCGGCGGCGGCTATGGCACGCGGCTCGATTGCCTCATAGAGCGGGGCTGCCTCTTCCAGCAGAATATCCCTGGCGCGGCTCCAGTCGCTGTCATGGGTCAGCACCACCTCGATCTCGTTCCAAATCAACCCGAACGCTTCCGTGTAATTAAAGATGGGCCCCTCGAACACTATAGTATTCGGTACATGGACGATGCGCCCCGTGCTCTGCTCTGCGTCCACCCAGTTCTCCAACTCCAACAGATGGACGTGCAGCAGCCCGATATCCACCACGTCCCCCTTCACCTCACCCGCCTGAATGCGATCCCCCACACGAAACGGCGCACGAACGACGATCACCACCCACGCCAGCAGGCCGGTGATGGGGCGGCTAAGCGTGAGCGCCAGCCCCGCCGCCAGAAGCGCCAGCACCTGCAGCAGCGTTTGTCCGCTGGGCAACCAGAGCGCCATGAGCGCAACAATGGCTATCAGCAGCGCCGCCGTCCGGGCCCACACGCGCAGTTGATGGCGCCGCTCGACATTGGACACGTTGCGATTGATCAGCCGATACGCCAGATGCTGCAGCAGGGCGATAAGGGCCAGAGCGGCCATCGTCTCGCCCAGTCGCCCCAGCAAGGAGATTCCGCCACCCCCCAGGCTAGAAAAGTACCCCTCGATGGCCTGCTGAATCTGCTGTAAGTTCACGGGTAAGCCTCCGGATCATGGCCGACCTTCTCTGCCAAGCACAGGCTGTGCCGGGCCTGGCCCTGACGGGTAGAATTCTTTGACAGGAGACCCTCTCACGCTATAATCCGCGCATGAGCCGCCGTGCCACAGACGGCGGTTTTCATTTGTTGCCCGCCGTCAGCGGCGCACGATTGCTTTGATCCTGTAACGTCGCTGACTTTGCCTGGAGAGAGCGGATGGAACGTCGAACCATTTGGGCCTTGGTAGGGATTGCCCTGCTGGCTGCTGCCGCCATTTTTATTGCCCTCCCGCATGAGGGAGGGATTCGCCTGGGCGACCGGGTGCTGCTGGAAGGGCTGGACTACCACCGCGGGCTGGACCTGCAAGGGGGGCTGCGGGTGGTGCTGGAATCTGACATGGCCGAGGGTCAGACGGCGGACGATGACCAGATGGAGGCCGCCAAGCAGATCATCGAGCGGCGCGTGAACGCCCTCGGTGTCAGCGAGCCAGTCGTGCAGCGGGTGGGGGAGTCACGCATCCTGGTGGAGCTACCCGGACTAGACAACCCCGACCAGGCCATCTCCGCCTTCGGCAACACCGGCCTGCTGGAATTTGTGGATGCCCAGCAATCGCCGCCGCAGGTGGGCGAGAAAATCAACACGAGCTCGCAGCCTGCCGCCGAGCAGGACCCCGCGCTTCGCACCTTCGAGACGGTGCTGACGGGCGCGGACCTAGCCGCCGGTAGCGCGGTTGCCTTTGATCCGACTACCAACCGACCGCTCATCCAGTTCGCCTTCAAAGATGGGGCGCCCGCCGAGAAGCTCACCGAATATACCGGTGCGAATGTGGGCAACTATATGGCGATTGCAGTGGACGGCGAAGTGATCTCCGCGCCCGTCATTCAAAGCCAACTGCCCGGTAGCGGCGTCATCCAGGGTGATTTCACCGTGGAAGAGGCTGAGGCGATCGTGCTCCAACTGAAGTACGGCGCCCTGCCCGTGCCCCTCCAGGTGGTGGAAAATCGCACAGTGGGCGCCACGCTGGGCACGGACTCCGTCGAGCGAAGCCTGATTGCGGGCATCATCGGGCTGGCGGCAGTGGGCCTCTTCATGGTGATGTACTATCGCTTGCCGGGCGTGCTGGCGGTGCTGGCGCTTATCATCTACACGGCGCTTGTCATGGCGCTTTTCAAGCTCATCCCCGTCACGCTCACGCTGGCGGGCATTGCGGGTTTCCTGCTCTCGGTCGGCATGGCAGTGGATGCCAACATCCTCATCTTCGAGCGCATGAAGGAAGAGCTGCGCGCGGGCAAGAGCATGCGCGCGGCGGTGCGCACCGGCTTTGATCGCGCCTGGCCCTCGATCCGCGACTCGAACGCCTCGACGCTGATTACCTGCGCCATCCTCTTCCTCTTCGGCTTGAATTTCGGGGCCAGCATCGTGCAGGGCTTTGCGCTCACGCTGGCGGTCGGGGTGCTCGTCTCACTGTTCACAGCCATCACCATCACCCGCACCTTCCTCTCTGCCCTGATGCAGACGAGCGCTGTGAAAAATCGCTGGTGGTTTGGCGTGTAACGATGCGGGAAGGGAGGGTCGGATGGCGCGCGGCTTGAACAAGGTCATGATTATTGGCAACGTGGGGCGTGATCCCGATCTGCGTTACACGCCGAACGGTACCCCCGTGGCAACCTTCAGCGTGGCGGTGGGCCGACAGTGGACCACCAGCAGCGGAGAGCGGCGCGAGGCCACCGAATGGTTCAACGTGGTAGCGTGGCGCGAGCTAGCCGAGATTTGTGGGCAGTTGCTGGCCAAAGGGCGGCTGGTCTATGTCGAGGGTAGCCAGCAGACGCGTACCTGGGACGATGCCAGTGGCCAACGCCACTACCGGGTGGAGCTTGTGGCCGAGGAGTTGACCGTGCTGGACCGCTCGTCCGCCCGCGACGAGGCACCAGTGGTTTCCTATGAAGAGGAAGACGGCTGGCATTAAGGTAACAGAAGGCCTTGCCAGTCGCTACCCATAGCCGTACCCTGCAACCGTAATAGGAGTTCCAAGTTGTTCAACATTATCAACCGACGCCGCTTTTTCTACCTGCTGTCCGCCTTGATCATCGTGCCAGGGCTGATTGCGCTTGCGCTGTGGGGGTTACGCCTCTCGATTGACTTTACGGGTGGCTCGCTGCTCGATCTGCGCTTTGAAAACCCGACCACCCCGCTCGTGGCGGGCGACATTCGCACCGAGCTGGAAGAGTTGGGGTACACGGGCTCCACCGTGCAACTCTCCGGCGAGGACACGGCGCTGATCCGCGTGCGCCAGCTTTCCAACGACGAGAAGAACGAGGTCAAGGCGAGCCTTGCCGAGCAGTATGGCGTCGAGCCGCTCGAGCAACGCTTCGAGGCAGTCGGCCCGGCAGTGGGCAATGAGGTCACCCGCGGCGCGCTGTTCGCCGTGCTGGCCGCCACGCTCGGTATCCTGCTCTACCTGGGTCTAGCCTTCCGCGACGTGGAGCACCCTTTCCGCTATGGCATCGTGACCATCCTGGCCATGCTCCACGACGTGCTCCTGGTGTTGGGGCTGGCAGCGCTGACCGGCCACTTTCTGGGGTGGGAGGTGGATGCGCTCTTCCTGACCGCCCTGCTGACCGTCATCGGCTTTTCCGTCCACGATTCGATCGTTGTCTTCGATCGCGTGCGAGAAAACCTGGTGACCCATCGGGGCGAGCCGTTCGAGGCGATCGTCAATCACTCGGTCGTGCAGACCCTCGATCGCTCGATCAACACCCAGCTCACTGCGCTTTTCACGCTGATGGCTGTCTACCTGTTCGGCGGCGAGACGATTCGCCAGTTCGTGCTCTGGTTGATCGTCGGACTGATTTCCGGCACCTACAGCTCCATCTTCAACGCTGCGCCGCTGCTGGTTTCGTGGCAAAACGGTGAATTCGGCCGCTTCTTCGGGCGAAGCCGCAATGGCACTCGCCAGGCCACTGTCTGATGGATGGGATAGCATTTGAAATCGGCCCGCTGGTCTTTCGCTGGTACGGGCTGCTCATCGTTGGGGGTGCGCTCGTTGCAGCGTGGGTCTCTTCGCTGGAGGCACGCCATCGGGGGCAAAACCCGGAGCATGTGTGGGACGTGTTCGTGTGGGCCCTGCTCGGCGGTATCCTCGGGGCGCGGCTCTACCACGTCTTTTCCAGCCCCGCCAATGTGGACACGGGTCCCTACTACTATTTTGTAGAGCGCCCCTTTACGACCATCAGCGTGCTCGGCGCCAGCATCCCCTTTCCCTCTGCGCTAGCGATTTGGGAAGGCGGGCTAGGTATCTATGGGGCGATCCTGGGCGGGGCGCTGGTCGTCATCCTGTACGCTCGCCGCCACGGGCTATACCTGCCCACCTGGTTGGACATCGGGTCGGTGGGCCTGCTGACGGGGCAAGTGATTGGCCGATGGGGTAACTATTTCAACCAGGAGCTGTATGGGGAGCCGACCACCCTGCCCTGGGGCATCCCCATTGATGTGGATCGCCGGTTGCCCCAATATGCCGATCTGCCCACCGACACCCGCTTCCACCCAACCTTCCTGTACGAGTCCCTGTGGAACGCGGTGGCGTTGGTGGCACTGCTTTGGATCAGCCGCCGCTACCGCAACCGCCTCCGCCCCGGCGACCTGTACTCCCTGTACCTCATTGCTTACGGGCTCGGACGATTTTTGGTGGAATTTCAGCGGCCGGATGCGTGGGCCATTGCCGGGCTGCCAACGGCGCAGTGGATCAGCATCGCCATAGCGTTGCTGGGCGCGTTGTTGATCTGGCGACGCCACCGCAGCCCCGTCACGGTTCCCTACATTAGCCAGCGCGGCGAGCCGCGTGCGTCACGGCGCCGCCGCGCGCGCGCGCAGCGAACACAGGAATAGGTCAAGGACGACACCTGTATCATGACACCGAAGGGCACCCATTTTCTGACCCATCTGCTCACCTTGCTGGGTTTGGCACTCGTGATGACCGGAGGGTTGATGTGGTGGCAGCAGAGCCGCCTGGAAGCTGCCCTACTGAGCCAGAGCGAGCGCGTGTTGCTCTCCGTTTCCTCTGTGCCGGTTGCCCCTCAGCTGTTGCCTGAATCGCCGGAGCGCGTCATTGCGCAGCCCACCGTCACCGCTGCCACCACCCCGTTGCTGGTAGAGGTGCCGGAGGGCGCCCCGCGCCCCACGCAGACGCCGCGCCCTTCCCCTACCTTGAGCCCTACCCCCGATTTGTTTCCGCCCGCGGTGGAATTCCCTACTCGACTCATGGCACCCGCCATTGGCCTGGACACCACCGTGGTCCAGATGGGCTGGGAGGTCAAGTATGACGACGCGGGCAATGCCTATAGCGAGTGGCTGGTGCCCTACAGTGCCGCAGGGTGGCACCAGAACTCGGCCTTGCCGGGGCATGATAGCAACACCGTGCTCAGCGGCCATCACAATGTTCATGGCGAAGTTTTTCGCTACATTGTAGACCTGGAGCCGGGGCAGGAAGTGATGCTGGAGGCGGGGGGCGTGACCTACCTGTACGTGGTGCAGGAAAAGTATATAGTCAAAGAAAAGGGCGAGCCTATGGAGGTTCGCCTTGAAAATAACCGCTACATCGAGCCGACCCCCGACGAGCGACTGACCCTCATCTCCTGCTGGCCCTACGAGACGAACACGCACCGTGTGGTAGTCATCGCACGCCCCGTCGAGCCGATAGCCGACGCCCCCTGAGCTGTCGCTATTCCAGCCATCGTTCCCAAACGTCGTCCAGGGATAGCCCTGCCTCCGCCGCTACGCCGTTGAAGATCGCCTGCACCTCCGCCGTGGTGGCCTCGCCAAAGGCAAACTGGGTCAGCAGGCGACCCATCCCCTGCTGAAAGGGCTCGTCCCCCAACTGCTGGCGCAGGCGCTCAAAGAGGAGCGCCCCTGCATAGTAGGTAGGCCCGCGGTAATCAAGCCAGTTGGTGTAGCCATAGATCGAGCGGTTGACGCCGATGGGCACCCGAGCAAGCACGCCCCCGTATTCCTGCTCCCACCGTTGTTGCTGCGCCTGGGCGGCCTCCGCGCCGCGTGCCCTTGCCAAAAAGCGCAGCTGAGCGAAGGTTGCCAGCCCCTCATCCAGCCACGGCTCGGCGGTCACGTCGTTTCCCACCAACGCGTAGAACCACTGATGGGCGATCTCGTGGGGAATTAAAAATTCCATGGACGCCCGCTGTGCGTTGGCACGTGCCGCGCCATCGAAGAGCACCAACCCAGGATACTCGTAGCCCCCGATGGGTACCACAGCCTCCACCACATCCAACTCGCGGTAGGGCGGGGGGCCAAATTCTGCGCTCAGCGCGGCAACGGACTCGGCAGCGATGCCAGCAGCCTCCTGCGCGGGGAGACCCCGCATTTCCAACATAGGCAGCGGACCAGTAGCGTACCTGTACCCCCTCTACTTCCGCCTCGATGGGCACGGCGTCGGGTGGCAGCACCACCAGGGCGATATCCCTTGCAGGCCCACTCACCACATGAAACCGCTCCCCTTCCACCCCGACGGTCTCGCCAGTGCTCACAAGCGTTTCTTCGCCAGGCACCGTCAGAAAGAGCTCCCACAGCGCAACCGGGCTGCTGACCGCATCCCCCACGGCGGGTACCTCTGTCACGCGCCACTGCTCCCCGTCGCGAAGCGGCAGCAGGGGGAAGGGCGAGCCGAACACAGCGATTCCCTCCGCCATCTGCTGGATGCCGTACCCGCGAAAGCCCCCCGTGGCTATCGTCGTCTCGAAGGGCACCGTCAGCACCACTTGCTCGCCGGGCAGAAGGGGCTCCGGCAGGCTCACGCGCAGTGCGGTTCCATCCGCCTCGCTCTGCGTCACAACGCGTTGCCCGGCCACGCTGATTTCCCCCACCTGCATCCTCGCCCCGCTGTACAGCGTGTCGGCATTGCTGTACAGGCGCAGCACGACGTCAGGCAGGGGGGCGGTGCCACGGTTGGGCAGGGTCAGGGTCAAGGTTCCCGCCAGCCGCGGCGGCTCCAGGGTGGCAGAGATCACATAGCGCGGCAGCCCGGCAAGGTCTACCCCCGACCAGGCAGGATGAAGGGGCGCACGCTGCGCATCATCAGCCGGGGTCGGGCTTGGGGGCGCGACAGGGTCAGGAGCGGTGGGGGTAGGGCGGCGCGGCGCGGCGGCAAGCGTTGGGTCAGCTGTTGCCTGGGGTGGCGTGGTAGTCACCGCCTCGGCTGTTTGGGGTGGCGTGGTAGCCACCGCCTCGGTAGCCAGGTCCCAGCAAGGGCTGTGTCGGCGCTGGGGGCGAGGGGGTAGGCACAGGCTGCTGGGGCGCCGCGCATCCGATGCAGAGCGCCACCAGCAGCAGAACGAGATAACGCGGATGGGAAACGTTAGGTAGCATCAAGTGCCGGGCGCTTGGGCCATCCCTGACGGTCTACGGGGTCCAACCCATCCAGAAATTGCTCCAGCACGGCGATGAAGCGTTGCGGCTGCTCGACAGGCGTCATGTGCCCTGCGCCAGCGATCGTTTCCAGGGTCGAGCCAGCGATGGCCTCGTGCATCTTCCTGGCAAGGCTGGGGGGCGTCACGCGATCTTCCTCGCCCACGACGATCAGTACCGGGCGATTGATTGTTTCCAAAACCTCCGTCGAATCGGGGCGCTCCGCCAGGGCGCGGAGCGCGGCGGCGATGCCCTGCGGCGGGGTAGCGGCCATGATCTCGCGCCATTCCGTGCGTAGCTCGTCCGAGACATTGGGCCCAAACAGCTTGCTGGCCATATCATCGGCCACGCCTGCGCTGCCCTCGCGCAGCACCTGCTCCGCCGTCCGGCGCCGCGTCTGGCGCCCTGCTTCGTCGTCCGCCTCTGCCCGCGTGTCCACCAGGGCGAGGGCGTGCACCCGCTCCGGGTAGCGACGGTAAAATTCGAATGCAATGTAGCCGCCCATCGAGAGGCCCACCACCGTCACCGGCGCAGGCTCCCCGATCTCATCGAGGAGGGCTACCAGGTCGTCGGCGTACTGCCCCATGCTGGCCTCCTCGCTTGCCTCGCTCTCACCGAAGCCGCGAAGGTCCGGAACAATCAGGCGATAGTCATCCTTCATCGGCTCCAGCAGGGGCTCCCACAGCTTGCCAGACAGGGGATAGCCGTGGATGAGCAGCACGGACTCCCCAGTACCATGGACCTGATAGGCCATCTCGATCCCATTGATTGTCGCTTTCACACAAGTCTCCTCGTTTGTTTCCTGTTTCCTCGGCAAACGAGCAAGATATAGGCCCCCTGCTGCGGTGACGGCCCCTCTTTTCAGCTGGCCTCTCTCTTGGTTGTCGGACTATCCATGCTTATAATACGGCTCCCGATCCCTGGCCTACCTCAACGACCCCTCGGACATAAAATCCCATGAATCCAGTATACCTGGCTGACCTAACCTGGCCCGACGTGGAAGCCCATCTCCAGCGGGACAACCGTTTGTTGCTGGTCACTGGCGCGACCGAGCAGCATGGGCACCACCTTCCCCTGGGCACCGATTGTATCATTCCCAGCACCATCGCCGGGCGGCTCTCCGCGCGGACCGGCGTCCCCATTGCCCCCGTGGTCAACTATGGCTACAGCGAGAGCCACATGGCATTCCCCGGCACCTTCACGCTCACCGAAGAAACGCTGCGCGCCCTCTACCTGGAACTGCTGCAAAGCGCCTACCGGCAGGGCTGGCGCCGCTTCTTCGTGCTCAACGGGCACGGGGGCAACCGCGCCGCGTGGGAGTGGGTCGCCGCCCTGGCCATCAAGGTCAAGCCTGACTTGAAGGTCTACCTGAGCCATTGGTGGCAGGAGCCGACCGTTGCGGCGCTGACGAGGCAGACCTTCGGCCGGACGGAGGGACACGCCGGGCTGGAAGAGAGTGCAGCCGTCCTGGTCACCCATCCGCACCTCGTACATCTGGATAATGCTCCGGGTACAGCTGATGTTCCAGAGCAGGTGTGGCAGGGCACCCCATCAGCCATTCGCAGTGCAATTCCGTCGGGCGCCGTGGGCTTGAATCCGGCAGACGCCACCGCAGACTTTGGTGAGCGCCTTATCGAATTGCTTGTCAGCGATTATCAGTCCCTGCTGGATGGGGAATGGTGAGCAAGGGTGACCGTTGAAGTTGTGAAGCCGCCGGATAGATAACCCGCCAGTTGTTCCTCTTTCTCCAGACTTTCGAGGTATCCCATGCGTGCACAAAAAAGGGTTG
This sequence comes from uncultured Chloroflexia bacterium, assembly GCA_963721895.1. Classification (GTDB taxonomy): domain Bacteria; phylum Chloroflexota; class Anaerolineae; order Ardenticatenales; family Ardenticatenaceae; genus CAVRLZ01. The sequence continues at coordinate 559,765 of CAVRLZ010000003.1, read as the reverse complement.
TGACGGGCTGTGTGTTGCTGTTGCTCCTGCTCGCTGGCTGCGCGCAGCAGCCAGAGTCGGCGGCACAGGGCACGGAGCCACAACGGGTAACCTTTCTGACCTTTGGCGACCCGGCAGAGCGTGATGCCTACATCGAGTTGGTGAACCGCTTCAACGAGTCGCACCCGACAATCCGCGTTGAGGTGTCGCACGTCCCCTCGCAGCAGGACTATCGCACGCGGCTGGCGACAGAATTTGCGGCGGGCTCGCCCTCCGATGTCACCCTCATGAATTACCGCCGCTATGCTGCCTTCGCTGCCAACGATGTGCTGGAGCCGATCGGCCCCTACATGGCCGACAGCGACGTCATCCAGGAAGCGGATTTTTATCCGGTCACCATCGAGGCATTCACCTGGCAGGGCACGCTGATGTGCGTGCCGCAAAATATCTCCAGCCTGGTGGTCTATTACAACAAGGATTTGTTCAGGGAATCGGGCGTGCCCTACCCAAGCGACGAGTGGACGTGGGACACCTTTGTGGAAGCCGCGCGCGCGCTCACGCGTGATACCGACGGGGATGGTCAGGTGGAGCAATATGGGCTCGGCACCGAGGCATCCCTGTTCCGCCTGGCCCCCTTCGTGTGGCAAAACAGTGCCCCCCTGGTGGACGACCCCATGTTGCCCAGCCGCCTCGTGCTGACGCGTCCCCCCTCGCTGGCGGCGCTGCAGTGGTTTGTGGATCTGCGCCAGCAGCACGGCGTGGTGCCCAACCGCGAGGAAGAAGCCTCGCTGGACAGCGAGAGCCGCTTTCTGGCGGGGACAACTGCCATGTTTTTGAACAGCCGCCGTGGCACGCCCACCTACCGCGAGATTGAAGCGTTCGACTGGGACATCGCGCCGCTCCCCCGCGGCAAAGAGCAGGCCAGCGTCCTGCACAGCGATGCCTTCTGCCTGGCGCGCAATGCCCCCAACAAGGAGGCAGCGTGGGCTTTCATCGAATACGCTAATTCGCCGGAGGGGCAAACGATCCTGGCGCGGACGGGGCGCACCGTCCCTTCGCTCCGCGCCGTCGCGGAAAGCGAGGCTTTCCTGGACCCGCAGGCCAAGCCGAGCCGTAGCCGCGTCTTTCTGGACAGCATCCCTTCTCTCCGCACCGTTCCGATCATCAGCACCTGGGTGGACATCGAGAATGTGGCGAGTGAGGAGATTGAGCGGGCGTTTTATGGGGATATTACCGTGGAGGAGGCGGCGAGCCTGGCAGTGCAGCGCACGGAAGAATACTTCATGAGCGCCCTGTTTGCTGCCCCGCCTCCCTGATCCGGGCGCCTGGGTCGCCCAAGCGGAGGCGGCTGGATGCCGTAGCAGGGACATTGATAGAGAAGGGGGGAGGGGCTTGGCTGATGTGTTGGGTGGCCAGCCCCTCGGTAGTGGGGATGCCGCTGCGCTATTCGGGAGGCGGCGCGCTGATGGTGGGCAGCAGGGGTAAAGACACCTTGAAGGTGCTGCCCTGCCCCTCCTCGCTTGTCACCTCGATGGTGCCGCCGTGGAGGGCAACGCTTTCCTTGACCACATACAGCCCCAGCCCCAGCCCCATGATCTGCTGGGCGCCGACATTGTCGGCGCGATAAAAGCTGGTAAAAAGGTGGGGGAGTGCATGGCTTGGGATGCCGATACCCTGATCGCTAACGCTCAAGGCAACGTGCCCGTCTCGTTGCTCCATCTCCACCCGCACAGTGCCACCCTGTGGGCTGTACTTGATTGCATTGTCGAGCAGGTTTTGTATCACCTGCTCCAGCCGCACCCCATCCCCCGCAACCATGAGCGGGTGCGGGGGCGCTGTAAAGTCCACCCAGTGTTTCTGGAGGGTTGGCTGGATAGTCTCGATGATGCGGCGCGTCAGTGCGGTAAGATCAACGGGATCGCGAGTGATGGTAAGACGGCCTGTTTGAATGTGTGTAAAGTCGAGCAGCACGTCAATCAACTGGTTCAAACGCTGCGATTGATCCAGGATCGTCTGGAGCGCTCGCTGGATGCGCTCTTCCTCCATCTTTTGCAAGGCGTTGGGTCGCTTGAGGAGGCGGGCGAAGCCCAGGATGCTGGTGAGGGGTGTCCGCAGTTCGTGGGACGCGATGGATAGCACCTGCTCGCGTAGCTGGATGGCCTGCTGCGCCTCCTTGTATAGCCGCGCGTTGTCCACAGCTGTGGCCGCACGGTGCGCCAGGTCCATCGCCAGCCGCAGGTCGTCCTGCGTGAACGTGCGACCGGATTCCGCCGAAATAAGCGTGATGGCGCCCAGTATCCGATCTCTTGCAAGCAGGGCGACCACCATGGACGAGCGCAGTTCCAACCGGCGCAACAGCGCTAGGTGTTCCTCGTCATGTGCAGCCCCTGCCAGCATCTCTTCGGAAATAAAGGGAATGAGATCCGGCTCCCCCGTTCGCAATACCTTGTAAAGCCCCTGAGGTGCGTTCGGGTTCGGTACCGGTGGATACTTTTGCTGGAGTTGGAGCGCCCACTCGACTCGATGGGGGTTTACATGCGCTACCGCCAGCTGGCGTGCCTCACCGCTCTCTTCCACAATGGTCACGCTGCACCAGTCGGCCAGAGTTGGGACGACGAGTTGGGCGACACTGGAAAGCGTGGTGGTGTAATCGAGTGAGCTAGCGAGCACCGTGCTGGCCTCGGCCAAAAAGGCAAGTTGCTGCTGCGCTGTCTCCGCCTGTTCGCGCGCACGCTTTTCCAGATGAAACAGGCGTTGGCTCTCCGCCTCCGCCTGCTTGCGGGCCGTCATATCTCGAAAGATGTTTATTGCAGCAAGCACCTCGCCCCGCTCGTCCAGGACAGGCGTAGCGTGGACGAGCGACCAACGCTCTGTACCCGTCTCGCGCACGCGGAAACGCATTATCATGCTGGTGCTCTGCTCCCCCTGGAGCGCGCGACGCCCTGGCAAGGCGTTTGTTGACAGAATGTTTCCTTCCTCGTCGTGCAGTTCAAACTTTTCCACCACCTCTGACAGCGGCGCGGCCAACAGGGCATCAGGCGATGGATAACCGATCATCGCGGCGGCGGTCTGATTGGCGTAGATCAACCGCCCGCTCGGGTCCTGCATGGTAATCCCATCCGACACTGCCTGCACGATCGCATCCAGTTGGCGGTTGCTCGTGCGCAGCATGGCCATCTCGCTGTGCATCGCATCATCGTCCTGGCTCTGCCTGTCGCTGATCATCTGCGCCTCCCTTCCACACCCCTGCCATCGGCAATCTTATCTCGGCTCATCCTATCAAAACGCCAGCAGTTCGGCCATGGCCTGCCGGATACGAGCTACCGACGGCACCACCTCATCCATCAAGCGCTTGTTATAGGGGACCGGGCAATCCGCGCCCGTCAGGCGCCGCACCGGTGCGTCCAGGTGCACGAAGGCCTCGCTGGCGATGGTGGCGACCACCTCTGCGCCAAACCCCGCCGTGCCGCAATCCTCGTGGACCACCAGGCAGCGAGCGGTTCGACGGACGGAGGCTAGCACGGCGTCTCGATCCCATGGAACGATGGTCCGCAGATCGAGAACTTCAACCGCCCCTGGGAACGCTTCAGCGGCCTCCAGGCAGCGATGAACCATCGCGCCCCAAGTCACTACCGTCAAGTCCTGCCCCTGTTGCAGGATGGCTGCCTTGCCGAAGGGTAGCGTGAACTCGTCCCCGGGGTAAGCACGGCCCACACCCTTGACAGTGTACAGCAGGTTGCGATGCTCCAAAAAGAAGGTGGGGTCATTGCCCCGCAGGGCGGCCCGCAGCAGGCCCACCGCATCCTCCGCGTTCGATGGGATTGCGATGCGCCACCCGGGCTTGTGTGCCAGGATCGCCTCATCGGAAACGGAGTGCCAGGGGTCGCCGACCCGCTGCGAGAAGCCTATGGGTACGCGCACCACCATCGGCGCGGCAAAATGGTTCGCCGTGCGCCACCGGATGGTCCCAATGTCGTTAGCCTGCTCCGTGGCGGGGTCCAGGTACTTGCGGAACTGAATTTCTGGCATCGGCAGCAGCCCCGCCAGCGCCATGCCCGCCGCGCGGCCAATGATGCCCTCCTCGTTCAGAGAGGTGTCAAAGACGCGGTCCTCCCCAAACTCGCTCTGGAGGCCCTCCGTGACGGTATGCACCCCGCCCTTGATGCCCACATCCTCCCCAAACAACAACAGGCGTGGGTTGCGGCGCATCTCGGCAGCGATGGTGCGCCGGACCGCCGTAACAAGGTTAATCGGGGCGGCATCGTCGGGCTCAGGCGTGGCGGGGCCCGGGGCCGGCAGGGCCCCCTCTGGCGCCAGCCCTCCCTGCTCCTGCACGCTGCTTTCAAAAAACACGTAGCTACTCGCACTGTCGGGCGCCGGTTCCGGCACCTGCCGCACCGCATCGCGCGCCCGCTCGGCAACGGCTAGCGCCTCTTGCTCCAGGCCCTGCCATTCCTCCTCCGACAGGCGCTGCGGCACCAGAAAATCGTGCAGCCGTTGAATCGGATTTCGCTCCTGCTCCGCCTCGCGCTCCTCAGCCGTCTTGTAGGCCTGATTGTCCGTGCCAGAGTGACCCGGAAGGCGCGGCACCGTCACGCGCAGGAGGACCGGCCCTCCCCCCTCGCGCAGCAGCCTGACCGCTGCGGTAATGGTAGCGCCCGCATCCGCTGGGTCGCAGCCGTCCCCGTCAAAAATCGTCAGATTCTTGAACGATGCCAGATTTTCCGCAATGTTCCGGCCGGGCGTTTGAAGGTCGCTACGAACCGAGATCGCGTAGCCGTTGTCCTCGATAAAAAACAGCATGGGCAGGCGCAGGGTAGTCGCCATGGTCAGAGCGGCCCAGAAGCCCCCCGTCGCCACGGAGCCATCGCCCCCCATGGCGATGCTGATGGCCCCCTGCCACGACGCCTCGCCCAGCGTGTCGCGCCGATAACAGATGCTCTGCGCCCAACCGGCAGCAGGGCTGTACTGCGTGCCCACATCGCCCGACATGGGAAGCACCGTCGCCCCGTTGCGCCCCGGTCGGCTGAATACAACGCCGATGTCGCGCCCATTGGACGACCCGCCCTGGCGCCCCATCGTGCCCAGCAGGGCCTCCTCCGCAGTAAGCCCTAGCCCCAGCATGAACGGGCGAGAGCGGTAGTACACGCCCACCCCGTCATGCGGGTGGTCCAACGCCAGCGCCAGCAGGGTCTGCGCCAATTCGTGCCCCCCCGCTGAGAACTGGTAGATCACCTCGCCAGAGGGCACCAGCTCTGTCTCCTCCATCGTATCCAGGGCGCGCGATAGCAGCGTCAGGTGCGCCACCCGTCTCCAATCGTATTGCAGCATCATACAAGCCTTTTCTCCGAACCTTTTTTTGTCTGAGGATCACCACACTGTGACAGGGACAAGCAAGGAGTGTCGAGCGCCGATTATGCGTCCAGGTGCGCAGATTGGCGAACAAGCGCGAATGCTATCCCTGCCGGAGCCAGGACGGCCCCTCCACGTCCTGTGACAAGCTCTCTCTGTAGATGGTGGCTTGTTTCTTGCAGGTTTTCCCAACGGCTGGATGACTTTTGGGTCAGTTCCGCTGATGCAACTGGCAAGCGTTGTTCACAAAGGAGTTGTAAGATGGCTTTCGCATATACCAATCAAAAGGGCTCAACGTACTACCTGCACAGCCGCGATGCGCGAAATGCGGCGACAAAACTTTATTTCTTTGCGCGCGAAGAAAAAGAGGGAGCGGTAGACACCCTGCCCGAGGGCTACGAGGTAGCGGAGACAGGCACTGGGCTGCCCGTGCTGCGCAAGACCGGTGGTAGCAAGAGCAGCAAGAGCACGGAGTGACGTGGCTCTGCGGGCCAGGCTACGACGCATCGTGAACAAACAATCTTCCTGCTGAACAAGGTCCCCATGGATCGAGCAGGAGCACTCGCGATGGACAAGCGGCGATGGGTGAGCCCCTCGCCGCTCTCTGTGTGCGGGGCATGCAGATCAAAGAAGGAGCAGCGATGATGAGCGAGCGAGCATGGCGGATCGAGACCGAGGCCATTCACGGGGGGCAGGAGCCGGAGCCGGTCACGGGCGCAGTGATGGTGCCGATCTTCCAGACGAGCACCTATGCACAGGCCGCGCCGGGGGAGCACAAGGGGTTCGAGTACAGCCGAACCGACAATCCCACGCGCCACGCGCTGGAGCGTAGCCTTGCTGCGCTGGAGGGTGGGCGCTTCGGGCTGGCATTTGCTTCCGGCATGGCTGCTATCACCACCCTGCTGGCGACGCTCAAGCAGGGCGACCATGTAGTCGCCTCGGATGACCTGTACGGCGGAACGGTGCGCCTCTTTGATAGGGTGCTGGCAAACCTGGGGCTCCGCTTTTCCTATGTGGACCTTGCGGGCCAGGGGGCCGAGCAGCGCCTGCGCGCCGCCCTTGAGCCGGACACCCGACTTGTCTGGGTGGAAACCCCCTCCAACCCCCTGCTCAAACTGGTGGACCTGCGGATGGTGGCCACGGTCGCGCGCGGGGCAGGCGCGCTGAGTGTATGCGACAACACCTTCCTGAGCCCCTACCTACAGCGCCCCCTTGATTGGGGGGTGGATGTGGTGATGCACTCGACCACCAAGTTTCTGAACGGTCATTCCGACGTGGTGGGGGGCGCCCTGGTCATGAACGATCCCGCGCTACATGAGCGCGTCAAGTTTTTGCAGAACGCGATGGGTGGGGTGCCTGGCCCGATGGATAGCTGGCTCGTGCTACGCGGCATCAAGACCCTGGCGGTGCGCATGGAGCGCCACCAGCAGAGCGCCCAGCGCATCGCCGCCTGGCTGGAGTCACACCCCAGGGTGGAGCGCGTGGTTTACCCTGGGCTGGCCTCGCACCCGGACCACGACCTGGCGCTGGAGCAGCAGCGTGGCCCAGGTGGCATGATCACCTTCTTCCTGAAGGGGGGGCTGGCGGAGGCGCGCGCCTTTTTGACGCGCGTGCGCTTGTTCACCCTGGCGGAAAGCCTGGGGGGCGTGGAAAGCCTGATCGAGCATCCTGCCATCATGACCCACGCCAGCGTCCCGCAGGCGCGGCGCGAGGCCATCGGGCTGACCGACACGCTGGTCCGCCTCTCGATTGGCCTGGAGCATGTAGACGACCTCCTAGCGGACCTTGCGCAGGCACTCGACGGGGGGAGCGGGGCGTAGCGGCGGCTGCCCAGGACAGACGATGCTAGCGCAGCTTGTAGCCGAAGCCCCAGATCGTCTCGATCAATTCGTCGCCGGGGTCGCCCAGGCGGGCGCGCAGCCGGCTGACCAACTTGTCAATCTGATAATCATAGATCGCCCCCTCCGCCTCTGGCCAGACCTGGGCGGCGATGCTATCCTTGCTCAGCGCCCGGCCGCGCTCCGCCCAGAGGAGCGCCAGCAGCATCCACTGCTTCGGGCTGAGCGGCGGCTCGATCTCCACCCCATCCACCCAGACCATGCGCGCCGGCAGATCAACCTGGAGGCGGCCCGGCTGGATGGCGGGCAGGGTGGGGTAGGTTTTGGTCGAGGCGGCATCGCAAAAACGAATCTGCGTGTGCCCTACCGTGAGAACCTCGCCATCGTTCAAGAGTTGCTCGTGCTCGATGCGCAGCCCCCCGACCAGGGTGCCGTTCTTGCTGCCCAGGTCGCGCACCCACCACTCGTCGCCGCGTGGCTCGATCCAGCAGTGGTGGCGGGACGCATAGGTGTCGAGCAGGGACAGATCACATTCGGTCCCGCGGCCCAACAGCACGGGTGCATCCCCCAGCAGCATTTCTAGCCCCTGGTTTGCACCGGCAACGACGATTAGTTTGGCATCGCTAGCGCTCATAGCTGGTATTTTGCACACTCCATGCTACAATCGCAAGTCCTTTTTAGCATCATTGCGTTGGGTGACAGCGGCGGGAACCTGGCGCGGGCGCACGGCGTTTTATAGGACGAGGGGCACTACAGGCCCCAGAAGGGTTGCATGCGTCGCTCGGCATCGCAGCCCTTTTCCGCAGCAAAGAGGGCAGGCGCGACGACCGCCCCCTTCCACCCTGACCCGATAGCGATCTTCGATGTCTTCAAACTACGACCCCTGGATTGGCCGCAAGCTTGGCCGCTACACCCTCCGAAGCAAGATAGGCAGCGGCGGAAGCGGTGCTGTGTACGCTGCCTGGGACGAATCGCTGGAGCGCGAGGTGGCGCTCAAGGTGATGGTGCCCGCCCCGGGTGCCCCCGCTGACCTGCTGGAGCGCTTCCGTCAGGAGGCGCGCCTGACCGCTCGCATGAACCATCCCAACATCGTCCCCATCTATGATGTGGGCGAGAACGAGGGAATCTTTTACATTGCGATGCGGCTCCTGTCTGGCCGCTCCCTGGGGGATGTGCTGGTCGAGCGCGGGCCGCTCTCCCAGGACGAGGCGATTCGCATCACGCTGCCGCTGGCGCAGGCCCTGGCCTATGCCCACCAACGCGGCATCGTCCATCGCGACATCAAGCCTGCCAACGTGCTCTTTGATGAAGAAGAGCGCGCGATGCTGGTGGACTTTGGCATCGCCAAGACGCTGGATGCCGCAGCCGAGCGGCTGACGCTGACGGGAACGACGATCGGTACCCCGGCGTACATGTCGCCCGAGCAGTCGGCTGGCTCAGAGGTGGACTACCGCAGTGATATCTATTCGCTCGGCATCCTGCTTTATCAGATGGTGAGCGGACGAGCCCCCTTTCAGGGCAATGCGCCCACCATCATGCGCGCCCACCTGTTCGAGGCGCCGCCGCCCCCCAGCACCTTTCGTCCTGATCTAGGGACAGAGCTGGAAAAAGTCATCTTGAAGGCTATAGCGAAAAAGCCTGAAGATCGCTTCAACAGCCTGAGCGAGATGATGGAGGCCCTCCGTGCCGTGTCGCGGGGGGAGGCGACGCGCATCAACTTGCCGCCCCCCACTGCGGACGCCGCGCCGACGCGCGTGATAACGCCCACGTCCCCCGTGCCCGTGGCGCGCCCCCCGCGGACGGTGGCGCCCCACCCCCGCGAGCAGATTGTTGAGGTGGTGCCCCCACGGCGCGCCACGGTCCCGCCGGTGGTGCCCGCGCCGCGGCGCCGTGGTTTTCCCATCTGGTCCTTCACCGTCTTCCTGCTCTTTGTCATCTGTGGGGCGGGGGCGCTCGTCTCTGCCGCCCTTTACAGCGGGAGCGCGGGCTTCACCCCGCCCCCCCTGCCCGATGCAGGCGCGTTGCCCACGCTCACCCTGGCAGCCGTGACGCCAGAAAACACGGCAACCGCCCTGCCGACGGAGAGCCCAACAATCCCGCCCACTCAGGCGCCCGGCGACACGCCCCTGCCCACCGATACCCCTACGCCCACGGAGACCCCGACCGAGACGCCGAGCGCGACTGCGGAGGTGTCCCCCACCCTCGCGCCAACGGAGACGCCGCCCCCGACGGGGACCCCCGTGCCCACCGATACCCCTGCCCCAACGGCCACCGCGACACCGCCGCCCACCGTGACACCGCCGCCCACCACGACACCCGTGCCCTCTCCAACGGCGACCCTCGTACCGCCTCCCATTCCGACGGAGACGCCGACGGTCTCACAAACCTTAGGCTGCCAAACTACGATTGACCCGTTGTTCGTCGGATTGTTTGATATACGGACGATGGGCTGCCCGACAGCAGCGGCGGCGCGCGCCGCGGGCGCCTCGGAGCCTTTCGAGGGAGGGTTCATGATCCACGACCCCCTCGAGGATCGCATCTACGTCTTCGGGGTACGCGGCGCCGGGGGGAACGGCGGGGAGTGGGTGGACTTTGCAGATCAGTGGGAGGCGGGGGACCCGGAGTTTTCCTGCCCACAGGCGGAGCAGGCGGGGCGCCCCGCCCGAGGCTTCGGGCGCGTGTGGTGCGACAACGCGAATGTGAGGAATACGCTGGGGCCAGCGCTGGCAGGCGAAACGATCAGCGAGCTCACCTTTCAGGAGACAGAAGAAACGCGGCTGATCAACGTTCCCGCCCTGCCGGCGCAACTGGCCCTATTCGATAACAACACGTACATCTCGCGCTAAGCGGCTGCCCCGGCACGCCGCCCTGCCAGTTCGACGATGAGCAGGTTCAGCGTCATCACCTGGTTTGCCCCGCTTTTCATAGCGATGTCGGCGGCCAACAGATGATCGAATGCCTCCTCCAGCCGCTCCACCGAAAAGTTCGGTGCCTGCTTCAGCAACTTTGAAGCGACAAAGCTACTCATCCCCAGCGTGCTTTGAATCTCCGCCTGCTTCTTCCCCAGCGCGCGCAACTCTGCTACCTGGAGCAGCAGCCGGATCTGCCGGGTGATCATGATGTGCAGGTAGACCGCCTTGCCAGGCTCCTCGTTCAAAATCTGCTGGGCGGCGGCCAGGGCCTGGCGCACATCGCGCGCGCCGATAGCGTCCACCATCTGCCACACGGTGGCCTCCTGCACGTACGGCACCAACAGCCGTATATCGGCTGAGGTCACGGGGCGCTCGCCCGCGTAGGTGACCAACTTGCGGATCTCCTGGTCGAGCACGCGCATCTCCTGCCCCACAAAGGCCGCCAGCTCCGCAGCAGCCTGCCGCTCCACCAGGCCGCCGTGGCTACGCGCGCGCTGCTGAATCCACTCTGGCAACTCCTTCTCGCCGGGCAGCGGAAACTCTTTGATGTACACCCGTGAGGCCTTCGCCCCGGCCAACTGGTTCAAAGATTTCCACAGTGCGGTGCGCTTGTCCACCGACGTTTCCAGCAGAAAGAGGCGCGTGTACTCCGGCATGGCTGGAACGTAACCCAGCAACTGCTCGGCAAAGTCCTTCGGCCCCCGTTTGGCGAGCTTGTTCAGCAGCCCCTCGACAATGACGATGCGGCGGTCGCTCAGGAAGGGGAAGGAATCGCAGGCATGGCGTAGCCCCGCAAAGCTGGTCTGATCCCCCTCCAGCCGCGTGCGATTCAAATCGCCCATCGCGTCCGTCACGCGGGCCAGCAGGCCCGCAAGGTATTCGTTGCGCGCCAGATCGTCTTCGCCGTGAAACAGATAAATCATTGCCTGGAAAAATCCGACCGATGACGGCGCTGCGTCAGCCCAGCACCTCGACAAAGGAGACGGTCAGGCTGCCGCGCTTGCTCTGGCGAATGGGGCCAACGGTGAGGCGGGCGGCATCCGGGCAGGTGGTGTACCCCTCCTGCACGGCCAGGCCCGCAGGCTGCGCCACCAACAGGGCTGCGGTGGCCGCCAGGATGATGCGCGGTAGCTTGTCCAGCGGGCGCTCGTCCTTGTGCAGCGACAGGCTCGCCACAAAGCTACTCACTCCCGTCAGCATCCCCGCCACTGCCAGATTGGTGCCGCAGCGAGGGTGAATCGCCAGACCCGGCCTCCCCGCCCTGCAAGCGGCGCAGGGCCTCGTTCGTCGTGCGCAGCAACTCGTCCTGCTCCACATTCCCATACAGCCAGAAGCCTCGTGGCGTGGAGCGGCCCACCATGCTCAAGTCGCTGTGGCGACGGCTCAGCAGCGTGATGGTGGCATGCTCCAGCGCGTGCACGCGCCGTACCTTGCCGATGCCGGGCAATTCCAACAACCATTCTTTTAAAGACATATAGCTCTGCTTTCGTTCGTCAACCACGGACCTTATACAGTCCGTGGCGCCAGTCAACCTTTGGCAAGGGGTGGGCGGTTCCCCTTGCGGGCCAACCCACCCCATGGGCTTGCTGGCCGTTAAAAGGGGCGCATTGCCTCTTCAATAGAGGCCCAGTCGTCGAGGAAGCCCTGCACGCCCTTGTCGGTGAGCGGGTGCTCGGTCATCTGCTTGAGCGTCTTGAAGCCCATCGTCGCGATATCGGCACCCATCATCGCTGCCTCGATCACATGCAGGGGGTGGCGGATGCTGGCTGCCAACACCTCGCTCGCGTAGCCGTAATTCTTCTTGATCGTGACCAACTGGCGAATAATGTCCATCCCGTCATGGCTGATGTCGTCCAGGCGGCCAATAAAGGGGCTGATGTAGGTGGCCCCTGCCTTCATGGCGAGCAGCCCTTGATTGGCGCTGAAGACCAGGGTAACATTGGTGCGGATCCCCTCCTGCGAGAGGCGGCGCACCGCCGCCAGCCCTGCCGGCGTGCAGGGGAGCTTGGCCACGATGTTGTCGGCCCAGGAGGTCACGAGCCGACTTTCCTCGACCATCGTTTCCGTGTCGAGCGCAACCGTCTCGGCGCTCACCGTCCCCGCGCGCGAGCCGATCAGCTCAGAGATGGCGAGGATGTTGGTCTTGAAGTCGCGCCCCACCTTTGCCGCCAGGCTCGGGTTCGTCGTGACCCCATCCAAAATCCCCCATGAATCAGCCAGGCGAATCTCGTCCAGAATCGCCGTGTCAAGAAAAATCTTCATCTGGTCTCTCCTTCATTGATCGAAAGGTTTGTTCATCCTGCTTTGCCTGCCACCACAGCGTGCCACCCAGGCCGAGCAGAAAGCCAACCAGGGCGAGTGGCCACTGCCACAGCGGTTTGGGGTTGCGCGCCTCGTTCATCCGCCTGTCCTTGCATCCTAGTGTGCATGATGCGGCTATTGTAGACCGCTACCCGCCCGCGTGCAACACGCACCACGGGATGACAGTCGGTATCGGGCAGCCCTGTCGCCCGATTTGGCGGGGGTTTGTCCTCCCCCAGCGTCCATGATATGATTGTCCGGTTGTGATAAAAGGCACTTATGCTGGAAGCGCTCCCGCTGCACCACAGCAGGACGGTGGTTGCTCTCCTTTCCAGCCAGCGTGCCCCAAGCCAGCAGGTCATCATGCTGGCGGCCTGACATTTCATTGCGTTATCGGCATGCGGAGGTAGCGTGACCTTCGGACGGATTACTGCGATTCTGGGGATTCTCTTCGTGGCACTGGTCGCCCTGGTGGTGGCTTTTCCCGACGTGCGATGGATGCTCCCCGTAGCTGCTGCCGAGGAAGCTCGGGGCATTGACCAACTGTTCCGGTTGATGCTGGTCGTGAGCCTGGGTATTTTCATATTCGTGCAGGGGTTCCTCCTCTATTTCGTGTGGATCTACCGCAAGCGCCCGGAAGACGGCCCGGACGCTGTCGGCGCGTCGCTGCACGGCGACAACCGCCTGGAAATTGCCTGGACCGTTGCGCCTGCCGTCTTTCTCGTGGTGCTGACTGTCCTGAGCGTTCAGGTATTCAACGATTTGAATCTGAGCGGCACCCCGCCTGCCGGGGCGCGCATCGTGGATGTGACCGGCCAGCAGTTCTTCTGGACCTTCGAGTATCCGGAATCCGGTCTTAGCGATGTGGGCACGCTCACGCTGGAAAAGGGACGCACCCACGTTCTGAACATCACAGCGATAGACGTGAGCCACGCCTTCTGGGTCCCCCAGTTCCGCTTGAAGCAGGATGCGACACCGGGGTATATCCGTTCGATCCAGATTACCCCCTCCATGACGCACGAGGAGGCAGGGTTTCCCGAGGGCTTCCCCTTGCGCTGCGCTGAGTTTTGTGGCGCGGGCCACTCTGCGATGCTGGCAACCGTGCAGGTGCTGGAGCCGGAGGCCTACCAGGCGTGGGAGCAGGAGCAAGCAGACAGGGGGCAGGCGCCCGGCGCGGATGCGAGCCCGGAACAGCTTGTCGAGTATGGCTTGAGCGTGTATTCCGCCAAGGGATGTGCGGCCTGCCACCAGTTGGACGCGGCCCAGGCGGCGGGCGTGGTTGGCCCCGGGCATAACGAGATGGGCGCGGTGGCAACCGAGCGCATCGAGGATCCGTCGTACACGGGCGAGGCGACCACGCCGGAAGAATACATAGCGGAAAGCATCCGCAACCCCGGTGCCTACCTGGTGCCGGATTACCAAAACCTCATGCCTGCCTTCACGGCGGAGCAGATTAGCGATGAGGAACTCAACGCTCTGGTTGAGATGCTCGCGCAGCAGGAGCAGTGAGACACAAGAGGCAGCCGGGGCAGGGGGCTGTGGGCAAGTCACTCCATTCCACCCTGGCGATGCAGGAGGGTAGCCGAATGAGGAAGCAGAGCGTAGCGGCGCGGCGTGGGGGCATCGTGGGGGTGGCGGTGCTGCTCCTCCTTGTTCTGGGGAGCGGTCAGGCCTTTGCCCAGGGGAGCGAGTCGGCGGCGGATCCCACGATCGGAACGGTCATCGGGCTGATTTTGGGGGTGGCGGGGATAGGCCTGCTGGCCTTCGTGCTGATCAGCTTCGTGCTGTGGGCGACGGGCGGGCGCGTGCCCATCCCCGTCAGTGAGGAATTGCACGGCTGGCGCCGCTACCTGTGGTGGAGCGTGGACCACAAGGTGATTGGCATCCAGTATTTTTGGGCATCTTTCGCCTTTTTCATCCTGGGCGGCATCATGGCCCTGCTGGTGCGATTGGAACTGGCGCGGCCCGGCCTGATGTTCACGCCGGATCAGTACAACCAATATTTCACGATGCACGGGACGATCATGATCTTCCTGTTCATCATCCCTATGCTCACCGGCGCCTTCGGCAACTTCGTGGTGCCATTGATGCTCGGCACCTTCGACATGGCCTTCCCGCGCCTGAACGCGCTTTCCTTCTGGCTGGTCGTGCCCGCCGCGCTGATGCTTCTGGCGAGCTTTCTGCTGCCCACGGGCCCGGCCCAGGCAGGCTGGACAGCGTACCCGCCCGTTTCCTTGCAGGGCGGAACCGGACAGTTACTCTGGGTGCTGGCGCTCTTCACGCTGGGGTGGAGCAGCATCGTCAGCGGGATGAATTTTCTCGTGACGATCATGAACATGCGAACGCGCGGCGTGCACTATTTCCGCCTGCCACTTTTCGTATGGGCCATCGCTACCACGGCTGTGCTCCAGGTGCTCGGCACCCCCTCCCTGGCGGCGGCGCTGGTGATGCAGTTCATGGCGGGCGCGCTCGACTTTCCTTTCTTCAACTATGACTTTGGCGGCAGCCCGCTGATGTACCAGCACGTGTTCTGGTTCTACTCGCACCCTGCTGTCTACATCATGATCCTGCCCGCCTTTGGCATCGTCTCGGAGATCATCCCCGTCTTCAGCCGCAAGCCGCTCTTTGGCTACCGCGCGCTGGTCTATGCCACGGCGGGTATCGGGCTGCTGAGCTTCCTGGTCTGGGCGCACCACATGTTCGCCTCGGCCCTGATGCCCACCCTTCGCATCCCGTTCATGCTCACCACGATGCTGATTGCCGTGCCATCCGGTATCAAGATTTTCAACTGGCTGGGCACGCTTGCCTTCGGCAAGATTCGTCTTACCAGCGCGATGCTCTTTGCGCTGGCGCTGGTTTCCATGTTCGTCATCGGCGGCATCTCCGGCGTCTTCCTCGGCTCGATGCCCTTTGACCTACATGTCCACGACACCTACTTTGTGGTGGCGCACATTCACTATGTGCTCTTCGGCGGCTCCGCCTTTGCCATCTTTGCGGGAATCTACTACTGGTTCCCCAAGATGTTTGGCCGCCTGCTGGACGAGTCGCTGGGCAAGATTCATTTCTGGATCTCGTTCGTCGGCTTCAACCTTGCCTTTCTGCCCATGCACGCCGTGGGGGCGCTCGGCATGCCGCGCCGGTACGCCGACTATGCGCCTGAGTTCGCCGGGCTGAATCTGGTCATCAGCATCGGCGCCTTCATGCTCGGCTTCGGACAGTTGTTTCTGGTGTACAACATGGCGCGCACCCTGATGGCTGGCGAGACCTCCCCTGCCAACCCCTGGAACGCGCGCACCCTGGAGTGGCTCACCTCCTCGCCGCCGCCGCACTACAACTTCGACGAGCCGCTGACGGTTGACCATGACCCCTACGACTACGGTCGCCGCATCGCCTCGCCCGAGGCCCTGCCTGTCCCCGGCGACTGATCTGGTTTAACGCAAAAGGAAGTGGGATGCATCACGAGATTGCTCAAAAATTTGAGGCCAACCAGGAGGTTGGGACGGGCATCGCCAATGACAAGCTGGGGATGTGGATTTTCCTGGCGTCGGAGGTGGTGTTCTTTGCCGTGCTGATCGCGGCTGTTCTCGCGCTCAGCCTGCGCCCGGAAGCCAACTGGGACGCCCACCAGACCCCCTACGCCGAGGAAGCGATCCGCCTGGCGACGGTCAACACCTTTATCCTGATCCTCAGCAGTGTTTTCATCGTCAGCGCCATTGACGCGGTTCAGCACAAGCGGCAGGGCTGGATGATCTTCTGGCTGCTGCTGACGCTCGTGGGGGCCGGCGCCTTCCTCTTCAACCAGTCGCGGGAGTGGCGCGAACTGGCGCACATCCTGGAAGAGACGGTGGGCGCGTCCGGCATCGCGGGGGCCCAGCAGAGTATCTACGGGGCGGGCTTTTACACCCTGACGGGGTTCCATGGCGCGCACGTCGCCATCGGCGTGCTGCTCCTGCTCTACGTGCTCGTCCGCGCACTGCGCGGCGACTTCACCGCCCACAAGTACAATGCCCTGGAAATGTTCGGCCTGTACTGGCACTTTGTGGACCTGGTGTGGATTCTTTTGTTCACGATTCTCTACCTGATCTAGCGAGGGGAAACGTTGTATGGCTGACATCTATGACGACTCCGCTCACCCCGCGCCCGAGGAGGAGCACCACGGCGGCTCCTTCAAGCTGTACTGGATTGTGGCTTTGATCCTGGGCATCGCCACGGTGGCCGAGGTGTGGCTCGCAGAGTTCCTGAAAGAAGCGGGTTGGGCTGCCGGTAGCGTTGCAGGGACGATGCTCGCCATCGCTGTCTTCAAAGCGGTGCTGGTGGTGCTCTTTTACATGCACCTCAAGTACGAGAAGCCCTTTCTTTCCGTGATCTTTCTCATCCCCTTCTTTCTCGTGTCCCTCCTCGTGTTGGCCCTCTTCGCGCAGCCGTAGCAGGCAGGGGAGGGGGCACACCCCCTGTGCGCCCCCCCTTATTCTATTCGGGCCGGGCTGGCTGGCGCATGGCGCGCATCGCCAGGTACAGCAGGAAGCCGATAGGCCCGAACAGCAAGATCAGCAGGAGCGCAGGGGCCATGAGGAGCGGGTGGATGTTCCGCTCCTGCCCGTCGAGGAAAGCCCAGCGCCCTACCAGCAGATCAAAGGTCAGAAAGTGCATCCAGCCCGCCGTGGCGCCCATGGGCGTGCCGAGTAACGCAGCAACATCGTCCAGGCTGCCAAACTCGTCCATCAGGGCGGCGGCGCGCGGCGCGACGATCGCCGCGTAGATCAGCGCCGGGCCGAGCGCGATCAGGGGGGAGCCGATGATGCGCCGTGTCCAGCGCCAGCGGGGCAGCGCGATCATCAAAAGCCAGAAGGGCATGACCAGCAGGCCGCCGAGCGAAAAGAGGATGTTGTAGTTCACGAGGCGCTCCGAGTCGGTGAGGGGTGGATGGTTGTGACGGGAGCCGCCTGCGCACCGCGCGCGTGCTCCATGATGGCTGCCGCCGTCAGCCCGGTGGCACTGAGCAGGGCCGCCAGGGCGCCGAGGGTGAGCCCATCGGGGCGCAGCAGCGGTTGCGCCCGCAGGGCCTGCCACGTGAGGAGCGCGATCAGCCCTGTGTAGCCCCCCGCTCCGGTGAAGAGCAACCCCAGGCGGTGCCCCTCGCCCAGCCAGGGCTCGGGGCGCCGCCCCAGCCACCAGCCCAGAAAAGCGATGACCTGCAGGGCATGCAGCCCCACAAAGTGCCCGATGCGCAGATCGCCATGCTCCGTACTCCACCCCAGCAAGGGCAGGCCCTGCGTCTCCGCATCCTCCGCCCCCACGGTGTGACCCCCTACGTACCGAACCTCCTCCCCCGCCTCCATGCGAGCCATCTGCTGCGCCCTGGGCATCGTCATCAGATAGCCCTCGCCCATGCCGATGATCGAGAGGAGGAGCGCGAGCCGCAGCCCCCACGCCAGCGTGCGGCTCGGCAGCGATTGGGCCATCAGGGCCACGGCAACCCCCATGTTGATGAACCAGAACAGCGTGATCGAGGCACCCATGAAGTTGTACAGCGCGGCGTTTAGCGGCGTGGAAAGGTTGAAGTGCATGGCCTCGCCGCGCGCCGCCTGCAGCACGATCAGCCCCATCTCCACCAACAGGATCGCCCCGATGCTGCTGGCCGCGAAGCGGAGCAGGCGCGGGCGCACGGTCACATAGGGGAGCATCCACAGCATGGTCCCCGCATAGGCGAGGATGGAAAGCGAGAACTTGACGGTTTTGGCCCAGGCCGGTGCGCCCGTGATGAGCCGTGCATCCAGGGCAAGGCCCACCATGCCGCCGAGCGATGTGACTGCCATGGTTCCTGCCAGCACGGTGAGGCTCGGGTTGATGGCCCAGGCGCGCCGAATCAGGGGCAGTGGATGGAAGGAGCGTACGGACAGCTTGAACATGGACAGCCTCCTTGTCTGAGAAAATGTAGGTAGTGACTGATTACTTACTTCTGAAGACAAAAAAACTCATCGGGAGACATACTCCGGCCAGAACGCTTCCTGCGACAGATCCGCCACGGCGGTGACGGTGAGCAGCAGCCCCGTTGCCATAAAGGCGCGGCACTCCTCCATGCTCGCCCCGGAAACCTGCTGCACCAACTCGAAAATCTCAGTGTATCGGCGCCGCACAAAAGCCTGGACGTCTGGCTCCCCCGCCGTGGCAAAACCCTGCAGCATCAGTTGAAGATCGGCCCGCTCGTTCAGCATCTGGATATAGGCATCACCCATGATTTGCAGCGGATATCGTCCCTCCCTCCTCGCCCGCTCGGCAGCATCCCGGAACGCGCGCTCCACTCGCTCATACACCCGTTCTAACGTAGCGAGGAATAGCTCCTTCTTGGTACCAAACAGCTTGAAGATGTAAGGCTGGGAGATGCCCAAGTGTCGAGCCATCGTTGAGGTGGAAGCCCCATGGAACCCGTACGCCGCGAACTCCCGTGTCGCCTCGCGCAGGATCGCCTCGCTTCGTTCTTCGGCTGTAAGCCTGCCTTCAGATGTCATCGCTACGTTATCTCCCTTACTAGTTAGTGTACGCTCACTAACCTGTTTTGTCAAGGGGATTGGTCATATTGATGTGAACCTGTTAGCTAGAGCGACTCACACGCCATCAGCATAGCCTGAGGCAGGGCTCCATCGCGGCTTGCGCGTCGAGGCTCCCGGAGGCTGAGGCGAGGCACTGCTGACCGAGTTTGGCCATTACTTTGGCAGGGCAAGAGAACTCTGATACACTGACAGAATGTTAGCTCGCTGTGCTCCCTAACCCTCTCGTATCGAGCTGTTCCATGCTCCCCGCGTCCCAGGATCCTGTGCTACCTGGTTCCGTACAGGTCGAATCCTATCGCTGTACCAGCGATACGGCTGCCGTGCTCCTGACCATTGGCGAGGCGACTATCGCTGCCGCGCGCGCGGCTCTGTACCAGCAAACTCTCTGCGTGCGCGAGATTGTCACGGTTGCCAACGTGTCCCCCTTCCATCACGCCTTCAATATGGGGTCATCTGCTGTCACCGCTCCCTTTTTTGCACAAATTGATGCAGACATGATCCTTGATTCGGATGCTCTGGCGCGCCTGCGGGAAGCGATGACGGCGGACACCGGATTGGTCGTGGGGCGCCTGCGCGATGGGATGCTGGGTCAGGTCGTCGGGGTCAAACTATTTCGCAGCGCGTGTGTGAATCAGATAGGCTACCCTGACAGCATCTCGCCCGATACCGACTTCAACGCAGCCATGACGATGGCAGGTTGGCGGCTACACTATGCGGGTCAGCAACCGGGCGGCGGGTGGCAAACCTTTGGCGAGCACCGTCCGGAATACAGCCCGGCGTACACCTTCCACAAGTTTCAGATGGAGGGCGCGCGCTATCGGTACCGTGGGAATCCTGGTGGGTTACGCTGGTCCCTGGGCCAACTGAATCAGAGCATACACCGCTATTCCATGATCGCCTTGATCGCGCTTTGCGCCGGTGTGTTTCGCGAGTTCGATGGTGATGGCCTTCAGCCCGTCGAGCAGATATCGTTGGCCCCTTTTCTCACCCTTCAAACCTTCTTGCGCAGCAGGAACTATGTTCCGGTAGGGGTGGCTGACCTAGAGCATCTGCTCTCCTTACCGCTCAGGGAACAATTTTTCGCATTCTATCAACTGGGAAATTCCTTGCTGCAGCAGGAGGCAGCCCCCACCTATCTGTTGATCATGGATTGGCTTCGCAAGCAGCCTCCTCACCGGGTCTGGATGGGTCAACTGGCCTTTGCCCGTGCCCTCTTTGCTTCTGATTCCGATAGCGATCGGGACTGGACCGTGCTCGAGCCGTTTTTGGCCGCCAAGAAAGTTCCCCCGCCGCCTTTTGCCCTGTTGCGCTCGGTTCTACCGGGCCGATAGCGTGGGCTGGGGGACGGAAATGCCACCCCCGTTGCTTCCTATGATATCGTTCCCAACATTCTCTCTCATCGTTCCGGTTTACAACGGGCAAGCTTCCATTCGAGCGTGTGTGGATGCGCTGCTCACCCAGGCGTGGCCGAGCGACGATCGCGAGATTATCGTCGTGGACAACGATTCTACCGATAACACGGCGGAGCTTTTGAAGGGGTACGGTGATGCCATCGTGCCCCTGCACGAATCAAAGCGCGGGCCGAGCGCAGCGCGAAATGCCGGCCTGCGCCGGGCGCGGGGGCGCTACGTGGCTTTCACCGACGCCGACTGTATTCCAGAGCGCGACTGGCTGGGGCACCTGCTGCCGGTGCTGCGCCAGCCGGATCTTGGCGCGGTGGGGGGCAGGCTCCTTGCGCTGCGGCCCTGCACTCGTATAGCCGCATTCGGCGAACGCATTCGCGATCAGCAGAACGCTATCGAGCACTGCCAGCCACCCTATGTTGACTCGGCCAATTGGGCATCGCCGCGGGCATTGTTGTTGGAACAGGGCGCTTTTGATGAGGGTTTGTTGCGGGGGGAGGATGTGGACTTGGCATGGCGGCTGTGGGGGGCAGGTTACCGTTTGCGCTACGCGCCGGACGCGATCGTTTACCATGCGAACCGGGCAACCTTGCTTCAACTCTTTCAGGAAGGTCAAAAGCACGGCTCCGCGACCGTGCCCCTGCATCGAAAGCACCAGGGGCTCTTGAAAAAGCCAGGGGGCCTGGCAAGACGACGCTATGGGACCGTGTTGCGCGCGTGGTGGCGCGGCGACTACGGCCCCGACGCATTCGAGGCTTTTTGCAGGGCGGTGTTCAATTTCGGGAAAAGCCATGGTTACCGCGCCGCGCTCCGGGTGGCTGCAGACGAGAAGGAGGCGCCGCGCCATGATCTCGCCTAAAGGCCGCATCCTGCTCTGCTGCTACGAGGTGTCGGGGTTCGGCGGCGCGGCAACCGCTGCCTATAGTTTGTTTGAACAAATGCTTGAGGATGGTCTGGATGTCTATTTCTTGAACTTGGTAGAGCCGGCCGATGCCTCTTACTTCTGTTATCTACTTGGGGATCACTGGGGGAACCCCGCGCAACGCCCCCGCGTCGAGACGTGCGTGCTGAACGACCCCCTCTTCGGCCCGCAGCCTGAACTGGTCGCGCGGGTCGCAGCCTTGCAGCCCGATGTGCTGGTAGGGGAGGAATTTATTGCGACGGTGCTGCTGAGCCAGAGCAAGCAGGCGGGTTTTGCTGCCCCCCTCGTTTACCTGACTGCGGGATGCAGGCAGGCCAAAGAAGAATTACTCCAGGGGGAAGCCGATGACGCGATGTCGCTGCTCGCCATGTACCGGCGCGGCATCTATTGGCCAGCTCGTTTTGTTGCAGCGACCCGCAACGCAGTCCGAGCAGCGGATCTGATCCTGACCCATAGCCCGCTGGTTCAGGAGTTCTTTTTGCTTTACTATCCTTTGCAGGGCGGCAAAATCTACGACCGTATTATCTGGAAGTTTCCCTGGATCGCGCAACGGACGTATGCGTACACCCATCTGGCCCGCCCCTTCGCGGAGCGTGAGCTGGACGTGCTGTTTATCGCTAGTGATTGGGCGCGACACGAGAAAAACGTTTCGATGGTACGGTCCATCGCGGCACGCGCCGAAGGGCTCTCGCTTCACCTCGCTGGCAACTGCCCAGAGGCACTGCCGCATGTCACACGCCGCGGGTTCGTCCCAGAGCCCGCGGCGCTCTTTGCGCTGATGGGCAATGCGCGGGTAGTGGTATGCCCGTCCCGCCTGGACGCAGCCCCCGGCATTTTGTGGGAGGCCGCGCTCCTCGGCTGCAACGTTGTCGCGTCACGCAACTGCGGAAACTGGATGCTGTGCCACCCAGACCTGCTCGCCGAGCCGTACACGGCAGCAGCGTTTCTGGCCTGTATCCGCCGCGCCGTCGTAGCGAAGCTTGAGGACAACCTCCGGTTCTTCGAACAGGCGGACAGCTATCAAGCGTTCCTTACCCTTCTGGCCGTGCTCTAGGAGCGCAGCATGACCCATCCCGAACTCACCGTGGCCATGCCTGCGTACCGTAGTGCTCCCTACATCCGCCAGGCAATAGATAGTGTCCTGATGCAGGAGGATGTGGAGTTGGAACTGATCGTCGTGGACGACGCCTCCCCGGATGATCTGGCGAGCCTCGTTGCTGCCTATGAGGATCCCCGTGTGAGACTGCTGAGTCGTCATGCGCGCCGTCGCGGCATCGCCCACTGCCACAATCGGATCATTGAACAGAGCCGCGCGCCGTTCATCGCCCACGTAGATTCCGATGACTTTCTGATTCGCTCCGATGCGTTGCGCATGATGGTGGATGTTCTCCATCAAAACTCGCACGCGGGGCAGGCCCACTGCTACTTTTATAATGTAAACGCGGAGGGGCGGCTCCAGCGCGATGAGGCGCGACGTCAGTGGAACGATCTCCGACACAGGCGACCGGTGGGGATTGATTACCGATACCGCCTGCTGGTGTCCGGTGCGGTCATGAATCCGCTACGTACCTATCGTCGTGAGGTATTCGACCGCGTAGGGCGCTTCAACGAGACATTGCGGATCGGTGAAGATTATGAGATGGCGCTGCGCATGCTCGACCATTACCAGTTCGTTCTTGTGCCCGAATTTTTGTATGCCCGTCGTCGGCATGCGCACAATACGGACCGCGATCGGCGCTTTCGACACCTGCATGCCTGGGCCGCGCGATGGGCCAACTGCTGGCGATTGACGCGCAGGGGGCAGCTCCGTTTTCTTCGCGACGACCCGCCCTATGCGATGCGCGCCATGTGGGACGGGCTTGTAGGCGCTAGCGGCTTTTGGCAGCTTCGCGAGCGGTGGCGCGCCGCCCTTGCCCCGCTCCGCTCAGTCATGCCCTTGCGCCCCTGGGTGCTCATCCATGCAGCGCTCGATAGGGCGGGCACCAGCCGTGCCTACCAGCGAGCCGTGGCACGTCTTTCGTCTATCCCGCCCCTGCCGGACCGTGCGCCGCCCCGTGCGCCAGATCAGCCCGTGGCCTATCTGCTATGGCGGTATCCCCTCTATAGCGAAACGTTTATCCGGCGCGAGCTCACTACCCTAAGCACGGGCGGGGTTCCGCTCCTCGTCTTTAGTCAAGAAGCGGGCGATCTATCGCTGGGTGACGCCCCGCCGCCCCACCGCCTTCCTCAGCCTTCCCCTGCACAACGGTGGCAATTGCGCGGCGACCTTTTTCGTCAACAGCCGTTGCGCGCCCTTCACTTACTGCTCTTCATTATCGGTACCCGCTACAGCAGCCACAAAACGTTGCGGAGCGATTTGGCGGAGTTTGACCACATCCTCTTGTTGGCGCAGCTGCTGCGCCAGCAGAACGCAGGCCACATCCACGCGCCCTGGGCGTACCATCAGGCATTCCAAGCGCTTTGCGCGGCGCGCCTGCTCGATATCCCCTTCAGCGTGCAGGCACGGGCGCACGACCTGCACCGCTGCACCCAGGCGTACGCGCTCCAGCAAAAGTTTCGTGGGGCACGATTCATCATCACGAATAGCCACTTCAACGCAGAGCATATCCGTACCTATCTGCCAGCCGCCCAGCATCACAAAATCCACGTCATTTACAATGGCGTGGCGCTCAGCCGCTTTCAGCCACCCGAGCGCGCTCAAAGCGGGGCGGGCGTGGTGCGGTTGCTGGCGGTGGGGCGCTTGGTTGGATTCAAAGGCTTTCGATACCTCGTGGAGGCCTGCACCCTCCTGCGTGCGGCAGGGCACCCCTTCCAATGCGACATCGTAGGGGGGGAGGATTGGGAGGAAGACGCGAATGCGGCGGTGGCGCTGCGCCTGATACGGCACGAGCTCACCCCGCCGGACGTCCTACGGTTCCATGGGGTCCAATCGCTCAACGCGGTGCTTGCGATGATGCGCGCCGCCGATATCTTCGTGCTCCCCTCCGTGCTTGCCAGAAACAACAGCTTCGATATCACGCCCAATGTCATCATCGAGGCAATGGCCCTGGCCCTACCTGTGGTTTCGACTGCCATCGGTGCCATCCCTGAGTTGGTGGAAGATGGGGTGACGGGGCTCCTGGTGCCCCCCAGCGACCCTGCCGCGCTCGCTGCTGCGCTGGGCGACCTGATCAGCCAACCAACCCTGCGCCACCAGATGGGGCTGGCGGGACGACAAAAAGCTGAGGCCCAGTTCGATGCCCAGCGAAATATGGCCACCCTGCACCGCCTTTTTGCGGCCCTGCCCGATGGTCACCCCGCCCCATGACTAGCAGCCCAACCACGAGCGTGGTCGTACCGGTCCGCCATGGTGCCCGCACCCTCGCGGCCTGCCTGGAGTCGCTGCTGCGACTCGATCCGGCGGCCGATGAAATTATCGTGGTGGACAATGGCTCTACGGACGGGACGCTAGCAATTCTTGATCGCTACCGCGATGTGCTCTGCGTGGTGCGGGAGGCACGGGTGGGCTCAGCGGCGGCGCGTAATGCAGGCGTGCGGCAGGCGCGGGGGCAGATCATCGCGTTCACGGATGCAGATTGCATGGTGGCGCCCGACTGGTTGGGGGCGATTCGCGCCCCGCTGAGCGATGACCGCATCGGCGTGGTGGGGGGTCGCAACCTGTCACCCCCCGGCGCGAACCGCATCTCCCGCTACGGCGAGCACGTCTTTGATCAGGCGTTTGCCATCCACACCTCGCAGCCGCCCTTTGTCATCTCCATGAACTGGGCCTCGCGGCGGGATTTGTTGGTGGCCTGTGGGTTGTTTGACCCCACCCTTCCGCGGGCGCATGATGTGGAGTTCGCCTACCGCATATGGCGGGCGGGCTACACGTTGCACTATGCGCCGGAGGCGATCGTCTACCACCATAACCCGGATTCCTGGCGACGGCTGGTTCGCCAGGGCTTCTTGCACGGGTACCATGTGCTGGCGGTTTACAGCAAGCACGAGGACTCATTGCGGCGCGTCGTGCGTCGCCCCCGCCTCCATCTGGCGGCTCAGGTGCGTCATCTGCGGGGTCACACGCTCCGCCCATCGAGCCGCCCGCGCCGCGAGCCGTTTGAACTGCTATGTCATGGGGTGTTTACAGCAAGTCGTTTGGCGGGCAAGGTGGCAGGTATGGTGCGCTTTCGCACCTTTGACTTGTAAGCAGGGTGGACAGAGAGCATGGATCAAGAGAGGATCGCGCGACCGGGCATGTGGACGGCGGAAAGTTATTGGAATCTGCTCCGCGAGATGACCCTCAGCCAGTACAAAGTGAGGGATCAGAGCACGCTCCTTGGGCTGGCCTGGAGCTTTCTTCATCCACTGCTCTTTTTGGGGGTGCTCTACCTTTTCTTCCGGCAGCGTGTGGGAAGCGCCGTGGAATTTTACGCCGTATATGTGCTAGTGGGGGTCATCCTCTTTGCTCATTTTTCAACGGCGACCACGGCGGCGATGAAGGTGTTACGTACCATGCGGGCCATCACGTCCAATGTAATCCTACCGAAAGAAATTTTGGTGGTCAGCTCCATTGGTGCCAACTCGGTGGAACTGGTAACGTCGCTGCTGGTGTGCCTGCTGTTCGGATGGCTGAGCGGCACCCCTGTGACACCCACCCTGCTTTTGTTACCTGTCGTGGTGGTGGGCGAGCTCCTTCTCGTTACTTGGGTTGGCATGGTGCTCGCAGTAGGGTACGTCTTTGTGCGCGATCTGGAGCATATGTACCAAGTGTTCCTGCGCCTTCTTTTCTTTATGACGCCTATTTTTTACACCGCCGACTTTTTGGGTAGTAGCCTGGCGCAGGGGATTGTCCGGCTCAACCCGCTGGCCTATCTGCTGGAGGTTGGACGACGGATCATCATGCAGGGGGAGTTCGCACCGCTTCCCTTCCTCCTTTTTATGCTCTTCAATGCCTTGCTCTGCTGGGCCAGTCTCCTGCTCTTCAAACGATTCGAAAGCGACTTTGCCGTCTATGTCTGAGCAAGCGGCTGTGCCAGCCAACAGTGCTATCAGCGTGCAAAATGTGGACCGCTATTTCTGGGTGCAGCGTGAGCGCTTGACGACCTTGCTTATGCTGAGGCAACTCGTGCAAGGGCGGTTTCGCATGGCGAAGCCCTTTTATGCTCTTCAAAATGTGAGTTGCGAGATAGCTAGGGGGGAGCGGATAGCCGTGATCGGGGACAACGGGGCCGGCAAATCTACCTTCCTGCGGCTTCTGGCGGGATTACAGAGGCCAGACAGGGGCACCCTGTGGGTTACAGGGTCCGTTGCGCTTGTCACCAGCCTGGGTACTGGAATGATTGAGGGACTATCTGTCTGCGACAACATATTTCTGTATGGTGCGATATTTGGAATTCCCCGCTCGACCATGAAGGTACTGCTGCCGGAGGTCCTGGAGTGGGCAGGGGTCGAAGGCTTTGCACGGGCGGACCTACGCACGCTTTCCACTGGCATGCGCGCCCGCTTGGCCTTTTCGATCATCCGCTACATCAACAGCGAAGTGTTCCTGTTAGACGAGGTCCTTTCTGCAGGGGACATTCACTTTCGCGAGAAGTGCCGGGCCTTCTTCGATGAAAAAGTTAATGAGTCGCG
The DNA here is from genome assembly GCA_963721895.1 of uncultured Chloroflexia bacterium. GTDB lineage: Bacteria > Chloroflexota > Anaerolineae > Ardenticatenales > Ardenticatenaceae > CAVRLZ01. The sequence goes on along the minus strand of CAVRLZ010000003.1, from coordinate 532,897 downwards.
CACGTTTGTGGTCGTAGCCCATGATATGGCCTTTATCGAGTCCTTTTGCCATCGGGCGCTCTGGCTAAACAAGGGTCAATTGCTGGCAATCGGTGAGTGCAGTGCGGTGCTGGAGCAATATCGTGGCTTTCGCCAGCAGCGTGCGTGAGCCTTCCAAGGGGCCAACTGCATTGGACCGACCTGTCGCCTACCTGTTGTGGCGCTTCCCCCTCCTCCATGAAACCTTTATTCAGCGGGAGGTGCGCGCCCTTCGGGAGGCGGGTATCCCTCTGATAGTGTTTGCAGACAGCCATGATAGCCCTGACAGGCTTGACCAAACGGCAGCTTCCCTCATTGCAGGCACGCGCTACCTGCACCCGCTCCCATTCCTCCGCCTGGTGCGCGCCCTGCTGCACTTCGGGCGGCAGCAACCCTGGAATCTGCTCTCACTCTTTCTCTTCATCGTTCGCCAGCATTACGGCTCGGAGAAGCGAGCGCGACTCGACGCCATCACCTTTTGGAAGGCGGTTTACCTGGCTTATCGGATGCAGCAGGAAGGAATCACCCGGATCCACGCCCCCTGGGCGTCCTACCAGGCCTTTCTTGCTGCCCTGGTGGGCCGCTTGCTGAACATTCCCTACTCCGTGCAGGCGCGGGCGTTCGACATTCATCGGAACAGTGAGCGGGTCGGGCTGGAGGCTCGGCTGCGCGATGCGCGCTTCATCGTCACCAACAGCGAGTACAACCGCCAGGTTTTGCTGTCGTTGGTCCCATCGCAGCCGCCGGATCGGGTCCAAGTCATTTACAACGGCGTTGATTTGCGACACTTTTCCCCCCGCGCCCCATCCCACACCGATAGTCGGCCCATCTGCCTGCTGGCCGTCGGACGGTTGGTGCCGCAAAAAGGGTTTGAGTACCTGTTGGAAGCCTGCGCCCTGCTCTTACAGCAGGGGCTCAAGGTATGTTGTACGATTATCGGCGGCGAGCAGCCGATGGTAGATGCCGCCTATCCCGACCACCTTCGCTCGCTGCAGGAAGCGCTCGGCCTGGGGGAGCTGATTCAATGGCGGGGTGCGCAGCCGTTCGATCAGGTGCTTGCAGCCTATGACATCGCAGACATCGTCGTGCTGCCCTGCGTGGTCACGCCCTCCGGGGACCGCGACATTACGCCAAACGTGCTCATCGAGGCAATGGCGAAGGGGTTGCCCGTGGTATCCACCGAGATCACTGCTATCCCAGAAATCGTCGAGCACGGGCACACAGGGCTGCTGGTGCCCCCCCGCGACGCCCCTGCCTTGGCGGGGGCAATTGCCCAGTTGATCCGTGATCCAGCGTTCCGCCATCGCCTCGGGGCGGGGGGCGGCGCAGGGTAGAGGAGCGGTTCGACATCGCCCAAAACAATCGAGCGCTCCAGGCGCTGTTCGCAAGATAAGCATTGGCGCGACCTGTATTGCCCCCGATAGCGACGGGACAGCGGTGCCTGACGCTCATCAGGTGGTCCAGCGTCGCGCCTACCGCTCCGTTTCGATCCACAGCTGCCTTCCATCCGTCGTCAGGTGCACCGTTCCCTGGAGGTCCGTCCGCAGCACCCGCGCGCCCATCGCTTCCAGCCGCGCCACCACCTCTGCCGCCGGATGGCCGAACGGGTTCTCCGCCCCCGCCGAGATGAGCGCCACCGAGGGACGCACCGTATCGAGAAACGACTGTGCGGACGAGGTGCGGCTGCCGTGGTGCGCCACCTTGAGCACCTGGCACGGCTCTATCAGGCCGCTGGACAGGAGCCGTGCCTCTGCCTCCGCCTCGATGTCCCCGGTGAGCAGGGCGCAGAACTGGCCATAGCGCAGCCGCAGCACCACGCCGTTATTGTTCAGTGCCTCGAACGGAGGGCCGCCTGGGGCTATCACCTCGAGCGTGGCGCCTTGCCCCAGGTCGAGCCGTTGCCCCACCGTCGCGCGGAGCGGCGCCAGCCCCTGTGCCCCCAGCCCCTCCACCCATGCCTCGTAAAGGAGGCTCTCGCTGGCATAGCCCGAATCGAGCACCTGCGCCGCGCGGTAGCGCGCCATCAACTCCGGGAGGCCACCCAGGTGATCCGCATCCGCATGGGTGAGCACCAGCAACTCGAGCGTGCGATCCCACGGCGGCAGTCGGTCGCCCAGCCTCGTCAGCAGCGGCACCGGGTCCGGGCCGCCATCCACCAGCACCTGCTTGCCATCCGGCGTCACGATCAACAGGGCGTCCCCCTGCCCCACGTCCAGCGCGTACAAATGTAGCCGCCCATCGGGCAGGTAGCCGCGCACCCACCAGGGCAGCAGCGCAAGAAGCAGGGCGCTGCCCCACAGCAGCCATCTTCGCGCCGCGAGGGGGGCAGACGGGGGCGCGGTAGGGGCAGGTGCCTCCTCCCCGCCGCCCCGGTTCCACAGCCATGTCCCCCACAGCGCGTAGACCCACCAGATCGTCCAGGTGGGGAAGGGGCCGATGGCGAGGCTGGCGAAGGGGAGCGCCGCGCTCCAGCGCACCACCGCGAGGGTCCACGCCAGCCCTGCAAAGGGGAGCGCCGCGAGCACCCTCCCCAGGGGCAGCCAGAGCATGCCCGCCAGCGTGGCGAGCCCCCCGCTCACCAGCAGCCAGCCCTGCACCGGTACGATCAGCCAGTTGGTGAGCAGCGCCACGAGCGAGAAGCGCCCAAACGTGCCAACGATCAGCGGGGTGGTGACGAGCTGCGCAGCGATTGAAATCAGCAGGGCATCCCCCACGATCGCCAGCCATAGCCCCCGCCGCGTTGGCTCCACCCCACAGCGCGCCAGCACCCTGTCGGTGAGGCGGCTCAGCCCTGGGACGAAGAGGATCATCCCCAACGTGGCCAGCATCGAAAGCTGGAAGCCCACGTCGTGTAGGTAGCCGGGGTTGAGCGCCGTCATCCCCAGCGCGGCCAGCGCCAGCGTGTTCAGCGCCACCCCCTGGCGCCGCACCAGGAGCGCGAAGACGCTGAACGTGCCCATGATGGCGGCGCGCACCACCGGCGGGTCGCCGCCCACCAGCAGCATGTAAAGCAGCATGGCGCCTATAGCGAGGAGCGGGCCCCGTCGTTCGCCCAGCAGGCGGCGGCCCGCGACCAGGAAGAGCGCCGCTAGCACTGCAAAGTTGCTGCCGCTGATGACCAGCACGTGCGTCGTGCCGGTCGCGTTGAACGCCCCCATCACCTCGTCCGGGATGCCGCTCTCGATGCCGAGCAGGATGCCGCCCAGCAGCGAGGCGTGCGGCTCGGGCAGGATGCGCTGCACGCTCTGCTCCGCCTGCCATCGCACGGCAAAGAGCCACTCCACAAGCGGCGCGCCCTGGCTTTTTGCTACAAGCGTGCCCCGCGCGTTTTGCATCAACGAGAAGATGCCGCGATGGGCCAGAAAGGCGCGATAATCAAAGCCTTCCAGCACTGGGGGCGTGACCAGATCCCCCTCCAGCTGAAGCGTGTCCCCATACTGGAAGGCGGGGTAGGGCGGCAATGTCACCAACAGCCGCCCCCGTGCGGGTTGCCAGCCCTGGCCGTCGGGCTGCTGCAGGGCGTGGGCAACCATCTCGTAGCGCGTGGTGCGCCCCCGCCTTTCCGGATACCGGATCACCGTGCCTTGCAGGGCAGTCCGCCCCAGGTCGTTGTAGGTCGCCAAACTGGCAGAATCGAGGCGCGGCTGATGGAGCGCCCCGCGCGCCCCGCCCAGGGCAAGCGCCACTGCCAGCAGGGTTGCGTAGACGGGCGGGTGGGGGAGCAACGCGCCCTGCGCCGGAAAGCGGCGCGCCCAGGCAGTGCCCGCAGCAAGCGCGATCCCGCTTGCCCCTAGCCACGGTACGCCTGACAGCGGCGACGCCTCCCCCAACAAGAGACCCAGAATCCACGCCAGCACGATGGGCACGAGTGGGGCAGACATGCAAGCTCCAGAAAAGCGGTTTCGCGGGGTGGCGATGGCCTCAACGGGTTAACAGTAACTTGGACACAACTTTTGAATCGTGGTAAACTATTAGAATCTGCAACTTTTCTGCTTTGAAAGCAAACTGCAACCAGCGCCCTGCTGGTGTTAATTTTAACCAACTTTAACCGTCCCTTAACCCCTCCTTATACGGTTGTGGTATAAGGTTGTCTGGGGTAAGTATGGCCCAACACACCCCCACCCGGCAGTGTCCAAGAGGAACACCCATGAAAGTAGCAGCCCCTATCCGACTTGTCCTTCTAGCGCTCGTGGCGCTTCTCCTGTCGCTCGGCAACGTTGCCTACGGGCAGGCACCGTCCGCTCTGTTCTTTTCTGAGTACATCGAAGGGTCGAGCAACAACAAGGCGCTGGAAATCTACAACGGAACGGGCGCGCCCGTCAACCTGAGTGGCTACTCGATCAAGATGTACTTCAATGGTTCCCCCACGAGCGGCTTGACCATCCCCCTGACTCCCACAACGCCGCTGGCCCCGGGCGATGTATACGTGGTGGCCCACGGTGCGTCGAACGCTGCTATTCTGGCTCAGGCCGACCAGACGAGTAGCACAACCGCGGCTTGGTATAACGGTGACGATGCGGTTACCTTGTTCAACGGGACTACCCTCCTGGATGCCATTGGGCAAGTGGGGTTCGACCCGGGAGCGCAGTGGGGCACAGGGTTGACCAGCACAGAGGAGAATACCCTGCGCCGTCGCGCCACCATCTGCCAGGGCGATACCAACGCCTCGGACTCCTTCAATCCGGCAGTGGAGTGGGACGGTTTTGCCCAGGACGACTCGGCTGGCCTTGGGGCCCATGTGGCGACCTGTGGCCCTGCGGTAACGCCGACGCCTACAGAGACCGCTGTTGGCGCGACGGCTACGGCCACTGCCACGACTCCTATAGCCACTGCCACGATTGCCGGGCTACGGCCACGACAACCACGGCTACGGCGACTGCCATAGCCACAGCCACAGCGATTGCCACGGCAGGCAATAGCTGCCAGCAGCCTGCCTCCCACTACATCTGGCAGGTGCAGGGCACCGGGCAGACCAGCCCCCTGGTCGGGCAGACGGTGACGGTGCAGGGGATCGTGGTGGGGGACCACCAGGACGATGGCCTGCCGGATAGTACGGACGGGCAGATCTTCTTCGACCTTGATGGCTTCTACCTCCAGGAAGAGCAGAGCGCCCCGGACAGCGATGGCAATCCTCAGACATCCGACGGAATCTTCATCCACGCACTGGGTGGCCTGAACGTCCAGGCTGGCGACGAGGTGCGGGTGACGGGGCAGGTTGCTGAATTTGTGAGTAGCGGCAGTTCCCTAACGCAACTGACCGGCGTCACCTACACCGTCTGCGGGGCGGGCGTTGTGCCCGCGCCCCAGCAGTTGGTGGAGCCTGCCACCGATGTCGCAGAATACGAAAAGTACGAAGGCATGCTGGTCCAGTACGCGCAACCGCTGCGCATCTCCGAGTATTTCAACTATGACCGCTTTGGCGAGATCGTGCTTTGCCAGCCCTACGCCGCCGACCCGCTCACGGAGCAGGACCGACTTTACCAGCCGACTGCTATAGATCAGCCGGAATCGCCCGCCCGCGCGGCCCGCGCCGCCTACAACGCCCTGGCCTGCATCACGCTCGACGACGGGCGCACGGCGCAGAACCCCGACCCGGCGCGCCACCCGAACGGTGACGAGTTTACCACCGGCAGCGATGCAAACGAATTCGATGGCAATCGCTTCCGTGGCGGCGACATCGTGCAGGACACCACCGGCATCCTCGATCACCGCTTCGGTCTGTACCGCATCCAGCCCACGACGGGCGCTACTTACGTGGCGACCAACCCCCGCCAATCTCAGCCCGATCCAGTGGGCGGCAGCCTCCAGGTGGCGAGCTTCAACGTTTTGAACTTCTTCACCACCCTGGGGAGCCGCGGTGCCGACACGGCGGAAGAGTTCGAGCGCCAGCGTACCAAGATCATCGAGGCGCTCTACCGCATTGACGCCGACATCGTTGGGCTTATCGAGATTCAGAACAACACCGAGGCCATCCAGAACCTCGTTGATGGCCTTAACCAGCGGTATGGGTCTGAGGTCTACACCTATATTCCAACGGGTACGATTGGCACCGACGAGATCAAACTAGCCATCATCTACAAACCAGCTACCGTGACGCCGCTTGGCGCCTACGAGACCCTGGATTCGTCCGACGACCCGCGCTTCGTTGACACCCGCAACCGCCCTGCTCTGGCCCAGACCTTCCTTGAAAACAGCGCAGGTGGCGTGTTCACCTTCACGGTCAACCACTTCAAGTCGAAGGGCTCTGGCTGTGGCGGTGCGCCGGATGACGACCCGATTCAGGGCAACTGCAATGGAACGCGGCGCCTGGCTGCCGAAGCCCTGGTGGATTGGCTTGCCACCGACCCAACCAACAGCAACGACCCCGACTTCCTCATCATGGGCGACCTCAATGCCTATGACAAGGAAGACCCCATTGACGAGATTCGTGAGGGCGCCGACGACACGCCGGGCACAGCCGATGATTACAGCGACCTGGAGTTCGTTTACAACGGAGAGTATGCCTACTCCTACCTCTTCGATTCCCAGTTCGGCTACCTCGACTATGCTATGGCGATTCAGTCCCTGGCCGCGCAGACAACGGGCGCTACCACCTGGCACATCAATTCCGATGAGCCGGACCTGCTGGACTATGACATGTCGTTCAAATTGGACGCGCAGGACGAGCTTTACGAGCCGAATCCCTTCCGCGCCTCTGACCACGATCCGGTAATTGTCGGGCTAAATCTGCTCTCGTCGCCAGTCACGGCCACCCCCGTCGCTACCACCACGCCGCCGATGAGCACGCCGACCATTGCCCCGACCGCTACGCCATTCTACACGCCAACCACCATCCCGACCGCTACGCCACCCTACACCCCGACCCCTCAGCCTGCGGGAGCGTTGGTCATTAACGAGATTGATTATGACCAGCCCGGCACCGATGCGGCGGAGTTCATCGAGCTTTACAACAACGATACCGTAGCGATTAACCTGGATCCTTACACGATAGTGGGTATTAATGGGGTGAACGGTGGCAGTGCCAACTATCGGACAATCGAGTTGCCACCGGTCACGCTCGCGCCAGGGGACTACTATGTGGTTTGCTCCAATGCCGCCACCGTTCCCAACTGCGATCTTGACGCTGACCCTAACATCAGACTTGATCCAGAACGGCGCACCAGACGCGGTGGCCCTCCTGCGAGTCGGGGCGATCGGTGGACACTGTTAGTTATGAGGGCAATGTCCCTGGCTACACTGAAACGGCGGGCGCGCCCACCGATACGGGTACTCTCGACTTCAGCATCCAGCGTTGCCCGGATGGCACCGATACCCACAACAACTCTCTCGACTTCCAGGTGGCACCTCCTACCGCAGGCACCGCAAACTGCGCACCTGTCGTGACGCCAACCGCGACGAGTTTACCGACGAGCACTGTCGCGCCCACGGAGACCAGCACGCCGATCAGCACCGCTACGGCTACAGTGATGGAAACCAGCACGCCGACGAGCACTGTCATACCGACTGAGACCAACACGCCGACGAGCACCGCCATACCGACTGAGACCAACACGCCGACGAGCACTGTCATACCGACTGAGACCAACACGCCGACGAGCACCGCCACGGCTACAGCGACCGAGACTAGTACGCCGACCAACACACCGACCAACACGCCGACCAACACCGCTACGGCTACACCGACCAATACGCCGACCAATACGCCGACCGCCACCGCCACCGCCACTCCGACGAACACCTTCGGTAAAGCAACGGGGGGCGGGCATATCGAGGTAGGCAACGCGCAGGTCACCTTCAGCATCTCCGTCAAGAGCGACCAGAAGGGCATCAAAGCCTCCTGCACGGTGACAGACCACTCGGACGGGACGAAGATCAAGTGCACCGATGCGGTGACGTACGTTCAAAGCGGTAACCGCGCCACCTTCTCGGGCACCGCCACCGTAGATGGGATGACGACCACCTATACCATCGAGGTAGTGGACAACGGGGAGCCCGGCACCGGCAGCGACACCTTCAGGATCCAGACGGGCGACGGATACACGGCCAGTGGCGTCCTGCAGGGGGGCAACATTCAGGTCCACAAGTAGCACGGGGGCCTGCTCGGGGCAACCCGAAGTTTAAGGGTAGCGAGGGAACTCGCTATAATAGGGTGCGGCGCGTCTCGACGTGCCGCACCCAACTGTTTTCAACTCAATACTCGCACGAGGGCAACGATGCCCTGCTACAAGGAGGTAGAACCCGTGCAACCCTTGACGTATATGGCCGAGCACGGCCACGAACAACTGTGCTTTTTTACCGATGCCGAGAGCGGCCTGCGCGCCATCATTGGCATTCATGATACCACCCTGGGCCCGGCCCTGGGCGGATCCCGCATGGTTCCCTATGCGTCGGAGAGTGACGCCATCCTGGACGTGCTGCGCCTCTCCGAGGGGATGAGTTACAAGGCAGCGATGGCGAATCTGCCTCTGGGTGGCGGCAAGACCGTCATCATCGGCAACCCCCGCACCGACAAATCACCGGCGCTCTTCCACGCCCTGGGGCGGGCGGTGGACACCCTGGGGGGACGCTACATCACTGCCGAAGATGTGGGCACCACCGTGGAAGACCTGGTTTATACCAGCCAGGTAACCGATTTTGTCGCCGGGCTGCCCCTGGAAGCGGGCGGCGGCGGTGACCCCTCCCCCTGGACAGCCTTTGGCGTGCTGCGCGGTATCGAAGCCTGCGCGGCCATCACCTGGGGCAGCGAGGCGCTGGCGGGGCGGCGCGTTGCCATCCAGGGCATCGGCAAGGTGGGCTATGCGCTGGCGGAAATGCTGCACGAGCGGGGCATGGAGCTTTTCGTCTCCGACGTGAGCGAGCGTGCCCTGGCCCAGGCGCGGGATGAGTTGGATGCCACCATCGTCCCGCTGTCAGAGATATACAGCGTCGAGTGCGACATCTTCGCGCCCTGTGCGCTGGGGGCCATCCTGAACGATGGGACCATCCCGCAATTGCGCTGTGCCATCGTCGCGGGCTCTGCCAACAACCAGTTAGAAGCGCCCCATCACGGCGAGGCACTGCAGGCGCGCGGCATCCTGTATGCGCCGGACTACGTGATCAACGCAGGCGGCCTCATCAACGTTGCCACCGAGTTGGAAGCTCACGGCTATGACGAGCGGCTGGCGCGTGACCGCATCATGGCCATCTACGACAGCGTGGCGGCGGTGATCCAGCGGGCACACAGCGAGGGGATCCCGACCAGTGTCGCGGCGGACCGTGAGGCGCGGGCGCGCATTGCCGCCGCCCGGCGGAGGAACGGGGCCCCAACCCGCAGGGCCGCGATGCCTATCAGCTAATCCAGTAACACCCTAAAAAGCCGCTTCCCTTCCAGGAGCGGCTTTTTATCGTCCCTGTTGTCCCCTCGCTTGAACAGAGTGTCTCCTATATGAATCCATGGACCCTTGTCATCGCCTGGCTGGTGTGGTGGCTCGGCCTGTACCTGCTGGCGCGCGAGCCGCGCCAACGGCACCTTGTCTGGGGCGGGGTGGGGCTGGCAAGCTTTGCCGTCGCGATGGCCCTGGACAGCCTGGCAGCGGAGCCCTTCATCAGTGGATGGCGGGTCATCGCGCTGGGGGGCTCCCTGCTGGCAGCGGGGGCGGCGCTTTGGCACCGCCGTTGGCCCGCCGCCAAGCGTCCGCTACGTGCGGTATTCACCCTCGCCTTCCTCCTCCTGCTGCTGGGCCTCGGCCTGCTGCTGCCGGGCGATCACACTGCGGCACCCTGGCGCGATTGGCTCCTGCGGGGGATGGCTGTGGAGTTGCTTCTCATCGGCGGGGCCCTCGCCTGGAGGGACGCCTTCGAGCAGGGGGAGGCGCTGTTGCCGGACATGCTGCGCTCCCTGGACTACAGTTTCTTTCTGGCCCTGCTGTTTGGGGGCCAGGTTGCCCTTGTCATGGTGCTTGTCGGCGAGCCAACCTTCGGCCTGGAAGTGCTCCTTCTCGCCATCGTTGCCACGGCCACCGTCGTCCAGGTGTTTGCAGCGCCTGTTGCGCGACTGGTGGAGCGATTCGCCTTTTTCAACTCGCCGACGCTCCAGGCAGAGCGCGCCACGCTGCGTGCCGCCTCCGATGCCGCCGCACGGCGCGCCGATCCCCATCCCCTGCTTGCGGACGAGGGGCGCTTTCTTCACCTCACCCGCCGCGCCCTCAGTCACTATGGCGACCTGTCGCGTCTGGTAGCGAGCCCCCTCATCAACCTACCCCTGATCGAAAGGCGACTGGCCGCGCGCGGGTTGCCAGACAATCCGTTGGGTCGCGCGCACGAGCTAAAAGCCCTGCTGGCGGAGAGCATCGCCCGTCTCAAACCGGCGAGCGGCCAGTTTGGCGTCTCCGATGAGTGGCGTCACTACAACGCCCTTTATTTTCCCTACGTGGTGGGTCTCAAGCCGTACAGCCAGCGCTTGCTGACAGACGGGCTGGCGCCGGACGAGCAGAGCGCGTTGGCCTGGTTCCAAAGCCAGGTGCCGCAACGGACCTTGTACAATTGGCAGGCAACCGCGGCAGCATTGGTCGCGCAGGATCTGCGAGCCCAGCACGAGGAAAACAGCATAGCAACCGACTAATTGGCAGTACTTGGCACCCTTTTTCATAGACCTGGCATTGGAATCCCCCCTACTCTAGGGTCACTTAACTGGACAGGCGGCACGTTCCAAAGCGACGCGCGCCGCTCTCATCACGGAGCAGGAGGGACACTATGGAAATGCATGTGGGGGTTGGGCATCGGGCGGGGATGGCACGGCGCGTGTTGCAGGCCAACGCGCTCTTTTCTGCCGCAAGCGCTGCGCTGTTTGTTGGCGGCGCCCGGCAAGTGGCCGAGGTGGTGGGCCTGGGCGCGCCCCTGTTGTGGGCGGCGATGGGCCTGGGGCTGGCGGCCTGGGCGCTCTGGCTCTTTCAAGTGACGCAGCAGGCCGATCTGTCACGCGGCGCGCTCCGCGTCGCAATCGTCGGCGACCTGCTCTGGGTAGGGGCCAGTGCCCTGCTGCTGATGGTAGCATGGGCTGATCTGACCGAGGCGGGTCGTTGGGCAGTCGCCATCGTGGCGGACCTGGTTGCCCTGCTCGCGCTGCTGGAGGTTCTGGCGCTGCGACGGATGGGGTAACCCCCGCAGGCACAAGAAAAGGCGCCGATGAAGTCGGCGCCTTTTTCGTGGTATGACGTCAGGCTGATGCTCCAGCCAATAAGCCTTCGCCCCTAGAGTAGATAATCCTTCAAGCGGCGGCTCCGGCTGGGGTGGCGTAGCTTGCGCAGCGCCTGCACCTCGATCTGGCGGATACGCTCCCGCGTCAGACCATACTTTTTGCCAACCTGCTCCAGCGTCAGGCTGCGCCCGTCCTTCAGCCCGTAGCGAAGCTGAAGGATTTGCACCTCTCTCGGGTCCAGCGAGGTGAAGATGCGCTTGAGCTCCTCCTGGAGCATGCGCTGCGAGGCGGTTTCGCCCGGTGGCAGCCCTGTCTCATCCTCGACAAAGTCGCCCAGGTTCGACTCCTGATTCTCGCCCACCGGTGTTTCCAGGCTGAGCGGGTGCTGGGCGATCTTCATCATCTTTTGCACTTTGTCGGGCGTGGTTTGGAGCGTCTCCGCCAGTTCGGCGACGGTTGGCTCGCGCCCCAACTCCTGCACGAGCGTGCGGCTCACCCGATTCATCTCGGAGATACGCTCCGTCATGTGGACGGGCACCCGGATGGTGCGGCTCTGGTCGGCTATGGCCCGCGTGACCGCCTGACGGATCCACCACGTTGCATAGGTGGAGAACTTGTACCCGAGGTGGTAGTTGAACTTGTCCACCGCGCGCATCAGGCCGATGTTCCCCTCCTGGACCAGGTCCAGCAATGGCAGGCCGCGTCCCTCGTACTTTTTGGCGATGGAGATGACAAGCCGATAGTTGCTCTCGATCAGTTTGCCACGGCCAATCTCGCCCAGGCGCACCAGCCGCTGCAGGCGGGTGTACTCCTCGTCCGACAGCTCACACGGGGCGCTCAACTGCTCGCTTGCAGCGAGGCCGAGTTCCATTGCAGCAGCCAGTTCCCCCTCCTGCTGCGCCGTCAACAGGGGGTGATGGCAACTTTCCATCAGGTAGAGCCCGACCGTATCGTCAGGGCTAAGCGCTGTTAAATCCAACAGCATTTGTTCAGCATCCGCCGCTGCTTCGCGGGCAGCCTGAGTCGGTCGGCGCTCGTCAGAGTCCTCCTCTTCCTCAGCTGTCAACTCATCATACAATGGGGAGCGCTGGTTGCGATGCTCTTTCGCTGCGCGCTCATAACGGCCAGACAAATCCGCGCGGTTGCTCAGACGGCCAACCAGCGACTTCGTGGTGCTCATGGGGGGGAGGCTCCTCCGGACAAGCAGAAAAGGGTCAACGTTCACTTTTCATGGGGAAAGGCGCGGGTTGAAGGGCGCCGGGCGACGCCGCCACGCACACGTAGTATAATCTTACGATTATATCGGGAGGGCAAGAAAGGTCAAGTGTCAATTTTGCCAATTTTTCCAGTTACCCCCCTCTGTTGGCGAAATGTTTGATATTTGCCTGTCACAGTGCTATAGTCCCGCCCGGCGCGGGCTGGCCCGCGCCTGAACCTGTTTGTGGTGGCCCTTCAACTGATGCCTGATCATTTTATTCTGTGGCCTACCCTTGTCTACCTCGGGGCTGCGCTGATTGCCCCGCGCCTGCGCCGTTGGGTGGGGAGCCAGGGGTATACCTTGCTCATCCTGCTGAGCGGGGTGGGGGCGCTCCTGATGGCCCTCTTGGTCGTCGCTCAGCGCGGTGGGGATGCCGAAGGCTGGACCCTCTCGGTCTGGCAGGGGCTGGCCGGGGTGGAGGATGGCATCCGCTTCCGCGTAGATGAGATAGGCGCGTCCTTCCTGCTCCTCACGGCTCTCCTAGCAGTAGGGGTACTCGTTGCTACTCTGGATGAGTCAGAGCAGGGGCTGAATCCGGACTATCAAGGGGGCCTGCTGGCGATGCTTGGTGGCCTGTCCGCCATGGCCTTGGCTGATAACCTCCTAACCCTCTTGTTGGCCAGCCTTATCCTGGATGCCTCCTTTATTTTTGGCGTGGGGTTGGTGGGCCGACCGCGCTGGCTGCTGGCTATCTTTATCCATTCTCTGGTGGCGCAGGCGCTGGCCCTTTCCGCGTTGCTCCTCCTCTGGCGAGACAGCGGTGGTACGCTGCTGACGGACGCCAGCCAGACCGTCCTTCTCCTCCTGCTGCTTGCGGCGATGGCCCGCCTTGCTGCCCTGCCATTTTCCCTCTTTCCCGTAGCCTTCGAGACGCTGCCCGCGCGGGTGCTGGCTATTTTGCCGCTGGCGACGCTGGGGGCAGGCAGCTTGTGGCTCGGGCGGGTGGCGATGGCGGGCACGGCGCAGTGGGATGGCCTGGCGGGCGTGGGGGCCCTGGGGGTGGCACTGGGTGGCTGGGTCGCCTGGCGCCGTCGAGAGTTGAGCGTGCGGCTGATGATGCTGGCAGCTGTCCAGGCTGCCTGGGTGCTATGGGCCTTTGCGTGGGGAGCACCCACTACCGCGCTAGCCGTTGCGTGGAGTGGGGTACTGGCCCTGGCCGCGCTGGCGATCCATGGCGGGCGGCTTGATTTTCGACATGGGGCCCAATTGCCCGCCGCCATCGGGGCCCTGATGCTGGGCGGCGGGCCAGGCAGTGCCCTGTGGACGGCGGCCACCTACCTGGGCGGGCTCGCCTGGCAACGGGGCGATGTATGGCTCCTCGCCATGGCGGTGATCGGCGTGATGACGACGGTGCTGGCCCTGGCCCAGTGGCTCATGCCGGAGCAGACCGAGCCGCACCAGCGCTCGCGCTGGGGGGGGGCCATTGCCCTGGCGGCATGGAGCGTCCCCGCCATCGGGGCGCTGTGGGGCATCCGTGCGCCAGAGATGGCGCAGGCAGTTGTCGCTCGCGGCCCCCTGGCCGCCCAGCTGTCGCCGCTCGTCCTCGGTTGGGCGGGGGGCCTCCTCCTATGGCGAGACCTGACGCGCTTCCAGTCCCTGCGCCCCCTGCTCGACACCGCCAGCGCCCTTTTTTCCTTCATCTGGCTCTGGCGCATCGTGGGGCGGGTAGGGTGGCTGCTGTTAAGTGGCGTCCGCGGGATGATGCTGGTGCTGGAAGGCGAGAACTACGGGTGGCTACTACTCTTTCTCTTTCTGAGTCTGGTGTTTCTGGCGCCCCAATAGCGACGGATCGGGCCCCTTTCGCCTGTTCCCGATCATTTCCTGACCCCTACGCACGCGCATGATGGAACCACTCTGGACCCTTCTCACTTCTATCTCCCCCATCCAGCTAGGGGTGGGGCTCTCCATCCTAGCGGCCATCGTCGCCATCGTGAACGATTGGCGGCTTGCCTTGCTCAGCGTGCTCTTTCAGTATCTTTTCCTCTCGTTGCTGCTGGGCACCGAGTTGCCGCTCAGCTTAGCGATGGTCAAACTGGCGGCGGGCGCATTTGCCAGCTTGACCTTGTACTGGACGGCCCGACGCATCGAGTATGCGCTCAGCCAGATCGAGCAGGGGCGCGCCTGGTTCCTGTCGAACCGCGATGTCTACCCCATGGGCCTGCCGTTTCGCTTTCTGGCGCTCATCTTCACCTCGCTTATCCTCTTCACCCTCCCAGAACGGCTCATGATTCCTGCGTTTCCGCGCCTGTTTATGGTGCCGGCGCTCTGGCTGGTGGTCATGGGGCTGCTGACGATCATCCTCACGCGGGATCCGCTCAAGACAGGCATGGGGTTGTTGACCTTCCAAAACGGCTTTGAGTTGCTTTACACCCGCCTGGAGCCGGGGCTGACCATCCTGGGGCTGCTCGGCATCGGTACGATTCTGGTGGGGCTGGTGGCCTCTCACCTGGCCATTGCCCGCCACCTGCCGCTGATCGAGGAGCACCAGGCGCGGGAGCAGCAGAACCCGCGCAGCAAGGCGGCCCTGGCAGAGGCGGTCGCCGCCCTGGAGCAGGCGCCTGCTGCACCCGATGCAGTGGAAGTCGCGCGCCGCGAAGAGATGCCTGCTTGAAAGGGGGAACACGGCGTAGCCTGCGGGCCCGCTTTCCCTTGCCCCTTCTCTTTCCTGCCCTGCCTGCCAGGGTACGCTGAGGTTTCAGATATAATCGTCTATGCAGAGCTTTCTTGACGGCCTGGGGGGCGTGCTGCTTCCCATCTGGTTGCCCATCGTGGCGGCCCCCATCGTTTACATGATGCGGCGCTACGCCTTTGCCGCTGCGCTTTTTGCGGCGGTGGTCATGGGGGCAACCGCATGGTGGCTTGTCCGATTTCCTCCGGCAGGCGACTGGCTGATCGTGGGGCGCCGCCTCGTTTTGAGTGGGCTGGCACAGATGCTCCTGGTGGCCCTGGCCTTATGGCTGCTGGTGGCCTTTCTTTACGCGTGGCGCATCTCGCAGGGGTGGACGGCGTTCCCCTTTCTGCTGGTAGTCTATGGCTTTATCGCCGCCGCCCTCTTCTTTGAAGAGTTGATCTTACAAGTTCTGCTGCTCAAACTGGCCTGGCTCATCGTCATCCTGCTCGTGCAGGGCGGGGCTGCGGCCAACACGCGCGCGGCCACGCGGCTCCTCATTCTTTCCGTGCTGGCCCTACCTCCCTTCCTTATCGCTGCCACCCTTATCAGCCAGCAACTTTACCAGCCGGATGCCCCCCTGCAGGTGCCCCTGATCGTCTTTGCCCTGGCGATGGGCTTTCGCCCTGATGCTGGCCGTGATCCCCTTCCACGCCTGGCTGCCGCAGGCGGCGGAAGATGGACCGCCGCTGATTGCCGCCTGGCTCGTTGCAGGGATGGGCAGTAGTTACCTGGTGGTTCTCTTCGACCTTCTTGCGCGCTATGCCTGGCTTGCCGACAACGAGGGCGTGCAACGGTTGCTGTTTGGGGGAGGGCTGCTGCTTGCGTTAGGGGGGGGCGGGATGGCTGTCACGGAGCGCCACCTGGGCCGGCTGTGGGCCTATGCCGTGCTCATGGACCTGGGGTACATCCTGCTCGGCCTCAGCTTTCAATCAGAGGAGGGGCAAAACGCTGTTTTGTTTGCCCTGGCCAGCCGCCTGGTGAGCCTGCTGTTGGCAGGCAGTGCCCTCGCCACCATCCGCCACCGTGCCACCGCCTTGAACTTCCAGGACCTGTTGGGGATTGGCGTGCGCCTTCCCCTCTCCATGATGGCCTTTGCCATCGGCGGCACGGCGATGCTGGGGATACCCATGACTGCGGGATTTCCAAGCCATTGGGCAGTGCTGCGGCTGGTGGCCGATTCCGGCAGCAACTGGGGGTGGGCCCTCATCCTGGCCTCCTTTTTAGGGATGATTGGCTTTCTTCGCGCCTTTGCTGTGATGCTCTCTCCCACTAGCGAGGCTGCGCTGGCGCAGGTAGAGGGGGAGCCGCGCGTGGCCACTGGCTTCCTTCTCGCTTTGGGCGCCCTCTCGATCCTGATTGGGCTGGCCCCGCAGCTGCTCACCCCCCTCTTCGCCTTCATGCTGGGCTCCAATCGCTTTTAGGGTCATTTCCTGTGGGGCCGCCCCTCCGGCAAATGTAGCCCCGCGACAGGGACCCGAAGGTGTCAGAACCCGCCCTGCCTGATGCCCTCACTCCTTTTTTAGGTGGGGTTGGTACCATCCTCTCGGTGCCTGCCTGAAGCCTTCGACCCCTGAAAATGTGCATGCATTTTGACCATTCATAGCACGCTTTTCTATCTGTTTGTGGTAAAACCAGATGGTAGATGCTTGACGTGTGCCCAACGAATATGATATGATGCGCGCCACGAAGAGTGAGAAGTGACCAGGAGGAGAACCTATGCGTCGTCAGTCTCAGCTTGTATTTTGTTTTACCTTGTTGCTAGCCTTGCTGCTCGCAGGCTGCGTGCAGGATCGCGCAGATGAGCTCGAGCCAGGGGCGGAAAGCCAGGCGACGGGCGAAGTTGTTGTCGGAGAGGAGCCCAGTTCGGAAACGGGCGTTGACGCGACCGGGGGTGTCACCACTACCGAGGCGATGACTCCCACCGATGGTATGACCACCACCGACGGCATCACCAGCACCACCGGCATCACCACCACTGAAGGCACAGAGGGTGGCGTCAGTAGCGGTGGCGGCATCGGCGATGCAGCGGGTTCCGGCGAGGGTGCTACGGCCCCCAGTACCCCTGCTGCCGGTGAGGTAACTACCGATACGGTGGGTGCCCCGGCAACCGAGGCAACCACTGTAGCAGTAGAAGGGCAGCCCATGCCTGAGGCGACCCCGGCAGCGGGCGACGCAGGCGTGGCGGCCACGGGTGAGGAGCCTGCCGCCCCCACCGCCGAAGAAACCACTTACACGGTCCAGGCAGGTGATACGCTCTTCTCCATCGCGACGAGCTTTGGCACCACCACGGATGACCTGAGCGCGCGCAACGGGTTGACGAGCGGCTTCATCACGGTGGGGCAGGTCCTCAAGGTGCCTGCTGCCCCCACCACGGACGCCACGCAAGGTGGGGCCGCCCCCGCCGCAGGTGGGACGGTGACCCACACCGTGCAGGGTGGTGAGTGGCTCTACTCCATCGCGCGGCAATACAATGTCTCGCCCGAGGACTTGATGCGCGCCAACAACTTGACCCCTGCGACTAGCACCATCTATCCAGGGCAACAGTTGGTCATCCCCGCAGGGGGGTCCGCGCCGGCTGAGTCCGCGCCTGCGCCCGCGCCGACTGGCCGGACGCATACGGTTGTGCCGGGGGATGCGCTGTACAACATCGCGCGGCAGTATGGGACGACGGTGGATGCGATCAAGGCAGCCAACGGGCTGACGAACAACACGATCTATGCGGGTCAGGTGTTGACGATACCCTGATTTTCCCCATTCCTTGTACGAGTCACAAAGAGGACGGCAAGCGCCGTCCTCTTTGCTTTAGGCCTGGGATTTGCTGAAAGCAAGGC
Source organism: uncultured Chloroflexia bacterium (assembly GCA_963721895.1). GTDB lineage: Bacteria > Chloroflexota > Anaerolineae > Ardenticatenales > Ardenticatenaceae > CAVRLZ01. The sequence goes on along the minus strand of CAVRLZ010000003.1, from coordinate 514,943 downwards.
TGGAAGATGAGGCGATTGCCAATCGTGGCGGAGTCGCTACAATCGCCCCATTCACCGCCAACGAGGGCAGGAAAGGGGCGGCTCAGGCTGCCTTTTTTTTCGGACTGGCGGGACGAGGCTGAAAGGAGAGCGATGGACGAGTTGCGACGAACCCCCCTTTACGAGAAGCATCGTGAGCTGGGCGCGCGGATGGTGGATTTCGGTGGCTGGGAGATGCCCGTGCAGTACCGGGGCATCATGGATGAGCACAAGGCAGTTCGCACGGCGGTGGGGCTCTTTGATGTCAGTCACATGGGTGAATTCGACATTCGCGGCCCTCGTCTGGTAGAGTTTATAGACTACCTGTGCGCGAACGACGCGCGCAAGCTCCCACCGGGGCGCGCGCAATACTCGATGCTCCTCAACGAGCGTGGCGGCACGATTGATGACATCATCGTGTATCGGCTCAGCGAGGATCATGCGCTGATGGTGGTCAATGCGGGGAACATCGAGAAGGACTGGCAGCACGTTCGGGCCGTGGCCGACGGCTTCGAGGGGGTGCGCGTCGAAGATCACAGCGACCGTTACGCACTGCTTGCCATCCAGGGGCCCCAAGCAGAAGCGCTCCTGCGCGATCTGCTGGACTTTGACCCCGCTGAGATGGGCTACTATTCGGTGCGCGAGGGGCACATCGCTGCCTTTCCGGTCATCGTGGCGCGTACCGGGTACACGGGCGAAGATGGCTTCGAACTTTTCATCGAGGCGTCGGATGCGGCAGCCCTATGGGAGCAACTGCTCGATGCGGGCCAGGCCTATGACTTGCAGCCCGCCGGGCTGGGCGCTCGCGATACCTTGCGCCTGGAAGCCTCCATGCCCCTGTATGGCCACGAACTGAACGAAGAGATCTCGCCCCTCGAAGCGGGGCTGGGCTTCTTCGTGGCGAAGGAGGGCGACTTTATTGGCGCCGCGCGGCAGCGAGAAATTCGCGAGCAGGGGAGCGCCCGCCGGTTGGTCATGCTGAAGCTGATGGAGCGCGGCATCGCGCGCGAGGGCTACCCCGTGCTGGACGGGGAAGGGAACCCGATAGGCCAGGTGACCAGCGGCTCCCAGGCTCCCCATCTCGGCTATGCCATCGCCCAGGCCTATGTGGACCGTGCCCATGCCGAGCCGGGCACCACGCTCAACGTGGACATTCGGGGCCGCCACGTGTTGGCTGAGGTTGTCAAGCGACCCTTCTACAAGCGCCCTTCTTGATCCGTCTGGGCAGCAGGCGGGCACCGCGTACCCATCCGCGGTGCATGCATCCTGCATCAGCACTCCCCCTTTTCCCTATAATGACCTGCTTACAAGGAGAGACTGGCTATGGCAAATGTACCAGCCGATTTGCGATACACGGAAGAGCACGAGTGGGCGCGGCGCGAGGATGACCTGATTGTGGTAGGTGTCACCCACTACGCGCAGGACACGCTGGGCGATGTGGTGTATGTTGAGTTGCGCGAGGTGGGTGAAACCCTTCAAGCGGGGAAGGCATTTGGTGTGGTAGAGTCGGTCAAGGCAGCCAGCGATTTGTACGCCCCGCTTAGCGGCGATGTGGTAGAAGTGAACGAGGCCCTCTTCGACAGCCCCGAGCTCGTCAACAGCGACCCGTACGGCGAGGCGTGGATGGTCAAGATTCGCCCCAGCGACCCCAGCCAGTTTGACACCCTGTTGGATGCATCGGCCTACGAGGCCCTGCTCACCTAGCTTCAAGCGATCTTTGCAGCAAGCCTTAGCGCGGAATTACCCCTTACCCTGTTCAGGAGAAAACCCGAATGCGATACACCCCCCACACCGCCGAGGACCGCCGCGAGATGCTGGCGGCCATCGGGGTGCCGAGCGAGGAAGCGTTGTTTCACGATGTGCCCGAGGCGTACCGCTTCCCCGACTTGAAGCTTCCGCAGGGGCTGAGCGAGGTGGAAACGCGCCGCACCTTCCAACGCATGGCTGCCCGCAACGCGACGCTTGGCGATCACCCCTGCTTTATAGGCGCAGGGGCCTACCATCACTATACCCCGGCCGCCGTGCCCCACCTGCTCTTTCGTGGCGAGATTTACACGGCCTACACGCCCTACCAGCCCGAGGTGGCGCAGGGCTCGCTGCAAATCATCTACGAGTTTCAAACCATGATGGCCGAGTTGACCGGCATGGACGTGGCCAACGCCTCCATGTATGACGGTTCGACCGCCCTGGCTGAGGCTGCGTTGATGGCTGTGCGGCTGGCCCGTGGCAAGCGCTCCAAACTGGTCATCTCGAACGGCGTGCACCCCGAATATCGCCACGTGTTGGAAACCTACAATCATGGCCTTGACATCGAGGAGCTCTACCTCGACACCGATCAGGCGACGGGCACCACGCCGCTGGAGGCTATCCGCGCGGCGGTGGATGACAAGACGGCGGCAGTGATCATCCAATACCCGAACTTTTTCGGCTGCATCGAGGATGTGCGCGCCATCGGCGAGATCGCCCATAAGATGGGCGCCCTGCTCTGTGTTAGCGCCGATCCAGTAGCCATCACGATGCTCCAATCCCCCGGCGAGTTGGGGGCAGACATCGTGACCGGCGAAGGGCAATCGCTTGGCATTCCGGTGTGGCTCGGCGGCCCCTATGTGGGCTTCTTCGCCACGCGGGAAAAGAACATGCGACAGATGCCAGGGCGCGTGTGCGGGCGCACGGTGGACAGCGAGGGGCGCGAGGGCTTCGTGCTTACCCTTCAAGCGCGCGAGCAGCACATCCGGCGCGAGAAGGCCACCTCCAACATTTGCACCAACGAGGCGCTTGTTGCCACGGCGGTCACCATGTACCTGACGGCGGTGGGGAAAAGCGGGCTTCAGCAGGTATCCAGCCTGTGCTATCAGCGCAGCCATTTTCTGGCGCAGGCATTGAGCAGCCTGGAGGGCTATGAGTTACTCTTTTCTGCCCCCTTCTTCCGGGAGTTTGCGCTCCGCACCCCCGTCCCCCCTGCCGAGCTGAACCGCTATCTGTGGGAGGAGCACGGCATCATCGGGGGCTACGATCTGAGCCGCGACTTCCCGTCGCTCGGCAATGGCTGGCTCCTCACCGCTACGGAGATGAATCCGCGCGCCGAGTTGGATCAATTGGTCAGTGCGCTACAAGCGTTCAATGGCTGATTCCTTGACGGCTCCCATCGAGCGTTGACCCCCTTTCAAAGAGGATAGGATGAACCGCACCCTGTTGATGATCCCCGGCCCTATTGAATTTGAGCCGGATGTGCTGGCGGCCATGTCGGAAAAGACCGAGAGCCATGTGGCCCCCACCTTTATAGCCCGCTTCGGCCACTGCCTGCGTGCCCTGCGCGACTTGTTCCGTGCGCCCAGCGGCCAACCCTTCGTGCTGGCAGGGAGTGGCACGCTGGCTATGGAGATGGCCGCTGCCAACCTGGTCGAGTCGGGCGACAGGGTGCTGCTGCTGAACACTGGCTACTTCAGCGAGCGCTTCGCCCACATGCTCGAGCGCCACGGGGCGGAGGTCGAGCAACTGCGCGCACCGGTTGGCGAGGCGCCCTCGGTCGAGCAGGTGGCCGAGCGGCTGGAGCGTGGCGATTTCCGCGCCCTCGTCGCAACGCACGTGGACACCTCCACCGGCGTGCGGGTGGCCGCGGAGCCGCTGGCCCGCCTGGCCCGCGAGCATGATGTGTTGAGCATCTTCGATGGCGTCTGTGCCACCGCGGGCGAGCGCTTCGAGCAGGAAGCGTGGGGGGCAGATGTTTACCTGACTGCCTCGCAGAAAGCCGTGGGGGTGCCGCCCGGGTTGGCCATCCTGATGGCGAGCCAGCGTGCGTTGGAGCGCTGGCAGGCGCGCCGCGAGCCCGTGCGCGCCGTTTATTGTGATTGGGGCGAATGGCTCCCCATCATGCGCGCCTACGAGGAGGAGCGACCTGCCTATTTCGGTACGCCGCCGGTCAACCTGATTTACGCACTGGAGGTTTCCCTGGGGCACATTCTGGCGGAAGGGATGGAGGCGGTGTGGGCGCGGCACGAGCGGGTCGCGGGCTCCTTTCGCGCCGCATGGGCCGCGCTAGGGTTGGAATCCGTTCCCGCGCGCCCCGACCTGATGGCCAACACCCTGAGCGCACTCTACTATCCGGAGGGCGTGGAAGCCAGCGTGCTGCCGCGCATCGCCCAGGCGGGCGCTGTGCTGGCCGGCGGGCTACACCCGGAAATTAGGGCGCGCTATTTCCGCATCGGTCATATGGGCGCGATTCGACCCAACGATGCCCTTGCCACCATCGGTGCCATCGAGCAGGGCCTTCAGGCGGCGGGCGCGCCGATAGAGCTGGGCGCGGGCCTGGCAGCGGCGCAGCGGGCGCTAAACCTATAACAACGGGAGCATGCTATGACGATTGAACCAACAGGGATGGTGGCAGAAGCCGGGCTCATCTTCGAGCGAAGCGAGCCCGGGCGCCGCGGGGTGGAATTTCCAGCGCTGGATGTGCCGGAAACAGAGCTACCCGCCGGCTTGCGCCGCGAGGCGTCCCTCAACCTGCCAGAAGTGTCCGAGCTGGAGATGGTGCGCCACTTCACGCGCCTTTCGCAGAAAAACTTTGCTATTGACATAGGCTTTTATCCCCTCGGCTCCTGCACCATGAAGTACAACCCGAAGGTGAACGATGCCATCGCCAACCTTTCCGGCTTCCAGGACCTGCACCCCTACCAGGACCCGGCCACCATCCAGGGTGCGCTGGAGCTCATGTGGGAGCTTCAAACGTGGCTGGGCGAGATCGCGGGTTTGCCGGGCGTCACGCTCCAACCGAGTGCGGGCGCGCACGGCGAGCTAACCGGTGCCTTGATCATCCTTGCCTACCACGAATCGCGGGGGCACCCGCGCCAGGTGATCCTGGTCCCCGATTCCGCGCATGGCACGAACCCGGCCACGGCGGCGATGGTGGGCTACACCACGCGTGAGATTCCCACGGGGGCCGATGGCAACGTGGACCTGGCTGCCCTGCGTGCCGCGATGAGCGAGGAGGTGGCCGGGCTGATGATCACCAACCCTTCCACGCTTGGCGTCTTTGAGGAAAACATCCTTCAGGTGGCCGAGATCGTCCACGAGCAGGGCGGGCTGATCTACATGGACGGGGCTAACATGAACGCGATGGTGGGCGTGGCGCGCCCCGGCGATCTGGGCATGGACATCCTGCACTATAATTTACATAAGACGATGACCGTTCCGCATGGCGGCGGGGGGCCCGGCGCGGGGGCGACCGCCGTGCGCGAAGATTTAGCACGCTTCCTGCCCGTCCCGCTTGTCGCGAGGGGCGCGGACGGAGCCTTCTACTTTGATCACGATCGCCCCGACAGCGTCGGGCGGGTGCGCGCCTTCTACGGTAACTTCAACAACATGGTGCGCGCCTTCGTGTACATGCGCACGTTGGGCAAGGATGGCCTGGAAGATATGAGTCGTACAGCGGTGCTCAACGCAAACTATATAAAGGAGCAACTCCGCGGTCATTTCCATCTTCCGTTCGACCGCACCTGCAAGCACGAGGTGATCTTTACCTCCAAATGGCTCAAAGAAAAGACGAGCCACCTCGATCATCCCGTTCGCACGCTGGATGTCGCCAAGCGGTTGCTGGATTATGGCATCCACGCGCCAACCGTTTATTTTCCCCTTACCGTAGAGGAGTGCATGCTGATTGAGCCGACCGAGACCGAATCCAAGCGTACGCTGGATCGCTTTGTGGCTGTCATGAAGCAGATAGCGCAGGAGGTCGAGGAGCAACCCGAGCTTGTTACCTCTGCCCCGCACCTTACGCCGCTTGGACGCCTGGACGAGGCACGCGCGGCCCGCCAGCCGGACCTGCGTTGGCGCGCGCCACAGGAGGAGTAAAACTGTGTCGGTAGCCTTTTCTCGCTGATGGGGTTTCCCTCTCGTGAACCTTCCGCGCGTTGGAGGGGTAATAGGAGCAGGAGAGAGAAAGAGATGTCCCTTGGGCCTATGCATGGAAGCGCCTAGCGACGTGCAGTTAGTGGACCGCGCGCTGAAGGGGGATATCAGCGCGTTTGAGGCCCTGTACGCGCGCCACGCGAGCAGCGTTTTTCGGACCATTCAATCAGTCGTGCGGGATCGTGGTATAGCGGAGGACCTGCTGCAGGAGTGCTTCGTGCGCGCTTATCGAAACCTGCACCGCGTGGACCAGAGCGTGGACTCGCTGGCGCCCTGGCTGCACCGCATCGCCCTCAACCTGTCTTACAACAAGGTGAGCCGTCGCACTCCTTTTTTGCCCGGCCTGGAGGTGATGACCAACCTGCTCGCCTCCTCGCGCCTGGCACCCGATGGCCAGGCAGAGCGCGCCGAGATGAAGCAGGCAGTGTGGGATGCCATCGAGATGCTCGAAGACAAATACCGACTGGTGATCGTACTGTACTACCTAGAAGAGTTATCGCTGCGCGAGATTGGTGAGCGATTGGGGGTGCCAACCGGCACCGTCAAATCACGGCTATTCTATGCGCGCCAGTTGCTCCGCTCCTCACTGGTGGAAGACCGGCGCGTTGCCCATCTGGTAGCGTATGGAACCTCCTGACCGTCCCTCCGATTCGTTCGATGCCCTCATCTCCGAGGCCGTGCGCGAGCGCTTGGGCGCAGTGCCCAGTGCCGACGTGTGGGAGCGGATCGCGCACGAGGTGCAGCGCCCCCCGCATGTTCCGCCCTGGGTGCGACTCCTGGCGTGGCTTCACACGTTGGGCCGCAGCCCCTTGACCCAGAGCGCGGTTGCCCTGGCCATGACCGTGCTAATCTTTGTCCAGCCTGCCTACTATTGGATGCATCAGGACATTCCCCAGCCGGTCTACTCGGCACCCATTCAGGTTCCCCCCCTGCTGAAGGGGCGCGCGTTGCCCGATGGCGAGACCCAACTTGCCAGAAGCCTCGTGATGGCTCCGCCTGAAATGAACGAGGAGGCGCCGCCCCTAGCGGTTGAAGCCAGAACGATTGGTGGGCCTCAGCCCTAGAAGGGGGCTTGCGCCCCTCGTCAGCCTTTTGAAAGCGGGCATCGCCCGCTTTTGTCTTTGAAATCAGCCGCAGTCCGTCCTCCGCTTCCCCTTTGCCTGTTCCGCTTGTTTGGCCATTGCTGCCTCCCCGTTATGATTTGCTTTTTCCTGAGCAGACACGGAAGGGGTAGGTATGCGGGGCTGGGGACGAAGAGGGCTGGTGATGCTAACCGTATGGCTACTCTGTGCATGCACTCCGCAGGCAACCGAGGCCCCAGAAGCGACGGTGACGGTGGAGCCCATGAGGCTCGATTACAACTTCGGCGCGGAGCCGCTCGTCCTGGATCCGGCCCTGATTGCCAATCGCACATCCATTGAAGTGGCAGCCCAGTTGTTTGAAGGGCTGACCGTCTTCGACCCAGAAAGCGTCGAGCCAGTGCCGGCCCTGGCACTGGCGTGGGATGTGAGCGAGGATGGGCTGACCTATACCTTCCGAATGCGTGACAGCGCGCAGTGGGTGACCCAGTCAGGCGAGCCGCAGGGGGCGGTAACAGCAGAGGATGTAGCCTTTGCCATCAAGCGCGTGTGCAGCCCCGAAACTCAGACCCCCTTTAAGCATGCCCTCTTCATCATCAAGGGATGCCAGGAGGTAAGCGTGACAGAAGGGGTTCCGGACCTCGATAGTGTAGGGGTGCGTGCCCTGGAGCGCTTCACTGTGGAATTTGTGTTGGAGGAGCCAGCCTCTTACTTGCCGGCCATCCTCGCCCTGCCCATCGCCCGCCCTGTTCCGCAACAAGCTGTGCAACAGGAGGGGCAGGGATGGACAGAGCCCTCCAAACTGCTCACCAACGGTCCTTTTCTGCTCGGCGCCTGGATTCCAAACGTTTCCCTTCGCCTGGACAAAAATCCAGCCTACTACGATGCGGCATCGGTCGGCATCGTGCGCGTCAATGGCGTGCTGCGGCCCGATTCGGAAGCGCTCGCGCTGTACCAGAGCGGGCGGCTGGACATGGCGCGCGTGCCCCCCGATCAAATGGCTCAGCTGCAGGCTGACCCTGCCCTGGCAGCGCAGCGCCTTTCCTTGCCGACTGGGTGCGCTATAAGTTATGGCTTCACCGTTGTCAAACCGCCGGTGGATCATGCTCGTGTGCGCCGTGCGCTCTCCCTTGCCATTGACCGCGGGCGGCTCGTAGCCGACGTGCTTCAGGGCAGTGCTACGGCTACTAGCCGCTTTGCTCCCCCCACTGTCTTCGGTGCGCCGACCTCCTTAGCCAATGTGGAAGAAGATGCCGTGCAGGCGCAAAGCTCGCTAGCGGCGGCGGGCTATCCTGGTGGGCAGGGGTTCCCCTCCCTCACGCTGATGCACCCTGAAGGGGAGGAACATGCCCGGGTGGCGGCGGCGGTAGCCGACATGTGGCGTGCCACGCTCCGAATCGAGGTAGGAGTGGTGGCCCAACCGTCTGGCTACCTATACCGAGATTATTCGCAACACGACCCCCCTAGGGGAGATGCCGCATGTCTGGCTCCTTGGTTGGTGCGGGGAGTACCCGGACGAGCAATCATGGATCTACGAGGTCTTCGCATTGGAAAGCGGGTCTGCTTCAGGGCTTGCTTCGTCGCTGGCGGAAGGGACCATGACGGTCCAGCCCTTTGGCAATCCCGTGCGTCGTGCCCCGGGTCTCCTGGACGAACTGCTTGCAGACGCCGCACGGGAGCCAGACCCCACAGTGCGTCAGACCTTGTACGCCGAAGCCGAGCAACTGCTGGTGGAAGAGGAGGCGCTGATTGCACCGCTTTACCATCCAGCGATCAACCTGCTGCGCCAACCCTGGCTGACCCACGCCCCCTACCATATTCTCGGCCCCTCGATCAAGGCGTGGACGCTGGACATGACGCAGAAGGGCAACCTTGCCACCCCTTCACCCGTCCCATGAGCGAGCGTGGAATCAGTTGAAAAACGTTTCACGTTTGGCGTTTCCCTATGCTATAGTTTCGAGCGCACCTGAGACAAGACGATTTTGAAGAACGGACAATGGAATGGAAGATAATCGAACAAAGTGGCTGATCCTGCTGGGGGCGCTCGTTGGCGTCTGCGTGATTTCCCTCGTCTGCCTGGTCGGGGCCGGGCTGGTGGGTGGAACCTACTTTCTCCGCTCCAACTCTGACACCGGGACGGTGCCGGTGGAGGGCGAGCAGCCCGATCCCGGTAGCGGGGAGATGGGAGGAGAAGGGGAAGGGCTGCCGCAGGAAGGTGTTCCGCCAGTGGTATCCAAGGGTAGCAACGAGTTGGTGCTGCTGGGGGCGGACCCGCCCACCCTGGACCCCGCCCTGGCCAGCGATGCGACCTCCGCCACCTACATCGTCGAGATGTTTAGTGGCCTTGTCACGTTGGACCCTGAGCTCAATGTTGTGCCCGACATCGCCAGTTCGTGGGTGACGAACGAGGATGGCACGCTCTACACCTTTACCCTGCGCGATGATGTCTCGTTTGCTGATGGCAAGGCCGTCACAGCGGATGACTTCAAGTACTCCATCGAGCGTGCCTGCGACCCGGCCACCCAATCGCCCGTGTCAGATACCTACCTGGGCGACATCGTCGGCTGTCGGGACAAACTGCGTGGGACAGCGGGCGAGGTCAGCGGGGTGCGGGTCGTGGCGCCCCAGACGCTGGAAATTCAAATTGATGCGCCGAAAGTCTACTTTCTGGCCAAATTGACCTACCCCACTGCCTTCGTGGTGGACCGCGCGACGGTCGAGAGCGAGGGGCGCCTGTGGGCGTCGAGCGTCCCCAACGGGACGGGCCCCTTCAACCTGGCCGAGTATTCCTTCGGCGAGCAGTTGGTGCTGGAGCCGAACCCGAACTACTACGGCGATCCCAAGCCCTCAGTGGAGCGTGTGAGTTACATCCTTTCCGGCGGTAGCGGCATGACCATGTACGAGACCGACGAGCTCGATGTGGTAGGCGTCGGCCTCTCCGACCTGGACCGCGTCCTGGACCCCGCTAGTGAGTTGAACGCGGATGTGCGCGAGGTGGAGCAATTCAGCATCGGCTATATCGGCTTGAACACCCAGTTGCCCCCGTTCGATGACCCGCTCGTGCGGCAGGCGTTCAACCTGGCGGTGGACAAGGACACTCTGGTGAATGTCGTGCTCCGCGATACGGTGACCCCTGCCTACAGCATCATCCCGCCGGGTATGCCAGGCCACAGCCCGGACTTGCAGGGGTTGCGCTTCGACGTGGCGCGCGCCCAGGCGTTGCTCACCCAGTCCACCTATGGGGGGCCGGACGCCCTTCCCGACATCACCCTGCATGTAACCGGGGCGGGCGGCGGCGCTGTGAGCGAGCAGGTCGAGGCCATCGTGGAAATGTGGAACCAGAACCTCGGCGTCTCCGTCTCCATCGAGCAAACGGAGTGGGCCACCTTCCTCTTCGATATAAGCCGCCGCCCCAACCCCTACCAGGCGTTCAGCATAGGGTGGATCGCGGACTATCCGGACCCGCAGAACTTCCTCGACATTCACTTTCACTGCGATAGCCTGGACAACCGCACTGGCTACTGCAACCCCGAGGTAGATGCCCTGCTGGAGGCCGCGCGGGTGGAGCAGGACGAGGCCGCACGGATGGAGGTGTACCGACAGGCCGAGGAGCGCATTGTGAATGAGGGAGCCTGGGTGCCGCTCTGGTTCAATAAGGGCTACATCCTCGTCAAGCCGTGGGTGAACGATTTCTTGTTCCCGCCCACCATCGTTCCGACCCTCAAGTACATCACCATCGAGCAGTGAGCAAGTTCAAGCAGGCCAGTGCGGGGACGCGCCCCGCACTGGCCTGCTTTCCCGCCCCTACACCCCCTTGAGCTATGCTGAAATACCTGATTCGTCGCCTGTTGTGGTTTCCGTTTCTTCTGCTCATCATCGCGTTTCTGACATTCGCCATCGGCTTCTATGGGCCGGGCGATCCTGTGCAGCAACGCCTGGGAATGCGTAACAACCCGGAGACGGTGGCGCGCCTGCGCGCTGAACTGGGGTTGGATCGGCCCTTTACTGTACAGTACCTGGACTATGTGGGAAGTGCTATGCGCGGGGACCTGGGCGAGAGTCTGACACTCTTCCCTGGCAAGCCTGTACGCGACCTGATAGCCAGTGGCCTTCTGGTAAGTGTCCAATTGAACCTCGTGGCGTTGGTGGTGGGGGCCCTGATTGGTGTCCCGCTCGGGGTCATCGCTGCGCTCTTCCGCAACACCTTCCTCGATTACCTGACCATGGCAGGGGCGGTGGCGGGCATCTCTTTCCCGACCTTCGTCATCCTTCCCATCCTCATGTGGCTCTTCATCGCGCAGCTTCGATTGGTGGGCGTGGGATGGGATGGGCTGTTTAGCCCGAAGGCTATCCTGCCCATCGTCGTCCTCGCCACCGGCCCGCTTGCTGTTTACGCCCGTCAGACGCGAGCCAACCTTAGCGCGGTGCTGGATGCCGACTACGTGCGCACGGCGCGCGCCAAGGGGCTATCCGAATTCACGGTGATCTTCGTGCATGCCATGCGCAACGCCATGATTCCCCTCCTGACCATCTTCGGGCTGATGTTGGGGGGGTTGGTCAGCGGTGCCTTTATCACGGAGACCCTGCTTGGGATTCCGGGGATTGGGCGGCTGGCGGTCTCCGCCTTTTACGCGCGCGACTATCCCATCATCATGGCGCTCACCCTGCTCATCGCCGTCGCCTACGCCGCGACAACGCTTCTGGTGGACGTGCTGTACGTCTTTCTGGATCCGCGCATTCGCTATAGTTGAACCGAGTCAGGTTGACGGTGCTGGGCGAAGGGGGGCGCGTGGCCTTCTTTGTGGGTTGAGCTAGGGGGAGTAGGATGGACGATGTGACAGGGTTACTGGCCCAAAACCATGCCTGGGCCGCTCGGATGACCGAGCAGGACCCCGAGTTTTTCCAGCGACTCGTTGTCCAGCAGTCGCCGGCTTACCTGTGGATAGGCTGCTCGGACAGCCGGGTGCCCGCAACACAACTGGTGGATTTGACCCCCGGCGACATGTTCGTTCACCGTAACGTCGCCAATATCGTTGTCCACTCCGATCTGAACTGTCTCGCCGTGCTCCATTATGCTGTAGAGGTGTTGCAGGTGCAGCATATTATCGTCTGCGGCCACTACGGCTGCGGGGGGGTGGCCGCGGCCCTGCACGATCTGTCGTTTGGCCTGATTGATAACTGGCTGCGCCATGTGCAGGACATCCGCAACAAACATGCTGCCCTCCTCGCTGCGTGCCCGGACGATGATGCTCGGCTTCGGCGATTGTGCGAGTTGAACGTGATCGAGCAGGTGGTGAACGTTTGCCAGACCACCCTTGTCCAGGGTGCCTGGCAGCGCGGCCAAACCTTGGCGGTGCATGGCCTGATCTACGGACTGGCCGATGGCTGCCTCCGCGACCTGACGATGACCGTCACCCATCCGGACGACCTGGCCACCCGCCAGGCGCAGGCGGTGGCTCAGGTCTCGAGCGTCCCGTGAGTGGAGCGAGCCGCATATCTTCAAGGCATGAGCTGAAAGAGCTATGAGCGATATTATCTTGACGTCTCCGTCTGCCGTGCTGAGTGACCGCTTCGCCACGCGCCGCGCGAACTGGCTGGCGTTCTGGCGCCGCTTTAGCCGAAACATTCTGGCAGTCGTCGGGCTGATCGTCATCTGCATCTTCGTGTTCGTGGGGCTGTTCGCGTCCTGGCTGGCCCCCTACTCCTACACCGAGCAGAACCTGGCCAATGCCGAGGCCGCCCCGAGTTTGGCGCACCCCCTCGGCACCGACCGCGTCGGACGAGACCAGTTCAGCCGAATAATCTGGGGCGCACGCACTGCCCTCATCATTGCCCCTGCGACGGTTGTGCTCGGGCTGGCGCTCGGGCTGGTGCTGGGCAGTGCGGCGGGATATTTTGGCGGTTGGGTGGATGCTGTTATCATGCGCATCAGTGACGTGCTCTTCGCCTTTCCGGGCCTGCTCTTTGCGATCCTCATCGCCTCGGCGGTGCAGCCAAGGCTCGAGGCCTCGCTGATGCAGTACGAGGCGCTGAAACCGCTAGTCCGCAGCGGGTACGCCGAGTTTTTCGTAGTCGTCGCCGCGCTGAGCATGGTGGGGTGGCCAGGGCTCGCGCGCCTGGTGCGGGGGCAAATCCTTTCGCTGCGCGAGCAGCCCTTTGTCGAGGCAGCGCATGCCATAGGGGTTTCCCCGTGGGGTGTCCTCACCCGCCACCTCCTCCCAAATGCCCTCACCCCCATCGTCGTTTCCGTCAGCATGGGGTTGGGGGGGGCGATCCTGGCTGAATCCACGCTCAGCTTCTTTGGCATCGGCATCCAGCCCCCGACGGCGAGTTGGGGAGCTATGATCTTCAGTAACTTCGAGTTCTGGCGCTCGCTGTCCGCCCCCTGGCTGGTGTGGGCCCCCGGCTTTGTGGTGGGCGCCCTTGTCTTTGCCTTCAACTTTGTAGGCGATGGTCTCAACGAGGCCTTACAGGGCTAAAAGAGGGGCACATCGTAGCGGCGAATAGGGCGCTAGGCGGCTAGGGCGGTTGTCGCTGGTGCGAATGTTGCTACACTAACGAAGTGATCCATCTCACCCTGTTAGAGCCTTCCTGCATAAGGTCAATACTGGCTTTGGGGCATGTCGTTGGATCTCGTTACAGCTAGAATATTCAGGGCAGGGCAAAGCACTTCGACCCGAACATGGTTCAAGTAGGGGCAGCCGGAGCCTTATATAAAATCCCTGTCTAGCGATTGACGAGGAAGACCCGCACACTTCTATGATCACCCACCGTCTCTATTCGTATCGAACCCTCCCACGGAGGCGCCGTTATGCCTCCGTCAACCCGCTTGCGATGTGTGGGGCGGTCGGGGTTCGTCCGCCTGACGGTGCCCCTCCTAGCGACGATGCTCGTCTCGGACCCCCCTACTCCCCTTCCCTCACGCGGAGTTGAATTTATGGCCACCATTCTGGACGTGAAAAATCTTCAAACCCGCTTCTTTACAGAAGGCGGGGTTGTCAAAGCCGTCAACGACGTTTCTTTTCATGTGAAAGAAGGCGAGACGTTGGGGGTGGTGGGCGAGTCGGGGTCGGGCAAGAGCGTTACCATGCTCACCATCATGCGGCTTATCGCCACGCCCCCTGGCAAGATTACAGGGGGGCAGGCCCTCTTTCAGGGACGCGATCTGCTGAAGCTGAGCCAGGACGAGATGCGGGAGATCCGTGGCAACGACATGGCCATGATCTTTCAGGACCCCATGACCTCGCTCAACCCCGTGCTCACGGTCAGGCGCCAGATCACCGAGGCCCTGGAACTCCACATGAAGCTAAATAGCAAGGAGGCCAATGACCGTGCTGTTGAACTGCTGCGCATGGTAGGCATCCCGGCGGCAGCGGAGCGCATCAATAACTACCCCCATCAGTTTTCGGGCGGTATGCGCCAGCGCGTGATGATCGCCATCGGCCTGGCCTGCGACCCCAACTGCTGATCGCGGACGAGCCGACCACCGCCCTGGATGTGACCATTCAGGCGCAGATTGTAGACCTGGTGAAGCAGTTGCGCAGTGAAATCGGCATGGCGATGATCTGGATTACCCACGACATGTCGTTGCTGGCCAGCCTGGCGGATCGCGTTACAGGTGATGTATGCAGGGCAGATCGTAGAAAGCGCGCCCCTGATGCCGCTTTACAAGAACCCGCGCCATCCCTACACCATTGGCCTGCTGCGAAGCATCCCGCGCCTGGACGAGCGCCGACGCGAGCGACTCCAGCCGGTCGAAGGGGTGCCGCCGGATCTTGTCAACTACCCGACCGGATGCCCCTTCAAGCCGCGCTGCCCCTTCGCCATTGAAAAATGCGATGAGGATCCGCCCCTGGAGGCGGTGGGGCCGGAACACCTGGTGGCGTGCTGGGTCAAGCCAGAGGGGGCAGAGATTCTGGCCGCCCATCACGCGTCGGCACACAAGTAGCCCGCGCCCATTCACTTGCTACCCTGGACTGCGGAGGAGAGTATGGCTGAACTTAAGACAAATGGATCGTCCCCTGCTGATGAGGAGCCCCTCGTCCGGGTGGAAGGGTTGCGCATGTACTTCCCGATCACCAAGGGGGTAGTATTTTCGCAGCATGTCGGGGATGTGAAGGCAGTAGATGGGCTGGACTTTACGATTCAGCGGGGCGAGACGTTGGGGCTGGTGGGCGAGTCGGGCTGCGGCAAAAGCACTACCGGACGCGCTATCCTGCAACTGTACCGCCCCACAGCGGGCAACGTCTTTTTCAAGGGCAGGGATCTCACACAACTGGGCGGCGGGGAGCTACGTGGCATGCGGCGCCACATGCAGATGATCTTCCAGGACCCCTACGCCTCGCTCAACCCGCGCATGCTGGTGGGCGACATCGTCGGCGAGCCGCTGGAGGTGCATGGGATCGCCAAGGGCAAGGAGAAACGGGAACGGGTACAGGAACTGCTTCAAGTTGTCGGGCTAAATCCCTACTTCGTCAATCGCTACCCGCACGAGTTTTCCGGCGGTCAGCGGCAGCGCATCGGCATCGCCCGTGCGCTCAGCGCCAACCCCGATTTTATAGTCTGCGATGAGCCGATCTCCGCGCTGGACGTTTCCATCCAGGCGCAGGTGATCAACCTGATGGAAGATCTGCAGGCGCAGTTTGGCCTCACCTACCTGTTCATCGCTCATGACCTTAGCGTGGTGCGCCACATCTCCGACCGCGTGGCGGTGATGTATCTTGGCAAGGTAGTAGAGTTGGCGGATCGTATCGAGCTGTACGAGAACCCGCTCCACCCGTACACGCAGGCGCTGCTGTCCGCTATTCCCATTCCTGACCCGGAGATTGAGGCGACCCGCGAGCGCGTGATTTTGAAGGGTGACGTGCCCAGCCCTGTCAACCCTCCGCCCGGCTGCAACTTCAACACGCGTTGCCCTGTCGCTGTAGATATATGCAAGGAAGTGGATCCAGAATTCCGCGAGATTACATCTGGCCACTGGACAGCCTGCCATCTGGTCGAGTAGCGCCGCCTCCCCCACAACCCCCCGCGCACTGTGCCAAAATTGAACCCGGTGCAGGCGGGACGGGTAGTAAGAGGTAGGAGGGCTCTACGCGCCTAGCAAGTTCAGGGATTGATGCTAAGATCAAAAGGCTTTGCTGGACTAAGTGAAAGCCGTGACAGGATCTGGCATTGCCGCTTACCATCAAGGTGACGTGCCGAGACGTTTGATGGACAAGAAAGGAGGAGACCCCTAGATAAAGTGCAACAGGCGCTACGTCCAACCATAACGACATGCCGATCATTTAATCAACGTTCAGGAGGAGAAGAGTGAAGAAATTACTGTTAACCGGAATGCTTCTTGTGTTTACCCTGCTGCTGCTGGCCTGTGGTGGCCAACAGGCAGCCGAGCAGCCCGAACCGGAGGTTATCCGTGAGATAGTCACGCAGGTTGTCGAAGTGACGGTCGAGGGTGAGGAGCGGGTGGTCACCCAGGTGGTCGAGCAGGAAGTTGAGCGCATCGTCACCGCCACCCCGTCCGAGGCAGAGATGGAAGAGATGAGCGTGCGAACGCTCAACGTTCGCGTTGGCTCCGAGCCACCGAGCCTTGACCCCTCGATTGCTACGGACACCACCTCGGTGGACATCATCAGCAATACGATGTGCGGTCTGAGCCGCTTTGACCCGGAGAGCCTGGAAGTCATGCCCTGGGTTGCCACGGAGTGGACGCCTTCCGAGGACGGGCTGACCTACACCTTCAATCTGCGCGATGACGTGATGTGGGTGGCCTACAACCCGCAGTCGGGCGAGATTGAAGAGCAGCGCCCCGTCACGGCACAGGACTTTGCCTACGGCATCCGCCGCACGCTGAACCCTGAAACGGCGGCGGACTATGCGTACGTCTACTACGTGATTGCCGGTGCGGAAGCCTACAACACGGGTGACCCCGCCGCAGAGGACTTTGCCGCCCTGGGCGATGCCGTAGGTGTCAATGCAGTGGACGACACCACGCTGGAAGTTACCTTCGTCGAGCCGTACGGCTTTGCGCCCGCCTTCTCGGCGCTGATCCACACCTTTGCCCAGCCGCAAGAAGTGATTGAGCAGTGGGGCGAGGGTTGGACTGAGGCCGGGCGTATCTGGAACTGTGGTCCTTTCGCGCTGACCTCGTGGATTCACAACGCGGAGTTGACGCTGGAAAAGAATCCGTTCTACTTCGAGGCCGATCAGGTCAACATTGACCGCATCGTGGCGCCGATTATCGTGGAAGAGTCCACCGCCTTCTCGCTTTACGAGGCCGGTGACCTGGACACGACGCAGGCCCCCATCGCCGATCTGGACCGAATCCGCTCCGACGCTGAGTTGGGCGAGCAGTTGGATGTTTCGCCAGCCGCCTGCACCTACTACTACGGCTTCGTCACTCAGAAGGCGCCCACCGATGATCCGCTGGTTCGCCGCGCCCTCTCGGCTGCTATGGATCGCACCAGCCTGATCGAGAACGTGACCAAGGGCGGCCAGTTGCCTGCCCACAGCTTTGCGCCCCCAGGAATCTTCGGCACCGCTGCCGATAATGACGATGTGGGCGAGTGGATGGTCATGGAAGACTTCGGTGAGCAGCTTAGCCAGGCCCAGGCCTGGATGGAAGAGGCCGGCTACCCCAACGGTGCCGGGCTTGACCTGCTGATGATGCACAACACATCGGAAGCCCACGCAACCATCGCCCAGGCAGTCCAGGCGATGTGGCAGGAAGCCTTCCCCGAAGCGAACATCACCATCGAGAACCAGGAGTGGGGTGTCTACCTGGACACGATTGACCCCACGGCCCCGGTTGAGGGCAAGCCCAATGTGTATCGGCTCGGCTGGTGCATGGACTACCCCGACCAGAATAACTGGGTGAACGACGTGTTCAACAGCGCGTCCGGCAACAACTCGGCGATGTTTGCCAACGAGGAGTTTGACGCACTGATCACGCAGGCAGCGACGGAGCAGGACCCCGCCACCCGCGAGGAACTGTACGCGCAGGCCGAGACGATCCTGGTGGAAGACGAGGCGGCCATCGCCCCCATCTACTACTACACCAACGTTCGCGTTCTGCGCCCCTACGTTAATTCGGCGCCGATCGTGGGTGGTAACAACCTCTGGTATCTCTGGGACATTGACTGGGATGCCAAGGCTGAGATGATGGGCCAGTAAGCTCACCATCGCGCCTGCCGCCCCAGGATTTATCCTGGGGCGGCAGGGCTACCCTTTCTTTAGTTAGAACCGACGGCTTCCCCTTTCGTTTTGGACACTTTTGCAGCCTCGTCCCCTATCCCGCATAACGTGAAGGAGAGACGCCGATGATTGCCTTTGTTATCCGCCGGATCCTCTGGTCCATCCCCGTTATCCTGATGCTCGCCCTCTCCGTCTTTTTGCTGATTCGCTCCCTGCCCGCCGGTCCCTTCGACTTTGTGGGCGATCGGAGCATGCCCGAGAGCGTGCGCCAGAACCTGGAGCGCAAAAATCATCTGGATTGGTCGCTCCCGTGGCAGTTCAGCTCCTATGTGCTGGGCGATGACATCACGGGCGGGATCTGCCGGGTAGCGGGCGTTCTGCCGGGCTGCGATGCTGTGCTGGAGACCTACCAGCTCGGTGTCTCGCGCGGGCTCATTCGCGGCGACCTTGGCCCTTCCATGAAGCTGCGCGGCAGAAGCGTGAACACCATCGTGGGGGACTCGTTCCCCGTCTCCCTACAATTGGGCGTCCTCTCGATCCTGCTGGCCCTCCTGATCGGGGTTCCGGCAGGGGTGTTGTCTGCGCTCAAGCAGAACACCTGGGTTGATTACCTGGCTAGTTTCGTCGCCGTCCTTGGTCTTTCTGTGCCAAGTATGGTCATCGGGCCCCTGCTCATCTGGCTGTTTGCTGTAGAGTTAGGGTGGCTGCCGGTTGCCCAGTGGGGGGCGCTCCCGCCCTTCTTCCTTGGGTTTATCCCACCGCTGACTGGAGACTTTTTCAGCCATGCGCTCCTGCCAGTGGTTGCCCTCGGCACCGGCATGTCCGCCAGCATAGCACGGCTGACGCGAGGCAGCCTGTTGCAGGTCATCCGCGAGGACTACATCCGCACCGCACGCGCCAAAGGTCTGAACGAGCGGGTGGTCATCATCCGTCACGCGCTCAAGAATAGCCT
Organism: uncultured Chloroflexia bacterium; assembly: GCA_963721895.1. GTDB lineage: Bacteria > Chloroflexota > Anaerolineae > Ardenticatenales > Ardenticatenaceae > CAVRLZ01. The sequence goes on along the minus strand of CAVRLZ010000003.1, from coordinate 495,800 downwards.
CATCCCGGTCGTAACGATTCTGGGGCCCCTGCTTGCCGCAGTCGTGACCGGCACCTTCGTCATCGAGTTGATCTTTGCCATCCCCGGCATGGGCAAGTTCTTCGTCGAAAGCATTACCAACCGCGATTACACGGTCATCCAGGGCGTTTCGGTGGTCTACGGTGTGATCCTGGTTGTTGCCAACCTAATGGTAGACGTTGCCTATGGCTGGCTCGACCCTCGCATTCGCTTCGACTAGAGCGCAGTGCGGCACGATTGATGTGACGCTAGCTTTTCAGCAAGCCACCCCATAGGGTGCTTTCGACCATCAACGAAGACGAGGTGAACCATGGCCGTTGCCGAACAGTCTGTCAAGGTGCTTACCACCACCCGCCCACGTAGCCCGTGGATGGACGCGACACGGCGCCTCCTGAAAAATCCGGTGGCGGTTATCAGCATGATCTTCATCCTCTTCCTGATGCTGGTCGCTATTATGGCAGAGGTGATCAACCCCTTCGTCCTTCAGGGCTATGGGGAGCAGGTCGAGCGGACCCCTGCCTATGCCAAGCAGACCCTGCAGGACAACGGTGCCTTGATCGGCGCGCAATCCGAAAACCCTTCCCTGGAAGGCTTCACGTATTGGGCCGGGGCCGATACTCTGGGGCGGGACATCCTTTCTCGCACGATTTATGGGGCGCGCGTCTCCCTCGCGGTGGCGTTTATCGCCTCCTTCGTGAGCCTCATCATCGGTCTAGCGTATGGTCTGATTGCTGGGTATGCGGGGGGGCGTGTAGATGATCTGATGATGCGCATCGTGGATTTTCTTTACGGTCTGCCGATCATCATCATCGTGATTCTGCTGCAGGTCTACTTCAAGGCGATTGCGCGGCAGGGCGATGTATCGGGGGTGGTGGGAACTATCCTGGCTATCAACCAGTCCTTGGGAGGGCTCTTCTTCCTGTTTGTGGCGCTCGGCGCGCTGAACTGGCTGGGGATGGCCCGCATCGCTCGCGGTCAAACCCTTTCCTACAAGCGCCAGGAGTTTGTAGAGGCCGCCCACGCTGTAGGCTCCAAGCCTTCACGCATCATCTTCAAGCACTTGCTCCCCAACATCATGGGGCCGTGCATTGTGGCGGAAACGCTGGCCATTCCAGGCTACATCCTGACAGAGGCCTTCCTCAGTTTCATAGGTCTTGGGGTGGATGCCCCTACCGCCAGTTGGGGCATCATGCTTCAGGAAGGGTACAAAGCCTTGCGCTCCTCCCCGCACCTGATCTTGGCCCCCAGCGTGGCGCTGACGCTGACGGTGCTCGCCTTTAACTTTCTAGGCGACGGCCTGCGCGACGTGTTCGACCCGCGCATGCGTCAGTGATGGGATGACCGCTGGCGGGCACGCCGCCACACACCACCGATCCCACCCAATCCCGCCAGGGCCGCCAGGGCCGCCAGGGCTACGGGTGGGTTCGGTGCGGTGGGCTCGCTGGCAAGTGTTACCCCTTGCGCGCCAGTTTGTAGCGGCATGGCCGCCAACTCTTCTGGCATCTGCTCTGGCAAGGAAAGATTGCGCGCGCGATAGTTCGCCTCAACCAGATAGATGGTCAACTCGCGATATTGCGTGTCGGAGAGGAGGCCAGGCGCGTAGTAGGGCATCGCGGCGCGAATAAAGCCGTAGAGCTCTTGTGCTGTAGCGAACTTGGTGAGTGCCTCCGTCCCCACGATGGCAGGCACTTCTTTGGGAAAGATAAAGCCGCCGGGATCGTGGTTATAGGTGTGGCATTTGGATTGCCAGCAGTTCTGCTTGCTGGGCGGGAAGTGAGTGCTGCGCCACTCATCTGTCAGCCCCTGCCCCACATCGCCGTGGCATGTAGAACAATACAGCCTATAGACCTCCGCCACATCGTCCTCGTCCGCCCCGCTCAGGCTTACCGAGGGGGTGACATGCATGCCTGGCCCTGACGGAATCGCCTCAGCCAGGGCCACCCCCAGCAGAAAGAGCCCTATCCCCAGCAGGGCGGCAATTCGGTGCGAACGGCGCGATCGGATCATGGTCCTCATCGTATAGTCGGGCTAAGAATCAATTAGCATCAGAAGTATAGGCACGGATCTTGTGCAAGCCAATACCTGCCAGGGATAGACTTGGTTCGGGGCACGGTTTGTTGATCTCGCAGCTACCTCTCATCCCGCTCCATAGGCTGTGAACCGAGCCGCCCCATAGCATGTATAGACTAATAGACGGCTAGTTGCGGCCCCTATTAGCCTATGGTACTATAGGTCTAGCCGGAAGCCGTCCGGTTCCACGGACGATACCGCCTCGGTACTAGATCTTCGCATTGGCTGCTCAGGGCAGGGCAGTTCAAAGGCGCTCTCTTACAGAGGTGGGCGTTCTTATTGTTTGTCTGTCTCTCTGTTTCAGGAGGAGAAAATGAGACGATTGCTGTTGCTTGTAGGGATGTTGCTTGGCCTGGTAATGGTCCTGGCAGCGTGTGGGGGCGGGGCTCAGCCAGAGACCCAAACCATCGAGACGGTTGTGACTGCCGTGGTGACTCAGATTGTCGAGGGTGAAACCATCGAGGTCATCCAGACGCAGGTAGTCGAGTTGATCGTCACGGCGACGCCAGAGCCCGTGGTAACCGGCCCCAAGACCTTCGTGGTCTGCATGGCCCAGGAGCCAGAAACCCTTTTCTGGGGCGAAAGCGCCCTGGTAGCCTCCGCCGTTCTGGAAGCTGTGCAGGAGCCGATGATTGACACGGGTCAGTATGGCTACCAGGCCAACCTGGTCGAGAAGCTGCCCAACTTCGATGATGGCGATGCCACACGCGAAGAAGTGACGGTGGGCGAGGGCGACCTTGTCTACGATGTCTCGACCGATAGTGTCATCACGCTGACCTCTGGTATGACCGAGACCTTCCAGTTGAATCAGTTGGAAGGTGACCCCATCACGGTCGAGGGGTACAACGGTGAGGAGTTGACTGCCGTTCAGACCACCGCCCAGTGGATGCTCATTGAAGGGCTGACCTGGGAAGATGGCGAGCCTGTCACGGCTGAAGATTCGGTCTTCGCCTTCAATGTCGCGCGCGATGCGAACTATACCGGTGCTGACAAGTATGTAGCGGATCGCTCCGCTTCCTACACGGCGGTGGACGAGCGCACGATCGAGTGGATGGGCATGCCCGGCTACGCCGATGGTACCTACTTCGTCAACATTTGGGATCCGGTACCTGCCCACCTGCTCGAGGGGATGAGCGTGGTCGAGCTTCAGGAGGATGAGTCCGTCAACCGCGATCCGCTTAGCTACGGTGCTTACGCACTCGACGAGTGGGTCGCTGGCGAGAGCATGACCCTCTCCCCCAACCCCAATTACGCTAAGGGCACCCCGCCGCTGGATCAGCTGATCTTCCGCTTTGTCGGGGACACCAACCAGTTGGTGGCACAGCTGGCCTCGGGCGAGTGCGACCTGGGCACCCAGGACGCTGCCTTCGAGGGATCGTTGCCGCTGATTCGCGGTTTCGAAGAGCAGGGTCTGATGGAAGTGATTGATGTCGCTGGTACGGTCTACGAGCACCTCGACTTCAACCTGTTGCCTGTCGAGGGCTACACGGGCGCTTCGGCCACCCTGACGGATAGCGAGGGCGGCCTGCTCTTCCAGAACGTAGATTTCCGCCGCGCGATCGCGCACTGCATTGATCGCCAGGCCATCGTGGACGGCGCGACCAACGGTGCCGCTTTCGTCCAGCACACCTACACCGCTTCCGACCATCCGCTCTACCCTGGCGATGATGCCGTAGTCATCTACGAGCACGACCCCGCCGGTGGCCTGGAGTTGCTGGCTGGGCTCGGCTGGACGGACACCGATGGGGATGGCATCCTGGACAAGGACGGCCAGACGTTGAGTTTCATCCACAGCACGCGGCAGAACCCGCTGCGTGAGGCGGTGACCCAGATCGTTCAGGAGCAGCTCATCACCAACTGCATGATCGAGACTGAGATCGAGCTGGTTGGCTCCGAGTACTTCGCGGATGGTCCGGATGGCCTCGTCTTCGGTCGCAAGTACGACATGGGCGAGTTTGCCTGGTTGACCGGCGTCGAGCCGCCCTGCAACCTGTACCTGAGCACGCAGATTCCGAGCGAGGAGCTGGGCTGGGGCCTCCAGAACAACACGGGCTGGAACAACCCTGACTTCGATGCGGCCTGCAACGAAGCCACCGGCACGCTGGATGAGGACGTGAAAGCCGAGCAGCACGCTGCGGCCATGCGAATCTTCACCGAGGAGCTTCCCAGCATCACGCTGTTTGCCCGTGCGAAGGTAGCCGTTGTCCGCCCCGGCGTAGTGGGGGTCGAGATGGACCCGACCATCAACTCGGAACTCTGGAACGTCGAGAACTTCGACATCGAGATGGGCCAGTAAGATCGGTCTGCTGACATGAGAGGCAGGATGGTGGCGTAGCCCTGCGCCACCATCCTGCTCTTCCTTCCCATCGGGGCTTGCAGAGTGGCGACTCGTTGGCGGGGTGCCCGCCGCCCGAGCCGCTAGCCTGGAAACCCTGATCCCACGCCCACCGACTCATCTGACACGCGATTCGCACCCCCTCACAGCCGCTTGACAAGGGCGCGTGGATCGTCTCTGACCTGCATATCCCACGCGGAGGCTGCTGATGGTTGCCTATCTGATCCGGCGCATGATCCAGATGGTCGGCGTGATCGTTCTCTCATCCATGTTGATTTATTTCTTCCTCTACCTGGCTCCGGGTGGGCCGCTGGCAGGGCTGAACATGGGAGCGGACCCCAAATCTCGGCTGAGCGAGGCACAAATTCAGCGAATTGCAGAGCACATGGGGCTGCATCGTGGGCCGGTCTGGGGCTTTGTGGCCTGGTTTAGTGGGGAGGATTGGCTGGATCAAGTAGGGCAAGCGCATCTACAGCGCCCCATCTGCCAAGAAAACGAGGAGCGGTGCGGCAAGGGAGTCATCCGCCTGGATTTTGGCACCAGTTGGTCGGTGGCGCAGGGCTCCAGCGTTGCCTCCGTGTTGGGCAGCCGCCTGCGAAACACAGTGCTTCTATCCGGCCTCGCGATTCTTATCTCGCTGACGATTGCCGTCCCAGTGGGAATCTACTCCGCTGTTCATCAGTACAGTCGCACCGACTATCTGATGACCACCTTCGCCTTCTTTGGATCGGCCATGCCCGTCTTCTGGTTTGGCCTGATGATGATCCTGCTCTTCGGGGGCAACCAGTCCCTCTGGTATAAATTTACCGACCTGCCCTACCTACCGACGGGCAACGTTTCCCTGGTGCGTGCGCCCCTGCCGGGAAGCCTGCATGCCGCTCTGAATGTTAGCCCCAAGACCTGGATGGATACCGCCATCCATCTGATCCTCCCTGCTATCGTTTTGAGCCTGCTTTCCATCGCCCAGTGGAGCCGTTTCATGCGGGCGTCCATGCTGGAGGTGCTGCGCCAGGATTATGTACGCACTGCCCGTTCCAAGGGGCTGATTGAGCGCGTGGTGATATACAAGCACGCGCTCCGCAACGCCCTGATTCCGCTCATCACCATCGTTGTCTTTGCCATCCCTGGCATCTTCGGCGGTGCCGTCATTACAGAAACCATCTTCAACTGGCTGGGCATGGGCCAACTCTTCATTCGCGCCCTTGGCTCCAATGACTATCCCGTTGCACAGGCCTTCCTCTTCATCTCGGCGGTGCTGACCGTTATTGCCACCCTGCTCGGGGACATCCTCTACACCATGGTGGACCCGCGCATCCGATTTAGCTAGCAAGGGCGCAAAAGGGCGTTGCCTGATTCCCTCGGCTATGCCTCGCCCCCGCGCGGTGGGGGCGAGAGAAGCCATGGCTTGCTACAACGCGCCAGCAAACTTATGCCACGCTGTCCTTAGACCAATGATCGCAGTCTGAAGGAGACCCTTATGGCAGTAGCCGAGTTGAGGCTTGATCCGCTCGAATCCTCTGACATCGAAAGCCCTATCAAACTCGTTGCTCGCCGCTTTATCCGGCACAAGCTTGCCCTGGCTGGGCTGGCAATCATCTTCCTCTTCATTCTGGCTGCCATCCTGGCAGAAGTGATTGCTCCCTACAACCCCCTTCGCCAGTTTCTGGCCCCCTCCTGGTCTAACCCTTCCCCTGCCCATCCATTGGGCACCGATGATCTGGGCCGCGACGTACTCAGTCGCCTCCTTTACGCGGCGCGCATCTCGCTTTTCGTCACGCTGACCGTCAACTTTTTCACTGAGACCATCGGCACCGTGGTCGGTGCCATATCGGGCTACTACGGAAGCTGGGTGGACGCCCTTGTTCAGCGCTTTGTGGATGTGATCCTCACCCTCCCCCTCCTGCCCATGCTCCTCTTCTTTTCCGCGATCCTGCGCAGTTTCCAGGTCCCTGGGCTTCCGCGGGAGTGGTCCAGCGCGGTAATCATCATCGTTATCCTCATCGCGCTCGGATGGACGGGCGCGACGCGCCTGGTGCGTGCCGAGGTGCTTAGCCTGCGTAACCAGGATTTTACCCAGGCCAGCAAGGCCCTTGGGATGACCGATTGGGCCATTATCCGGCGCCACATGATCCCCAACTCCCTCGCGCCCGTCATCGTGAACGCCACGCTGGGGCTGGGTCAGATCATCGTGCTGGAGGCGGCGCTCTCCTTCCTCGGCTTTGGAATCCAGCCGCCCATCCCCACCTGGGGCAACATGCTGCAGGGGGTGCAGCAGCGCCTGTTCCTCAATCCCTGGCTGGCCTTTTATCCGGGGCTGTGCATCTTCCTGGTATCGCTTTCCTTCAACTATGTGGGCGATGCCCTGCGCGACGCGCTCGATCCGCGGCTCAAACATTAGATTTGAGCGTTTTTCTGATAGCCATTAAGATAGGCAGTCAGTAGATGCGACAAGGACGAGGCATCCCCCCGTTCTTGATGTCGCGCCTTTGCCATTGTCAAGCAATCCGTCGCTTCGGTCCCAGAAGAGGAGTGCGATTTGGCCCACCAGGAAGCAGACTCCCCGGTCATACTAGAGGTAAAAGACCTGCGCACCTATTTCTACACCGAGGATGGTGTGGTCAAGGCGGTCAATGACGTAGACTTTCGTGTTCGTCGCGGCGAGGTGCTAGGCATCGTCGGCGAGTCGGGCAGCGGCAAGAGCGTCACATCGCTCTCCATCATGCGGCTGATTGGCGTCCCTGGCCAGATCGAGGCAGGGCAGATTTTGTTCCAGGGGCGCGACCTGCTTGAACTCAGCGAATCGGAAATGATTGACATTCGGGGCGACGCCATCTCGATGATCTTTCAGCAGCCAACAAGCTGTCTCAACCCGGTGTTTCGGATTGGGGATCAGGTGGCCGAGGTGATGGAGATTCACCAGAAACTTGGCAAAGACGTTGCCATGAACCGCGCGGTGGAGATGCTGCGGAAGGTTGGCATCCCCAGCCCCGAAACGCGCGCGAAGGCGTTCCCTCATGAGATTTCGGGGGGGCAGGCCCAGCGTGTCATGATTGCGATGGCACTGGCCTGCGTGCCGGACCTGCTGATTGCTGATGAGCCGACGACCGCCCTCGACGTCACCATCCAGGCGCAGATTCTGGACCTCATGCGCAACCTGCGCGACGAGTTGGGCACCTCCATCCTGCTCATCACGCATGATCTTGGGGTGGTGGCGGAGATGTGCGACACCGTTGCCGTCATGTATGCGGGTCGAATCGTCGAGTATACTGACGTATACACCCTTTTCACGCAGCCGCTTCACCCCTACACCGAGGGGTTGCTTGCCTCCATCCCCATTCTGGGGGAGGTGAAAGAAAAGCTGGCGGTGATCCCCGGCAGCGTGCCGAACCTGATTAGCCTGCCGGGTGACATGTGCCACTTTGCGGCACGTTGTCCCTACCAGCCCGGCCACGCCATCTGCGTGGAGGAGAAGCCGCCCTTGTATGAATATCGTGAGGGGCACCGCGTGCGCTGCTGGCGCTGGGTGCCGGAAACCGCAACGCAGTGGGAAGACCGCCGCGAGGAAGTGGCAGCGGGGATATAAGCCATGGCTCAGCAACGCCAACAACAAACCCAGAGCAGTACCACGACCCCTGCCGCCCCGATGACGGGCGAACCGCTGTTGCAGGTGAAAGATGTTCGCACCTACTTCCCCATTCGTGCCGGCGTGCTCCAGCGCGTCGTGGCCCAGGTCAAGGCGGTGGACGGCGTCAGCTTCGATGTGTTCCAGGGCGAGACTGTGGGCCTGGTGGGTGAATCGGGCTGTGGCAAAACAACCATCGGCCGTACCATCCTGCGTCTTCAGGAGCCGACGAGCGGTAGCGTCTTCTTCCAGGGCGAAGATGTGTTCAACGTTTCTCCGACGCGCATGAAGCAGCTTCGTAAGGACATGCAGATTGTCTTTCAGGATCCCTACTCCTCGCTGGACCCCCGCATGCCCGTTGGCGAGAGCATTGCCGAGGGCCTTCAGGTGCACGGCATGAGCAACGGGCGCGAGCGTGCGGACCTGGTGCGCGATACGCTGCAAAAGGTGGGGCTGAACCCTTACCATGCGCGCCGATACCCGCATGAGTTTTCGGGCGGCCAGCGCCAGCGCATCGGCATCGCGCGGGCGCTCATCCTCAAGCCCCGCTTTATCGTGGCCGACGAGCCGGTCTCCGCGCTGGATGTCTCGATTCAAAGCCAGGTGCTGAACCTGCTGCGCGACCTGCAAAAAGAGTTTGGTCTGACCTATCTGTTCATCGCGCACAACCTCAGCGTGGTGGAGCATATCAGTGATCGCGTGGGGGTCATGTATCTGGGTCGGCTGGTGGAACTCGCCCCGCGCCGCGAGTTTTTCCGAAACCCGCTGCATCCCTACAGCCAGGCCCTCATGTCGGCCATCCCCATCCCCGACCCCACTGTCAAGCGCGAGCGGATTATCCTGAAGGGGGATGTGCCAAGCCCCATCAACCCCCCGTCGGGCTGTCGCTTTCACACGAGGTGCCCTGTTGTCACCGACATCTGCAAGGAGGTAGACCCCGAATTCCGCGAGGTAGTCCCTCTGCATTTTGTGGCCTGTCACCTGGCCTGAGCCCCCGTCATTGCCGTCGCAAAGATCCTGCCCGTTGGCAGGGTCTTTTTGTTTTGTGCTGTGCGGCTCCTCCGCTCCTTCGCATGGAGGGACACAGCTATAGCGAATCGTGCTATAATCCATGCTTTGAAAAGAGCAGCAAGGCTGCGCCCTGCCTGGAATCGGTAGGGTGGAGGGGGCATAATGGGGGTCAGCAGTTGAACCGGGGGGCTTATTTGTGCGGTGGCACAGCAGGTCGGGGGGAGCACCCATGAGGTCGTCACGCGTGGGGCGCGGCGTGCGGGTCGTGCTGCTCGTAGCCGTTGCCCTATGGGCCGCCGCGTGCCGGGGGGACACGCCATTGCCCGCGCCTGCAACCGCACAGCCCCCCACCTCGTCGCCCGTCGCGGCCACCTTGACCGTGCCGCGTGGCGGCCCCCCGTCAGCAACCAGCGAGGGGGAACCCGCTGCGGTCGTCGCATCTGCCACCCCCTCCGCCACGCCAGGCCCGCTCGTCCTTGGGGGGCTGGCGTCGCCCGACACCGTTCCCTGGATGCAGCCATCCGCCGCGGATCCGCTGGCCTTTCGTCTGAGCCAGACCCTGCATCGCTCCCTTCTCGATCCCCGCCAGGGCACGCCTGCCCTTGCAGCGGATTGGGAAGTGGTGGAGGGGCGCGTCCGCTTTACCCTGCCGGCGGGGGCTGCCTGGAGTGACGGGCGACCCATCACGGCGGCGGCGGTGGTGGCCCTGCTGGAACGGGCTGCCGCTCAGGGGCAGTTGCCAGCCATGGTGGCGGCTCGGGCAGAAGGGATGCGCGTCCTGTCGGTGGAACTGGCGGATCCGCTCTGTCCCGCCCTGATGCAGGTCGGCACATGGCCCCTGGCGCCTGTGCCAACTTGGCCGCCCACCCGCACCAGCGGGGCGGGGGTCGTGGCGGCGCAGGGCACCAGCACGTGGCAGATCGGCGGCGCCACGGACGGATTCACGTATCAGCTTTTCGAAGATGAACTGGCGCTACGCGCCGCCTGGCAGCGTGGGGCGATAGGCGGCGTTGTTGGGGCGAGCAAGCTGACCATGGGGCCGCTCAGCGGCTCGCCGCAGCCCTCCCGCGAGCCGGGCCCCCTTCTGGCCACGCTTCTTTTTCGGTTGGAGGATCCGCTCCTGGAAGCAAGACCCCTGCGCGAGGCGCTGACGCTCGCCACTGACCGCGGGGCCCTGTTCGAAGCGGCTTACGGCTTTCAAGCGCCTGCGCTGCTCACTGCCCTGCTGCCGCCCGGCCATTGGGCCGCCCCGGAAGGCCCCCTGCCCTTTGATGTGGAACTTGCCGCCGCGCGCCTTGATCAGGCGGGCTGGCGGGACCGCGACCAGGATGGGGTGAGGGAAAATGCCGCCGGCGACGCCCTGCGGCTCCTCCTCTCCCTGCCGCTGAGTCTGGACCACCGTTGGGAAAAGCTGGCGCAGGCCCTGGTGGAGCAGTGGGCGAGCCTTGGGATTGAACTAACACCGCTCTACCTCGAGGCCTATAGCTTGCAGGAGCGCCTCCACAATCCGCTTTGGCAGGTGGCACTTGTTGCCTACAGTGTCGAGGCAGAGCCGGACCAGCGAGCCCTCTGGACGGCACCTGCGGCTGACGATTGGGTGGGTGAAGATTTGAATGTGACAGGTTACGGCGACCCGCAGGTGGCAGCCCTACTGGAAGAGGCAGCCACGGTGGCAGGTTGCTCGCTTGCGGCACGTGGGGCCCTCTACCATGAGGCCTGGAACTTGATCATGGCAGATCCGCCCCTGCTGCCGCTCTTTCCCCTCCCGAGGGATGAGATGTACCAGACGACGGATAGCCCGTAACGATGGATGGGAGAAACACAATCATGCAACAAAGAGAAACACAAAAAACGATCAATACCCTTCGTGACAGCCAGGAGCCCATTGACGAGGCGGAACTGGTTCATTTGAGCAACCTGACGCGAGAAGAACAGGAATGGCTCGACGAAGCATGGACAGTCATCCCGCTGGACAAGCGGCGGCGCCTCATCGGCCTGCTCGCTCAGCAGGCTGAAGAGGACATCCAGCTTAACTTTAGCGCTGTCTTCCGGCGCGGGTTGCGTGACAGGGATGCCCAGGTGCGGCAGGCTTCGATAGATGGGCTGTGGGAGGATGAGAGCCTTACCCTGCTGCGCCCCCTGCTGCGCCTGCTGCATGACGAGGACGAGGGGGTGCGTGCCAGTGCGGCGACGGCCCTGGGGCGCTTCGTTCTCCAGGGCGAACTGGGGCACCTGAGCAGCGAGCGCTATGAGGAGTTGATCGAGACCCTGGTGAAGCTTGCAAGGAATCCCTTGCTGTCGGTCGCCGTCCGGCGCCGCGCGGTGGAAGCCATCGCCTACAGCAGCGACGAGCGCGTGCGCGACATCATCGCGCGTGCCTACGAAGAAGAGGCCGATGAGATGCGGGCAAGCGCCTTGTTCGCGATGGGGCGCAGCGCTGATGAGTATTGGAGCGGTCAGGTGCGCGGCGAACTTTCCAACGAGAATCCCGCCCTTCGCTATGAGGCGGCGCGCGCGGCGGGCGAGTTGGGGGATCGCCGTGCGGTGCTGCGCTTGATCCCGCTAGCGGTGCAGGGAGACCCTGTGGTGCGCGATGTCGCCATCTGGGCGCTGGGTCAAATTGGGGGTCCGGTGGCAAAGGAAGCGCTCAAGCAGATCGCGCAGGGGGAGCAGGGGCCCAGCGTCCGCCGCGCGGCGCGGGACGCATTGGCCGAGTTGGCCCTGATTGACGAGGGTGCCATAGCCCTCTTTTCCGATGCCGAAGTAGGGGAGGCACCGCTTTCCCTTGTGGATGAGGAGGACGAGGAGAGGGAGGAGCTCTAGGCGGCGGGCGGGGCCAAGGGTTTGCTCGCCGTGCCCCTTGGAGTACACTAGCAGCGGCGCATGCGAACCGACGGCGGACAACCCGACGGCTGATAAGGGGATGGGAATGGGCAGCAACCACATACTTCTCTTGCAGGAGTGGCTGAGCCGCCATGGCCTGACGAGTGAGACGGACGCCCTGGCTAGCCTTCTGGTGCGCAACGGGCGAACATCGCAGGCTGCCCTGTTGCGCTGGTTAAATCGAATCGAGTCTCGATTTGATAGCCTGATTGGCGCTTTGGAAGGCGATGTGCCGCTGGATTGGGGCACGATTCGTCATGAACTGGCACTGCTGCCCGATCCTTCCTCCCCACTAAGTGATCTTCCTCAGGTGCTTCGCGCCCTGCTGGCCGCTGGCCCCTATTCAAGCGAGCAACTGGCGCGCGCCGAGCGGCTGTGGCAAGACTTTCTCTTCTTGCAAGAGGGGCAGGTTCGTCCTCTGCAGGTGCCGGCGGGTTGGGCGGCTGCCGTGGAATACGTGCTTCAGAAGCTGTACTTTTTGGGGGATAGCACGCAGGAGCAAATCAGCCTGCGCCACGGCGTGAGCATCAGTACCATGGGCCTTCGCTATCGCGCCCTCATCGAGGCCCTGGACATTCAATTGTTCGACACCCCCGCGCGCAAGCGCCTGCTTGCATGGCACGCGCTTACCATAGAGGGCGCAGGGATGAGCGAGAACGAGTTCAATCGGCGGCTTTTGGAGGGCGGCATGGATGCCGCCACCTCCGGACTGTCGTTGCCGAAGCAAACGTGAAAAAGGAGACAGAGCCATGAGTGAGGGAAACGGGCAGGGCGACGCAGGAAAGGAAACCTTTCTGCAGGCGGTGCAGCTGCTCCACCAGGGAAATGCCCGGCAAGCGGCTACGCTGCTGGAACCGCTGCACCTGCACAAGCCTGATGATACGGAGGTGGCGATCAACCTCGGTGGCGCTTACATCCTGCAGGGGCGGTACGAGGAGGCGCTGCGCGTGCTGGAGTCGGCCATCAAGAGCGCGCCAGCGAAGGCGGACCTGTGGATCAACCTGGCCGCCGCGCATCTGGGGCCGCTGGAGTCGAGCAGCGAGGCGCAGCAGGCACGTGCCATTGCTGCCTACGAGGAGGCGCTCTCGTTGAACCCGGAGGCCCCGAACGTTCACTACATGCTCGGATTGATTTATCGCAGTCGGGCGGATAACCTGCGCGCTGCGGCGCACTTCACACGAGCGATCGAGCAAGACCCCGCTGACAACGATGCGCGGCGAATGCTCGCCGCGATTGCGGCGGCAAGCGCCAGTTCGCGCACCCAGTAATCCTTGCGGAGGATCGGGCTCCGACCCCGGTCGGAGCTTTTTGTTTGCAAGGACGATCCGCTTGTTGCTCCCTACGCCCCTTCCAGGTTTTATCATGCACCCGATGACGTACCGTTCGTTGCAAGGTCAATCGCCGCCCGTCCGCCTGGAGCAGGCCCTTCTTCAGGGGCTGGCACCCGATGGCGGCTTATACTTTCCTGTTCGCTTTCCGCGCTTCACCGAAGAGGAGCTAGAGTGCCCTGCGGGCGCTCCGCGGGGTGGGCGGGGAGTTGACCTTTTTGCAGGAGGTGGGCTTCCACGTCCTGCAAAAGTGGTTCGGGGATGAGATCGAGGCGCGGGCGCTTCGCCAGATTGCGGTTGCTGCCCAGACATTCCCCATCCCGATTCGCAGGGTTGGAGAGCACCGGGTGCTGGAGCTCTTCCACGGTCCCACCATGGCGTTCAAGGATGTGGCCGCGCGCCACCTTGCGCGCCTGATGAATCACTTTCTGGAGCAGCGGGGCGAGCGTGCGCTCCTGCTTGTGGCCACCTCTGGGGATACGGGGGGCGCCATCGCCCACGGCTTTGCGGAGCAGGGAAACATCCGCGTGGTCGTGCTCTTCCCCAAAGGCAAGATAAGTCGCCTGCAGGAGGAGCAACTGACGCGGGTGGCAGCCAATGTGACGCCCGTTGAGGTGGATGGCGTCTTTGATGACTGCCAGGCCCTTGTGAAGCAGGCGTTTCTGCATCCCGCCCTGCGGGCGCTGAACCTCACCTCCGCCAACTCGATCAATATTGCGCGCCTGATCCCGCAAAGCATCTACTACACCTATGCTGCCCTGCTACACGATGAGGCTGCACTGGAAGTGGTGGTCCCCTCCGGCAACTTTGGTAACCTGACAGCAGGCTTGTTCGCGCGGGAGATGGGCGTCCCACTGCCACGCTGGATAGCTGCCACCAATCGCAACGATGCGGCAGTGCGGTACGTGCAGAGCGGGAGGTATTGCCCCCAGCCAACGGTCCAAACGCTTTCCAATGCGATGGATGTCGGAAATCCCAGCAACTTTGCCCGGATTCTTGAACTGTTCGACCACGATGTGGAGCGGGTGCGCTCGGTGCTGCGTGCCTACTGTGTCAGCGACGAAGAGACTGTCCGTACCATCCGGCACGTATACGATCATCACGGCTATCTGCTCTGCCCACACAGCGCCATCGCCTGGGCCGCCGCGGCGCGATACGGGGATCCCGCTTTTCAGCCCCTGCTGGTCGCCACCGCTTCCCCCATCAAGTTCGCTGGCGAACTGCGGGCTGTCACGGGCATCGCGGTGGACGACGCTGCGGCCATCGAGCAGTTGCACAATCGGGAAAAGCGCTGTATTCCCCTTCCCAACCGCCTGGATGCGCTGGCTTCTCTTCTTCTCTCGCTCGGCTGATGGACAGCCCACGTACGCTTTTCCCTACAAGACAGGACGGTACCATGTCAAAACGTATAGTCATGAAATTTGGCGGCACCAGCGTGGGTAGCGCCGAGGCAATCCGGCTCGCCGCAGAGCGTGTGTTGGCGGCCCGCGAGGCGGGCCACGCCGTGACGGTGGTCGTCAGCGCCATGCGCGGGGTGACCGATCTGTTGATTGATGCCACGCGGGCGGCAGCGGCGGGCAATCGCGCCGCGCCGGAGCGGGCCAAGCAGTCGCTCTGGGAAAAGCACCATGCGGCGGCGGTTGAGCTGCTGCCGGACCAACGGTGGGAGGTGCTGGGGGCGATCGAGGCGGAACTGAGCAATTTTGCTAATCTCGCCACCGCGGTGGGCGTTGTAGGGGAAGTGACGCCGCGGGCGATGGACTTTATCTCGTCGCTGGGCGAGCGCTTCAACGCGCTTCTGGTGGCTGCCTATCTTTCCTCGGAAGGCTGCCCCGCAGCGCCGGTGATGGCCGATACCGTGATCGTAACCGACACCCAATTTGGGAACGCCAACCCACTGCTTGGCCCCACGGGCGAGCGCGCCCAGGCCCTCCTGCTGCCCATGCTGGAGGCGGGGCGAGTCCCGGTGGTCACCGGCTTTTTAGGGGCGACGCGCGCGGGCATCGTGACGACTTTGGGGCGGGGCGGCTCTGATTACACAGCCGCCATTCTGGGCCACGCCCTGGACGCAGAAGAGATTTGGATCTGGAGCGACGTGAATGGCGTGCTCACGGCGGACCCCCGCATCGTGCCGGATGCCCATCCGATCCGGCAACTTTCTTATAACGAGGCGGCAGAATTGGCCTATTACGGTGCCAAGGTGCTGCATCCGAAAACCGTGCGGCCCGCCGTGGAAAAGAACATCCCGCTGCGCATGCTGAACACCTTCAATCCGGAGCATCCCGGCACCTGGGTCACTGCCGAGATTACCAACGGCGCCTCCGTCAAGGCTGTAACTTCCATCCCCGGCCTGGCCCTGCTGACGGTGGAGGGGCGAGGCATGCTGGGCGTGCCGGGCGTTGCGGCCCGCGTCTTCGGCACGGTGGCTGACCTGGGCACCAGCGTGTTGATGATTTCTCAAGGCTCCAGCGAGCAGTCCATCTGCTTCGTGGTGCGCGATGACGAGAGCCAGGCCGTGAGGGAAGCGCTCGAAGCAGCCTTTCAAACAGAACTGCTCCAGGGGAACATTGACCGTATCTATTGCGACGAGCGGGTGGGCATCGTGGCTGTGGTCGGCGCTGCCATGCGCAACACCCCGGGGATTGCAGGGCGCCTCTTTACGGCACTGGGCGAGGCCGGAATCAACGTGCTTTCGATAGCGCAGGGCTCCAGCGAGTACAACGTTTCGCTCGTCGTGGCCCACGATGACGCGCACCGTGCGGTTCAGGTCATCCATGATGCCTTTCCGCTGAGTTCCCCAGCGTGAGAGCGGGCGTGGCTCCATTGCGGCCTGCCGTAGCAGCCCTTGTTCTCTTCGTCATCGTGCTCGGGGCGGCCTGCCTGCGCTTTTGGCGGCTCGACGCCATCCCCCCCGGTTACCATTACGATGAGGCCATCGAGGGGCTGGAGGCATGGCGCACCTTGACCGAGCCAGGGTATCACCCTATCTTCTTTTCCAGCAACTTCGGGCTGGACGCCATGTTTATCTACCTGACGGCTCTGGCGTTCCGCCTATTCGGGGCAGAGCCGGTCGTGCAGAGGGGCGTTGCAGCCATGGTGGGCACGCTGACCGTGCCCGCCGTGTGGTTCCTGGCGCAAGAGTTGCGGCGTTGGGATCGGCGGCTGCCCCTCACCTTGCCCATCTGGGCCGCCGCGGTCCAGGCAACCCTCTTTTGGGCCCTCCACGCGAGCCGGATTGGCTACGAGCCTGGGCTGGTTCCCCTTTTCCTGTGCGGGATTCTTGTATTTCTGTTGGCGGCCCTGCGCACGGGTGGGATGCGGGCGTGGCTCGCTACGGGTGTGTTGGCCGGGTTGGCTCTCTACACCTATCCGGCGGCGCGCCTCATTCCGCTGCTGCTTCCATTGCTGCTTGGCATGGCCTGGCTGCTGTCGCGCGGCCCTGATGCCGTGCGGGCGCACCTCTCGCTTCGAGGGGTGGCCCTGCTGGGGCTGGGGGGCCTCCTCCTGTTTGCGCCGCTTGGCCTCCACTGGTGGCAGAACCCCGACCTGCTGCTGCTCCGCTCCCAGCAGATTGCCATAGTCGGGGAGGGTCAGGGGAGCGCCACGCCCCTGCAAACCTTTCTGGCGCACGGCCGGGCCACCCTGGGAATGTTCAGCGTGGCGGGCGACACCGACCCACGAAACAATTTGCCAGATCGCCCCGTCTTCGATCCCTTTCTGGCCCCCTTCTTTTACCTGGGGTTGCTGCTCGCGCTACGCGGGGTGCGGCGCCTGCCGGCGGCGCTGATTCTCGTGACGCTCGCCGCCATGCTCGCGCCTACCCTCTTCAGCGAGTACGCGCCCCACTTCCGGCGTGCGATTGGGGCCATCCCCTTTTGTTCCCTGCTGGCGGGATGGGGGCTGGGCGCGGCGTGGGAGTGGGTTCCTCGGGCCGGGCTGCCGTGGAACCGTTTGAAGCAGGGAGCGGTTGTCTTGCTGCTGCTGGCCTCGACCATCGTGACGATCCGCGACTATTTCAGGGAGTGGGCCACCTCGCCTGCTCTTTATTATGCCTTTGATGAGGGACTGTGGCGGCTGGCGGAAGCCATCAATGCCCTGCCGCAGCCCACCCGCACCTACCTGACCCCGTTGTCCCTCTCAAACACGACGTTGGCCTTCGCCTGGCGCGAGGGGGGCGCGCCCGCCACCTTTGATGGCCGCCACATCTTCGTCATCCCGCCGGACCTGGAGCAGCCAGTGGTCTATGCGACGGTCAGCTACGAGGACTTTCGCACCCCCTTGCTGCTGCCGGAGCTTTTCCCCCAGGCCGAGGTGGCGATGCAGCTCAACGATTGGGCAGGCGCGCCCTATGCCACGCTCTACCGCGTGCCTGCGGGTAGCACGCCCCATTTTCAGCCCGAGACGCCGAGTGGGGCGGTGTGGGAGGGGAAAGCGCACCTGCACGGCTTTACCCTTGCGCCCGTCTATCGCCCTGGCGAGACCGTCTATCTGCGCCTCTTCTGGGAGGGGCTTGCGCCCATAGAGGAAGCGTGGACCGGGTTTGTCCACCTGCTGGATGAAGGGGGCCAGAACGTGTTGGGGGCCGATCAGCAGCCGGGGCGAGGGAGCTACCCCACTACGCAATGGCAGCCGGGCGAGCGCCTGCTTGACGAGGTGCAGGTGATTGTGCCCCCCGACTTTCCCCCTGGCACCTACACCGTCGAGCTAGGGTTCTACCGTGCCGACGGCTCCAGGCCCCTCGTCAAGGTGGGCGATGCCAGCCCTGCCGATCACCTCATCCTGGGCCAACTCCGCATCGTCGCGCCGCCGTGAGCGACGGACGAGCGCGACGATGCCCGCGATGAGCAGACTCAGCGCTGTGCCGCCGCTGAGGAGCAGGCCGAGCGTCCAACTCTGCGGGCGAAAGTGGAAGCGAACCACGATGCTCCCCGGCAGGGACGCGGACGGCCCGGAAGGCATAGTTGGCGCGAAAAAGCGTTGTCGGCTCGCCATCCACCTCTGCTTGCCAGCCGGGGTAGAAGGCATCCGACAGAACGAGAAAGCCGGGCGCGTCGCTCTGCACAGCAACCTGGACGTGGTGCAGGCCATAGCCCTGGAGCCCCAGCCTTGCCTGGGGCCGAGTGGGCGGTTCTGGGGCGTGGTCATACCTTCCAGCACGACCTGCTGGCTGGGGTCGAACGCCGGGTCGGTGAGTGCCTGCCACGCACCCTCGTGGTCCGCTGCCGGAATTGCCTGGCCGACGAAGAGCAGCCGCGGCAGGGCCATCTGGTTCAGGTAAACCGTAACGTTGGGGTCCTCTTCAAACACCGGCACCAATCCGGTGCCGGCGGGCGCGCCCCCTTGTTGGCAATCACATACTTGGCCCCCAGAAAGTGATACCGCCCGCTCTGCCCGGTCGCCCGCCTGCTGCCAGTATCGGCTCGTGTCTGCCAGGACCAGGGGATTGTAAAGCCCCCACACATCGTAGAGCCCGTTCAGCAAGGCACTGTTCGGTTGCCACAGGTGCCAGACATCAGTGGCCACCTCGATACGGTGGATGCCCGGGTCAGCCTGCAGGAACGCCAGGGCTTGCGGGTGCTCGAAGCCTGCTGTCGGGTTGCGTTGCCCCACGTCCAGCACGCTGCCTGAGCTAAACAGGTCGAAGAGGAGGAGCGCGATGGCGGCGATGCCCAGCAGCCGCCCGCGCAGCCGCCCCGCTTGCGCCAGCCACAAAAGCAGCAGCGAGCTTCCTGCCAGCAGGGCAAAGGTTAGAACGGATTGGAGCGCGGCAGCCACGCGCAGGAAGATAGTGGGGTCGCGGTCCTGCATGGTCAGCAGGGCAAAGTAACCCAGCGGTACGCCCACAGCGAGGAGGACGGCGATGCCCCTGGCAACGGGCGGTAGCCATCGGCGCAGGGCCGTGCGGGTTGCGGGGCTGCCCCGCAGCAGATAGGCGAGGCCGCGCGCGGCCAGCACCGCCAGGGCAAAGTCCATCAGCAGCACGAAGCGTGCGGGCGCGCGCAGTTGGTTAAAGCCCGGGACGAATGCATACAACCAGCCGTGAGCTATGGAACTGCCGCCCAGCGCGAGCAGCAGTCCGGCCAGGGCGGCCATAGCGAAGAACGTTGACCGACGCCGCGGTCGCAGCGCAGCGCCAAGCAGGGCCAGCCCCAGCGTCAGCACGCCAACATAGCCGGTCGGCACGCGCTCCCAGGGGCCCCAGTAGACTGCTGGATCGCGCCCAAAAAAGTTTGGCAGCAGCAGCCCCACCAACTGGCCGGGGTGAAGCGAATATTGCGCCGCTTCCGGGTAGGATACGAGCGCGCGGGGCGTTTGCTGGCTCAACTCGTAGGCGGGCAGCAGCAACAGCGCCGAGAGGCCCACCGCCACCGCCACGGTCACCAGCAGGAGCAGGAGGGAGTGGGTGCGCTGTTGGAGGGTCCGCTGCCCTGCCCATCCCATGCCCTCCTCCTCTACCCGGAGCCATCCGCTGCGCTCAGCGGCCACCCACAGCGCGTAGAGGCCCAGGAGGAGCATGGTCATCAGGGTGATCTGCACGTGCCCCGCAAGGAACGCGATGGCCAGCACGATGCCTGCAAGCGCCGCCCGCGCCGCCGAGCGGTGCCGCACTGCCTGCTCGAAGCACAGAAAGACGAGCGGCAACCAGGCTGCCGCGGCTATCATGTTTAAGTTGCCGAGCTGTACTATAAACAGATCGGAGAAGGCGAAGGCCAGGGCGCCCGCGAACGCTGCCAGCGGGCTTAACCGGATGGCAGCGGCCCGCGTCCCGCGCAGGCAGGCGTACATCGTGGTGCCCGCCAGCCAGAAGTGCAGCACGACGAACCCTTGCAGGTGCTCGTAACGCACCTCGCGCACGACGAAAAACAAAAGCAGGTTGAGCGGGTAAAACAGGCCGTTCTGGAGATCGGCGGCAAAGGGCACGCCGCCGTACAGATGGGGGTTCCACAGGGGGATCACTCCCTGCTTTATCTGCTCGGCGGCAAAGTGATAATTTGGGAAGAGGAACGGAGCCAGATCGCCACCCCCCGCGGGCATCCACGTGTTGGGAACCAAAAGGACTTGCCAGAAGAATGCAGCCGTGGCCGCTGCCAGCACCCCGCTGGCCCCTATCAAGTCAGGAACAAGAGGATGCAGGCGCAGGCGCCCCGTCAGTCGTCGGGCGAGCGCGTAGGCGAGCCCCCACAAGATAAAGATAACGAGCAAGGTCAGGTGGTTGAGCATGGGAAAAGGAAGGGCCTTCGTTTCTGGGGTGCATGGGGGGCGTCGGGCCGCTCAGGGCAGCCCGTCCCGCTGACGGGAAAGAAGGGTATTGTATAGGGAGCTGACACATTTTCAAGCAGCAAGTGCAGCGGGCCCGGCGGCACTCGTGCCCCAACAGGGCCTTCACCACCCCTCTTGTGCATCCTGGGCAAGCTGCGCCAGGATGGATGGGGGACAAGTTAGATGTTCCAGAGGAGCGTACAAGAATGACACGAGTGATTTCCGTTATCCAACTGGGGATGGGCGGCGTGGGGCGGGCGTTGGCGGAGCAGGTTCTGTCCACGCGCGCGGCCCAGGCCCGCTATGGAATCGAACTGCGCTACGTCGCCCTGGCTGACTCGCGCGGCGGGCTGCTGGACGCGGGCGGCCTGGGCGATGATCGGGTGCGTCAGGCCGCCCTCCACAAGCAGCAGGGGGGCACATTGGGCGAGATGGCGGGCGGTGCACCGCCCGCTCTGCCTGCCTGGGTCGAGGCGCTTGCGGGGCCCAACGCGCTCCTGGTGGACACCACCGCCGAGTCAGCCGAGGCAATGCTTCCCGCTTTTGAGGCAGCGCTGGCACGGGGCGCGGCGCTGGTGCTGGCGAACAAGAAACCGCTGACTGCGCCCTGGGCGGCCTGGCAGCGGTTGATGCTGACGGGGCGCGTGGGGTACGAGGCGACTGTCGGTGCTGGCTTGCCGGTGATCAGCACGCTGCGCCACTTGCTCGACACGGGGGACGAGGTGCAGCGCATCGAGGGGGCCTTTAGTGGCACCCTCGGCTTCTTGATGAGCGAGTTGCAGGACGGGCGCGCCTTTGGGCAAATCGTGCGTGACGCCAAGGCGCGCGGTTGGACGGAGCCCGATCCCCGCGATGACCTGAGCGGCACGGACGTGGCGCGCAAGGCATTGATTCTGGCACGGACGCTGGCTCTTCCACTCGAACTGTCAGACATTGACGTGACGCCGCTTTACCCCGCCGCCTACGGGGCGCTGTCGCTCCAGGCATTCCTGGCGCGGCTGGACGAGTTGGACGAGGTGATGGCCGGGCAGCGGGACGCTGCGCATCGTGCCGGGCAGCGATTGCGCTACGCTGCCACCCTTTCCGCAACGGGGGCGACGGTTGGCCCTACGCAGGTGCCGCCGGAAAGCGCGCTGGGGGCGCTGCGTGGGCCGGACAACCTTATAGCCTTCCACACGTCGCGCTATGCAGGGCGCCCGCTGGTGGTGCAGGGGGCGGGGGCGGGGACGGACGTAACAGCGAGCGCCCTGCTGGGCGATATGTTGGCGCTGGCGGCGCGCGCGGGGGGCTCAGCTTGATTTCTTTTCCTCTTCTCATAGAATAAGGCCGTCGTAGCCCTGGCAATTGGTTCGCCAGAGCTTTCTGTGATGCAAGGAGCTAACTTGATGCGGAAAACCCCTCGACTGGTAGCCGGAATGGTGCTAGCTATGCTGCTCGCGACGCTGATCCCCCTCAGCAGCGCGCAGGCGCAGGCCAGCAAGCCCTACAGCGGGCGAATCGCGCAGACGCTCACCAACTGTGGGCTGACGCAGATTTTCGGGACCGTGGCCGACAGTGCCGGCGGTGCCAAGACGGGCATGCGCGTGCGTGTGTCATGGCCGGATGGATTTACCGAGACGGTGTCGGGCACCTACGTCCGTGCGGAGACGAGCGCGGCGGGCTGGGACTTTACGCTGGACTCGCGCGCCAAGGCGGCGACGTGGCAGGTGGCGCTGGTAGATGGCAGTGGCAACACCCTGTCGAACAGTGTCGAAGTGCGCACCACCGACTCATGCAGTGGCTCTGGCGCTGCCAACGTTGTCAAGGTGGAGTTCCGCGAGGGCGCTACGCCCGCGCCGGTTACCCCCCCATCGTCTGGGACCGTTGCCCCCGCTCCCATCTCGTCGAGCACCGATCTGGCCCCGGCCATCACGGCGGGCGCGCGCTGTCAGTTTTACACCCAGACGGCCAGCGGGAACGGTGGCTACTCGGTGTGTGATGACGCCAATGCCAGTTTCCTGACTTCCTTCAACCGCTACGGGCTGCAGAATGTGGGCTATCCCATCTCGCAGCGCTTCAAGCGCGATGGCTTTATCACGCAGTCCTTCCAGAAGGCTGTTCTGCAGTGGCGGCCCGAGAGCAACTCGGCGGCCTTCGTGAACGTCTTTGACGAGTTGCACAACCGCGGCCTTGATCAGCAGTTGCTTCAAGCTCGCCAGACCCCCTTCCAGCTTCCGGAAGGGTGGGAAGGGGCCAATGTGCCCTTCCAGCAGGCAGTGACGTTGCGGCAGGCGCTGCTGAACCCGCGCCCCGCCCTGCGGAGCGCTTACTTTGCCGTGAGCGACCCGATGACCTTCTTCGGCCTGCCGACCTCAGAAGTGAAAGATATGGGCAACCACTACGCCATCCGCCTGCAGCGCGCCGTGCTGCAGGAGTGGAAGGAGAATGTGCCCTGGGCACGCGCGGGCCAGGTGACCGTTGCCAACGGTGCCGACATTGCCAAGGAACTGGGGCACTTCCCTGCCAGCGTCTTGGTGGCAGAGACAGTCCCGCCGACCGGTGGCTCTGTAGCGCTTCCGCCTGCCCCGCCCCTGACCGCACCAATTGCCGCGCCGGTGATTCCGCCCGTGCCGGCCCCCGCTCCGGCCCCCGCCCCATCCGAGCCCGCGCGCAACCTGGACGCGCGCCTGGGGGCGCTGGGTGTGACCGTCGAGCCAGCGAATGTGGCGCGTGGTCAGGCCTATTGGCGCGTGGTGGAAGTTATCTTCCATGACGATGTCGAGGCACAGGGCCGCCATTCCATCTTTGTTGATGTGCTGGACGCGAACGGCAGCAAGCTGATTGGTCATCCGGTGACCGTCTCTTGGGGGAGCGGCAGCCAGCAGTTGGTGATGGAGCCGAAGCCCTTCCCTGAGTACGGCGTGAACTTCCCCATGTACCATGCGGGCTGCTCGTACTTTGTGACAGTGGATGGACTGGCCAGCGACAAGGTAAATTGCCTCGGCCTGGGCATCCTGGGCGATACGCGTTCGTGGCGGACTGACCATACCGAATACCTAATCAAGTTCCAGCGGGCGATCAAGTAAGAAATCGAGTCTGGCAAGACAAAAAGCGCGCCCCGCCTGCCGGGGCGCGCTTTTTGATTCCCCCTTGCAGGGGCGAAAGCATAAAAGCAATCACTCAAGCGACAACGAGGCATGCCCTTGCTAGGGGTGGCCAGACGACATTGTTTCAACCAACGGGTAGTTTTGACCCCAAAAACTTGCATTTCAAGCCACTTCTCATAGAATAAGCCCCGATGTGGCTTGGAACATTTTAAGTTTCAAGCAGAGCCGGGCGCGTGTCGTCCAAAAGGAGTCATATCTTGATGCGGAAAACCCTTCGACTGGTAGCAGGGATGGTGCTCGTTGCCATCCTCGCAACGCTGATCCCCCTCAGCAGCGCGCAGGCGCAGGCCAGCAAGCCCTACAGTGGGCGAATCGCGCAGACGCTCACCAACTGTGGGCTGACGCAGATTTTCGGAACCGTGGCTGATAGTGCCGGCGGTGCCAAGACGGGCGTGCGCGTGCGTGTGTCATGGCCGGATGGATTTACCGAGACGGTGTCGGGCACCTACGTCCGTGCGGAGACGAGCGCGGCGGGCTGGGACTTTACGTTGGACTCGCGCCCCAAAGCGGCGACGTGGCAGGTGGCGCTGGTAGATGGCAGTGGCAACACCCTGTCGAACAATGTCGAAGTGCGCACCACCGACGCGTGCAGTGGCTCTGGCGCTGCCAACGTCGTCAAGGTGGAGTTCCGCGAGGGCGCCTCAACACCCCCCCCTGCGTCAGGCGGCACGACGCCCCCGCCCGCGGCGGGTGGCACGACGCCCCCGCCCGGCACGGTAGAAGCGGCCCCGGCCATCACGGCGGGCGCACGCTGCCAGTTTTACACCCAGACGGGCGGCGGCAATGGCGGCTACTCGGTGTGCGATGATGCCAATGCGAACTTCCTCGCTGGCTTCAACCGCTACGGGCTGCAGAACGTGGGGTACCCCATCTCGCAGCGCTTCCGGCGGGACGGCTTTATCACTCAGGCCTTCCAAAAGGCAGTGTTTCAGTGGCGGCCCGACGGCAACTATGTAGCCTTCGTGAACGTCTTTGACGAGTTGCACAATCGCGGCTTCGATCAGCAGCTGCTTCAAGCTCGCCAGACCCCCTTCCAGCTTCCGGAAGGGTGGGAAGGCGTTAACGTACCCTTCCAGCAGGCGGTAACCCTGCGGCAGGCGCTGCTGAACCCGCGCCCTGCCCTGCGGAGCGCCTACTTTGGGGTGAGCGACCCCCTGACCTTCTTCGGTCTGCCGACCTCAGAAGTGCAAGACATGGGTAACCACTACGCCATCCGCCTGCAGCGCGCTGTGCTGCAGGAGTGGAAGGAGAACGTACCCTGGGCGCGCGTGGGGCAGGTGACTGTTGCCAACGGCGCCGATATTGCCAAGGAACTGGGGCACTTCCCCTCCTTCGTGCTGGCGACGGAGCCCTCTCCGCCCGGTAACGCAGGGGGCACCCCCCCACCTGCCCCCACCTCGATAGGTGGCTTCCAGTACGGGTTGCAGGCGCACATGGTTTATAATGACCGCACCCCCATTATCGGCGCGACGCGCACTCTCGGCTTCACCTGGCTCAAGCAGCAGATCGAGTGGAAGGCCTGGGAGACCAGCCAGGGCGCGATCAACTGGGGCGAGATGGACTCGATGGCGAACGATGCCAAAGCCAATGGCATGAAGCTTCTGTTCTCCGTCGTTGGGGCGCCCGGTTGGGCCCGCGAGGCCGGCTATGATGCAAGCGTGGCGGGCCCTCCGGCCAACCCGCAAACCTTCGCCACCTTCCTGGGCGCGATAGCGGGTCGCTACTGCAACAATGGCGTCGGCGCGATCGAGGTGTGGAACGAGCAGAACCTGCACTACGAGTGGGGGAACAAGCCCCTGAATGCTGCCGATTACATGGCCCTGCTGCGCCCCTCCTACACGGCCATCAAGGCTGCCTGCCCCAGCATGATCGTGGTGTCGGGGGCCCTCACGCCGACCGGCGCCCCGGCCCCCCTGGCGGTGGACGACTTTACCTACCTGCAGAACATGTACGCCAACGGGCTGAAGAACTACGCGGACGCCATCGGCATGCACCCTAGCGGTTACAACGTGCCGCCCAACCTGACCCATCAGCAGGCCTGTGCCTACCTCCAGCAGACCAACTCGAGCTTCATGGGCCCGTGCAACGCGGTTCACCACTCGTGGAGCTTCAAGTCTACGGTGGACGGCTACCGCAACATCATGGTGCAGAACGGCGATAGCGGGAAGAAGCTCTGGGCCACCGAGTTCGGCTGGGCGGCGGGCGGCGCCTTCCACCCTGACTACGGCTATGCCAACGACAACTCCTTCCAGGAGCAGGCCGACTGGACGGTGCAGGCATACCAGTACATGAAGAACTCTGGCTTTGTCGGGGGCGCCTTCCTGTGGAACCTGAACTTCCGCGTCGTAGCGGACGGGACGGAGAAGGCGCAGTGGGGCATCGTGGACAATCGGTGGCAGCCGCTGCCAGTTTATAGCGCGCTCCAGGCGATGCCGAAGTAAGTTCGTCCTCCGTCACCTTCCAAAGCGCTCGTGGGCGGCATCGCTCGCGGGCGCTTTGTTTTTTCGTAGGGGGGAGCGTGCTATACTCCGTCCTCTCTGCGGCCAGGCCGGAACGCTTGCTTCTCGGCTGCCGGGTTATTCAAGGCAAGGAACCACAGGCAATGCGAGCAAATCGTGAAGGGTGGCTGGCGCTGACGGCAGTGCCACTGGTGCTGTTGGCGCTCCTCAGTGGAGGCCCCTGGCTTGCCGTGCTCGCTGGCGTGCTGATGGCAGGGGCGTTCCTCTGGGCCTGGCACGTGCGCGGGGCGACGGCGATTACCAGTGCCCTGGGTGGGGCGCTTGTGTTGTGGGCGGCCAGTGCGCTCATGCCGATGGTCGTGCGTTGGGGCAATGGGCTGGCCCTGATGGGGTTGCTGCTCGTCGCAGGGATGTTTTCGCTACTGGAGGGCGAGGTGCAGCGGGGCAACCGTGCCTTTCGCCGCCTGGCATTGGCCACCGCTCTCCTCGCCTATGTTAGCGCCCAGGCCACCTGGTTTAACCAGAGCGGCATCGCCCTGTCCTGGCTGCCACGCGCAGAGGGGCTTGCGGCCGGGGCGCTGGGGCTGCTTCTCTTCACGCTGATGCGGCTGGTGTTGGCCCGCCAGCACCAGCCATGGGTGCGCCGCCTTGCCCTCGCCAGCAGCCTCGACTACGTGCTCTATCTGACCCTGCTCCTTTCGCCCTCGTGGGCCGGCCGCGCAGCCAACCCCACCCTCCTGCTTGGCTCTATCGCGCTGCTATGGCTGCTTCTGGTAGGGCTGGCGGCCGCCACGATTTGGCTGCCCAACAAAGCCACCGTGCAAGAGCGACGCCCCAGGGGCCCGCTGCCGGCGTGGCGCATCAAGCTGAACGACTACCTGACCCTCATGAAGGTGCGGGTTGCCTCGCTCCTGCTAGCCACGACCCTGGGGGCGATGATCATCGCCGCGCAGGGCTGGCCGGGGTGGGCGCTCGTGGGGTGGGTCATGCTGGGGGGGCTGCTGAGCGTGGGCGGCTCCGGCGCGTTGAATCACTATCTGGATCGCGACATTGACGGGGACATGGGGCGCACCAGCCTCCGCCCGCTTCCATCGGGTAGGATCGCGCCGGTGGAGGCGCTTGCCTTTGGCCTCCTGTTGAGCGTGCTTCAGTTCGCTGTCTTCTGGTTCAAGGTGAACCCGCTAGCTGCCGCGCTCTCGACGGGCGGGCTCCTCTACTACGTCCTCATCTACACCATCTGGCTCAAGCGCAGGTCGTCGCAGAACATCGTCATCGGGGGCGCAGCGGGCGCCTTCCCGCCCCTGGTGGGCTGGGCCGCCGTGACAGGCGATCTGTCGCTGGGCGCCCTCTATCTTTTTGCCATCATCTTTTACTGGACGCCTCCCCACTTCTGGGCGCTGGCCCTGATGCGCAAGGAGGACTATGCACGGGCCAAAGTGCCCATGCTGCCGGTCGTGCGCGGGGACAAAGAGACGCGCCTTCAGATTTTGCTCTACACCCTGCTGATGATCGCCCTCACGCTGATTGTCGTGCCGCTGCAGCTGATGGGGTTGATCTATCTGGTAGCCGCCTTGGTGCTCAACGCCAAGTTCCTCTTTGATGCCCTCCGCCTTTATCGCCAGCCTAGCAACCAGAGCGCGCTCGCCCTGTATAAGTATTCGCTTCTCTACCTTGCGTTGCTCTTCGCTGCCATGGCTCTGGACCGCGCCCTGGTGTGAGGGGGTCCTAGCCCCCTGCTCGGCTTCTGGCCCATGATGCCATGCTGTCGAAATCAAACAATTGTGCCAGCAGGCAACGCTGCCTGAAAGGAAGGTTGACAGGTGGTTGCACCGTGGTCTGAGGTCGTGCGCGCCGTGGCCCCCGCCCTGCAGGGGATGGAAGAGCCCTTCCGTGATAACTTTTGGAACATTCCGGATGCCGCCAAGATCGCGCTCTACGTAGGGATGGCCCTGGCGACGCTGGCGCTCTTTTATGGCCTCCTGCGCCGCATGAGCCTTTACACCCAGGGCCAGCCCACACAGCGGTTGGACCATTTGCCGCGGCGCGTCGGTCGCGTGATGGTCCATGTGCTAGGCCAGTTGCGCATCGCGCGCCAAACGTTTGGCGGCTTCATGCACCTCTTTCTCTTCTGGTCCTTTATGGTTCTCCTGATGGGAACCACGCTGGCGACCATTGATGCAGATTTCATGGAGCCCTTCGGCTACAAACTGCTCCGCTCCGACTTTTATCTCTTCTACGAGTTTGCGCTCGATATCTTTGGGCTGCTCTTCCTGGTTGGGATAGCCATGGGGATGCTTCGCCGGTATGGGCGCGGCTCGGTCAAACTTTCCTACGATTGGGGGTGGGCGTTCACGCTCGGCATCCTGCTGCTCATCAACGCGAGCGGCTTTGTGATTGAGGGGCTTCGGCTGGCGGTGGAACAGCCCGCCTGGGCTCCCTACTCGGTGGTTGGCTGGCTGACGGGGCAGGCAGTGCTAGAATTTGGGCTGGGCGAGGGGACCTTGCGCACCCTCCATCTGCTCTCATGGCTGGCACATTTTGGGTTTGTGGCGCTCTTTGTGGCGGCCATCCCCTACACCCCCCTGATGCACATCTTCACCAGCCCGCTCAACATATTCTTCAGCCGCGTCGCGGCTGAGCCCCGCCACGAGCGCACCCTCCAGCCGATTCCGAATATGGAAGAGCAAGAGGCATGGGGGGTGGGGGAACTATCTGCCTTCACCTGGAAGCAGCGCCTGGACTTTGATGCCTGCACCGAATGCGGGCGCTGCCAGGTAGCCTGCCCGGCGTGGAATGCAGGAATGCCGCTGAACCCGAAGCACGTCATCCTGGACCTACGCAACCAGATGCTGGGCGAGGGCAACCTGCCCTACTCGCAGATCGGCGGTTTTGGCGAGGGCTACCACCACATTGATCTGGGAGCCGAGTTGGTTGGCGGCGTGATCCGCGACGAGACCCTATGGGCCTGTACGACCTGCCGCGCCTGCGTGTATGAGTGCCCCGTCTTTATCGAGCACGTGGATTCCATCGTAGACATGCGTCGCTTTTTGACGATGACCGAGGGACGCATGCCCGACAGCGTCTCATCCACCCTGCGCAGCCTGGAGCGCTCCGGCAACCCCTGGGGCTATCGGCAGGAGGAGCGCGCGCGCTGGACGGAAAAGCTGGATTTCGAGGTGCCCGTTCTGGAAACGGGGCAGGAGGTGGAGTATCTTTATTTTGTGGGGTGCCTCTCCTCCTTCGATGCCCGCAACCAGCGCATCGCGCGGGCCGTGGTGACCTTGCTGGAGCGGGCAGGGGTCAACTATGCTATCCTGGGTAAGGAAGAGCCCTGCAATGGGGATCCCGCGCGCCGCCTGGGCAACGAGTACCTCTTCGAGGCGATGGCCAGGCACACCATCGAGACGCTCAACCAGCACTCCTTCAAGAAGGTGATTACCTCCTGCCCGCACTGCTTCCACATGATAGGCAACGAGTATGAGCAGTTCGGTGGCGGGTATGAGACGATCCATCACACGGAACTGCTTGCTGAGCTCCTTCGTGCCGGGCGGCTCAAGCCAGAAATAGCGTTGGACGAGACGATCACCTACCACGACCCCTGCTACCTGGGGCGCTACAACGATGTGTTCGATGCCCCGCGCGAGGTGCTGGCGGCCATCCCTGGCCTTGCCCTGCGCGAGATGCCACGCAGCCGCGAAAAGTCGCTTTGCTGCGGCGGGGGCGGGGGCGGGGTGTTTCTCGAAATCCACGGCAACCGACGCATCAACGAGATGCGCTTCCAGGAGGCGCAGGAGACCGGTGCGGACAAGGTGGCAGCAGCGTGCCCCTTCTGCGTCCTGATGTTTGACTCGGCCAGTACTGCGCTGGAAGCCAGCGAGACGATAGGTCTGGAAGATGTGTCCGAACTGCTACTTCGCTCGGTCGGGGGCAGGCCCGACCCCGTCGGGCAGCCAGGCTCTCCCGCCTCGCAGACATAATGTTGGGCAGGGCGCGGTTCGTGGTAAAATCATCCGCAGTACCGAAATTCCTTTACCCTCGATTCTCGCCCCACTGTTCCCGCACGTGCTTGTGCCCCCTGGGCGCGCCGTGAGGGAGAGGGGCGAATGGGCTAGAAATAGGATGGGTTGTGAACCACATAGCTGGAATTCGCTTTCAAGAAGCAGGCAAAATCTACCACTTTAGCAACGACGCCGCCCCCGACCTGAACACCGGTGATTTTGTAGTCGTCGAGACCAGCCGTGGGCAGGAGATGGGGTGGGTGGTCCTGTTCGAGTCGCAGGGGCGCCTTGACGGGCTGAAGCCCATTCTCCGCAAAGCCACCACGCAGGATCTGATGCGCCGCGAGCACTTTCGCCACAATGAAAAGGCTGTGCTGAAACAGGCACGCATGGCAGCGGTGGAGCATAACGTGCGCGGCGTGAAGTTGGCGAAGGCGGAGTATGCCTTCGATGGGAGTCGCCTCACCCTCTACTACGGATCGGAGAAGGAGCTTGACCTGGGCCGTCTCCAACGCGACCTGGCCCGCAAGTTGAACACCCGCGTGGAGTTTCGCCAGGTGGGGCCGCGCGACGTTGCCAAGATGATGGGGGGCTCCGGCGCATGCGGGCTGGAAGTGCGTTGCTGCTCCTCCTTCTTGATGGACTTTCAGCCCATCTCCATCCGCATGGCGAAGGCGCAGGACTTACCCCTGGTTCCCACCGAGATTGCGGGCATGTGCGGGCGGCTGCGTTGTTGCCTTGCCTATGAGTATGAGTTTTACAAGGACGCACGCAAGGGTGTCCCGAAGGTGGGCAAATGGGTGCATGGGCCGGAGGGGGTGCAGGGGAAGGTGGTGGATCGCAATATCCCCAAACAAACCGTCACCGTCAGGATGGAAAGCGGCGTGCGGGTCGAGCTTGCCGTTGAAAACCTCTGGGTGGGTGAGGGGGGCGAGCCGCCTGCGCAGGGGGGGAGTTGCGGCACCGACGGGGGCTGTGCCTCGTGCAGCCACCACTGATATCCCACCTGCGCCAAAGCTCCTGTGGGGACGCACACAGGAGCTTTTTTCTTTTGTGGTATACTATACCAACGTTCTTGACCAACTTACTAAAGATTGGTGATTGCGTTGACAAAGAGGGGGCGCAGTGATAGAATTGCCAACGATGACCGCGCAAGCCATCCCTGAAGGGAGGCGAAGGCCATTGCACGACCTGTTCGGGCGGCGCATTGATTACCTTCGCATCTCGCTCATTGATCACTGCAACCTGCGCTGCGTCTACTGCATGCCCTTGAAGGGGCTGACGTTTGTCCCGCGGGCGGAGTTGCTTACCCCGCACGAGATCGAGCAGATTGCCCGTGCGGCCGTAGGGGTAGGGTTCGCCAAGATCCGTCTGACAGGCGGGGAGCCGACGTTGCGACCCGACCTGATCGAGATCGTGGAGCGGCTGGCGCGCATTCCCGACCTGCGAACATTGGCCATGACGACCAATGGCATCCTGCTGCCGCAGATGGCAGCGGAGTTGAAGCGGGCGGGGTTGACACGGGTCAATATCCATCTGGATACCGTGAACCAGGCTACCCTTGAACGCTTGATGCGCTGGGGCGACCTGGAGCAAGCGATGGAGGGCATCCGCGCCGCCGAGGCGGTGGGGCTGACCCCCATCAAGCTGAACGCTGTGGTCCTGCGTGGGTACAACGATGAGGATGTGGCCGAGCTTGCCGCGTTGACGCTGGACCATCCCTGGCACGTCCGCTTTATCGAGGCGATGCCGCTAGGGATACAGGCGAACGAAGCGTTGCGCGGGTACGTGTCCAATGCCGAGACGATGCAGCGCATCGAGGCGGCCATCGCGCCCCTCGAGGTGCTGAACGACGGCGAGTTGATGGGCGAGGCGCGCATGTATCGGTTGCCCAACGCCAAGGGCCTGGTCGGATTCATTAACCCGGTCAGCGAGCCCTATTGCGACGATTGCAACCGACTCCGCCTGACGGCGGATGGCAAGATTCGCCTTTGCCTGCTTACCGATCACGAGTTGGACTTTCGCCGCGCGCTGCGCGAGGAAGGGCAACAGGCACTTCACGACTTGTTCGTCCGCGCGGTCACGGCCAAGCCGGTTGGCCACCAACTGCGACGTGGCATCTATCCTGCTCAGCGTGGCATGAGCCAGATCGGTGGCTGAGCAGGGTCGGTTTGCTGTTTGGTAACGAGTGGGGTTGACGTATCAAAATGGAAATCGGCGTCCCGCCCGCCAGTTTCCCGGTGAATCCAGAGTGGCGGGTTATTAGGAGGCGATACCAGATGGGCATTCAAATTCAGGAACCGACGGTTCAGACGTGGTCAATGGTGACCATGACCGAGTCCGCTGCGAATGTGATTCGCAACCTTCTCAACGAAAAGAGCATCCCCAATCATCACCTGCGCGTCTTTGTTTCGGGCGGTGGCTGCTCAGGGATGCAGTATGGCATGGCCTTCGAGGCGCAGCCGCGCCTGGGCGATGCTGTGGAAGAGCCCTTCCCCGGCGTCAAGGTGCTGATTGACCCGCAGAGCGCGAGTTACCTCACCGGCGCGCAGATTGACTATGTTGATAGCATCATGGGGGGCGGCTTCCGCATCGAAAACCCCAATGCTGTGACGAGCTGCGGCTGTGGCCACTCCTTCCGCACCGCTGGCACGACCAGCGCCGCGAGCAGTGGCGGCGGCGGTGGCGGTGGGTGCGGTTGCCACTAGTCCCCATGTGAAGGGGCGCCAGCGAGCTAAAGCTTTCTTGCGCCCTGCTTGCCGGATACTTTCTTGCGCTTCGTTCGTCTACCCTACCCCAGGACTTGACACAAGGGTCGAAACCGGTAGGATTGATGGACGAGGCGCACAATTTTTTACTAACGTAGTTGAAGAAACAACCGTGTCTCTACGGATGGAGGCAGACCTTGCGAGTTTTACTCGTTAACCCTAAATTCCGCCTGCCAATTGATACGCGCACGACCCCCCACCTGGGCCTTGCCTATCTTGGCGCGGTGACCTTGCAGCATGGCGACGACTGCCGCATTTACGACGCTGACGTCGAGACGCAGCCCCTCGACGAGTTTCTGCTTGAGTTTCGACCGGAGATCGTTGGCATCACCGCCAATACCCCTCAGGTGAAGCAGGCGTGGCGAACGGCGCAGGAGATCAAACGAGTGCTGCCAGGAACCCCGGTCGTCCTCGGGGGCCCTCACCCCAGCGTCCTTTCGGAGGAAAGTGCCGTTCGCCCCGAGATTGACGTCGTGGTGCGTGGGGAGGGGGAGGCCGTCTGGGTGGAATTGCTGGAGCAACTTGCCCAACTCAAGCAGGGCGACGCCTCATACGATGCCGAGGCATGGCTGAAGCCGGGAAGCCCGCTGACAGCCGTCTTCGGGATCACTTTCCGCACCAGTGATGGCAAGATGCATCTTCGCCCGGAGCATCCGCCGGTTGATGACCTGGACGCCCTGCCCTGGCCCGCTTACAGCCTCTTCAAGATGGATCGCTACACAAACCTTCAGCCTGCGACCGATCACGTGGACGGGGCACGCTCCTTCTCGATGATGACCAGTCGTGGCTGCCCGTACCGCTGCACCTTCTGCTCGCAGAGCATCATGCCACAAAAGTGGCGCTGCCGCTCTGCCAAGAACGTTGCAGACGAATGGGAGCATCTGGTAAACGAGTTGGGTGCGCAGGAAATCGGCGTGCTGGACGACTCGGCGAACATCCGCGTGGATCGGCTGCACGAGTTGGCTGACGAACTGATCGCACGCAAGATCAACCATGTTCCGTGGATCTTCGTCAACGGCATCCGTGCCAACCTGGCCACTGTTGAACTACTCAGCCACCTGAAGGAGGCGGGCCTCAAGCGCACTGCCTTCGGCGTGGAAACCGGTGACCCCGATGTGCTCATGTCCATTGACAAGCGCATTGACCACGACACCATCCGCGAAGCGTTCCGCAACGCCAAGAAGGTGGGGCTGGAAACCATAGGCTTCTTCATCATCGGCCTGCCCGGCGATACCGAAGAAACGATGGAGAAGACCATCCAGTTCGCCATCGAGGTGGATCCGATGATTGCCAACTTCTCGATGATGACCCCCTATCCTGGCACGAAGGTGTACGAGATCGTCAAGCGCAAGGGGCGCATGCTCGTCCACGACTGGGACGATTACGTCTTCTTCGATGGGAAGGCGCGCTACGAGATGGGCGAACTGACGGCGGAACTGGTGGAAAGCAAGTGGAAGGAGGCGTACCGCCGCTTCTACCTGCGCCCCAGCCGCGTGACCAAGACCCTGCTGCGCAAGGACTTCTGGCTCAACTTTGACCGCACCAGTAAGGTTGCCTTCCGCACCATCTTCCCGAAGAAGGTGAAGAAGGAACTGGCGGCGGAACTGGGCAAGGTGAAGGCGTAGGGCGTTTGAACGCTCGGTAGGGAAGGGCACGGACGGGCGATGAGAGGGAGAGGGAGGACGATGAGCGTCGCTGAGCGCATCTATGAGGAGGTTCAGGGGCTCTCGGAGGCCGCGCAGCAAAGTGTGCTGGACTTCGTAGAGTTCCTTGCACACAAGGAGCGCGAGGGATTGTTGCAGCAAGAGTCCTCCCCCCTTCCAGTTGCGCTGTGTGCGATGGAGGCTGAGGTGTGGGGAGAGTACACGCCGCGCCCTTTTGATGAAGATGCGTAGTGCCTGGACTTCCATCCCTGCTGGCCATCTCGATAACAGACAAAGGGGGCACGGTACGCCGTGCCCCTTCAGTTAGGGGGATGGAGTGCGGCGCGGTGTTCTGCCCCTGACTTTCTCTTGTTGGTGGAAAAGATTCAAGCGAACTGAAACAGTCGACATGATACAGTTGGCCGAATCTGCCCAACTCGGGTCTTGAACTTACGTAGGAGCAATATTCCATGCGATTTTTACTCGCAAACCCCGAAAATGATGTCTGGTCATCGCGGAAACAGATTCCGCTGGGGCTGGGCTATCTGGCGGCCGTACTGCGCGACGCGGGACATGACGTATCTATCTTCGATGCGGCTGTCGAGACGGAGCCCTTCGAGGACTTCCTTGACCGCACCGACTTTGACATGGTAGGCGTCACCGCTACCACGCCGCTGATCTATGAGGCGTGGAAGATGGCCGAGGCTGCGAAGGCTCGCGGCAAGCGCACGATTCTTGGCGGGGCGCACCTGACCATCATGCCCATGGAGAGCATGGAAAAACCCTTCGTGGATTTTGTGGCGGTGGGCGAGGCCGAGGATACGCTTCTGGAACTGGTGACGGACCTGGAGCAGACCGGTGGGCAAAGCGTGGGGAGCATCGCCGGGCTGGTGTGGCGCGACGGGCTGGGGCGCCCCATCATGAACCGCCCGCGCGTGCTGGACGGTGCTATCAGCCGCTTCCCCTTCCCCGCGCATGACCTGTTCAAGATTGACCGGTACACCAACCTTCAACCGCTGACCGATGGTCTGGACCCCAACGCTCGCTCCTTCATCATCATGACGAGCCGGGGCTGCCCCTACAAGTGCAACTTCTGCTCGAAGCCGGTCACCGGCGACACCTGGCGCATGCGCTCGGTGGATGATGTGATCGCCGAGTGGCGCTGGCTGGTCCACGATCTCAAGGCCACGGAGATCGGCGTGACCGACGACATCTGGAACATGAACCTGACCCGTGCCAAGGAACTGTGCCGCCGCCTGATTGAAGAGGGGCTGAACACGGTGCCCTGGGTGACGGTTCACGGCATGAAGGTCAACCACACCGACCTGGAACTGTTCCAACTAATGAAGGCCGCAGGCTGCAAGCGCGTCGGCTTCGGCGTCGAGTCGGGCGACGAGTACATCCTTAAAAAGGTGATCCGCAAGTCCCAGACGCTGGACATGGTGCGCGAGGCCTTCAAGCACGCCAAGGCGGCAGGGCTTCAGACGATGGGCTTCTTCATCTTTGGCATGCCGGAAGAGACAGCCGAGACGATGGACAAGACCATCGAGTTTGCGCTGGAGCTCGACCCGGAACTGGCAAACTTCATGATTGCCGCCCCGTTCCCTGGCACCCGCATGTATGATCTGCTGGAAAAGCATGGGAACATCTTCAGCGAGGATTGGCACGACTTTGCCATCCACGATCAAAAGGCCCGCTTCCAGATCGGTGACCTGGACCCGCAGTTGGTCGAGGAAAAGTGGCACGAGGCGTACCGCCGCTTTTACCTGCGCCCCAATCGTCTGGCGAAGCGCCTGGTCGCGCGGGACACCTGGATGAACGCGCCCGCCCGCCTGGCG
Source organism: uncultured Chloroflexia bacterium (assembly GCA_963721895.1). Lineage (GTDB taxonomy): Bacteria > Chloroflexota > Anaerolineae > Ardenticatenales > Ardenticatenaceae > CAVRLZ01. The sequence goes on along the minus strand of CAVRLZ010000003.1, from coordinate 459,421 downwards.
GACGCGCGCCGCATGTTCCTCAGCAAGAAGCCGGGCAGCAACGCGCCGAAGGCGATCGGGAAGGCGGAAGGCGCTTACCAGTAGGGGCGCTTTTCACAGAACTGAGACCTTATGATAGGGCTGCTTCCAAAATTACCGCTGTACTGGAGCTTTTACAAGCTCGGTTTTCCGAAGATGCTGCCTTTCAGCATCGTGGTATCCATCTCCTTCCGCTGCAACTCCAAGTGCAAGACCTGCGACGTGTGGCGGCGGCCCAACGATGACATGACAGTGGACGAGTGGCGCAAGGTCTTTCACAACCTGGGCCGCACCCCCTTCTACATCACCTTCACCGGCGGGGAGCCGTTCCTGCGCTCCGACCTGGACGAGATGGTAATCGCTGCCTACGAGGAGTGCCGCCCGGAGGTGGTGACGATTCCCACCAACGGCATCCTGACCGAGCGCATCCTGGAAATGACGGATCGGATGTGCACAATCGCTCAGGGCACCAACATCGGGATCAACCTTTCCCTCGACGAGGTGGGGGAGCGGCACGACCGGTTGCGCGTGGTGCCCGGCAACTGGGCCAAGGCGATGCAGACGTGGCAGGGGCTCAAGGAGCTCCAAAAGAAGCACAAGAATCTGGTGCTGACGGTGCACACGGTGGTGTCCCAATTCAACATCCAGCGCTTCTACGACATCTACCACGGGCTGGAGTTTTTGGAGCCGGACTCGTACATCACAGAGGTGGCCGAGGAGCGGGCGGAACTGTCCACGCTGGGCTGGGAAATCACCCCGCTCGCGGAGGAGTACGCGCCCATCGCGGACTTCCTGAGCCAGCAGGCGCGCCGCAAGCCAGCGAAGGGGCTGGCGCGCGTGACGCAGGCGTTCCGAGCGCAGTACTACCAGTTCGCCAAAAAGGTCCTCTTCTCGAACGAGCAGGAGATCCCCTGCCATGCGGGCTGGGCAAGTGCGCATATCGCGCCGAATGGCGATGTGTGGTCCTGCTGCATCCGCGCCGAGTCGGTGGCGAACCTGCGCGAGACGAACTATGACCTGCGCCCCATCTGGTTCGAGCACGTGGGGGGTCTGCAGGAGATGCGCCGCTCCATCGCCAACCGCGAGTGTGCCTGCCCCATGGCCAATGCCAACTATGCCAACATGCTGCTCCACCCCCCTACCGTGGCAAAGGTGGGCGCCCAGGTCGCGCGGGGGCTAATCTTGCCGGAGCGGATCGAAATCGAAAAAATCAAAACGGGGTGAGCGCTTAGCGGCTCAGCCCCGCGAGGTACATCCTATGACCCAACTTCCCTCCGATTCCGCCCCCTCCCTGGGGCCGGACGAACTGCTGACTGCGCTACAACTTTCCACCGTCCAGGGAGAGCCCTTCCAGTTACCTGAAACGGGGATGGAGGTGCTCGTGCTGGATTTCTGGTCCGCGGAATGCCCCATCTCGCGCCAGTATGATCCCTACTTCAACGGCTTCGCACGGAGCTACGGGCACAAGGGCGTCGTTTTCGTCGCGATTGACTCGAACGTCTACGAGGACGAGAGCCTCATCCTCCGCGCCATAGAGGAGCGGGATATTACCTTCCCCATCCTGCGCGACCTCGGCAACAGGCTGGCGGACAGGCTGGGTGCCGAAACCACGCCCCACCTCTTTGTCTTTGATCGGGGCGGGCACCTGCGGTACCGCGGCGCGGTGGATGACATCACCTTTCAAAACAAGGTGGCAACCACCAACTTTCTGGAAGAAGCTGTGGACGCACTCCTCCTCGGGCAGGAGGTAGCGCGCCCCGAGAGCCCGCCCTACGGCTGCACCATCGTTCGCGCCTTCGCCTGACCCGCCCCGTTGCTCAAAGCACCCAGTCCCCGAAAGGCGCGAGCGGCCCCTGGGCTGACGCCGGCTTAGGAGCGGGGCGGATGAGCCATCGGCTCCCAATCAGGAACAAGCCAAGGGCTACCATCAGCCTGGGCAGCAGCGACGATCCGCCGCTCTGGCCCGTGGTGGGTAGGGCACCCGGCAAAACCGCTGTCACGGTGGGCATAGGTTCCAGCGTGGGGAAGGGGGTCTCGGTGGGGAAGGGGGTGACAGTCGCCTCCAGGAGCTCGGTTGGAGTGAACTCGGCCTCGATGGCCTCCTCCACGATGATCGTTCCTGACAGCTCTATGCCGTCCACCATGGATACATACTCGTAGATGCCTGGCACGTCGAAGAAGCGCGTGTAGGAGGTGCCAGGGGCCAGCAGCACAGCCTCCCAGGAGCCGTCAAGGGCACTAATGATGTGTTCGAGCGTGCTGAAGTTTTCCACCGGACCGACGAGCCTACCGGAATGGTCACTTCGGGCGGATCCAAGCTCATCTCGCTCGCCGCAATGGTAGTCTCGACCTGGGCCTGAGCGAGGGTCGGGGCGCCCACCCCCACCGCTATCGCTGCTATCAGCAGCAACAAAATCCCTTGTGCTAGCCAGCGTATCTTTTGCATCAGCCGCCTCACCTTCCTGTAACCGTCCTCGCTTCAATTGCTGGTATCACCCTGCAAGGTTAATACCAATAGCCCTCCCTACGGGCGGCTGACGTTGCCAGCCAACTCGTGCCGCTCGCTCGCCTGTTGCGCCTGCCTCGGCTCCAGGGAGAGAGCCGCCGCGCTGAAGAGCACCAGGGCGATCCAGAGCAGGTCTGCCAGCAGCAGATGGAGCAGTTGCAGCCAGACCGGGGCGTGCAGGGCCAGGTTGATCGCCCCCACCGCCATCTGTACCGCAAACAGCCCCACGATCCAACTGCCAAAGCGACGGGTGCGTGCATGGGGGCGCCATGCCTGTACCACGGTTGCCACCCCTACAAGCCCCAGCCCGACCCCCACTGCCACGGCTGGGTGAACCACGCGCAGCCGCAGCAGCAAGGGGGATGCAGCCGAAAAATCCTGCTGGATCCCTTCTGCGATGGAGGCTGCTGGAAAGAGGGTAGTCCCCAGGGCGGTGATCGCTCCTGTTACGCCTATCCCTAGCGTGCCCGCCAGTGCGAGGATCAGGAGTGTGCCCGTCATGCCCTGGCCGCGCAGGCGGGGGCGCCCCCCGCCCTCCGCCCACCATCCGTTCAGCGTGAGCGCCCCCGTCAACAGGAAGGTGTTTGCCAGGTGGGCGCCCACCCACCACACGCGGGCCATAGAGGCGTTGTCCGCCACGTACTCGAGCAGCACCAGCCCCGCCCCCAGCAGGGCCTCGATTATCAAGAAAAAGAGCGAGATGACCGCGCCGCGCCGGACCAGGTGGCCCTGCGGGAACGCACGAAGCGCCCAGATCACCATTGCCACGGCCAGCAGCAGGAGCACGCCACTGCTGGCGCGATGGGCCAACTCGATCAACGTCTCCACCTGCGGGGCGCGCGGCACCACGGCACCGTTGCACAGCGGCCAATGGCTCCCGCATCCCGCGCCCGAGCCCGTCGCCCGCACAAACGCTCCCCACAAGATCACGACCAGGTTGTACGCCAGAATCAGCCAGGCAAAAGTTCGATATCCACGCTGTGACACAGCCATCCCTCTCCTTCCCCCCTTTTCTCTTCCAGTCCATAGTGTACCACAACAGCCCCCTGCCCGTGTGCGCCAGAGTTGCGCTTGGGGCGGGTGGCATGATACGATTTTGCGGCACTTGTCTTCCCATTGAATGGTCTCCAGGATATCACTATGTCGGATGCTCCCTTGTTGGATGCGCTCAAACAGTATTTCGGCTTTGATGCCTTTCGATTGGGCCAGTTGGAGGCACTCCGGCAGGTCATGGCCGGGCGGGACAGCCTGATCGTCATGCCCACCGGCGCGGGCAAGAGCCTATGCTTCCAGTTACCTGCCCTCCTTCATTCAGGGGTCACCCTCGTCATCTCGCCGCTTATCGCCCTGATGAAGGACCAGGTGGATGCCCTTCAGGCGAATGGCATCGCGGCTACCTATATCAATTCCTCCCTGGAGGGGATCGAGCAGAGCGTGCGGCTGAGCGGGCTGGCAAGCGGGCGCTGGAAGCTCTGCTACATCGCGCCGGAGCGCCTCCGCAACCAGAGCTTCCGCGAGGCGGCCCAGCGTGCTTCGATCTCGCTGCTGGCCGTGGATGAGGCGCACTGCATCTCGCAGTGGGGCCATGACTTCCGGCCGGACTACCGCATCATCGGGGAATTCGTGGAAATGCTGGGCCGCCCCCCCATCGCGGCGCTGACCGCCACCGCCACCCCGCAGGTGCAGGACGATATCGAGCGCCAGCTTTTGCTCCATCAGCCGTTTCGCCAGGTCACGGGGTTCAACCGCCCCAACCTGCGCTTTGAAACCCACTTTACCCCTGGCGACACCCTGAAGCAGCAGGCGCTACAGGGCTTTCTGGCCCAGCACCCTGCGGATGCCTGTGGCGTCATCTATGTGGGGCGGCGACGCGAGGCGGCAGAGGTGGCAGGCTTTGTACGAGATGTGTGCGGGCGCAGCACCGTTTTTTACCACGGCGGGCTGCCCCCCAGGGAGCGCGAAAGCGTGCAGAATGACTGGATGGCGGGGCGCGCCGGGATCGTGGTGGCGACCAACGCCTTCGGCATGGGCGTGGACAAGCCGAATGTCCGCTTTGTGGTGCACTACACAGCGCCGGGCACCCTGGAAGCTTACTATCAGGAGGCCGGGCGGGCCGGGCGCGATGGCGACCCCGCCCACTGCCTCATGCTGAGCGACCCTGCGGATGCGCGCCTCCATGAATGGTTCATAGACAATGACGCGCTCGACCTGGACGACCTGCGCCATCTGTATCGCCATGTGCGGGATGAGGCGCGGCGCGGGGGCGACCTGCTGGTCACCACCCCCGCCTATCTCGCCACGGTGCTCCAATGGCGCAGCGACGCAAAGGTCCGCACGGGGATGAAGCTGTTGGAACAGGCAGGGCTCACGGAGGACCTGGGGGAGCAAGGGGGCAACGGGCGCTGGCGCGTGCAGGCACCGTCGGGGCGCGTGGACATGGTTCCCCTGCTCCGCGATCTGGAAGAGCGCCGCACGCTCAAGCGGGGGCTACTGCGGCTGATGATGGAATACGCCCAGACGCACGATTGCCGCCGCCAATTTCTGCTGGACTACTTTGGCGATCCCACCCCGCCTGTGGCCGCCTGGTGCTGCGACAACTGCCAGCGCCAGGGCGAGCGCGTGGTGCTCCGTGTGGCCACAGCGCCTGAAGAAAAGGCACCGCTCTGGGTACTAGACGCCATCAACCATCTTTCATACGGCGTGGGGCGCGTCTTGCTGGCCAAGATTCTGGCCGGGAGCCGAGGGTCTGGCATGGATCGGTACTTCGAGCACCCGCAATTTGGCATCCTGCGCCATATGGGGCAGAAGTCCGTCCAGGCGCTGATTGATGAGCTGATCCGCGAGCGCTACCTGCAGATTAGCCCAGGCCAATACCCCACCCTCGCCCTGACCTCCGCCGGGAAGCAGGCGGCCGAGCGCCGCCTGGGCATCCCACTGAGTAACGGCATCGGCGCGCAACCTGCCCCCAGCGTGCGGGTTGTGCCGGAAGGGCGGGTGAACGACACCATGGAAGAAACGCGCCGCCTGGTTGAAGCAGGGCTTGGGCCCCAGGCGATTGCTGACGAGCGCGACTTGAAGATCAGCACGGTTTACAATCACCTCGCCGACCTTATCCGCCAGGGCACCGTGCAGGTGGATCAGGTTGTGGCGGAACCAATCCGCACCCTGATTGAGGCCGCTGTGCGCGAGGTAGGCACCTTTTACCTGTCGCCCATCAAGGCGCGGTTGCCGGAAGACATTGATTATGGCGAGATTCGCTGCGTGGTCGCGGCCATGCAGCGGGCGGGGGTGGCTGTGGAAGCCACCTTGCCCTCGAACCTGGAGCAGACGCTTGTCACCCGCCTGATGGCATGGCGCACCCAGACCGCCCAGCGGCTCAACCAGCCGCCCTACTTTGTGTTTTCCAATGCGTCCATCCACGCCATCGCAGCTGCCGTCCCGCGCGATTTGGCAGCGTTGGACGCCGTTCACGGCGTTGGCCCCCACAAGTGTGAGGCCTATGGCGATGCCCTGCTCGCTATCGTCGCAGAGGTGATGGGGGGCAGTGCGCCCCCCACGCTAGCGGATGCGAGCCGGGTCGCCTACAGCAGCGATATCCACCACAGCGACTGAGGTGACAATCGTCCGCTCGAACGCGCTTCCGTCGGCAAGCGTGCCTGTCACGCGCACCTCCAGGTTGTACACGCCGGGCACACGCGGCAGCGCCAGCGTCGTGCCGCGCAGGGCACCCTGCGCCTCCCCTACAACGGTAGCCTCGCTGTCAGCGCTTGTCAGCCGCGCCCGGAGCGCGCCCTCGGCCACCGCCCCATCCAGGGTCACGCTCAGCGGGAGGGTGCTCCCTGGGGCGTACAGGCGGCCCAGGTTCGTTTCCAGGTGCATGGTTACCCCACCCTGATAGCCAACCTGAAGCAGAAAAGCACCCTGCGCGCGCGGGCGCGTGGGCGTGGTGATCACCCGCCAGACCCCTGCGGCTGGCTGGGCCACCCGCGCCTCGTGGACAAAGCCGTGGAGCAGGGCATCAGCCGCTGTCGGCAATGTGCCGCCGTCCAGCCGCGTGCCGTCCGGGCCAACGATGCTCACGCGCGCCAGGCGGCTGCTCAGCAGCCGAAAGCTGACCTCTGACAGTCCGGCTTCCACCGGGATGTGAACGACGGACGGGCCCGCCAGCGAACCGCCCCGTACCCCATAGTCGGAGCTAGCGAAGCGTGTTGCCGGGCTAGCGGTGGGAGCGACGGGGGCGCTTGCGGCAGCCTCGGTGAAGGGGGCAAAGATGCTGTCGTCATAGTTCTGGAACAGGTGCAGTTCCAGGTGGTCCAGGTCTGCGCGATCTTGAAGCGGCGTGGCCTCGGTCGTGCCAAAGGCGCTCCAGGCGGGCACGATGCCATCGTCCTCACCCGGGATGAGCACGCAGGCTATGCTGAGCGGGAAGGGCGTGCAATGGGTGCCACGGACAAGATACCCTGCCACCCCATCGTTCTGCGGGCGCCCGTCTGTCACGGCGCGTACGAACGTCATATAGGCAGTGCGCATGTTGGAGGTGGCCGGATTGCACAGGCCAAGCGGTTGGCCGAGCGGCGAGCAGGCGAAATCCGCCAACTCGGTGCCACCGAAGGGAGAACCGAGCGCGATGAAGCTACTCACCAGCGGAAAGGCTGCTGAATGGACGATGGCGGTTTGCGTGTCCAACCCTCCCTTGGAGTGCCCTACAACGTTCACGGCTGCCACGCCATAGTAGGCAGTAATTGCTTCCAGTTCTCCTTTTAGCTCGCGCGCATTTGCCCAGATGGAGCCGTGGGGTTCCAGGTCCACCGCTGCGGTCCGGAATCCCTGCTCGCATGCCTCTTGCAGGGCAACGTTGCCGCTCGTCCAGTCCGTGTGGTTTCGGCTGTAGCCGTGAACAAAAACAATCACCTCGCCGTCCTGGTTGCTGGGCGTCACGTCGCCCACCCAGAATGATTGACCGTCCACGGCGTAGAGGGTGTTGGAGCATGAGGCGGCCTGTCCAGCCGGAGCCGCCGCGCTGACGCGGGGCAGCAGGGGGAAGAAGAGGACGCTAAACAGCAACATCAAGATAAACCGACGCATGAGTGAGAATCCTTCTGGGCGACGATGGGTTACGACAGTATAGTAAGAAGGAGCCGAATATTAAAACACGACTGAAGGCCGGGCGTGCCACCGTTTGTCACATGCCCCCTTTTCGGTACCCTTCCCCCATCACTACAAACAACCATCAAGCGAGATAAGTATGGAACGACCAAAAGTGGTGCTGATCACCGGCGCCTCCACGGGCATCGGGCGGGCGACAGCCATCGAGATGCGCGGGCGCGGGTGGCGCGTCTTTGCCACGGTGCGCCGACAGGCCGACGTGGTTGATCTGACCCAGACGGGGCGCGGCTTGATCGAGCCGCTGATGATGGACGTGACGGACGAGGCAAGCGTGGAACGGGCCCTGGCGACGATCCAGGAGCGTGCCGGGCGGCTAGACGCGCTGGTGAACAATGCAGGCATCGCTGTGGATGGGCCGCTTGAGCTTCTGTCAACCGAGGCGCTGCGCCGCCAGTTCGATGTTAACGTGTTGGGGATGCATCGCGTCACGCGGGCGGCCCTGCCGCTTCTGCGCGCGTCCCATGGGCGGATCGTCAACGTGTCCAGCATCGCAGGCGAGGAAGTGATGCCCTTCCACGGTGCTTACGCCGCTTCCAAGCACGCCATCGAGGCGCTTTCCGACGCCCTGCGCCTGGAATTACACGGTGCGGTCGAGGTGGTGGTCATCCAGCCGGGAGCCGTGAGCACCCCTATCTGGATGAAGGGCACCGGCATGAGCATCGCGCCCAACGAGCACTACCCGCCTGCTGAGATGGAGCGCCTGGCACGACTGTTCAAGCGCTTCGGGGAAAGCGGTGTAGCGGCAAAGCAGGTAGCGCAGGCCATCGGCGATGCGTTGGAGGCAGAGCGCCCCGCCGCGCGTCGTATAGTCAACCGCCGCTCCCCGCTTCCTATCCTCCTGCTTCGCCTTCTTCCCACCTTTATCAAAGACCCGCTCAAGCGGCGCGCGCTACGCTGGCCCCCCAGGTAGCGTGCTTGCCACTGGCACCCTCCCTGCTTCTCTTGAAAGTGTGCGGTCCGCTTATGCAGCCCGCCCGCTACCCGTCCCCTCTTCCCTTACCGTGAGGCACCTATGCTCAACCCTATCCTGACCACCCAGCAGGCCGATGTCCTGAAGGAAGAGCGCCGGACCATCCAGCGGCTGCTCGCGTTGCTGGCGGGGTGGGAAGCGCAGCCCAAAGATGTGGAAGTTTTACAGTCGGCGTTGGAACAGTTGGACGAACTGTTCCTGCTCGTTATCGTGGGCGAGTTTAACGCAGGCAAATCGGCGCTGATCAACGCCCTGCTTGGCGAACGGTACCTGACCGAAGGGCCTACCCCGACAACGGCCCAGATTCACATCCTGCGCCACGGTGCACGGGGCGAGCCCCTGGTGGAAGATGGCAGCCTGGTGCTGCACTACCCCGCAGATTTCCTGCGGGAGATCGCCATCGTAGACACCCCGGGCACCAACGCCGTGCTGCGCCAGCACGAGGAAATTTCTCGCGATTTCGTTCCCCGCTCGGATCTGATCCTCTTTGTCACCAGCGCGGACCGCCCCTTCTCCGAATCGGAACGGGAGTTCATGGAGCTGATTCGCGACTGGGGAAAAAAGGTCATCATCGTCATCAACAAGTTTGACCTGCTGGAAACCGAGGAAGAGCAGGTGAAGGTCGTGGAGTTTGTGCGCGACAACGCGGCGCGCCTGCTCGGCACCATGCCCGAGATCTTTCCGCTCAGCGCGCGGGCGGCCCTGCGTGCCAAGAGCAGCGAGCAGCCCACGCCCGAGCGCTTCGAGCGACTCGAGCAATACATGTTCGACACGCTCAACGAGCAGAGCCGCATCCGGTTAAAGCTGAGCAACCCCCTGGGCGTAGCACTCAAGGTAACAGGGGAGTACCTCGAAAAGGCGCGGGCGCGGCTCGGCCTGCTGGGGGAAGACCTGAAAACCATCGAGCAGGTAGAGCGCCAAATGTCGCTGTACCGACAGGACCTGGAAAACGAGTTCGAGTACCACACCCTGAAGATTGATTCGATTCTCAACGAGATGCAGCGGCGGGGCGATGACTTCTTCGACGACACCTTCCGCATCAGCCGCATCATCTCGCTGCTCAACACGGAGGCCATCAAAGCGCAGTTCGAGCGGCAGGTGCTGGGCAACACGCCGCAGCAGATCGAGCGGCAGGTTCAGGACATGATTGATTGGATGGTCGAGCGGGAAAGCCGCCAGTGGCGCTCGTTGGCCCGACAGCTCGGCCAGCGTCACCGCACTGAATTTTTGGAAGATGCGGCGGCGGAGGCTGCCGGCGGGTTCGAGTACAATCGCCGCCACCTGCTGCAAAGCGTGGGCCGCTCCACTGCCGATGTGGTGGCGCGCTACGATGCCAGCCGCGAGGCGCGCGAGCTAGAGGAGAGCGTTCAGCAGGCGTTGGCCATGGTTGGCATAGCCGAGGCAGGGGCCATCGGGCTCGGGGTGGCGCTGACTGCCGCCCTCCACAGCGTCATGTTCGATGCAACCGGTATCCTGGCGGCGAGCGTGATGGGGCTGGCAGGGCTGGGGATCATCCCCTATCGGCGGAACGAGGCGAAAAAGACGCTGCGTGCCAAGCTCGATAGCTTGCGGGATCAACTTCACCGCGTCCTGCTCGATGCGTTTCACCAGGAGGCGGATCGCTCCACCCATCGCCTGAGCGACTCGGTGGACCCCTACAGCCGCTTTGTCCGCGCCGAGCACCAGCGGCTGGACGAGATTCGTGGCGAGTTGGAGGGCGTCAAGCAGCAGCTTACCACCCTGCGCGACGGGCTGGGTGTTTGAACGTAGCGCCCCGACGCACAGGAATCAGCCGGATAGGGTCCAGAGCAGGGCGCTCGCAAGCAGGAGCAGCACGACCACGGCAGCAATAAGCGCCAGGGCGACCCGCCCCGTGTCCCGTGGCTTTTGCCCGCAAACCGCGCCGCTCTGGCCGTTGACGTACACGGGGAAGGTCTTCCCTCGATAGGTCAGGGTGCCCACCCAGAGCGGGAGCAGGAGGGAGCGGTAGGTCTGGTCGGTGTGGCTGATGGGAATCACCTTGATGTCGCGCGCTTCTTTCTCCGCCAGCACGCGCACCTCCACTTCGCCCTGCACGCGGCGAGCCATCTCGCCCCGCGCCCCGATGGACGCATCGGCCAATGAGCGATCCGGAAGCAGCGCCGGCCAGCCGGCCAGGAGCCTCTCGTCGAATAGCAGGAGGGAGCCCAGGTCAAAGGGTTGAACCGCGCGCAGCGTGTCGGCCGATAACGCGCGGGTTCCTGGCACCAGTAGATCGTTGAAGAAGAGTATCTTTTCCCCCTCCCGTCGCTCCCACCGATCTTCCCCTACCTTTACCTGGGCTGTCCACCGCGCGCAGACCGTCGTATCAAAGCTCCAGGCGGGCACATAAACAGGGCGGAGCGCCATCCGCTCCACAGCGGGGGCCAGGTCGCGCGGGGTGAAGGGGCTGCCCCTTGCCCAGTCGCGCAGCCTCTGCCGCGCCCCCGCCTCCTCCATCCCCATCGCCAGGAGCCCCTGCGGCACCAGCACGTCAGCCGTCTGTGGCGAGACGATCAGATGGTCGGCGCCGCAAAAAGCGCAGGTTGTGGTGAGATGGGTTCCTGGCAAAACGCTGCTGGCCCCGCACTGGCTGCACGACAGGGCGTGCGTGGCGCTGGCCCATCGCTGGGCGTCGGCGGTGGGGAGCACCCTTTCCAGCGACCGCTCGTGGCGCTCGCTGATGGCCCTGGCCTGCGTCACCTCCTGCACCGTCCCGCAATGCTCGCACCGCTGCTGCGCGGCCTGGGGATCGTAGCGCACCTGACCCGCGCAGGCCGCGCAGCGAAAGGTGCGGCTCGTGGCGGCCAATGGTTCGGCGGCGGGGGGCATCCCTGCTCGTGCCTTGCCCGTGGGGATGGCCTCATCCTGCCCCAGGTACCCCTCCAACACAGCCAGACCGCGCCGTGCCGCCATGTTCGCCGGATCAATAGCGAGGGCCTGTTCCAGGAAGGCGCGTCGCTCCGTGGGGTCGTCCGTGGTGGCCGAGAGCCAGACCCAGGGGCGTGCATCCATGGGGTTCAACTTGCTGGCTTTGTGCAGGAAAGCCTGCGCGGTCGAGCGCTCCCCCGCCTTAGCTGAGGCGATTCCTTCTGTCAGCATTCCCTCGAAGCTATGCTGCTGCCACGAACGATAAGTGCCCATGGGGCCCCCTTTTTCCAAGCGCATCACACGGCGGGATGGATTCCTACAACGAGACGTCGAGGACAAAGCGGGGTGCCTTTCCCCAAAGCGGAGGGCTTTCTGCCTGGGGCAAGAGGGCACTGTGCGTCACTCTCGTTAGAGTATTGGCATGCAGGCGTGAAAGCGCAATAGGTCAACCATGCTATGGCTTGACCTGTTGGAACAACACATGGGGCTCGGGGGTGCGGGGAACAGCGGGAGGCTGGGGCTGTATAGCCATAGCCAGCGGCGTGGCTGCCAAAGAAGCCCTATGGGGTCAGGGCAACGGAGATAGCCGCAGTGGACAACGGCGCTGCGGCTACTTGTCTGATGCCACCAGATCAATGTATCGGAAGGCTGGGCTGCAGTGGCACGTGGGGCAGTGGACCAACAAAGTCAACTGGCGGCTGCTGCCCGGCTTGGTGGCGTACATGGCCAGCGGCGCCTGGCAGCAAGGGCAACTACCAAGCCGGATCGGAATCCGCTCGCGGAGGGAGCCGGTCCCCTGGCCTGCATCGTATCTGTCCTGATTATCGCTCATGGCAACCTCGCAGTGAACTCGGATCCAATCGAATAAGAAAAAGGGTAGGTTAGTTAATTGAATAAATCCCAGAAATGAAAGACCTCCAGCGGGGCGCTGGAGGCTTTTAGAAATAGGGTGCAGCGTACCGTGCGGCTCACGCGCTTTGCTTGCTCTTCTCATCCGGCCGCGTCGAGATCACGAAGCGCCCATTCTTGCCGAGCGCCACGTGCTCTGGCCCCAGCCCCTTAGGCAGCAGCTTCGCTTCCTGGACCGCGCGATCGAGCGCCTCGTTGTCTTCTAGCCCTATAGCTTTCAGGACCGGATTGTGGATGTGATAGAGATGCTTGTCGGCGTCATGAAGGTTGGTGCGAAGGACCGCGCGCACAAAATTGCGCCGGTTCGGGATCAAGCGCAGCGCGGGCATGTTGAAGTTGCTGAAGACCACCTCCATCTTGTCCAGCGTCTCCTCCGGAAAGTAACGAAGGTGAATCTGGACAACCTTCAAGAAGATGGCATGGTGGGCAATCTCGTCTACCGAGACGATGCGAAATGCCTCCGCCGCGCCTACCTCTTTACCCCGTGCTTTTTCCTCGGGCGTCAGGCGATCGGGTAGCCCATACTCTTCGCGGATGCGCAGGCGCACCTGCTCGTAGTTGTAGAAGGTAGCACGCTCCTGCATCATGGCGTATACCGATACACCCAGCGGATCTTCCATCCCCTTGTGGTAGCTGGTTTTCCATTTGTGATCGGCCACCTTGCCGCAGTATGCCTTCAACTGCTCCTCGGTGCGTACGCCTGAATGGAGGAGTACCTGCTCCCAAGCAACGCCATGTTTCATCTCTTCCGCGCCCCACTGCAACTGCAAGTTGCGGCGGGTACGGTTGTGACGGAACATTTCCAGCCCTTCCATCACGTAGTCGCCGACGTATTCTTCGATCCCAAGAAACCCCTCGATCAGATCAATGGTTTCCTGACTTAGTTTGTGCCCGTGCTCCTTCATCTCATCAATGGGGAGATCGTGCCACGGGGACCAGCGTCGAAACTCCATAGCGCGCCCGAAATACTCGATAAAGGCTTCCAACGTTTCCTTCTCGACTGCTTGTTGGCGCGCTTCCCGTGTCCACGGACCTTTGGTAAGGGTGGGGGTTTCGAACACTTCGCTATGTGCCGTCATGAAAAGCGTACTCCTTATTGGGTGGTGAGAGCCACCTCTTTGTTACGAGACTGTCAAAAAGTAGGGAATCTTGCTACCAATCCCACTCGGTTACCTATGAACAGGATTGGTGCCACCACGGTGCCAGAAGGCCAGAAACGTGCTGTAGCTTGGATTTGGCGGATAGCTATACTATGCTTTGCAAAGCATGTTTAGTCAAGTTTATAAACCCCTGAAGCCCCGAAAAGTTACGTGTAGCGGCGGGTGGAGGCACCGCGCCCGCGCCCCCACCCGCCGACGAAAGTTAACCCTGATGCTGGATTCCAAGCCCCTGCGCTTTCGGCTATTCTTTGTCTTGTTGCCTCTCCTGCTGGTCTTTCTTGTGACAGCCTGCTCGACGGGCCTGACCGCCGTTGATGGTTCGAAGGAGCCATCGGTTGCCGTGGCAACCCTCACCCCGCTCGCCCCCACTTCCAGCCCGCGCTCGGCGGTATCTGTCACCCCCAGCCCTCCCCCTGCAGCGTCTGTCACTCCCAGCCCGCCTCCCCCTACGGTGACGCCTGGCCCGACGATCGAGCCCATTCGCTTCGCGGTCATTGGCGACTATGGTAGCCCCAGGTCCGGCGCCGATGAGGTGGCTGCGCTGGTGGACAGTTGGGACCCCGACTTTATCCTGACGACCGGGGACAACAACTATCCGGAGGGCGCGGCTGATACGCTCGACGCCAACGTGGGCGCGCGCTATGGTGAGTGGTTCGCACCCCCCGCGGACGACCCCTCGCTGCCCACACGCTTCTTCCCCACGCTGGGGAATCACGATTGGCGGGCAGACGGTGCATGGCCCTACCTGGACTATTTTGACCTTCCTGGCAACGAGCGATATTACGACTTTGTGTGGGGGCCCGTCCATTTTTTCGCCCTTGATTCCGACCCCGCCGAGCCGGATGGCAACGAGCCCGGGTCTATCCAGGCGCGTTGGCTGGAAGCCCGGCTAGCGGCCTCCCGCTCCCCCTGGCAGGTAGTCTACATGCACCATCCACCCTTCTCTTCGGGCGCCAATGGCTCCACCTGGTGGATGCAGTGGCCCTTCGCTGAATGGGGGGCGGATGTTGTGCTCTCGGGTCACGATCACGATTACGAGCGGATCATGGGTGATGATGGACTTCCCTACTTCGTAAACGGGCTGGGGGGACATACAATCTACCAGTTCGCTCCTCGCATCGAGGGGAGCGAAGCCATTTATAATGAGGCGCATGGGGCGATGTATGTGGATGCCTCAGCGGAGCAACTATTTTTCCAGTTTGTCACCGTTGAAGGCGAAATTATTGACACCCACACGATCCGCGCCGACCGACGCTGAGCAGGCGTGGAACTAACGGGAAAAAAGGACTTACACCATGGCACAGGCAATTCAGGCATTGAAGGAGAGGCTGGCTCTGATTCACGGCCTGCACTATGCAGGCTCCTTGATGAATTGGGAGCAGGAAACATTTATGCCAGAGGGGGGCGCGCCGAGCCGCGCGCGCGCCCTGGGGGCGGTGAGCCACGTCGCCCATGAGATGGGCACCTCGCTGGAGTTCGCACGGTTGCTGGAGGCGGCCGAGGCAGAGGGCGCCGCTGAGCGGCTGGAGCCGGACAGCGATGAGGCGCGCCTGCTCTGGTGGGTGCGCCGCGACTTCGAGCTCGATGCCAAGCTGCCGGCGCGCTTCGTGGCGGAACTGAGCGAGCAGACCTCGCTCGCCAACCAGGTGTGGCAGGCCGCCCGGCGCGACAACGACTTTGCGCGCTTCGCCCCCCATCTGGAAGCGGTGACCTCCCTCCAGCGGCAACTGGCAGACTTTCTTGGCTACGGGTCGCACCCGTACGATGCCCTGTTGGACCTGTATGAGCCGGGGATGACTACCCAGGAGACGCAACGCATCTTCGCGGACCTGCGCGAGCGTACTGTTCCGCTGGTGCACGCCATCGCCGCGCGGCAGGAGGCCGTGGACAGCTCCTTTCTCCGTCAGCATTTCCCGGAAGCGCAGCAGTGGGCGCTCGCGCGGGCGGCGACTGTCCAATTTGGCTACGACTATCAGCACGGGCGCATGGATCGGGCAGTCCACCCCTTCTGCTCCGGCCTGGCGCCCGACGATGTGCGTATCACGGTGCGGGTGGACGAGCACCTGTTTAACGCTTGCTTCTTCGCGGCGCTGCATGAGTGTGGCCACGCCCTGTACGAGCAGGGGCTGCCGGAGGCGCTGCAGGCATTCCCCACGGGCCGCGCCGCGTCCAGTGCCTTCCACGAGTCGCAGTCACGGTTGTGGGAAAACTTGATAGGGCGCAGCCGCTCCTTCTGGGACTATTACTACCCGCACGTGCAGGCTGCCTTCCCCGATCAATTCGGGAGTGTGGCGCAGGAGGACTTTTACCGCGCCATCAACCGCGTGCAGCCCTCGCTCATCCGCGTGGAGGCGGACGAGGTAACCTACAATCTCCACATCATGTTGCGGGCGGACCTGGAAATTGCGATGATCGAGGGCTCTATAGGGATCATGGAGCTCCCGCGCCTCTGGAATGAGAAGATGGAGGAGTATCTTGGGGTGACGCCTCGGACCGATACTGAAGGGGTCCTGCAGGACACCCACTGGGCCATCGGGCTGTACGGCTACTTTCCAACCTACACCCTCGGCAACGTGCTCTCGGTGCAGTTGTTTGAGGCGGCGCAGCGCGACCAGCCAGCACTGCTCCAGGGGATAGCCCAGGGGGAAATGGGCACCCTGCTGGGTTGGATGCGGCAGCATGTTCATTCCCAGGGGCGCAGATGGCTCCCCCAGGAGTTGCTCCTGCGTGCCACGGGTAAGCCGCTCGACGCGGATCCCTACGTTCGCTACCTGCAAACAAAGTTCAGCGACATCTACGGGCTGGCCGACGCTGCCTGAAGCGGGCCTCGGAGGAACAAATGGCAAAAGGGAAATTGGTCTATTCCACGGACGGGGCACAGCGCCCCCCGGCGCCGCGCCCTGCAGCGAAGAAAAGCGCCCCCGCCAAGCAGCAAACGGTCTACGTCGAGCGGGACCGCAAGGGGCGGGGGGGCAAGACGGTCACCGTGATCACCGGGCTGGGGCACAACCCGGACACCCTCAAAGAGATGCTGAAATCTTTCAAGGCGCTGTGCGGCGCGGGCGGGACCTTGAAGGAGGACACCCTGGAGATTCAGGGGGATCATCGCGACAAACTGATCGAGCGATTGCGCGAGATGGGGTATCAGGTGAAACAGAAGGGAGGATAGGGGGTGAGGCTTCCATTACCCCGCCTCTAACTGCTTCGCCAGCCGCTCCAGTTCCCGTTCGAGTCGGATCTTCAACTTGTGCAGGTTTGGAATCTTGTTCATCAGGTTGAAGATCGAAATCTGCTCGTTGATCTGCGGAATCGCCGCGTCGAAGCGCCTGAGCGCCCATGCCCACTCTTCCTCAGCGCGCTCGCGCAGGTGGGTGCGCTGGGGCTCCTGCTCTGCCTCGGCGGCGGCTAGCAGTTGGCGGCGGCGCAGGGCGTAGCGCAAAAGTTGGCCACGCTCTTTTTCCAGACGTTCGTCAATTTCCCGCTTCTTCATCAGAAAATCGGGGGCGTACCCGCTGTTCTTCAGGAGCTTGTGCGCCATCGCCCGATCACCCGCAAAAACTTCCGTCGAGTCCTCGGCTAGCCGCTTCCCCTTCAAGCGCGAATAATCAAACTCGCCGCGCTCCATAGCTTCCTGAATGATCTTGTCTACATAACGTTGCCAACGTTCCTGCTCATCCATAACGCTTCCTCCCCTTTGGCAAGGTGATGCCTTGCCCAGGCCATGCCGCCTCCAGGTATGGTCTGTTTTTTAATCAATCCCCCACTGCCAGAACTGCCACGCGCCGCCGGGCGCGCGAACGGCTGCCCCAGGCCAAAAATGCGCTTTCTGCCACCATCGAGAGGGTGAGCGCCAGCGCCGCCCAAACCGCGCCGGGAAGCTCCAACACCCTGGGCCCAAGGAGCATGATGGCCAGCGTCAACAAGATGTTGAGCGCAACCGCCACGCTGATCGGCCCCGTGTTCTTCTCATAGACCAGCACCCCACGTTGCCAGGAAAGAATGGCATTGAGCCCTGGCACAACGGCAAGGATTACCGTCGGCAGGATCGCAAGCTCTGCCAACTCTGGGCTCAGGCCAGAAATGCGCTCATACCATATTCGCGCGCCCGGCGTCAGGACGAGCAGGACAAAGATGACGGTGGCCGAGGTCGCCAGCCCCATAGCAAAGCGGCGTAGGGCTGCATAGGCAGCAGCGTCCCGCAGCAGGGCCACCACTACCTCCTGGAAGGCTATGCCAAAGCTGCGTCCTATGAATACCAGCGACATGACCACCGGCCAGATCGCGAGCGAGAGGAGGGGAAGGGGGGCATGGGCCAGCCCAAACGCCAGGATAGGCTGCCCCACCATCGTGATTAGCGAGCTGAGCGCCAGGGGCACGTAGAACGAAGAAAGGGCCTTCCAGGAAAGCACCTCCTCGGCGGGCAGCATCGTGCTCAGGTATCGCCCAATGGTGGGCCGCGCCAGCAGCCCCGCAGCCCCTGCCCCCACTGTCACCCCCACGCTTAGCGCCGCGCCCCCCACCACGGCGCCCGGCCAGCGCCCGATCGCTAGCCCGGCCAGCAGCACCCCAAGCGTAGCGGCCAGGCGCACCGCGATGACCATCGTCACGCGCTCCGGATGGCCGTAGCGAATCATCACGCCCTCCCACAAGCGCCGGTATGCAATCATCGAGGTCCAGGGCGTCATCAGCAGGAAGGCGGCCCGGCTCGTCTCGATAATCTGGGGCGGCGCGCCAATCCACTCGCGCAGGATGAAGGGATAAAGCGGCGTGAGCGCCAACAGCAGGTGCAGCGCAGTCAGGCTCAGGGCGAGCGCGTGGGTGAAATGGAGGAGGCGCTGGTACGATTGCTGGTGGGTGGCCAGCGCTGTACCTGCCGTAAGCAGCATGATCACTGGGCTTTCCACAATCAGCGCCAGCGAGAAGGTCAAGCCGAAGGCCGCCAGGTTCTCCGTAGCGTCAGGCAGTCGCGAGACAATGGCCGTGATGGAGGGCTGCTCCGCTGACATGATAAGCCACATAGCGGCCAGCGGCATCCAGAACCAGAATATCCGACGTTGGGTAACAGGCGTGGTGTTAGGCATGCTAAGTATCGTAGGCAGAGGCGCGAATAATTCCAAAAATATGGGACGCAGCACTCGTGCCCTATAGCAGGGTCGGGGCCATCCCCGCAGCGTGCGGGTTGGTTGACGCATCATTCTGGGATGTGTTATAGTTGGAAGCAATCGAGGCATTTCTATGCGCCCCCATGGGGCTTGTTGGGATGCCGGGCCTGCTTTCCTCTTTGATCCCGACAACCTGTCTTCCCCGTCTCTCTTCCACCGAACGCTATACCAACCGATACACTAAAGATGGAGGTGCCCCAGCGCCAACCGGGGGAGTTGCTTGCTAAAAGTCTCATTTTTCAAAGGGAGCCTTTCCATGTCACGACGACGTAACGTATCATTGATGATAGGCGTAGCGCTGGCGCTGCTAGTCTTCACGGCACTGCCGGGGTACGCTGCCCTGTTCCCTCGTGCGGCAGCCCAGACAGAGGGCATCGCATGGGTGGTAGCGGGCGACCTCCAGAGCGAGGTCTCCACTTGTGGCGACTGGAACAACGCATGCGATGCCACCACGATGGAAGACAGCAACGCGGACGGCGTGTATCGCTTCGTCACCTCCACGCTGCCTGTCGGAACCTACGAGTACAAAATAGTCGAGTACAACAACTGGGACAATGCCTTTCCCGCCAACAATGTGCAGTTGCCCTCGTTGGGCGGCGAGGTGCGTTGGTACTTTGAACCAGGCCCCAACCGGCTGATGGACAACATGAACCAGTGCATCGCCACCGTTGCTGGTAGCCTCCAGAGCGAGATTGGCGGCGGCGACTGGGACCCCAGCAACCTGCGCACGCTCATGTGGCAGGAGGCACCAGACAGCCTCTGGTATGCCACCACGGAAACGATTCCCGCGGGCGACTACGAGTACAAGGTGGCGCGCGACGAGGCGTGGGATGTGAGCTACCCCCCCAACAACGTTTCGCTGTCGCTGTCGGAAAGCACAGAGGTGACCTTCCGCTGGAACTGCGCCACCCACGAGGTGCAGGATAGCGTCAACAACGCTCAGGGCGATGAAGACATCGCACAGCCTGCGATCCAGAAGCCGATCCAGGACGAGGTCTTCTACTTCGTCCTCCCCGACCGCTTCGAGAACGGTGACCCGAGCAACGACACCGCCGGTATTCCTGGCGATCGCCTTGATCACGGCTTCGACGTCACCGACAAGGGCTTCTTTCACGGTGGTGACTTCGCCGGCCTCATGAACCGCCTGGACTACCTGGAGGAGCTGGGTATCTCCTCCCTCTGGCTCACCCCGGTCTTCAAGAACAACCCTGTGCAGGGCAGCGGCAGCGACGTCTCCGCTGGCTACCACGGTTATTGGATCACCGACTTCACCCAGACCGACCTCCACCTGGGGAGCAACGACGAGCTATCCGCCCTGGTCAGTGAGGTCCACGGGCGCAGCGTCAAGCTCTTCTTCGACATCATTACCAACCACACCGCCGACATCATTCAGTACGAAGAGGGGCAGTACAGCTACATCACCCAAGGAAACCGCTCCTTACCTGGATGCCGAGGGCAACCCCTTCGACGATCAGGACTACGCGGGAACTGATACCTTCCCGCCGCTCGATCCCGAGGTCAGCTTCCCCTACACCCCGGTCTTCACCGAGCCGGAGGACGCGACCATCAAGGTGCCCGAGTGGCTGAACGATGTCACCCTTTACCACAACCGGGGCAACTCCACCTTCGCGGGCGAGAGTTCCGAGTACGGGGACTTTTTCGGCCTGGACGACCTGTTCACCGAGCATTACCAGGTGGTGGACGGCATGGTGGATATCTACCAGGACTGGATCACCGAGATGGGCATTGACGGTTACCGCGTGGACACCGTCAAGCACGTCAACATGGAGTTCTGGCGCGAGTTCGTGCCCGGCATCGAGGGCCACGCCGCCAATCAGGGCAACCCGGACTTTTTCATGTTCGGTGAGGTCTTCAGCAGCGATCCGGCCTTCGCGAGCACCTACACCACCGACCCCGACTTTGCCGCCACGCTCGACTTCCGCTTTCAAGGGGAGGTAACGGGCTTTGCGGCCAGCAGCAGCGCCACCCATTCATTGCGCGACTTCTTCGCCGACGATGACTGGTTCACCGACGAAGACAGCAATATCTATCAGTCGCCCACCTTCCTGAGCAACCACGACATCGGGCGCGTCGGCAGGGCGATCCAGACGTCCAACTCTGATGCCGCCGACGCGGAGTGGCTAGCGCGCGACCAGATGGCCCACGCCATGATGTTCTTCGCGCGTGGCATTCCCATCGTCTATTACGGTGACGAGCAGGGCTTCACTGGCGATGGGGGTGACAAGGATGCCCGCCAGGACATGTTCCCCAGCCAGGTTCCGTCCTACAACGACGATAACCTGATCGGCACCGACGCCACCACCGCCGAGTCCAACTTCGATCCGACGCACCCGCTCTACCAGTCCCTCGCCGACTATAGCGCGATTCGCGACGCCCACGTCGCCCTGCGCCGCGGCGCCCAGATTCACCGCTACAGCACCGACGTGGCGGGCATCTACGCCTTTTCCCGCATTGACCGCGACGAGCAGATTGAGTATGTGCTCGCCTTCAACAATGCCGAGACGGAGCAGAGCGCGACGTTCCCTGTTTACCTGTCGAGCGAGCTCTTCACCGCGGTTTACCCGTCAGCCAATCCGGCGGTAACCTCCGGCGCTGATGGCCAACTGACGCTGACAGTTCCCCCGCTCAGCTTCGTCATCTACCGTGCCACGAACCCGCTCCCCGCGAGCGAGGCGGCTCCGGAGATCACGTTGGACGCGCCGAACGACGGGTCGGACGTATTGGGGCGCATCGAGATCGCAGCCTCCTTGCCCTCCGACGCTGCCGACGCCCTGTCCGAGGTGACCTTTGCCGTGCGGGTTGGCGATGCCGCTGAGTACACGCCCATTGGCACCGACAACAACCCGCCCTATCGCGTCTTCTATGACGCGGGCGACCTGGAGCCGGGCACGAGCCTCTCCTTCAAGG
Source organism: uncultured Chloroflexia bacterium (assembly GCA_963721895.1). Classification (GTDB taxonomy): domain Bacteria; phylum Chloroflexota; class Anaerolineae; order Ardenticatenales; family Ardenticatenaceae; genus CAVRLZ01. Next base: position 437,713 of record CAVRLZ010000003.1, on the reverse strand, counting down.
CGGTTGTCAATGACCTGAACGGCCATTACAACTCCGACACGATCACCGTCACCGTGGGGTCCGAGGACAATGCCTGCGTGCCGCACAATGGCTACGCGGTCATTCACTACTACCGCCCCGATGGGGACTATGGGGACTTCTCCAGCGACGATTACAACGACTTCTGGGGCCTGCACCTGTGGGGCGATGCGATTGCCCCAGGCGAGGCTACCGAGTGGACGCAGCCGAAGAAGTTCAATGGGCAGGACGAGTACGGGGTCTTCGCCTTCATCGAACTGGCGGACGACACCCAGCCCCTGAACTTTATTGTTCATAAGGGCGATACCAAAGACCCGGACAACAGCCCCGACCGTAGCTTCATCCCGCGCGAGACGCCCGAAGTCTGGCTCCGCCAGGGAGATGTGACTGTCTACACCACGCAGGTGGACGCGCAGGGCTACGTCAACATCTATTACCATCGCGACGATGGCGATTACGGCGACTACACCAGCAACGATTACAACGATTTCTGGGGCCTGCATCTGTGGACCGACGACGGCGACATCACCGCCTGGACAGAGCCGCTCAAGGCAGGCGAAATCAATGACTATGGTGCTGTATTCACTGTCACCGAGGAGATGCTGCCGGCCGGCTCCACCTGGGAAGACACGATCAACTTCATAGTTCATCGGGGCGACACCAAGGACCCGGTGGACAGCCCGGACCGCTCCCTCCAGCCAACTGAAAACGCGGCGATCTGGCTTCAGTCCGGCGATGTGGCGGTGTACGAGTCGCGCGGGGACGCGCTCGACCTTGCCATCCTGCATTACCGCCGCCCGGCGGGTGACTACGGCGACTACACCAGTAGCGACTTCAACGACTTCTGGGGGCTGCACGTCTGGGCTGGCGCTGAGACACCGACTGAGTGGACAACCCCCCTCAAGCCGGTTGCCACGGACCTCTTTGGCGTCGTCTTCGAGGTGCCGTTGGTGGACGAGACATCCGAGCTGGCCTACATCATTCACCGCGGCAACGACAAGGATCTGCCGGACGATCAGTTCCTCGCGCTGAACCAGTGGGGCCACGAGGTGTGGATCCTCCAGAGCACACCGGGCTACATCCTGCCGATGGGGGAGTGCGGCGCCTTCGCGGGCGGCGACCTGTCCGAGGAGCGGGCGCATTGGGTCACCGAGGATACCATTGCCTGGAACATCGAGGAGGGCGGCGTTGAGAACTTCACCCTCCACTATTCCCCAGACGCTGGCCTGGAGTTGACCGACACCGACATCGAAGGGGGCAGCACGATTCCGCTGACGGTAGACCCGAATGGGCTGTCGGGGGATGTGCTGGCCAAGTTCCCGCATCTGGCAGGATACACCGCATTCAAGATTCCAGCGGAATTTTTGGATGAGGTCCCGACGATCCTGAAGGGGCAGGTGGCGGTGGCCGCGCACGCATCGGGGTTGGTGACCGACGCGACTGCGCTGCAGATTCCGGGTGTCCTCGATGACCTCTACACTTACGAGGGCGCGCTGGGCGTGGCGTGGGACGTCGTGCGTGGCGGGGATGCCACCCCGACGATTCGCCTCTGGGCCCCGACTGCCCAATCCGTGACCCTGCATCGCTTCGCGGATGCCACCACGGGCGACAGCACAGCCCATCCGATGACCTGGGACGCCGAGACCGGCGTCTGGAGCGTCGTGGGGGAGCCATCGTGGGAGTGGCAGTACTACCTCTACGAGGTCACCGTCTACTCGAACGCGGCGGAGGATGTGGTGACGAATCTCGTTACCGATCCCTACTCGCTCAATCTCTCGCATCAACAGCCAGCGCACGCAGATCGTCGACCTGAGCGACCCGAGCCTGATGCCGGCGGGCTGGGAGACACTGAACAAGCCGGAGCTCGCCTCGCCCGAGGACATCTCGGTCTACGAGTTGCACATCCGCGACTTTAGCGTCAACGATCCAACCGTACCAGAAGAGTTGAAGGGCACCTACCTGGCCTTCACCGCTCGACAGCCTGGGCATGGACCACCTGAGCGAACTGGCTGACTTCGGCCTGACGCACCTTCACCTGCTGCCCTCGTTCGACATCGCTACGATCAACGAGGACAAGTCCGAGTGGGAACAGGTAGATTGGGAGCTCCTGGCCACCTACCCGCCCTCCTCCACCCTGCAGCAGGAAGCGGTCTCTGCCATCAGCTGGAGGACGGCTTCAACTGGGGCTACGATCCCTACCATTACACCGTGCCGGAGGGCAGTTACGCCACCAACCCGAACGGCGCGGCGCGCATCATCGAGTTCCGCGAGATGGTGAAGGCGCTCAACCAGACGGGGCTGCGCGTGGTGATGGACGTGGTCTACAACCACACCAACGCCAGCGGCCAGGCCGACAAGTCGGTGCTCGATAAGGTCGTGCCCGGCTACTACCATCGCCTGAACGAGGATGGCAACGTCGCGATCAGCACCTGCTGCCAGAACACCGCCACCGAGCACGACATGATGGAAAAACTCATGGTCGACTCGGTGGTGACCTGGGCCACGGAGTACAAGGTGGACGGCTTCCGCTTCGACCTGATGGGCCACCACATGAAGCGCAACATGCTGACGTGTGCGGGACGCCCTCGCGTCCCTGACCCTGGCGAACGATGGCGTGGACGGCTCGAAGATCTACGTCTATGGCGAGGGCTGGAACTTCGGCGAGGTGGCCGACAACGCGCGCGGCGAGAACGCCACCCAGCTGAACATGGCGGGTACCGGCATCGGCACCTTCAACGACCGCCTGCGCGACGCCGTGCGCGGCGGTGGTCCGTTCGACAGTGGCGATTCCCTGCAGCGCAACCAGGGCTTCGTCAATGGCCTCTTCTACGATCCGAACGAGTCTGAACAGCGGCTCGCCAGGCCGAACTGGAGCGCGACTGCTCCTCTCGATGGATCAGATCCGCGTCGGCCTGGCCGGTAACCTGGCGCGACTACACCTTCGTGGACCGCAACGGCAACACCGTGAGCGGCTCGCAGGTGGACTACAACGGCTCGCCCGCCGGCTACACCCAGGACCCGCAGGAGAACATCATCTACGTCGCAAGCCCACGACAACGAGACGCTGTTCGACGACAACCAGTACAAGATGCCCACCGACGCGACGATGGACGAGCGCGTCCGCGCTGCAGAACCTGGCGCTGGAGCCTGGCGGCCCTCGCGCAGGGCGTGCCACTTCTTCCAGGCCGGGCAGCGACATGCTGCGCTCCAAGTCGCTCGACCGCAACAGCTACAACTCCGGCGACTGGTTCAACAGGCTCGACTTCACCTACCAGTCCAACAACTGGGGCGTGGGCTTGCCGCTGGAAGAGGTCAACGGGAGCAACTGGCCCATCATGGAGCCACTGCTGGGCACCCTGCCCGCGCCCGGCGAGGAAGACATCCTTGCCAACGTGACCCATTACCGCGAGATGCTCGCCATCGCGCAGAGCTCGCCGCTGTTCAGGCTGGAGACGGAGGCGGACGTGCAAGAGCGGCTCGCCTTCCAGAACATCGGCCCTACGCAGGTGCCAGGGTTGATCGTGATGACCCTCTCCGATCAGACGGCCACGGACCTCGATGCGGAGTACGAGTACATCATCGTTCTCTTCAATGCGACCGATGAGGAGCAAAGCTACGAACTCAGTTCGCTGGCGGAGCGCTCCATCGTCCTCCACCCGGTTCAGGCCACGAGCAGTGACCCGGTGGTGCAGACGAGCAGCTACGACCTGTCAACCGGTACCTTCACGGTCCCGGCCCGCACCACAGCCGTCTTCGTGGAGCAGGAGAACCCCACAGCCCTCACCGTGAGCGGCGTGGACAGCCCGGCCCCTGGCGGCCTGGCGCTCCCGTTGGCGCTCCTGGGCGGCACCCTCGTCACGGGGCTCGCCCTGGCGGCCTGGCGGCGGCGCCGCGCCTGACCCTGAGCAGGGGTGACCCCGGTCGCCCCTGCCCATCCGTTCGATCCAAAGAGGGCCTCCCGCGTGGGAGGCCCTCTTTCTCTATGCTATACTTGCCCCCATGATGCGTAACCAGGTCATCCTCCAGGATGCTGCAACCAACCAATGGCTCTTGTTCCAGCACCCTTTTCAGGTAATTGTGGCCTGGCAGCGGAATGAGGTGCTACCTGCCCTGCGCGAGGTCGAGCGGCTCGTGAACGAGCGCGGCTGGTTTGCGGCGGGTTTCCTGAGCTACGAGGCGGGTGCCGCCTTTGACGCAGCCATGCATGCTCATCCCACCGCGGATTTTCCCTTGCTCTGGTTCGGGCTTTTCCCTGAGCCTACCCGTTCCGCCTCGCCCCCCTTGTCTGCTAGAGGCGGGGACTACCGATTGGGCGCGTGGCAGCCTACGGTTACGTGGGAGGAATACGATAGCGCCATTGCACAGATTAAGGCGCATATTGCGGCGGGTGATACCTACCAGGTGAATCACACCTTCCGGCTGCGCGCCCCCTTTGCGGGGGAGGCCCTCGCCCTCTTCCACGCCCTCGTGCGCGCCCAACCCACGCGGTATGCCGCCTATGTGGACACGGGCCCCTTTGCGCTCTGCTCGGCCTCGCCAGAGTTGTTCTTTCGCCTGGAAGGCGAGCAGGTGAGCGCGCGCCCGATGAAGGGCACTGCGGCGCGCGGACGCTTCCCGCAGGAAGATGAGGCACAGCGCCAGTGGCTGCACAGCTCTGCTAAGAACCGCGCAGAAAACGTGATGATCGTGGACATGCTGCGCAACGACCTGGGGCGCATTGCGCGGCTGGGCACGGTGCGGGTCCCCGACCTGTTCACTGTCGAGCGCTATCCGACCGTGTGGCAGATGGTCTCGACGGTCCAGGCGGACAGCAGTGCCTCGGTCAGCGAGATCTTCGCCGCGCTTTTTCCCTGCGCCTCGATCACTGGCGCGCCAAAGGTGAGCACTATGCACCTCATCGCCGACCTGGAAAGCACCCCCCGCCGCGCTTACACGGGCAGCATCGGTTTTATAGCGCCGGGCCGTCACGCGCAGTTCAACGTTGCCATCCGAACGGTGCTGGTGGATCGGGCGCGGGCGGAGGCAGAGTATGGGGTAGGGGGGGGAATCGTGTGGGACTCGGTGAGCGAGGAGGAGTTTGAAGAGTGCAACATGAAGGCGCGCCTCCTCGCCGCGCCGCGTCCCCCTTCTCGCTGCTGGAAACGATGCGTTGGCAGCCCGACGAGGGCTACTTTTTGCTCGACCACCACCTGCGCCGCCTCCGGGGCTCCGCAGCTATTTTGACATCCCGCTCGATCTGCAGCAGATTGAGGCGCGGCTGGCGAGCATGGCTGCCACTCTGCCCGCCTTGCCCACAATGATTCGCCTGCTGGTGGCGCAGGATGGCTCTGTTGAGGTTCAGCAGCGACCGCTTGAAAGCGGCGCGCCCCTGGAGCCGATCAGGCTGGCGCTGGCGGCTAGCCCGGTCCGGGATAACGATCTCTTCCTGTTCCACAAAACGACCCATCGCACCGTCTACGAGCAGGCCCGCGCCGAGCGCCCCGATGCTGACGACGTCCTTCTCTGGAACGAGCGCGGCGAGGTCGCCCGAGACTACCATCGGCAACATCGTCCTGGAGGTGGACGGGGAGCGGCTCACCCCACCCGTCGCCGCAGGGCTCCTCGCGGGGACCTTCCGCTCCTGGCTGCTGGAGCAGGGTGAGATTCGCGAGCAGACGATCACGCTTGAGATGCTTTCACGGGGCGCGCGGCTGTGGCGAATCAACTCGGTGCGTGGCTGGCAGGAAGCGCGGCTGGTACAATAGAAACCTGAGGGAAGGAGCTTCGTCCTGTGGAGGCACAAGTTGATAACCTGCTTTTGACGCTCCAGGCGCATGGTCCGATGCTCCTGGTACAGGGCGCGGCATTTCTTTTGTCGCTGCTAGGAGCAGCCCTGCTCGCGCGCGTTGCAAGGGACTTTCTGGGGCGCCTGGAAGCATGGCTACGGGGCCTGTCGCTGACCTCCCAGGCCCCGTTCCTGGGCTCGCTCGTTGCGTTGCTCCGGCTGGTGCTGCGGCCGCTGCTGGCGTGGCTCCTCGTTACCGCTGCTACCGTGCTCTGGACAGTGCAGGGTGGGAGCATGGGCTATTGCAGTGGGTTGCGCCGTTCCTGCTGCTGTGGGCTGGCTATCGCTTGCTTGTTGGCATCCTGGCATTGCGCATGGCGCCTGCCGCCGCGCACAGGTGGCGACAGCAGGTGCTGCGGCCCCTGTTCCTGGCGGCGGCCCTGCTTCACGCGACGGGCCTTCTGGACGACTTGTGGGCCCTGGGGGTGCGCATCTCGGAAAATCGGGTCACGCTCGGTGCCCTGCTGATTGGCCTGATTACCTTCTACCTCTTCTACCTGCTTTCCCACACCTCGCGCCGCGTGCTGGGCAACGATGTGCTGCCGCGCGTCGGCTTCGAGCCAGCGCTGACCCACGTGCTGGCTACCTTCGTGGCCTATGCGCTGGTTTTGGGCGGGTTGCTGCTTTCCTTATCGCTGATCGGGATTGACTTGACAGCGTTAACAGTCATCCTGGGCGGCCTTTCCGTCGGCTTCGGTTTCGGAATGCAGGACGTAATCAGTAACTTTGTCAGCGGCTTCATCCTTCTGTTCGAGCGTTCGATTGGGCCTGGGGACATTATTGAGGTAGGCGGTGCGATTGGGGAAGTGCAGGACGTGGGGATTCGCAGCATGCGCGTGCGCACCCCCGACAACATAGACCTGATTGTGCCCAACACCATGTTTCTGACCGATGTGGTCACCAACTACACGCGCGGCGACCGCCGCGTGCGCCTGCGCGTGGCGGTGGGGGTAAGCTATGAATCGGCCCCGCGCGAGGTGGAGGCCGCCCTACTCGCCGCCGCCACCCGCTGTCCCGATTTGCTTCCGCAGCCAGCGCCCGCCGTGGTCTTCACTGATTTCGCCGACAGCAGCATCAACTTCGAGCTTCGCGTCTGGATCGCCGACGCCGCCACCATTCCCCGCGTTACAAGCGACCTTCGCTACGCTATCTGGGATGCTCCTGGCCGAGCGACGGATTGAGATGCCCTTTCCGCAACGTGACCTTCACATTCGCAGTGCCGAGCCCTTGCTGTTCCAATACGTCTCTCCGTCAGCCTCCTCATCTTCTACGCCGCCCCACGCTCCATCATGAGCCTACTCGCGTTCCATCCCTTGCGCCCTGCAAGCAGTAGGGTACAATCCTGCCTTGCATACCCCTATTGCGGGCAGCCGACAACCGTAGATGGGGCCGATTGCGCCCTTCATCCTCTGTCCCTCTGACCGCAGCCTAATGGAGAGAGGAATTTCGCGCTGAGCTTGCCCCGATCACTATGGAACAGCTTCCGCCCTTCAGCCGGAATGACAGGGTAACACCAACAAGCGGTAGTCGTCCAGCGTTGACAGAAGACGAGTAAAGTCTTGGTAGCGTACCCCACGCCCTGGTCAAACTGCACCCACAAAAGGAGGGAACATGGCGCGAGATGTGCTGGTTCGAAACAACGTCAAAGTCTTTGGTAGCGGCTCCCAGCCCATGATGTTCGCGCATGGCTTCGGGTGCGATCAGAACATGTGGCGTTTTGTGACCCCTGCGTTCGAGGATCAATACCAGATTGTGTTGTTCGACTATGTCGGGTCGGGGCAATCGGACCTGTCAGCCTATCGTGCGATGCGATACAGCAAGCTTGATGGCTATGCTCAGGATGTGCTGGATATCTGCGAGGCGTTGGACCTGCACGATGTGATCTTTGTAGGTCATTCGGTCAGCAGTGTCATCGGCCTGCTGGCCTCCATCAGCGACCCGGATCGCTTTGATCGCCTTGTTCTTATAGGTCCGTCGCCTTCCTATGTGAACGCCCCCCCTGATTACATAGGCGGCTTCGAGCGCGAAGACCTCGTAGGCTTGCTCGACATGATGGACCGCAACTATATAGGCTGGGCCTCTTTTCTTGCGCCGGTCGTCATGAAGAATCCAGAGCACCCAGACCTGACGCAGGAGCTCGAGGCTAGCTTCTGCTCGACCGATCCTATCATCGCGCGGCGTTTTGCGGAGGCAACGTTCTTTGCCGATAACCGCAACGATCTGGCAAAGGTTGTGGTGCCCTCCCTCATCATGCAGTGCTCCGAAGATGCGCTCGCCCCTCTAGAGGTAGGGGAGTATCTTCATGCCCACCTTCCCCATAGCACCCTGCGCTTGCTGGAGGCAACGGGCCATTGCCCCCATATGAGCCACCCGGAGGAGACAATCCGTGTAATACAGGATTATCTCACCTTTGGCGACGGATAATCCAGACGACGAGGCAGACGCGCTACAAATGGATGCACGACTCGATAGTGCCCCATGTGGCTATCTCGTGTTCAACGATGATGGGAAAGTGGTGCTCGTCAATGCCACGCTGCGCCAGTGGCTTGGGTACGACGTAGGGGAGATAGAGGGTCAGCATATCGGGGCGCTTCTTTCGGCGGGGGGGCGCATCTTTTATCAAACACATTTCTTTCCCCTGCTGAAGCTTTACGGCAAAGCGGATGAGCTATACCTTGTGCTGCGCTCGAAAGACAAGGCGGACTTACCGGTGCTGGCCAATGCAGTGCGCCAGCAGCGAGATGGCGTACTTGTCAATGAATGTGTCTTCGTTCCGATGCGTCAGCGGGCACGGTACGAGGATGAAATTCTCAAAGCGAAGAAGGCTGCCGAGGAAGCGAACCGCTTGAAGGACGAGTTTCTCGCCACGGTTTCCCATGAGCTACGCACCCCCCTTTCCTCAATCCTGGGCTGGGCGCAGCTACTTCGCACACGGAAATATGACCATGAGAAGGTTGTCCATGCCAGCGAGGTAATTGAGCGCAACGCGCGGGTGCAGTCGCAGCTTATCGAGGACCTCCTGGATGTCTCGCGGATCATCCTGGGCAAAATGCGTCTCGACGTGCAACCTATGGATGCCACAGAGGTGATCGAGTCGGCTATCGAATCGGTTCGACCCGCCGCCCGCGCTAAAGAATTGGAACTTCTGACTGTGCTTGACCCACGGGTGGGCACGATAAACGGGGACGCAACAAGGTTGCAGCAGGTGGTCTGGAATCTGCTGGCGAACGCTGTAAAGTTTACACCACAGGGCGGGCAGGTGCGGGTAGCAATGACCCGCCTCAACGGTCACCTTCAGATTGCGATTAGCGATACCGGTGCTGGCATCAGCCCTGAGTTTTTACCCTACGTGTTTGACCGCTTTCGCCAGGATGATCAAGCGCTCAACAAGCGCCATGGGGGGCTCGGGTTAGGCCTCGCGCTCGTCCGTCATCTGGTGGAACTGCATGGGGGGGATGTGACCGTAGACAGTGCCGGTGAAGGGCAGGGGGCAACCTTCACTGTCGTGCTGCCTGTGGCCACTCGCGCATGAGCGCCTGCTGTGGCTCCGCCTGCCCTCCCGTCCCCTCGCCTTGCTTCCCTGTCGGACCCTAGCGTCCGCTTCCGCCCCTCGGTTGGCAGCCATCCCTCGCTTTATAAGGGCATTCTTAACCCCGCCTTAAGTGTTTCTTACCATCGGTTGCTATCCTGCAAGGGCCAATTGGCGCGGTAGGGGGTCGCTGCGTGCCAGACAGGCGGACGCAGCCGACGATTGCCCTTGTAGCCAGAGCCACCCCGACCGTGGCTGGAAAAGGAGAGATTTTTTGCGCGTGTTGATTGTTGAGGACGAACCGGGGGTAGCCGCTTTCCTGCAGCAGGGGTTAAAGGAGGCAGGCTATGCCGTGGACGTTGCCCACGATGGCGAGATGGGGCTCGCCTATGCGCGTGCCGCCGCGTACGATCTGCTGCTGCTAGACATCATGATGCCCCGCAAGAGCGGCCTGCTGTTGTTGCAAGAGCTTCGCGCGCAGGGGGACGAGACGCCCGTGCTCTTGCTCACCGCGCGGGATGGCATCGAGGATCGCGTGCGCGGGCTGGATGCCGGGGCGGATGATTACCTGGTGAAGCCCTTCTCCTTCGCTGAGCTCCTGGCGCGCCTGCGCGCCCTGCTGCGGCGCCCGCCCCTGCAGAGCGGAACGATCCTGCGAGTCGCTGACCTGGAGATGAACACGGCGACGCGCGAGGTGGCGCGAGCGGGGCAGACCCTGGAGCTTACCCCGCGCGAGTTCTCCCTGCTGGAGTTTCTGATGCGTCATGAAAAGCACGTTTTGACGCGCACCCAGATTGCTGAGCATGTGTGGAACTTCGATTTTGCTAGCGACACCAATGTAGTGGATGTGTACATCGGCTACCTCCGCCGGAAGCTGGAGTGGGAGGGTGTCACCCCCCTGATTCACACAATGCGCGGCGTGGGGTATCAGCTGAGCGCAGAGCCAACCCATGCGTGAGCTTCGCCTGCATTGGGCGGAGCGCCCGTTGCGCCTGCGCCTCACCCTGTGGTACACAGCGCTCCTTGCGCTGACAGCCCTGCTGCTCGGCGTCTTCCTCCATGTCCAACTCGAGCGTCGGTCGATAGCGTCCACCGATAGTGCGCTGTCGGTCGTAGCGGCGCAGATGCTCAGCGTCCTCGACGAAGAAGAGGGGCGGCCCGTCTTTGAAGAAAGCGAATTTCAGGGGGCGTTCCCGTCCCGCCTGGATGAGCAACACTTTGCCGCACGTCTCCTTTCCCCGAACGGGGCGGAACGGTTGGATGGGTTAGGCAACTTCCGCGATCTACCCAACCTGCCGACCCCCCAGCAGGGCTACACCAGCCGCGAGGGGGACGAGAGCGACTGGCGCGTCCTCGGGCAGCCTATCCTGGAGGGGCAGACGCTGGTCGGCTGGCTCGAAGTGGCCCACTCTCTTGAGACACTCGAGGAGACGCTGGAAACCCTGCAGGAGCTCCTTCTCCTCGGGTTGCCCCTTCTCTTGCTGCTGGCGGGCAGTGGCGGCTTTTTTCTGGCCGGTCGGGCGCTCCGCCCCATTGCTGCCGTAACGCAGACCGCGCGCCAGATCAGTGCGAGCGACCTGTCGCAGCGACTGCGCTACGACGGGCCAGCGGACGAGGTGGGGCGCCTCGCGCAGACCTTTAACGAGATGCTCGACCGGCTCGAAAGCGCCTGGATGCAGGAGCGGCGCTTCACTGCCGACGCTGCCCACGAGCTCCGCACGCCCCTGGCCGTCTTGAAGGGCCAGATTGAGGTGACCCGCTCGCGTTCCCGCCTTGCTGACGAGTACGAGCGGACCCTGGACAATCTTGCCATCCAGGTGGAGCGACTGATCCGATTGAGCAGCGATCTGCTCTTTCTGGCCCGTCTGGATCAGGCGCATCAACCCTCGCAGCGCTGGGAGCGGATTGACCTGAGCCGCCTGCTCGCCTCGCTTGCCGATCAAATCGCGCCGCTCCTCACCAGCAAGCGCCTCCTCCTCACCAGCGACGTTGCGCCAGGGCTCCTGGTGGATGGCGAAAGTGATCTGCTGATTCGGCTCTTCCTCAACCTGCTACAAAACGCGCACAAGTATACAGCCGAGGGCGGGCGGCTCCGCCTTGCTGCCCATAGGGAGCAGGAGATGGTAAACGTGAGCGTGGCTGACACCGGCTCGGGAATTTCCGCCGACGCGTTGCCCCACTTGTTTGAGCGTTTCTACCGGGTGCATGATGACCGCTCCACTGCCACCGGCGGGGTAGGGCTTGGCCTGGCCATCGCGCAGGAAATCGCGCACGCTCATCGCGGCGCCATCACCGTTACAAGCGAGGTTGGTCGGGGCACCACCTTTGTCGTCATCCTCCCCTCTGCTGTGGCATGAGAAGACTCTTACCGTTCTCTCAATAAATTCTTAGTTTTGTTGGGTACTATAAAAGTAGGTTCAACAACCGAAAGTTGGCATCTTCGCCATGTCATCCGAGCCGCGACGAGCGGCTCACCATCAAGGAAGGAAGCAAGCAATGGATCAAAAGCGGACTCGACTGATCGCTATAGTGATCGCCGCCGTCGCCGTCGTCACCGCCATCGTGCTGGCCGGGGGCTCTGTTTTCGCTGATGTCGTGGATCGGGACAGCGAGACCCCTATTACTGGCGAAGCGCTCGAGCGGGCCAGTGCCGCCGCGCTAGAATATCTCGGCGAGGGGCGCGTGACCGATACCGAGGTCGGCGACGAGGATGGCTATTACGAGGTCGAGGTGACACTCGACGACGGTAGCGAGGTGGATGTGCATCTGGACGAAACCTTCACCGTTCTGGGGCGAGAAACCGATGAGGCCGAGGACGAGGGCGCTGACAATTAAGCCCGCGACCTGAAGGGAACCCAGGGAGTGCCGAAACGAGGAAGGCCCACCGCATGGGTGGGCCTTCTGTGTTTTCGCCCCTTGATGGGCCTTTTATCCTGCTGCAATGAGGACAGGAATACCGTATTCTTAAGTCACGGTATCTCTCGCTCGCTGCATCCTTTGGGGGCGGCGAGCTTTTGTTGTTACGAGCTTGGTGGTAATGCTGCTCTCACTGCTGACATCGGAAAACTACCTAGCCACGCATCCATGCCGCCCCGACGCTGCTGACCTGCCTTGCGTTGCTGGTAGTAGGGGTGATGACCGTATACCGGGAGCGTGGCACGCCCGTCAGCCTCGCTTTCTTTATGCTGGTCGTCACCGCCCTATGCTGGCTCTTCTCATTTTCGATGATGTATCTTGCCACGGTGCCAGCGGTGGCCCTATGGTGGGCGAAACTTTCCTATCTGGGAATCCCCCTGATTGCGCCGAGCGCCTATCACTTTGCCGTCACAGCACTGCAGATTGGCGCGCGGCGACGATGGCTGGTAAGAATTGTCTGGTTGCTCGGGGTTGGCTTTGTCCTGACTGCAATTGGCACGAACGAATTGGTCGCCGGTGTCCACGAATACTGGTGGGGGTATTACACACAGTTGGGAGCGGCGAGTGTCGCCTTTCTCGCCTATTTTGTGATAGTGCTGCTGGGGAGCCTGCTGGAATATGCTCTGGCTTATCGCAAGCTGGAGCCGGGGACCCACAGGCATCGTATCCGCGGGCTGATGATTGCCTCAGCGATAGGCTATCTCGGGATCTATGATTTCTTTCCGACCTTCGGCATCCCCCTTTACCCTGTCGGCTACTTGGCGGTCTGCGTCTTCTTGCTGCTCATTGCGCGCACCATCTGGCATTACCGCCTGGTGGACCTGACCCCCTCCTTCGCCGCTGATCAGATTATCGCCACCATGGCGGACCCGCTGGTGGTGTGCGACGAGAGGGGCACGATCAAGGTGGTCAATGCGGCGGCTTGCGCCACCTTCGGCTACACAGAAGTAGAAGTTGCTCGGCGGGCTCCATCATGCGTCTGTGCAAAGCGGAATCCGAACAAGAGGAGGTGCTGCGCGCTTGTTTGCGCCAGCCTATCATCCGCGATCTGGAAATCGAGCTATGCAGGGGTGACGGGACCCCTATACCGGTCAGCATCTCTCTTTCGCATCTCGAGCCAGATGGAGCGACATCCCTTGGCACCGTGGTAATTATCCGCGATTGCGGGCGCGACAGGAAGCTCAGGCAGCCCTCCATGCGACCCAGGAGCGGTTGCGAACCGTCGTGTCGAAGGCTCCCATTATTCTCTTCGCTATAGACGACAAGGGGGTATTCACCCTGGCAGAGGGGCAGTTCATCAAACCATTTGGGTTGGACGCCAGCCAACTAGTGGGGCGCTCTATATTCGATCTCCTTCCTGACACGGCTGTTCAACGGGCCAACTTCCAACGCTCGCTAGCTGGGGAGCAGATAGGGGCGATCACAGAAATTGGCGGCTTTATCTACGACACCCAATACTCCCTCTCCACGACGTAAACGGGCAGGTCATCGGGCTGATTGGCGTGGGAACGGAGGTCACTGACCGCAGGCTGGCCGAGCAGGCACTCCGCGAAAGCGAGCAACGCTATATTCTGGCTGAACGGGGTGCCAATGATGGGCTGTGGGATTGGAACCTTACCGACAGCACCATCTATTTCTCGCCGCGCTGGAAGGGCATGTTTGGTTACGAGGAAGGGGAGATTGGCACGGACCCGGACGAGTGGTTTGACCGCATCCACCCTGACGAACGGGAGTCCACGCAGCGTGCCGTGTTCGGTCACCTGGTGGGTACCACCGCCCACCTAGAAAGCGAACATCGCATACGCCACCGTGACGGGGGCTACCGATGGGTGCTCTGCCGCGGACTGGCCGTGCGGAACCCTGACGGGGTGGCAACGCGCGTAGCAGGTTCCTTCACGGATATTACGGCCAGAAAGCAGACAGAGGCGCAACTTCTCCATGACGCGTTCCACGACGCCCTGACTGGCCTCCCGAACCGCGCCCTGCTCCTGGATCGGCTGCACCATGCCATCCTCCGGCGCAAGCGCCTGCCCAGCAGTGCCTTCGCCCTGCTCTACCTGGATTTCGACCACTTCAAGGTCATCAACGACAGCTCTGGGGCACGGGATGGGCGATGAGCTATTGGCTGCCATCGCCCGGCGGCTTGAGGCCACCCAGCGTGCCGGCGACACTGTGGCGCGCCTGGGCGGGGATGAATTTGTGATCCTGCTGGACAACCTGCACGATGCGGGCGATGCCATGCAGATCGCTGCGAGGATTCAACAGGAGATGGCGATTCCTTTCGAGTTGGGCACGCGAGAGGTGTTCACCTCTGCCAGCATCGGCATCGTGCTCAATACAGCGGACTACCAGCAACCGGAGGAAGTGCTGCGCGATGCCGACATTGCGCTGTACCGAGCCAAAGCGCTGGGGCGAGGGCAATATCAAATCTTCGACATGGAGATGCATGCCCGCGCCATGGAGCGCATGGAGATGGAGACCGACCTGCGCCGCGTGCTGGAGCGGGGGGAATTGCGCCTCTACTACCAGCCGATCATGTCGTTGGAGGATGGTCGGATCACTGGGTTCGAGGCCCTGATGCGCTGGCACCACCCCCAGCGTGGGGTAGTGCCCCCGAGCCTCTTTGTCAGCGTGGCCGAGGAGACCGGCCTGATTGTCCCTATGGGCTTCTGGGCCCTGCGGGAAGCCTGCCGTCAACTTTGCGTGTGGCAGGATCGCTTTCCCTCCCACCCCCCCTTGTCAGTGAGCGTCAACCTGTCCGGCAAGAACTGGTGCAGGGAGATCTGGTCGAGCAGGTTAACATTGCTATTGCTGAGAGCGGGCTGAGCCCTTGCAGCCTGAAGCTTGAGGTGACCGAAAGCATCTTCATCGAAAATGCCCAGCTTGCCTCCCACGTTTTGAAGCAGTTGCAGACCATGGGGATCGAAATCTACATGGATGACTTCGGAACGGGCTACTCCTCGTTAAGCTACCTCCATCACTTTCCCGTGAACGTGCTGAAGATTGACCGCACCTTTATCACCAGCATGGGCAGCAACGGCAAGGACGCAGAACTGATCGAGAGCATCATCGCCCTGGCGAAGAAACTTCACATTCGCGTGGTGGCCGAGGGGGTCGAGCGCGCCGAGCAGCGCGACCAACTGCGTAGCCTCGAATGCGAGTATGCCCAGGGCTTCTTCTACTCCTTCCCCTCTCCCACCGGAGAGCGCTGAAGCCCTGTTCGCGCCGATTGAGCGCTGATTCCGGTGCAGACCTTCGGACCGTCATCGGTGCTGCGCTGCTCAGGCAACCAGCGGATGCCGACGGCAACCCGGTCACGAGCAGACGCTGCCGTGGGCCCGGCGGCGTCGCAGATCGCGATCAAGCAGCTCGGCACGAACGGCGGCGGCTTCTTCAACGTCAACTCGGCGCATCCGTTCGAGAACCCGACGCCGCTGTCGAACTTCCTGGAGATGCTGGCGATCCTGCTGATTCCGGCGGCGCTCTGCTACACGTTCGGCGCGATGGTCGGCGACACGCGGCAGGGCTGGGCGGTGCTGGCGGCGATGACTGCTGATCTTCGTCCCGCTGCTGTTCGGCGTATGCGGCCGAGCAAGCGGCAACCCCGTGCTGGCGCTGGCGTGGACCAGACGGAGCCGCGCAGGCCGGCGGCAACATGGAGGGCAAGGAGGTGCGCTTCGGCATCGCGAACTCGGCGCTCTGGGCGGCGGCGACGACGGCGGCCTCGAACGGCTCGGTCAACGCGATGCACGATTCGTTCACGCCGCTGGGCGGCCTGGTGCCGATGTGGCTGATGCAGCTGGGCGAGGTGGTGTTCGGCGGCGTCGGCTCGGGCCTCTACGGCATGCTCATCTTCGCCATCATCGCGGTGTTCGTCGCCGGGCTGATGGTCGGGCGCACGCCGGAGTATCTGGGCAAGAAGATCGAGGCGTATCGAGATGAAGATGGCGTCGCTGGTCATCCTCATTCCGCCTGCGCGTCGTGCTGATCGGCACGGCGCTCGCGTGCGTCAGCGCCGGCGGGCCGGCGAGCGATCTGCGAACCCCGGCGCGCACGGCTTCAGCGAGATGCTCTACGCGTTCTCGCTCGGCGGGCAACAACAACGGCAGCGCCTTCGCCGGCCTGGGCGCGAACAGCTCCGTTCTACAACACTGCCGGCGGGCTTGCGATGCTGCATCGCGCCGCTATCTGGCTGATCGTCCCGGTGCTGGCGATCGCCGGCTCGCTGGCGCAAAGAAGATCGTGCCGGCCGGCGCCGGCACGCTGCCGACGCACACGCCGCTGTTCGTCGGGCTGCTGGTCGGCACGGTGATCGCTGGTCGGAGCGCTGACCTTCATTCCCGCGCTGGCGCTGGGGCCGATCGTCGAACATCTGCTGATGATCGACAACTCGTTGCAAGGACAGGTCACTTCCGAAATGACTACGACAGACTGTTCGATCCACAAATCCGCAGCGCGCCAGCTGTTCGATGCGCCATCGTGCGGCGCGCGTTGTCGACGCGTTCGCGAAGCTCGATCCGCGCCGTCAGGTCCGCAACCCGGTCATGTTCGTGGTCTGAGTCGGCAGCGCTGCTGACGACGCTGCTGTGTGCTTGCAGGCGCTGGCTGCGGCACGGGCGAGGCTCCGCGCCGGCTTCATCCTCGCGGTCTCGCTCTGGCTCTGGTTCACGGTGCTGTTCGCCAACTTCGCCGAAGCGATGGCCGAGGGGCGCGGCAAGGCGCAGGCCGACACGCTGCGCAAGGCGCGCCGCGACGTGCACGGCCAAGAAGCTGGCGAGCCGCAGCGCGATGCGACCGTCACGACGGTCGTCTCAGCCGGACGCTGCGCAAGGGCGACGTCGTGCTGGTCGAGGCGGGCGACTTCATTCCCGGCGACGGCGAGGTGGTCGAAGGCGTCGCCTCGGTCGACGAGAGCGCCATCACCGGCGAGAGCGCGCCGGTGATCCGCGAGAGCGGCGGCGACCGCAGCGCCGTCACCGGCGGCACGCGCGTGCTCTCCGACTGGCTGGTCGTGCGCATCACGGCGAATCCCGGCGAGACCTTTCTCGACCGCATGATCGCGATGGTCGAAGGCGCCAAGCGCCAGAAGACGCCCAACGAGATCGCGCTCGAACATCCTGCTGGCCGCGCTCACGATCATCTTCCTGCTGGCGACGGTGACGCTGCTGCCGTTCTCGCTTTACAGCGTGCAGGCGGCCGGGCAGGGCACGCCGGTCACCGTGACGGTGCTGGTGGCGCTGCTGGTCTGCCTGATTCCGACCACGATCGGCGGGCTGCTCTCGGCGATCGGCATCGCCGGCATGGACCGCATGATCCAGGCGAACGTGATCGCCATGTCGGGCCGCGCGGTCGAGGCGGCGGGCGACGTGGACGTGCTGCTGCTCGACAAGACCGGCACGATCACGCTCGGCAACCGTCAGGCGACCGCGCTTCATCCCGGCGCACGGGCGTGACCGAGCGGGAGCTGGCCGACGCGGCGCAGCTTGCCTCGCTGGCCGACGAAACGCCGGAGGGGCGCAGCATCGTCGTGCTGGCCAAGGAGAAGTATCGACATCCGCGAGCGCGACGTTGCACGAGCTGGGCGCGCACTTCGTGCCCTTCACCGCGCAGACGCGCATGAGCGGCGTCGACCTGGATGGCCAGCGAGATCCGCAAGGGCGCGGCCGACGCGATCGAGCGCTACGTCGAGGAGCAGGGCGGGCAGTTTCCCGCGCGAGGTGCGAGCCGACGGTCGACGACGATCGCGCAAGCGGGCGGCACGCCGCTGGTCGTGGCCGACGACGCGCAGCGTGCTTGGGCGTGATCCAGCTCAAGGACATCGTCAAAGGTGGCATCAAGGAGCGCTTCGCCGAGCTGCGGCAGCATGGGCATCAAGACCGTGATGATCACCGGCGACAACCCGCTGACCGCCGCCGCCATCGCCGCCGAGGCCGGCGTCGATGACTTCCTGGCCGCAGGCGACGCCCGAGGCCAAGCTCAAGCTGATCCGCGAGTACCAGGCCGGCGGGCGGCTGGTCGCGATGACCGGCGACGGCACCAACGATGCGCCGGCGCTGGCCCAGGCCGACGTGGCGGTGGCGATGAACAGCGGCACGCAGGCGGCCAAGGAAGCCGGCAACATGGTCGACCTCGACTCCAACCCGACCAAGCTGATCGAGATCGTGGAGATCGGCAAGCAGCTGCTGATGACGCGCGGCGCGCTGACCACGTTCAGCATCGCCAACGACGTCGCCAAGTACTTCGCGATCATTCCGGCGGCGTTCGCCACGACCTATCCTCTATTAACTGACCCGACCAGCGGCCCCTTGTCGCCCGTGCAGCGCACTTGCTACCATCAGCAGTGCGGGCGCGATCACGAGCAGGTGCCAATGGTATCCGGGCAGGTGCTCGACCAATAGAAAGGTGCAACCGATCAGCAACCCCTGGGCGATCAGAACCATGGCACTGACCTCGGTTGCCATGCGCTTATAAAACGGTTCTCTGCCTTCTTCCTCGTTGCGTCGATGATAAAACCAGTATTGGATGTCCAGCCCGGCTGCGTAGGCGAAGGCCCCTCCGGCCAATGCCAGCCCATAGAGCAGCCACGCCGGTAGCGCGGACCCAAACAACACGTACCACAACCCCTCCCCCCACCAGAGCGTCCCCACAAAGACGAGCACGCCGCACGCCGCCCCCGACAGCCTGTAAAGCTTCAGCCACCGCACTGGATACTCTGTCACCCCTCTCTCGATGAGGCTGGGCACCAGGGTAAGGCCCAGCGTGCTTGCCCAGAGCCCTGCCGTCAGCAGCAGGCCCATCTCGGGGCGTAGCCACTTGTCTGGCTGCTGCCAGAGGGTGGCGATGAGCCACGCCACCACCACCACGCTCCCCACCGTTCCATAGCGATCGGGCTCGTCCCAGGCATCCTGGAACGTCGCCAGGGCTTCCACCACCCTGCGATACCAAGGGCGGTCAGGCATCGCGGCGTTGTTTGCCGCCTCGGCCTCTCTCTGGGGGGCCACCCCCCTGGCCGGCTTGTCCTGTGGTCGGGAGGAGCAAGGGCGTAGGAGACCCATCGGCCATGCCCGCGTGCCCGTTGCCATTTTCCTGTGCCGGCTCTGTCATAGCCCCATACCCCTCGTGCGCCCATTGCGGGAACCAGTGCAGCCGCTCGGCTGGATGCAGGGCCCCCGCCTGGGCGACGTGCAAAAGCTTTTGAACCTCTTCAACGGTTTCGATCCCCTTGCTCCTAACCAGTACCTGGCAGAGGAGCAGCAGTAGGTCACGGTCGCTGGGCCGATGGGTGCCGCATTCCCAGTAGGAGATCTGCTGCTGGTGGATGTATTGCCCACTCTGCTCCATCATCCGCTTCGCCAACTCGCTTTGCGTGAGCCTACTGCGCCGCCGCGCCTGCCGCACCAGTATCCCAAATGTTTCCCGCTCCATCTACAAACCCTCCTTGTAGAACTCTACAAACCCCCTGTGTACAACGAGCCACTCTTTTTCAGTAAGGTAGGGTCAGCTTTGGCCAAGCCTCCAACTTTATAGTCAGACCGCGAGTGCCCTGGGAAAAGGCGCGCCCACTCGACGGCTTCGATGCCCCTGGAAAGGAGCGATTCGATGTCCCGTCCCACTCGCGTAATCAGTCGTGACCGACTTCTGTTGCCGTTGGTGCTGGGAGGGCTGCTGCTGGCTGCAGCCGGCCTGGGCGCTTCCCCAACACCCGTGCTGGCCGACCCGGATCCTACCGCCACACCCACGCATATCGAGGGAGGTGGGGGCGGCCCGGGGCCGAAGTAACGCAAATAAAAGAAGGGCGCACCGGACACTGTCCGGTGCGCCCTACCCTACCACAACTAGCGGGCCTGTTCAATCCCCCCAGGACTCTAAGGTGGAGCGCCCCGCCGAGTAACTGAAGTCTAGCCACTTAGGGGAGTTGTAGTCGGTCCCCAGTGCCTCCAGGCATTGCTCGATCAAAGTTGCGCGCTCGGCTGGCTCCAGCGTCGTATCGTTTTGCAGCGCCTCCACCAACTTGTGCATCAGCTGAATCGTCAGGACCAGGTAAAAGTCGCTTTTGAGCTCCCGTCGCACGGCTATGGCAGCAATCAAATGCGCGCAGGCAGCCTCGTACTCCCCCAGGTGCAGGCAGCCTTCCCCTAGTAGATGGAGCGAAAACCCTTCCCGAAAGCGGTCACCCAGCTGGCGCGTGCGAAGGAGCGTCTCGCTAGCCCATCGCTTGCATGTCTCCCACTCTTTCATCAGCGTCGCCACATAGGCAAAGTTGTTGTAGCAGCGAAGCAGCCCAACCATGTCCCCCGCTGCCTCCGCGTGCTGTCGTGCCCGCTCGTTGTAGAGCAGGGCCTGGTCAAACTGGCGAAGGTCGCCATGCGTCATGCCCAGCCCCATCTCGGCAGCAGCCATGTACTCCAGGTCGTTTAGCTCCTCCGCCACCTGGAGCGCCTGCATGTAAAATGGCAGCGCCTCGTTCAGCCGATCTTCCATGTAAGCCATGTCGCCAAGGTTGTTGTTGATGGCGAAGACAAGCCGCGGCTTGTCTGCTTGCTCCGCCAACGCCAGGGCTTTCAGGTACGCCTCCTCGCCCTTCGTGAACTGCTTGGAGAAGGCCAGCAGGTTGCCCTGGCGGTTCCACCACTCCGCTTGCAGGGTGGGGGTAGTCGCCGCCACTCTGGCAGTGTCCAGCACCTGCTGCCCTCGCCCCAACTCGCCCCGCTCAATCAGGAGGAGGATCATGGTGCTTGCGAGGCGTATATGCTCCTCGTCCGGGAGGTTGGGCTGTGACAGGGCGGCCGTCAGGAGTTGGTCAAACACCTCCTGGTTGCTGCTCACCAGGAGGGTGTTGCCAAAACAGAACATGAGTCGCAAGAACGTCTCGGCATCGTTCAGCTTTTGGCAACGGTCGAGATAGGTTAGCACCGTCCGCGTTTGGTTGGCGATGCTGGGGGATTCGATTGAGCTGTCAGACTGCGCCGCGATTAGCTGATCGGCATAATGGCGTATTTGGCGCATCAGCGTGCGGATCGCAGGATCAGGGGCGTCTCTCATTGGCTTTCCTCCTGGCAACGTAGTGGCAGGTTCTACCTGATAAATGTCAATGGGCTACCGCTACGCCGCTGTATCCCTGCATGTCTCTTCCCTCTTCCCTCCACTCCCTGCAACACCGTTTCGCTAGCTCCACCCTAGCTTCTGCTCCAGAAAATGATAGGTAAGGCGATGGAGGGAGTAGACATGAGGGTGCATCGGTGAGACCTGGAGCAGGTTGAGGCGACTCACCTCTAGCACGAGCGACTGGAGCGTCTCGTCGTCCGGGGCATGGCCTGCCCCGCGCAGTGCCTCGCGCAGCCCGTTCCATGTTGCCCCTTCAAGTGGCAGCAGGAACAGCCCAAGCATCATCTCGCGGGCCAACTCTGAGAGCAGGTTCCATGACTGAGCGTACACATGGGTAAACAACTTCCGCTCTGCCCCCTCTGTTCCCCTCAGGCGCTCAATCACCTGCTCGATCGAGAGCTTGGACAGTTGACCCAACACCAGTTTGAGGGCAAGGGGGTGGCCACCGATGGCGTTGAAGATCGCCTCGTAGTTCTTTACCGTCAAGCCACCCACCTCTAGCTTGTTCGCCTCCAACCCCATCAGACGCAGGGCATCCTCCCATTCCAATTCGGAGAGCAACAGGGGGCGCACCTTCGTCAACTGGAACTCTTGGCGGCTGGTAACCACAGTCTGCGCTACAGACGAGAGATGATCCAGGATCGTCTGCGTCAGCCTTACCTCGCTCAGCGTTTCGACGTTGTCAATAATGAGCATGCACCGGTATTGGGCGAGCCGCCGCGCCAATTCCTGCAGCCGCCGCTCGTTGTTCGCAAGCGGAACCAGATTAAGGTCTACCTGGCTACCCAGGGTGACGAGCACCTCGTCCAGTGCATAGCTTGAAGCCGCCTCGCCGATGTCCACACGGTTGGAGACAGGCGCAAACAGCACCCTCTCCAACGAGGGTGGCTGGCTTTCCAGCCAGCGAATCACTGCCTCGCGCAAAAGCGATGTTTTTCCTATCCCACCGAGGCCATTAAGGATGATAGGCAAGCCGGGTCGCCCTATCCCCTCCGTTAACCAACCGTGCAACTGGGCAATCTGCTTCTCGGCCCCGACCAGTTCGATGTAGGTTGGGGGCGGGAGGAACTCGGCGCAGTGCGCGATCTCGATCTCTCGAGTTTCCATCTCGGCGATGTGGAGGGCCAGAGCCGTGATAGCCTTCCGCTGATATTGAAAGAATTGGGATTCAGAGACCGTTTGCTCGTCCATGTAGTCTGCCGGGGTGGTAGCCTTAGTAATAAAGCGTTTGTGTAACAGTTCAGCTTTGTCAGGCGCTGAGAGGCTGAGCCGTTGGATTCCGCGATCAACCACTTTGCGGGTTGCTATCACATTCGTCATCTCTTTGATCACGCTAGGGGTGGAGACCGACGGACGCTGCGCGATCTTCAGTTTGCCCAACTCGGAGTCACGGAGCGCGTCTGCGTCATGGTAGTTGGATAGTGCTTTTCGTACGGAAGTCCTGAGGGAAACGTCTTTGGGCATTGCTTGGTACCTCACATGGATGACGGGTGGATGAAGTAATTGTGTAGTTTTCTAGCAGCACAAATCAACCACTTTCCTGATATATTAATAATGTGAAGAGGGCCATCTTCTACCCAAACGATCAGCCTTAATTTCCCTCCCCCTGTAGAAAGAGGATGATGCATATGGTGTCGCGACGTCGTGATGAAGAGCAGCCCGGCTATCCCTTCAAGGCTAAGCCACCCACTTCGAAAGGCACGGTCCTTCCCAAAGCGCCCCCTGCCCCGCCCTTCCCCTATACTTTCATGGAAGATGAGTCGAGTGCCAAACATTCCATCCAACCCGGGCCCCCCCGCTCGGTATGGAATGTTTTCGCCTGAGCTCCCATCTCGGTGAAGTAAACCCTCTTGACAAAAACGAGGCCGTGTCAATTGACACGGCCTCGTTTTTGTTGCTTGCGCAGGAAACTGACCGCGTGACGTGTCGTTCACAACGAGTCAGCAGCAAGTCACATGGGATGATGAAAGGTAGTGGAGTGAAGTGACCGGTGCACTCGTCCACGAGTGCTATGGGAGATAGGGTAAAGAAAGCGCCTCTGATCTATTCCTGGACGCGCCATTGTAAGGGATTTCGTCTCAAGATGCAACACTTTTGCAGAAAGTGTGAAGTTTTATTAGCCTGAAAGGGGCGGCGCGATGCGATCCTGGGCATCCACAGGCCGACCGTCATGACGGATAGGGCAGGGCTTCTGCTCCCCGAATCTAGCGCCGTAACAGCCCGCGTCCGATAAACAGAACATTGGCTGGGCGCTCTGCCAGGCGCCGCATGAAATACGGATACCAGTGCGTGCCATAGGGCAGATAGACGCGGAAGCGATAGCCCTCCCGTGCCAGGTGGCGATGGGTGGACGTGGCGATCCCATACAGCATTTGAAACTCGAAGCGGTCAAGCGGGATGGCCTGCTCGGCTACAAATGCCTGGGTCGCCTCGATCATCTTTGGATCGTGGGTAGCCATCGCGGCGTAAACCCCCTGTTCACGTGCCTCTTTCCCCAGCAGGAGCTTCATCAGTCGTACAAAGTTGGCGTCCACGTCGGCCTTGTCCGGAAAGGCCAGATGGGGTGGCTCGTCGTACGCGCCCTTGACAAGCCGAACCTTCGCCCCCATTTCGATGAGCTCCAGCACATCGCGCTCGCTACGGTACAGGTAGCTCTGGATCACTACCCCTGTTTGATCAAACCCCTCCTCGCGCATCTGGCGGTAGATGCCAAGCGTCTGGTCGGTATACTCCGCTGACTCCATGTCAATGCGTACAAAGGAGTTCGAGAATTGCTTTGCATGGGTCAGCACGCGACGCAGGTTCGCCGTTGCTAGCGCCTCCGAGATGTCCAACCCCATTGCCGTCAGCTTGAGTGACACGTTCGGCTCGGCACCCGCCGCCGCCACGGCGGTCAGGGCTCGCATCTGCTCCTCCGTGTAAAACGTGGCTTCCGCCTCGCTGTCGGTGTTTTCCCCCAGAAAGTCCAGGGTGACGAGCAGATTGTCGCGGTTCAACTCCCCTATCACCTGAATGGCCTCGGCCAGTTGCTCCCCCGCAACAAAGCGGCGCGAGACGAGCCGTGCCGGGGGAAAGCTTGTCGAGACCTGTCGCAACCCCTCGCTTTTGGCGAGCGTCAAAAAGACATTTCTTAGCATAAAAGACTCTCCTTTGAGTCGAAGATAATGCATGCGCCTCGCTCCACCTCGCCGTTGCACCGAGGCTTGCTCTGGGCTATCAGGACGGATTACTGCTGCGGGGACAACCGGCGCTCTTCGCGGGCGATCTTCCCATCTGCCATGTGGATGACGCGCGAGGCACGGGAGGCCAGCACCGCGTCATGCGTGACGAGGAGCACCGTCTTGCCGCGTGCGGGTAGCCCGGCGAGCAGCATCATGATATCTGCTCCCGTGCGCTCGTCCAGATTTCCCGTTGGCTCATCAGCAAGAAGCAGGGCCGGATCGTTGGCGAGCGCGCGGGCGATGGCCACACGCTGCTGCTCACCACCAGACAGCGCAGTGGGCAGATGATGGAGCCGCGAGGCCAGCCCTACCTCAGCGAGGAGGGCGCGGGCGCGGGCCTCATCGCTTTTGCCCCGCAGGCTCATCGGCAGGATCACATTTTCCAGTGCCGTCAAGGTAGGAAGAAGCTGGAAGAATTGAAAGACGATGCCCAGGGCACCCCGCCGCCACCGCGCCAGCTCATCCTCACTCAGTCGGTCAATCCGTGTTCCTGCCACCCATACCTCGCCCGTGCTGGGGCGGTCAATCCCGCTCACCAGACCCAGCAGCGTGGATTTCCCGCTGCCGCTTGGCCCCACCACAGCTACCCACTCGCCTGGATACACCACAAGCGAGACCTCGCGCAGGGCCTGCACGACTGCCTCGCCCGCACGAAACCCACGGCTCACACCGCGCAGTTCAATGATGGGTTCACCGGAAAGAGCCATGGAACGATTGTAGCGCGACAGGGGTAGACTTGTCATCTCGACCCCCTGTGGCTACTGTTTGCTTTAGCCACGGGACGCTACATTCTTGGAGAATAGCTATGCTGCGAGTGCTTATCCTTTGCCTGCTGCTGGGTGCCGCCACCGCGTGCGGTGCCACAACCACCCCCACCCCCGTACCCACCGCACCCCCTGCGGACGAATCCCCGACGACCGCCCCCCCATCTACCCAAACCTCTGTGCCACCGGACGGCGCTAGCGGGGCCGAGGCACCCACTGCCACCGTTCCGGAGCCGCCCGCCTCGAGCGCCACCCCTCCACCTGCATCGGAGCCGGCTGCGCCCTTCGACCCCACCACTGTTACCGTGGCGCTTGAGCCGTTCGTCAGCGGCTTTAGCGGGCCGTTGGGTGTCACCCATGCGGGGGATGGGAGTGGTCGCCTTTTCGTGGTGGAGAAAGGCGGGCGCATCCGCGTAGTGCAGGGGCAAACCCTGCTACCTGACCCCCTCCTCGACATCAGTGACCTGGTGTCCAACGGCAACGAACAAGGGCTGCTGGGGCTCGCCATCGAGCCGGGCCGACCGGAGCGCTTCTATATCAACTACACGGACCTGGCGGGCGACACGGTGATTGCGCGCTATCGTACCACGGGTGACCCAAACGTGGCGGATTCTGCCAGCGGCGAGGTGCTGCTGACGATTGACCAGCCTGCTGCGAACCACAACGGCGGCCATCTGCTCTTTGGGCCGGATGGTTTGTTGTGGATCGGGACGGGCGACGGGGGTGCTGCGGGGGACCGTTTTGGCAATGGGCAGAACCCCAACGCCCTTCTCGGCAAGATGCTGCGGCTGGATGTGAGCGGTGAAACGGGCTATACCATCCCCTCGGACAACCCTGACGCGGCGGGGGCAAGCGGCGAGGCAGCAATCTGGGCGACCGGCCTGCGCAACCCCTGGCGCTACAGCTTCGACCGTGCCACGGGGGAGCTCTGGATAGCAGATGTGGGCCAGAACAACATAGAAGAGGTCAACCGCGTGCCGAGCGGGGAGAGCGGGCTGAACTTCGGCTGGCCCATCCTGGAGGGCAGCAGCTGTTTCTCTCAGCAGGGATGTGCGAGCGAGGGATTCGTGCTGCCCGTCACGGAATACACCCATAGCTTAGGCTGCTCTGTGACAGGGGGGTACGTGTATCGCGGCGCGGCGTTCCCCGCCCTACAGGGCGGCTACTTTTTTGGCGACTATTGCACCGGCCTCCTGTGGGCGGTTGCCGCTGACGCGGCTCTTGGGACGGAGCCGACGCTGCTGCTGGAAACAGGATTGTCTATCAGCTCATTCGGTGAGGACGAGGCGGGGGAGCTTTATCTCACTGCCTTTGACGGGACCTTGTATCGTCTGACACACCAACCCTAACGGTCCATTGACGCCTTACGGGGTATCTGGCATTATGAAGGCGTATTGCTGTACCATCCGCCTCACTTACCAATCCGACTACGGGAGATTCGTATGGCCGATCCACGTCTTGAAAAATTGGCCAGCTTGCTGGTTCATTACAGCACGGCTGTACGACCCAGCGAGCGTGTCATGATTTCCAGCAGCATTGCTGGGATGCCCCTGGTGCGAGAGGTCTACCGCGAGGTAATCCGTGCGGGGGGGTTGCCCTTCGTGGTGTTTTCCGAGGAGGACTTGAGCGAGATCCTGCTGGCGGAGGGGAACGATGAACAGCTTCGCTACATTCACGCCCCCACGCGCTTGCTGATCGAGGAGTACGACGTGCGGATCGGCGTGGGGGCCCCCACCAACACACGCTACCTGTCCGGCGTGGATCCGGCACGGCAGGCCATCGTCCAGCAGGCGTCGCAGGCACTGCTAGGGACGATGATGCGGCGCACGGCAGAAGGGGAGTTTCGTTGGGTCTTTACCCAATTTCCCACCCCTGCTGCGGCGCAGGACGCGGATATGTCGCTCACCGACTACGAACGCTTCTTATACAACGCCTACCAAGTCATGAAGGATGACCCGGTGGCGGCGTGGCAACAGCAGAGCGCCGAGCAGCAGCGCCTGGTGGACTGGCTCAAGGGGAAAGAGCAGGTGGTGGTGCGTGGGGCCAACATTGATCTGTCGCTTTCCATAGCGGGACGCACCTTTGTCAACGACTCGGGGCACTTCAACATGCCGGGCGGGGAAATTTTCACTGGGCCGGTGGAAGAGTCAGTCGAGGGCTGGGTGCGCTTCAGCTACCCGGCCGTGCATGGGGGGCGCGAGGTGGAAAATGTGGAACTGCGCTTTGAAAACGGTAGGGTCGAGTCTGCCACGGCCACCAAGAACGAGGCCTATCTGCTATCCGTGTTGAATACCGATGCAGGCGCGCGGTTTTTGGGCGAGTGGGCCATCGGCACCAACTACGGGATTGACCGCTTCACGCGCAACATCCTCTTTGACGAGAAGATCGGCGGCACGCTGCACATGGCGATCGGCGCGGGCTACCCTGAGACGGGTAGCCGCAATCAGTCTGCGGTGCACTGGGATATGATCTGCGACCTGCGCGATGGCGCGGAAATCCACGTAGACGGAGAGCTCTTTTATCGCGGCGGTCAATTTCTCATCTAGCGAGGGGAGCTCGAGCCGCTCACGGAAGTAGGGGATGGTGCGCTCCAGCCCCTCGTGCAGCGGCACCGTCGGCCCCCACCCCAGGATACGCTGTGCCTTGGAAATGTCAGGGCGGCGCTGCTTCGGGTCGTCCACGGGGAGCGGCTTCATCATCAGTCCGGCTGGGTTCTCGGTCATCTCGTTGACAAGATTGGCAAACTCCAAAATTGTGAACTCGCCAGGGTTACCGATATTGACAGGTTCTGCCTCATCGCTTAAAAGCAGGCGATAGATCCCGTCTACCAGATCGCTCATAAAGGTGAAAGATCGTGTCTGCGAGCCGTCGCCGTAGATGGTGAGCGGCTCCCCCTGCAGTGCTTGCGTGATGAAGTTGGGCACCACGCGCCCATCGTGCAGGCGCATGCGCGGTCCGTAGGTATTGAAGATACGGACGATCCGTGTTTCCAGCCCATGCTCGTTGTGGTAGGCCATCGTCAGCGCCTCCGCAAAGCGCTTGGCCTCGTCATACACCCCGCGTGGGCCAACGGGATTCACGTGCCCCCAATAGCTCTCTGGCTGGGGATGGATCTGCGGGTCGCCATACACCTCGCTGGTAGAGGCGAGCAGGTAGCGCGCCCCCTTCGCCATGGCAAGCCCCAGGGTGTTGTGCGTGCCGAGCGACCCCACTTTGAGGGTCTGGATCGGCAGATCGAGGTAATCCACCGGGCTGGCGGGCGAGGCAAAGTGCAGCACGGCATCCAGTGGCCCCTTCACATGGACATAGTTTGTAACGTCTTGTCTCATGAATGCAAAGTGCTCGTTGGTTTCCAGGTGGGCAATGTTGCGCAGGTCACCCGTCACCAAGTTGTCCATTGCCACCACATCGTGCCCCTCGGCCAGGAAGCGGTCCACCAGATGGGAGCCCAGGAAGCCAGCACCGCCTGTGATCAATACTCGCATGGTTGTCCTTACACTAAGCCGCTGCCTTGACGGCAGCCTTCGTTGATTTGAAAGTCTGCGGAGTATAGAACCGCCTTCTAGTTCCGTCAACGCTTGCGCACCGACGTGCCGACGATATCGCTAAAGCGGCTAGATTGCACTATAATAGCTGTCGCGACCTTGAAGAAACAAGGCGTTTTCATGCGGAACAAACGGAACTGGGTGTAAGAGTCATGGCAGAATTTTATGTTCCTCATTCCCTTCGAGAAGAAAGCTGCTTCCTGGTTGGCGTTGCGCTAAAGGGTGAGGTGGACCCGATGTGGGGTGTCCAGGATTCGCTGGCCGAGTTGGCGCGGCTGGCCGAGACTGCCGGCCTGAAGGTCGTCGGACAAAGCTATCAGAACCTGGAATCGCCCCATCCGGCCACCTTTATCGGCTCCGGCAAGGTCGAGGAGGTGAAGGGGGAGGTTAGCGCGTTCGGCGCGGGCACGGTTATCTTTGATGAGGAGCTTTCGCCCGCCCAGCAGCGGAACCTGGAACGAGCCTTTGGCGAAAACGTGAAGGTGCTGGACCGCACTGCGCTGATTTTGGATATCTTCGCGCAGCACGCGGCTACCCGAGAGGGACAGCTGCAGGTGGAATTGGCGCAGTACGAGTACCGTCTGCCGCGCCTCACCCGCATGTGGACTCACCTTGCGCGCCAGGCGGGCGGCGGCTCGGCGCGCGGTGGCGCGGGCGGCGTGGGCCTGCGTGGCCCCGGCGAAACGCAGCTTGAGGTGGACCGTCGCGAGATCAGCAGCAAGATTGCGCACATCAAGCGCGCCCTGGAAGATGTGCGCCGCCATCGCGAGCAGCACCGCCAGCGCCGCGAGCGCACGGGCGTCCCCGTTGTTGCGATTGTCGGCTACACCAATGCGGGTAAGTCTACGCTGATCAACGCCCTTAGCGGGGCCAGTGTGTTGGCCGAAAACAAACTTTTCGCCACCCTGGACCCCACCACGCGCCGCGTGGAACTGCCGGAGGGGGGCGAGGTGCTCTTCACCGACACGGTGGGCTTTATCCAGAAGCTGCCCACCCATCTCGTCGCTGCCTTTCGCGCTACCCTGGAAGAGATTGAAGCGGCGGACCTGCTGCTCCACGTCGTAGACATCTCGCACCCGATGGCCGACGGACAGATGGAAGCCGTCGAAGAGGTGCTGGAGTCGCTCAACCTGGTTGACAAGCCCATCATGATGGCCTGGAACAAGGCGGACCTGCTCTCAGACGAGCAGCGAGTCGCTTTTCGAGCAGGAAGCGGCGCGCTACGGCGACAGCGTGCTCGTCAGTGCAGAGACGGGGGAGGGGATCAGCGCCCTGATGGCAAAAGTTGAGGAACTGTTTCGCCGTCAGATGGTTGAGATTGACGTGTGTATTCCGTACCGGCATGGAGAATTGCTCAACCTGATCCACGAACGTGGCCAGATCGAGGAGGAGCGGCACGAGCCGGAGGGCACGCGCGTGCGCGCCTTTGTGCCGCAGCGGATTGCCGGGCAGCTGCGCGAGTTCGCTTGAGCGTAGAGCAAGCGACTCCATGATTGGTGCGAGGGTGGGGCAGGGCAGCATTCGTTGCTTGGTCTCCCCCTCGCCCCATGCTGGCTTTGTGAAATCCTTCAACCCTGATACAATGCAACCCCCGAAAGGGGATTTTTTTTATGCCTACAACTATGCCTACAAAGTACCTATTCGTTACGGGCGGGGTGGTGAGTTCCCTCGGCAAGGGGATCGCAGCGGCCTCTATCGGGCGGCTGCTCAAGGTGCGGGGCCTGCGCGTCTCTATCCAGAAGTTGGACCCCTACCTGAACGTGGACCCGGGCACCATGGCTCCCTACCAGCATGGGGAGGTCTTCGTCACCGAGGATGGGGCCGAGACGGACCTGGACCTTGGCCATTATGAGCGCTTCATTGACGAGAACCTGGCAAAGGTCAACAACATCACGACCGGGCAGGTTTACTCCGAGGTGATCGCCCGCGAGCGGCGCGGCGACTACCTCGGCGGCACGATCCAGGTGGTCCCGCACGTTACCAACGAGATCAAGTCGCGCGTGCTGCGGGCGGCGCGGCAGTTGCAGGCGGACCTGCACATCGTCGAGATCGGCGGGACGGTGGGGGACATCGAGGGGCAGCCCTTCCTCGAAGCGATCCGCCAGATGCGGAACGATGTCGGGCGCGAAAATGTGCTCTACATGCATCTTACGCTTCTGCCCTATGTCGGCGCCAGCGGGGAGCTCAAGACCAAGCCCACCCAGCACTCCGTGCGCGAGTTGCGCGGGATCGGCATCCAACCGGATATTATAGGCCTGCGCTCCGATCTTCCCATCACCGATGACATCCGCACCAAAGTCTCGCTCTTTTGTGACGTGGAGGCGCGCGCTGTCATCCCAATCCTCACGGCGCGCAGCATCTACGAGGTGCCGCTCATGCTGGAAGAGTTCGGCGTGGCGGAGCTGGTCATCGAGAAACTGGGGCTGACCTCGCGTAGCCACGAGCCAGAGCTAGCCCCCTGGCGCGACCTGGTGGGGCGCCTGGTGCAGGCACCCTCGTCCCGCCGCAGTGTCCGCATCGCGCTGGTGGGCAAGTATATTGAGCTTCAGGATGCCTACATGAGTGTGCGCGAGGCTCTGATTCATGCGGCCCTGCATCACAACCACGCGCTGGAGATAGATTGGGTCCACTCGGAGGAGCTAGAAAAGGGGCGCGGCTTCGATAGGCTCCGCGCGGCGGATGGCATCGTTGTGCCGGGCGGCTTCGGCTATCGCGGCATCGAGGGCAAGATTGCCGCTGCGCGTTTTGCCCGCAAGAACCACATTCCCTATCTGGGTCTCTGCCTGGGGATGCAGGTACTGTGCATTGACCTCGCCCGCGAGGTGCTGGCCACCGAGGATGCCAACTCGACCGAGTTTTCCCCCAGCACGCGCCACCCCATCATCTCGCTGATGCCCGATCAGCACAGCATCACCGATCTGGGGGGCACCATGCGGCTAGGGGCGTATCCGGCCCACCTGCTCGCCGGTTCCAGGGCCCAGGCAGCCTATGGCGATGCCCAGGTCTCTGAGCGCCACCGCCATCGCTTCGAGTTCAACAATGCCTATCGCAAGCCGCTGGCCGAGGCGGGGCTTTGTTTCAGCGGACTTTCCCCTGATGGGCGGCTGGTTGAAATCGTTGAGATGCGGGACCATCCCTGGATGGTTGGCAGTCAGTTTCACCCAGAATTCAAGAGCCGCCTGGATTTTCCGCACCCGCTCTTCCGCGATTTTGTGGGCGCCGCCGTCCGAACGTTGCATGATGGTGACCCGCTGCCCCTCCCGCTAGCCGAGATGGAAATGGGGGATTGAGCCAGGTGCGCACAGGGAGGCACAAGCGCCTCGCCAGGGGAAGGGCGCTTGTGCGGTGCTTTCTGCTGACCGCCCTTGTGGTGCTCCTCCTGGCGCTGCCCCCCCATGCCTCGGCACAGGAAGGGCTCGCCACAGGCACCGCCCCTGCGCCCATCGCTGGGGCCGATGCCGTCGCTTTTATCTCGCAGGCGCTGGATGCGCGCCTCCTTCGCGCTGCCGATGGAAGCTACAACGCAGAGGTCGAGAGCGTCATCCGCCTGCACAACACCGAC
Source organism: uncultured Chloroflexia bacterium (assembly GCA_963721895.1). Classification (GTDB taxonomy): domain Bacteria; phylum Chloroflexota; class Anaerolineae; order Ardenticatenales; family Ardenticatenaceae; genus CAVRLZ01. Next base: position 405,229 of record CAVRLZ010000003.1, on the reverse strand, counting down.
CGCTTCAATGATACCACTGTCACGCTTGGCTGGCCTGGGTGGCCGGGGGGCGAGTTGCGCTTCGATCCCGACGCGCTTGCTGGCTTTGCGGTGAGCAACGAGGCCCAACCGCTCGCCCTGCAGCGTGAGACGCGCACGACGGTCTGGGGGGGCGAGGCGCGGGACAGCGAGTGGGTGGTGGCGCAGGCTCCTATTCCCCGTGACACGCGCGAGCGCCTCTTCATCAACTGGTCACAGCCGTTGGGCCAGGGTCCGCTGCTGACCTTCTCCTTCGGTCTTGTTCCGGCTGGCGCTTGGAGCGGGCCGGTGGGCAGCGTGCGCGTGTCGCTCGCGCTACCGAGCTTTGCCAGCCAGGAGTTGATCGTGCGCGCGGTGCCAGAGACGTTCACCTTTACGGGGAGTGGCATCGAGTGGATCCTCGTGGAGGAAGAGCCAGCGACCAATCTCTCCGTCACATTCGTCGCGCCGCATGTGTGGGCGGAGATCGAGGCGGCGCGGGCGGCGCGGGCAAACGATCCAGTGGGGTCGGCGCTCCGGCTGGCTGACCTGTACGAGGCACTGGCGGCGGCGGGGGCGACGGGCTATGGGGCGGAGGCGGAGGCCGTGTTAGAAGAAGGGCGCCGCGCGGCCCCCGACAACCCAGAGCTTTTGCGTCGCCTCGCCCTCCTGTACCGTACGCGCGCCGCTAGCGGCGGGCGGGGCCTTGCCGCTGCTGGAGCAGGCGGCGGATCTGGGGGAAGCGGCTCTGGCGGCGGGTGCGGACGATCCGGCCCTGCGCGAGTCGCTGCTGCAGGACCTTGAAGCGCTTGCCGCTGCCTGGGCGGATGTGGACGCGCGCACCGCCCTCGCCTTTCTCGCCCGTGCCGAGGCCCTTAGTGGGGATGCGGCGCGCTACGCGGCCAACCGTAATGCGCTGGCGGCGCGGCTGGCATTGCGGGAGCTGGAACGAGGCAACCTGCAAGAGGCACTGACCGTTGCCGCGCAACATGGCCTTCCCAGCGATGGCGTGCCCTTCCCCTGGATGACGAGCGCTAGCCTGCGATTGGAAAACGAGCCGGGCCTGCGCACCATCCGGCTTGGCGTGGTGGGGGAGTCAACCCTGTTGAACGAGCGCTTCGGGGCATTGGCCGTGCGATTGAATGAGGCGGGCTACCCGACCGTGTGGGAGGCGAGTGCGAGCACCCTCACCATCGAGCTCCGTGGGGACGAGCAGGCATGGCTGGAATCAGGGCGCACCATCGCCGCCGCGCTCCCCAGCCGAGCCAGAGTGGGAACTGCTGCGCCAGGCACTCGTGCCGGACGAATTGCGCTACCGCACCACGGAGACGCTTCTGGCGCGCCACTTCGACTATCGGGAGCGGCTGCGCGTGGAGCCGGCCGCGGGCAACCGCGCGGCGCAATTGCGCGCCGATGCGGTGGGGCGTGCCTCCGCCTGGGAGCAGGGGCTGCTGCTGGCGGCGGCAGAGCGCTGGCAGGCGTTCCAGGAGAGCCAGACTCTGAGCGTCACGACTCGTTTTAACGCGGAAAGCCCCGTCCAGCGAGATTGGACGCTCCCTGTGCCTTCAACGGAGACGTTGGAATGGCAGGGCGAAACCGCGCGCCGCGAGCGTTGGCTGCTGGGGGTAGGCGGCGTGGCGCTCGGCTTGCTCTTGATGATGGGCGCTATTTGGCTCCCGCGGCGCGGGGGAGGCAAGGCAACGTACGGGAGGAAATTGAACTCATGAAAAGCCCAGACCTGCTGATTCGCCGCTGGCTGGATGCATCACTGGACGATTATCTGGAAGATCTGGCCACGCTGGTCAACCGCGACTGCGGCACCGCTTACAAGCCGGGCGTGGATGCCGTGGCGGATTGGGTGGAAGAGCGGCTGAACGCCTTAGGGGCGTCAGTGGAGCGGCGCCCCCATCGGGTGTACGGCGATATGCTGCTGGCCCGCTGGCCCGGCGATGGGCAGGGACGCATCCTGCTGTCCGGGCACATGGACACGGTGTATCCGGTTGGAACGGCCGCGGCGCGACCGATGCACCGCTCGCCCGACGACCCCAACCACTTGCTTGGCCCTGGCGTGGCCGACATGAAGAGCGGGCTGCTGTCCGGCCTTTATGCTGTGGCATCGCTTCGCGCCCTTGGGCTGGCCCGGTGGGAGGAGCTCGCCTTCCTTATCAACAGCGAGGAGGAGGTGGGCTCGCCCGTCTCCCAGGGCTGGCTGGGCGAACTGGCTACCCAATACGATGCCGCCCTGGTGCTGGAAGCGGGGCGGGCGAACGGGAACCTGGTGACGGGGCGCAAGGGGGGCGGTACCTGGCGAATAGTGGTGGAGGGCAAGGCTGCCCACGCTGGCGTGGAGCCGGAAAAGGGAGCCAACGCCTTCATCCAATTGGCCCATCACGCCCTGGCGCTGGACGCCCTCAACGGCACGATTCCTGGGGCAACCATCGTCGTGGGTACGGCATCGGCGGGGACTGTGAGCAACATGGTCCCGCCGCACGCCGAGATGGAGGTGGATACCCGCGCCTTCGAGCCGGAAGCGTTGGCCATGCTGGATGAGGCCATTCGGGCAGCCCTGTCCGCTGGGGAGGGGTTGGTGCGGGGCACCCGTACCCGGATCGAAGGAGGCATGGCCAAGGCGGCTATGCCCCGCACGGAGGCGGCCCTGCGTCTCTTCGCGCTTGCGTCGGAGGCGGCGCAGGCGCAGGGCTTCACGGTGGGGGAGCAGCTCACGGGCGGGACGAGCGACGGAAACATTTTGGCGGCGGGCGGCATCCCGGTGCTGGATGCGCTAGGGCCTGTGGGCGGGTTGGATCATAGCCCTGATGAGTATCTTCGCCTTGAAACCATAGTCCCGCGCACGGCCATGCTGGCCGGGCTCATCCTTCGTCTGTGTGCTGCGGGGGATGGGAAGGGGCCGTCTTAAAATATCCTCGCTGGTGAGGGATTGTCGAAACTGGCTGTCTGTGGTACATTTCACGAAGTAGGACCATCACCAGAGCGTGAAGAAGGAGAGCATCATGCCCTATATCATTGCTGAGCCGTGTATCGACACCAAGGACTCCGCCTGTGTGGAGGTGTGCCCGGTGGATTGCATCTATGAAGGGCCGGATCAATTTTATATCCACCCGGACGAGTGCATTGACTGCGGTGCGTGCGTGCCGGAGTGCCCCGTAGAGGCAATCTTTGAAGATGTGGAAGTGCCGGACCAGTGGAAGTCCTTTATTGAGAAGAACCGCGAGTTTTTCGAATAACGCCACTCGACTGCACGAAAAGACCACCCCGCGGGGTGGTCTTTTTGGTCCTATGGCCGACAGGCCGCTGTGGGAAGGAGAAGTGTCCTGATGCCGCTTTCCATCCGGCTGGCGACCCCCGACGATGCGGCGGCGCTCCTTGCGATCTATGAGCCGATCGTGCGCCGCACTGCTACTTCCTTTGAGTTGGAACCCCCTACCGTTTCAGTAATGGCGCAGCGCATTGCCGACTATCTGACGCACGCCCCCTGGCTGGTGTGCGAGCGAGACAGTGCGGTGGTCGGCTATGCCTATGCCAGCAAGCATCGTGAGCGGGCTGCGTATCAATGGACTGTAGAGGTTTCGGCCTATGTTCACCCGGCGGCACAGCGGCAAGGGATCGGACGGGCCCTGTATACCTCGCTATGCTCGCTGCTGCGGCTGCAAGGGTTCTTCAATGCCTGCGCGGTGATCACGTTGCCGAACTTCCAGAGCGTGACCTTTCACGAGTCGCTCGGCTTTCAGCCCATCGGCGTCATGCGCCACGTGGGGTACAAGTTGGGCAGGTGGCATGATGTGGGGTGGTGGCAGTTGCTGCTCCAGCCCGCTGTGCAAGCACCCAGCCCCCTACAGCCGCTGGCAGCGTTGATCGGCACGCCGCCCTGGCACGCCGCCTTGGAGGCAGGCGTGCCGCCGGGCTGAAGCAAGGCGAGACAAAAAGCAAAGAGCCCCAAGCGATTCGGAATCGCTTGGGGCTCCTGTTTGACAGCGGAGAGCCACCGATCGGATTTGAACCGATGACCTGTTCATTACGAGTGAACCGCTCTGCCAACTGAGCTACGGTGGCGCGGCGCTCCACGCAACGGCGGAACACCAAGTGCCGAGACCCAGACTTGAACTGGGGACACCTGCATTTTCAGTGCAGTGCTCTACCAACTGAGCTATCTCGGCTCAGAGCGGGCGATGAGACTCGAACTCACGACCTTCTCCTTGGCAAGGAGACGTTCTACCACTGAACTACGCCCGCGTAAATTGTTAACCGCTGTACGACTAGTCGGGGCGGCGGGATTCGAACCCACGACCTCTTCGTCCCGAACGAAGCGCGCTACCGGGCTGCGCTACGCCCCGCGACTACACTGCAACGACAAGGCTGAGGGACCTGGATTCGAACCAGGACTAACGGTTCCAGAGACCGCTGTACTGCCGTTATACTATCCCTCAGTGAGGTGGGCGCAAGAGGACTCGAACCTCTGACCTCCACGATGTCAACGTGGCACTCTAACCAACTGAGCTATGCGCCCGACAAGGTGCCGGCGGAGGGATTTGAACCCCCACTCCCGTGAAGGAACTACGCCCTGAACGTAGCGCGTCTACCGATTCCGCCACGCCGGCAAATGTAACTGCAGTGCCCGGTGCTGGACTCGAACCAGCGACTTCTACCATGTGAGGGTAGCACTCTAACCAGCTGAGCTAACCGGGCGTCTTGACCGCACTTACCTTCGATACTTCAGAAATTCGGCTTTGTGGTTGTAACGCTTGCCTTTGCCTCGGTTGAGCACCCCATGGTTCGGGGTAAGGCTGTGGCAATTGGGGCACAACAACCTCAGATTCTCAGGATCGATTGTTCTGGATGTCGCCATCAATATGATCCACTTCCAATGGAAGTTTACCTGTTACGGGGTGGCGCTCCGCCCAACCACAGAGGCTGCATTGGGACCCATAGGTCTCGAACATCCATCGCCTGACGTGCCGAGATACCTGGTACCCTTTCCCGATACGCCGCTTTCCAACCCTTCCAGCCAACGCTCGATGTAGGAGCGATACTGGTACTCGTTCTGGCAGACATTGTTACAAAACTTGTCCACCGCCCGTTTGACGGGCTGACCGCAGACGGGGCAGAGGGCACGGGGCTTCTTGGGCTGGGGCATACAGGCAACCAGACGCTACAGGGAAAGTGCCCTGCATGCCGGGGGTGGGACTCGAACCCACATGCCTCGCGGCGTACGATTTTGAGTCGTATGCGTCTGCCATTCCGCCACCCCGGCGCTCGATATTAAGATTGTAAGGCGACCATAGGAGGACTCGAACCTCCGGCCTCTACCGCCGCAGGGTAGCGCTCTATCCACTGAGCTATATGGTCGTGAACCGCTATTGTACCACATCCACTGGATGCAGTCCAGTAGCCCCAACGGGACTCGAACCCGTGTCTCCACCTTGAGAGGGTGGTGTCCTAGGCCGCTAGACGATGGGGCCACGAGGTGACCGTGGTAGGACTCGAACCTACAACCCGCTGATTAAGAGTCAGCTGCTCTGCCAGTTGAGCTACACGGCCCGGCTTGCTGTGAAACAAAAACGTGGCACTGGTGGGTGCCACGCGCCGCATCGTTGACCGATGGGTTTAGCGTGGCATCTCCACACCGAGAAAGACCGGCTCCTGACGGAGCGGCTGCTCAAACGTTTTAAAAACGAGCTCGAGCATGAGGGCCTTCATCCGGTGACGCAACACGATTCTCACAACGGGCGTCAGTATAGCATGGGGGGTGGGGCGTGTCAAATGATAGCGGCCCCCAAAAAACTCGACCATCTGTTCGCAAACTCGCCTGAAACAAGCTATAATTTCCCCTGTTATCCCTCTTTCATTTCCCTTGGTCAGAAAGCAAATGGTTCCTTACAAGCTGCGGCTGCGAAACTTTATGTGCTATCGGGGTGCCGACAACGAGATTGATTTCTCCGGCATCCACCTGGCGTGCCTGACAGGGGACAACGGCCAGGGCAAATCGGCCCTGCTCGACGCCATGACCTGGGCGTTGTGGGGCAAGGCGCGCACCAGCAGTGCCGACGACCTGATCACCCACGGCGAGAGCGACATGGAAGTGCAGCTTGAGTTTGAGCTGGGCGGCGCCCGCTATCGCGTGATTCGCCAGCGCAGCGCGGCGGGGCGCGGCTCCAGCACCCTGGAACTCCAGGGGCGGGTGGGCAACGGTCACTTTGCCTCGCTCAGCGAGGCCACCATTCGCGACAGTCAGAAACGTATCACCGACCTCCTGCGCCTCGACTACGACACATTCGTCAACTCAGCCTTTCTGTTGCAGGGGCGAGCTGACGAGTTTACCACCAAGCGCCCTGCCGAGCGCAAGCAGATCCTCGGCGACATCCTGGGGCTGGCGCAGTACGATGCGTACGCCGAGGAGGCGCGCAAGCGCGTGCGTGCCGCCGACGAGCAGCGCCGCCTGGCCGAGCATGCGCTTCAGCAGATCCGCGAGACAGCCGCCTTGATTCCGCAGTACGAGGACGAGGTCATCAATGCGGAGCAGCGCTCAAAGTCCCTGCAGGTCGAGGTGCGACAGGCAAACGAGCTGTTACAAAAACTCTTTGGACAGCGTACAGAGATGGACGCCAAGGCCGAACAGCTTACCGGCGTCGAGCGACGGGCTCAAGACGAGCGCCGCCGCGTCGCGGAGTTGGAGCAGCGTCTGCGAGAGAAGCACGTGCAGCAGACACGCTATGAGACACTTATGGAGCGCGCCGACGCCATCGAGGACGCCATGGCACGGCTGACGCAGGCGCGCCAGGAAAAAGAGCGCTGGGACGAGCTATTCCAGCAACTCCTGCAGCTACAGGGGCGGGCCATCCAGTTACAGGGAACGATTGACCTGGAGCGTCAGGACCTGCTGGGACAGCTGAAGGCAGTGGAGGAAAACAGCCAGCGGCTTCGCAAAGAGTTTGCCCGCTACGCCAGCCGCGAGCGCGAGCTTGGCGAGGCGCAGGCGCGCGTTGAGCAGTTGGAGGCGCTCCGGCGCGAGCGCGAGGCCAGGTCTCAGATGTTGAAGCAATGGAGCGAGGTGCGCGGACGCTGCACAGCTGACAACAGCATGCTCAAGGAAAAGATGAAGGAACTGAAGGAGCGAATGACCCTTCTGGCCGAGAACGAGGAGCCCCAGTGCCCCGTGTGCCGCCGCCCGCTATCGGCTGAGGGGCGCGCCGCGGCGCTGGAAGACGCGCAGCGCGAGGGCACCTCGATGGGAGATCGCTTCCGAGAGAACCATTCGGAACTGAAGCAGGTGGGGCAGGAGGTAACCACGCTCGAAGCACAGATTAAGCAGGACGACCGCCAGCTTGCCGAGATGGATCGCTGGCAGCGTGCGGCAGCGGATGCGTCCACCGCGGCCATCGAGCGACGCCGCATTGCCCAGGAGTTGGAGGCTGCTACCGAGGAAGCGGGCCGCCTGCGTGCCATGCTCGAGGCGGAGGACTATGCCCACGAGGTACGCGCGCTTGTCGGGCAGGTTACCTCCGAGAGTGACTCGCTGGGCTATGATGGGGGAGCGCATGACAGCGCCCGTCAGGTGATCCTATCCCTCGCTCCTCGTGAGGCGGAGTATGAGGAGTTAAAGCAAGGGCGGGGGGAACTGAACGGACTGAAGACGCTTATCGAGACCCTGGAGCTTCAACTTGAGCATCACAAGAGGCGGGTGGCGGCGGATGAAGCAGAGATAAGCCGACTCCGCACCGAACTCAGCCAAAAAGGGGAGTTGTTGCGCCAGATTCAGGGACAGCAAGTCCAGTTCAACATGCTGCAGCGCGATCTCACAGAGGCTGATCGACAGCTTGGGGGGGCGCGTCAGAAGCTCGAAGATGCCGAGCGAGCCGCCGCGCGCGAGCCGGAGGAGGAGCGACGGCATTTTGAGGCAGTGGACGAGCGAACCATCTATGAGCAACTGGCCAATGCGTTTGGCAAGCGTGGCGTGCAGGCCATGATTATTGACTCGGCCATCCCCGAGATCGAGGAGGAGGCGAACCGGCTGCTGGGCCGGATGACCGATGGGCGCATGAACGTGGCCCTGCACACCCAGCGCGAATCAAAGGCGGGCGATGCCATCGAGACGCTGGACATCATCATCGCCGACGAACTGGGCGAGCGCCCCTACGAAACCTTTTCCGGCGGCGAAGCCTTCCGCGTCAACTTCTCGTTGCGCATCGCCCTTTCCAAGCTGCTCACGCATCGCGCGGGCACCAGCATGCGCACGCTCTTCATGGATGAAGGCTTCGGCTCGCAGGACGCACAGGGGCGGGACCGCCTGATCGAGGCTATCAGCAGCGTGCAGGACGATTTCGAGCGCATCCTCGTCATCACCCATATTGACGAGGTCAAAGACGCGTTCCCCGTCCGGATTGATGTGGTGAAGGGGAGCAACGGCAGTCGTGTGATGGTGCAATAAGGGGGATGGGCCCTGCCTGTTGACAGCGGGCGCAGCTTGGGGGACACTTAACAGGCGGGGAAGTCATCCCGCCGCTGTCGAGAGGAGGCCCCGTGCAATCCGTCCACACCATGCTGGAACATTTCAATACGTTGGATCTGCCCATCGGGGTCTATGTGGTTGACCCCGATGGGCGTTTTCTTGCCTGCAACCTGCCCCTGCGCCAGATGTTGAAGTTGCCGTTAGCGGGCGACGTAGGCGCACGAAGCCTGGATTTTTATATCAGCCGCATGCTCTTTGCCACCGCCGATCACCTTGAGCGCATGCACGGGGACCTTTGGCCCGCCAGCCTCTCGCCTGTGCCAGCCACGTAATCCCCATCTGTCACCCCTGAAACAACATAGCCACCACGAACCCGGAAATCAGAAGCCACCCAAAGCGCTCGTGCAGGGTGGCGGTGCCGCGCAGCACTTTGTTGAGAGCCTGGGGCGCTTCCGTAGCGAAGGCGCGGCGGATCAGGTCCAGCGCGCTGGGCAGCGTGAGCAGCGCCAGCAGCGCCCCCCAGGGGGCCAACCCCCCCAGCACCAACAGCGGCAGCAGCAGGTAGCTTCCCCCCACCAGTAGCCCGTACTCCCGCTTGCTTGCCTCCCGCCCCAGAATGTTCGCCAGCGTGCGCTTGCCCTTGGCGCGGTCGCCCTCCAGGTCACGCATGTTGTTGGCGTGGAGGATGGCCGCGACGAGGAGGCCGATGGGGATCGAGACCAGGACGGGGGCCAGGGCGGCATCCTGCGTCATGACGAAGTAGCTTCCCAGCACCATGACCGGCCCCATGAAAAAGAAGACCACCACTTCCCCTAGCCCAACGTAGGCGAAGGCAGCGGGGCCAGCCGTATAAAACCAGCCCGCCAGCACGCTTGCCACCCCTAGCCCCAGGATGAACAACCCGCGAGTCGCCACGAGGTAGAGCCCCAGCGCCGAACCGAGCGCGAAGCAGAGCACCCCCCCCCAGAAGACCTGTTGGGGGGACAGCATCCCCTCCTTCAAGGGTCGGTTTGGGCCGAGCGACTCCTGCGTGTCCGTCCCCTTCTTCCAATCGTAAAAATCATTGATCAGATTTGTCCCGGCGTGGATCGCCACCGAGCCGACCAGCGTCACAACAAAGAGCCACCCGTTCCACGTACCCTCGTAGCCCGCCAGCACCGCTCCCAGCGTCACGGGGGTAATGCTCGCTGTAAAGCTGAAGGGGCGAAGCGCCAGCCACCAGGTTCGCACGAAGCGGCGCATGCGCGGCTCCTGCTGGGGCGCGCGGCGCGGTCGCCCTTCCGCCACCCGCCACGGGATCAACTGCCGCTCAACTTCCAGCATCAGCGTGTTGAAGAGCCAGCCCAGCAGCCCTACCACAACAATCACCGCGAAGATCGTGGCGATGTCGTAAACCTGATAGCTGCGCCAGATCAGAGCGCCCAGCCCGCCCTGTGGCAGCAGGAGCTCCGTTCCCACGATGACCGTCAGGGCAAAGCCCAGCCCCAGATTCAAGCCGGTCAGGATACTCGGCAGCGCCCCCGGAATGGCCACCGTGCGAATCAACTCCCACCCACGAGCCCCATTGTTGCGCGCAATATCGAAGAAGCGTTGCTCCACGTTCATCACGCCTGCCATGGTGTTCAGCGCCACCAGGAAGAAGACCGACAGCGCGACGATGGCGTACTTGCTATTTTCCGTCAGCCCCAGCAGGATGACCACCATGGGCACCAGGGCGATCTTTGGCACCGGATAGATCGCCGCGACCAGTGGCGCGAAGACCAGCCGCACCGTGCGATGGACCCCCATGCCTACCCCCAATGCCACCCCCGGCAGGGCCGCCAGCACAAAGCCCACCGCCATACGTCGCACCGTCACCAGGCTTTCCGCGGCCAGCGTGCCGTCGCGCAGCAATTCCAGCAGGCGCCCGGCCACCTCGCTGGGGGGCGGGAAAAAGCGCACGTCCAGCACGCCCCCCTGCACCAGTGCTTCCCACAGCGCAAAGAGGAGGAGGGGCGAGAGAAGTTGAAGCAGTCGCTCTTTCATAGGGGTCAGCTACCTGGATGGCCTTCAGCCGCGCGTGCAGCATTCACCTCGTCGCGCAACCGCTCCCAGATGGCAAAGGCCAACTCGCCGAAAACAGGATTGCGCTTCAACTCGAACACCTGACGGGGGCGCGGGAAGGGGACGTCAAACTCGGCAATGATTTGGCCGGGCGCGGCGCTCATCACGAGCACGCGGTCAGCCAGCACCAGTGCCTCGTCAATGGAATGGGTGACAAACAGCACAGTCTTGTCCGTCTGGTCCCAGATACGCAGCAGTTCCTCTTGCAGCAGCACGCGCGTCTGCTCGTCCAGTGCGCCGAAGGGCTCGTCCATCAGCAGCACTTCCGGGTCGTTGGCAAGCGCGCGGGCCAGGGCCACCCGCTGGCGCATGCCGCCGGAAAGCTGATACGGATAGGCCTCTGCAAAGCGTGTCAGGCCGACGATTCGAAGCATCTCGCCTACCACCTGCTCGCGGCGGGCAACCGGCACGCCGCGCACGCGCAGCCCATACTCGACGTTCCCATGAACGGTCATCCAGGGGAAAGTCGAATCGCCCTGGAACACCATGCTGTTGAACGGGCGCTCCGCCTCGGCGGGCGGGGCCAGGCGCAGCGTGCCACCGCTTGGCGCATCCAGCCCCGCCACCAGCCGCAGAAAGGTGCTCTTGCCGCACCCGCTCGGCCCCACGATGCAGGCAAACTCGCCGGCCCGCACCGCTAGCTCCAGCGGGCCCAGGGCAGCGATGGGCTGGCCGCTCGGACCAGAAAACACCTTGGTCAGCTGATCGGCCTGGATGATGGTCATGAGGGGTGCCTAGCCCAGTCGAACCCCATAATCCTTGCTCGCATAGTCATATAACTCGCTGGCGGCCTGCCGCGCGGTTTCAGTGATGAGGCCGCGGTAGCGCTCTTTGATCTGGCTGAGCTGAAGCATGAATCGAATCGAACCGAACACAACATGACCGTACAAGCTCAACCGCTCCTCGCGCTCCAGCAGCGTGAAGTGTCCCAGAAATTCCGGAAAATGGCGGTGCAGGTGGGCGGCGGCAGCTTCCAGATCGTCCACCACGAACCCCAGATGATGAATCTGGCTGGGGGCGGGGGGAGCGAGCGGGGCATCCGGCTTCCAATCGAAGAGAAAGAGGGCGGTGTTGCCGCTGGTCACCACTGTCAGATGCTCATCGTCGCGCACCACCTGCATCGCCAGCCCCTCCGCAAAGAAGCGCTTGGCGGCCTGGCGATCTTCCAGCGCTAGCGCCAGATGATCGAAGCCGAAGTTCGTGAAGGGGCGCACCTCCTCCATGCCGAGCGGCGTTGCTTCCAGCTCAAACGCTGCGTCCCCATAGTGTGCCACGATCTCGTGCAGGAACATGTCGGGGTAGATCAGCGCTTCGCCCCTGCGAACCGACAAGCGGTGATTCGCAAGAAGGGTGGTCGGCAGCAGTTTTTCCAGCGCCAGATGCACCACATCGTGGCTCGGCATCTCCCCGCTGTACTGCTTTCCATCGGGGAGGGTGAAGGACACCCTACATGGCTCGCTCATCCTGCTTCCTTTCGACGACGCAGCGGGCTCGTCATCTGATACTGTCGTTAACCCTGTAGACACGCCCGCCACAACCCTATTCCCACTCTACCGCGCCGCCCAGGGCCTCCAGGGCGGCCTCCGCATAGCGGGGGTTGATGAAGGCCGACAGGTCCATGGGCTCCTCATAGCTCAACTCGCCCTGCGCGCGGAAGAATTCTTGCAGCGCCTCCAGGTCAGCAAGCGGAATCTCGCCATTCGGGTCGTGGTAGGAGCGGTTGGCCTCCGCCACAATCGCGGCGGGCACCTGCGTATACTTCTCGATAATGGCCAGATTCGCCTCGTCGTACCACAGGTCCCCGTTCAAATCGCGGGCACCGCGCAGGTAGGCAGTCACAAAGCCCTGTGCCAGCTCTGGATTGGCCGCGGACCATTCCTTGTTTAGATAAATGACGGTCGAGGTGAAGCTGTCAATAAAGTCCTCGCTGAGCCGCGCCACCAGCCCCTGCTGCTCCGCCAGCGTGACCAGGGGCTCTCCCAGGATGGCCCCGTCCAGCGAGCCGCTTTCCAGCGCTGCCGCCACCTCGCGGAAGCCGACCCCCGTCACCGTGACATCAGGGAAATCCAGCCCGCCCTGCTGCAGGGCTCGCCACAGCCAATACTCGGTAGCCGCCCCTTTGGCATTGGTGGAAACCGTCAAGCCAGCCAGGTCGGCCATCTCGGTTAGCTCGCCGCTGTCATAGCGCTGCTTGCTGACGACGAAGGGGCTGGTCAGGGGGGGGCGCTCGGTGTGCAGGGGCGCCACAATTTCAAACGTCACGCCCCGCGCAGCCGCGTTGAGCAGCCCCGCGCCGACACCCCCACCCGCCGCCTCGAAGTTTCCGGCGGCCACCTGGACCACGTTCTCCGTCCCCCCCTCTACGGGGATCAACTCCACCCGAAGCCCTTCCTCGGCGAAGTAGCCCTTTTCCAACGCAATATAAAGAGGGGCGTAGATAGTGACCGGAACGATCCCCACGCGCACCAGTGGCATCTCGCCTTCCGGCGCAGCCTCCGTTGGGCTGGGGGCCGCCGCTTCGGGCGTTGGAGCGACGGCGGTAGCAGCCGTCGGGGTCGGGGGGACGGCAGGCCCGCTTGCCCCACCGCCTGCGCAGGCGACAAGCAGGATCGCTACAAACACCCCTAGGGTAAGCGTTGTGCGAGACATGAGCGGTTCCTTTGGAGGTAGAACTGCATTGTGAATTTTGTTACAATAATCATAGCAGCATTCCTACCCCATTGGAAGACTGTAGCGGTGCTCTGCCTGCACCCTGGTAGAAAATGGTAGAAATCGAGCGATGTTGCCAGACAATCATCTGATACCCATTCCAGTGGGGGAGGGTGCGAAGGTATCCACGGGCAATGGACAAAATCGCCCTACGCCCCCTCGTAGGACAGTTTTGTCGATTGCCCGCGCTACGTCGCCCTCATGCGCAGTTACCCATCGGAATCGGTATGAGCCTAAATCCCGTGCCCAATGGGACAATTGACGCATTGTATCTGCCGCGTCTCTCTGGCATGATGGGATGGTTTCTGGCATGGCTCAATTGCCAGCCGCTTTCCTCTTCTTCAGGTTCGAGTCGTTCCGGAGCGCTCCCATGCAAACCATCCAGTTAAACAAATCCTTGCTACGCTCGCTGCTGATGCTGACCACTGTCATCGAGGCGCGGGATCGGTACACGGCAGGTCATACCTGGCGCGTCGGGCAGTACGCCCGACGGTTGGCCGAGCGGGCGGGCTTCTCCGCGGATGAGATCTTCATCACTCATCTCGGCTGCCTGGTCCATGACATCGGCAAGGTGAGCGTGCCGGACAGCGCCTTGAACAAGCGTGAGCCACTCACGGCAGACGAGTTTGGCATGATCAAGAAGCACCCCGAGGTGGGCAGACTGCTGATCCAGGAGCATCCGCTTTCTCCTATAGTCATTGACATCGTAGCACAGCACCACGAGCGCTTTGATGGGGGCGGCTATCCATCCGGGCTAGCGGGGGCGGAGATTTCCATATTTAGTCGGATTGCCGCCATTGCCGATGCCTTTGACGCCATGACAAGCACGCGCGCCTATCGGGTAGGGATGGCGCCCCCAATCGCCTATGAGATTCTTCGGCGCGAGCGGGGCAAGCAGTTCGACCCCTACCTCGCCACGATATTTTTGGAGATGGGCGAGAGCGGGGAGCTGGACCACATCATCGGCCATAGCTCGGAGGAGCGTCGGTTGCTGACCTGCCCAGAATGTGGTCCCCTGCTCGTGGTGCCCCGCCATGCACGGAATGGCGATTTCATCTTTTGTCCCGGCTGCACCGGCCAATATCTTCTCCATCTGGATGGCGACACCTTCGATGCCGAGTGGGTTGGCACCTGCGACCCTACCCTCGTGCCGAAACCCGACGAGGATATGGTTGAGGGCCTGATTGAGGAGATTCCGTGGCAGATCAAACTGGCAGCTTGAAACGCTAGCTTTGTTCGCGTGCAGGCGGCTTTATGCTATGATGCGGCCAACGTTTCCCAAAAGGATGAAAGAGCACGTTGGTCCCTTCTGAGCAGGACGGTTTGATTGTCTTGGTGCTGGGTGTCATATCGCTGGCGGTGGCAGTCCTGGTGGTGGGTATAGGGCTGACTGTCGTCTCGGATATTGCGCCCAGGCGGTGGTGGTTGCCACCGCCTACGCCCGCCTCGCAGACGCCGTTGCCCCTCCGCCCGTCAGAGCCATCGCTCACGCCGCGCGGGGGAATAGGCGTGCCGCCAATCGGCCCCCTCCAACCGGAGACGCCCACGGTGGTGCTGCCGACCTTCGGTGGGGAAGCCACGCCAACCTTTATCCTGCCGCCCGAGCAGAATCCGTCGCCAGATGCCGCCACGCCTACGCTCCAACTTCCCCCTGGCCAGACCGTTACGCCAGGTGTAGCCACGGCGACCGCAACGCCGCCAGGGACGACCCCCGTGCCCGGACCGGCGACCGCGACGCGGCCCGCGCCCACCCCTGCGGCGGGTGCCAGCGCCACGCCGCCCCTTCCAGGGGTGAGCCCGTCGGCCACCCGACCCGCCAGCACGCCCACCGTTCGACCCGGTAACACACCCACTGTTCGACCCGGTAACACACCCACGGTTCGACCGAGCGATACGCCCCCCCCTACTCAGGCGCCCCCCTCCCCAACCAGCGAGGGCTACCCCGCCCCATTGCCCTCCCCAACCAGCGGAGGCTACCCTGCCCCGTTACCTTCTCCCACGCCGTTCGGCTATCCGTAGCCTCTCCCTGCTCTTTCTGGTGGTCACGGGGGCCCCATGCATGCTGATTTTGCGGTAGCCAAAGTGGGTAAATATGCCACGCGCGAGAGCGGCGATACCGTCGAGATGGTCGAGCGCCCGCATGGCGGGCTATCCTTTGTGGTAGCGGATGGGCAGCGCAGCGGCAAGAGCGCCAAAACCATTTCCAACATCGCCGTGCGCAAGGCCATCTCCCTGCTGGCGGAGGGTGCCCGCGACGGGGTGGCGGCGCGGGCGGCGCACGATTACCTGTTCGCGATGCGGGGTGGCAAGGTACGGGCCGACCTGCAGTTGCTCTCGCTTGATCTGGACACGCGCACGATCGTCGTCACGCGAAATGCCGATGGGGGGGCGCTTTTGATGGAGGGCACGAGCCTGCGATGGCTGGAAGGGGAGGCCCTGCCGATTGGGCTTTATCGCAACACGCGACCCCTTATCCACGAGATACCGCTGTCGCCCGACATTGGCGTGCTGCTCTTTTCGGATGGCATTCGCCATGCGGGCGCACGCGGGGCTGCCCCCCTGGACATTGCGGCGGTCGTCCAGCCGCTTCTGATGAGCGCCGAGGTGAGCGCCCAACTCCTGGCCGACACGCTGTTGGATCGAGCCATCGCCGCCGACAAAGGGTTCCCGCAGGACGATCTAACCGTCGTGGCGCTGCGGGTGCGCTCGCAGTCGCTGGGCGATGTGCGCCGCCTGTCAGTTACTTTTCCGATTGCCTGAACGGAGCCCATGCAAGAACGTGAGGAAGGGCAGCGTGCCGAGGGCACGCGGCCATCGGCATTCGCACGGCGCCCCGGCGCGGGGCCACGGGTGGCTCTTGTCGGCCCGTGCGGCGCCGGCAAGAGCACCATTGCCCTCCGCCTGCGGGCCCTGGGGCTGGATGCGCGCATGCCTGCTCAAGAGCACTCTGGCGTGCCGGACATGTGGAAGAAATTACTCAAGCCAGATTACCTGATCGCGCTGGATGCCCCCAACGAGGTGCTGCGTCAGCGCCGCCCCGGTGGCTTTGCCCTCCATGATGCGGCCCTGGCGGAGGAGCGTCGCCGCCTCGCCCATGCCTTCGCCCATGCGGATGCGCATCTCGACACGAGCGGGTTGACCATCGAGCAGACGGTGTCGTGGGTGCTGGCGTGGCTGGAAGCAAGGGGCGTGAGCGTGCCGACTGAGCAGGAGGATGGGAGCGCCCCATCGCTCCGCGCGGACAATCCTGGACCAACAGAAAAGCGGGAGGAGACCCTATGAAGATACTGGTTACCGGCGGGGCAGGGTTCATTGCCTCCCAGGTCGTGGATGCATACATAGAAGCAGGGCACGATGTGCATATCGTGGACAACCTGACCACCGGACGGCAGCGCAATGTGAACCCGGCAGCGACCTTTCACAAGATGGACCTGCGCGATGCGTCAGCGTTGGAAGAACTGATAGCGCGCGAGCAACCGGAGGTCATCAACCATCATGCCGCGCAGATTGATGTGCGCCGCTCGGTGGCAGACCCTGTCTACGACGCAGAGGTCAACGTGCTGGGCTCCTTGCGGCTGCTGGAGGCCGCACGCCGCCACAACGTCAACAAGATCATCTACATCTCGAGCGGCGGGGCGTGCTATGGGGAGCCGCTCTACCTGCCCTGCGACGAGGAGCACCCCGTGCAGCCTTTGAGCGGCTATGGGGTGAGCAAGCATACGGTGGAGCATTACCTGTTCTTGTATCGAGAGAACTACGGGTTGGACTACACAGTGTTGCGCTACGGCAACGTGTATGGGCCACGCCAGGACCCCCTCGGGGAGGCGGGCGTCGTGGCGATCTTCAGCTACCAGTTGTTGCGCGGCGAGCCAGCCGCCATCTACGGTAGCGGCGAGCAAGCGCGTGATTTTGTCTTCGTGGGGGATTGCGTGGCGGCGAACGTCCAAGTGCTTCAGCTGGGCGGGGGGCGCATCTTCAACATTGGTAGCGGCGAGGAAATCTCGATCAATCGGCTGTTTCGCACGATGAGCAGCATTGTGGGCTACCCAGGCGAGCCGCGCTACGAGGCGGCCAAAGTAGGCGAAACGTTCCGGATCTTTCTGGACATCAGCCGGGCGCGTGCGGAGCTTGGCTGGGAGCCACGCGTCTCGCTTGAGCAAGGGCTACGCCAGACGATAGAGGCCCTGCAGGCAGAGATGTAGGGCGCGCTACATACAGGGAAGCCATCAAACGCCGCGCCCGGTGGGGCGCCCGTAGCCCTCCTGGACGGCCAGCAAATCCAACCCCGGGGTCAGGAGCCGCTCCGCCGGCAGCAGCGGCTCTGCCCCCTCGGGAAGGGCGCTCAGGCTCATCCCCTTCAGGTAATGGCCGCACGTGTCACACACCTCCACGCGGTACACATCGTCTTCACTGCTGTAGAAGCCCCGACTTTCTGGCGACTCCTCACCGCAAAAGACGCAGCTACCCTCATCTTCGGAGTGCCATGTGGCGCGGCAGCGCTCGCAGAGTAGCAAGCGCGTCCCCTCCTCCTCCTTCCACAGCGCAAAATCCGGCATGCCCGCGCACACCGGGCAGTAGGCCTGCTTCCAGAGGTGAAGCGGCAGCCGTGGCAACAAAAGCTCAGCAGCCCTTTCCAGATAAGGTGCCAGCGCATTGGCGAGCAGGGCATCCACGGTAGGGCCTGCGCCGCTATCGCCCTCCTCAAACCAGCGGAGCGCCAGTGCCAGGCTGCTGCCCGCATCCAACCCCTCCACCTCGTCCAGCACCCCCGGATCGTAGGAGGCCAACACCCCGGCCACCTGCAACAGCCACGGGTGAAACTCTTCAGCTTCCATCCCCAAGGCATCGAACGAGAGGTGAGGTTCGCCAGCGCGGGCCAGGGTATTGGCCGCGCCGACATGCAGAATCTGCTCCGCTGCAAGGGTGATGGCGGCTTTTCGGAGGCTGATAGCCTGAAGCAGTCGCTGGTACAAGGCGAACAGCGGCTCATCGTCCAGCGTCGCCCGTGCCTGGGAGAGGGCCTCAAGAATCTGCTGGTCCTGGTTCATGGGGTGGCGTTGCCGAGTGGGGTGAAATCCAATAAAAAAAGTGTGGCGTAGAGCCGCCACACTTTCATCTTGTCGCGAAACTTAAGCCTGCTGGCGTTCCAGGAAGGTCACCGCATCACCCACAGAGGTGATCTCCTGCGCTTCCTCGTCACTGATCTCGCCACCAAACTCTTCCTCAAACGCCATGATCAGCTCGACCAGATCGAGCGAATCCGCTTTCAGGTCGTCGCGGAATTTGGCGTCCATTACAACCTCTTCCTCATCCACGCCAAGCTGCTCCACGATGATGTCCCGTACGCGCTCGTAGATTGTTGCCATCTTCGTACCCCTTTCGTAGTCAGTAAATGCCTTGCTTCTGCTTCCACGAAGCAATTACGCCAGTATAGCAGTGCCCCATGTCACCGTCAATCATCTTCTGCAGGGCGCTCAGCGAACAGGCTACCCCAGAAATTCGGCTAGGGACGCGGTTGTTCTTGCAAGTGTCGCGCCACGTGCTGGGCCCCCACGGCGATGGGTGGAGGGTTGGCCTGCTCCTCGCGGCGGCGTGACAGGGTGGCGCATAGCTCCGCGCCCAGCAGCACGATGACGCCCGTCAGGTAGACCCAGGTCAGCAGGCCCAGGATCGCCCCTACCGAGCCATACAACAAATTGTAGTTTTGCTGGGCGAAGCGCTTCATGTAAAAGGTAAACGCGCCCTTGGCAACCTCCCACAGAAGGGCTGCCAGCAGCGCGCTGGGAAGCACATCGCGCCAACGAACCCGCACCGCGTGGGGCACGAAGCGATACAGCAGGATGAACAGCGCAGTGGTGAGCGCCAGCGGCGGCACCGCAGCGACTATCGTCCAGATTACACTGTTTTGCAGGGGGGCCCAATGGACAAAGGGCAGGTTAAGCGGGCGAGCCAACTGGAAAAGGGCAGTCAGCACCAAACTGATGCTTGTGAGCACCCCGGTGATCGAGATCATGACCGCGGCAAAGCGCAGGTGGCTCCAAAATCCCCGACGGCGCGGCGCTCCCCATGCCTGGTTGATCGAGCGCTCGAGCACGCGGAAAATCTGGATGGCGCCCCAAAGGATCGCCACCAGGGCGAGCACGCTCAGCGTGCCTCGGTTGGCCATCACATGCTGCACGATGTCGTCTACGATGGCAAGCCCGGTCGGCAGATAGCGCCCCGCAATCAGCATCACCTGGATGCGCGCCATCGTCTCGTCCACAAACAGCGTCAGCCCCAGCGCCATGAGGACGATGAGGGGGAAGAGCGAAAACAAAGCGTAGTAGCCGATGGCGGCGGCGTGGGTATCGCCCTCGTCCTCGTTAAAGGAGCACCACGTCTCTTTGAGTAGCCCGAGCACCCCGCCGGAGCGGTCATCCCAGTCGCGAAGATGGCCTTCCACGTGCAGGCGGCTGCGGCGTTGCCACCGCTGCCACTGCTGGAGCATCTGATTGCTTTCGGGGAGAGCCATAGGCCTACATAACTCAATTGCGATAGCGGTACACGATACGACCCCGCGCGAGATCGTAGGGCGAGAGCTCCAGGCGGACTTTGTCCCCCAGCGTCACGCGAATATAGTTCTTTGTCATCTTGCCGGACAGATACCCGAATAGGGACTGACCGTTTTCTAACTCGACTCGAAACATGCGATTGGGCAACGCCTCCGTGACGGTCCCATCGACAAACAGCTTTTCTTCTTTCTTTGTCGCCATTTACCTCTCCATAGTAGTCGCACCCCTTCTGATGTGGGAAGCGGGTTCTTTTTCTTGACTGTAGCGACAGCACAACGCCCCCACGCGGGGGCGCCTTGCACGTCTCTACATAATAAATAATAGAGGAGAGTGCATGAATCGGCAAGTTTCGCGGGCAAGCCTTCTTCTCGGGGCGGCCCCACACGGGCCAGGGGCCCTAAAAACCTTGCGACTGTTATTCAAGATGTGGTACACTAAACCATAAAATTACAGGCAGACAAGTTTTTCAAACCAACGCTGGAGGCGGCGTATGAAGCGAGGCCACCGAACTGTCTTTTTTCTCCTGCTCCTCCTGCTGCTAGGCGGGTGCTCCGCTGTGCCTGGGGCGGGCAAGGGTGCTATAGACTTTGAGGAGATTTTCGAGGCACGCCGCAACGATGAGAACCAGGTAGTCAGCACCACTGAGTTGGACGTTGACGGCGATAGCGAAGAAGAGTGGGTTGTCCTGTATCGCTACGACCCGTACCTGGAAGAAGATTGGGACAACACCCCCGTTCAGGCCATCGTCTATGATGCCCTCCCCTGCGATCCCCCCCTGATTCACAACTGGACGCTTCCCTTCCCGGACAATGACTACCTGGGCGAAGGGGCGAGGATCCGCGTCTTTCTGGACGATTGGTTGGACAGCAGCGATGCGCGGGAAACGCCGGAAGAGTTGGTTTTCTACGGCGAGGGCCCGGCGAACACCCTCTCGATTTACCGATTCCATGACTACAACGAAAATTTCCCCTGCCGCCCCGTGGACGACAGCAAGCAGGGGTTCAGCCTGCTCGGCTTCTTCCGCTCCAACGGGCGCATCCTGTGGGACGTGCGCGAGAACGAAGACGGCAGCAAAACGACTATAGTCACCACCTTCCAGCGTACCGCCTACGAGCGCAGCCAGTTGGCGATCAAGAGCGTCTATGCCCCGCTCGAGACCGCCGTGGGGGACACCTTCATCGGTGCGAATGGGCGCACGATAGGCCCGCAGGAGCAGACCGTTGCCTTCATGTTTGGCACCCCGGATGAGCCCGTCGAGTCCCCCTACCCGGAAAAGGCGGTAGCTGCTTTCTTTCTGGCACTGGGGGCGCAGGGCAACAACGGGCGCGCGCGCGAGCTGCTTACCCCTGAATTGGCCCAGCAGTTCGACGAGCGTACCTGGGGGTTAGACCTGCGCCCGGACCAGTTAAACCGTGTGCTCATCTACAGCATCTCCTACACGCCCGACCGTGACGCCGAGTTGACCTACCTGGAGCGCGAGGTGTCTGCCGTCGTAGTGCCGGTGGACACGAACAACCAGCGCCTGGCGCCGCGCCGCCTCACGTGGCGTGTGCGCGGCTTTTACGAGAATCCCGACGACAATCCCGAAGATTGCGAGTGGCGGCTGGCAGACCTGATTGGCGTGGAGGTCACGCCTGGGCTGGGGTATGACGTGACCCCTGGCGTGCGCGACCTGGCACATCGGTAAAGCGTATTGGCCCACCCCATGGCTAACGAACTGCTGGCGATGCTGGCGCAGAAGCCCCATCAGACCCTGGCTTTCCTGCCCGACCACGCGTCGGTCGAGACTATAGCCGAGACCCTCGCTGCGTTTGCCAACCGCGATGGCGGGGTGCTACTGGTGGGCGTGCTGCCCTCTGGCATCGTGAGCGGCCTGTCCGACCCGGATGCCGCCGAGGCGCGCGTGTTGAGCGCGTTCCTCCAGGTGGACCCGCCCTTCACGGGCGGCATGGTCATGCCTGGCATTCTGGAGCACGAGGGGCACTCCCTGATCCAGGTGGAGGTACCACGCGGCTTGAGCCATGTCTACCGCGTCGGCCCGCGCTTTGTGGAGCGCGAGGGCGCCACAAACCGCGACATGGGGATCCAGCGCCTGCGCGAGCTGATTATGACTCGCGGCGATCCCTTCGAGCGACGGGCGCCGGAGGGCGCTGAGACGCGTGACCTGAGCCGCACCGCCATCGAGCAATATCTGCTGCGTTTGCCAGGCTACGATCCGGTGGCAGCGGGGGCCGCCCAGCGGACGAGCGACCTGCTGCGGCGGCAGGGGATCCTGCGACCCGATGATGGGCGCCCCACCTACGCAGGGCTTCTGCTCTTTGGGCGGCAGCCGCAGCAGTGGCTGCCCAGCGCCCAACTCCTCTTCGCGCGTTACCCCGGCACCGAGATGGGCGATCGCTTCGAGCGCCAGCAGATAGACGGCCCGCTGCCGCAGCAGATCCTGCGCGCAGAAACCTTTGTCCTCGACAGCATGCGGCGCGGCGTGGTGATGCGCGGCCTCCAGCGGGAGGAGCGCCTGGAATACCCGCGCGAGGCGGTACGTGAGGCAATCGTGAACGCGGTGGCCCACCGGGACTACACGGTTCGAGGGGCGGAAATCCAGATATTCATGTTCGCCAACCGGATCGAATTCCACTCGCCGGGCCGCCTGCCGGGCCACGTCACCCTCAACAACATCTTGCACGAGCGCTTCAGCCGCAACGAGACCCTGGTGCAGGTCCTCAGCGATCTGGGCTACATCGAGCGCCTGGGGTACGGCATTGATCGTATCCTGCGCTTGGCGGCGGAGCATGGCCTGCCCGAGCCGCAGTTGGCAGAAAGCGCCAACGGCTTCCGCCTCACCCTGTTTGGCCCGGGGGACACCTTTGCCGATACCATCCAGAGCGTGCAGGGTGCGGGTGCCAGCCCTCCTCCCGCCAGGCAGGACGACCCCCTGGCACGCTGGCGCGCCCTGGGCTTGAATCCCCGGCAGTTGGATGCCCTGGCCTTCATCGAGCAGGACGGGCGCATCACCAATCGCGACTTTCAGGAACTTGCCCCCGACGTCTCGCCTGAGACGCTGCGCCGCGATCTGGCCGATCTGGTGGATCGCGGCATCATCCTGAAGATTGGCGAGCGCAAGGGCACCTACTACATCCTCAAGTGACAGAGCCCCTCCCCTGGCCAAATGAAAAGCGCGCAGGGGACACCCCCTGCGCGCTTGCTTTACTCGTGCTGCGCGGCCTCACCAGTCCCAGGGATCCTCGCGGAGCCCCTCGTACACGACGATTCCCAGCGCATCAGGGCCAATGTGCGCGGCCAGCACGGGGCCATACTGAGCCACGGAGATGGGCACATCCTGCCCGCGTACCCCCTCGATGCGCTCGATAAGCGCCTGAAGTTCTTCGGGCGGGCTCTGGCTGTGCATGATCGTCAGCGACTCGATATGCCCAAACTCCGAGACAAACTCGGCCAGCTTGTCCAGCGCGCGCCCGCGCGTGCGCACCTTTTCCAGCGGCTCAATCTCGCCCTCTTCCAGGATCAGCATAGGCTTGATGTTAAGCATCGTGCCGAGCAGGGCCTGCGCCTTCCCGATGCGTCCCCCCTGCTCCAAAAAGTCCAGCGACTCGACGAAGAACACCACGTAGATGTGATCAATCATGCCACGCAGCGTGCGGATAATTTCTTCCGTGGCGACCCCGTCCCGCGCAAGCTGGGCAGCCTGCTTGGCCAGGATCCCCAGCCCCACGCTCGCCACCTCGCTGTCAACCACGTGCACGCGGCATTTGCCCAACATGCTTTCAGCGGCCTGCCGCGCGCGCCGCACCGTGTCGCTCAACTTGCTGCTCAGATGAATCGAGATGATATCGCTGCCTACATCCTGGCAGGCCGCGCCGTAGATCTGGCGAAAGGTGGCCAGGGCAGGCGACGAGGTGGTAGGCCGCAGGGGGGATTCAGCGAGCATCTGAAAGAAGCTCTCGCGCGGCAGGGAAAAGTCATCCTGGTAGCTCTGTGTGCCAAAATGAACATTGAGAGGGACTACATGGATGCCGTAGTGCGCGATCTCTTCTGCCGTCAGATCGGCGGTGCTGTCGGTTACAATGATAGGTCTGCTTGTCATACGCTCAGTCATGATGTGAGAGTCCAAGGGGCGCCCTTGCCTGCGCCCCGGTCGGATCACTCCACAGAAAAGATGAAGTGGTAATGTGGCTGTCCCCCTTCGACAAGGTCCATCTCAAGGCTGGGAAACTCCGCGGCGAGGTCGTCCACAATCTGTTGCGCCTCTTCTTGTGCCAACGGCTCGCCATAGTAGAAGGTAGCAATTTCGTACCGATCTGCTGCCAATCGGTCAAGCATGGCACGTACCACTGCTAGGGGGCTCTTATCAGCCACGACCAGTTTGCCATTCAGAAGCCCTATCGTGTCGCCCTCTTGCACCGCAACGTCATTCATCACCGTGGTTCGGATGCCGGTGGTCACCTCCCCCGTCTGGATCTGGTTCATTGCCTCCTTCATCGTTTCCAGGTTTTCGTCCAGGTCGCCTGAGTAGTTAAAGCTCATCACCGCCGCGATGCCCTGCGGGACGGTGCGGGTGGGCAGCACATGGACTGTCTTGCGGGTATGCTCCGCCACCTGGCCGGCGGACAGGATGATATTCTTGTTGTTGGGGAGGAGGATCACCGTGTCCGCCTCAACCGCCTCGACCGCCTCCAGCAGGTCTGCTGTGCTGGGGTTCATGCTTTGCCCGCCGCTGACAACCTGGCTCACCCCCAGGCTGCGGAATACTGCCTCCAGGCCGTCGCCCGGCACGACCGCCACGATACCGATCCCCGTGACCTCCTCCGTGCGCTTCACCTGGGGCGCGGGGCGGGCCGGTGCCTCCTCTTTATCCAGGAAGGCTTCGGCCTGCACATCCATGTCTTCCACCACAACATCGGAGATGCTCCCCTGCTCGGCACCGTAAGTAATGGCGGGGCCAGGGTTCGGGCAGTGAACGTGCACCTTGATCAGCGTTTCGTCGCCCACCACCAGGGGGCAATCGCCAATCGAGCTAATATGCTCGCGGATGGCTTCCAGGTCCAGGGGCTGGCCAGGGCGCGCGCTGATCAGGTACTGGATATCGTAGCCCCAGGGCCCCGCTGGGGCGCCGCTCGTCTTCGGGTGGCCGATCGTGCTCATCATGTCCTGGATCTCGGCGCTGTCTATCCCCTGGGAGACGGCTATCTCCTCGCCGCCCAGGCGGCGCCGGGCCCCATCAAAAAAGACCCACAACCCGTGGCCGCCGCTGTCTGTCACCCCCGCCTCTTTCAGGACGGGCAGCAGATCCGGCGTGCGTAGCTCCGCCTCCTTGGCTGCCTGAACCACCCGATCGAAGAAGCGCAGGCAACTCCGGTCGCCCCCCTCGCTCAAGTCCGTGCGCGCCGCCTCTGCCACTGACCGTATGACGGTCAGGATCGTCCCTTCCACCGGCGTCTCCACGGCGCGGTAAGCCATGTCGCGAGCATGCTCCAGGGCGGTCACCAGGTCCATCACCGTCGCGTGGGATTTGCTTCCCAGCCCGCTCGCAAAGCCACGCAAAATCTGGGAAAGGATGACGCCCGAGTTGCCGCGTGCGCCCATCAACGCGCCACGTGCCATCCGATTGGCCACTGCGGCCACCCCCCCTTTTTCCTCCTCCGTCAGGCTGCGAATCTCGCGCATCGCCCCCTGGAGCGTCAGCATCATGTTGGTGCCGGTATCCCCATCGGGCACCGGGAAGACGTTGAGCGCATTGATGTGTGGCACATGCCGCTCCAGCAGGCCGGCTGCGCCCTCGAACATTCGCACCAGGGTCTGGCCGTCAATGGATTCTACATCGCGGGGTGAGGCCATCGGCGTTGAAGCGGAAGCGTCACGTTCTGAAACACTGCTGGGTTGGGTCATGGATTCCTCCGTGGAAGCTGAGCGGCGCTGCTGGATTGGTTGGGGGAGGGCAGGACGCCCCCCCTACTCCCGATTCGTTTGTAAGAAGCGGGGCTCTGTGCTATAGTACACGCCACTTCGAGCAACAGGTCGCGCTCTGTGAGCGCGATTTTATTTTGTGACAGGGCAGGAAGCGATTCCCGCCGAACCATTTCGAGTAAGGGGTGAGTCTGATGGCAAAATGTCAGCACTGCGGCAAAGGACGCTCCTTTGGTCGCAACGTGAGCCACTCGCAGGTGCGAACCCGGCGCACGTTCGATGCCAACATTCAAAAGTTTGTGGTCATGAAGGATGGGAAGCCTACGAGTGTGAAGCTGTGCACTCGCTGTGCGCGCACGCTTGCCAAGAGCTAAGCGCTCGACCCAACCGTCGTTTCCCGCAAGGCCTGGCCGGGATCTTCCCTGCCGGGCCTTTTTGCGTGCCGTCCCCTCAGGGCCAGCCCGCCTCGCGCCAGCCCGCCTCCGCCAGCGAGCGGAGCCGCTCGATCTGCCCTGCCACGGGGCGGCTCGCCCCGTACACCGCTGAGCCCGCCACGAGCCAGGAGGCGCCCGCCGCCCCCAGCAGGGGCGCGCTCTCCTCGTTCACCCCGCCGTCCACCTCGATCGGTAGCGCCGTTCGCCCCGCCTGATTCAATTGCTCGCGCAGTCGCCGAATTTTGGGAAGCACGGCGGGGATGAAGGCCTGCCCCCCAAAGCCAGGGTTCACCGTCATCAGGAGCACGAGGTCTAGCTCTGGCAGGATCTCTTCCAGGACGCCCAGGGGGGTGGCTGGGTTGAGGGCGACGCCCACTTGTTTCCCTGTCTCTTTGATCTGCTGGACCACTCGGTGGAGGTGCGGGCACGCCTCGACGTGCACGGTCAAGATGTCCGCGCCGGCACGCGCAAACTCATCCACAAAGTCGCCCGGGTTCTCGATCATCAGGTGGACATCCAGGATCAGGCCGGACACCTTGCGCAGCGCCGCCACCACCGGTACGCCAACAGTCAAGTTGGGGACGAAGTGGCCGTCCATCACATCAATTTGTACGGCCCGTGCCCCGCCTTCTTCTGCCTCACGCAGCGCGTCAGCCAGGTTGGCGAAGTCGGCGGCCAGGATGGACGGAACAATCTCGATTCTCACAAAGGGGCCTCGGGTTGCAGGGTAAAACGAATTATAGTAGAGCGCTCTGGCGTTGTCCAGAGATTTCAGGGATTTGGGGAGCGGAGATTGCCGATGTCCTCATTCGTGCCGCCCACTATCGGGCGCATGCGCTGGGGAAAGTCGGTAAAGAGCCCGCTGGCGCGATGGGCGATCAGCTCGCGCATGACCGATTCCTCGTTAACGGTCCACACGAACACGTCAATGCCTGCGTCGCGAAGCGGAGGAATCTGGTCGGGACGGATAGCAAAGACGCCAGGGTTATACGCCTGGGCATCCAGGGCCCGCACCAGGGCCAGCGGCTCGGCGGCGGGGACGACGACCAACGCTGCCGTGGCGATGGCAGGCGAGGCCGCACGAACGCGCCGAAGGTATTCATGGTTGAACGATGAAAGCAGCACCTGCTCTTCCATCGCCATCGCCTGGACCAGCGCGACCGTCCGCTCGGCGATGGTGGCATCGCCGGGGGTGCCTCGCAAATCTTTCAATTCGATGTTGACGCGCCAGCCTGCGTCACGGGTAAAGCGCAGAGCCTCCTCCAGGGAAGGGGCTTGCTCGCCCACAAAGCTTGCCTGCTCCGCATCGGACAGAGCACCCGCCGCGATTTGCCCGAACGGATCGTCGCGGTTGAACCAGGAACCGAAGTCGAGCGAGCGAATCTCTTCCCAGGTGAGGGCATGGCTTTCCCAGGGCGCACGCGCGGGAAATTGCTCTGCCACGTTCGAGGTGCGCGTCAGGGTGTCATCGTGGAGCAGATACAGGACCCCGTCGGCGCTCATCGCCACATCCAGTTCCCACATCTCCGCACCCGTTTCCAGCCCCCTGCGCGCGGCGGCCAGCGTGTTTTCCGGGGCAAGGCTGCGCGCGCCCCGGTGCGCGATGGTCAAACATGGCTCAGCCATCTGGCCCTTTCCCCCGAAGGTGGTTGTACAGGGCGAGACTTGCCCCCAGGATGGCCTGTGCGCCGGCCCCATAGTGCTTTCGGTACAGGGTGCGCAGGCTCTCCTGGTACGCGCGCCGCGCCGCCGGGTTCTGCGCCAGGCTCTGCCCCCCAAGATGGGTGATGGCGATGGCGGGGTGATACACCACGCGCCAGCCCGCCTGGCGCAGGCGCAGGCAAAGGTCCACGTCCTCGAAATACATGAACATCGCCTCGTCCAGCCCGCCTACCTCCGCCAGGGCCTCCCGCCGTGCCAGCAGGCAGGCGCCCGACACCCAGCCGACTTCCTGCGTCTGGCGCGTGCCCCAATCGTGGAGCGGGCGGTCGAGCAACAGGCGGAGGAGCCCGCGCCGCATCAGGTAGGGGAGGGTGGGGCTCCCCCCGAAAGCGTAGGGCTGGGGGGTGCCGGCTGGCGTCAGCAGGCGTGGCGCGCAGGCCCCCACCTCCGGTTGGGCTTCCATCCAGCGCACCAACGCAGCCAGCGAGCCGGGCGGCACGCGCGTGTCCCCGTTCAGCAGCAGCACGAAGCGCGCCTGGGCCAACCGAATCCCCTGATTGTTGGCAGCCGCAAAGCCGACGTTCCGGTCGTTCGCCACCACGTTGATGGCTGGAAAGTCCCGCCTTACGGTCGCCACCGTGCCATCGTTGGATGCGTTGTCCACGACGATGGCCTCCCACGCCAGGGGCGCCGCCGCCGCCGGGAGCATGGCCAGCAGGTCGGTCAGCAGCGCCTGGATGTTCCAGCTCACGACGATGATGGAAAGGTCGGGCATCATGGCACTGCCGCCAGGTATCGCTCGAACAGGGCAGCCAGTTCGCCCGTCAAGGTGCGTCGGTCAAAGCGGGCCTGGGCAGCCGAGAAGCCGGGCCAGGGCTTCCCCGCGCGCTCGGCCAAGGTCATCAGGGCGCGGGCGATGGCCTCCGGGTTGTCTGGGGCGGCCGTCACCCCCACGCCGTATTGCTCGACTATGGCTGCTGCGGCATTGTCCGTTGCCAGTGCCAGGATGGGGACACCCGCCCGAATGTACTCGAACAGCTTCAGCGTCGCCACGCTGCGTTGCCCAGGCGCGGTGATGAGCAGCAGGGCATCGGCGTCTAGCTGCTCCTGGTGCGCGGCGCGGCGCGGCAACGGGGGCACCCACTCGGCCCCGGCCGCCATCGCCGCGCGCCGCTCGGCCTCGCTCAGGTTGCCGATCAGTCGCACGGTCAGCGGCATCGCCGGCCGCATCGCCCGCACCCGCGCGACCGCCTCGAAGAAGGGGGCGATGGCGGTGCCCTGTCGGCTCGCCGAGAGCGAGCCCGTGTGGACGATGCGAAATGCTCCATCCGGCTGCCGCTGCCGCTTCAGCCCCGCGAACTCTGATTCCACAAAGCCGTTGCTGATCGAATGCACCTTGGCCGCGTGGGTCGGATAGCGGTCGCGCAGATCCGCCGCGATCGGCTCGGTTGCGGTAACCAATGCCGTGGCGCGGGCAACGGTGGCCGCTTCCATCCGCCGCTCGATGGCCTGCCGCGCGCGCCCTTGTCGCACCCCCGCGTTGGGGGGCTCGAAAAGCCAGCCATCGCGCAGGTCCGCTATCCAGGGCAGCCCGCTCCCGCGCTGCAGCAGGTTGGCGATCAGGTGGGCCGTTTCGGGAGGCGAACTGCTGAAGAGGAGGGCGGGGCGCCGCTCGGCGATGATCTGTTTGCCCCGGCGAACCGCATCCGGCAGCCAGCCAAGCTTGGTGTCCGGCACCATCAAGCGATCGCGCAGGTGCCCGCCCCAACTTCCCTGAGCCAGCGTGGCGATGTGGACCTGCTCGGCCTGGGGCACCGCCGCCAGCGTGGCGCCGAAGGGGGCTGAAGAGGCCATGCAGCCAGTCGCTGGCGCGGTACACGCCCGCCTCCGCATCGTCCGGTAGCCCGCCGTAGCGCCCCGTGGTCAGGATCAGCGGTTCAAAGCCGAAGGCGGGTAAAAACTCCGCGAAGCGCAGCACGCGCTCCGTGCCCGCCGTGCGGATGGGCGGAAAATCGTGAACGATAAAGAGGACGGAACGAGGAGGGGTCATAGAGCAGCCTGGGGCGTGTCGGGGAAGGGATGGGGGCTGTCGTGCAAGGGGGCAAGCGTTGGAAGCAGGCGCTCATACATGGCGCCCCATTCCTGCCACGTCCCGTAAAGGGAGGTGTTGTGCCAGAGCAGGCTGAACTCGCCCCCCACCTCGTGGCAACGCTTGGCCAATTGGAGCAGCCGCGCTTCCGCCTCGGCCGGGCGCAGCCCCCGGTAATGGCGCAGGGTGCTGTCCATCGCCAGCAGGGGGCGCTCCCACACATCAAGCTCCCGCCCCTGCTCCCAATCAAAGGGGCGAAAGGGGTGGCAGGTGCCGCAGCGGAATCCCTCGCAATCCGCATAGCCCAGCGATGAATCATAGGGGAGCGCGGCTGGATTCCCACTGGCGCCAACTGTAAGGGGGCTGGAAGCGCAGAAAATGGTGTCGCCCGCCGCTTGCCTTCTCGCCCAGCACAGCTTCCAGCCGCGCCAATTCTGCCTGGAAGCGGGCCCCGTCGGTTGCAGCGTGATAGCCGGGGTGGAAGCCGTTTTCATGGCCGAGTTGTCGCACGTAGCCGATGGCATCTCGCACCGACGGGGCAGCCGGGTCATAGCCGCTGTCGTAGCGGCTGCGTGCCGCCGCCATCCAGAAGAAGGCGCTGGGCAGCCCGTGGCGCGCTGATAGCTCCGCCAGATGGCGGACCGCGCGGAGGGCAGCCGTCTGGCCAGGGGCGCGGCGCTGCCCTACCCACTCGCCCAGAACCTGCCCCGCCTGCCCCGCCTGTTGCCGCCGCAGCAGGGCGCGAGCGATGGCGCGCGCGGCCTCCCCCTGGCTGGCGAACGGTCGAACAAAGTCAATGTCGTGGCTCAGCCACACCCGAAAGGCGGGGCGGCGCGGCTGCCAATGGGGGCGAAGGTGCTGGAGCCAGGCCTGCAGGACCAGGGCATAGCGGTCCAGCAGGGGTTGCCCTAGAAACCCCTGTCGGTAGGCAACGCTGGCGGCGGCGGGAAAGCGGCCATGCTCGTCCCGCGCGGGCGACGCCGCTTCCTCCCAACGGGTGAGCAGAAAGAGGGTACTCCCCACAATGTCCGCGTGGAAAAGGAGCGAGCCATCGGGGCGCTGTACCACGAAGGGGTCCGTGCCCCCCTCGTGCCCCTCGCCCCACAGCAGCACCGGCAGCGGCCCGTCAAAGGGCGGGCGCCAGCCAGGGGGCAGCACCCGTTCCAACGGCAGCCATTGAAGCGAGTCGGGCGGCAGCTGTGCCAACCCTGCCCACGCCCCGTCGCGGGCGGGGATGACGCTTACGTCTGGCGGTTGCTCGCCTCCCTCTTTCGCATAGTGCACCCGCAGCGCGAGTGCCTCCAGCCCCGTGCCGCCCGTCGCCTCCTCGGCCCCCGCGCGGCGGGCGAGCTCGCGCCAGGCATAGGCCTCGGCGGCGGGGGCGTGGCGCCACGCGAGCGGGGCGCTCACAGGGGCTCCGTCAAGTCATAGCCGAGGGCCTGGGCGGTGTCGCCCGCCATCGCGCGGAGCTCCGCGCGCATCGCCCCCGTCCACTCGTCCGGCAGGGGGAAGGCGCCCGTGCGCTGGGCGTTCAGGTGCTTGCCGAGCACCCGCTCGATCCTGCCAGTCGGGGGCAACGGCGCGCCGACCAGGGCAAAAAGCTGGCGGAGGCTCGCTTCCTCGCCTGTGAAGAGTGCCTCCGCAGGAGGCGTAGCCATTGATCGGGTGGCAGGGAGGCGGTGAAGCGCGCGATCCACCGATTCGTCTCGGCCCAGAGCCAGACATTCTTTTGAAAGGGACTGTACCCTGCCCACGCCTGCGCCGCCTCCGTTCCTGCATGGGGCACTACCCGCCTGTCATCCCAGGGGTGCCCATCGTACCATCTGCGCCGCATGGCGGAGCGCACGACGTGGCGCGGGTCGCGCACCAGGTGAAGGAAGCGTGCCTCGGGGAGCGCGCGATGGATGGCCGGCGCGAGAAAGGTGGCCTGTGGGCTGCTTTCCGCATAGCCGCGCCCCGCCCGCAGCGCATCCTCCAGCAGGGCGCGCCGTGCCGTCAGGAAGGCCTCCGCCAGCAGGGCCCGCGTCTCCTCCGATTCCTCAGTCACCGCATAGGCGGCCTTGCCCAGCGCATACAGGAGCGGCTCCGGCTCATGATGCGCCAGCAGATGGGGTGCCAGCCCCAGCAGGGCAGCTACCGTCTGCGTGCCCGCTCGGCCCGTTGACAGGACGAACACGCAGGGATGCCGCGCGTCAAACCCCGCCAGTCGCGCTTCCCTGCGCCCCAGGCGGCGCAGGGCCTGCACCATCTGGCGCGGCGTTCGGTCGAGAAAAGGAGGAAGGGGCATGGGAAGATGAACCAGGGCGAGTCTGCGTCTGCTATCGCTCAGCCAGGACCTTCCAAAAGCGGAGCAAGCAGGGGGCCCATCCGTTCGTGGAAGACGCTGGTCTCGAACTGGCGAATGTGCTGTTGGAGCCGATGGCGCAGGGTCGTGAGCGCCTCATCGCCCTGTTCCTCCAACTGTTGGACGAGGGCAGGAACCTCGGACAGCTCAGTATAGCGCAGGGTCGGCTCAGGAACCGTCTCGCGTTGGCCGCCGGAGTCGTGTACCAGCGGGATGCAGCCCGCAGCCATGGCCTGCACGCAGGTGAGCCCGAAGGGCTCGTTCACGGTGGTATGGAGAAAGTAGCGCGCCTCCTGCATCAGCGAGACCATCTTTTCGAAGGGGGCGTCCGGGTGCAGATGGACATTGTGCAGGGCGTGGCGCTGGACAAATTGCTGGCATGCCTCGAAATAGGGGGCGTGCCCCACAAAGCCAACCAGGTGAAAGTCCAGGTCGGGCATCTCGCGTGCCAGGGCCAGTTGCTCCAATTGTCGCTTGTCGGGCGAGAAGCGTCCCGCGGAAAGCAGGGCGCGGCGCCGCAGCGGGCGCTCGCCGCCAAACTGTGCCAGCGGCACCGGCGGGTAGACCACGGGCAGGTCGGGCGAGAGGGTGGGGTAGGCGTCACGCAGGGCTGTGCGCGTGAAGCGCGTCATGCACACGATCCTATGGCGCGGGTGCGGTCGGCTCAGCCGGTACAATTGCCGCAGCACGCGCCGCTGGAGCCCCACGACAGACCAGGGAGCCAGAGGGCGCTCCGGGTGATGGATGTCCTCCACATCGGCCAGCAGCCGCGCGCGGCGCGGGAAGAACATGTAGGTCAGAACATCCTGCGAGGGGGGAAGCCCGAACAAGCTGTTGCTGCTATTGATCCATAGATCGTAGCCCCTGGCAGCCTGCCGAAGCGCGATGTTGAACAGGACAATATTGAAATCGTCCTCGACCTTTGGCAGGCGCGGCAGGGGCACGCGCCGGAAGCGTGCCTGGATGCTGCGCCCGTAGTGGAGGGGAATTTGCTCCGGGCGAATGGCCAGATGCGCCGTGAGTACATCCGGCACGATCCCCCGTCGGTTCAGCAACTCGATCAACTCCACGATCACCTGCAGGCGCCCGCCCAGGATGATGCGGGATTGACAGATGGCTACGGTGGGCGGATGTGTCATGAGGGGATGCCCGCGCTTACGGCGCCGGGTGGCTGCCCTTGCGGAAGCGGTAGCCGATGCGGTTGCCCAGCCAGGGCAGCCAGGGGGAAAGCGGGGCCAGTGCCCGGTCCAGGGCGTAGGCCACGCGCACGCTGCCGCGCACGGGCGGACGAAAGCCCCAATAGTAGAGCGCGCCGCCCGTGCTGGCCTCCACCTGCATGGGGCCTGCCTCCTCCACCCATCGCCGTAGTTCCGGCGGGCTGATGCGCCGCATCGGCGGGCGATAGCGGTCCCACACGCGGTTCAACCAACTCCACGCGTTGTCCACCGTGACAAGCAACTGCCCCCCAGGCGCGAGCACGCGAACCATCTCGCGTACCCACTCCCGCTGTTGGGCCGCGTCGGGCAGATGCTCCAGCGAGGAGAAGCAGAGCACCACATCGAAGCTGTTGTCCGGGAAGGCCATCCTCGTCGCGTCGCAGGCCACAAAGGAGCTCTTCGTCGGCACCAGCCGCTGCGCCGGCACCCTCAGGTCCAGCAGGAACACATGCTCCACCGATGGCATCTCGCTCAGGATGGCGGCATCCAGGGGCACGTCGCAGGCAACATCCAGCACGCGCCCCCGCATCTCGCCCCACAGCTTCCAGTCTATCTGCTTCATTTCCAGGTAGCGATGCAGGTAGCGCGGGCCTGCCCGGCCCAGGCCGGGGCGCTGGCGGAGCGTCTCGTATAGCTGCTGGTAAAGCGCGCTGTTGCGTGCGATTTCCACAAACGGTCCTTTGAGGTCAAATGTAGCCGAGCTTGCGCAGCTGCTCTTCCAACTCCGCCTCCTCCTCGGAGGTGTAGGGCGTGGCCACGGGGAGGGCGTCGCGCCGGGCAGGCTGCGTGCCCTGGCGGATGGGGTGGGCGGCGCGGTGGGCGTCGGTCAGCATCTCCGCCAGCACGCGCCCGTCCATGTCGGGGGGCACAGGCTGATCGTACAGGTGCAGCAGGGTGGGGGCGATGTCCATCAGGCTTGCGCCCTCCAGCGCGGTGGGAGCAATCGCGGGGCCGTGGGCCAGAAAGATGCCGTCCATGGTGTGCCCCCCCTCGGTGCGGTGGTTTGATCCCGGTGCGCCGGGCGCGCCAAACTGGTCGGCCCATTCAATGATCAGGTCCGGGCTACGGCTTGTCTCGGGGCCATGGTAGACCGCTTCGCCTCGGTGAACAGCCGTCATCAGGCGCTCGCCGCTCTGCGGGTCACGCGCCCGCAGCAGAAAGCTTTGTAGCTCGTCAAGCAGGCGCGGCTTGTCCGCAGGCTCAACCACACCCGGCTCGAAGCGCCCCCGCTCGTTGACCCAGATGTTCAGCCCGTGGTTGGAGGGGATGACGCGGGAGCGCGCAAAGTCCACATTCAGCGAGCCCGGCAGCAACCCGCCCCGCTGGAGCGCCTGCTTCACAGCGCCCTGCTGCCCTGGGCGCAGCCGCTTGACCCAATCGCGCAGGAAGGGCAGGCCGGTGTAGGCCCGCATCGCCGTGCGAAGCAGGCTATCCCCCAGCGGCACGGGCGGACGGGCGTAACGGAGCCAGCCACCCTCTACCAGAAGTTGGTAGGCCAACTGGCGGGGGCGCACGCTGCCGAAGCCGTGGTCCGACAGCACGAGCACCGTCGTCTCGCCGCCCGCCCACTCCAGCATCTGGCCGAGCAGACCATCGCAGCGCTCGTAGGCCCAGAAAAAGCCCTCGCGAAAGCCCTGCGCTTCGGGGCGGGCATAGTTCGGGTGCGTAGGGTCCAGGTAGGTCCAGAACATGTGGGCCATAAAGTCGGTGACCGAAAAGACCACCATGAAAAAATCCCAGGGGCGCTCCGTCATCAAGTGCTGGAGCAGCCGCTCGCGCCCGGCCATGATCGTTTCCCACGCCTCCACGAAGGCGAGGCTGCGGTCGGTCCAGTGGGGCGGCACGGCCACGCGCACCTGATCGCGAAGCTCGGCGGGCAGCAGGTCGGCGAGGTTGGCCGGGTAGCTCATCACCGTGCCGGGGGTGCGCGGCGTGCCGTATCCCGTGATCATCCAGCCGCGGAGTGGCTGGGGCGGGTACGTGAAGGGAACATCCACCACCATCGAGGTCAAGCCTTCGTCGCCGAGCAATTCCCAGATCGTTTTGTCTTGCAGGTGGTCGGTGCGCAGCGTGCGAAAGTGGTAGCGCGCGTCCGGCTCCTGGAAATCAAAGATGCCATGCTTGCCAGGGTTCTTGCCGGTGAAGAGCGATGTCCAAGCGGTAGGGGTGATGGGCGGCGTGGTCGAACGCAGCGTGCCCGAGGCGCCCTCGCGCATCAACCGCGCCAAATGCGGCAGGCGCCCTTGCTCCACCAATGGGCGAATCACCTCCCACGTCGCGCCGTCCCATCCCACCACCAGCGTGCGTTTTATCGCGCCCACAGCTCTCGATGCTCCAATGGCTCCATCTTAAGATCGCTTTCTGCTCAGCCTGGGCCGCAGCAGCCCCCACACCATCCGCCACCCTTCAAGCAGCTGATCGCGCTCCGTCAGCCACAGGAGGGCCGCGTACGACAGGGTAATAAACAGGCTTTTGCCCAGTAGCGCACCCCCGATGGGCAGCGAGCGCCACACAGGGCCAAGGGCAAACACTGCCAGCGAGATGACCAGCATCGCGACCACCGGCCACAGCCAGAGCGCTCGCATGGAATAGCTGACCACGCGGCGCGAGTACGCGAAGAGCAGCACCGTGCCGACCAGTGCCATGCCGTCCGCTGCCAGCGCCACCCCCTCGATGCCCCCCCAGCGCCCCAACGCTGCAACCGCTGGAATAAACAGGAGCGCCTGCACCCACCGCGTCCGCGTGAGCCAGCCAGGGTGGCCCGTCGCCACCAGCAGGTTCGCTGCGCCGGTCGCGAGCGGGTCCAGCAGGGCGTAGACGATCATCAACTGGAAGGTGGGCACCATCGGCAGCCACTGGGGCCCCACCAGGGCGATCCCCTCGTGGGCCCCCCACAGCAACACCAGCGAGAGCCAGCCGCCGGCCCGCACCATCAGGGTCGTTGCGCGGAAAAACGCGCGCGACAGGCGCAGCGGCTCCCCTTGCAGCGTGGCGAAGGTGGGCAGGAACACGTCAAGGATCGGGTTGGCGATCACGCGGCGGGGGTAGCGTGCGAACTCGTAGGCTCGATCGTAGAAGCCGAGTGCGCTTTGCCCCAGAATCGCCCCTACCCAAAAGTTGTCAAAGTTGTCGAGCAGGTAGGTAAGGTTCGAGCCTGCCCACATCCGCTTGCCAAAGTCCCAGAAGCGCCGTGCCGCCCCTCGCTCCCACCCCAGGCGCGGGCGCCACACCTGGATCAGCAGCGTGCGGACCAGCGTCCCGCTGGCCTGCTCTGCCACCAGGGCCCACACGCCCCAGCCCTGCCACGCCAGCAGCGGTGCCACCAGGGTCATAGCCGCGGAACTCAGCACATCGGCGACGGAAAGGCGGCGAAAAGCGAGCCGCTTGGTCAGGATGGTCGCCTGGACATTGTTCGCGGTGCGGAAAAGCTCGATGGCGATGTAGGCCAGCAGCACCGTCCCGAGCAGGGGCATTTCTGGATACAAGCGGTCTAACAGTGGCGTGGCGGCTGCCAGCAGGGCCAGGGCCGCCGTCACCAGCCCCATCCGCAGCGTAAAATAGGTGGCGAGCGTGCGGTCGTCCGCCTGCTGATGGTGGATCAGTGCCGTGTTCAGCCCCATTGTTTGGAACTGCACAGCAAAATTGAGCAGCAGCAGGGCCTGGGCCGCGAGCCCCACATCCGCCGGGAGCAGGAAGCGGGTCAGCAGCACCAGGCGCACCGAGCCCAGCCCCCACGTGACCAGGGAGGCTCCGACGCTGACCAGCGAGCCGCCCACCGCGCGCGCCGCAATGCTCTGTTGCTGAGGGGCGCGCGCGCCCCCCGCGCTACCCTCTGCCATGCTGGCTCCCTGACCGATCTTTCCGAACGGCGGGAAGCGTATCCGAACTTGACTGTTTTTCCAAACGCTTGAAAGGCCACCCCGACGGCCCGCAGGGTAAGCGTGCGCACTTTCACATGGCGGGGTTATTGCTACACTGGGTTCAGCGGCACGGGCCAGGTTGACAAGAAGAGCGAAAGAAGGAGCCTACCAATGAAGGTCTTGATTACGGGGGGAACCGGCCTGATCGGGAGCGCGTTGGCGCGCAGCCTGGCGGGGGACGGCCACGAGGTGGTGATCCTGACGCGGGACGCCGCCGAGCGCGCGCCCCAGTTGCCCGCCTCGGCGCGACTCGTGGAATGGGATGCGCGCACGGGGGAGGGATGGAGCACGGAACTGGACGGGGCAGATGCCATAGTGAACCTGGCCGGGGCGACCATCGGCCCGGAAGGGGGGCTGTGGACGGCGGGTCGCAAGCAGACGATCCGGAACAGCCGCGTGGCTTCCACCGAGGCGGTTGTAGATGGGATCCGCCGCGTGGCGCGGAAACCGCGCGTGCTCGTCCAGGGCTCCGCCGTTGGCTACTACGGCACCCACGGCGACGAGGTGGTGAGCGAGGGGGCGCCCGCCGGCAGCGACTTTCTGGCGGAGGTTGTGAAGGAGTGGGAGGCTGCCAGTGCCGCGGTAGAGGCACTGGGGGTGCGGCGCGTGCTGGCGCGAACGGGGATCGTGCTCTCGGAAAAGGGGGGCACCCTGGCTTTGTTGGCGCTTCCCCACAAGCTATTCATCGGGGGCCCGCTCGGCAGTGGCAAGCAGTATATGCCCTGGATCCACCTTGCCGACGAGGTGAGGGCCCTGCGCTTCCTCATCGAGCAGGACAGTGCCGCGGGCCCCTATACCCTTGCGGCACCGAACCCGGTGACCAACAAGGCGATGGGCCAGACGCTAGGGAAGGTGCTGGGGCGGCCCAGCCTGCTCCCTGTGCCGGGCATGGCGCTGAAACTGCTGCTGGGGGAAATGAGTTTACTCGTACTGGAAGGACAACGCGCCATCCCGCTCCGCTTGCAAGAGGCCGGCTTTGACTTCCACTTCCCGAATCTGGAAGGCGCCCTGCGCGATCTGCTTGCGTAGCACCAACAAGTAAAGGTCTATAAAAGGGTCGGCGATTCATCGCTGACCCTTCTTTCTTGTT
Organism: uncultured Chloroflexia bacterium; assembly: GCA_963721895.1. GTDB lineage: Bacteria > Chloroflexota > Anaerolineae > Ardenticatenales > Ardenticatenaceae > CAVRLZ01. The sequence continues at coordinate 366,730 of CAVRLZ010000003.1, read as the reverse complement.
GCGTCGTTTCCTCGCGCCCCGCACGCCAGCAGCGGGGCGGGGGACAAAGGAATCATTCGACGGATGTAACGCTGAAGCGCACAGCGTTCGATCCTGAGCGCTTGAACTCCACAGTCATGCCGAGCTCCGTCGCCGCACGCTTCAAGCGATTTTTTACAGTCACCTTCTTTTCGTCATCAAACGACAATTCACCTCCCTCACCCACCTCAAGATCTTTCAGATAGCCCTCGTATTCCTCGCGAATCTTTGCTCGTTCACCACTCACAGGGGAATGCTTGGATGCAAGGTCGTCTGCGGTGAGCTTCTTGAAATCTGGCATGTTTGTTTACTCCTGTTGATAAAAGGAATGGAGCTTTGTGCTGTATAACATTCTACTGAAAGCACAAAGGAAAGTCAATCGTTTTTTACCAGTTCTAGCTAAAACAAGCCATAAATATGAAAGCTGCCATGCGTAGCGTAGCGCTTCCTCCATCGTTGTGAGGTGATGTTTGCATCAGGGCAACTTCCTCATGCACTGGTGCTGTGCAGAAGCGGGATCAAGGTCTGCACCTGATGGGTTGCTGTTTTCCTGGCATGGGTTTCGCTGCGCCTTCATGCTATTTTTAAAATGAATTGCCACATGATGAATGCTTCGCTCTGCTGTACATACAAGGCAGCACGATAGGTCAATGCTCAACAAACAAAGCCATACCGATGCCGATGGGTAACTATGCATTGTGTCGTCGTAGCGCGGACAATGGACAAAATTGCCCTACGAGGGGCGTAGGGCAATTTTGTCCATTGCCCAGTGGATACCTTTGCACCCCCCTGACCGTCGCGCCCCTGGACCGGCTTACCCATCGCACCAGCAAAGATGATCGTCCCATCGTTGCTGATCGCCACTGCGCTGCTCAGGTAGTCGCCCGGGGCCTGGCGGGCGAGCAGGTGGACGCTGTGGTGGTCTACGGGGGATGAGCGGGAACATGGCAGCGAGCACGCGCCACGTCCCCACCCTGTGGCAACGCGCCGAGTTTGCTACCCCTGTGGCACTATGGGGGGACCCACCGCGCGCTCCGCCGCCTACGCGCGCATGAGCGCGATCCATATGATGGATCGCGCCAGCGCCGCCTTTTCCATCCATCCTGGCACCTTCGACGAGCAGGTACCCTACCCCTGGTCGGAAACGATCCGGGACGCCGTCGCCGCAGCGGGCCTCCGGCTACAGCACTTTGCCTAGCCGGAGGCCCCTCACAACTTTCAGGGCGATACGTGGGCGCTCTTTATGCAGCGCGCCGCCGACTTCTTCGCGCGAGAAGGAGGGCACCCGCCAGCGCCAGCCCCATCAGGGGCCACGGGGCGCTGGCGGGCTGGCTGCTCAGGTGGCCCAGGTGCAGCGCCGTGGGCGCCACCGCTGCAATCATCTCCCCCTCCGCGAAGGTATCCAGCAGGAGCCAGGTAGCGGCGATACCGCCATTGTCCCCCTCTTCGAGCACGCGGGCCTGCCGCCCGTCCACCATCATCACTGCGCTGGGACCGTGGACCATCGCGCTGCCGTCAGTCACCTCGATGGCGGTTCCCAACTCGATGCCCACCGCCACACTGTCCGGGTGCTCGTAGACCATGCTGACCAGGCGCCCGAGCAGGTAGTCGTACATCACGCGCGGCTGGATGCTGGCGCCCGGCAGAAGCCCCAGCCCTGGGGCGACGGAAATGTAGCCCGCCAGAAAGCTGTCGCTCGACTGGTAATCTATATCGTCATCGGTGGGCGTGGGTTCGGCGCTCATCCAGCTGCCTGCCGCCGCCGCCGCCGCGTTGTCGAGCAGTAGGGGCGCGCCTGCTGCCCAGCGCGCGGCGAGCGCGGGGGTCACGCCATGGTCATTCATCAGCGTCACCTGATCGGCCATCACATCCTGATTCTCCCCTGTCATCAGGATGGCACCGGCCCCCTGAATCTCGCTCACCAGCGCGTGCGGGTCGCTTTCAGGAACCAGGATGGCCGTCTCGACGGCAGGAACGCCCAGGGCAGCGAGATAGTCGGCCCACGTCTCTGCCACCAGGGTGGCCTGTGCCGTGTCGGTGTAGGCCACAGCCACCACCAGCGTGGGGGCGCCCGCCGCGGCAGCCAGATCGGCGAAGGCGCTCATCGCTGCGCCCGCTTCCTCGTCCTGGAGGTCCCCACCCAGAAAGAGCGTGCCCGCCCCGACAGGCGCGCTCAGGAAGTCGAAGGAGCGCTCATTGATGGCGGGCGCTGGCTCGTCCAGCACCCCCCCGACGATGGGTCGTCGGGCCGCCAGGTCATAGCTATAAGGCCCTTCGGGCAGCACGTGGTAGGCCACGTTGTGAATGGAGAGGGTGTTCTGCGGGCCCAGGTAGTTGGCCTGCTCGGCAGCGCCATAGCTCTCCTCGTCCAGCACCACCGCTGCGTACCACCCCGCCACATCGGAGGCCACGCCCTCCGAGATGACGATGCCCGTTCCCCAGTCCACGCCCAGCCCAACCTTGCCGCCGGGTGAGCGCTGGGCAGCCTGGAGCAGGCGCGGGATGCGCGCGCGCTCCAGCACGTGCTGGTCAACGATCGCCTCCTCGATGCCGAAGCGCAGGCCGCGCGTCACGGTGTCGTCCGCTCCGTACCACAGCTCGATGGCGTCGTACTCCAACCCATCCCACGGCCAGTTGTCCCCCGTGTAGCCCGCAATCATGTAGCGAGACTGGACGGCGGCGCCGGCGCTGTTACCGCCCAGCGCCGCACCCATCCCATGCAGTGCTTCCAGAGCGGCCTCGGTGGGGGTGTTCGCCACCACCAGCATGGCAATCGTCTGGTCGCCCCCCAGGATGTAGATGCCATCCACATCGGGGCCAAGCATCGCCAACTTGTCCGGGTCGTCCGCATCGTCGCGCACCTGGATGTCGGGCACCGTGGCGACGCAGGTGGCACCCCCGGCCAGTGCCTGGCACGCTTCCTCGATCTGCTCGGCCCGCTCCTGAGCAAGCTCCAGATTTTCCTGCCGCTCCGCCGGGGTGATGGCGTAGGCGTCGGTGGCGTAGGTAATGGGCAGCACGCGAAGCTGTACCACCCCGTCGCTGTCATGAGTAATGGCCTGCTGCGCGAAGAGGGCCAGCGTGTCGTCCTCGTAGGCGGCCCCGATGGGCACAAAGGGACCACTCAACCCCTGGGCGGCGAGCGCGTGGGCACCCGCCAGGAACAGGGCAATCAGCATGATCAAACAGGTAAGTTGTAGCAGCAACAGGTGGGGTCGGCGCGTAAAGGGTGACACCATAGTCAAACTTCTCCTTTGCAGTGACAGGCGGTTTGGAAGGTAGAGGCGCAGTTGCTTCTGCCGATGGGGAGCAGCCGATCATAAACCGAAACGGGCTGGTGGCAAAGGGAGGAGGGGTACCTAAGTACAAGCAACTGTGTTCTGCTGGATGCCCCCAGAGGAGATTAGGCCGAGTCAAACCGACAGACCTTGTTTGGATGCCCTTAGTCCAGCCCCTCCCGCAGGATGCGCAGATGGGCCGGCGTGCTCCCGCAGCACCCACCGAGGAGGCGCACGCGTGGGCCCGAGGCGGCGAGTACCTGTGTTGCCCACGCCTCGGGGCCCAGATCGTACTGCCACCCGTCCGCCTGCAGGTGCGGAAGCCCTGCATTGGGCTTTAACACCAGTGGCAGCGTGCAGGCGGATGCCAACTCGTCTAGCCGCTCGGCTGCGCCCGTGAGCCCATCCCCGCAATTTAGCCCCAGTGCCGCCACCCCCGCCGCCGCGAGTGCCTGGGCCACCTGCTGCGCCGTCTCGCCAGCCTGCGTCCGCCCATCCCTGCGATGGAAGGAGAAGGTAACGACGATGGGCAGGGCGCTCACGCGTTGGCAGGCAGCCACGCTTTGCAGCGCCTCGGCGAGGCTCATCTGCGTCTCGATCCAGAACAGGTCTACGCGTGCCTCGGCTAGCGCACGCGCCTGTCCCTCATCCCCGCCCGGGCCGAGCGAGCCCGCCACCCAGCGGGCACCGCTGCGCCGTGCCAGCTGCTGCCGCCGCCCGATTTACAGCTGCCACCGCATCGGCTGACAGGGGCCCCTCGTGGGCCCCCAGCGTATTGGTGAGCACGAGCTCGCAGCCAGCCGCCACATAGGCAGCATGGACCTCGCGGACCGCTTCGGGGTGGCTCAGGGCCCACGGGGCGCTCGCCTCGCCCGGCGGCAAGCCGCGTGGCTGGAGCATCGTGCCCATGGCGCCGTCCGCCAGCAGGGGCGGCCCCGCATGAAGACGCTCGATCAAGTCAGACAAGCCCCCTCCTTCTGCAACAGCAGCCAACAAAAAAGCTCGCTGCGTGGGCAGCGAGCTCTCTTACCGAGACAGGCACCGCTCAGTTGAGGACCGGCAGTAGCTCCGCCAAGGAAGCCAGGTCGGTGTGCGCGGGGGCGGGCAGGTCCGTGGGCACGCCCTGGAGCGACCAGGGGCCGGTGTAGGTAATCTGCACGTCCACCACCTGCCCCTTGCGGTCGCGCGGGTCCTCGAAGAAGACCAGTTTGTTGGTGCGCGTGCGCCCCTTCCACTTGCCGCGGTGCTCCTCCTCCACCAGCACCTGCTGGGTGCTGTCAAGGTAGCCAGCATTGATTTCCGTGGAAATCTGCTCCATCAACTCGTCCAGGGCCTTGTGGCGCCGGTCCTTCTCGTCAGCGGGCACATCGTCTTCCCAGCGGGCGGACGGCGTGTTGGGGCGCGGGCTGTACTTGGCAAGGTGGGTCTTGTCTGGCTTCAGCTCCGCGATCAGATGATAAGTGTCCAAAAACTGCGCTTCCGTCTCGCCAGGGAAGCCGACGATCACGTCGCCATGAATCGCTGCATTCGGGACGATGGTGCGGATTCGATGCACGAGCTCGCGGTACTGCTCCACCGTGTACTCACGGCGCATCCGCGCCAGCACCTCGTTGTTGCCAGCCTGCACCGGAATCTCGATCTGCTCCATCACCTTCGGCAGGGAAGCCACAGCCTGCAAAATCTCGTCACTCATGTAATTTGGATGGGAGGTCAGAAAGCGAATGCGCTCCAGCCCCTCCACCTCGTTTAGCTGGAAGAGCAAATCGGGCAGGCGCGGCCCATCCTCGATGTCAAAGCCATACCGATCCACGATCTGCCCCAGCAGCGTCACTTCTTTGACCCCCTGCTGCACCAGCGACCTCACCTCGCCCACCACGTCGCCCACGCGGCGCGACCGCTCCACGCCGCGGCGGTAGGGGATGATGCAGAAGCTACACATGTGGTTGCAGCCGTAGATGATCGGCACATGGGCAGTGATCAGGGCGCCGCGCTCGTGCGCGGGCAGCACCACCTCGCTCGTGGTGCTGGCGTCAATCAGCGTGTTCAGCATCCGTCGCTGCTTGACCTCGTGGAAGTAGGCGTCCGCATCCCACGATTTTCCATCGAGCAGGGCAAGCAGGGGCCCCGGCTCGCTGGGGGGCAGGAAGGCGTCAACCCAAGGAAACTGCTTGCGAAGCGGCGCCGGGTTGCGAACCCCAACCAGGCAGCCCATCAGCCCGATGATGGGTCCACTGCCGTCGGGGCGCTTGAACTGTCTCAGCCACCCGAGGTGGCCCACCGCCTTGTCCTCCGCTTGCTGGCGCACCACGCAGGTGTTGAGCACGATAATATCAGCCTCCCCCTCGTTTGGCGTGAAGCGGTAGCCCCGCTTTTCCAGGGTGGAGGCCAATCGCTGGGAGTCAGCCACATTCATCTGACAACCGATGGTCCAGATGTGATAGGTTTTGTCAGCCATATGTCACTCCCTCAACGATCCTTGCAACCAGAAAACAAGCCTCATGAACAGAAGCGCGCCGGGCCCTTGGTGAGGCGCGACGCACCCGAGATTATACTCGTGAGAGGGGCAAGGTCAAAGCTGGAGGCTGGCAGGCACTCTGGGTCTCCAATGCCGCGAGACGCTGTCGCGACCAACGGCATAGGCCACCCCACGGAGGGATGAGCATGACCCCTCCGAACAGTTGGATTCATGGAGCTACCCGCTTCCATACGTAGATGATCATCAGTAGCGGGCGGCTAACAAACCACTCATTCTCTACACTTTCTACCACATCTTCACAAGCGTATGATAGTCATAGAGGGCGATGCCGCCTTGGTCCTTTCTGTGACAAGGGCATGGAGGTTGGTTGCCAACAGGGTGACAGCAAGCACGACAACCACTATGGCAAAGGACTGGCGCAGGCGTTGCGTTGGTAGGCGCCGGGCAAGCCATGCACCTAGAAAGATGCCCGGTAGCCCGCCGCTAAGCAAAAGAGCAATCAGCGTCCAATTTAGACTTCCCCCAGTAAGGTGGCCTGCGAGCCCTGCTGTACTATTGAGGACGATGACGACCAACGAGGAGCCAACGGCCTCCCGCATGGGCATGCCAAGCAGCAGTACCAGCGCAGGCACGATCAGAAATCCACCTCCCACACCCAGAAAGCCCGTGAGAAAGCCGACGGTTGCACCCCCCAGCACCACGAGCCACCAGGGGGAGGCCGTGGACGAGGCAGGAGCCGCCGTGGCAGAGCCTCGAATCATCAATGCTGCCACGGCGAGCATCAACAGGGCGAATAAGAGCAGTAGTACCCCGCTTGGCAGCCGATTCGATAGACGCGCTCCCAGATAGGCGGTCCCGACCCCATATAAGCCAAAAAGCAGGGCGACGCGGAGATGGACATGCCCTTGCCGCTGGTGGAGCCAAGCCCCTATAAGCGCATTCGCGCCGACAATCACTAGCGAGGTGGTAACGGCAGCGTGGGCATCCTGATTGAGCAGGTAGACCAGGATAGGTACAGTCAGGATGGAGCCACCCCCACCCAGCATTCCGAGCGCCAGCCCAATCATGCCGCCCAGGCCTACCGCCGCCAGGAGTAGAGGTGCCACCGCCTACTTCCCACGCGTCACAGGCAAGTTCTTCTTGGTCCAGTCGAGGATCCCGCCTTCCAGATTATAGACATCTGCCACCCCTGCTCGCTGGAGCAGGCTCACCGCCACCTTGCTGCGATTACCGGAGCGGCACATGGCTACAATCGGTCGGTCCTTCGGCAATTCCCCTATCCGCTGGGCTAGGTCAGGCAGCGGGATCAAAATGCTGCCTGGCAGATGGGCCTCCGCGTATTCCCCCGGCTGGCGCACATCCAATAGGACGAGCGACTCCCCGCTCGCTAGCCGCTGCTCGAGTTCCTCAGCGTGCATCTTGTTCTTCCTCGCATTATGGCCGAAAAGGTTGCGGAACATACTCACTACTCCTAGATGAGGCGTCATTTCAGACGGTAGACAGCGGCAGGCTGTCCAGCGCCCTGTGTAAGCGCCGCGTGGCGTCCTGGGCAATAGATTCGAGAGCGGGGTTGTTAACCACTCCTAACGCAGCCTCGGGGTCCAATGCAACGACCATACTGCTTTCGTCGGTCTGGTAGACAATCACATTGCAAGGCAAGAGCAAGCCAACATTGATTTCGCTAGAAAGCGCCTGATGCGCCAGCGGCGGGTTGCAGGCGCCCAGGATGAGATAGGGCTGGAATTCCACCCCCAGCTTCTCGTACAATGTTTGGGCCATGTCAATCTCGGTGAGAATCCCGAAGCCCTGCTCCTTCAGGGCAGCCTTGGTCTGATCTACCGCCACCTCATAAGGCACCTCTAGTCTCTTCCCAAAGCCGTAGCTGATGTCGGATACTTTGCTCATTGTCTTTCTCCTTTTTCATCGGTGCGAGTCGTGGGCAAGCCGCTGTCTTCCCAGGCCGTCATCCCACCACTCACGTTAATGAGTTGCATGAAGCCAGCCCGTTCCAGCACACTGGCAGCGACTGTCGCGCGGTAGCCACTGCCGCACATCACCGCCAGGGGCTGGTCGCGCGGTGGAAGGCGGTCCAGGCGATCTTGAAGGGTGCCGCCCATGATGTGAATGGCTCCTTCGACGTGTCCTGCCGACCATTCTTCATCGGTACGCACGTCCAGTATGGGGAGCGTTGCGCCAGTTTGTAAGCGAGTATGGAGGTCAGCCGGAGACAGTTGAGCCAGCTGTTGAACGGGACATCCCGCATCGCGCCAGGCCCCAAAGCCTCCAGCGAGGTAGCCCTGAATATCGTCCAGCCCCACCCGAATCAGGGCACGGATCGCCTCGTCAATTTCCTCCACCTCGTCTGCTACCAAAAGAAGCGGCCGGTCGTAGGGCACTACCCAGGCTGCCCAAGTGGACAGATTGGGACCGGCACCAACACTGAATGAAGCGGGAATATGTCCCTCGCTAAAAAGGACGTGCTCTCGGAGGTCAATCACCACGTGCTGCTCGGCATCCACCAGGCGTTTGAAATCAGCCACTTCAATTGAACGAGTGCCGGGGAGGCCCCGCAGCAGGGGAGGACCGTCCGCGTTGAGTTGCTTCATCCGCAAGTAATATGGGGGAAACGGGGGTGTGTTGGAGAGCAGGTTGTCCAGGAAGGCGGCTTCGGAGAGGCTCTCATCCAGGTATGGATTGGTCTTGCGCTCAAGCCCGAGTGTGGACATTGCCTGGCTCTTCATTCCCGCACCACACATAGAGCCTGCTCCGTGTCCGGGATGAATCTCGAGTGTGTCTGGGAGGTGCAGAAGTTTCTCACGCACGCTCTGAAAGGCTTGCTTGGCCAGCCGTTGCTTGGCAGCTTCCCCCAAGAGATCGGGGCGCCCTAGAGAACCAATGAAGAGGAAGTCCCCTGACAGCAACAGGCGGGGGATCTGCGTTACCTCATCTGTATCATAGACGAGGTAGGATAGGTGCTCTGGCGTGTGGCCAGGCGTATGGATAGCCTCAAGTTCAATCGCCCCGATTCGGAGCTTATCACCCTCGAAGAGGTCCTTGTGAGGGAAGGCTACTTCGTAACGCTCCTCGCGGTCATGCCCCGATACCCACAAGGCAGCCCCGCTTCGCTCAGCCAGTTCGCGTGCGCCGGATGCGTAATCGGCATGAATGTGGGTTTCGAGTACATAGGCGATCTGGACGCCCTTGGCTCGGGCATAGTCCAGGTAGACGTCTACATCGCGCCGTGGGTCTATGATGGCAACCGCTCCAGCGGCTTGCGACCCGACTGCATAAGAGTACTGGGCTAGCCCTTCATCCTCGAAACGCTCAAACAGCATAAGTGTCATCTGTTCTCACTCCTGTTTTGGGTAGTTGCGAAGGGTTCAACATCAACCGCTTGGCAGCCTGCCGTATCAATAACCATAGCCACTGTCTCCCCCTTCGGGTTCCACACGTCCCGTTCCTGGCTCATGCTGTCTCTCAAGCTCTATGGGTATTGGTGGTAAGCGCAGCTTCGTCTTCGGTGGTGCGAGTCATAGAGCGACCAATGGCAAGCATGACCGCACCCCAGACGAGAAAACCGAGGTCCCAGTAAATCCACTGTTCCGGAGGCACGGTCTCATTGACGTGATGAATGCCCAGAAGATGGTGGTCAATGATGCCTTCCACCAGATTAAAGATGCCCCAGCCCGCGAGCAGCCCGCCAATCAGTACACGACTGGACCACGGGACATCACTGCGTCGTGCAGCCCGCCACAGCGCCACCAGCCCGATGGCGGTGAAGACATAGGTGGCCGCATGAAAGAGGCCATCGGCCAGGGTATTAAGCTGGAGGTTAGCAACGCTGTTCGCTGGGTAACCTCCGCTCGTGAGCATATGGTGCCACTGGAGAATCTGATGCAGGACGATGCCGTCAAAGAAGCCGCCAAGGCCCAGCCCCAGAAGCACGCCCGCTGTAGTTAGAGGACCTCGGTTCATATGTTTGTTATTTCTCCCCCGGTATGGCATTGCGAGGCTAGCTCTGCCGCCGAATGTAGGGCCCCGAAACGGACACCCGAAAAGCGGCGCGAGCCCATAGAAGTCGAGCAGGCCAGCGACCAAAGGCAGCAGTCCAATCGCGGCCACGGTATAGTCGGTGGTCCTCTCCGAGCCTGACAAACCCTAGACAATCAAAGCGATGCCCACCACCATTCGCAGCAGTCGCCCTGCCCCGTTGGTCATAAACTGCACGAACCCATTGATGTCACAACTCCCTGTGATCAGCCATTGCTCCGGCTCCGATTGCGATGGATACTGCCACCGATAGATGCATAGAGCAGTACATCATGGCGACTCTAGTACGACTTCCTGTGGCTCCACCGCAGCAACGGGTTCTGTCCAAGCACTCATAAACACCTTCCATTACACTCCGAGGGGTCGTTAAGTGTTCGAATGGGTAGCTCTACTTGAAGCGCTCCTGTGCAGACTTGGCCAGTTCGCCTGCGGTGGATAACTGGTCCATTGCCACCTGATGAATGAGGGCACACGCCGCAGCAATCTCCGGGTAAGCCAGGGAGTAATACACGGTAGTTCCTTCCTGGCGCGTCTCAACGATGCGTGCTTTTCGCATGACTGTCAGGTGCTGGCTCATGTTTGTTGAACTCACACCAATGGCCTCCGCTAAGTCGTTAACGGAGTACTCTTTCTTTTGCAACAACTCGATAGCGCGCAAGCGTTTGGGATTGGTGAGCACCTTACACAGATCAGCATGGTACTTGTAGATGGACCAGTTTGTGCCAGAGGTTATAGCAGTCATTTGTTACTTCTTCTTAAACTCTGTTAGCTTCATAGCTTTGCAGATAGCAACTCTTAGGCCGCCGCCTGCTCGTTGGGCAATAACGGTCACGTATCCCTCCGACTTAATCGTGTATTTACGATGATGCGATGAAAAAAAGGGGTCTGTCTCGGAATTCCTCACAACTGGCAGCAAGTAACCAATTCTTCGGCTAACGCATTGACCTGCCTGTGAAACCACCCCAAAAGTCTCAGAGTCCAGACGATGGCTGACCGCCGGACCTTCAATCTCACCCCCCACCAAGCCTGATTCTCCTGAGACTTTCAGATACTGGCTGGCCGCTGACTGGACCCGGTCCGCAAACTCGAGCAACAGGTGGAGCTTGCTGCCCTTCTTACGCTTGGCGCCAGCATAGCCGCCATGGTCTTCGCTCTCGGCCGTTAACTACAGTATAGGGCTGTCGAGCACAGCCGCGGTTGGCTGAGGGTTGCCGTCCCGCAGCCAACCGCAACAGGGTCCGTAGGGCATGCACCATCGCCTCACAGACGCCTGCCTTTAACCAGCGCTACGTCTGCTGGGACACCGATGCTACGGTGGCGCATCTTCACACATCAATGTCAGGTAGGGCGCCACAAACGCCCATTCGTTGTTCCTTACTCGTCCGCCTCCAGGAGGGCATTCACCTCGTCATCAAGATCGAGCAGCGTCTCCTCGGCGTCGGCACCCTCGATAATCTGTGCCAGGGCCTCCTCGATCACGCTGCGGGTAGTCGCGTAGCCCGCGTAATACGGCTCGGTGCGGGCAAAGGGCAACAACTCCAGCGCACGCTCGAAGGCGGGCAACTCGCTGAGCAGCCCATCCAATTCGGCCAGTGCCGCCGCCTGCGCGGGAAGATCGCCGGTGGCCTGTGCCCACTCGGCCTGCTGTTCCGGCGCGGCGAGCCATCGCAGCAGCAGCCACGCGGCCAGCACCTCGGCCTCCTCGCCCTGCGGGATGGCGCCCGCCACCGTACGCATGGCTACCGCGGGCTCTGCCCCGTCGTGCGGCAGGGGGGCCACGCTCCAGGCTCCGGCATAGCCACCCTCAACCGCAGCCCCATAGGCGGCGAGGCGCGCCGACGAATCCAGCGCGAACAAGAGCGTGCCGGCCCCAAAGGCAGCCAGCGATGCATCGTTCCCCGCTGTGGTGAGGATGCACCCTTGCTCATACAGCCCCTGCAGGGTGCCCAGCAATTCCACAGCTTCTGGGGTGTTCAGGGTGAAGGTGCCATCCTCCAGCCACTCGCTGTCCACACTCCACAGCAGGCTGGCAAAGTGGCTGGGGCTGCCCTCCATGTTCAGGGCATCGAGCGCGAATCCCACATTGCCCGCTTCGCTCGCCGCGCAGGCCATCTCCTCGAACGCTTCCCAGGTGTCAGGCGGCGCGTCGAAGCCCAGCTCATCCAGAAGATCGTCATTGACATAAAGCAGGTCAAGGGTGTGGTAGAGCGGTACTGCCTGGGGCTCATCGCCTGCTTCGCCCAGCGCAAGGCCGGCGCGTGCCTGCTCATCCAGCCCCCAGGTGGAACTTTCCAGAAAGGGCGTGAGGGGGCTCAACGTCCCCTCGCCCTGGGCCACCTCCAGCCAGGAGGTATCGGCGAGCAGCAGGATCGCTCCCTCGCTCGTCCCCTCCTCCAGGCGCTCCTGAAGGGCCTCCGCGCTGTCAAAGGGCTCATCCTCCACCGTGATGCCAAATTCGTTGCTGTCGTTGAAGTCGTCAATCAGCTCGGTGAGCGCTTCCGCCCGCGCGCTGTCATACCCATGCAAGAGCGTCACGCTCTGCCCGGACGGGTCGAGCGAGGCGAGGGGGTCCGAGGGGGTGGGGCTGGGCTGGGGGGTCGCCGTCGCGGCGGGGGTGGCTGTCGCCTCCTGGCTCGCGGCCTGCTCGTCCGTTGGGGCGTCGTCGCTCACCGCGGTACCCTGTGGCGCGGGGCTGGCCTCGGGCTGCCCCTCCCCGTCCTGTCGGCACGCGCTCGATAGGAGGAGCAATAAAAAGAGCAGGGCCAGGCGTATCATCTGTTGCTTCATTCGGGTTTCCCTTACTTTGTTTTGAGGTCGCTGTTTTCTTGTGGCCCCCTCGCTCGGTGGCGAGGGGCCGGACGAGTATACGCAGAGCCACTTTGCTTGCCAATCGTGGGGGCATCCTTGACAGGGGCGGGGCAGGCGGCCGATAATAGAAAGGGGCCGTCCCCTCCGTCCGAGCAAGCCAAAAGGATAGACCATGATAGCGAAACGACAGCACTGGAGCGGGATGCCGTTGTTGGCCGCAGGGCTGCTGCTGATCGCCCTTGCCCTGCTGGCGGCCTCGGCTTCCCTCGTACTGCGCCAGGGGGAGAGCGCGCGGATCCAGGGGGCTCCAGTGCCCTCAGCCTCCACGTGGGAGCAGTTCAGCGACCCAGCGGGCCGCTTTGCGCTTCGCTATCCGCCCGCATGGACCGTGCAGCCCGCCGCGCAGGGGGTCATAGTCCAGCCGGGGGGCGCGGCTGCCACGGAGGCTCGCTTTGTCGTTGCCCTGTCAGACAACGCTGCGCCCGCTGACGTGCTGCCCGACGAGAGCAGCCTTCCCGCGCAGAGTGTCCTCCGCCAGGCCGAAAATGTGGCAGTGGGAGGGGTGATCGGTCTCGAGGCGGTCTACACCTTCACGCCGGATGAGGAGATGCCGGCCACCCTGCAAAACGACCTTCTGGGGGCCGTGACACCACGGAGCCGCCTCCCCGTGACGCTGATTGTCTGGCATGCCCCAGAGGAAGCGAGCCGTTACAGCGTCCTTCTGCTGGACGCGGGCGGCGGCGATTGGCTGCCCGTTCTGGAGCAGATGCGTGATTCGATGAGTTGGGCTCCGCAGCCGTGAGGCGCCGCCCGCTCACTCACTTGCTGCACCCTTCGCCTCCAGCCACACCCACACCGTCTGGCCGTCGCGGACGGAAACCTCCCGCACGACGATTTCCCCATCCACATTCGCCGCGACGCTCCATCGCCCCACGGGCACATCGCCCATCAGAAAGCTCTCACCCCACCCATCATCCGGGTTGATCGCTCCCTCTGCGTAGGAATATCCGTAGCGAAAGACCCTGTCGCTGCCGGGCTGCTGGATAGACAGGTAAACCTGGGGTACCGGCCGGTCGGAGGCACTGAGCACCTGGCCCACGATGGTGCCGTGCCCCGCGTGGGGGCGCAGCCACAACTGCGGGTTGCGGGTGGCATCGTAGTTGTTTTGCCCCACGCGAACCTCGAAATGAAGGTGCGGGCCGAGCGCAACGCCCGCCTCACCGACCTCACCGATCAGATCCCCTTCCTCCACCTGCTCGCCCACCGCCACCGTGACCTCGCTCAGATGGCCGTACAAGGTGTATACCGGCTGACCGTTGTAGCGCGCCGCATGCTCAATGACGACGGCGTTGCCATAAAACGGCCCATCCTCCTGCGCGTTCCAATCGTTCGGGCCCAGGCGCGCCGCTTCATCACTGCCTGCAAACACCACCTCCCCGTCTCCAACTGCCAGGACTGGGGTTCCGCTCGTGTTGACAAACTCCACTCCATGGTGCACGGGGTACTGCCCCTCGCCCGTGCCGGCGTAGGGGTAATAGCCCTCCACATCATCCACCCCCTCTTCCGAGATGGGGCGCCCGAACCAGTAATGCTCCTCGGCCACCGGCACCGGGCGCACGGTCGCCGTTGGCGACAGGGTGGGCGAGGGGGTGAGCGTAGGAGTGGGGGGGAGGGGCGTGCGCGTGGCGCGGGGGGTGCGGGTCGCGCGCGGCGTTTCCGTAGGCGGCCGATCGCTGGTCACCGTCACGCTGCTGGTGGGGGTCGGGGGCAGGGGGGTGAGCGTGGGCAGGCTCACCACAACGGCCTGGACGACCGTGGCGCTTGGCAGGATGAGCCGACCCGTGGCGCGCTGTGCCGTGCCCACCGCCGCGAATGATAGGAGGACGAGCAGGACTGCCAGGGCGAGCAGGCTAATAAAACTATTCCAGACTGAATGTTGATACATAGGAAGGGTCCGGCGCGCCTGTCTCAGGGCGACAGGTACTCCTGTACGACCCACCCTTCCGTTCCGTCCTCCAACCGCACCCGCCACCAGGTGAAGCCCTCGTTCTCTGTAGGGCCTTCGGTGATCGTGAGCGACGCGCCATCATTGAGGATCAGCAGGATCGGCGCGACGGTATTGCTTTCCTGGCGCAGGTTGACCCCAAGCCCATTGGTTCCCGTCACCGTAGCCGCCGCCCCGATAGTGAGCGGCCCTGCTGGCGTGCCTGGCTCCGCGGGGGTGCCTGCCTCGGTGGGCTGCACGTCCTGCGGCGGGGGGGTGGAGGTAGGGCCGGGCGTGAACGTCGCCAGGGCTTGTTCGCCCTCGCTCACTTCCACGGTGCTCTCCGGGGTCGGTGGCAGAACCGCCACTTCGTCCTCGCGTGGGCGCAGCGCAAAATAGATAATCAGGATGCCCAGCCCGATCACCACGATGGTGGCCGCCATCCGCACCCCGTTCGACGTCAGGTCAAAGCCACTGCGCCGCGAGAAGCGCCCGTTGGAGGCTGCCTCGTCGTCGTCGAACGGCGGTTCATCAAACTCCTGAGCCATCATTCCCCCTCTGCAGCGAGCCACCCTTGCCGCTGCCTCATGATATCACCGCTTGTGACAGATAACACAAATTGGCGGCTATTGTTGACTAGTTTACTTGACTTTGGTACACTCAGCATAAGCGTAGGGTATAGGTGCCCCTGCCAAACGGCGCTATTTTACCATTGTCGCTCTCCCAACGCCAATGAATAGCAGGATGCACCACGGCGATTGACTTCTGGCTGAGGATGCAAAGGTGTCTACCGAGCATATCGTTGAACTGATTGCGGTGCGGAAAAGCTTTGCAGCGCCGCAGGCGCCCGCCGTGGACTCCCTTTCCCTCACGGTGTACCGGGGCGAAACGCTTGCCCTGCTGGGGCCAAGCGGCTGTGGCAAGACAACGACGCTGCGCCTGATTGCGGGGTTCGAGGCACCCGACGCAGGCATGGTGCTGATTGACAATGAGGTGGTAGCCGGGCCGGGCCGCTGGCAGGCACCGGAGCGGCGCGGGCTGGGGGTCGTCTTCCAGGAGTATGCCCTTTTCCCCCATTTCACCGTCGAGCAGAATGTGGGCTTCGGCCTGCACCGGATGGCCCGCGCCCAACGGGCCACGCGCGTCGGGGAGGTGCTGGAGCTGGTTGGCCTGGGCAGCATGAGCCACCGCTACCCGCACGAGCTTTCCGGTGGGCAGCAGCAGCGCGTGGCCCTGGCGCGTGCGCTCGCCCCTCGTCCCATCGTCGTGCTGCTCGACGAGCCCTTCAGCAACCTGGACGCGGAGCTACGGGTGCAGATGCGGGCGGAGGTCAAGCGCATCCTGCAGGAGGCAGAGAGCACAGCCATCTTCGTCACCCATGACCAGGAAGAGGCCATGGGGCTTGGCGATCGTGTGGCGATCATGAATCAGGGCCACCTGGAGCAGGTAGACACCCCGGACCGCGTCTTTCACATCCCTGCCACGCGCTTTGTGGCGGAGTTTTTGGGGCTGGCCGATTTTATTCCAGGCGTCACGACCGGGCGCGGGCTGGACACCGAGATCGGCCTGATTCCGCAGCCGACCCCTGGCACGCTGGGGCGCCCCATCGAGGTCATGATTCGCCCCCACGACGTGTTCCTTTCCCAGGATTACAATGGCCAGGGGGAGGTGGTTCAGCGGGAATTTCGCGGCGCGCAGAACTTGTACGCCGTCCGCCTGCCAAGCGGTCACATCGTCCACAGCACGGTGGACCACACCATCCTGCTTCCGCTCGGCGCGCGCGTTTCCGTGCGCTGCACCCCCGGCCATGCCCTCACCTGCTTTGAGGGGGACAACGCGGTGATCTGCCCGCAGGAATGCGACCTGCCCGGCCTGAGCCACCCGCGCGCCGTCGTTCCCCGTCGCTGAGTGCCCCCATCGAAGCCCCTATCCTGGGCTGCGATGGTTGTCAATCAGCTGCCCCGTCTCACCAAAGATCAGCGATTGCACATCGTCCGCCTGGAAGAAGGTGTGCGGGAAGCCAAGCTCGATAGGCCCTGCCTCCGTCAGCCGCGCCATCTGCTCGGCTGACAGCTGCCACTCGAGCGCAGCCAGATTATCGGTAATCTGCGCCTCCGACCGTGCCCCGATGATCGGGATGATCGGCGTGCCCCTCGCCTGCTGCCGCACCCAGTTCAGCGCGACCTGCGCGGGGGAGCGCCCCGCCTCGTCGGCAACCTCCATCACCACCTCCGCCAGCGAGCGCGCCCGCTGCCCCGCCCC
The DNA here is from genome assembly GCA_963721895.1 of uncultured Chloroflexia bacterium. Classification (GTDB taxonomy): domain Bacteria; phylum Chloroflexota; class Anaerolineae; order Ardenticatenales; family Ardenticatenaceae; genus CAVRLZ01. Next base: position 349,854 of record CAVRLZ010000003.1, on the reverse strand, counting down.
CTCGTAGCGCCGTGGCTCCGCCGACTCGCGGTTGTACTTTCCGGTCAGCACGCCGCCGCCCAGCACGCCCCACGGGGTGACCGCCAGATCCAGCGCACGCGCCATCGGCAGGAGCTCCCGCTCGGGGTCACGGCTGGCCAGGCTGTAGGGCAGTTGCAGGGCCACGAAGGGGGTCCACCCGCGCAACTCGGCCAACATGTTGGCGCGCGAGGCTACCCAGGCGGGCGAATCGGAGATGCCGGCATACAAGATCTTTCCTGCGCGAGCCAGATCGTCGAGCGTCCGCATGACCTCCTCCAGCGGGGTGGTGAAGTCCCACACATGCAGCCAATACAGGTCAATGTACTCGGTATTCAGCCGCTTCAGGCTTGCCTCGACCGCCTGCATGATGTTTTTCCGGCTGTTGCCCCCTCCGTTCGGATCGTCGCGGCGGGTCGTGAGGGTGAACTTGGTAGCCACGACAAAGCGCTCCCGATCGGCGGCTATGCATTCCCCCACGATGCGCTCGCTGCTGCCGTTCGTGTAATTGTTCGACGTATCAATGAAGGTGCCACCCGCCGCCACAAAGGCATCGAAGATGCGATGGCTTTCAGCCTGCGAGGCCCCCCACCCCCAATCCTCCCCAAAGGTCATCGTTCCCAGCGCCACCTCGGACACCCGCACCCCGCTTTGCCCCAGCAGTTTGTAACGCATTTCAGGCCATTCCTTTCCGAGCCCACCAGGCGGCGGGCCTCCTTCGTATGGAGAGAAACCCTGCGCCCCTCCCCTGTCATTCCGAAACCCCCAGGCGGCGGGACCGCCACAGTGCAGGGAGAAACCCTGCGCCCCTTCCCTGTCCCATTATCCTACCACTGTACAGCCCTTACCAGCACGTCCCTTCGGTCAGGGGGGTGCTGTACCTTCGTACAGGAAGCAGTGATCGCTCTCGCCTCGGGTGGGACCTGCTCCCAGCACGCCGTGCACGCTGCCAGAAAGCACGAGGGTTGCCTGGTAAGCTGTGTCACGTTCTGCGCTGGACGAATCGGGTATACTATGAAGAGGGGACAAACAGAGTGCCCCATGGGAACGGAAATGAAAACAGGAGCGATAGCGAAACGCGATGGACAACGCAAGGCGGGAACGGATGCTTACCAGGACTTCAGCGGCGCGGGGGAACCTCTTCGCCCCGCATCAGGCGCTCGTGCGCCGTGCTTGGGGAGGGGCGACCCTTCTTGGGCTCGCGCTCTGGCTCGGCGCGCTTGCCGGCGCCCATCCTGAGGTGGCGGGTCAGCCCTCGTTCCTGGTGGCCTATGCCCTGGCGCTCGGCTTCTGGATACGGCGTGGCCCCCCGGAAGCCGCCCGCCTGGCGGTGGCAAGGGTGCGAGCCTAGGATGAGCGCGGAACAGCCAGCCGCGCCGCTCGTGCTCGTCACGGGCGCGACCGGATACATAGGCGGGCGGCTCGTGCCGCGTCTCCTGGAGGAAGGGTACCGCGTGCGTTGCCTGGTGCGGGAAGCCTCTCGTCTGGAACAGCGCCCCTGGCGAAAGGCTGTGGAGGTGGTGGAGGGGGATGTTCTGCAGCCTGCTACCCTGCTCACGGCGCTGGAAGGGGTATCCGCCGCCTACTACCTGATTCACAGCCTGGGGGGCGGCGAGGGCTTCGCTGACCGCGACAAGGAGGCGGCACGCAATTTTGCTCGGGCAGCAGCCCAGGCAGGGGTGGCGCGCATCCTTTATCTGGGTGGCCTGGGCGACCCGGAGGCAGAGCTATCAGAGCACCTGGAATCACGCCAGGCGACGGGCGATGCCCTGCGCGAGGCGGGCGTCGCCGTGACCGAGTTCCGCGCGGCGGTCATCGTGGGGTCGGGCAGTGTCTCCTTCGAGATGGTCCGCTACCTGACCGAGCGCATCCCGATCCTGGTCTGTCCTCGCTGGGTTTACACCCTCATTCAGCCCATCGCCATCCGCGACGTCCTCGACTATCTGGTCCGCGCCCTGGAGACACCGGCGAGCGCCGGGCAAATCATAGAGATTGGCGGGCCGGACGTGCTCACCTACGGGCAGATGATGATGGGCTATGCCCGGGCGCGGGGGCTGCGCCGCGTTCTGCTGCCGGTTCCCGTGCTGACCCCCCGCCTTTCCTCCTACTGGGTGCACCTGGTGACCCCCATCCCCAGCACCATCGCGCAGCCCCTTATCCAGGGGCTACGCAACGAGGTGATCGTGCGGGACGAGCGGGCGCGTCACCTCTTTCCTGAGATTACCCCCATCCCCTACCAGGCGGCGGTCGAGCGCGCCCTCACGAGGCTGGAGGCCGGACGAGTCGAAACCAGTTGGACCGACGCTCTGGCAAGCTCGGGCCGCGATACCCACGCCGTCATCACCATGATCCAGGAAGGGATGCTCATCGAGCATCGCCAACTTGTCAGCCAGCACTCGGCAAGTGCCCTTTATCAGAGCTACTCCACCCTGGGAGGCGAGCGGGGCTGGCTCTATGCCGACTGGACCTGGGAGGTACGCGGCTGGTTCGATCGCTTGATCGGCGGCGTCGGGCTGCGGCGGGGTCGCCGCGCCCCGGATGACCTTCGGGTCGGCGACGCGCTCGACTTTTGGCGCGTCGAGGCCATCGAGCCGGACAGCCTCCTTCGCCTGCGCGCCGAGATGAAGGTGCCCGGCTCCGCGTGGCTCGAGTTTCGCTGCCTGCCCCAGCCTGATGGCCTGACCCTCCTCACCCAGACCGCCTACTATGCGCCCAAGGGGCTGATGGGCCTCCTCTACTGGTACCTGCTCTACCCCATCCACGCCCTCATCTTCAGCGGCCTCATACGCAACGTGGAGGCCGATGCGGCCCCGGGAGGACGCACGGCAGCGCGATGACGCCATGCCCTGCCCCCGCGCCGCGCCCTTTGCCGGTGTACCTCGTGGACCGTGGGGGATGCCATTATTCATGCGGCGACGATCGGCCTGGTCACGAATCCTGGCTCCGGCTCCCCTAACCGTTTGCTCTACGAATCCGTCGAACATGTGCGTGGGAGACGTGCTGGAGAATCATACCTTCAGCACCGTGTCTGCGCTCTCGCCGCCCTACCTGCATCTCAGAACTATCCTGGTCATCTGTGCCAACAACAGTGATTGCTTCTCAATCTCGCTGCCGTGCCACGACGAGCAATACGCGAATAGCGCTGCGGGGTTCGCTCAGCCGCTCGGCGGAGAGCCTGCTCCACTCGACGCGCGGCACTTCAATACGCCAGAGGCTTATTGAAGCGGTGCATAAGTGGGCCAGTAATGCGCTGCTGATGCGAGCGATGGTACCCGGTGAGCAGGCGCACTTGTTGTATACGGGGTAGCTGGCGAAGCCGAGGACGACGGTGGCGGGGAAGGAGAGGGAACCACGATAGGGACGCTTCGGTCCTCTAGCGGCTGGCGCGGGGTTTCCAGGGATTCTTGGAGCCAAATCCAGGGAACTCATCCAGAGAACTTATCCCCCGCAGTCCTTCAGTCGCTGGGTTCGACCTCGGTATCGCCGAGGGTCTGCCACTCCTCATCGCGAATCACGAGGGCCAGTGCCGCCTTCAGATTGGCAAAGCCACTTTCGCCCAACAGCATAGCGTATTCGGCCTCAATCTCGTCCTTGATCTCGCTTGCCACGACGAGCAACTGCATCCCACTTGCGGTGAGACGAACGAGGACAGCACGACGATCTGCTGGGTCCTTCAGACGCTCTACATAGCCCCGTCCTTCAAGGTCCCGCACGACCTGGCCGATCCCTTGCTTGGTCATGCCCGCCCGTTCCGCCAGAAGCGTGATGCGGGTGCCTTGCAAGTCAAGATTGGCCAGGGCAGAGGTATGCGCAAGGCCCACGCCTTTCTCATCATAGCCCCTCGACCGTAGCTTGCCGAGCAGGCGTCCATTGAACGCCCGATGGGCACGCAACAACAGGCGGCCAATGTGCTGCTGGCGAGTGGCCTCCAGCGCCTCCAGATCCACGACGCTTGCAGTTTCTTCCAACCTCACCTCATCTTCCCCCTTGACATCTTAGTAAAGCACGTTTACTATACTGGATAAAGGTAAAGCTAATTTACCATCTTACTCAGTCCGTACGCTTCGCCTATTATAGAACGGCCTCCCCATAAACCATACTTTCGCGTGAAAGAAGGGGTCTCGATGAACGGTGAAATGCAAGCACGATCTTGGTCGTGGGCGGAACGTTTTCAGTACGCCCTCTCGGTGTGGAACCCGCCCTGGATGTTCACCCTCCATACTGCACTTTACCAAGCGAGCGATGGTCGGCTCGGCGCGACCCTGCGCGGCATTCCCGTCTTACTGCTGACCACCACCGGGCGCAAGACAGGCAAGCTGCGAACGAAACCCTTGATGTATCTGGCTGAGGGTGACAGCTACATTGTTGTGGCCTCCAATGCTGGTGAGGAGCGCCCCCCGCAGTGGTGGCTGAACCTGCAGAACCATCCAGAGGCAACCATTCAGGTGAAGCGGGAGCGCCATAAGGTCCTTGCCAGCCCAGCCAGCGAGGACGAATACCATAGTCTGTGGCCGCGGTTGGTCGAGATGAATCCATTTTATACCGAATTTCAAAGTCGCACGCCACGTCGGCTACAGGTTGTTATTCTAAAACCCATTCAATAAGCCTGGCTGCCTTCTTTCGAGCCGTCACCGATGCAATCCCGAAGCAGCAGCCTCCAAGAGACAGCAAGGAACAAGGGGGAGTGCCAGGGGGACGACCTTAACTGGAGGAGGACCTCATGCACTCGTCCCGATTACAAGCAGCGCTGGCTGGTGCCCTGGGGATGGCACTCCCCTTGTTGGGTGGTCTACTTGCGGGCCTGGTCGTGGGGATCCTGCTCTTTGGTATGCTACCCGGCCACATGAACGAACCAGTGCGCATCGCTCTGGCGGCCCTTCCCGCTTTGCTCGGTATGGGGACGGGAAGCGCTCTGTGGGGCGTTCTAGGGACGCCTGGCGAATGCCGGCGCGACCCGCCGCCCGGCCTGGATGGAATTCCTGGGTTTCGCACCGATTACCCTCGTTGTACGGAGCCAAACAGCGCAAACTCCACGATGCTTCAGCGCCCGCAGAACTCTTTGATTTCCTCATAGAGCAACACTACCCCGGCTATCTTCCTCATCACACACCCCCCTGCATAGAGTCTGCCTTCCCCGTCCCAGGCGCGGCGGCGAGCCTAGCGAGGTCAGGGTCAGATGCGTCGAGCAGGCGCCGCACGGCATCCTCGCTTGCCCCCGCTACCAGCAGATCCGCCGTGACATAGTTGTCGAACAGGTCTTGAAGCAGATCAGGTCCCTCCTCTACAAATTGCTGCTCGCTGTAGAGGTGCTCATGGGTGTCTATCAGGCACGTTTGGGAGATGTGCGCGGCAAGATAGCTCATCGTCACTCCTTTTGACCCTGGTGTCGCTCAGGTCGGCATAGAGTTTGTTGACCCTTGAAATCCCGCACAACGTGTTTGATGCGTGGTCTCAACTCCGAGATGCAATGCTTCACGGTCTCCCGCACAAGCAAAATTGATGCGAAAATCCTCCGCAAACTCAGAGCAGGGTACCTCTTCAAGTAGCAGTTCCGCCTTCTCCATAGGATCTGGGCGCATCCAGTCGCGCTGTGAGTGACCCCCAACAGCGCAGCATCACGGGTAGTGGAGGGTAACTCATACGGTGCACAGCGTTTGACAGCATTGAACTGAGAGAGGCAAGTCCCTGTATAGTTCTCGAGCTACTTCAGCAGGAGAAACGTAATTGCCTATGTGGAAATCTCTCGTGTTTCCAACCATCCTGACCCTATGCTATCGCCGCGTGTAGTGGCGGAAGCCAGCCGGAAGTGGGCAATGCACCGACAGCCTCCGCTTCCCAGGGCAGAGTAGAAAGCACACCAGTTGTGGAGACGCCCCTACCTGCTGCCTCTCCAACCAACCCTCCCACCCCCACGTCCGCCCCGACCCCGACGGAGGCGGCAGAACCCGTGGACACCACAGATCCCCTGGCAGGTGCGATGGCAGAGCCGACCCTCTTCGGGGAAGGGGTGATTTCCACCGAGGCGGAGGAATGGGGAATTACCTTCACTCCGGACGGACGCACCGCCTATTTTGCGCGCAGCGACGCCTTCTTTCCCCAGTCACGGCAGGCTACCATCATGGAGACCCATTGGGGCGAGGATGGGTGGAGCGAGCCCGTGGCTGCCTCTTTTTCGGGGCAGTGGAGCGACATTGATCCGTTTGTCTCGCCGGATGGTTCGCGCCTCTTTTTCTCTTCGATACGGCCGGTCGAGGGTGTGGATCGAAAGGACCTGAACCTGTGGATGGTTGAGCGAGTGGGTAATGGGTGGGGGGAGCCGGTCTACCTGGGGGACGGGGTGAACAGTGAACGAGATGAGTTGTATGCCTCGATCACAGCGGATCGAGTCCTCTACTTTGCTAGCGACCGCACAGGCGGCCGTGGCGGATGGGATATCTACCGTGCCGTCCCGGATGAAACGGGTGCCTATCCCACGTCGGAGAACCTTGGGGTGCCCGTCAACACCATAGAGTGGGAGTTTAACCCCGATATCTCCCAAGATGGCTCCCAGTTGCTCTTCACCTCCTTGAATCGTCCGGGCGGCGCGGGGGCAGGCGATATCTACGTGTCGGGCAGCACTGGCAGCGGCTGGAGCGAGCCTGAGCCGCTCAGCCCGCTGGTCAACACGGCCGCTGACGAGTATCATCCTCGCCACTCCTCGCAGGGGGACGTCCTCTTTTTCGTGCGTCGCCGGGGGCAGGGCGACCTCTTCTACGTGCGGTGGGACGCTGTGCGACCCTAGAAGCTAGGGTGTTTTTTGTGGTCCCATGCAGGGCTTTCAATGTACGGCTGGAGCAAGGCGCATAGGAAGGAGCCACATGTAATGTAAGACGTGCCGTGCCTTCAATTCCGACTTCGAGTACCCAGGAGACCTATCAATGGAACGTAGAATCATTAACCCATGGGCGTGGCAGGATGCGTTCGGCTATGTTCAAGCAAACATCGTGCAGGGTGCACAAAGAATGCTCTTCTGCTCGGGGCAGGCAGCGAACAACGCCGACGGTGAACCGGTTCACCCCGGTGATATGCGCGCCCAGATTACCGTGGCGCTCGACAACCTTGAGCAACTCTTGCGCGAGTCAGACTTCAGCCTGCAAGATGTGGTACGCCTCAATATCTATACGACGGACGTGGACCTGTTTCTTGAAAACTACGATGCGTTTATCGGTCGTCTGGCTGAAGCGGGTTGTCGCCACACAGGCTCGCTACTGGGGGTGACACGGCTCGCCTTCCCGGAAATGATGATCGAGATCGAGGCCACTGCCGTCGCCTGATACGACGAATGGCACAGAGTCGTTCCAGGCACTTCATCACGCGACGTCGCCCCGATATTTTTGCTGACCGTGTGACACCTTTCGTGCTGCCGTAATTTCTCGACCGGACGCTTGCGATAGTGCCGGTGGGCCTGACGGCGCGCCGCGGCGCGAGGGCCCGTCACGTCACCCCACCCCTTCCAACTTCCAACTTTGTACAAAGTTGTCATGGATTAGTATCAACCCCCGCGCATGGAAATAGCCGAACAGCGCAGGTTATTTTCAGAGTAGACGGCATGACGCGTGGCGTCACCTGCGTGCATGAAAAAGGGCTTGAATGTCCGCCTTGGCGAGCTTACAATTGACCTACACTGGCTCAGGGTCGCGTTCGACTTGGGCTACGAGCCTGCAGAGTAGAGTGACTACTCGGCACCCGCAGGCACCCGCATCTGTCGCACCCCCCAAGGGTAACACGCAGGGCAGTTTCCTTTTTCTTCGGTGCCAGGCCAGTTCATCCGTGCCACATTCAGGCTAGGCTGGGAGCGCTAACAGCGCCTCGCCACCCCGGCCTGTTTGTGTTTCCCGAACGCTGTTCTGCACTCCCCCTTCTGAGAGAACCTTTTTTCAGGGCAGTCAAGCTAAGGGGGGGGATTTGAAAAGGTGTGCAGAAGGAACTGAATATTCTATAGTATCGTAAGCTGGCACCAATCCAGCATAATCCGCCCATTGGACAAGGGAGATGCATGTGGTATACGCTCGATATAGGACGATGTATCTCGACTATAGCCAGGTCAGGTCTATGTGGTCGCGTCGCTCGCGCACTACTATTGTTTGGAGCGTTATAACTTTGTTCCTTCTCTCCGCGTGTAGCGGAGAGCAGCCGAGTGCTGACGTACCGACGGCGGAATCTTCCCCATCCGCAGCGTCTCTGCCAACCACAGTCGTACAACCTGCTGAGAGCCCGACGACAGAGATTTCGATAGAAGAGCCAACTGTTGTGCTCGAGACGGTAATAGCGACAGTAGATAGTGGAGAGGAATCGTCAACCCTCCGCTATTACTGGCCTCAGACGCTCCCTCTCGACTTAGAAATTCAGGCTGACCGATCGTCGGCGGATGAATCGTCTTTTGTACTCGAAATCGCCCAACCGGGGGGCGGCCAATTCTTTGCGACTATTACTGGCGGGCCAGGGAGCCGCGCCACTCAGCCACCACCAGCGATAGGCAGTAACCCTGCCACGATTCGGGGCGTAGAGGGCGTACAGTTCAGTACAGGGGCTGGCGTGAGCCTATTCTGGCAGGAAGCGGGACACTCCTACGCGGTTCTCGGCAGCCTGGGGCTTGATGATGCACTCGCGCTTGCCGAATCTCTCGAGCCACTCGACCTCGCAACCTGGCAGAGCCGCCTGGCTGAATGATAGTCAGAGTATTCTAGACAAGCGCATGCAGGCGACCCCGGCTTGTCCACTCGACGCGCGGCACTTCGATGCGCCAGGAGGCGTGTCGAAGCGGTCCATGAGGGGGCCGGAAATGCGCTGTTGGTAGCGGGCGATGGTACCCGGCGAGCAGGTACACTCGCGCACGGGGTCGCTGGCGAAGCCGCAGGGGCAGGAGTTCATGACGGCCACCAGGACGAAGTTGGCGGGGAAGGAGAGCGAGCCGTGCGCCCGCGAGATGGTGATGCTCGATCCTCTCCATTGCTCTGGCGGCTACCAAGCTGGCTGTCGAACGATCAGGCCAGGGACACGCTCAAAGTGACGAAGGTTATCGGTTAGCACGCCGTATCCATTGACAATAGCGGTCGCAGCGATAATCAGATCATGGGTGCCAATAGGCTGTCCTGCTGCTGCCAATTCTGCTCCGATTTGAGCATGGACCCGTGCCACGTGAAGGTCAAAAGGGAGGACTTGCACCTTATGCAGGATGGCTTCCACAAAGGCCTCACGCCGCACCCGTCGGTCCGCTGTATTCGCACGGTGGACACCCATCAATAACTCCGAGGCAGTGATGCTCGCTAAGGCTATGGGTTCCTGGGGTGAGAAACCAGCCAGAGCCTCAATTGACCGGCGGCGTCGTTCAAGTGTGATGAAGACGCTAGAGTCAATCAACTGTCCCATGTGCTATCCCACGCAGGCGGTTGCGACCTCTGGATCGCCTCCACATCATCGGCGAAGCCAGGATCAGGGGACGGGATATCGCGCAAGGCGTCGGCCAGCTCTTGAAAGGTGGTGGTCTTTCGAGGTGATGGGGTGGGAGTCAACGCCGCGATCGGTTCTCCGTCTTGCTCAATGATAAACTGTTCGCTCTGATAGCGAACACGATTCATGATGTCGGTGATATTCGTGGCGAGTTGCGCTGCGCTAATAGTGCGCTCCATCATATACTCCTTATACTTCGCCTCTCAAGTCCGATCTGGCTCCCCTATTTCGACCTGTCTTTTGGTAATTGCACCGGGATTGAGATAGTGGACTGTCGTCACTCTTCGCATGCTTGAAGGACGACAACCGATGGGGGATGACTCGGTGCGAATCACTTCTGGCTGCCATGATTCTGAGACAGACCCATTATCCTGTCAAGCCCCTCAAATGACAGTCAGGAATTGCTCCGCCCCCCGCCGCCGATGCTGCAAGTCCCTCCTTCTATGTTCGTGCGGGGCGCGTGACGGGCGCAGCGTTATACACCACACGAACGGCAAGTACCGGATGTTCCCGTCAAAATGAGAGGAGTTGACGTGACGCTTCAGCGAATGGACAACGTTCTCATCGTGGTCAACGACCTTGAGGCTGCAAAGGCCTTCTTTGTCGAACTTGGTATGGAGTTGGAGGGCGAGATGCCAGTCGAGGGACGTTTGGTAGATCGCGTCGTTGGGCTCGAGAACGTTCGATGCGAGATCGCGATGATGCGGACCCCCGACGGCCACGGTCGGATTGAGTTGGACAAGTTCCACACACCGGCGGCGGTCGCCACTGAGCCGCAGGCCTTACCAGTGAATACCCTGGGCATACGCCGCATCATGTTCGCTGTTGATGACATCGAGGACGTCGTTGGTCGCCTGCGTGCGCATGGGGCCGAACTCCTTGGCGACATTGTGGAATATGAGAACGCCTACCGACTCTGCTACATTCGCGGGCCTGAGGGCATCCTCGTTGCGCTTGCCGAGCAGCTTTGATAACGCGTATCGGCATGGGCGCAGGTGGAACTCTAGTGCCCCCGGAAAGCTGGACAGAAAAAGGTTGAAGGTGAGGGGTAGAAGGGCAATCTGTTGGGAGACCCACCGGGCAAAAGGGACGACCGCATTGGGTGTGGCGTCATCATGCCTATAGAATAGCCTTTACGTGGGCAAGGCCATGATTGCTACGCCTGCTTGTTCCCTTTGGCTTCCAGATGCGCAAGCAATCGCGCATCAATCCAGTCCTCCTCAGGGAGCCGCCTGTGAAAGTTCTCCATCTGCGCCAGTTTCTTCATTGCCGCTCTAGTCGCTTCGTCTAGACTTCCCGTCGCCTCGCCGAAGTAGTAGCCGCGTTGGGACAGCACGCCCTGCAAGCGGCGCACCGTCGCGTCATTGGCTGGCAATCGTTCCTCTGGTCGCGTGTGGTGGAAGATCAACTCGAAGAGGTTCAGGAGACGAGTTAGCTCCGCGCACGGATCCTCGTGGTCGTCCACCCGAAGGTTGATGGTCGGCTTGATGCCCGTATTCTGCGGCACGTCCCACGCGGGCCGCACTACATAAAGCGCTGCCGATTGTCTGCCGCGCATATCACCACCCACCTCATCGCCCACAGCAAGCGCCGCCGTCAGCCGACGAGCCAGCGAGCCACTGCTCCCCATAAAAGCGTCAACCATTGCCGCGCAACCCTCGCCGCTCAGAAGCATATTGCCCTGTGCCGCACAGGCGTCGCCGACGAAATGACCCGCCCAGGGCGTGCAGCCGTCGCCCGTGTGCGCCGCCACCTGCCCCTCCCGATCAATCACTGCCAGCTGTCGTAGATGGGGGTGCGAGTCCTGACTCATCAGGCGCTCAATCACCTCGCTGGCAGAATGCCCTTGCCGTAACAACTCCACACCGTCCGCCCCGTGTTGGGCGATCAGGTGCGCCTGCACCACGACCACTCCAACATCGGCCTCACCCCAGCATGTCTGCGCGCCCACTCCCAAGAAGCGAGAGGCGATGGCAATGCCCCAGGCTCGCTCCTCTGGGTCGTAGCCCACAATCGAAAAAGTGCTGACTAACGGCCCTGCCTCTTCCTTTTCCATGCTCTCCTCCAACTAATGGGACGGGTGTCCATGCCATCTGTTACCTGTTTTTGAAGGTTCGGATGGCGCTTACAGGAATGGGTCGGCTAGTGGGTTCAGGACGGACTCATTGATGACGAACTCGGCGGGGGTAGCCAGCAGATAGCCGACGTACCGCGCTACCTCGCTAGGATCCATCGTCTCAGCACGAGGCTTCTCGCCAATGGGGGTGCCTCGCCAACCCGTGTCCATCGCACCTGGATAGAGCACGGTAGCGCGAAGGTTGTAAGGCTTCCCGGAGGCCGCAATGGCGCGGGTCAGTCCTGTCAGCCCGAATTTGGCGCTACTGTAGGCTGGGCTTGTTCCCCCGCGCCGCCCCGCCGTTCCTGAAATGTTGATGACATACCCCCGACCACTGGCAACCAACGCCTCCCAGAAGGCGCGCGCCATGTTGAACGGGCCAGAAAGGTTGACAGCGATGACGCGGTTCCAGTCGTTGAAACTCGTTTCCTGAAAGCTGCGCGGCGCCGGGATGCCTGCGTTGTTGATGAGCGTGTCAACGCCGCCCATCGTTTCCAGCACTGTGGCGGCTAGTTCTTCAACCTGTGTTGCATCTGAGACGTCACAGGCGTGTGCTGCGATACGTCCTGTTGCCATGCCCTGCAGGCCTTCCGCGACCTCCCGCAAGCGCGCCTTGTCCCGCGCCACCAGTACCACATCCGCTCCACTCGTGGCCAGTTCCGTCGCAATCGACAGGCCAAGCCCGTGGCTGGCGCCAGTCACGACTACGCTCCTGCCGGAAAGCAGATCTTCCATCCTTGTTTTCTTCCTCTGGACTCAGTTGATAGGGATGCGGGGCCTCGCGCCGGACAGGATATGGGTCATCTCATCCAGTGCTTCGCCTAATTCCAGCACGCGGTTGCTGCCCGTGCCCCCGCCGATGTGGGGGGTCAGAATTACGTTGTCGAGCTCGCAGAGGGGGCTATCGGCCTGAAGTGGCTCGTAGGTGAAGACATCCAGCCCCGCCCCAGCGATACGCCGCTCGGTCAATGCGCCAATCAGTGCCTCCTCATCTATTACGCCGCCCCGGCAGATGTTGATAAGAAAGGCACTCTCCTTCATCAGGTCCAACTCGCGTTGGCCAATCATGCGCTCGGTCTCAGGCGTGTGTGGCACCGCAAGACAGATGTAGTCACTTTCTTGGAGCAGCACATCCAAGTCGCGGTACTCGGAGTCGAACCTATGCTCAAGTTCCGTAGAGAGAGGGGAACGTTTGTGGTAAAGATTCCGCATTCCCATCACGGAAGCACGGCGCGCTAACTCGCAACCAATCTCGCCCATGCCGATGATCCCCAGCGTCTTGCCACGTACCTCGTGGACGCCCATGTGCCGCATCCAATGGAAGGCCATCTTCCACTGGGCGGAGCGCTCTGGTTTCAGACCACGCAGGCGGTACGCGCCCTCCGCCACGCTCTGATGCGAGACTAGCAGGTCCTTGCTCAAGGCGAGGATGAGCGTCATGGCGAGTTCTGCCACACAGTTCGGCCCCTTGCGATGGACCAGGCCGAAGGGCAGGTTTCGGCGGCGAACCTCATCGGCGTCCACGTTGTAATAGTTGACGCCCATTTTCAGGAGCGCTTCCACCCCGTTCGCTTGGTCCAGAAGCGCGCCATCCACAGGCGCGAACTGCGTGATCAACCCGGCGACCTTACCATCGGTTTGCTCACCCGTGCCTGGCGCACCGCAGACCAACTCCCACTGCTCGTAGCGTGGAGCCAACTCGGGGATCGCGCTCTGAAATTCCTCGTCAATCACAACAATTCGCCGTCGCCCCTCGGGCGCGGATTCCAATCCCATGATGTCTCCTTAGCAAGGTGCTCTGGCGGACGAGAGCACCTGAAATCTGGCTCCTCGGCGTCTTCAGGCGTGAGTCAGCCTCTTGTTTGCGCAGCCATGATGCGATCCATAGCGATCTTCATTCGCTCCAATCCTTCCCGCAGCTTGTCCTCCGGCTGGAGGAAGGTGATGCGCAGGAAGTTCTCCGACCCTTTAGCGAAGGCCGCGCCCGGATAGATCAGCACGTGTTGGTCACTGAGAATCGTCTGCGCCAGTTCCGCCGAGTTCATACCCGTGTGGCTCACATCGGCAAAGACGAACTGCCCGCCCTGCGGCACGCCATAGGGAATACCCATGCTGTCGAGCGAGTCCAGCACGATCTGCCGGCGCCGGATGTAGATCTCGTGCATCTCTTGCACAGGTTCTTGCGGGCCACGCAGGGCTGCCAGGCCGCCATACTGCGCGATGACCGATGTACCTCCGCTGACCGCCGCCTTTAGCTGTCGCACCCGCTCCATCAGGTCGGCGGGCCCAACGATCCAACCCAGCCGCCAGCCCGTCATGGCATAGGATTTGGAGAGTGCGTTGAGGGTCAATGTTCGCTCCTTGCCACCCGGCAAGGCAGCGGGGCTAACGTGCTTCACGCCGTCGTAGGTGAACAGGTCATAGATGTCGTCGGCAAGGATGATTAGATCATGTTCTTGAGCAACGCCGACGAGGGTGCGTTGGTCTTCTTCCGAGGTGACGCTAGCGCTGGGATTGTTCGGCGAGACAAGCAGCAATGCCTTTGAGCGCTCGGTGATCGCCTCGCGCAGGCGCGCCGGGTCGACGCGGAAGTTCTCATAGTGATAGGTCGGCACGCCGACCTTCACGCCACGCGCGAACTCCAGCGAATCATTGTAGGTGTTGTAGTTCGGTTCAGGCACGAGCAGTTCGTCGCCGGGCGCGATGGTCGCTAGCACCATCAGGAACAGCGCTTCTTGCCCGCCGTTCGTCACAACCACTTCCGTTTCCGGGTCCACCTGAATGTTGTTGATGCGCGCCACCCTCTCGGCGATAGCCGCGCGTAGCTCGGGGAGTCCTTCGGGTGGCGTATAGCGGTGCCCGTGCTGGCTCATCGCCTCGCGCGCCGCTGAAACGATGTGTGGGGGGGTGTCGAAGTCGGGGTCTCCGCGACCCAGGATGATGGAGTCCGGATAGCCGCGCGCCTCACCGATCAGGGAATACAGTAGCGAGGTACCGCTCTTCTTGTTTTCGGTCATTGGGGTGTTCCTCCGGTGGGCGTCTGGGCAAAGCGTGCGAGCGCCTGCTGGAGCGCATCCGTGTCGTGGATGGAAACTCTGATCACATTGGGCTGACCAAAGGCGGCGCCATCTGCCACCTGAACGCCATGCTCCTGGAGAGTCTTGGCAGGAGTACCGCTATCCACGCGCAGCGCCACGAAGGAGTAGACTTCCCCCTCGACTGGAACAGCACCCGCCTCAGCGGCAAGGCTCATGGCGCGGTCACGCAGTGCGCCAAGCTCGCGCTGCTGCTCCTCCTGCAATTGGCTGTACTCCTCGGCGGCGGCGAGCGCCGCGTATTGCGTCGCGGTGCTGGTGCAGATCGCCATGATTTGTTTCTGCGACTGGATTCGAGCCATCCAATCGGCCTTCGCGCCGATATAGCCAATGAACCAGCTTTCCAGCCCCGCACCGGGCCACAGTTCGCCGATGACGGCGATGCGATCCATCGCGCCGGGCCGCGCCGCCAACGTGGGGACCGCTTCCGGCGCGAGCGGTGCGAGGCCCTGGTCCAGGATGAGATAGGCGTCATGCTGTTCCAGCAGTTCCGCGATTCGCTGCGCTGCCTCGGCGCTGAAGCAAGCGCCTGTAAGTCGCGAGGGAGATTCAAGATAGAGAAGCTTCACGCCTTGCTCCAGCACCACGCCGATGCTGCGGGCGGTAGGTAGGAGCCCGGCCTCTTCAGAGACGGGTATTTCTGTAAGGTCCAAGGCACGCACGCCCAGGGCCTGCCGCACACCCGGATGCACGACGGAGGGAACCGCTAGCCCGCCAAACTCCTCCCCGATCTTCTGAATCGCCAGGAACCGGGCTTCCTGTAGGCCAGCGGTAATCAGCACGTTATCCTTCTTGTAATCGGGAATGCCCGATTCTTGGAGGAACTCAGCGACGGCGGCGCGTAAGGGGCCGATGCCCGGTACGTCCACGTAATGGGTCTCCCCGCTTTCAAGCGCCGTCGCTGCGCGCTCCACCATCGTCTCAGAGACGGGGCGGGAGGGGTACTCAACGCTTAAATCCCCTGGATCTGTTGGGCTCAGGCTCATGACGGCGACCCCCAAGAGGTCATTGGTTCGATGCCTCTCTAGAATCGCCTGTTTTCTGCTGGATGCCATTATCTTGTTAAGCCTCCGTGAATCGTCCGAAAGGGTGGTACGGCTGTGGTGATGCAATTGGGCGCTAAAAGAAAGGCCCCTGGAAAGCGGGAGCGCTGGCTGTGGCGGGATGGCGCCGTTTACTTGTCGTTAGTGGCTTGGGGCATGGCGCGGAGTGTCTTGCGGGCACGCTGCTGCGCATCAAGGATGTGCTCCGTTAGATTCGCTTCGGCGCGCTGCACATCATTCGCCAGGATGGCGTCGAGGATGTCCTGATGGAGCTCTTTGGGCTGTTCGGGACGGTCCTGGTGGGTACGGCTGGTCATGCCGATGAGCAGCCAGGTTTGAAGCCGGATACTGTTCCAGGCCGAGTAAAGTCGGCTATGGTCGGCAACCAGGCAGATAAGCTCATGGAAGGAAAGGTCAATTTCGGCGACGGTGCGGTAATCTTCCTTCCGCCGTGCAGCATCGCCCAGGTTGTTGACGATTTGCTGTAGTCGCTGGACCTGCTCTGGAGTAATACGCGCCATCGCACGCTTGAGGGCACCGATTTCGAGGATGAGACGGAGACTGTAAATCTCTTCGATGTGCTTGTCGGTGAACTCGATCACGAAGTAGCCCCGACGGGGGATGTTCGTGACGATTCCCTCGCGTTCGAGGGCGGAAAGGGCCTCCCGCACGGGGGCGCGGCTGACGCCGAGCTGGTCAGCCAGGGTGCTCTCCACGAGGCGCTCACCGGCGCCGATGGTTCCGTTGAAGATAGCCTTGCGAATCTGCTGCTCAATATGCTCGCGCAGGTTAATTACATGAAGCTGTTCAAATTCGACGTTGACCATACTGCCTCAGCGCAATGCGTCGATTGTCGACAATTCTACATAAAAGCCTATTATACAGAGAGCAAGGCGAGTGTCAAGTACCAAATTGAGGTTGAAAGAGAAGGCGGTGGGTAGACGAATCCTGCAAAGGGGGTTGACATCTCCGTATCTTTGCCAGTATGATTGTCGACAATCGGCAATCTTCTGTCGGCAATCTTCCACACTGGTGCGCCAGCACCCTGCAACCCTGTCCTACACGAGAGCAAATCCCTTTATGGCAATCATCCGGCTCCAACACATCGGCATGGCGATCACAAATTTGGAGCATGCCAGCGAACGGTTCGAGCGAGTATTTGGCCTCAAGACGCGTGACTTCCGAAATGACCAGGGCAAAGGTTTCCAGTTTGATTCCCGCATTGTGCTAGGCAATGATTGTTGGCTGCACCTGGTTCAGAACTGGAACCCGGAGGCGCGCGTCTATCAGTTCCACGAGCGGTACGGTGAGGGGTTGGAGCACATCGCGCTTGAAACCGATGACATTGAGGCCGACGTGGCGCGGCTGCGCGAGGCGGGCGTGCCGATTTACATGGACAAGATTTTCAATGCTGCCGACGGATACGAGGCGTTCGTCTACCCCGACCAGACGCCAGGCCTCACCGTCGAGTTGATTCAACCTCACCCGACGAGTTGGGGATACCCGGAGGATGCGCGGGGCAATCCCGTCAGCGACAGGATGGGTATTACGCGATTGCAGCACGTCGGCCTGGTCGTGCGGGACCTGCAGCAAGCGTGCGAGCGCTTTGAAACGCTCTTTGGGCTAACCGCGCAAGATGTCCGCGATGACCAGGGCAAGGGAATGCAATACGACGCCCGCATCCTGCTAGGGAACGGGTGCTGGCTGCATCTGGTCCAGAACTGGGACTCCGAGTCGCGCGTGAACCGCTACCTGAACAGCCGCGGCGAGGGTCTGGAGCACATCGCGCTCCAGACGACGACCATCGAAGAGGACGTGGCGTATCTGAACCGAATCGATGTGCCAATCTTCAAGGACAAGATTTTCAACGCTGCCGACGGATACGAGGCGTTCGTCTACCCCGACCAAACGCCGGGCCTCACCGTCGAGTTGATTCAACCGCACCCGACGAGTTGGGGCTACGGAGGATGACGGGCCATCGATCATTAACAGCCCGCGGAATGGTATCCTGCGCCCACATCCTTCTGCGACCTAGTGTGATCTTTGTATAACTTTTGCCGTCGCGCCAGTGTCCGTCATAGTAGCCACATGTTGTCATCATCAGCGTTTCGGCACGAGCGAGACTGGGGTGCCGACCTGAGCCTTAAATCACCAAAGACTTCTTGTTCCCAAAGGAGTTAACGAATGGCCTATGTCCTGGGCACGGAAGTGCCTGTGAAGCTGTACCCCGAAGAGACACTCCGCCAATTTTCGACGGAGATTCTGGTGACGATGGGCGCCTCGGAAGAGGAGGCGAGTATCATCACCGACGGCATTGTGACGGCCTCACTATGGTGGCATCCAGGGCAAGGGCAGGGGCTGGAAAAGCTCTTCCGCTACCGCCGCCGCATCGAGACGGGCGGAGATGTGCCCCAGGCGCAGATGGAGTGGGAGCGCGAAGGGCCATCCTACGCACTGCTGAACGCGGCTAACGGCTTCGGCTACGTGGCGGGCTATCGCGCGATGGCAAAGGCTGTGGAGAAAGCCAGGGAAAATGGCGTGGCAATGGTAGGCGTGCGCCAAAGCAACCACTTCGGCATCGCGGGCTACCACGCGCTTCAGGCAGCACGCAAGGGGTTGATCGGCTGGTCGTTCACGAACGCGCGGGCCGAAATGGCACCCTGGCGCTCGGCGCAGGTGGTGCTGGGCACGAACCCCTGGGGCATCGCCATCCCCCGCCGCGACCACGCCCCCATCGTTCTTGACATGGCGCTCACGATGTCGGGCAAGGGAATGATGCGCTGGTTCCAGCGCGCGGGCCAGCCGATGCCCGACAATTGGGCACTGACCCCCGACGGACAGCGCACCACCGACCCGGCGGCGGCGATGGACGGTCCCTTACTCCCGATAGGCGAATATAAGGGCTACGGCCTCAGCCTGATTACCGATGTGCTGGCGGGGGTGATGACCGGCGCGCTCTTCGGCCTGTCGGTGTTCCAGGGGGAGGATCGCCACGATGTCGGTCACATGATGATGGCCATCAACCCGGAGGCGTTTATGCCGCGCGAGACGTTCGAGACGCGGCTGGAAGCGTTGATTGAGGAGGTAAAGAGCGCGCCACCCATCGACCCCGAAAAGCCCGTGCTGCTGCCGGGCGAGGCGGAAAGTCTCCGCCTGGAGGAGCGACGGCGCAACGGCATCCCGGTGGACGAAGAAACCGTAAGGGGACTGGAATCGCTAGCTAGCGACCTGAACGTGCCATTCCCGCTGTAATAATACTGACATCCCCAGCGACTACCAGTGACTATAGGAGAAGCTTGTAATGACTGAACCATTGACCATCGGCACGGTCTCCGTCAATCCAGGCGAGGTCGCGCGCGGTGGCATTCCCATCGGCGCGGACATGTATGGCCGCGAGCGCGAAATCCCGATCATCGTGGTGCGCGGGGCGGAGGATGGGCCGACGCTGTGGCTGAACGGCGCGACGCATGGCGACGAGCCGGAGGGGCCGTTCTCCATCTTCTTGACGCTCCAGCAGTTGGACCCCCAAAAGCTGCGCGGTACGGTTGTCGCCGTCCCGGTGATGAACGTGGAAGCGTTCACCGCAGGCCTGCGCGGCGACCCTCTTGACACCTTCGCTCATGACATGAATCGGATTTACCCGGGCAAGGAGCAGGGCTACCCGACGGAGCGCGTCGCCTATGCCCACTGGCAGGCGATGAAAGATAGCTGCGACCTGCAGATCGCTATCCATTCGGGGGGCGAGCATTCCTACCTGGCCCATATGATCTTCGCTTCCGACAACCCTCCAAGTTTGGAACTGGCGGCTGCGATGGGGCCGAACTGGACCCTTGTGTTTCGCAGCGGCACGGGCGGGGGCAACCCAAGCTCGCAGATCGGTGGCCTGGGCAAGGGCGGCATTACCGTCGAACTTGGCGGCAACTGCCGTACGCTGACGAGCGACTTCCACGAGATCGCGAATGACTTGGCGGCGGGCTATCTGAACGTGATGCGCCACTACGAGATGATTGAGGGCAAGGCGGAGTATGCCCCGAACTGGCGCATGGGCTATCAGATTGCGTTGCTGGCTCCGATAACGGGAATGTTCGTCGGCAACCCTGAGATTCCGTTCGAGACGGAAATTCCGGAAGGCACGCTCATCGGGCAGATCTATAACCTTTATGGGGAGGTGGTCGGGACGGTGCGCGCCCCGCGGGATGGCGTGATTTTCGGGTTGCGTGCCCGTCCCTCCGTGCTGGCGGGGCAGTGGTGTTGCTTCTTCGGCGTGGTTGAGGAGACGGTGGATAACCTGCTCTCGCTTGGCGAGACGGCATGACGGGGAGAACCGGAGTCATGCCGGATATGGTACAGTACGACGACAAGCGGCGCGGGCTGATTCCCGAAGACCTGCTGAAGTTTCGCTGGCTGGATGAACTCGCGCTGGACCCAACGGGGCAGGTGGTCGCTTACACGGTGCGGCGGCCGGATGTACCGACAAACGGTTACGCCTCGCACGTTTACCTACGGCGGTTGGATCAGGCGGAAGGAGAGCGTCACACCACCTCCGACGGGCAGGCGTCATCCCTTGCGTGGAGCCGCGACGGGACGCGAGTGGCGTATGCGTGGAGCGAGGAGGGCCGCAACAGCGTGCGTGTCCTCCATATAGAGAGCGGTGTGGAGCGGGAGTACCCGCTTGATGGCGAGGGGTTCTCCGGGCTGGACTGGTCGGCGGATGGCACGAAGTTGGCGGGCGTGCGCTGGACACACCAGCGCCACCCCGATGACCAGGGGCCGCGTCCAGGGATTCCCGCGCCGACGATTCGCGTGGTGCGCCGCCTGCGCTACAAGCAGGATGGGCCGGGCTGGGTGCATGACCGCTTTATGCAGATCTGGATTCTGGAAGTGGGGTCGGGCGAGCTCCATCAGGTGACGACGAGCGAGTGCGATTATTTCGAGCCGAAGTGGAGCCAGAGGGGGGAGCGGCTGGCCTTTATCGCCCACGCGCGGGAGCAAAACGTGGAGATGGGGCAGGGACACATCTTCATCTATGACCATGCGAGTGGGGCACCTTACCCCCTGCTGCCGAACTGGATAGGTGCGTGCCGGAGCCCGGTGTGGGGCGAGGATGACCGCTCTATCGCGTTCGCGGGGCACACGAACCCCGTGCCGACGAATCGCCGCATCTTCATGGTCCCGTTTCTGGCGGACGTGGAGGCGCGGACGGCGCGCCGCCTTTCGCCGGAGATCGAGGATGAGGTAGGCAACTATGGTGTCGCGGACCAGCGCAAGGGGCTGACGAATATTACGATGAAGTGGCCGGAGGGCGACCCTTGGATCTACTTCCTGCTGACGCTACAGGGGGCCGCCCACCTGTATCGCATCAACACTGAGGGGCAGTACGAGTGCCTGGTGGAGGGTCCGTCCATGACCTTCGAGTACAGCCCCATTGCGGGGGGGCGAGTGGCTTATGGACAGGCGGACCCCTCCAACCCAGGCGACCTATACCTCCTGGAAAATGGACAGAGCCGCCGCCTGACCATGCTCAACACTTGGCTGCGCGACCACAAGTTGGCTGTGCCGGAAGAATATTGGTACGAAGGGTTAGACGGCGCGAAGGTTCACGCATGGATTATGACGCCGGCAGATCTGGACCCCACTAAGAAATACCCGACGATCGTGTATGTCCACTGCTCAATGTTCTCGTGGGACTTCAACCATGAGGTGCAGTGCTACAACACGCTGGGCTACGTAGTGGCCTATTTCAACCAACGTGGCACGACGGCGGGCTACGGGCAGGCCTGGACACGAGCCAGCGAGGGTGACCAGGGCGGTGCAGAGTATGTGGAGACGATGCTGGGCGTGGACGATTTGATCACGCGCCCTTACGTGGACAGCGAGCGCCTGGGCGTGACGGGCGGTAGCTGCGGCGGCTTCATGACGAATTGGATTGTCGGGCACACGGACCGCTTCAAGGCCGCCGTGACGCAGCGCTCGATCTCCAACGACATCAGCTTCTGCGGCACGTCGGATTTGGGACCGGAATACACGCGCGGCGAAGCAGGCACCGATCCGTGGTCAGACCTCGAGGGGACATGGCGACAGTCGCCGCTGGCATACATTGACCGCGTGAACACCCCCCTGCTCATCGAGCACAGCACGGAGGACCATCGCTGCCCTCTGGAGCAGGCGGAGCAACTTTTTGCGGCGCTACGCTGGCGGGGCAAAGAGGTAGAGATGGTGATTTACGAGGGTGAGAATCACGGGCTTTCGCGCGGGGGTCGCCCTGGCAACCGCATCGAGCGGGTGCACCGTATCGCGGGCTGGTTCCAGAAGTACCTCGGCACGCAGCCACTGGAAATCGAGGCGTCGATCAACGCAGAAAGGGCCAGAGCATGAGGGTTGGAAACATCGAAGCGGGGCCGGGCGAGCACGCCTTCGGCTACCTTGAGACTGCAAAGGGTCGCTCCGGCCTCAACCCGGATATTCCAGTGCATCTATTTGTCGGGGCGGAGCCAGGACCGACATTGCTGGTGCAGGGCGCGATTCACGGTGGCGAGGTCATCGGCTCCATCGCCATACTGAACTTTATCGGGAACTTAGACCCCAAAGCGATTCGGGGCACGGTCATCGCGGTCCCTGTTGTAAACCGCGTGGGCTTTGAACTGGGCGAGCGCGGGTCGCGGGTGGACGGCAAGGACATCAGTCGCCTCTTCCCCGGCAAGAAGAAGGGGTCGGTCTCGGACCAGGTGGCGCACGTCTACTTTGAAGAGGTCATCCGAAAGGCAAACGTGATGGTGGACTTCCACGCAGGGGCGCGCACCGCCTACGAGCGATACGTGCTCTTCTCTGCGGAGAGTGACCCGTCAAACCTGACGGAGATTGAGAAGAAGCGGCGCAAGCTGGTGGTGGCCTTTGGGCTGGACCAAGCTGCCTTCTTCCCGCCAGGGACCTTCGGCGCGAACACGGCCAAAGAGGCGATTGAGGACGCCGGGGTCGTGCAGATTACACTAGAGTTCGGGGGTGGCACGGGCTGGTATAAAAACGGCGAGGACAACGTACGGGACGCAGAGCGCGGTATCTGGAACGTCATGAAGTCTATGCGGATGATTGAAGGCGAGTTTGAATCGGACGGGCCACTCTGCACGGTCTACAACGCCAACGTGGTGCTGTGGAAGCCGGATGTGGATGGGATGTTTATCCGTCACAAAGGGTTCGGGGAGAAGTTGCGGCAGGGTGAGGCGTATGCGTCACTCATTAGCCCCTACACAGGCGAACTGCTGGCGGAAATCCCCAACACACGCGATGCCATTGTGATTCCGAGCGGCCAGGAGTGGCCAACGATTGGAGCGACCTCAATAGGTATCCTCGGCGAGATTGACCGCGTGGAAGACCGCCGCACTACCGACCTGTACCTTTCGTTCGACTAGGCGCCACAAGGAGATTTGAGCTATGAAGATTGGCGCGATAGAGGCCAACAACGGTGAGAAAGCCTTTGGGTTCCTGGAGGCAGCGCAGACGCATGGACGCTTTGCGGTCCACCTTCCTCTGCACATCGTTCAGGGTGCGCAGGAGGGACCGACCCTGCTGGTGCAGGCGGGCGTGAGCGGGCTGGAAATTGAACCCGCAATGATATTGCCCCAGATCGTGGAAGGGCTGGACCCTTCGCAGCTTTCTGGCACCCTGCTGGTGGTTCCCTTGTTGAACACATCGGGGTTCGAGTTCGAGCAGATCAACGCGGTGTGGGACAACAAGAATCTGAATGCGCTAGGGCGCGGCAGAGAGGGAGGCTCGGTTAGCGAGCAGTTGGTTCACACCTACTTCAATGAGGTAGTGGCCCAGGCGGACGCGGTGCTGGAAATCCGCACGGGCGCCCAGTGGAGTTATCACCGCTACGCCGGGGTCTTCGCGGAGGGGGCGGTGGATCGCTCCCGTAACTTGGCGGTGGCGCTCGGCCTGCCACAAGTGCTGCTCGGCCAACCGTCCGATGCCTCCATCGCCTCGGAAGCGGCGCGCGACGGGAAAACCGTCGTGACGGCGTGGATTGGTGGTGGGCCCGGCCTACGAGACCACCGCGAGGAAGACCTGGAACGGGTGCAGACAGCGGTGCTGAGGGCGATGAAACATCTGGGAATGCTGGCAGGCGAGCATGAAGGAGCATCCGAGCAGGTGTTGGTCATTCAGCAGCACACGGTTCTGAAGCCGAGTGGCGAGCGCGGCTTTACCTTCATGAACAAGGCGAAGCGCGGGAAACTGGTAGAAGAGGGCGAAGCCCTGGGCATTGTTCGCCACCCCTTTGAGGGAAACGTGATACAGGAAATCCGCGCGCCGCGCCAGGGCATCATGCTCTTCGCGGGGGCGTCGTGGCCCGTGCTGCCGGAGGATGAGACGCTCGCCATCCTCGGCGATCTGGTGGAAGAGGTTCCGGCAGGCTAGAGACCATTGGTCTCGTTCCGTACCTTAACAAGTTCAGACGGGCAGGAGCCAGCAAGAGCCACATGACAGCTAATGCAGACCTGTCGGAGGACGCAACGGTAGCGGCGAGTCCGTGGACGAGCCGCTGGACCACCAGTTTTCGCTACCGTCCATACCGCCACTACTTCGCAGGGAGCGTGCTGACGCAGATCACGATGCAGATGCAATTGCTAGTCCTAGGCTGGCAGGTGCTGGAAGCAACGGGGTCGGCCTTCTGGGTGGGGATAGTCGCCTTCGCTTACGGGTTACCGCTGTTGGTGCTCTCCCCTTTCACGGGCGTACTGGCAGATCGCTTCAAGCGACAGCGAATGGTGGCGTTTTCCCTGGCGCTGACAGCGTTCTCGCTATCGCTGCTGGCGGTGGGCACGGCAACGAACCGCGAGGCCCCCCTGCTCTTTTTGGCGGCAAGCTTCCTGACGGGTAGCGCCTTCTCGCTCTATGCGCCCGCAAGACAGGCGCTGCTGCCGACGCTTATTCCCTTCGCGGTGCTGCCCACCGCTGCCACGCTGGAATATTCCAGCACACGACTCGCGGGGTTCATTGGGCCCGTGGTGGCAGGCGTTATGGTGGAGACCATCGGCACGTGGCAGACGCTGGTGGCGCTGGTCGGCTTGTGCATCATCGGCATTCTTTTGTTCAGAGGCACGGGGCCGGAACAGGAGCCGCACGCATCCGCGGAAGGGGCGAGGGACATGCTGCACGAGTTGCAAGAGGCGCTCTCCTATTTGCGACAGGACCGTCCCCTCCTCGCCCTCTCTCTGCTGGCGATGGTGACGGTTCCCATCGGGCTAGTATACCAGAAATTGCTACCCGTCTACGCCCGTGACGTGCTCGATGCGGGCGCCTCGACGCTGGGCCTGCTAGCCGGAACGTCGAGCCTAGGGATTGGACTAGCAGGGTTTGGCATCATTGCGATCAATGAGCGGATTCCGAAGGGGGTGGCGGTGCTCTACTCCTCGCTTTTTCTGGGAGTGGCCCTGGCGCTCTTTGCAACCTCGCGGCAATTGGGGGTTGCCCTCGCCCTGATATTTATCGTGGGGCTGTTGTCGGGAGTCTTTATGACGCTCACGAACGTCCTCTACCAGAGCCGCGTGCCCGACACGTTGCGGGGACGAATCCTGGCTATGTACGCAATGGTATGGGGTCTGTTGCCCTTCGCGGCGCTGGGCGCTGGGGCGCTGGCCGAGCGGTGGCACATCACGGGAGTGCTCGCTACGAGCGGGGCCATCTGCTCAGCGGTGTGCCTGCTGGCGCTGTTCGGGGGCACGCGGCTAAAGGAGCTATAGACGGAGAGGGACGGTAGACGACAAATGATAACGGTAGGTGACAGATGAAAGAACACGAGAGGAGCAAGAGACAATGCTGACACACGAGGGTTTGAAACGCGATGTCGCTCGGCGAATCGAGAGGATTCAGGCGATGATGCGCGAGAAGGATTTGGGCGCGCTCATCATCCTGGGCAGCGGAGCGCCCGGTTCGATGGGGGCGATTCGATATGTCACCAACGCCCACCTGTGGGGTGGGGCGGGGCACGCGGTTCTGGGCCAGGATGACCCTGAGCCCTGGCTCGAGATATGGAGTTCCTACCAGGCGGCGTGGAGCCGCAACGAAACGACCACCGACCCCAAACGCGTCGAGTCGCCGAGCGATGTGGTGGGTCGCTGCGCCGAACTCGCGCGGGAGTACGCGGCCGCCGCCGGGTCGCGGCGCGTCGGCATCGTCAACATGAACAAGCTCCTCAGCGTGGGTGAGCTTCCCAAGTACCAGAGCGCGCTCGAGGGGTTCGAGATGGTGGAGGCGAGCGGCGAGTACAATGCGATTCGCCAGATCAAGACCCCCTTTGAACTGGAAGCGATCCAGCAGAACGGTGCCATTCTGGATGCCTCGCTTGACGTGTTCCGCGACCACGCGCGGGTGGGCGCCCGCTACTGGGATGTGTGCGCCGCCACCGAAGCCTACGTCAAGTCCTTCGGGGCATTTTGGGGGCGAACCAAGCTCTCGCTCGATATAACGCCCTACACGGTGCCCACGGCCAAAGAGTTGACGATGAAGGAAGACGACATTATTAACTTCGAGATCGTCTACGAGTCGCCCTGGGGTTACTGGCTGGAAATGACGACGATATACTCCTTCATCGAGCTACCGGATGAGGTGAGCTCCCTCCTGAACGGCTACCTGCGCGCGGTGGAGAACTCCTCGCTGGCCGCCAAAGCAGGCAACACCTACGCGATGGTCTCCGAGGCGAATGACCAGACGCTGCGCGAGCTTGGCTTCCCGGTGGATGGCAAGCACACGCCTGACTGCCACAGTACCGGGCTGGACGGTAGCGATGGGCCGAGTTCGGCGGCGTCGCCCAACTTCGTCTTGAAGCCCAACATGGTTCTCTCCTTCCACCCGGGAACCGTGTTGGAGAACAGCCGCGGCTTCCTCGTCTCGGACAACTTCCTGGTGACACCGGAGGGCGCGGTTCGTATGTCGCCGCACACCGCGAACCGTTACCACATTCGCCTGGACAGATGAACGGACCCGGCGATGGTTGGGCTGGGCCAGACGTTGGCTCCTATGCCCTGGTACAGCGAGGGCGCCGAGGCCATCAAGGGCGACGTTTACCGCTATCTAGCAACGCGCGGCGCTGTTCCAGAACTCCGGAAGGGCCAGGGCTTGGGCATCCAGATTGATGTGGCCAAGTTGGCCGGCTACGAGGCGCAGGGACGCTAGCGCCGTCACACAAAGAGGGCAGATGGACGTTTACATCGTCGTTGACATGGAATGTATCTCCGGCATCACGGACGCCAGCATGATCCGCGTGGGTCATAGTGAGTGGGCGCGGCGTGGACGCCAGTTGATGACCGCCGAGGTGAACGCAGCGGTGGAAGGCGCCCTGGCGGGGGGCGCGCGCCGTGTCTGGGTGAAAGATGGGCACGACGCGGGCGAGAACCTGCTGCGCGAGGAGCTGCACCCGGCGGCGGAACAGATTTCCGGTACGTATGCGCTCCCTGGTGTGATG
Organism: uncultured Chloroflexia bacterium; assembly: GCA_963721895.1. Classification (GTDB taxonomy): domain Bacteria; phylum Chloroflexota; class Anaerolineae; order Ardenticatenales; family Ardenticatenaceae; genus CAVRLZ01. The sequence goes on along the minus strand of CAVRLZ010000003.1, from coordinate 322,635 downwards.
CCTGGCCTGGACGAAAGCTTCGGCGCGCTTTTTCTGCTAGGATTTCATGCCCGCATGGGGACGCAGTTTGCCCACTTCGACCATACGGTAAGTACGGCTACCATCAGTGAGGTCCGGCTGAACGGGACGCCCGTGGGCGAGATTGGAATCTACGCCGCTTACGCTGGTCATTTTGGCGTACCTGTCGCCCTGGTGACGGGTGACCGCGCCGGCACGCAGGAAGCGACGGACCTGCTGGGCGACATTGCGACGGTCTCCGTGAAGGAGGGGCTGGGACGCTTCGCTGCGCGCGTGCCCGCCCCCCAGGAGGTCCAGCCGCGGGTGCGTGCGGCAGCGGAGGCGTCGCTACGGAATCTGCCACGCCCCTGGAGGCCGGAACCCCCACTGGCAGTCGAGATTGATTTTCTCCGCTCCGCCGAGGCCGACATGGCGGAGATGGTTCCGGGGGCCGCGCGGGTAGGACCGCGCACGGTGGCGTACCGCCACGAGGACGCCGCGTTCTCGTTCAAGGCGCTCCAGGCAATGATTCACCTGGGGGGAATCGCGGCCAGCCGATGGGCGCGTGCTCTGTATAGCACGGGTGCTCCAGCCTATTGAAAGGAGGTCATTTGTCAGAATGAAAGGCCGTGGCCGTGCATGGCGGTACGCGCCAGTCGCCGCAGATGGCGCGCCTGTAAATAGCCGCCATGGGTCAGCCCCCATTTCAGGATCGAGCTAGTCATTCGCGTCGTGTTGACAGGTGGAATCTCTATCCATGCTGTACAAACTCTGCATTTCTCAGGAGGAGAGACTGTGAAGAAACTGAAGTCAGTCATGAGGTTCAGTCTGCTGTTGTTGTTGGTGCTGGGGCTCCTCGTGGCCTGCGGCGGAACCGCCAGCCCGGAGCCAGGGGCACCGGATACGGGGGAATCCGCGCCGGAGCCAACCGACGAGCCGGCGGAAGAAGAGGCGGCTGAAGAGGAAGAGCCCGCTGAGGAGCCTACCGAGGAGCCGGCGGTTGAGGAAGAAGAGGCACCCACCGAGGAAGCGGCGGTTGAAGAGGAGGATGATGGTGAGATGGTCACCTTTACCTTCGCCCATCCCGGCCCGGTCTACACGATGGACGCGCCCGTGACGTGGTACGGTTCCACGCACTGGATCACGAACTCCATCTATGACTGCCTCATTTGGCGCAACGGGGACGGCTCTGGCTATCAAGGGCAAGCCGCCGAGCGATGGGAAGCCATGGACGAGGATACGTGGCGCTTCTACCTGCGCGAGGGCTTGACCTTCCACAACGGCGAGGTCCTGGATGCGGAAGCCGTGAAGTGGAATCTGGACCGCGTTCGCACGCGCGAAGATTTCCTTGTCCATCCCCAGTGGCAGTTCATCACCGATGTAGAAGTGGTGGACGAGCTAACGGTTGACGTGACCACTGATGGGCCGCATGCCTATCTGGAGTACGATATCAGCTACAACGGTTGTGAAATCCTGCCCCCTGACTACATGGAAGAGGTAGGTGAGGAAGAGTTCGCCCGCTCGCCCGTAGGGTCCGGACCGTACCGCCTCGTCGAGTTCACCGACAGCGAGCGCTACGTGCTGGAGGCGTGGGATGATTACTGGGGTGGTCGCCCTGAAGTGGACCGCATCATTTACCAGGTCATCCCGGAAGTAGCGAGTCAGGTGGCCGCGCTGTTGGCGGGGCAGGTGGACTTCGTTCCCGGGATTCCCGCCCCAGACCGCGAGCGTGTGGAGCAGGCTGAAGGTATTACCCTCATGCAGGAGACAGGTGGACGTGGCCACCACCTCTACCTCCGCACGGGCTCCGACTTTGGCGCAATGCAGGAAATGTATCCGGACTATGCCGTATCCACGGAAAGCAAGCAGATTCGCCAGGCCATAAGCCACGCACTTGACCGCGAATTGCTGGCCGAGGTGCAGGGTGCCGCCATTCCGGCTCTGGTCCGCGTACCGCCTGACCAGCCAGAGGGCTATGCCGAAACGTATGGCACGACGGAGTTCATCGCCGAGTGGTACGACCCTGAGCTCGCGCGTGAGCTTATTGCCGAAGCGGGTTACGACCCGGATGCGGGCAACCGCCCCGTCGTGAACATCGATGCGCCCGCCTTCCAGTCAGGCAGCGAGAAGGAAGTGGCCGAGGTAATAGCGGTGATGCTGGAAGAGGTTGGGTTCGAGGTGAACCTGAACGTGTTGGACGCACCCGCCTTCCAGGAGCAGATCATGACCCCTGGCAACAACCGTGAGGTCGTGCTCATTACGCTGGGCAGCAGCCCATCCCTCGTGCCCCTCTTCTATAAGTGTGACTGGGTGCAGACGTACCGCCAGTACTGCGTGGAAGAGTGGGACGCAATCGGCCAGCAGATTCTGGACACCGTTGACCCCGAGGAGCGCCTCGCCCTTTGGGACGAGTGGTGGCAGTATTACTTAGACGAGGCTGACACCGTGACGCTCTACCAGATCCAGAACGTGATGGGCATGAACGAGCGCTTCGAGTGGACGCCGCGTACCGATGGCTGGTTTACCTTCCGCGAACTGCGAGTACGCGAGTAGGACGTAGATTCAACCCCGCGAGATCACACGTTGCGAGGGGAGTCCCTGACTCCCCTCGCCATCCCAGTATCTCAGGCGTAGCGCCGTTGTTCGAGAGGAGACCCCATGCAGCGATATGTCCTGGCCCGGTTGGTTCAAGTGGTGATGACTGTTTTCATCATTTCCCTGATCGTTTTCTTCCTGGTGCGGTTGAGGGGGGATCCAGTTACCGTCCTGGCCCCGCCGACCTTTAGTCAGGAGCAGATTGAACGACTCAGGGTCGCGTGGGGGTTCGATAAACCCCTGCTTGAGCAGTACGTCATCTTCCTACGAAAGGCAATTACCGGGGATTTCGGGCAGTCTATCCAGTACCGTCGCCCTGCCATGGAGATGGTGATGGAGCGCCTGAAGTGGACCTATCTTCTCGCCGGATCCTCAGCCCTAATCGGGTTGGTGATCGCCCTTCCTCTCGGCGTCATCTCAGCGTTGCGCCGCAACAGCCTGATTGACCTGTTCAGTACAGTGTTGGCGACACTTGGCACGGCGATGCCCAGTTTCTGGCTGGGGTTAATGCTGATTTTGTTGTTCTCGGTGCAGTTGCGGATGCTGCCCGCCTTTGGGGCGGAAAGCCCAGCGGCTCTCATCATGCCCTCTATTACCCTCGGTACGGGCATGGCCGCGCGTCTCTCCCGCCTGACACGCTCCGCGATGCTGGAAGTGTTGGGGCAGGATTACATCCGCACCGCTCATAGCAAAGGCTTGGCGCCTTATGTGGTGACGCTCCGACATGCGCTACGGAACGCACTGATTCCCGTCACAACGGCGTTTGGGCTTCAGCTTGGTTGGCTTCTGGGCGGTGCCGTGATCGTCGAGGTCGTGTTCGCTTGGCCCGGCTTGGGCCGTCTGATGATTGAATCCATCAACGTGCGTGATATGACTATCGTGCAGGCGGGTCTTTTCTGGTTCGCGCTCTCCTTTGTTCTGATTAATCTGGCCGTTGACCTGCTGTATACGTTTATTGACCCTCGTGTACGCTACAACTAGGTAAGGCGCTGCATGGAAGCTTCTTCTACGACGACTCTCAGTGGAATCAAACCCATCGGACTGACGGACAGCAGTTCGGTCCGTGCCAGGCTGGGGCGGACTGCTAAGTCGTTGAGCCATAGCCCGGCGGGGATGGTTGGATTGTTGATTGTGCTCATCATCCTCTGTCTGGCGGTCTTCGGTCCAGCTATCACGCCGCACGACGCCACGCAGCACAACTTGCGCGCACGGTTCAAGCCCCCAGGCTTTGTCGACAGCACAGGCTCGTATATTCTGGGTACAGACCAGTTGGGGCGCGACATTCTGAGCCGCATCATTATCGGCTGCCGCGTTTCGGTCACGATCGGGGTGGTCACTGCCCTGCTGGCGGGCCTGATTGGCGTTGTCTATGGGGTCATTGCGGGGTTCTTCGGTGGGTGGGTGGATACAATACTCAGCCGCATCATGGATGCGTTGCTGGGGATCCCATTTATCGTGCTCGTTGTCGCTGTGGCGGGCATCGTCGGGGCAGGTCTGGGAACAATCATTCTTATCCTGGCCTTGACGGGGTGGGTGACCTATGCTCGCGTGGTGCGAAGCGAGGTGCTGGTCGTGCGCGAGTTGGAGTATGTCATGGCGGCGCGAGTAATTGGCCAGTCGAACCTGAAAATCATGTTTAGGTACATCATTCCCAATGTGCTGGCGTCGGCCATCGTTCTTGGCGCGCTCCAGGTAGGCACCGTCATTCTGGCCGAGTCCTCGTTGAGCTTCCTGGGCCTCGGCGTGCAATCGCCCGAGATTACCTGGGGCATCATGCTCGCTGATGGCCGACAGTACATTGGCAGCGCCTGGTGGATGACGACCTTTCCCGGCGTCGCCATCACGATAACTGTGCTCGGTGTCGTGCTGTTGGGCGACTGGCTCCGTGACTTGCTGGACCCACGACTGCGTGTCTGAGGTGGTAGAGCAGCAAGAAAGACCAGCGACGGCGTTTCGCGTGCCGCGCTCGCGCCTTGGAGCGACACACCGCCTCATGCGCGATGAGATTCTGGCCGCCATCGAACCGATTCTTTTCGATTCGCCCTCTCACGGGGCTGCCATGCGCGAGCGGCTGGAAGCGGAATTTGCTCGTGCGGTCCAGAAGCAGTATGCCGTAGCGGTCCATTCTGGCACGATTGGACTATTCCTTGCCCTGCGTGCATGCGGCGTCGGCCCCGGCGACGAGGTGATTACCGTCGGCAACTCCGACATTTCGACCACAGCGGCCATCTCCCATTGTGGAGCAGTGCCGGTTCTCTGCGATGTCACGCTCGATGACTACGCCATTAACCCTGAGTTGGTTGAGTCACTGATTACCACGCGCACCAAAGCCCTGCTGCCCGTGGACCTGTACGGGCATCCAGCAGATGTCTGCCGCCTGCGCGAAGTGGCGGATCGCCACGGCCTCAAGCTTGTGGAGGATGCTACCTTGGCAATGGGGGCGCAGGACTACGGAAGGCCCGTAGGCACCTTCGCGGACATCGCGGTCTACAGCTTTGCGCCCTTCAAACCAATGGGGTCTGTCTCTAACGGAGGGATGCTGACGACAAACGATGAGGCGGTCGCGGAGCGTGCCCGCCTCCTGTGCGAGTATGGCCACTCGCCCCACCGGCCCGCGGGTGGGGGGCCCTATCAGTCTCATATCATTGAGGGGTACAACGTCCCTCTCGACACGCTTCAGGCGGCGCTCGTCCTCGTCAAGTTGCCCTACCTGGCCGATTGGACTCGGAAGCGGCGCGAAGTAGCAATGACCTACGCCGAGGGTCTGCGCGGCAGCGCCGTGGCCCTCCCCCTCTTCCGGGTGGAGTCCTACCCGACCTTTCGGGCGTACACCGTTCGTGTGCCTCACCAGCAGCAGATTTACGAGGGGATGCGCGCGGCGGGTGTCGAGGTCGTCTTGCACTACGCGCCGCCTATCTATCGCCAGCCAGTCTACGCTAGCGGCATACGAGGCGCGGACCTTCTGCCCGTCTCAGACCAGCTCGCGGCGGAGCTTCTCTGCCTGCCCGTCAGCATCGAGTTGACCCCCGAGGACATTCAATATGCCATTGAAACGTTGCTCTCGCTCGTAGCGGTGACGCCGCGCGCGGAGTAGTCGGACGCCGTTGTTGTGACCGTGTCGTCACATTCACGAGAGGAGAAAAAACCATGCCTGGACGGCTCACACTCATCGAGCGGCTGGCGCAACACGCCAGCGAGCTACCTTACAGCGCCATCCCGACCGAGGCGCGACACGCCGTCCGGCGGCTCGTCTTCGATTCGCTTGGCACGGGGCTGGGCGGCTACCAGCGAGAGCTAGGTCGGAAGGCGGTCCGGTTCGCCGTCGAGGGGACCCCAGGAGTGGACGCCACGATTATCGGCGATGGTCGACAATCGACATTGGAGGGCGCGGCCTTCGCCAATGCAACCATGATTAAAATTCTGGGGATGGACGACTCGCACCGTTCCGCCAGCCACATCGCCTCTCAGGTCATTCCAGCGGCACTGGCGGTGGGCGAACGATATGGGGTCTCCGGGCGCGAGCTTGTCCGCGCGATTGTGGTGACTTATGACCTTGCTGTGCGGGTTGGGCTTGCAGTCCGCTACGCGCAACGCGCTCGTGGTCTCGACATGAAAGGGACAATCGGCGCGATTGCCAGTGCGCTCGTCTCGGGGTTGTGTGCGGGGCTAGACCAAGAGAGACTGGCACATGCCATCGCCCTGGGTGCGGACCTCTCGTCGGGCACAGAGCAGTACGTTTATGACCGCGGACAGTGCGACACCAAAGATTTGATAGCTGGCTTCGCCGCGCGCAATGGCGTCTTCGCCATGCGCCTCGCCGCCAGCAACTTCTACGGACCGCGCGGTGGGTTGGACGGGGAGTATGGCTTCTTCCGCGCCTTCGGTGAGGGCAGCTACGACCCCGCCCTCTTTGATGATCTGGGCGAACACTTCGCCATTGTCACCACAGCCTTCAAGCCTGCACGGGGGCTGCCGACATACGCATCAGGCCGTGGACGCTGTGCAGCAAATCCTCAAGGAGGTCCAGCCCGACCCGGATGAGATTGAACGGGTAACGGTGCGGACCTATCAGTATGCCCTGCAACCCTCCTTCCGCATTGACCCGAATCCCCCCAGTCGGGAAGTGGCGGGCCTCAGCATTCGCGTCGCCACCGCCGTGGCATTAGTGCGACATAGCACTTGGCCCGATGATTACCGATACTGGGACGATCCCGCCGTGGAGCGCCTGCGGAACGTCGTGGAGCTAGAAGTAGACCCTGAAATTCAGGCGAATTACCCTGACAAGAATGGCTGTCGGGTGGAGATTCAACTGCGCGATGGCAAGCACTACGAGGGATACACGGAATATGCGAAGGGTGAGCCCGAACTCCCCATGAGCGATGAGGAACTTCGCAACAAGTTCGGCGCGCTCACGCGCGACCTGCTGCCGAGGGAGCAGGTAGACGAACTCTACCAGCGCTGCATGAACCTTGAAGCGGAGACGGACCTTGGTGCGCTGTTGCGGTTGACTGTCGCCAACCCGGAAAGGGCAACTGAGGGTGCAGTCACTCCCGCTTATTGACCAGCGCGAAACCACGCTACGCGGGCTGATCCCCGAAGATCTGTTGCGCTTCGCGTGGCTGGAGGAGGTTGCCATCGCCCCGGACGGCTACCGCGTTGCCTACACCGTCCGCCGCTCCGACGTCGCGCAGAACGGCTATTTGAGCGACGTGTACCTGGTCAACGTTGCCACAGGGGAGGCGCGGAAGCTCACGCGGCCAGGTCGCGCCTCCTCCCTTGCGTGGAGCCGTGACGGGGCGCGGCTGGCCTTCGTTTGGCAGGGCGAGGAGCACGTCCAGGTCGAGGTTCACGATGCTGACGGGGGATTTCTGCGAAGCTACGGCGTCGAGGGCGCGCCACCGTCCGACCTCGACTGGTCGCCGGACGGCAAGCGAATCGCCGCCAGCCGCTGGACGAAGACGTGGCGGGAGGCCGACTGGCGCGCCCGCCCTGGCGTGCCTGCGCCAACGATTCGCGTGGTGCGCCGCCTGCGCTACAAGCAGGATGGCGCGGGGTGGGTGCATGACCGCTTCCGCCACATCTGGATCCTTGACATAGAGCGCGACGAGTGGGCGCAGCTCACGGGCGGCGAGTGCGACTACGGCCAGCCTCGTTGGAGTTGGAAGGGTGATAGGCTGGCCTATGTCGCCACCGCGCGCGAGCAGGATACGCCCCTCGGACAGGGCCAGATTCTGCTCCACGATATAGCGGATGGAAGCGTGACGCCGCTCATCCCCGGCTGGACAGGGGCTGCGGTCAGCCCGCAGTGGCGTGAGGATGATGGCGCGATGGCCTTCGCCGGGTATCGGGCCGAGCCTCCCGTCAATCGCCGCCTGTTCTACCATGTGTGGCTGCACGAGCAGGGGAGTGGCGAGACGAGGGACCTCACCGCCGAGGTCGACCAGACGGTGGGCAACTACGCAGTGGCCGACCAGCGCGCCGGCCTCACCAACATCACGGTGCGGTGGCCGGGCGGGCGCGGGCCCATCAGCTTCCTACTCACCGAGCAAGGCGCTACCCATCTATATAGCGTGACTGCTGAGGGCGAATGGCGCCGGCAGGCCGGGGAGCATTCCGTCATCTTCGAGTATTCCCCCGCCGAAAACGACAGAGTCGCCTTCGGCATGGCCTCACCCAACAGCATAGGTGATCTCTACCTGATGCAGGGGGAAGAAACGACGCGCCTAACCGACCTCAACCCCTGGCTGGGGGCGCATCGTCTGGCGGAGCCGCGCGAGTACTGGTACGAGGGGCTGGACGGAAATCGTGTCCACGCCTGGGAGCTACCGCCGCTCGACTTCGACCCGGAGCGGCGCTACCCCTTCATCGTCTATGTCCACTGTTCTATGTTTTCGTGGGACTTTAACCACGAGTTGCAGTGCATGGCGAACGCGGGATTGGGCGTGGTCTACTTCAACCAGCGTGGCACAACAGCAGGCTATGGGCAGGCGCACGCGCTCGGAAATTACTATGGCAAGCAGCACGCAGAGTTCGGGGAGATCATGCGCGGCGTAGACGACCTCCTTCTGCGCCCCTATGTGGACGCGGCGCGCCTGGGGGTCACGGGCGGCAGTTGTGGTGGTTACATGACCAACTGGATCATCGGCCACACGGACCGCTTCGCCGCCGCCGTCACGCAGCGCTCGATTACAGACCTCGTGAGCAAGTTCGGCACGTCGGACAACGGCCCGGAACAGGCGATAAGCGAAGGGGCGAGTGCACCGTGGGAGGATGTGCACCGCCTGTGGGAGAACTCGCCGCTCGCGCACGCGGAAGCGATTCACACGCCGCTGCTCATCCTTCACAGCACTGAGGACCACCGTTGCGCGCTGTCACAGGGCGAGGAGCTATTCGCCCGGCTCCGCTGGCTGGGCCGCCCCGTTGAGATGGTCATCTTCGAGGGGGAAAACCACGGTCTTGTACGTGGTGGCAGTCCAGGCAACCGCATTGAGCGACTGCGGCGCATCATAGGCTGGTTTACGAAACACCTGTAATCCATCGAAGAAGCAAGGATTCCATACATGAGCGCTGCCACCGTCGTGAACGGCACGATTGTACGTCACGACTCCATCGTCAAGGCGGACCTGATTGTCGAGGATGGGATTATTACGGAGGTTCAGCAACCTGGGCGCGCCGTTCCTCGAGGGACCATCATTGATGCGACGGGTCTCTATGTGCTGCCGGGCGCGGTGGATGTTCACGTTCACTGCCGCGCGCCTGCCTACCCCGCGCGGGGCGATTTTGCCACCGAGACGCGCGCGGCGGCGGCGGGTGGCGTAACGACAATTCTGGAAATGCCGATTTCCAAACCGAGCACTTCCACAGTGGCCGTGCTGGAGGCACGAAAGGCGCTCGCCGAGCGGACTGCCTATGTGGACTTTGGCCTCTATGCCGCGCCTGGGGCGATGGACCCCCAAGAGATCAAAGGCATGGTGGAGGCCGGCGCCATCGGTTTTAAGACCTTCATGACAGCGGCGCCGGAGGGCCGGGATGATGAATTCGGCGGCCTGTGCGTCACCAATGAACCGCAGTTGCTCGAATTGCTGGAGATCATTCAGCCCTATAATCTGCCATCCGTCTTCCATGCTGAGAACAATCTGCTGCTTGAATACTTTGAGGCCAGGATGCGCGCGACGGGGCGGCTCGATGTGCAGGCCCATGTCGAGTCGCGGCCACCAGTGACCGAGAGCACCGCCATTGCCCTGCTGCTGGCGATGGCCCGCGAGGTCGGCGGCAGAGTTCATATTGCACATCTGAGTACGGCGGCGGGCGCAGAACTGATCCGGGACGCCCGGCGGCGCGGCATTCGAGTGACAACGGAGGTCTGCGTCCATCATCTCCTGTTTACAGCAGATAAACTCGCGGAGATCGGACCGTTCGGCAAGATTCACCCGCCGTTACGCAGCCAAGAAGATGTGGATGCGATGTGGACAGCGCTAGAGGATGGCACGATTGACCTGATTACGACGGACCATTCCCCCTTCTCTCTGGCGGAGAAGGAGCGAGGCTATGAAAATATCTGGCTGGCCCCGCCGGGGGTGCCAAGCCTTGAAGTGCTATATCCCTTTGTTCTCGATCAGGCGCAGCGTGGGCGCTTCTCCCTCAGTCGCGCCGTTGAACTGGTCTCCACACGGCCTGCCCAACTCTACAATCTTTACCCGCGCAAGGGAGCACTCGAGGTAGGTGCCGATGCGGACATCGTTCTCTTCGATCCTGCTACTGAACAAAAAGTGGATGGCTCCAAGTGGTTCAGCAAGGCGGCTCCCATCGAGCGCCTTTATACGGGGAGGACCTTCCAGGGGCAGATTCGGCAGACGCTATTGCGGGGCAAGCCCATTTTCCGCGATGGTCAAATAGTTGGTGCCTCAGGCGATGGCGCTTTCGTTCGCCCTCTCTCCGCTGCGCCGAGTCGGGAACCTGTCGAACCCGTCACGGCAGGCTGACCGACGCATCGGTTGTAGACCAGAAGAAGAATTTTGATGAACGGTGCCAGCGGCGAATTTGCCGCTTGATTCCAATGTCAAGCTTGTATTGCCGCTCTGAGAATCCTCCTCACCCCGCCCCCCGCCGCCGATACTGCAGCGCCTCCGCCACGTGCGCCGTCCCAATCACCGGCCTGCCATCCAGGTCCGCGATGGTACGCGATAGCTTCAACACTCGATGATAGGCGCGCGCCGAAAGCTGCATCTGCTGGGCAGCGGCCTTGAGGAGCATCTGGCTCTCGGTCTCGATGCGGCAGAACTGGCGAATCTCGGCTACGCCCATGTCGGCGTTGCACTTGACGTGCGGCAGGTGCTCCATGCGCCCCTGCTGGATGCGCCGTGAGCCCTCCACCCGTGCGCGAATAGCGCTGGACGGTTCGCCCAACCGCTCGGAGGAAAGCTTGTCCCACTCGACGCGCGGCACTTCGATGTGGATGTCGAAGCGGTCCATGAGGGGGCCGGAAATGCGCTGCTGGTAGCGGGCGATGGTACCCGGCGAGCAGGTACACTCGCGCACGGGGTCGCTGGCGAAGCCGCAGGGGCAGGGGTTCATGGCGGCGACGAGGACGAAGGCGGCGGGGAAGGAGAGGGAGCCGCGCGCCCGCGAGATGGTGATGCTCTTGTCCTCCAGCGGCTGGCGCAGGGTTTCCAGGTTCTTGGAGCCAAATTCGGGGAACTCGTCCAGAAAGAGCACGCCGCGATGGGCCAGCGAGATCTCACCGGGGCGCGGCCAGTTGCCGCCGCCCACCAGCCCCGCATGCGAGATGGTGTGGTGCGGGGCGCGGAAGGGGCGGTGCTGGAGGAGGGGCGTGTCGCGCGGCAACTGGTCAGCGACGCTGTAGATGGAGGTGATCTCTAACTGCTCGTCGAGCGTCATGCGCGGCAGGATGGAGGGGAGCGAGCGCGCCATCAGCGTCTTGCCGCTGCCCGGCGGGCCGCTCAGCAGCACGTTATGCCCGCCCGCAGCCGCCACCTCCAGCGCTCGCTTGGCGTGCTCCTGCCCCTTGATATGGCAAAAATCGGCAGCGTGCTCGAGGGTAGCGCGCTCGGCATCCGGGGCCACGGTTGGGTCAAGGGGGCGCAGCGGAGCCTCGCCGCTCAGGTGGCCCACCAACTCCATCAGGGAGCCGATGGCGTACACATCCACATCGGGGATGAGGGCCGCCTCGGGCGCATCCACCGCGGGGACAAAGAGGCGGCGCATGCCCGTCTCCCGCGCCAGCCGCGCCAGGGGCAGCACGCCGCTCACGTGGCGCACTGCCCCATCCAGCGACAACTCGCCGATCAACATGGCATCCGACAGGTCGGCGTACAACTGCCCCGTCGCCAGCAGGAGGCCCACCGCAATCGGCAGATCGTAGACCGGCCCCACCTTGCGAATGTCCGCTGGCGCGAGGTTGACCGTCAGACGGTGGCGGGTGAAATAGCAGCCGCTGTTCATCAGCGCCGCCCGCACCCGCTCGATGCTTTCTCGCACCGCCGCATCGGGCAGCCCCACCACCGTGATATGCCCCGCCGTCCCGCGCGACACATCCACCTCCACGGCAATCGGCACCCCCTCCAACCCCACCACCGCGCAACTCTGCACCGTTGCCAGCATGCCGCCTCCCGATCTAAGATACCGATGGAGGGGGAGAGGTGGCGGCGGGTCGCCTGTACGCGGCGTAAGTGGTGCCGGATGGGCGGGCAGCGGGGACGGCGCTACGAAATGGCGGCAGTGTTGACGATCTTGCTGTTAGCCAAACTGGCGGGGGAGCAGACGTTGAGTGGTATCGCGCAGTGGGCGCGCCTGCGGGCGGAGTGGTTACGCACGCAACTGCCGCTACCGGAAAGGGGGCTGCCGTGCGCCAATGCCTGCCGCCACCACTGTGAGCAGGTGTCGGTAGCGGGCCAATCGCCTCCTAGCCGCCTGCTTGTTAGGAGCGACGCCCGTGGCGGGCGAGCCGACCGTGGCGGCGGAGCAGCCGGGTGCGCGCCATCTGGCTCTTGACGGCAAAACATTGCGAGGCAGCCATCGGCAGGCAGTTGTCAGCGCCCAAGCGGCGCAGCATGTGGTCGGCTTGTATGATGTCGAACGGCAGGTGATGGTGCGCCAAGCGATGGTAGCGGGCAAAGGGCATGAGCAAGCGGCGGCGTATGAGCTGGTAGCAGGCTTGGACTTGGCGGGCTGTGTCGTGACAGCCGACGCGCTGCATACGCAAACGGAGTGGTGTCATCATCTGCTAGGCTTAGGCGGCGATTACCTGTTTAATCGCCAAACGCAACCAACGCACCTTGCACGAGGCGATCCGAGTCTTGTTTAGTGAAGCGCCCCGCCCCTGGTTTGCCTGAACAGCCCGCCGCCACCCTTGACAAAGGCCATGGCCGCTTGGAGGTGCGCCACATCCGCGTCGTCAGGAACTCAATAGCTATCTCGCGCCAACCTGGCCCGTGGTCAGCCAAGTCTTCCAACTGGAACGTCAGATCACGCGCCATGGCAAGACCACCACCGAAACCGTGGTCGGCTTGACCAGTTTACCTGCCTCCGTGGCGGGTCCGGCGCGCTTGCTTCAATTAGTACGCGCCCATTCGCATCTGGAGAACCGCGTCCACTGGCGGCGGGATGTCACCTTGCGCGAGGACGCCTCCTTGGTCGTTCCGGCCCTCACGTCCCTCAGGTCCTCGCCACCTTTAACAACACCATTCTGGCTCTCATGGACCGCCTCGGTGTCCGTAACATGGCCGCCCAAATCCGCTCCTTTGCCGCTCATCCTGATTCCGCCCTTCAGCTTCTCCTTCACCCCTTATGAGTTTTGAGGCCCTGGCATCAGCCCGTGCGGGACGTGTTCCCGGGGCAGGGGCGGCTGGCCAGCCAGGATGAGGAGCTACGCCGCCTGCGACGTGAGGTGGAAACGTTACGCCAGGAGCGGGATTTTTTAAAGCGAGCAGCGGCGTACTTCGCGAAGGAGTCGCAGTGAAGTATGCCTTTATGACCCAGCAGCGTGGCCAGTACCCGGTCAGCTTGATGTGCCGGGTACTCGGGTCTCGCCCAGTGGCTTCTATGCTGCGCAATCCCGACCCCCGAGCCAGCGTGCTCAGCAAGACGCGCAACTCCAAGCTGAGATAGTCGAGATTTTCGATGACAAGAAGCAGCGCTACGGTAGTCCGCGCATCCAGGCTGAATTGCGCGACCGGGGCTGGCGCTGTAGCAAGAAGCGGGTCGCACGCCTCATGCGTGCCGCGCAGCTATGCGCGCACCGGCCAAAGCGGCGCCGCCCCAAGACGACGGATTCGGCGCATGCGCAGCCGATCGCGCCGAATCACCTGGCGCGTCGCTTCGACGTAAATGAGGTAGCCGGAGCTGATCGGATCTGGATCGCGGACATCACCTATCTGCCGACGCGTGCCGGTTGGCTGTACCTGGCGGTCGTGCTCGACCTAGCCAGTCGCCTGGTGATTGGGTGGGCCATGAAGCCGACCTTGGGGCAGGAATTGACGCTGGATGCGCTCCAAATGGCGCTGTGGCACCGCCATCCCGCGCCCGCTCTGCTGCACCATTCCGACCGCGGCAGTCAGTACGCTGCGCACGACTACCACTTCCTGCTGGCGCAGTACGAGATCACGGCCAGTATGAGCCGCCGTGCCAACTGCTGGGATAACGCAGTCGTGGAGAGCTTTTTTGCCACCCTGGAGGTCGAGCTCATTGACCGCTGCGACTGGCACACCCACACTGAGGCACGGTCGCCGTCTTCGAGTTCATTGAGTCTGGTACAATCGTCAACGGCGTCATTCTGCTCTAGGGTATCTGACCCCCGCTGAGTTTGATGCACAGTTGCCGCGTCCCTTATCGCCAGCCGTCTAATCTAGCTGTCTACCAAAGCGGGTCAAGCCCAGCAGTAGGTCAAGTAAGGTCTCGATTACATGTGTGCGGGGAAAGGCTAGATTCTTGTAAATCAAGAGGGCCTTGAGTGCCTTCTCCACACATTGTTGTGCATGGAAGCAAGCGTCTTCACGCAACACACCAGCCGTCGAAAGGGCCACGCGCCCCAGCGCTAGGTCTGAGTGCGCCCGGTGGAGCCAGGCTTCGGGCGTATCAGGGGCTGGATGGTCGCTCATACAACCTCCGCCCCTCACGAAGCGCCGCTTGATAAAGGAGGGCTGGGGACTCTCGGTAGCGTTCGATTTGGCGTGGCGTCGCCACGATTACATCAATTGGAATGAGCAACCCCCGCAATGCGCGTCTGATTTCCACACTTCGTTGTCGCGGGCGCTCCACCTCTTCAATAACCAGTAAGTCCCAATCACTGTCCGGGCCAGCATTGCCGCGCGCGTGGGAGCCAAACAGGAGAATCTGTTGGGGGTCACTCACTGTCAGGATGCGTCGCGCTATCTCGTTAAGGAGAGTCGTGCTTTCCTCGGACATCATGTTGCCTTCCTATCACAGTCATTGTGAGAGCGCTCGCTCAGGACGGAGCCAAGCAGCGCAGACTCCAAGATAAAGGCTGTCTCCCTCATCGCGCACCCCTCTGCATAGGTTCTGACTTCCATCATTCTGAGACAGACTGGTTACCATGTCAAAGAGCGCGCCGCGAGGGGCCAGGGAGATCTCACCGAGGTGCGGAAGGGGCGGTGCTGGCAGCATCGCTCTATAAAGCGTCTCCGGCAGGGCTATAGCATTGAAGGTGCCCCGCGAGGCGCGGAGCAAGGGCCGGCCCCACCCGGCTAGGCAGGCGTTTGTGCAGCCCGGAACCTCTTTACTTTGAGGCTGTTTTTCGTTATTGTTGTGGGGCATCGCCCACATCATGACCTTCTTTATCCTTTATAGCGCAACGCTGTCCTTTCGCATGTAAGCCATCCGTAGCCACAACCTTCGAAGGAGAAGCCCATGACTTTGAATCGTCGTGACTTGTTGCGGACCGCTATGGCAAGCGGGGTGGGGCTCACGCTAGGCGCCTGTGCCTCGGCAGCGACCCCCCAGCCTGCTACCCTTGAACCCAGCGTGCCGACGGCTGCTTCTGCCGCAACCGCGGGTACCGACTCCGAAGAAGGGGCCGCGCCCGCCGCCCCCGAAGCACAGGAACTGCCGAGCCTTCAATGGGATATGGCGACGAGTTGGCCTGTGGGGCTCGACATCATCTTTGGCGGCGCGCAGGCCGTGGCCGACCGCGTGGCGGCCATCACGGGCGGACGGTTCGTCATTCGCCCCCGCGCGGCGGGTGAGTTGGCGGGGGCAACCGAGGTGTTGGACGTGGTACAGCAGGGCGCGGTGCCCATCGGGCACACGGCGGCCTACTACTACATCGGCAAGAGCCCGGCGCTCGGCTTTGGCACGTCGGTGCCCTTCGGGTTGACCGCCCAGCAGCAGAATTCGTGGCTGTACGCGGGCGGGGGTTTGGAAAGGATGCAGCAACTCTACGCTGAGAAATTCGGCGTCATCCAGTTCCCCGCAGGGAACACGGGCACGCAGATGGGCGGGTGGTTCCGCCGGGAAATCAACAGCGTGGCGGACCTGCAGGGGCTGCGGATGCGCATCCCGGGCCTGGGCGGGCAGGTGATGGCGCGATTGGGCGTGACCGTTCAGCAACTTCCCGGCGGCGAAATCTTCCAGGCCCTGCAGACCGGCGCGGTGGATGCGGCGGAGTGGGTCGGCCCCTACGACGATCTTAAACTCGGCTTTCCCGATGTGGCCGACTTCTACTATTACCCCGCCTGGTGGGAACCCGGCTCGACGCTGGAAATCCAGGTCAACCTGGAGCAGTGGAACGCGTTGCCCGACCTGTATAAAGAGGCGCTCAAGACGGCGGCCTACGAGGCGAACATCATGATGTTGGCCCGGTACGACGCGCTCAACTTGGGGGCCCTGCAAGAGATCCAGGCGGGCGGCACCCAACTGCGACCTTACAGCGAGGAGATCATGGCAGCCGCGCGGGAAGCTACCGATGCCCTCTTCGATGAGTTTGCGGGGCAGGATGCGGACTTTGCGGACATCTATGAGTCGTGGCGGGCCTTCCGGGACAACGTCTGGGCGTGGCATCAAATCAACGAGTACAGCTTCGAAAACTTCGTTTATAGCCAGCAAGCCTCGTAGGTCGCGACTGACTGCAACCAAAAACGGGAGGGCCATGGCCCTCCCGTTTTTGTTGGTGTGCCGGGCGGCTGGCGTTACTGGGCGCTCAATACCCTGACGGCCCAGGTCACGGTTGGCGGGTAGGCGATGACGATGAGGAGAACGATCAACTGCAAGACCATGAAGGGGATGGCCCCCCGGTGAATATCGAGCGTGTCCACCTCTTCGGGCACGACGCTCTGGAGGTAAAAGAGCGAAAAGCCGACGGGCGGCGAGATGAAGGCGGTTTGCAGGTTGATCCCCATCACCACGCCCAACCAGACGAGGTCTATCCCCAGGGCGAGGGCGGCGGGAACCAGCAGGGGCAGCACGATGAAGCTGATTTCCAGAAATTCGAGGAAGATACCGAGCAGAAAGACCACGATGTTGGCGACGATGATAAACCCCAGCGTGCCCCCCGGCAGGTTGCTGAGGAAGCGCGTCACAAATTGTGTGCCGCCCAACCCATCAAAGACGACCGCGAAGAAGGTCGAGCCGAAGAGGATCATGATGACCAGAGAGGTGGTGCGCGCTGTGCTTTCTGCCGCCTCTCGAATCAGTTGCCAGGAGAAACGATGGTTGGCCGCAGCGAGGAAGACCGTGCCGACCGCTCCGACAGCCCCCGCCTCGCTGGGCGTTGCCAGGCCACGAAAGATGCTCCCCAGCACGGCCAGCACCAGCAGGACCGGTGGCAGCATCACCTTCAGGACGCGCAACGCCAACGCCCGCCCGCGTAGCGTCCGCATTTCCGGGGGCAAGGCAGGTGCAAGGTGGGGGTTGCGATAAGCGACGACAAGGACATAGAGAGCGTAAGAGGCGGAGAGCATCAGGCCGGGAATGAGGGCCCCCGCAAACAGGTCGCCCACCGACACACCCATCTGACTGCTGAGCACCACCAGAACGAGGCTGGGGGGAACAATCTGCGCCAGGGTTCCAGCCGAGACAATGGTGCCGGTGGCCAGTTTGTGATCGTAGCCCAAGCGCAGCATGATCGGCATCGAGATAAGCCCCATCGCGATGACGGTTGCGGCCACGACGCCCGTCGCTGCCGCGAGCAGCGTGCCCACGAAGATTACAGCCAGGGCAATGCCCCCACGCAAGGGACCCAGCAGAATGCCAACTGTTTCTAGCAGTTCCTCCGCCAGCCCCGATTTTTCCAGCACGGCTCCCATGTAGACGAAGAAGGGGATGGCAAGCAGCGTAAAATCCGACATGATGCCGAACCAACGATTGGGGAGCAGCAGGATGCGCGTCAGCGGGAAGGCGTCCACCGACAGACCGATTAGCCCAAAGAGCAGCGCAGTCCCCGCGAAGGAGAAGGCAACGGGAAAGCCCGTCATCAGGAAGCCGAAAAAGCCGACGAACATCAAGATGGATAACCATTCGAAGCCAGTGGACATGAGGCTGCTCCTTCGTTGGTGCTATTCGACAGCGACTGGCTCGTAGGCTTCAACCCTATCAGCGATCTGCGTGGGGAGAGTGCCTGTGAGGATGGCAGTGTATTTGATTGCCTGCGAGATGGCCTGGAGCAGCAGCAGGCCAAAACCAACGATGATCATGCTTTTGATCGGCGCGCGCGGCAGGCCACTGGGGTCCGGCGACACTTCCCACCGCCCCCACTCTCCATTAGGCAATCGCCCCCATGAGCTAAGGACGGGATTGATGGAGACGTAGATAGCCAGCAGGCAAAAGGGGATGAGAAGGAACAAGGTGCCTAGCAGATCAACGATCGCCTTGCGCCTGGGGGACCATTTGGCATACAAAAAGTCAACCCGGACGTTGACGTTATGCTTCAAAATGTAGGCAAAGCCTACAAAGAATAAAATGGAA
Source organism: uncultured Chloroflexia bacterium (assembly GCA_963721895.1). Classification (GTDB taxonomy): domain Bacteria; phylum Chloroflexota; class Anaerolineae; order Ardenticatenales; family Ardenticatenaceae; genus CAVRLZ01. Next base: position 304,107 of record CAVRLZ010000003.1, on the reverse strand, counting down.
AAGAGATACCACTGAGTCTCGATGACCGCATTCGTGGTCAGGGTTCGCCCGATACTTTTGCCAACGTACCGAACCATAACGTTCAGAAAGCCTATGGCAATCAAGGCCACGACTATCACGTTCGCGGTCTTGCCGACCTGCTCGACGAGGGTGTCAATAGCACGAGACAGGTACAGGAGGGCGCGCACAAGCTACCTCGCTTTCTCTGGATGAAGGATGAAACCAGTGTTGTCTATAGCAGGTACGCGGGTGTCGCCTATATTACAACATATTGTGGTTCTCGTGTAGTTCACCAGAGACGCAAGACCGATGTGCAGGATGCGGAGTGGATGGCGGACCTGTTGCAGTATGGCTTATTGCGTGGGAGTTTCATTCCTGCCGCGCTGCAACGTGAACTACTCGATCTGATGCGCTACCGCACGACCCGGTGCAAGGGCGCGCCCGGGTCATCAACCGCCCGGATAAAGCACTGGACGACACCCATCTCAAGTTGGCCTCCGCGACTCTGCGTTCCAAAAGCGTCCGAAAAGCGGCCTATCTAGAAGAGAACGGGCAGCGTGGTGACCCGGCGCAAGATCATGAGGCTTTGAAATTCAACCTGCGATGGGGGTACGGCGAGACGGAGCGTTGGGGCGCGTTCCAATAGGACGCGAAACGCAATTTGTCCTTCCAGGCGGGCCAGGGGGGCGCCGAGGCAGTAGTGGATGCCCTGGCCGAAGGCAAGGTGCTTGTTCGGGCTGCGCGCCAGATCAAGCCGCTCCGCATCAGGAAAGGCGCTCTCGTCGCGGTTGGCCGATAGAATGGCGGGTAGGACCATGGCGCCCTGAGGAATCTCCACCCCGTGCAGGCACATCGGCTCGCGTGCGAAGCTAATTTCTGACGTTTGTAATGGACTCTCATAGCGGAGCAATTCCTCGACGGCATTTTCCATCAGCTCTGGCTCCTGGCGTAGCTGCGCCAACTGCTCCGGGTGGCGGAGTAGCGTGTAGGTGCCGTTGGCTATCAGGCTCACGGTTGTTTCGTGACCCGCTGTGAGCAGCAGGAAGACCATGCCGAGCAGTTCATCCTCAGTAAAGTGGTCTCCCGCCTCGTTCGCCTGCACCAGTGCCGTGAGCAGATCATCCTGTGGTACGCGACGCCGCTCCTCGACCAGCCCTCGCATATAGCGCAAAAAGTTGCGTACGGCTGGCACCGCGCGAATCATGTTCCATGGCGTGGGATCTACCACGATGGCGGCGCTCCAGCGTCGGAAGCGCGCACGATCCTCGGGAGGAACCCCAATCATCTCCGCAATCACGGTGACGGGAAGGGGGAGGGCGAAGTCCTGGACGAGCTCCACCTCCGACTTTTTTGCTGCCTCATCGAGTAGTTGGTGCGCGATGGCCTCGATGCGTGGCGCTAGGTTTGCGATCATGCGGGGGGTAAACGCCTTGTGCACAAGGTTCCGCAGGCGGCGATGGTCGGGGTCGTCCATGTTCAGCATGTTGTGGAGAAGCGGGCGAAAGGAGGACGGCATCCAGGGCATGCTGCTGCGCCCCTTTGCGTTGCGAGCATGGTTCGGGTCTTTTGCCAGCCGTGGGTCCTTGAACGCCGCCAGCACATCCTCGTAGCGTGTGATGAGGTAAGCCTCTTGCCAGCGGTTGAGGCGTGCCTTGCACACCGGGGTCTCACGGCGCATCTGCGCGAAGAAGCAGTGGGCATGCTGGCCAAATTCCCACGACGACAGGTTGTAGCGAGCGTTCATCTTTGGCGTGACCTTTCTTTGCGCGCCAGCGCAGCGTCAGGAAGGGGGGTCGGTAGGAGGGCGCTCTGCATCAAATAGCCTGAGCAGCAGCGCGATTAGCGCCTCGGTATAGTGATCCCAATGCGCCGCCACGTGCTGATCCCCTAGCAGCCGCAGCATCATCAAGCCGAACATCGGGCTGGCGAACAGGCGCACCGCGAGTTGGGGGTCCATCTCATCCATCTTGCCCTGCTGCATGAGGTGTTGGAAGTACGCCTCAGCAATCGCAAACAGGGGCTGGTAAAGTTGCTCATTCAGCGCCCTACCAAGCGACTCATTAACGATCGTCTCAGGCAGGAGCGCCTTGAACACGGGAAACCCCTCCTCCACCTCGGCCATGCGGTGGGCTAGGTAGAGCGTAACAAACCTCTCGAAGGGGAGGGTGGCCGCTTCCGCAAAGGCTGCCTCGCGCCCCTCCGCCTCGGTCAGCCGCGCCATGATGCCCAGCAGGATGTCATCCTTGTTCTTGAAATAGTTGTAGATCGTGCCATCTGCCACCCCCGCGCGGGCGGCGATCTGCTTGATGGTGGTACGCTGGAACCCGTGCTCTGCGATTTCGACAATCGCAGCGTCCAGAATTTGCTCCTGCCGCGCGCGCACGAGGTGACGTTGAAATTCTTCGCTCATGTTGAACACCGATTCATCTTGTTGAACATTGATTCAATTATATGAATGAAGATTCAGAATGTCAAGCGAGGGTCAACCGATGTGGGGTGGATGCAGGGTTGCGGGTGGCTCGGCAGCGCCGCCCAAACAAGTCTCGCCGTCCTGAACTCGAGTTCAGGCGGTTTGCATGGGGACGCTAGGCCAAGGAAGCCTCCTGCTTGGCCGGTCCGCCCCGCGATTCTCAAGTCGGGCCCATAGCTATGGATCGGGTGGATGCGGTCCTATCCGAGACGGAGTCCGAGGGCGTTACCGGGCGTGTGTGGGTTTGTCGCCGTTACATCGGAGCTAGAGGGACGCGGATACCTTGAGGTTCGACGCCAGGCGTAGCAGGACTTTCTTACTCAGGCAGTGTAGCGATAGCTAAAAAGAGGTCAGACGGCGCGAGTGCGCACGCCAAACAATTGAGGCGACACGAGACGGTCGAGACGTTGGGCACCTCAACCGCTGTTGCGATGGCAGTGAGTTATCGTCTCGTGCTAAGGGAAGCGGCTGAACAAGTGGTTGTAGGTAGCGTAGCGGATACGCCCCATTTGCTCATCGGCATGCTAATTGGCACACTTCTCGACTTCGGTGGGGGATGGTGGCAGGCGAGACCGCGTATCGCTGAACCCCAACGCGTTCGACAACGACAATCCTGAGATGGAGGCTACCGATGGATGATACGCTGGTTGAACGCATCGCTGCCTATTGCGATGTGCACCTTGATCTCGCACAAATACCAGGGTTAGACAACTACGGCTATGCGCATCTGCCGTTGTGCGTGATTGATGCTGTTTACTCGATTGGCGCGCGATATAGTTCAACTCGCCAAACGGTGGAACGATTTTGTCGCTATTTTGATCTTTCCTCCGTAGGGCCTGTCCCTGCTTTGCCGCCCGCACAACAGTTGTCGGTTGAGCAATTGTTGCTCTGGTACGCTCGGCACGGCCTGGAGATGATGGCGACGAACGTGTATCAGAATCGTCAACGCACTTCGCCCCGCAATGGTATCTTAAAGGCCGAGGCGGTACGGCGCTTTGCGGAGGTCCTCTACCAGCATGGTGTCAACTATCGCGAGGATGTAATACGCGTGGAGGGGAAAGCTGAGTTTGAGGCGCAGATTTTTGCTATTCCTGGACAGCGCAGCGGTATTTCGTTACGCTACTTCTACATGTTGGCTGGCAACACGGAACAGGTAAAACCGGATCGGATGGTGTTGCGCTTCCTTCACGCGGCTACCAGCACCTGGCTGTCCCCGGAAGCGAGCGCCCAGTTACTACAAGCGGCCTGTGATGAACTTCGACAGCGCCATCCTCAGTTGACACTGCGTGCGCTCGATCATGCGATCTGGCAGCATCAACGAACACGCACGTAGCCTGGCGCTGCCAAGAGGGTGACTACGGACGCGCTCTTCGCTGGTAGCGAATCAGGGTGGAAGCAGGGCGACTGGCCCCCATGCCTGTGACCACCTCCGGCGCCGGGGTGAGTAGCTCCAGATCGAATTGCTGGAACAGGAGCGCTACAATGATCGCCATCTCGTTCTTCGCAAAGTTCATCCCGGTACACTTGTGGGTGCCACCCCCGAAGCTGATAATGTCCCATGAACTCCCCTCCTTGCGATCCGGTGAGAATCGCAGCGGATCGTAGTGGTGGGGATCAGCGAACACGTCGGCTTGGTGGTGGGACGTGGCGGCATTCACCCGAAGGAGCCATCCGCTCGGGATCTGGTACTCCCCCACCTCGATCGGCTCTTCCACAATCCGCATCTGCATGGGCGCGGAGGGCGTCAGGCGCGAGGTTTCGTCAATCGCCCAGTAGATATGCTTCAGGGAGCGCAGCACGCCGCCATCCAGGGGCGCGCCGGGCAGCACGTGTTCCTCTATTTCCGCCTGCACCCGTCCCAGGTAAGCGGGATGCTGCAACAGGTGAATGACAGTCCATGCCGCCTGCCCCGCTGTGGTCTCGTGCCCGGCAAAGAGCAGACCCATGAACAGGCGGATAATCTCTTCGTCGGATAACAGCGTCCCATCCGCTTGCGACTCTTGAAGAAGCTGCGTGAGCAGGTCATCGTACCGTGCCGGATGACGGCGCCGCTCCGCCAGCACTGCCGACAGCTGTGCCTCGATGGTCCGGCGGGCACGGTCGCGGCGGATGAATTTGGGCAAGGGAAGGTGCGGAGGCAGAAGGGGGTCGAGCGACGTGCTGATGTGCTCATAGGCCTGCCAGAACGCTTCCCCCAGTTCGCTCCTGAAGTCAGGGCCGATAAAGGCGTGGCCCGCCACCTGCTGCGTCAGCGTTAGCATCTCAGCGGAGATATCCAGGGTGCCCATCTCCCCCAGTGCCGCCAGCCACCGCTCGATTTCGACCTGCATCGCCACCACATAGCGCGCCATCTGACCATGCCCAAAAATGGCACGCAGGATGGGTCGCTGGTTCTGATAGCGCTCCGTGGGCGCCACAAAGAGGACCTCGCCAAAGGACGCTTTCAAAAAGGCGTACACCTCACTGATGTTGAGCGAGCGGTCCGTCTCCTGGTAAAAGAGCTTGTTGTACTCCGCACCCGTCACGACGGCCACGCTCCGGTTCGCGAGCTTGATGGCAAACACATCGCCATGTTCCCAGTAGCCCCGCTGGTCCAGGGCATCGCTGTTGCGCCTGAATTCCAGCGCATGGCCCACGAGCGGCAGGGCGCCGGAAACGGCAGGGGGAGGAGGCTTCACCATATCGTCACACTCTTTCTTTGCTATGCTCAGCGAAGGGACCTATAAAGTAGAGGTCAGCGCGAATGTCCCAATTGATGCGAGTTTCTTGACATCCTTGCAGCTTTGCCTTCATTATACATACCATCCATCCGGTATGTCAATCTTCGCCACTTGCTTCAGGAGAGAAACGTGCGCAGGACAAAGAGGAAGCCCAGCAGACCCGTGACAGCGTGCTCCGCGCGGCCACGCAGATCATTGTTCGGCTGGGCATGAACGCCTTCACCATCGAAGCAGTAGCCCAGGAAGCGGGGGTGACCAAGGGGGGAGTGCTCTACCACTTTCCTTCTAAAGAGGCGCTGGTGGATGGCTTGCTCGACCAGATCATCCAGACCTTCAACCGCCGTCTGGCGGCAGAACTGGAACAAGAAGGGGGGGAAGAACCGGGGTGCTGGCTTCGGGCCTACATCCGCACCGTCTTTTCGATGCAATACGAAGACCGCAACATCATTCCCGCGCTTGCGGCCGCGTTCGCCGCCGATCACCGCATCGTAGATCGCATTCGTCTGGACATGGACAAGAGCCAGCAGGCAGCCGTCCAGGATCGAATTGACCCGATCGCTGCAACCATCGTCCGGCTGGCGGTAGACGGTATAGTCTTTTCGCGTGCCCTGGGCCTCGACGTGCTGGCCCCCGAGACAGGAGCGGCTGTACAGGAGGCGCTTCTGCGCTTAACCTATGCCTCCACAGAAGGCGAATGAGAGGAAGAACAGAATGGGGCCGAATGCCTTGGTACGTTTCCATTCGGCGAGACGTGGAGCAACGTCTTCACCTGTTGCCAGTCACTCATCCGCGCCAGCTTGCGCCTCTTGGTCTTCACTCTAAGAAGTGGGCTGCACTGCATGAGCAGTAGGTTCAAACCGGTGCGTGCACCCTGATAGCCACGCTGTAGCTTGACGAACGCACACCTGCAACCCCGCTTCGTTCAAACAAGCAATTCTCGAAAAAAGGTTCTCTGTCATGAACAGCACTGACGACGCAACTGACCCGTACGACTTGGCTCGCTTCGTTCAGGCACAGGAGGGCGTCTACGAACAGGCCCTGGCCGAAGTCCGGCGCGGCAAGAAGCACTCCCACTGGATGTGGTACATCTTCCCGCAATTCGACGGGTTGGGATTCAGTTCAACATCCAGGCGGTATGCGATCAAGAGCATCGCGGAGGCGGAGGCGTACCTGCGTCACCCGCTCCTCGGCCCACGGCTACGAGAGTGCGCCGAAGCGGCGCTCGGTGTTGAGGGACGCTCAGCCTACGAGATATTCGGCACGCCAGACGATCTGAAATTGCGATCGTGCGCCACGCTCTTTGCCGCCGTGTCGGCCCCGGGGTCGGTGTTTCATCAGCTACTGGACAAGTACTTCGACGGCACGCCTGATAGCAAGACGCTCCGGCTGCTAAACCTGGAATCCCAGTAGGAGCCGAAGGATGCCCCACCTTTTTGATCTTCATGCAGAGAGTGAACAGCTGGCAGTCTTGAGAAGCGACCCAGAGGGGGGGCAATGGCTTGAGTTGCTTACGCTCCAGGGACGAACGCTCGGTGCCATTGCCCCGACATTTCTGCCGGTGAGCTTCCACTGGTCACCCGATGGCTCCACCCTTGCCTTTGGCAGCAACGACGGGCTGCTTTATCTGTTTCGCCCTGGCGACGCCAGCCCGACCGTTGTCTTTGCTGACCCTGCCCGCCAGGCCGGTTTTTGCGAATGGGCAGCGGATGGAAAGCAGTTGTTCTTTTCTGCTTACGACAAGGGGATGGGCACTCCGCCCCACATCTACTGTCTGGCGTTGGACACCGGGCATACGCGCCAGTTGACAGATGACCCCAGAGCCGTTGACCGCTTTCCGCATGGCTCCCCTTCCGGGCAATGGGTGGCGTTTCAGCGGCAGTTTTTGGATGAGCCAGACTTGCCGCGGCGGGTTTACCTCACCGACGTGCAATCGGGCGATTGTTTTCCCGCCCTCAACGAATCCAATCTCGAAAGTGAAGCGGGCCGCCTCAGTTGGAGCCCCGATTCTTCATCGCTGCTGCTCAGGGTGTCTGACAAACATCGCGTTGAGGTCAGGGTCATCCGGCTTCAGGATCAATCCACGACGTGGCGTTACCACTCGGAGACGCTTCAACACGGCGTTTTTTCGCCGCAGGGCGATCAGATTCTGTGCATCGGCAGCGATGAATTGCTCTGCTTCGCGTATCCGGAAGGAACGCTCCTCCAGCGTCTGGCACTCGCCGCGATGTCGCCCGTGAGCTTTGACTACACCGGCCCGCAGGTAGCTTTTGATGCACACGGCACAACCGTTTATTTCATTGGAGCGAAATCTAATTTGTATCGCTGGACCATTGGAGGAGAATGGGAGTGCATTCTTGAAGAGCGTTCGCCTATCAGACTCAGAGTTCACCCACGAGGCGTACTCGGTGCCCTCTTCGGACGGAAGGCTGATCCCTGTCCAACGCTTCATTCCTCCCATACCCAGGTCGCCAGCCATCCTATACGTCCACGGCGGGCCGGGCGGAGCCATCAACCCCGATGATCCATTCATGCTGCGCCTGCTGGCCGAAGGGGTTGAGTTTGTGTGCGTGGCGTATCGCGGAAGCAGTGGATACGGCCCGGAACACGAAGAGGCGAACCGGGGGGAATGTGGCAGGGCCGACGTGTGGGACCTCCTCGCTGCAGGCTTTGATTGGAAAGAGCGGGCCGGCGACGATCGTCCTCTCGTGATTGCTGGTTACAGCTATGGCGGGTTTCTGACGTTCCTGGCCCTGGCACAAGCCGACCACCCCTGGGCGGGCGGCATCGCGCTGTGGACCGTGAGCGGGATGCATCGTCTGCCATTACAACAGCACCGCGCGTTCCCTACCGAGGCCGAGGCGCTGGCCCTGGCCCGGACGGAGCGGTCGCCCCTGGAACAGGCAGGGCGCATTCGCGTCCCCCTCCTCATCGTTCACGGCGCGCTGGACACGACAGCAACTACCGAAGAACTGAGATCCATTCAACACAGCGTCGTGAGCCGGGGCGGCGCGTGTGACTTAATCCTCTTTGCAGATGACACCCACGGCCTGCACCGTCACCGCGATGAACTCCACGCCGCTGTGCTGGGTTTTCTTGAGAGGTTTGAACGATAGGCAAGCGTGAGTGCGTTTGCTGCCGGAAGCATCGCCAAGGCAATGGACCTGTCTGGGGTGACGGCAGCTATTCGGACTTGATCCTAGCGGGACAGGGCGCGGCTCACGGATTCACGAAGGACGAGCTCGGCAGGAAAGAAGGGGATGGTGAATGGCTCACCGCGAATCAAGTGAAGCAGTGCCTGGGTTGCACTCTGTCCCATTTCCCTGGCAGGTTGCCGGATCGTTGTGAGGGGAGGAATGGTGTAGGCTGCCTGGGGTTGATCGTCAAAGCCGACTAGGGAGACATCGTCCGGCACTCGAACACCCCGACGGAACAGAGCCAATTGTACGCCAAAGGCCATCTGGTCGTTGGCAGCAAAGATAGCACTGAAGGTGCGGCCCCGATTGAACAGCATCTCCATTGCCAGTACCCCCGATTGCTCAGTAAAACCACCCTCAATAATCAATGCCTCGTTCACGGGCAACCCTTCATCCATAAGAGCCTGCTTGTAACCGTCTAGCCTGATTTGGGCATCCTTATGGTCTAGCAGACCCGTGATGTGGGCAATTTGTGCATGGCCCTTCTCGATCAGATGCTGCGTAGCCCGGTAGCCGCCCTGGAAGTCATCAAAGCTGATACACTGGTTGGCCAGTTCCGGGATGCTTCGGCCCACGACGATAAGAGGGACCTGCGCGGCGATGCCTTGAAGAAACGCATTCGACGTCGCGCCGCTGAGCACAATCAGCCCATCCACCTGCCGATCCAGAAAGAGATGAACTGACTTTTGCTCTCGTTCAGGGTGCCAGGAGCCGTCAGCGAAGAGAGCGGAGTACCCACTGCCACGTAGTTCGTCCATAATGCCCTGCGAGATGGCATTGAAGAAGGGCGCACTAATGTACTGCGTCACCACACCGATGGTTCGTGTTTGTCCGCTGGCGAGCCCCTGGGCAAGGATGTTGGGACGGTAATTCAACTCCGATACCGCTTGCAAAACGGCTTGCCGTTTGCCGCTCTTCACCGTAGCCCCACCGTGCAGCACCCTCGACACTGTGCTGATGGAAACATTTGCGCGGCGCGCGATCTGTTCCATAGTGACCTTCTCGCTGGTCGGCATGTATTATCCCTCTCTCGACCTGCTATCTTGAAAACGCTTTCAGATCGCTCTAATCTGTTGCTCCTATTCTGCCACAGTTTTCTACCCAATTCAAGCCCTTTCTGAGCTTCAGTTCGAGGGAACAGGCATGTGGGTATTGACAACAGAAAAACGCCGTCGTATTATGGTGTTTGAAAACGCTTTCAAAAATAGCCATCTGGCCATGTGTCAGAGCTATGCGGCTTCATGAGCGAAGGTTGCTCCCTGAGGCACGCAGTTGTTTGGAAGCGCCCCCAACGCCGGCCCTATCTCAAGGAGGAGACATGCAACGTCTATGGATGATGGTTGTCGTATTGTTCTTGCTTGCCAGCATGGCAGTTGCCTGCGCGGGCACCCCCTCTACAAGTGAGAGTTCCCCCTCTGGCGAAAGCGCCGAAGCCCCCGCCGAAGAACCTGCGGAAGAGCCTGCCGAAGAACCCGCGGAAGAGCCTGCCGAAGCCCCCGCCGAAGAACCCGCGGAAGAAGAGGCGGCCGGCGCCGATGATCTGGTAGTGCTAACCATAAGTGACGAGCAGAAGCCCGTCTGGGTCCGCAACTTCAACCCCTTTTCCCCCGACCCCCTGAACACGGCCGTGAACATGCTGTTCGAGCCGCTGCTCATCTTCAACATCGCGACGAGCGAGACCGTTCCGTGGCTCGCGACGGAGTATGCGTACGATGAGGCACTGGAAAACCTTACCTTCACGCTGCGCGACGGGGTCTTGTGGTCTGACGGTGAGGCATTCAACGCGGACGACGTGATCTTCACCTACGAGATGCTCGAGGCGTTCCCCGCGCTCGACAAGGGGGCGGTCTGGGAAATTCTGGACAGCGTCGAAAAAGTGGATGACCTCACCGTCACCTTCCATCTGAACCGCGTCTACGGCCTGGCACACGAGCGCTTGGGCGCCCAGAACATCGTACCGGAACACCAGTGGAGCCAGGTGGAGGACCCGGTGACCTTCACCAACGATGAGCCGGTGGGCACAGGGCCCTTCACGGAAATTACCGATTTCCAGGACCAGGTCTACCTCCAGTGCAAAAACCCCAACTACTGGCAGGAAGGCAAGCCCGCCTTTGACTGCCTGCGCGTGCCTGCCAACCCCGGCAACGAGCAATCCATCGCGGCGATGATGGCCGATGAGGTGGATTGGGCGGGCCACTTTGTGCCCGATATAGATGAGACCTATGTGGCGGCGGACCCGGAGCACCACCACTATTACTTCGCGCCCAACGACACCATCTCCATCTACATGAACACGACGAAGCCGCCCTTCGACGACGTCAACTTCCGCCGCGCCGTGAGCATGGCCCTCGACCGGGAGGAGATTGTTGCCATCGGTATGTACGGTTACGCCATGGCCAACGACAACCCCGGTGGGCTGACGGCCAGTTTTAGCGATTGGTACAACACCGAGGCGATTGAGGCGGGAGCCCCGCTTGGCACCTTTGCACCAGACGAGGCTGAGGCATTGCTGGACGAGGCGGGGTATACGGATCAGGATGGCGACGGGTGGCGCGACCTGCCCGATGGCTCCCCCATTGAGCTCAAGATTCAGGTGGTGAATGGCTGGACCGACTGGGTAACGTCGGTGCAAATCGCCACCGAGAACCTGCAGGATGTTGGCGTGAATGCGGAGGTGGACACGCCCGACTTTGGCGCGTGGTTCGACAACCTTCAGCAGGCTACCTATGATGCCTCCATCGGCTGGGGTGCCGTAAACCCGACACCCTGGAACTACTACCAGCAGGCCCTCAGCAGTGCGATGATTGTGGAAGGCGCCGCACAGGGTCTCTCGTGGAGCCGCTGGAACAGCCCGGAAACTGACGAGTTGATTGATGCGTTTGTCGCCACCTCGGATGAGGCGGAACAGCGCGAAATCATAGGCGAGCTCCAGGCGGCGGTGATCGAAAACGTGCCGTTCGTCCCGCTCTTCGCCAACCCCGGCTGGTATGAATACAACACCATGCGCTTCACGGGCTTCCCCAACGAAGAGAACAACTATGCGCGGGGCATGCCGTTCGAGGGGATCGGCGAGCGCCTCATCGTTGTAACAACCATCGAACCCGTGCAATAATACGCGACGAGACAAGTGTGGTAGGAGCCGGGGCGAGGCCAACTCGCTCCGGCTCCCCGCGAAGGAGCGGTACCAACGATGCGCTACTTACTCCGCCGGCTGGGCTTTTACCTCATTGCTGCCTGGGCATCCATCACCCTGAACTTTTTTATTCCCCGGTTGATGCCCGGCGACCCCACCCAGATTCTCTTCGCCCAACTCCAAGGCCGAATGGAGCCACAGGCGATGGCGGCCCTCCGTGCGGCGTTTGGCTTTGTGGACGGTCCGCTGCATGTGCAGTATTTCACCTACCTCAACAACCTGCTGCACGGCAACCTGGGCATCTCCGTCGCCTATTTTCCGGTTCCGGTCCTGACCGTCTTGAAGACTGGTTTTTTGTGGACTATCTATCTGGTCGGCGTCGCCACTTTGATTAGTTTTAGCGTTGGAACCCTGCTGGGGATTGTCACGGCGTGGCGGCGCGGTGGCTGGCTGGACAACGTGCTTCCCCCCTGATGATGCTCTTCAATGCCTTTCCCTATTTCTGGATCGCGATGCTGGCCCTCTATCTCTTTGCCATCGGCCTGGAATGGTTCCCGCGCGGTCACGCCTATGACGAGGCATTCCGCCCTGGCCTGACGCTTGGCTTTATTGGAAGCGTCCTCCAGCACACAGTTCTGCCCGCCGCCACCCTGGTGATCACGGCGATGGGGGGGTGGCTGCTTGCCATGCGGAACAACATGATCAGCACCTTGAGCGAGGACTACATCACCCTGGCCCAGGCCAAGGGGCTGAGCGACCGGCGCGTGATGTTTACCTACGCGGCTCGTAACGCGCTCCTGCCCAGCATCACGGGTCTTGCCATGTCTATAGGCTTCGTAATCAGCGGGGCGCTCCTCACTGAGATTGTCTTTGGCTATCCGGGGTTGGGCTACATCCTCGTGCTGGCGGTGAATCGCCGCGACTATCCCCTCATTCAAAGCCAACTACTCATGGTCACGTTCGCTGTGCTGGTGGCGAACCTGCTGGCCGACATTGTTTACACCCGGCTCGACCCGCGCGTGCGGGTCGGCTAGCGGAAAGGAAGGCAACGTGGCCGAGGAAAGACAACGCGGGCTCGCCGATCCGGCACTTGTTGCCCCCTCTTCGGCTGTGATTGCCGGAAGGGAGGGGCCAAGCGCCGCCGAGCCGATGAATGTGGTGGTGCCCCTTCCCGTGCGAAGGCGGGTTGGGGTGCCGGATGAACTGCGCCGCCTCCTTTCCAACCGCAAGGCAGCTATTGGGCTTTCCATCTTGCTCTTCTTTTCCTTTCTCGCCCTTGCCGCACCCCTGCTGACGCGCACCGACGCCTCGCGCCGCAGCGGCATGCCGCACGAGGCCCCCTCGCTAGAACACCCGCTCGGCACGACGCGGCGTGGCCAGGATGTGCTCGATCAACTGATCGTGGGCGCGCGGACGACGATAGGGGTGGGGGTCGCAGCGGGGACAATGGCGACGGTGCTGGCCATCGTCTTTGGGATGGCGTCGGGCTACTTCGGGGGATGGGTGGACGACATCCTTTCGCTCCTCATCAATATCGTGCTCATCATTCCCGCCCTGCCACTGGTGATCGTGCTGGCCAGCTTTCTCGACAAACCCGGCCCCGTCACCATAGCGCTCGTGCTCGGCTTCACCTCCTGGGCGTGGGGGGCACGTGTGATTCGTGCCCAGGTGCTCTCGCTCCGCAGCCGTGATTTTGTCGCCGCCGCGCAGATTATCGGTGAGCCTGCATGGCGCATCCTCTTCGTTGAGATTTTGCCCAACATGATCTCGCTGGTCGTCTCCGGCCTTATCGGCGCCACGCTCTACGCAGTGGTAGCCATGGTTGGGCTGGAATTTATAGGCCTGGGGGATGCGAACTCCATCACCTGGGGGACTATGCTTTTCTGGGCTCAGAACAATTCCGCCCTGCTGACCGGGGCATGGTGGACCTTCATTCCCCCTGGCATCGCCATCGCCCTGCTTGGCTTCAGCTTCGCCATGATCAACTTTGCCATTGACGAGGTGACGAACCCCCGCCTGCGGGTGGAGAAGGTGGCGAAGGTGCCCGCTCAACCCCCCACGCGCGCCCTCCCGCAGCAGAAGGAGGCCACAATATGAGTGCGCTTTCTATGCAATGGAGGACATCGAGCGCCGACCTCGAGCAGCCCCTTCTCGATGTTCGAGAGCTCAACGTCGGCTATGCCACCGCGCGCGGCCTCGTTCATGCCGTGCGGGATGTTTCTTTCTCGATTGCGTCCGGCGAGGTGTTCGGGCTGGCGGGGGAATCGGGATGCGGCAAGACAACGATAGGCTACGCCATCACGCGGTTGCACAAGCCGCCAGCCACCATCATGGGGGGGCAGGTACGCTTCGACAACCGGGATTTGCTGACCCTTTCTGCCGAAGAGATGCAGGAGGTGCGCTGGCGCGACATCTCCATCGTACCGCAAAGTGCGATGAATGCGCTCAATCCGGTCATCACCGTCGGCGAGCAGATCATAGATGCCATGCTTGCCCATAGTGCCATCTCCCGCAAGGAGGCGGAGCACCGTGGGCGCCAGTTGCTCGCGATGGTGGGGATAGACCCCGATCGCCTGTATCACTATCCCCACCAGTTTTCAGGCGGGATGCGCCAACGCGCCGTCATTGCGATAGCACTGGCGCTCAAGCCGCGCCTGGTCGTGCTGGACGAACCAACCACCGCCCTGGATGTGGTGGTGCAACGCGACATCATGCAGCAATTGACGGAGCTCAAGCAGCAGTTGGGCTTTTCGATGCTCTTTATCACCCATGACCTCTCGCTCATGGTCGAGTTCTCGGACCGGATCGGCATCATGTACGCGGGCCGATTGGTCGAGACGGCAACGGCGCAAGCGCTCTTCAATGCGCCGCAACACCCTTACACCCAGGGGCTGATGAACTCCTTCCCGTCCATTAGCGGCCCGCGCCGTTCGCTGCGAGGCATCCCCGGCTCTCCCCCAACCCTTATCTCGCCACCGCCCGGCTGCCCCTTCTGGCCGCGTTGCCCGGTGGCTATCCCCGGCCTCTGTGACCGGATCATGCCCGACCTGCTCCCGGTTGGCCCCGCCCCGCATCACCTGGGGGCCTGTCACTGGGTTCAAACCACGGGGGGTGGGGATGCGTGGAACGCGCAGTCCGAACGTACCAGAGAGGGAGGGATATGAGCGCCGAAGCGCCCATTCTTTCGGTCCAGTCGCTTACCAAGCATTTTTCAGTGGGAACGGGCCTTCGCCCCAAACTCGTGCGCGCCGTCCAGGAGATGACCTTTGATCTCCACCGTGGGGAGGTCATTGCCCTGGTCGGCGAGAGTGGCAGTGGCAAGAGCACGACGGCCCGACTGATCGCCCGCCTCTACGAGCCGACAAGCGGCACGATTCTCTTCAAGGGCAAAAACGTCTTGAAGCAAAGTCGCGGCGATACGCTACGGTACCGCCGTGAGCTTCAAATGATTTTCCAGGATCCCTTTAGCTCGCTCAACTCGGTTCACACCGTTCGCCATCACCTGGAGCGCCCCCTGCGAATTCACCGTCATGTGCCTGCCAGGGAGATGGCGGCGCGCGTGGGAGCGTTGCTTGAAACGGTGGGCCTGACGCCCGGTGCCGACTACGCCTCCAAGTACCCCCATCAGCTATCGGGCGGGCAGCGCCAACGCGTCGCCATCGCCCGCGCCCTGGCAGTGGAGCCGGAGGTGATTCTGGCGGACGAGCCCATCTCGATGCTGGATGTCTCGATTCGCATGGGCATCCTGAATCTGATGGACCGCATGAAGCGGGAGCGCGGGATCGGCTTTCTGTATATCACCCACGACCTTGCCAGTGCCCGCTACTTCGCGGACCGGACCATGGTGATGTACGCGGGCTACATCGTCGAATGGGCCGACAGCGAGACACTCGTGCAGCAACCCGCCCACCCCTACACGCAGTTGCTGCTTGCTGCCGTCCCGGACCCCGCGCGCGGTTTGAAGACAGAGCAGATTGATGCGCGCGGGGAGATAACCATCGCCGCCAACATGGCCGTTGGCTGCCCCTTCGCCAATCGCTGCCCCGCCGTGATGGAGCAATGCCGCACGATCATGCCGCCCGTCTCGCAGGTCGGCCCCGGCCACTTCACGCGCTGCCACCTCTATCCGAGCCATCCATCATGAGGCCGGAGAGGCGCTAGAAAATGGACACGCCGCGTCGGAAGGTGCTGCTATCTTATAGAAAGGTGGCATCCATCTATGCAGCAGGTTGATCCGAGCGAGAGTGTGATCCCTTCCCAACGCATCATACTGTGTGTTGCAGCTTATGGCGCGACAATCGCGGCAATGACAAGCTCCATGGCGCACGACCTTACCTACGTGCCCTGACACGATTGGACATACAGAGGATACCAACTGTCGCGATGCGTTGGTAACCTGGTGTAGCCCATCGAAATCAGAGGGAATGGCAATGTCCGAAGAATTGGTCCCCATCTTCTACGTGAAAGACGCCCTGGAAACTGCCAAATGGTATAAACGCCTCGGGTTCGAGATTGAAGGCGAGCACCGCTTCGCGCCTGCGCTCCCGCTCTACCTCTTCTTGCGCCGCGGCGACAGGGCGCTTCACCTCTCCGAACACAAAGGGGATGCCCGCCCCGACTCGCTGGTGTACTTCTACGTTCAGGAGGTAGACACAATTGCGCGCGAATTCAATGCGGAAATCATTGACCAGCCCTGGGCGCGCGAGGTCCGACTAACGGACCCCGACGGAAACCGATGGCGCATTGGTGCACGCCATTCCTGACGACAACAAAAGCGTCTGCTGGAAGGTAGCTTTGAAGCGCATCTGGGTTTCGCTCGCGATGCGGCAGACCTGGCGAATCTCGCCGACGCCCATGTCGGCGGTGCAGTTGACGGAGAGAACACGGTGCCACAAAGTTCGACGCACTGGGCTAGAGTAATATAATTGGCGTAACCACTACGAGAAAAGAGCGAAATGGGCGATGAACATGCAAGAAACGAGCATTGCACAACGCAAACCCTACGATACAGACCTGAGCGATGAGCAGTGGGCCACGATCGAACCGCTGATCGCGCGCCAGGAGCGACGGGGCCGAGGGCGGCAGGTGGCCATGCGCGACGTGGTCAATGGGATGCTGTACCAGACACGTACCGGCTGTCAGTGGCGCTTGTTGCCGCATGAGTTTCCGCATTGGTCGGTGGTGCGCTACTACTTCGACCGCTGGAAGCATGATGGTACCTTCCAGCGCCTCAACGATCGCTTACGCGAGGCGGCGCGCCAGCAAGCCAAACGTGACCCAGTGCCGAGTGCAGCCATTCTCGATAGCCAAAGTGTCAAAACAACCGAAGCCGGCGGTCTACGCGGCTTCGATGGGGGAAAAAAAGGTCAACGGTCGCAAACGGCACCTGTTGGTGGATACCCAAGGCTTCCTGCTCGATATCCTTGTCCATGAGGCGGATGTGCATGATCGCGAGGGGGGACAGTGGCTGCTGGCGCAAGCCTTGCCCCGCTTTCCTTCCATCCAACACCTCTGGGCCCCAAAGGCCAGGGCGTGGTGGGGCGCGGTCACGGGCTGCCGGTTAAACACATAAATGTTTGTGCTTCGCACTGGCACCGAATGCTGAGCGTATGTTGCTCCCTTGCCCTTAAACAGTTTTTAAGTATTGATGGACAAAACTGATCGCTGTTGAGCCTTGTCCCACCGCCGAAGCTACCCGCCTGACCGTGTCCTGCCGAATATCACCGACCGCAAAAATACCCGGCACGCTAGTTTCTAGCAGGTAGGGATCGCGGTTTAACCGCCAGTTTTTGGGAGGGCGACCGTCACGGAGTAAATCTGGCCCAGTCAAAATGAAGCCCGCCGCGTTGCACTCAACCACATCGGCCACAAAATCGGAGTGGGGTTTGGCACCGATAAACACAAACAGGACGGCAGCGGGCACGGTTTCAGTTTCACCGGTATCATTGTTCTGAATCTCCAACGCTTCCAGCCGGTCTGTACCAATGACTTTGCGGACACTGGTGCGTGCCCGTACCTCAATGTTCTCTGTGCGGTTGATCTGCTCAATCAGATATTGCGACATGTCCTTTTGCAAAGAACTGCCGCGCACCAGCATGGTGACTTGGCTGGCGTAACGGGAGAAAAACATCGCCCCCTGACCGGCCGAATTGGCCGCACCTACCACAAACATATGCTTGCCTTTATAGTAGGCCGCCTCGGTTAAGGCGGCCCCATAATACACACCGGCGCCGGTGAGGGCCGCAGCGCCGGGAACATCAAAGTTGCGTAAGGATGCCCCAGTGGCGATGATGAGGGCCTTACAACTCAATTCAATGCCATCGGCCAGCCTGACGAAACGATATGGGTCGGCTACGCGTATCTGCATGACCTCCTGCGCCGTCAATATTTCCGCGCCCAGGCGGGTGGCCTGGGCCGTGGCCCGTCGAGCCAAATCAGCGCCGCTCAACCCATTCGGAAAGCCCAGATAATTTTCAATCCGCGAACTGGTGCCGGCCTGGCCGCCGGTGGTTTCTTTGTCAATCAGCAACGTCCGTAAGCCTTCCGAAGCCCCATAGACAGCCCCGGCTAATCCAGCTGGTCCGGCTCCAACAATAATAAGATCATAAAAGGGCTGCGTTGCTTGCGTACGCAGCCCTGCTTTTGCAGCGACTGTGGTGATATGCGGGTCAATTAAGGTGCTTCCATCGGGGAAAAAGAGGACGGGTAAGCGATGCTCTCCCTGGTTGACCGCTTCTACCAACGCTCTGGCTTCGGCGTCTTGTTCAATATCCAACCATTGGTAGGGAATTTGGCTGCGCGCCAGGAAGTTCTTTATGGTGTGGGAGCTGGCCGACCAGAGCGTACCGGCCACCCGGATGCCATCAAAGGGCACTTCGGCGTTGGCCAGCCAATCGCTGAGGAGGTCATCCAACACGGGGTAAAGATTTTGTTCCGGCGGGCTCCAGGGCTTCATCAGGTAGTGATCCAGACCGATCACGTTGATGGCGGTAATAGCCGCTTGGGTATCGGCATAGGCGGTCAACAACACTTTGCGGGCGTCGGGGTAAAACTTTCATGGCTTCAGCCAGAAACGCCACCCCTTCCATGCCCGGCATGCGTTGGTCGACGAGAAAGAGGGCCAGCTGGTCATTGCGCTGCTTCAGCCGTTGCACGGTTTCTAATGCCACCGCACCAGACGTAGCTTTCATATAGCGATAGTCCTGGCCGTAGTGCTGCCGTAAATCACGCTCGATCGCGTTGCCCACCTGGATGTCGTCATCAACGACTAGAATAATCGGGACTGGCCATAAAGTATCCTCCTGAGTCTGACTGATTAGGATCAATCAATTACGCGTCTGGATCGGGCTGCAACGTTTAAGGGAAGTCTTAATTTCAAAACAGGTTTCCCCTGGTCTTGAGTAAACCGCAATCGTTCCTTTATGTTTTTGGACAATGATGTTGTGGCTAATATTTAAGCCCAACCCTGTCCCTTCACCGATCGGTTTGGTGGTAAAAAAGGGATCAAAGATTCTGGCTTGAATTGGTAGCGGGAATGCCAGGCCCCGTATCGCTTGATT
Organism: uncultured Chloroflexia bacterium; assembly: GCA_963721895.1. Classification (GTDB taxonomy): domain Bacteria; phylum Chloroflexota; class Anaerolineae; order Ardenticatenales; family Ardenticatenaceae; genus CAVRLZ01. Next base: position 285,031 of record CAVRLZ010000003.1, on the reverse strand, counting down.
TCCACAACGACCCAATCATCTTGCCGATAGGTGTCTCAAACCGATCTCACCTTGCCCTGCCATCGCGCTAATCGCGTTATCAATGATATTGGTCCAAACCTGATTGAGCTCGCTGCCAAAAGCCTCAATCCGCGGCAAGTCTGCGGCATAGTCGCGCCGGACTTGAATCCCGCCCCTGAGCTTGACTGCGCAGCATCACCAGCGTATCATTCAAGCCTTCATGAATATCGACGGATTGTACTGGAGCCTGGTCCAGATACGTGTATGATTTCAGCGCCTTGACAATCTCACTAATTCGACCTGTGCCCTGCCCAATTTCGGCAAGCAAATTATACGTAGTATATCGGTTACTCAGCAAAGCTCCAACTGATCGAAATTCCTCGCGGCTGAAGTGTTGCGGCCAAGCTGCGCTAGTTTTGCGCAATCAAAGCCGATATTAACCAGCATGGGAGCTAGCTCCCATGCCTCGTCTACACCCTGACCGGCAACCAGGTTTCTATTTCATACTCCTGATCACTGCGGGTTACTGGATCCAATCAAGTGGCTCTTTCGCCCGCTGCTGGATCAGCTGCAGTATAGGGCTCCAGAGCCTCAAGTTTCGTGGCCGAAAGGTTGGCAACTGCCCTAAGCTAAACTCGGCCTGTTCTAGCTTGATGATCGCCGCGTCTAACTGGTCGGTGCCACGTTGGGCGGCGGCAGCGGGATTGTTAAGCTCGTGGGCAACCCCGGCGCTCAACTTGCCCAACGTCGCCAGTTTTTCGTTCTGGCGCAACATAATCTCTTGCTGCAGGTAAGCTTGTTCCAGATCACGCAGTTTTCCCTGCTCCCATAACATGGAAACTTTCTCGTGAAAGAACTGGGCGGCTAAGGTGATGAACTTAATATCTAACTCGTTAAAAGGCTGTCTCCGCCGACTAAATAGGGATAGGCCACTGAGGTTTCCTTCTCTAAAGTGGGGGTAGACAAATAATTGCACAATCTGATTGCTTTGAAACTGGCTGGGCAGCGACGCTTTCGCTTCGGCGAGCATCTGCCCCTCCAAAAAGCAAGTCTTGCGCTTTGCCCACAGGGCGCACTCGACTGCCGACAGATGATCTGGAGGCACATTCGTCACTGTCGCCGTCCCGCGGTGTCCATCAATGAGCATCGCATTCCCTGCAGGATTTGCAGAGCCTAACCGTTCGCCCTCCATCCTGAGGTAGCGCCACGAAAAAACCTCGGCAACGTATTTGAGCCTCCGTGCCATCAAATCGCCAACGCGAGTAATATCATTGGCCGTATTGATTTCGCTGGATAGCTCAGAGAGAGATTCGTACCGAGCTAGCTTCGAGAGTGCTGGATCGGCTGGCATCAGCATTCCTCCGGGTTGCTTTCCGGCGACATGTTTAGGTGGCTGGAGCCAGGGGTGCCTCGGCAGGGACATGAACAATATCGGTCATGGTATTCAGCAGCACTCCAAACCCTGCTAAAGCTATCAGTTCATCAATTTCTTGCTCCGAAAATCCTTCATCACGCAACTGTTCCTCAAAATCAAACTCCTCAGCCTTTACTGATTCAGGGCGCAAGGCCATCTGGGTTACTAGCTCGATGGCCACCAGGTAAGAAGAGGGTATATCTAAGACGCCGCCCTCAGCCATCGCCAATAATTCATCGTAGGTAATGGTTGGGTCAATTCTAAGGACGGTCCTCCCATGTAAGGAAGCACAATAGGTGTTTCCATATTCAACAGAAACCCTGAACAGGATCAGCTGTTTGAGTAAAGCGGGAATTTCGCCTTCCAGTAGGGTATATCTGAGCATAGACCACAGGGCGCGTAACACTTTCTCATTCGTTCCGAAAGCCTTGAGAAAATTAAACACATCCGGGCTGCCCGTAACCTCCATTACTTCAGCATAGATTGCTTGAACAGCTGGAGATGCATCGTGGTATTCGACAAGTGTTTGGCGTTTCATCGTTTTTCTCCATCCTCTCATTTGGGACGCGTGGGTCTATCCCGGTTCGTACCATGTACACCACTTCCCTACCTACCGTACGCTGCCCCAAGCGCGAGGCTCTGGTGGAGGGTGTCGGCACGCGAAAAGGAGCCGTGAAGATAGGGTGGCCCCACATCAATACTGTCACAACCCACGATTAGATGCAATTCCCCGCAGCCTGTTTCCGCTGGAAGCCAGACATTGACTCCGCAGGGTGAGGGGTGTTTCTCGGGGCGGGTCGAGGCCCAGGGATTCCAGCTTCTTGGAGCCGAACTCCGCGAGTTCATCCAGGAAGAGCACGCCATGATGAGCGAGGGAGAATTTCACCGCGGCGGGTTCTGGTGCGCTGCACGCCGGTGGCGTCGCCCGTGTGACGGACTGCTGTTTTCGAGCTTCCTCAACTACTATAGCTTTGCCTTCTTCCATCCCCGCCTCTCGCCAGCACCCACCAGGAGCGCGCATGTTCACCCTTCGAGACAAGCATGGTTTGATCGCTGCCGAGTTGCGGAATAAAGCGGGCCTGCTATTCCAGTTTCTGGACAACGGTGCGATCTTCTCGATCCGCCATGAGGAGATCCTGATCAACCAGGTGCTGGGGAGTCCGCTGGAAGGTGGCATCGGCAATCTCTACCTGCGCCTGCTGGAGGAGGAGATCGCCTATTTCCCGTTGCTCGGGCCGGCATCGGGGGGCGTCTTTTCCTACGGGGCGGAGGGTGCGCGCTGGCGCGGCACTCATGCGGGCATCGAGTACGCCTGCACGTTGCGCCTTGCAGCCGACCAGCCGCTGTGGTTCTGGAGCGTGGAACTCACCAACACGACCGAGCGGGCGGTAAAAGTAGACGTGGTGCTGGCCCAGGATTTGGGCATCGCGCACGAGGGCGCGGTGCGCAACAACGAGTTGTATACCAGCCAGTACATTGATCACGCCGTGTACCAAGCCGGGGAACGGGGCTACGTCATCTGCTCGCGGCAGAACCAGCCCGCGAACGGCAGCTATCCCTGGATTCAGCATGGTTGCCTGGACGGGGCAGTAGGCTATCTGACCGACGGCTTCCAGTTCTATGGGTCGGAGTACAGGGCCACCAACGCACCAGCCGCCCTACGCAGGGAATCGCTGCCGAATGACGTCTACCAGTATGAGTTTGCGCTACCCACGCTCCAGAGCCAGCCGCTGTCAGTGGCGCCCGGCCACCATGCGCGTGTCACCTTCTACGCCCTCTACCTGCCGGATCACCCCGCCGCCAGCAGCGAGACGGATCTCCAATGGGCCGACGAGGCAGCCGCCACCTTTGCCGCACTTGACCCCCTACCCGAGTCGTTGACGCCCTGCCCCTCATCGCCCAGCCTGTTTGACGCACCGACGCTCTTCGCCAGCCGCGACCTGACGGCGGAGGAGTTGGTGCAGTGGTTTGGCAGCGACTGGCGCCATGTGGAAGCACCCCACGGTCAACTGCTCTCCTTCTTCTATGGCCATGACCGACATGTCATTCTCAAGGCCAAGGAGGTGGTGCAGGAGCGCCCCTCTGGCCACATCATGCGCTCGGGCCGCGAACTGCTACCCACCGACGAGAGTCTCGCGGTGACCGTTTGGATGGGCGGGATCTTTGCCTCGCACATCACCATCGGCAACACCAGCCTGAACAAGTTCATGACCCTGAGCCGTAACCCGCTCAACGTGCTGAAGGCCAGCGGGCAGCGTATCTTTGTGAGGGGTGGGGAGGGGTATGAATTGCTTGGCCTCCCGTCTGCCTTCGAGGTCACGCCAAACAGCGCCCGCTGGATCTACCATAACGAGCAGGTCACGCTGGTGGTAAAAAGTTGGACCTCACTCGACGCTCCAGCCTGCTTTGTGGAGGTCGAGGTTGTGGCGGGCGGGCCGCTGGAGCTATTGATCTCGCACAACATCATGGCGGGCAACAACGAATATGACTCGGCCACCACCGTCGAGATGGACGAGGCAACCGGGCGGGTCGTGCTGACACCGGGCGCGGGCGAGCTCATCACCCAGACCTATCCCGAGGCGCGCTTCCACATCGTCACGCCCGACGCGGATGGGATCGCTGCGCTAGGTAACGATGCCCTGCTCTATAGCGACGGGCAGGATCGGCAAACCCCCTACGTCGTGATCCAAACCGCGCCTCGCCCAAAGGGCACCCAGCGCTTCGCCATTGCCTTCACCGGCAGCGTGCTCGACGCAGAGGAGGCCCAACAGCGGGCCAACCGCTATGCGCGGGCGGTGCCACCCCACGAGCAGGCGCAGGCGGCGGCGGTGGACTTCTGGGCCTCGCTGCGTCACGGCGCGCGGCTGGGGGGCGTGGAGGGAGCGGCTAAGCTCAACGATCTGATCGTCTGGTACTGCCACAACGCGATGATTCACTTTACCAGTCCGCACGGGCTGGAGCAGTACAGCGGCGCGGCATGGGGGCTGCGCGATGTCTGCCAGGGCCGGCAGAGTTTCTGCGTGCCACCCGCAACTACGGGCCGCTGCGCGAGGTGCTCAAACTGGTCTACTCGCACCAGTTCGAGCAGAGCGGCGACTGGCCGCAGTGGTTCATGTTTGATCGCTACACGGAGATTCAGGCAGGGGATAGCCACGCCGACATCATCCACTGGCCGATCAAGGCGCTCTGCGACTATATCGAGGCGACCGGCGATTTCAGCATCCTCGATGAGGCGGTGCCCTACACCGACGAGGCTACCAAGCAGCCGACGACCACCCCTGCCACGATCTACGAGCACACGATCAAACAGATAGACAAGATCGAGAACGACTGCATTCCGGGGACGGCGCTGGTGCGCTACGGTCATGGCGACTGGGAGGACACCCTCCAACCCGCCAACTCCGACCTGCGCGAGCAACTCGTCAGCACCTGGACCGTGGAACTGGCCTACCAGAGCCTCACCCTCTATCGCCAGATCTGCGAGCGTGCGGGCCGGAGCGAGTTGGCCGAGCGCCTGGCGCGCTTCTGCGACCGCATCCTACACGATTTCAACAGCTATCTGGTCAAAGATGGCGTGGCGGCGGGGCTGGCCTACTTCGGGGACGGGGACGTTGACTATTTCCTGCACCCCAGCGACCGGAAGACGGGCATTTCCTATCGCCTACTACCGATGACGCGCGGGGTGATCGCGGGCCTCCTCACGCCGGAACAGGCCCAGGCGCACCTGGCCATCATCCGCGAGCACCTGTCCTTTCCGGATGGCGTGCGCCTGATGAACCAACCCCTCCCTTATCGCGGCGGCATCGAGGGCTACTTCAAGCGCGCCGAGACGGCGGCGAACTTTGGTCGCGAGATTGGCCTGCAGTACGTGCATGCGCACATCCGCTTTATCGAGGCAATGGCCAAACTTGGCGAGGCGGAGGCGGCGTGGCACGGGCTGTTCCAGATCGTCCCCATCACGCTCACCGACCACGTTCCGTCGGCCCTGCCGCGGCAGAGCAACAGCTATTTCAGCAGCTCCGACGCCGCCTTCGCGGATCGCTACGAGGCGGGCACCCATTGGGAACGGGTGAAGCGCGGCGAGGTGGGCGTGAAGGGCGGCTGGCGCGTCTATTCCAGCGGGCCGGGCATCTACCTGCAGACGCTGATCTGCCACGTGCTAGGCCTGCGCGACTCCTACGACGACCTTTGCCTCGACCCAGTGCTCCCCGCGCGCGCCGATGGCCTTACCTTCGACCAGGACTTCGAGGGCAAATCGCTGCGCTACGTCTACCACGTCCAGGGGCGCGGCTTCGCACCGCAGGCGATCCGCATCAACGGGCAGGCGATGCCCATCGAGCGGCGCGCCGACAACCCGTACCGCGAGGGTGGGGTGCTGATCTCCCGTTCGGCGTTCCTGGCCGCCCTCGACCGCGACCAGAACGTCGTGGAACTCTTCGTCTGAGTGCCAGGGCGTGCTGCGCTCTGCGTGGGGCTTCGGATGAAGTGCCTGATGCAGGCTTAAAAGACTTCTTGAGTGCGCCGCGAGTCGTGAAGCGCGAAAGTGCGCAGTGACTTGGTCCGGCGGTATCTATAGGTTTCGCTGCGCCTTGACCATAAGACAAATATATTGATTCCAGGCGCCAACACCGATAGAATAGAGACGTAAGCGTGAAAGTGGGCTTGACCCGCTTTGGTAGACAGCTAGATTAGACGGCTGGCGATAAGGGACGCGGCAACTGTGCATCAAACTCAGCGGGGGTCAGATACCCTAGAGCAGAATGACGCCGTTGACGATTGTACCAGACTTCAATGAACTCGAAGACGGCGACCCGTGCCTCAGTGTGGGTGTGCCAGTCGCAGCGGTCAATGAGCTCGACCTCCAGGGTGGCAAAAAAGCTCTCCACGACTGCGTTATCCCAGCAGTTGGCACGGCGGCTCATACTGGCCGTGATCTCGTACTGCGCCAGCAGGAAGTGGTAGTCGTGCGCAGCGTACTGACTGCCGCGGTCGGAATGGTGCAGCAGAGCGGGCGCGGGATGGCGGTGCCACAGCGCCATTTGGAGCGCATCCAGCGTCAATTCCTGCCCCAAGGTCGGCTTCATGGCCCACCCAATCACCAGGCGACTGGCTAGGTCGAGCACGACCGCCAGGTACAGCCAACCGGCACGCGTCGGCAGATAGGTGATGTCCGCGATCCAGATCCGATCAGCTCCGGCTACCTCATTTACGTCGAAGCGACGCGCCAGGTGATTCGGCGCGATCGGCTGCGCATGCGCCGAATCCGTCGTCTTGGGGCGTCGCCGCTTTGGCCGGTGCGCGCATAGCTGCGCGGCACGCATGAGGCGTGCGACCCGCTTCTTGCTACAGCGCCAGCCCCGGTCGCGCAATTCAGCCTGGATGCGCGGACTACCGTAGCGCTGCTTCTTGTCATCGAAAATCTCGACTATCTCAGCTTGGAGTTGCGCGTCTTGCTGAGCACGCTGGCTCGGGGGTCGGGATTGCGCAGCATAGAAGCCACTGGGCGAGACCTCGAGTACCCGGCACATCAAGCTGACCGGGTACTGGCCACGCTGCTGGGTCATAAAGGCATACTTCACTGCGACTCCTTCGCAAAGTACGCCGCTGCTCGCTTTAAAACATCCCGCTCCTGGCGTAACGTTTCCACCTCACGTCGCAGGCGGCGTAGCTCCTCATCCTGGCTGGCCAGCCGCCCCTGCCCCGGGAACACGTCCCGCACGGGCTGATGCGCCCCGTGTTCCAGTTGCTTTTTCCACTTGCGCAGCAGATCGGCGCGCACACCCAACTCACGTGCGACTTGACTCAGCGGCTTGCCGCTTTCTTGCACCAGCCGCACCGCTTCAACCTTGTATTCACTTGTATACGTTCGTCTCTCAGCCATGATGGACTTCCTCCTGCCCACTACTTTATGCGGGCTTAATTTCCTGTCCATCAAACCGGGTCAACTCCAAGGTGAGTTTGAAATACTTCTCCAGAACAACCACTTGTCGGATGAAGAATTAGCACAACGCCTGTCTACTCGCACGGCAGGAGCGGTTGGAGCAGTAAGGGCTGGTATATATCAGTACCACCACAATGGGAAAGCGCCTCTACTTTCAAAAATGATGCAGAGGTGGTTAGAGGAGGCGGGAGAGTTAACTTGCCCTTATTGTGGGGCAACATTCTGACCGCAACAAGGAGAATGCACATGCCAATTATCATGGGGAATGATGAATTTATCCTCCATTTTAGGAAGCGATACTCAACGAGCACCTTATCAAACAGGACATTGGGGAGGTTGATCTGGCAACGTGTGAAAGCTCTTGATCCTACGGCTGAAATAGTGGCAGAGGACCAGGAATGTTATTGGGGGCGGTGAAGGAAATTTTGTTCAAGAGGAGCAACTTCCGAAAACAGCGACTCAGTATAGGATGGCTTATGAGGTTCTCGTAGCTGTCTATTGCTACCGGAAGAACTTGGTGGTGAAAATTAGTACTGCTAGGGAAGAAGGTGACTGATGACTACCTACGAAAGATCTGTACAGATTTATCAGGTACTAATTTGTGCTGCCAGCAATCTCGCGCCACGCTTACATACGAGGAGATAGGTAAAAAAATAGGAGTGCCACAGCACGGTTTGGGAAACCACCTTGCGCACGTATTAGAGTACTGTAAAAGAAACGACTTACCTCTTTTAACGGTTTTGGTTGTGCAGAAACATGTCGGACGACCCAGTACAGGTTTTCCGCCATCCCAAGATGTGGACGCGGAACGCGAGCGGGTGTTTCAACACGCTTGGTGGCAGATGCCGCCTTTGACGCCTCAGCAGCTAGCCGAACTCGCCTGAGTCTATTGAGTTGCGCTACCAGCCGCCGAACCGAACCAGAGGTTGCAGCGGTCGCTCTCTGCGCTCACGCGCGTGCTAACTCTACGTACCTTTCCGGCTTCGGCATAGGGGCAGGCGGGGCGGCGTGCCGTTGAATCCCAGGGCGTTCGGCAACGGAGAGACCTGAATGAGAGATGAGCGTTGGAAGACAGTACATCGGGGCGGCCTCCTAAGCCCCGCTAGGCATCGCCTGCTTGCTACATGGGCCGCAGATTGTGCAGAACACGTGCTCCCGTTATTCTGCGATCAGTATCCCGAAGATGATCGTCCGCAGAAGGCAATCGAGGCAGCACGGGCCTGGGCTTGTGGAGAGATCACGGTTGGTGAAGCACGTGCACAAAGTGTTGCAGCGCACACTGCTGCACGACAAGTCAGTGAAGCTAAGGCACAGTATGTTGCGCGTGCCGCAGGTCACGCCGTAGCGACTGCTCACATGGCCGACCATGCCCCTGGAACTGCTCTGTATGCGCTCAAGGCACTCAAAGCAGTAACTCCCAAACAAAGTGCAGCCAGAGCTGTTGAGCACGAGCAGGCTTGGCAGAAAGAACGTCTACCAGAGGAGATTCGTGAGTTGGTGACGGTTGCCTTTGAGCAGAAGTATTCCTCCTTTGGCTTATAAGTTGCCGAACCAGGGGTGGCAGTGGACGCGCTCGCTGCGCTCACGCGGGTGGCGATCGGTGCACCTTTTCGGCTTTAGCGGGAGTGGTAAATAGGCCGAGTCGCGCGCTGTTGAACCCTAGTCCGTTCGGTCGGCTACGATTGCTTTTGCTTGAAAGCAATAGCAGCTCATGAAATACTCGATCAAGGTGTGGTAATATAGACACAGGAGGAATATTACAATGGCCTTAGATCGAATAACTGTGAATCCAGCTCGTATGAATGGACAGGCTTGTGTGCGCAACCTACGATTGACCGTCAAGCGTGTCATCGCGTTGCTCGCAATATATCCAGATCGTGACGAGCTGTATGACGAGTTTCCGGAGTTAGAAGCCGAGGATATTCGCCAAGCACTCTTGTACGCTGCTACTGCGCTCGATGACGAGGTGCTCGACCTACCCGGTACCTATGAAACTGCTGCTTGATCAAGGATTGCCCAGGTCAGCAGCCCGCCTGCTAACGAGTGCAGGTTGGGACACGGTTCATGTAGGGGACATCGGCTATGCGGCGGCGACAGATGAGCAAATACTGCTGCGTGCGCGTGACGAGCAGCGGGTTGTCGTCACCCTAGATGCCGATTTCCATGCACTACTGGCCTTGTCCAATGCCACCACGCCCTCAGTGATTCGCATTCGGATTGAAGGACTACGCGCTCAAGGTTTAACAGCGCTAGTTGAGGATGTATTGCAGCAAGTGGAAGGCGACCTCGCAGCAGGGGCGCTTGTCACCGTACAAGCCGGTCGCATCCGCATCCGCCGCTTACCATTGGTATCGCAGGCCGAGTAGCACAGTGAGACTCGCTGCAAGCCGCCGGACGCGGTGTCCTACATCGAGAAAGCATCGAAGCGGAAGCAATGTCCGTGAATGCGATGCGTTGACAGAAAGAGGTGTAGGAAGAAGGTTGAACAGGAGATGGGAGCCGAACTTCGGGCAGAATACGATCTGCGTAGCCTGCGGGTGCGACAAATAGGCCCAGGGCGGACGGGCTTTGGGGGACAATGGATTCAGGTAGCGCCGGATGTGGCGGAAGTATTCCCCGACGCGGCCTCCGCGAACGAAGCGTTACGCTTCTTGATTCGCGTAACGCGAGCCAATGGACCCTCATTATCTGGTACGGATGGGAAGTGAGGATGCCGCTCACGAATAACATGCACAGCTCGCTCTTCCCTGTTGGGACAACAGCCGCCAGCAGGCGTGGTAGCGAGATGTGCTAGAGATGACTTGAGTGGTTCAAGAGGGCGAGATGGGTGCTACCAGCGATTTAGGACGAACCAAGGCCTGCAGCGGTCGCGCGCTGCTGCGCTCACGCGCTTGCTAATTTACGTACCTTTCCGGCTTCGGTGGGGGTAGTGGTAGGCGGGGCCGCGCGCCGTTGAATCCCAGGCCGTTCGGCGGTTGTCGGCTATCCACAGTCGGATCAAGTGAGAGGATAAACCCATGTCCCGACACGTCACCCACGAAGTATTGAAGGGTGCCCTAAGCCGTTCAATCGTCACGACCTAGATGCCATCATGAGCTATTTCGCCGAAGATCGTGTCTTGTATATGCCGCGCGGCACGAAGCCACGTGGCGATCAATATGTCGGAAAGCATCAGGTACGAGCAGGCTTGGCACAACGGTTTGAGGGAATTCCGGATGTCCACTATGGAGAAGACCAGCACTGGATTTGTGGTGATTTAGGGGTCTCCGAATGGACAGTCACGGGCACTGTTTGTCTCAGGCAAACGAATCGAAGTGCGGGGTGTTGACTTGCTTGAGTTTTCACAGGGCAAGATCACCCGCAAGGACTCGTTTTGGAAGATCGTTGAGTGACCAGCAAGAGATAGAAAAGCACCACATATCCGACTCCAGGAGCGGGATGCAGCTGACTCACACACTCCACGATACGCTCACGTAGCTGGAAGCGCTCGGTAACGATAAGGTCCGTGTGCGCAACAAAAAGGATGATGCCGGGGACAACAGTTCGGCGCTCAGCTTGGTGACATCCCAAACTGGATACGGCGCGACGCCATCTTGAGTTCTGCGAACCGCTGCTTCCATTGAGCCACCATGAGGCAAGGCTGCGCGACCGACCTTACGCGATCCCGCCGATGAGATGGTGCTAGAGGTGGCCGTCAGCGGGGGGTGTTCGCACATCGTCACGCACAACATACATGACCTGCGCGAGGCTGTGCGATTCGGTCTACAAGTGGTTACACCACGTAAGTTTCTGGCGGAGAGAGGAATCTATTGATGAGTACGTTGAGTTTGCGGTTACCTGACTGAACACAGCAGGAATAGATACCGTTCAAGGGGCATTGGTTACAGTGCAAGAAGGGGGCAGGTTACGCACATCCTATCTCGTTAATGCTACCGCTGGGCTTATTTAACTTCTGGGGGAGTCAGGACGAGAAGCTTGCAGTTTGATGACTTACTGACCTTCAGGAGAGCCTATCGTGAAACGCGCACCTGATTGGACTGAAGAGGAGTTTGAGACGCTCCTACAAAGCAACCATTTGTCGGACGAGGAATTAGCGCACCGCTTACCCCATCGAACAGCGGGAGCGGTCGGAGTAGTACGAGCTGGAGTTCATCAATACCATCACAAAGCTGACTCGGCTCTGCTTTCGAAAATGATGCGAGGCGACAGAGTAACGACATGATTCGACGTGCCCGTAAGGTGGGACAACGATTGCGAAAAGGATGGGTTTCAGCGCGAGAAGCTTTAACCGAACCAGAGGTTGTAGCGGACGCGCTCCCTTTGGTCACGCGGCTGCTAGGCGTTGCACCTTTCGGCTTCGGCGGGGGTAGTAGTAGGTGGCGCGCCTGTTAAATCTCACCCATGCCCATGTCAGCGGGTGGGGGAGGTGTGCGTAGGAGCCCTGCTGGATGCGGCACCCGCTCCACGCGGGCGCGGGTGGCTTGGGCATAGCGACATCGGTGCCTTATTTCAAATTCCCCTTGCGGAACGTTGGCCTCATCCCAACCCCTCTCCGCCTGGGCCACAGCAACCCCAGCAGCACCACGGCACTCACCCCGCTCACCGCCAGCCCTGCCCGCAGGCCAGGGGGCTCGTAGTGCAGGCGAACCAGGTGCTCGCCAGGGGGGAGCGGCACGGCGATGTTGAGGCCGTTGGCTCGTAGCCAGGGGGTTGGTTGACCATCCACGGAGAGATGCCAGCCCTCCACCGCAACCTCTGCCACGACGAGCAGTGCAGTTTCCGGCGCCACAACCTGGAGCTCGGCGAGGCCGGGCGCGTGGCGGCGCACCGTGACATGCTCGCCCGGCGCATAGCTAGCGCCGCTCAGGGGGAGGGGCTCCTCCACCAGGGCCACCGCATGCGCGTCCCACCCGCCCTGCTGAAGACGGGCGACTATTGCATCCGGCGTGGGCAGCACCTCGGCCTGCCCCACGAGCCAGGCGTAGGGCATGGGGGGGCGCACGCGGATCAGATAGCTTGGCGGGTCGGGGTGCATGGCCAGCAGTTCATAGGCATCGGGGTCGCTTTCCGCCAGGTTGCTGTCCGCTACCAGGAAGCCCGCCCCCATCGCCTGCAACTGGGCCCAGGGGGGGGCGCTCCCGAAGAAGCGCTCCGTGGCAGCCAGTCGCAGCGGCTCATTGCCGCTTAGCAGGGGAAGGCCCCACAGCATGCCGTCGTTGCTGCGCGGGCGCACCTGGCCCACCACGGCCACCCGCGACGGCCCGTTGGTCTGCTGCGCCAGCAGTGCCTCGACCACCGGGGTCCGCCCCGGCAGTGCCTCCTCCAGGGGGCCACCCAGGTGCGGCGCGCGGGTCACCGAGAACAAATCCCACAGCAGCAGGGCCACCAACAGCACACCTGCGATATTGCTCCGCCGCGTCCCGTCCGTTGCATGGCTGGCCCAGCGAAGCAGCGCCCACCCGAGCAAAAAGAGCAGCCAGAAAAAACTGTAGCGGGTGAAAAAGCTGTCCAGCACCTCCAGGTTGACGGAAAAGCGGGAGATGCTCAATGCCCGCACCATCCAGAGAGCCAGCCAGGGGAGCAGCAGCACGGGCAAAAGCCGCGTCAGCCCGCGCACATATCCCTGAATGCGCTCCTGTGCGCTCGCTGGCGCTCTCAGTAGCGCGGCGGCGCCCCACGCCGCCAGCAGCGCCAGTGCCCACACCCACAGGAGCAGCACCCGCTCCTGGCTGCGCACGCGCGCCAGGCCGGGCAGCCCCAGATAGCCCAGATCAAAGAGGAAGCTATTCCCGCCCGCTGCCAGGAACAGGCTGAGCAGGGCCACCCCTGCCCAGAATCGCTTTTCCGACCGCCTGTCGCCTTCCAGCCCCAGCGGCGCCAATAGCAGCGCCAGGATGCCCCCATACAGCGGCGTGCTCCCGACCACCTTGGGCAGGAAAAGCGTGGTGAACTCTTCCCATGATAGACCGCCGCGCACGAAGTTGTAATCGAGCATCTCTCGCGAGGAGAGCGCGATAAAATGCACAGTGGGCAGCAGTTGCGCTGCCGCCAGCCCGATGCCGAGCGGGAAGAGCAGCAGCACGGCGGCGCGCGGCAGGCGGCTGGCCGTAAGCGTCGTCCTGAAAGAGGGTAGCGCCACCTGGAGTAACGCAAAAGCAGCGCTCCCATACAGCAGGTACAGCGCGCTTTGAGGGTGGCCCGCCAGCAGAGCCAGGGCGAGCACCAGAGCGCCTGCCGCCACCCATCGCAGGCGGTGGCGCAGGGGCACCACGGCGGGGCGCGCCGCGCGCTCGATGGCGAGAAGCAGCCAGGGTAGCCAGGCGCTCGTTTCCAGAATCGTGATTTGTTCGAGCGGGAAGCCGGTCAGATAGCCGCTGAAGGCGAAGGTGGCGGCTCCCACCAGCGCGGGCACGCGCCCCAGCGCCATCGCGACGCGCACGAATGCATAGGTCCCGCACGCCGCGAGCGCGATGTGGGCGACCGCCTCCAATTCCAGGGCCAGCAGCGGAAAGTCAGCGCCCCAAAGCAGGGCGTTGGCAACGGCGGGGGGGTAGAACACAGCAGCCTGCGGGTCCGCGAGGCCCGGCTGGCCGCCAAACAGGTACGGGTTCCAAAAGGGCAACCGCCCCTCGGCCAGGGTCGCCGCTACCCAATGGCGTAGGGGATAGTATTGATCGGTAAAATCCCCCACCGGGAACGCTACCCGATCCGCCGGGTTGGGGGCCCAGAGCCGCCAGAAGAAGAGGGCAACCAGTAGCAGTAACAGCGCAATCGCCGCCCCGTCTGCCAGCAGGGGGTGCCATCGGGAGGCTCCCCGCGGCGTGGGGCTGTCAGGGGGAGCCGTCAACCCGTGCCCCCGTCGGCGGGGGCGCTTTCCTCGCGCACATAATAGATCGGTTTGTTCTGCGACTCATGGTAGGCGCGCACGATAAGCTCGCCCAGCAGCCCCATCGTAATAAATTGCACCCCCGTCACGATGAGGAGGATGCCGAGCAGCAGCAGGGGGCGCGTGCCGATGTTTTGGCCGAGCACGAATTTGACATAAGTCAGGTAAACGCCAATCAGGGCTCCGCCGCCCGCCGATAGAAAGCCCAGCGTCCCAAAGACGTGGAGGGGGCGCGTGGCGTAGCCGGACAGGAACCAGACGGTAATCAGGTCAAGGAGGACGCGGACGGTGCGGCTGATCCCATATTTGGAGGTGCCAAAGCGCCGCGCCGCGTGGCGCACGGGCACCTCCGTGATGCGCGCGCCGACCATCCCTGCCAGGGCGGGGATGAAGCGATGAAGCTCGCCGTACAGGCGCACATGCTGCAGCACGTCCCGCCGATAAGCTTTGAGCGAGCAGCCGTAGTCGTGCAATTGGACATCCGTCACATTCGAGATCAGGCGGTTGGCCAGCATCGAGGGTAGCTTACGGTCCAGGAAGCGATCCTGGCGGTTGCGCCGCCAGCCGCTCACGACATCGTAGCCCGCCTCGATCTTTTCGATCAGCAGGGGGATATCGCGCGGGTCATTTTGCAGGTCGGCATCCATCGTCACGACGATCTCGCCGCGCGCCCTGTCGAAGCCGGCTGAGAAAGCTGCCGTCTGGCCGAAGTTGCGGCGCAGCCGCACGGCGCGCAGGCGCGGATCCCCCGCCGCAAGGCGGCTGAGGAGGGACCAACTGCTGTCGGTCGAGCCATCATCCACCACCACGATCTCGTACAGGCTCCCCACCGTTTCCAGCGCGGCGGTAAGGGTGTGGTACATCTCGCCAATACTCTCCTCCTCGTTGAGGAGCGGGATGACCACCGAGAGGCGTGGCAGCGTGGACGGTGCCGCCGTGTCGTGCTGTGAATGAAAGGTGAAGTCAGCTTGGGTCATGATTGAGATAAAGATTGAATCGGATCAACCGCTATTGTATGCGCTTGCCTGGCGCTGTCACATTGTGAAATTGGAAGGGCAGGGCTTCTGCGTTATGCTTGGCTCGCAATCAAATTCTAAGGAAGCGAAGGAGCAGGCAACACGATGGCGCAGATTCGCGAGTTGGAAGCGATTCATGGAGTGCAGGTGGCCGAGTTGAAGGCGTGGGGTGACGAGCGAGGGCAGTTCATCGAGACATTCCGCAAGGAGTGGTTCCCGCAGCGCGACTGGGCGCGCGTGCAGACCAACCGCTCCGACTCCAAACAGGGGGTGCTGCGCGGCCTGCACTATCACTTCCATCAGGTGGATTACTGGTACGTCGCGCGCGGCGCCATCCGAGTCGGGCTTGCAGACCTGCGCCCCGACTCGCCCACCTTTCACCAGAGCGCCGTACTCGAACTGAGCGAGCAGCAGCCGCGCGGGCTGTTCATCCCCGTCGGCGTAGCCCACGGCTTCCTGACGCTGAGCGACGCAACGCTGACCTACCTAGTGGACAATTACTACGATGCAGCGGACGAGCATGGCGTGCGCTGGGATGACCCCACGCTCGCTGTACCCTGGGGCGTCACAGACCCCCTTCTCTCCCCTCGGGACCAGCAGAACCTGTTCCTGGCCGACATCCCCCCCGCCCGGTTGCCTAGCTGAGTCAGCAGGCTACGGCACCACGACCAGCGGCGTGGGGGTGAACAGCAGCAGGAAGAGGAGGAGCGTCAGCAGCCCCACCGCCCGCTGGCGCGGCGCGAGCGGCGTCACATCGTTCAAGATCGGCGCGTGGCGGTTGGCGATAAAGAAGATGAGCAGGGCCCACATCCACCAGCCATCCCAGACGAACCCGAGCAGCCCCAGCAGCGCAATCACGCCATAGGTCACACGCTGCGCCCATCGCCGTCCCAGCAGCCCAAAGACAATGTGCCCACCATCCAACTGCCCGGCGGGCAGCAGATTTAACGCCGTGACCAGCATGCCCGCCCACCCCGCGAAAGCCATGGGGTGCAGCATCACATCCATCCCACCGCCCGGCAACCACTGCCGAAACACCAGCCACTTCATCCCTGCGTATAAAAGGTTGTTCCCCTCCAGGACGTAGCCGCCGGTGGTGGGTAGCGGGCCCACCGTCGAGAGCGCCAGCCCCACCAGGGTGAGCGGCAGGGCCAGCGCCAGCCCTGCCAGGGGCCCCGCCACCGCGATGGTGAACAGCGCCCGGCGGTCCGGGGGCGGCTCTTTCATCTGGATGAAGGCGCCCATCGTCCCGAAGACGAACAGCGGCATCGGGATGAAGAAGGGGTAGCTCACCGCCACCCCCAGCCGTCGCGAGGCTACAAAATGACCCAACTCATGCGCCAGCAGGATGCCAAGCAGGGTACCGCTGAACAACACGCCGTTTCCCCAGTTCATGCGGAACCCGCCGCGCGCGCCCTCCTCCGCGCCGCCTATAAAGATGGTGCTCGCCACCGTGAGCGCAAAGAGGAGCAGTGCCACCCACAGGCGGGACGAGGTGGGTTTGACCACCCCCGGCGCGGCCACTACCATCACCTCGTTGCCTTCATCTGTCTGCTGCACCAGTGCAGTGAACCCATCGCGGGCGAAGCGGGGCGTGAGTTGTGCCAGGGCCCCTTCTGCGGGGACGCGCAGTGTGCCAACCCAGCGCATCGCTTCCTGCTTCTCGTGCCGGATAGGCTCCTGCGTGCGGATGGCAAGCACTTCCGCAACCGCTTCATGCAGGGTCAGCAGCCCGCGCGGCGGCGGCGGCTCCGCTTCAAGTAAGGCTTCCCAGTTCCAACTACTATCCATGTTTCATCCCCTCTTTCCGTCAGGGAATTATGACCCACGAGAGGGAAGAGTGAGAAATCCAGGATGACCAACGAGACAATTGTAGAGGTATGTCAGCGGCTGGAGAGGGCCATTGCCGGATGGGAAACCCCTCTCGTGGATGCGATGGCGGCGACCGGCGATGATCCCTTCCGCATCCTCATCGCCACGATCCTCAGCCTGCGCACGCGCGACACCGTGACCGCGCAGGTGGCGCCGCGCCTCTTTGCGCGGGCCGCGACCCCCCAGGCCATGCTTGACCTGCCAGTCGAGGAACTGCGAGAGTTGATCCGCCCGGTCGGCTTTTACAATAACAAGACGGAGAGCATTCGGGAGGTGTGCCACCTGCTGCTGGAACGCCACGCGGGCCAGGTGCCCGATGAGCTAGACGAGTTGTTGGCCCTCCCTGGCGTCGGTCGCAAGACGGCGAATCTGGTAATCACCGCCGGCTATGGCAAGCCCGGCATCTGCGTGGACACGCACGTCCACCGCATCTCCAATCGTTTTGGTTACGTGATTACCAAGACGCCCGAGCAGACCGAGATGGCCCTGCGGGCCAAGTTGCCATCCGAGCTATGGCTCGACATCAACCGCCTGCTCGTCTCGCTTGGCCAGACCATCTGCCACCCCACCAGCCCCCGCTGTAGCATCTGCCCCGTCAACGACCTCTGCGAGCGCGTGGGGGTCACCAGGAGCCGTTAATCCTGCCTGAAAACGTGCATGGAAAACCCCGCATCTCTTTACAGGTGCGGGGTTGATGGAGGTCCCTCTAGCATGCTCTCCACTATAGGATGGAGCAATCCCCCCTAGCTGCGTAGTCCACTTATACAGGGGCCAGCACGCTCATAACGGATCATGTACCTGATTGCCAGGCGCCCTGCGCCCCGCACGTGTGTTACCTATGCGTTCTTTGAGCGAGTTGCCAACGCGGGTGGACAAATTATCGCTGCCTGGCCCCCCTGAGTCGTAACCGTAGTAGTTCTCGTAGTAGTAGTAGTAGTAGTAGTCGGATTGACGAGTGGGCATGCGATTGAGTAACACCCCGATGATGCTGGCATTGACCTGGCGCAGGGCGGTCACAGCACGCTTTGCCATCTCGCGGCGTGTTCGTTGCGCATCCACTATAAAGAGAACGCCCCCTAACTGGGTAGAAAGAATGGTGGCATCAGCCAACACAGCGGCGGGCGGGCTATCTACGATAACAAAGTCTACGTGGGTCAACAACTCCTCGACGAGTCGGTTCATCCGCCCGTTGCTTAAAAGTTCTGCTGGATTGGGAGGCAGGGGACCGGATGGTAAAAGGTACAATCCTGGCACCGAACTGGGTTGCCAGTGGTCGGTCACACCGAGCCCCTCTGTGGTCAACGCTGTGGTGAGGCCTGCCTTGTTGTCTATCTTGAATATTTTGTGCACGCGAGGGCGGTGCAGGTCGGCATCTACCACCGCAACTTGCTTACCCCCTAGCGCCAGCGAGACAGCGAGGTTAGCTGCTACCATAGATTTTCCCTCGGAGGGGGAGGTGCTAGTAACCAAAAGTGATCGCTGGCTGACATCCACCATTGTAAATTGAAGATTCGTCCGCAGGATCCGAAACGCCTCCATCAAGCTAGAATGCGTCTTTGCTTCATCATCCCATAACCGAACCTCCATCTCTTCAGCTACAGGAACCGCGCCCAATGTGGCCAAATTAAGCGATTCGTGCACCAGTTTCGGGTTCTTGAGACGGTCATCAAGGTGCTCCAACACATAGGAGGCACCTACAGCCAACAACAACCCTACCGCCCCGGCTATAAGGATGGTGAACTCCTTGTTGGGCCCCACCGGCTGAAGGGGTAAGGACGCTTCTTCCACAATGTGGATCGTGTTGATGGCCCCATTCTGGGTGCTGGCGAGCAGCGTACCAAAGTTCAGACGGAGATCGCTCAGTTTCCTCTGAAGGGCATCAATCTCGCCCTGCAGATTCGTAATCTCTCTCGCCCCGATCGCAGCAGCCAGGGCCACCTGTTTGTTCGCGACCTCCCGCTCCGTCTGTTGAATGGTAACTTCTAGTTCGTTGAGTTGTTCATTGATGAAGCTCTGTCTTTGCTGTTCCTCTGTATCCTGTCCTTCGGGCGTTTGCTTGATCAACTGATTCGCCAATTCGTTGGCGACAGCTTGTGCGCGGACGGGATTCGTGTCAACCGTAACAATCTCGATCAACTGAGTGTTTAAAATATTGGAGACCCTATACTCCGGCAACCGTGTCAACCCCAATGCTTCCTGTGTTGCCTGCCGCACCGGCGTGCGACGCGCAATGTCCGTGTACGTGCGCGCCAATTGTTGTGTCAGCTGAAGGTCGCTATTATTGGGATTGGGATCGGTCATGGCTTGGCCCACCATCACAGTAGCGCGTGCTGTGTAGATGGGGGACTGTTGGCGGGTGGACAGGTAGCTTGATCCCACTGCTAGGGCGGTTGACAACACAAGCAGCCACCACCATTTGAGCAAGGGGGCAATGTAATCGCGAAGCGCCATGATCTGGATTCCTCTGCTTGCAACGAGCCTGGCTACGGTTGGCTAATGTATCCACTGAGCATGTCGGTGAGGGGTTAGACGGGCTGGATGGTGCGTAACCCTGTTGGTATGCTTCCTACTCTACTTTCTTACAGGAAGTGATCTTTTGCCTGTGCCGGATAGAAAGCAGGCTGCCTCGGCTAGATTGTGAAATAGTGGCACTTGGAGGTCCGACGCTAGCAAGGCGGGAAGCTCGGTTGCTTGTCTACCACTCCGCACCAGGATGGGGGAACATCCCGCAGCACGTGCCGCCAGAAAATCCGTGTATGAGTCCCCGACGAAGTAACAATGTTCTAGGGCCAGACTGTAAACTTGTGCTGCCGCGAGCAGCATCCCTGGCTGGGGTTTGCGGCACCCGCAGCGCGCGTCGGGGTGATGGGGGCAGAGCAGAATGGTATCAATTCGGCCACCCGCCGCCCGGATGGTCTGGGTCATCTGCTGATGAATCATCGCAATATGCTCTGCGCTTGCCAGCCCTCGTCCTATCACGGATTGGTTCGTAACGATGATGATCTTATAGGGAAGGGCTGCCAGGTGGCGGAGGGCCTCCAGGCTGCCAGGCAGAAAGACGAACTCACTCCATTGCTTAACGTAGTCCGAACGCTCCCGATTAATCACCCCATCGCGATCCAGGAAGATGGCTTGCGGAGCAACCATGGGAGCGTTTGTATGCTTTCTTAGCAAGCGCATCTACAGTACCCCATGCTACGCTGGTATTGCGCGCTCATTCCGTTGACAGTGTCTTGCCTGCATCTAATTGGCATGATTTGAGGCTAGCATTACCTGCCGGAGTCGCTCCCGCAGGTACGTGGTAATCATATGTTCCAAGATAAGATGCACGTCCTCGATCTGCTCTATACATTCGTTGGGAACAACGAGAGACACGTCTACAAGTGAAGCCAGGCGGCCCCCTTTGTGACCTGTCCAGCCAATTGTAGTAGCCCTGCAGGCTCGTGCCAATTCGATGGCTTGAATCACATTTTCAGAGTTACCACTGGTAGAGATGCCTATAACCACATCCCCCTCTTGTACGAAATTGGATAGCTGGTCCGCAAACACCCGCTCGTAGCCCTCATCGTTGGCATAGGCAGAGAAGAGGGCCATGTTGTCGGTCAGTGCCAGAATCCGTAGCCGGCGTTGACCAGCAACGACTGTGTTCTTGCCCATGTCACAAGCAAAGTGTGAGGCTGTCGCGGCGCTACCGCCGTTGCCCATTACGAACACTTGTTTGTTGTTGAGCCAGGCCTCATACAAGAACGTCGCTACCTCGTCAATCCGCTCCCAGGGTAACTGGTTCAATGTTGTGGTAAGCTCGGACACATACCGCTTGTAAGCATCCAATTGGGGTCTCTCAGTGGGGGTAGTTGAAGATGACTTTGCTGCCGTAGCGGGAAAGAAGGAAAGGGAGTTCCGGCAAATCAGACAGGGCGGCGCGGACAGCCTCCTGTCGGTCATGGGGGCAGTACAACAGCAGGAAGCCGCCCGCCCCCGCCCCGCACAGTTTTCCCCCGATTGCGCCTGCCTGTCGCGCCCGCTCGTAGATAGCATCTATGGTATTGTTGCTGACGCGGCTTGCTAGTTGTTTCTTCAGATGCCAGCCTTCGTGCAGCAGGTGCCCGAACTCGTCGAAGGCCCCCTGTTCAAGGCAGTACCGTCCTGCCAGGGCGAGCTCCTTCAAGCCTGCAAGAACCGTGTAGCCGATTTGCTATGTTGTCCCTTTGCTCTTGCAGGACCTCTTCCGATTTGCGCGTCATGGTCGAATAAAAGAGCATCAAGTTTTCGTTCAACCGCCGACCCTGTGTATCGCTCAGGGCGACGCGCGATACACTCACGTCCGCCGTGCGCTGAAAGTGCAGAAAGCGAAGGCCCCCGTACGCTGCTATATATTGATCTTGTATCCCAATCGGCTTCTTTAAAACGTCAATCTCGATCTCGCATGCCTCTCGCGCCAGGGTTTCAGCATCCTTCGGCGTGCCGAGATAGGTATACATGGCATTGAGCAGCCCAACCGTTACCGTGCTAGAAGAACCCAGACCAGAACCAGCGGACGGGATGTCTGCCATAGTAGAAATTTCAACACGTTTCGTGATGCCGGTTTTGCGCAGGCATTCCCTCACCAGATCATGTTGCACTTCTTCAAGATCGTCCACTAATTCAGTTCGGGAATAGCCCACACGAATTTTGTCGTCAAATCGTTCTTTGATAATCACATAGATGTATTTATCTATGGAAGAAGTGACTACCCATCCTTCCTCTTCTGTGAAGTATTCGCGGAAATCGGTGCCCCCACCGAGGAAACTGACCCGAAGTGGGGTTTGAGTGATAATCATGGTTGGTCTGCTAGAGAGCAATGAGGGCTGATAGGGAGTAGCGCCAAGAGCATAGGGGTCAATAGGCACCACGGCCTTTGATTACAGCAGGTAATGTTTGAACGAAAAGAATTTGAATGTCCTGCCATATGGAATAGTTTCGGATATAGTGCATATCCAGCAAGACTCGCTCTTCATAGGAGATATCGGAGCGACCGGAGACCTGCCATAGCCCTGTTAGCCCCGGCTTGACCGTAAGAAGATTAGTCAGGAGGCGGCCATACTTCACCCCCTCTGCCTGACTGATCATGCGCGGTCCAACCAGGCTCATCTGTCCAAGGATCACGTTGAATAGTTGCGGGAGCTCGTCCAGACTATAACGGCGTAAGCGATGGCCCACCTTTGTGATGCGAGGGTCGTCCTTAAGCTTGTGCTCCTGTTGAAGATGTAAAAGTAGCTCCGGATTGCGTGCCAGAATCTCATCGCCATTGATATACATCGTGCGAAATTTAAAAGCGTCGAAGGGTTTGCCATGCACCCCCAGGACTCGCCGACGGTGAAAAATCGGCCCCGGCGAATCCAGGCGGATGAGGAGGGCGATGATGGTTAATACGGGTAACAGGAGCACCAGGCTCCCAAGTGTAAGGAGATAGTCCATCAGAGCCTTGAGGAGTAGTTCCAAAGGCTCTAGCCTCAACCGCTTCAAAGTAACCAGGGGAATGGCACCCACCGTGCGAACCTGCAACCCCGTCGTTAGCACCTCGAACAGCCCTGAAGACAGGTGCAGTTCCAGAACAGGAAAGTTGGTCAACCTGTCATACAAGAAATGGAGTTGCTCGCGATCAAGAGCGGTCATCGCTACTATGATTTTATGAACCCCATGCACCTGCAAAACCTTCTCCAACTCATCCAGGGTTCCAACAATAGGAAGAGCAGAAGCGGGCAGTGTTGTAGGAGTCGTTGTGGCGATGTAGCCCATCACATGGATGCCAGAGCCCCTGCTTGCCTGCAGTTGCGTACCAAGGGCAAGCGCTTCCTCGTTGATTCCCACGATTAGAGCTTGCGCGGTGAAGTGCCCCCTTTTCCGTAAGGTGTAAATGAAGCGGCGCAGCAAGAATCTGGCGGCAAGGACAAAGGATGCTGTGAAGAGCCAGGCCATGACCAACCATGCCCGCGCCACGATGAAGCGAGGCTCGAGGAAGGTGATAAGTACCACGATCATCATGCCGCTCGTGCAAGCGTTGAAGGCGCATGCGTACTCCTCGGTCCCGCCCAACAACAGGATGGGATCGTAGAGACGGAAGGCAGCGAACAAAAGGAGCCACGTTGGAATGAGCAGCAGGATCAGCTGAGGATAGAATCCAGCCGGCGGGAGCACGTCGGGTTCCAGCGTTACGTGGACATGAAAGCGTAGCCAATAGGCCAGCGAGAAAGCCAGCATCAGCATCAGGGCATCGGTGAGCATCAACGCACTTAAAAAGAACCGCCATTGGTTCGCCTGAATTGCCCGGGACATCGCGCTAGAAGAGGCAACCAATCCGGTGAGCGACATTCAGCTTCTCTCAGAAGTGGAGTCTTGAGGAAATACTATCTTTCCAAATTCCTTCAATGGTGGGCAGGATAACAACAAAGCGCGTGGGTCATAAAGATCGGTGTGACAGGACACCAGGGTGTCGTATCCATGAGCCAAGGGACTGTGCTAACTTTGTTGTGCCGTGCGCGGCAAACAGAACAAGTATGGCATCCACAGGTAAGCGATACCGGATCAGAGCCCATGTAGATAGATGGACGCCAGTATATATGATAATAAAGAGATACAGCAATTGACGGCTTTGTGCTGGGTGCGAGCGGGCGCTATGGGAGCCTGAGGGCTCGCGGTTAGCGTGCCACAGTCCAACCACCATCAGCGGCAACATCAGGCCAAAGGAACCGACACGGGAAATATTGCTCACCCACCCTGAATCGGGCGATGGCCAGAATTTGAAGTACTCCTTGCTTCGACTCAGTGACAGAAGCAGATACCGTTGCGGGTCCTCCTTTACAAAGCCTAGCCCCCTGCGTAGCAGGGCCTGGTCCAACGCAGCCTCATCCAGATGGCGTAGTTCCAGAGGGATGAGGCTCTGGTAAGAAGGCCCATCCGGCGGCAAGATTCCGACAAAGTTGGTTCCGTAGATAGGGTGATTGCCCCAAAAGAAGGCATAGCCTGCATTCGTGTTAAGCAGCACGAAGCGATCAAAGCGAGTGAAGTTGTATAGGGTTGCGGGCGCTATGAGCAACGCTGCTGTCAGTGCGGTTGTTGCCCCTACCGCTATTAAGGGCTGGAGGTCACGAAGCCAGAGACGCTTGTCTTTTATGGTAACGAGCGCAAGCCAGACAAACAGAAAGGGGACGAATAACAAGATTACCTGGCGCAACAGGGCAGTGAGTGCTATGGCGACCCCCAACTCCGCTCCATGCCACAGGGTCAGGCGCCGCTCCTGTGCGGCCAGTGCGCTTCGTTGTGCGCCATCCAGCAACCACAAGATGCCAGTGATATAGAACGCTTCTGTCATCAAGGCCGCGGAGTAGTAGATGAAATAAAAGTAGATCGCGGCCAATCCTGCCGCCACCAGCCCCGTTCGTTCCCCAAAGAGGCGCTTGCCGATCCGGTAGCTTAGCCACGGGTGAAGGACACCCACCACGAGGCTCTGGATCAGTCGCGCCGCAAGCGGATGGGGGCCGACCAGGCCGTAGACGCTTATCAGAAAGCCTGTATACAGGTAGCTCCAGTGGGCGGTCGGTGCATCGGGCTGCGTGAGGGGCCACCACACGCGCCCAAAGGTGAACCCATGTCCCCCCAGAACGCGTCGCGCTAGCATATCATAGGATAGCTGATCGAAGGTACCTGGCAGGGCAACCACTGTATCCCCCAGCAAGAGCGCCGCTACCAGCCGCAACAGGACCGAGACCAAACAAATCCCTATCAAGATGGTCGTCGGCTGGCGCGGCTTGCTCACCCACGAACGTATGCGCCGAGGTGGAGGCGCTAGCCTCCATTGGGTTATTGCGCTCGGCGGGAAAGAGTTTCGTCATAGATCTCAATCAAGCGGGAAAGATGGATGTCCCAATCGTGGGTTTGTTCCACGAATCTCCTGCCTGCCCCCCCTATCGTCACCCGCTTCGCCTCATCTGCCAGCAGGTCAAGAATAGCGCGAGCAAAGGCGGCAGGCTCTTCTGCTGCTACGATCAGGTGCTCCCCTGCCCTGGCGCCCAGGGAGGCTGCCACACGCTCGGTCGTGATGAGCGGTGTCCCGCAGGCCATTGCCTCCAGGGCTTTGTTTTGTACGCCCGCTCCGTAGAGGAGGGGCGCGACGGCCAGGGTGGCCTTTTGCAGGTAGGGCCTCACATCAGGAACCGTCCCTGTCACAACGACCTGCCCGCCTGCCAAGTCGGTGCCCATCGCATTGGGCTGTGTCCCAGGCCGCGCCAACCCTTGCACCTCGGTGGGTGGCTCCTTCCCGACGAGCCATACTTGCACCTCTGGCCTGTCGCGCCACACAAAAGGCATGACCTCCTCTACCAGAAAGCGAGCAGCGGTGACATTGGCGTGGTAGCTCATCTTGCCATGCATCAGGATGTTGGCAGGCAAGCGGGGAGTGCTGGGGGGCGAAAAATAAGACAGATCAACTCCCATGCCGACAACTCGGATATCAGTTGACGTACTAGAAAGTCGCGGCCCCTGCTCGTTCTGCAGGGCCATGAGAAATCCCTTGTCCCTCTCTGTGGTGACCAGCACGGGGTTAAACTGCTCAAGGAGCCATCGCTCGTAGCGGCGCGTGCGGCCTAGCTCTGCTCGCGCCATCCAGCGACCCTTGCGGCTCCGTGCACCATGGGAGGCTTGCTGGAAAAGGGAACTGATGCAGTCTACGCTGTCCCATATGAATTGGGGCGACTGGCTGGGTGATTGGCGCGCGATCCAGTCCTGGAGGGCGAGGCCATACTTCGCGCCCCGTAGATGCTCCACATGGATTACATCTACTTGATTGGTACTAAGGAACTGACAGATTGAATGGACAAGCGCCGGGTTCCAGGCAAAGTTCGCTTGAAGCGGCTCAACCGATGGCAGGGCGCGCAGCAGGTTCCACGCTTTTCGCCAACGCACCAGGGGTTGGGCGAGCAGGTGAATTCCCTCAGCCGCCAAATGGTCCAGATCGTCGCGCTCCGCCTCGCTCTCCCACAGGGTTGCCAGGGTGACACGCATGCCGCGGCGCGCCATTCCTTTGATGAAGTTATAGGGTCGGATACGTATCCGATTAGGCACGTAGGGCACAACGAACAAAATGTGATGGGACATCAGGCAGATTGCTTTACTGTTTGCAGCGAATCATACACCTCGTCCCAGGCGGCGTATCGCTTGCGCCAATCGTAGCAGTGCTCCACCGTCCGGCGACCCCCTGTCGCCAGGCGGCCCGCCAAGAGGGGATCGTTGAGCACCCGGAGGGTGGCGGCTGCAAAGTCTGCTGGAGTATCTGCTATCAGGGCGTTGTCCCCATCCTGGGTGCAGATTCCTTCTGCACCGATAGATGTGGTAATGACTGGCAGCCCCCACCGCCATGCATCCAGAATCTTGACCCGCATTCCGCCCCCCGCATGGAGCGGTACGATGAACGCCGCGCTTTCCCGCAGATAAGGCAGGGGGTCCTCTACATAGCCCGTGACTTCGATTCGCGAATCGCTTGCGGCCAAGGTCGTGATGCGCGGCGGCGGCTGTTTGCCGATGAGGGTGAGCCGTGCCGAGGGGTTGGCCTCTCGCACATGCGGCCACACCTCTTGTAAGAACCATACGATGCCCGCCGCATTGGGTGGCCAGTGCAGCCCGCCCAGAAAGACGATTCGATGAGGGGCAGGGCGCGGCAAGGGGGGTGACTCGGTGTCAACGCAGATGGGTACAACGAAATCTGTTCGCCCCTTTCCCTCTGCTGGAACAATCGCCGCCCGATCCTCCTTTGTCACCCACACCACACGATCAAACTGCTGGCACAGCCGCCCCTCAGCCCTGGCAAGCTTTCGCGCTTCCCCCTCCAACGCGGCGCGTCGTAGTGCCTTTGGCTCCTGTTGAGCCAGGCGGTGCGGGATCAGATAAACTGCGTTGTGCTGGTCCAGAATTGTGAAAGGTGGCGCGTCGCCGCCGACCCTAGCGGCACGCAGCGCGTAGGGGGCCATCCACAGTTGGTCGGCGTGGACCGCGTCGTACCCCCCTTCAGCCATGAGCACTTTGAGCGAGCGCTCCATCGCGGGCACCCAGTCTCGCGCCAGCAGAAAGGGGGTGCTCATCAACAGGCTTCGTGCCAGGTGCCACAGGTCACGCGTGCGGGAACGCAGCATGGGGACCGTGTGCACCGCCTCACAGAAGGAGGCGAGATGATCGAGATGTGCCGCTGGAACAGGTGGACGCACAAAAGAAAGAAGGGTGACCTCGTGCTTCTGCGCGAGGTGGCGCAACGTGTAGTAGGCGCGTGTCTTTGGCCCTGCATCAAGGGGGAAGGGGAGCACCTGTGACAGAAATAGAATTCGCATTATAGGCTCGGTAACAGTTTCAACAATCGTAGGTAATTGCGTGCGAGGGCGAGATGCCGTTGGCGCTTGGGAAATTGTTCGACCCAGGCCACAGGGCTGAGCAGCAGTCGTGCGAGGGTGGCGACCACAACCACCCCCTTGTATCCTACAGCCGAGTGCTCACCATAGTTTTTGCGGAAAAATTGTATCTTGCTCTCATAAAGCCGAAGAAACATCTCGTCAGCTATCTGCTGCGAGCTTTGGCCCCCCAGATGTACTACCTTCGCACCAGGCACCCAGAAGAGGTGCCACCCCGCCCGCCGGAGCCGCAGGCAGAGATCCACCTCCTCCGTATACATGAAGTAACCCTCGTCGAGCAGGCCCTGCTGCCCCAGAGCGGAGCGTCGTAGCAGGAGACAAGCGCCCTGAATTACTTCAACCGGGCGGGGGGCGGTAGGGTTCCAGTGCTTCATCGGGTATTCGGCCAAAGGGTAAAGAGCATCTAGATGGAACAAGCGCCACAACTCGCGCAGGACCGTTGGTGAGGGGAAGCAGGAAGGTTGGAGCGAACCATCCGAGTTCAGCAATTGCGGGCCTACCCCTCCCACCTCAGGATGCTCCTCCATGAACTCGTAGAGACGGTGGATGGCACCCGCCTCCAAGATGGTATCAGGGTTTAGGAGAAGGAGATACTTTCCCTGGCTAATCGGGAAGGCCTGGTTGTTGGCTCGCGCAAATCCGACATTTACCGCATTTTCGATGAGTCGCACCTGCGGGAATTCACGCCGCACCATGGAAGGGGCTCCATCGTGCGATGCGTTGTCTACGACGATGACCTCGAAGGAAAACCCTCTAGTTTCCCAATTGTCTGATCCGTCCGGCGTGTCGAAAATGGAAGCCAGGCATTGCCTTAAAAGGGCGAGCGTGTTCCAATGGACGATCAGGATGGAAATAGAGGTCAACCCTTGCCTACCTTTGCTTGCACGGAGAGTCTCATTATCCTGCTTTCCGCTGCATCAGGCGCGAACGTCCGCCCGCTCCACCCCCTCTTGAGGGGATGTGAGGGTACGAGCGTGGGGTTGCTCCCCCTCACCGACATGGGAACTGCCCTCTATGAAGGGCGCCGATGTCATCCCAAAACCAGATGGGCAAGGAACCCAATATTTTTCTATTCTCCTTCCGCTTCCGCGCTCCGCGCAGGCGGATCATAGAGTTGCTTGAGCACCACGACTCCCCCCAGGAACAACCATGCCATGATGCTGCTTCTCATCCCTGCTATACCCACATTGTAAACAAAAGGGATGATCCAGTCTCCCAGCATCCCCGCCATAAGCATGCCCGCAATCCCCCCAAGGGCACCGTGCAAGTAAGCGCGCGCGAAGCCGTCAGGAACACGCGGTAACAGCCGCCAGGTCAAGCGCGTGATGGCTACAAAGAACCATAGATAGCATCCCAGCCCAAGCAGACCTGTCTGAACCATGATGTCAAGATACTGGTTGTGGGAGTTGAACTCGACATTCCAGCCCAGGATAGAAAAGAGCGGCGTGTAGAAGCGATAGTTGGCTGGGCCTAACCCTATGAGCGGGCTGATCTGCGCAATGTCGCTCAAGATGCGTGCAGCCTCGACGCGGGTCAGAAAGCTATAGGCCTCTTCCACCATTAGCAGGCGGAAGACGGAGGGGGTACTGATGATTGCTGTGAGGATCCCAGCTATCAGCAGCCACAGCCTGGCACGTTGCCATGGGATGCCCACCAACAACACAGTGACAACTGCTAGAAATGAAGGTAGCCACCCGGATGTCCAAGAGCGACTTCCGACGAAAGTGACGAATACACTTGTCCCACACAATCCTGCCAACAAGAGGCGGGCCAACGGATGGAGTGAACGGTTGTACAGGGCTTGACCCACCGAAATGGCTGTAATCCAAGTCCAGAACATGCTACCCAGTTTATCGCTTCCTATCAGAAAATAAAGCCTTTGAAACCACGAAAATTGTCTTCCTAAGACGACGAGACTTCCTGCCAGCAAAAAAAGCCAGGTTAGCCGTTCAAGCCATGCTTGCTGAGTGATTTGGTTGGCAACTAGAAGGAACGCTCCGACCGATACATAAAAGGTAGCAAGCCCTGC
This sequence comes from uncultured Chloroflexia bacterium, assembly GCA_963721895.1. Classification (GTDB taxonomy): domain Bacteria; phylum Chloroflexota; class Anaerolineae; order Ardenticatenales; family Ardenticatenaceae; genus CAVRLZ01. The sequence goes on along the minus strand of CAVRLZ010000003.1, from coordinate 255,440 downwards.
CGCCTGGGCGATCAAGGGAGCATTCTGTGCATACAACAAGGAAGGCGTTAGCCCCGAAAACAAGGCTATAGTTGCAACAATCACCAAACCAATCAGGGGGGGGATAGGGCTTGCCTGGACGATGTGTATCCGTCGGTCGCGGAGCATGGTCGCAGCCCAGAGCATTAATTGCACCCCAAGGAATATGACGGAGATGGGGAAGCTTGTGTCAGTGCCTGGCACAGTCCAACTCAATGGCAGTCCCACACTGAACAGGACAAGAAACAACAAGCCAATCTCCGGCTCTCGGATCAGGAAGAAGAACGCGCCCGCAACGGGCAGTAACGTCAGAATCCAGGGAGGCAACTTCGGTGCGAGTAGAGCGCTCAGCAGTAGGATGCCCGCAATGACAGCAAATTGCTGGATTTGGATCAGGCTCCACGGACCGGGCACGGCAGGGCGTACTGAAGAGGAGTTAGCCATAGTGCTCGCTTGCTGCTAGGTCGGGAGGGATACTCAACTGGTGTGCGCCTGCCAGCCCTGCTTGAAGCCCGCGGGCCATCCAGCCTCCAAGGATCCACCGATATAGCGGTGCCAACAGTCGCTCGGAGGGAAGGTGCTGCTCTAGCAGGGTGGCGATCTGTGTCATCCCGCCCATTATAACAGGGGTGGCGCTGGTTTGCCGCATCAGCTTGCGAAGGATAAGCGATGAGGGGGTCCTGGTTCCATCGAATCGGGAGCTTATCGCGAAACATGGGAAGCTCCGCCTGAAGTGCTGGATGCGTACGAAATAGGGCGGCGGCGGCGTGGCTCGCCTTCCACCAGCGGCGCGTCGAGCGCTCCAGGTCGGCCAGTGAATGATCCCAATGATCGCCTCGCGCGCTTTGGCTCCGCAGCAGGCGAAACCCTGCCAGGTGGGCACGATAGCCAAAGTCTACATCGTCCCAATTGGGCCATCCTCCGGATGGGTCTTGAAACATTCCTAGATCAAAAAAATCACACCGACGCAGGGCAAGAAGTTCCGTGTTGCAAAAGGTAAAGTGAACCTCTTCCAACCCTGAATCTTCTTCCTGCCTGGGGGGCGATACAGCCGCCAAAGCAATGCGGGAGAAGGGTGAATCTACCTCGCAACGTGGAACAATGCATCCCTGGGCAAGGAGTTGTGGCTGCGCCTGACATAGCGACGCAAGCGCTTCCAGTGTCTCGTAGGCCAGTGTCATGTCATCGTCTACAAAGACGAGGATCTCCCCGCAACTCCGACGTGCGCCATGATTGCGTGCTTCGGTTGCGCCCTGATTGTTCTGGGGAAGATAGTGAAAGTCAAATGGAAAGGAGCAACTGGCAAGTAAGGCTGTGTCGTCTGTGGAGCCATCATCAACCACCAGAACCTCATAACTGTCGGGTGCCAGGCTCTGGTGTCGCAGGCTCTCCAACGTGCGTTCGACAGATGCCCTGCGGTTGTAGGTGGGAATGATGACGCTGACAATCATTCGATGTATCCGAGCCCGCGGAGCCGCTCGATCAGCGCTGCATCCAACTCCGGCTCCTGTGCGTCTTCGCCAGGGGCGGTGCTCGCCACGCGGCGCAGGTGCGCCTGGACTTGATCGTGCAGCCACTGTGCTTCCGCTGGATAAGCCTCGATCACGTTCCGGCGTTCTGCCGGATCGCTTTCTAGCGCGTAAAGCTCGGGGCCCTGGGAGACCTCGTTGTTCCAGATGTACTTAAAGGAAGAAGTGCGTGCGGCAACGCTGTGCCAGGGTTCGCGCGGGCGCTCGATGAGGGCCACCACGGCGGGGTGCACTGCCTCCTCATCACCCCACAGGGGCTGGAGACTGATCCCTTCTATCCCGTCTGGCGGGGGGCACCCACAAAGTTCAAGGATGGTGGGCATGATGTCCAACGTGCGAACCTGCTGCGATACGATGCGTGGCTGCGTTTGCGCTGGCAGGCGGAGCAGCAGCGGCACCCGCACGATTTCATCGTAGAAGTTTACCTCAAGATGACCCCATCGTCCCCGTTCCAGAAACTCTTCTCCATGATCGGATAGGACGACGATAAGGGTGTTGTCCAGGCCCCCCTGCCTGGCCAGGACTGAAAGGAGGCTGCCAATGTGGGCGTCGGTGTGACGGACGGCCTGTTCGTAGAGCCGAAGGTAGTGCAACTTTTGCTGCTCGGTGGTTGCCGCACCTTTCCAGTTGACCGAATGGAGGTGGGCTAGGTCTTGCCAACAGTGCGCGATCGCCTCAGGTTCGGTCAAGTTCTCCTCGATGTGATAGGGCCAGTGCACATCCATGTAGTGCAACCACGCGAAGTAGGGAGCCTTGATCTGCGATTGCCAGTCAAGGAATTGCTCATTGACGCGGTGGGCCGCGCTGTATAGCCGAGCAGGGCGCAGTCGCTGTCCGAAGGCCCGCGCAATATGATGCGTTAACGGGTGGCGCAACAGATGTTGTCCCCCGCGCACGTGCCGCAGCCAGGGATCTTCCTACTCAGGCACAAGAACGGTAAAGTGTTCGAACCCCCGATTATACTCATACTCGTACCCTAGCAGAGGACTGGTGGTGAAGCCGCCCGTGGTGTATCCGTGCCCGGCCAGTGCCTCGATAGGGGAGGGGCGCAGGGGGGAGAGCGGGCCCAGACAGCCCCCGTACATGCTGGCATAGCTCGACGTGAGCAAGGGAGGAAAGGCCGCCTGGGTTCATGAGCCGCCGGTAATAGCCTGCTCGAATCGGATCCCTTGCGTCGCCAACCGATCCAGATGGGGGGTCAGCGTGGGTGTGCGCCCATAACAGCCGAGCGCATCGGCGCGCAGTGTATCAATTGTAAGAAGGAGGACGTTTGGGCGTTTCATTTCTGGGTATGGGTCTCATATGGATCAAGTTGGACGTGGGCTTCAGCCGTGTTGGAGGCTTGGATTTTATCCAACAGGTAAGCTTCGATTTGTGCTACCGTGGTTTGACTATCGAACTGCTCTGCTACAAGGCGGCGACCTTGCTGGGCAAGCTGCTCGGCCCATGATGGATTCGTCAGTACCTCCCTGATCTGCTCGGCCAGAGCGTGAGCGTCGCCGGGCTCGAAGGCAAGCCCCGTTTGCCCATGGGTCAGTGCCTCCATGCTGCCCCCAGTCGTCGTGCTGATGACGAGCAGGCCACTTGCCATCGCTTCTAACATAATGTTGGCGAGGGGCTCCTGCCATTGTGAGGGTAGAAACAATAGGTTGTGCTGGGCCAACACCGCTGGCATGGAGGAGGCGTCCACGGGTGGCGCGAAAGATACGGTTTCTTCAAGCTTGTGCTCGTGGACTAGCATTTCCAGACGGGCGCGATACGCAGCAGGACCATCGCCCAGAATCGTCAATCGTATCCCATCCAGCGAATAGGTTTTTTTCAAATGCCCCAACGCTTCAAGCACGACATGAATGCCCTTCTCAGGGGCCACACGCCCTGCTACGAGCGCTCGGAGTGGGGCTTTGCCCGTTAGGGGCGCCCGTGACGCCCCCGCGAAGCGTTCGACATCTACCCCGTTGCGTATGACGACCGCATCGTCAGGGATAAGACCCTGACTTACAAGGCGGTCGCGCACATAGCTGCTGACGCAAATCGCATTCTTGTACTCAAGACGAACGGGCTTGCCCTCCCCTGTCAATTGTGCCAACGCCGCCTTGCTGAGTGGACGCTTGACTAAGCGAGCCAGTGCTGCCTGCGGAGCACTTGTCCAGTAGCGGATGTATTCATCTGGCAACTCCGGAAGGTAATTGGCGAGATAGTAAGCAGCAACAACTTTCGGAAACGCTTCAGCCTCCTGCAGCATAACGCGTGACAGACCGTGTGCATGCCAGATGAAAAGGACATCTGGCTGAAATGCAGTAACCCGTTGATGGAGTTGCTGAACCGCACGGGCTTCCCGTCGTCGCCGTCCGATGAAAAATTGCCAGACTGCCGGAAAGCGCGCCGTCCAATCGGGTTCGATCTTTAAAAGTCGGTGGACAGGGTAGGGATGGAGCTCCGGCCCATCGCAGCATTCGCTTGTTAGAACCTCCACCTCGTGCCCACGTGCGAACAGTCCATTCGCTGCTTGTTCGCAGATGTACATGTAGCCCCAGCCGTAGGCACAAGGAGGGTAAAAGGCGGTAACGAATAGCACTCTCACCGGACTAGTTGCTCCTGGGCGCAGAGCCGTTCCCACATCAGGTCACAAGCCTCTCTAATATCGGCATCAAGGTCGAGGGGCGTTGTTTGTTGAACCGAGGAAGTATAAATATCCTCCACCATCTGAGGGGTGTACGATATGCCTGTGAAACTACATAGTCTTTTGAACGTTTTCACGGGTTCCCTGATGAGTGTCTCGTAGCGCACCAATGTCACGCGGGGTGACTCATCGAGTTGCAGATCGAAGTAAAGCTGGTTGTAGAAGAGCCAGTACAGCGCGCAACCTGATTCGGGAGTCAGCGAAGGGCTCCAAAGCGACCGAACCATCGCCTGTGTCGTGAGCGGCGGAAGAGAGGAGGCAAACTCCGCAAAGTTGTTGCGGACCCAACCATTGACATGTGCCAGTCGGTTATTGATGCCGAAGCGTTTGAGAGAGGAGGGGATGACCTTTCCGTAGTGACGGAACATGAAGATAGCTTTGGCGCTTGGAAAGCGCTGAAGTAGCCTGCCTGTGCGTATTGTGCTAAGAATCGGCTTGAAAAGGGCCACAGGTGCCCGCCTTTGCGCAATCAGTCCCTCGACACTCTTGTCGTCCCGCAGCCGGAAGTTCTCGAACGCGGCGGGGTGGTCCTCCTCATACAAGGCCACCTCCCAGGATCTCGCAAGGTGGAAGACGGTCATGCTCGTGCCAGAGCGTCCGCAACCAACCAGGAAGATGGGGGTAGTACATCTAGAAGGGTTGGACCAGCGCCATCGTAGCTGCTGTACACTTTTTAGATAGACGCGCCAGAGAGGTAGGAATAGTTTCATTACCATACTTCAACGCCGCTCGATAAACCACCAACCCACCAGAGCACCCACCAGGAGCAATGTTGGAACTAACGAGATCCATATTCCCTCATCCTGCCGCACGACGCCCCCGGTGATAGGGGTGTCCTGCAGGTCGGAAAGTGCGACTCTGGGAGTCGCTGTCGGCACGTCAAGGGTGGCAGTTGGTTGCAAGGGCAGGGTAGTCGTTGCAGCAGGCGTGGGTTGAGTGCCCACCTGCGCTACGTCCGACAGCGTGTACCACATAGCATACAGGACACTTTGGGGGTCACCAGGCGAGGTGGTGAACGTTAGAACGAGTTGGTTCCCAACCCGACTAGTCGCCTCCAGAAAATGGGCATGGATGCGCGCTCCTCTCGGATCATCTGAAGTGAGCGCTATAAGATAGAAGAGAGAGGGAACCGCCCAGCTGTTGCCATTCCACTCCATGTGGTACAGACCCTGTGGATAGCGAAGTTGTCCAAAAAAGTGGAGGCGCTCGCGGGAATCTACCACTACTGCATCGCCTGCCTGGCCATGCAAGGCGCCAAAAGCTCGCTCGGTTGGTTCCCAGCTTTGCCCTGAGTCCCACGACACGCGGTGATCGCGCTCTGTCTGGCTCGTTCCTGCCCATATCACGATGACCTGCTCCCCAGCCGTCGCCAAAATCGGGTTCGGGATCCGAACTTCGTCCGACACCTCATCATTGATGTCTATAGTGAAAGGCCGCGACCATTGCTCCCCACCATCCAAGGAATGACTGTAGAGCACCTCGGTGCCTACCGACCCAGGCACTTCCAGGTCTATATAGTGCCAGACCGCATGTAATCCGTCGTTGTCGTCCAGGCTCATATCGAGTGATAGAGGGGCATGGTTTGCGGGAATGTCTGGGTCAAGCCGCAGGGGTTCTGACCACGTGCTCCCCTGGTCCGTCGAGCGTAGGTAATAGATTCCCTTTGCCTGACCATAGAAGTTGGTGTAGGTGATATGGAATTGGTTTCGTGAATCAATCTGGATCTGGAGATTGAGTGCTTCCACGCGAATTAATGGGAGTGTTTGCCATCGTTTGGCGGATAGGGCATCGTGCGCGGGAGCGGTGAGGTGGTAGATGGATCCAGAGCCGCCCCCACTCCAGAGAAGATGAAGCATTCCCTCAGGGGAAATGGCCGTCGCCAGGTTTGCAATGTCTTGAGCGGGTTCAGAGAGAAAAATGTCTATAGGGGCTGACCAGGCACTCCCATCGAAGCGCGCATATTGAATCACGGTTCGATCGTCGGCGAAGCCGGACTCCGCCCAGAAGACATGAACGTATCCGTAGGGGTCCGATAGGATGCTCGCCCGTGATGCTTCACCTGCCCCGCTGGATAGTCGGTAAGGTCCGCTCCACTCGCTGTCGAGCACCTGGGCAGTTGCTTGCAGGGGCGATAGGGTAGTCACAAATAGCACAACTACCCCGCACAGTAACGCAATACACGCTAGCTGTTTCATCCGGATTTCCTATCAGAGGCATAAGCTGTCAGTACGGCGTTATACGCTTCTTCAACTTGCTCGATGTAGTGCACCCACGAGTGCCGTTCAACTGCCTGCTGGCGCACACGTTTTCCGAACGCCTGGCGCTCGTCGGGGTGGTTCAGCAACCACAGAACTGCTTCGGCCAGGGCCGTGCAATCGCCCGGCTCGACCAGCAAGCCATTATACCCGTGCTGCAGCACGTCAGCGATCTGTCCATCCCGCGAGGCGACTATGGCTTTCCCGGCGGCCATCGCTTCATACAGCTTGAGGGGGGAGAACCACATAGGTTGTGGAAGCTTGGGATAGGGTAAGACTACCACGTCGGCGATGTCGAGATAGACAGACACTTCCTGTTTGGAGACCATGCCTGTCAGGATGACTGATTGCTGGAGGGCGAGCGCCCCAATGCGTGCCTCGATGCTGCGTCGGGCGCGGCCATCCCCTACCAGAACGAGCCGAGCCTCCGGAATTTTCGCCACGACTTGTGAGAAGCTTTCAACCAATCCTTCTACACCATGCCAGGGTTGAAAGGCGCCCACGAACATGACAATGGGCTGACCGGTTAGCTCCTAACCCAGCGCGAGTTGCAATCGGATCAAGCGATTGACCGAACAACCCCACATCTACGCCATTCGGAATGACGACGATCTTTGCTGGATCTACCCCCCAGTGTCTCGTGATTTGTAATTTTGTTACTTCTGAGGCGCAGATAATCCGCGCGGCGCTTTGATATGAGAGGCGGATGGCCCACGTTGCCAGGTGCCTGCGTAGCCCATGCAACGGTTGGCCCGTAACCTCCAACTCAAAGAGAATGTCGGCATCTGCCGACAAGATGTAGGGGATCCCCAGTTTCTTGCACGCCAGTGCCGCGCCCGGGCTCAGCAATCCTACAAATTCATGGCAGAGGGCTTTGCCCGGCAGGTGGCGCAAACATGCCTCGTAAAATCGAAAACTATCGAACAAAGCGTAATAGGGCAAGCGCAATGTCTGCTGCACACGTCGCACCGCGCCCTCCGTTACGCGAAAGGGACGAGTTCCACTCAGCCCCAGCGATGCAGGCATGATGCCACCCTGAAGCGACGGATCGCACCGGACAGTCGCGCCCTGAAGCGCCAGAAACTCTACCCTATGGCCTGCTCGTCGCAGCCCTCGCACCGTCTGGGTGATGACTGCCAAGGACCCTGTTTCTTCAGCAAACGTCCCTCCGACGTTTTGTGCGGCAAAGAGGATATCGAAGCGCTCGCTTGTCATGCCGGAATACCAGGGCGTAAGGCAGGTTGGGCAGACTTTTCTTCAGAAAGATGGGACAACTGGGGTCCCACATAGCTTCCCAACCTTGTTTTATTTGTTTCTACGGCAACCTCACTTTCTCGTCCCGCAGTACCACTCGCATATACTTCGACAAATTGTCCCTCGTCCGGCAGTGCGGAGACGTCCCTGGAGGCGGTTAACAATTGCCGTAATACAACATGGTGAAGTCACGGAAGGGCGGACTGGTGACGAAGAGATAGATGATCATGGGGTAGGTGTGGCCGAGCTATTACTCAGATGAGGTATCCTAGTGCCCGGAGGCGGTCGGTTAGCTCAGCATTCTCCTCATCCGTATAAGAGAGTGAAGAGGAGTGTATGAAAGCCGGATCGCCAGGCTGCTGTCGGACGGGCTGCCGCGCGGCGAGCGAGGTGGTTTCTACCATAGGGATCCCGTCATAGTCATCCGGGATCGGTATGTCGTATAGATAAAGCAAGGTGGCGGGGATATCCATCACCGTCGCGTGATGGGGGATGCCAGCCTGTTCAAAGTCGCTTCCTGCGAAGACGAAGAGCCCATCGCGGCGGTGCAATCCGAAGTTGCGTGTGTTCTCGATGAAGTAGCGGTGCGGGGTCGCTATAGTTGTATCGTCAGGCAATGTTTCTAGCACCCACCAGGGGGAGTCATGGGTGTCGAGAATGAGATCAGGTGCTTCTGCCACAGCCGGCCCCTCGTAGAGGGTCTCGGGTCGGTATGCCCCTGTTATCAGGGGTTGGCCGGTTTCTGGATCGCTAAGCGCCATCAGTTTCTCGCTCAACTCGTCTAGCAAGCCCTCCTTATCGAGAGGCGCAACAGTGCCCTGCGGGTCACGTCCCCTCTGATTGACGTACCAGAGGCCAGAGAATGGAGAATGAGGAAAGATGCGAGTGGATGCATAGTCAGCCCTCCGGCTTCGCGTGATTTGCACCCGCGCCAGGGGAACATCGCGCTCCACTCCTTCCCAAAAGCGATCGGCCAGGGCTGGCGGAAGCAAGGGAACAAGGCGTTTCAGAATCTTGCGCGCTCCCTTTTCCGGCAACCCGGACCATCCGAAGCACGCACGGAACCAGCGTGCCAGGGCCCAGTTGAGCGCCGCGTCACGCTCCGCCTCGTTGTTGATTCGTCGAACGAGATACCCCTCGTCTTCGAGCCAAAGCGGCGTAACGAACAATCCTTTGAGGCGGGCGGAACCGTGATCGGAGATGAGCATGACGTTGTCTGGCTGGAACGCCTGAAGTAGACGAGCCAGATCCTGGTCCGTATCGCGCCATGCTTGCTCAACCTGCGTCATCTGGGGCATGTAATGGTTGGCGTGATCCCCCAACATCAGGTTGATCACAAGAACATCTACTTCATTTTGTTGGGCTAACTCATACGCTACTTTAATCTGCTGCGCCTGATGCTCGCGCTCCGCCTGATAAAGCTCCGCGACCGGCATAGTGTTGTAGAGTGATTGGCTTAAAGCGGGTTGAAATCCGGCAACGTGGTCAGCGATCCATCGCTCTGCGGTGGTGGGGTAGGCAAACCCTGCCACCATGTTCGGGGTGCCAAAGCCCGCCACGGCAAAGCCGTTCAGTGGCTCAATCGGGTAAATGAAGGGCACGTTGACCAACCCCACGCGAAGGCCAGCCTCGTTCAGCCGCTGCCAGAACGACGAGCCTCGACGCATCAAGGCCATGGTTGGCACAAAGTCATAAGTTCCTGGTTGGCGATGAACCATCCCAAAGATGCCATGCTTGCCAGGGTTCTTACCCGTGGTGATGGACGCCCAGGCAGTCGGCGTCCAGGCAGGGAGTGTCGAGCGCAAGGTGCCTCTAGCCCCACGACGGATGAGCGACTCCAATGCAGGGAGCTCGCCCGCCTGGAGCAAGGGGTCCAGGTACTCCCAGCATGCGGCGTCCCACCCTACAAGTAGCGTTCGCTTGGCTGGGCTCATCCTAGGCTTGTCCTGATAGACATATCTCTTGTGTCAATGGGAACAAGCTCCGGTTCGACGTGCGCCGACGCCACGTGGGGGACGAACACGCCGCCACTCTCGTCAAAATTAGGACTGAGCCCACGAACCCTGAACCAGGGCGAGTGACGCTGGGCAAATGGAATTCCGTCTATTTCGCCCAGCAGGCGCACCTCCACCGTGTAGGCTCCGCCTGCCAGTTGCAGGGGAGTGAGGGTAAGGGAGATCACCCCTTTGTCGTGAAGGTCAGGTAACCGAAAACCATAGTCGGCGGTGCGAATCATACAGCAGGTCGTCCCATCGGCACGCAGAATCCGTGCGACGACATTCGGTTTGGGAATGGGCGATGCGACTCTATAAAAGATGCGAAGCTCTACCGTCTCGTCATAGGCAAACTCCTCTTGAATCTTTCCCGAGGGATCCCGCAATTCTATCCGGTAAAGCTGTGTCTCAGCCGTCGTGATCTCGTCAGGCAGGGGAGCGAGCTCATGCTCTGCCTCCTGGTGTAGCCACATTTCATAGGCTTGAATGACCTCGCCGACTTCCCCCTGCGCCTGCACCTCCCCGCCCCTCAAGAAGATAGCGCGGTCGCAAACACTCCTTACAAGATAAAGGTTGTGGGCTACAAAGACGATGGAGGTCCCCATAGTCTGAAGTTCTTCGATACGTTGGGCACACCGCTGGCGGAATTGCGAATCGCCCACGGCTAGCACCTCATCCACCAACAACAGGTTTGGCTCGATGTGCGCCGCTATGGAAAAGCCAAGGCGAACGTACATTCCAGACGAATAGCGCTTGACGGGCGTGTCAATGAAGCGTTCGAGCCCGGAGAAAGCAACGATCTGGTCAAAGATGCGATCCACGCCCCGTGAAGAGAGGCCCAGAATGGCGGCATTGAGATAAATGTTCTCGCGGCCCGTGAGATCCGGGTGGAAACCGGCCCCCAATTCGATGAGGGCCGAAACGCGTCCCCTCACATCAAGCTTTCCAGTGGTGGGCTGTGTGATGTTGGCGAGCAACTTCAGCACGGTGGTCTTGCCCGCCCCGTTGGGACCGATAAAACCGATAGCCTCACCCCGCTTGAGCTCGAAACTCAATCCCTTCACAGCCCAGAAGTCTGGAAGTGCCTCGTCGCCACGGGCGGAGGGAAGCAGCCGACGCAAGCCGTGAGAGAGAGCGGCGCGCAGGCTGGTGTTTCCACTCCCCAGGCGATACCGCTTGGAGACGTCTTCGAAGCTAACGATAGGGGTCGAGCCATCAGATGATATCGGCAAAGGATCGTTCCAGTTTCTTGAAGAGGTAATAGCCCCCCACGAACAGCAGCAGGGCGCTAGCAGCCGAGATGGCGAGATAGCTCCAGGTGGGCGGCTCCGCATACAGGAATATTTGCCGATAGCTGTGGATGATTCCTGCCATAGGATTCAACATATAGAGGGGGCGGAGGCGTTCTGGAACCAGGGTGATCGGGTAGATAACGGGTGAGGCATACAACCAGATTTGCATGCCCAGGGGGACGATGAAACGTATGTCCCGAAAGAAGACGTTTAGGGCTGCACCCACCAGGGTGATTCCCAGCGTCAGGCAAAGCTGTAGGATCAGAATCACAGGAAGCCACAGGATGTGTAGGGTGACTGGCTGGCCGTAGTAGAGCATGAGCAGGAAGAAGATGCTGGATGCAACAAGATAATCTAAAAAGCTAGCGCCGATTGACCCGAGCGGCAATATTTCGCGCGGAAAATAGCTCTTGGTCACGAGCGACAGATTGCTTATCAGGCTCGCCACACCAAAGGTCACCGAGTTGGAAAAGAAGGTCCAGGGCAATAGGGCAGCATAGGAAAAGAGTGGGTAGGGAACCCCGTCGGTTGGCAGGCGTGCCATAAACGAGAATACTACCGTGAACACGATCATCAAGGAGAGGGGCTGGAGGATCGCCCAGGCCGCCCCCAGAAAGGATTGCTTGTAGCGAATCCGGATGTCGCGCAGCACCCAGGCTGCGAGCATCGTGCGAAAACGATACAATTCTTGAAGGTTGGTAATCATAGGTGTGATTGGGCAAGGACGACGTGCTGTCAGGTGGGTTGGTAGGGTCAGTTTACGTGTTGTAGCTGGTCAGCAAGCTCTTGCTCCAGCAGCTTGTTTATAGCGGGCGGATTGCCCAGATGCAAGTTTGTTTAGCTCTATGATCCCGTTCGATCAACCGATCGTTCAACTCGCGGCGGGCAAATCCAACTACCGCTTCCTTGAAGGCAAGTTGCTCCTCATTCCAGCTGAAGTCCATAGATCCTGCTCCTTGTCTTTGACTCGATCAACGACGCAGGCGAGAGCAGGGCTATAAGGAAGAAAGTTGCCGGGTGGCAGAAAGATGTCGCCGAATCGGGCAATGACTGGCGGTGCGAGCCAAGAAGACAATTTACCGCCATATCCATCGAACTGTCATCACCACTCCCAGTAATATCAAGGCAGCCCCTATACTGATCACGAGGGGGAGAAATGTGTTCGTGGTGTCACTTGTAGACTGCGGGACATCACGGATGGCAGCATCCAGAACGATGGCTGTGGCGATAGCAACGGGCGTAGGTTCGACAGTGGGTGCGGGAGTAGCTGTCGGGTATAGCCCTGGTGATGCTACGGGCGGGCATTGGCAGGACCGCGTCAACCATGCGGCTCGTCGTCCATAGATTGATTTCTGTGCCGCCCTCCTCACTGGTTACCACACCCCGGTATGCTGCATACAAGGTTCCACTGGGTGCATGGAGCGCCGCAGCCATGCCGGGGGCAACGCTGTGGCCCAACAAGTAGGGTTGCTCCGTTGTCCATAGGGTCCCGTTCCAGGTTGCCATTCGTAGGGCAAAGAGGCCTGGGCTATCCTGGCTGATACCGAGAAGATAAAGCCTGTTGGCCCCATCGCTCACCAGATCGCCCGGCGGCTGCACGGCAGCGAAATTAGGGATGCCGCTTGGCGAGGACCAGGTTTGTGTGGTGGGGTCAAGCCAGCGGTGCCACCATTCCCCGCGCCCTGTCACTTCATTCCAGAGCACATGAGCGCGCCCCTCCTCGTCTATCTCAAGAAGAGGCCAGTTATAAGAGCCTTCCGCCACACGGAACGCCTCCGACCATTGGGTGCCTCCATCGGCAGAATACGCGTAATAAAGGGCAGTGGGTTGGGAGTGTGTCGCCGAGCCGTCGCCCCGAACCCACACCACGTGAATCCCCCCGGCGGCGTCCACCGCTATGCTGGGATTCGTTACCATAGACCAGCGTGAGGCGGCAGCATCAAAGATCAAAGATGCAGCCGCCCACTGAGCACCGTCATCTTCGGAACGGGTGTAATACACCCCACGCTGTTCGTTGACGGAAATCGTGTACGCGACGTGCAGGTGATTTTGCGCGTCGGCTACGATGGCGGGGCAGCATCCGGCGGGGGAAGGGGCGGGCAATTGCTGGGGCGTGCTCCAGCCCTCGGCTGAGAGCGAATTTGCCACCGACGCGCGGCTACTCCAGATGGCACCGTTCTGGCCCGCGCTCCAAACTGCATGGACTTGATCGTCAGCAATGATCAGTGCAGGCTCATTCACCTGGTTCCCTTCTAGCGGAGTGGTGCTAGAAGGGGGAGAATTCTGAAGTCTAACGGGCCTGCCCATCTATTACTGCTCCAGGTTGCATATCGGAGGGCGTGGCCTGGCAATGATAGCTCCTGCGAGAGGCTCCAAAGCAGGTGTCCGTTACCGCGCTCATCCATTGCTAAGGCTGGAATACCCACCACCCCCTCTGCCTGGGATACACGAACGGGGTCGGACCAGGGGGGAGGGGGTGCGAATGTCCACCCTGTGGGATCGAACGGGCTTTCCTGGAACCAGACCTCATTGTCGGGGCTCACCCCGACGACCCCCAGGCGATCTGACGAGGGCGACAATGCTAAGTCTATGGTGCGCAATGGCAACGACGCATTGCTTCCAGCCATCTCTAAGCGAATTTCCAATTCTCTCGACTCGGACCATTGCGTGCCGTCCCATAAAGCGAGGAGCAAGGGACTGCTGTCTATTCCGTTTACCAGAAGAAAGTGCTCATCGCTAAGAAGAAAGCCTTTATGCTCACCCGCGCAGGCACGTAAGGACTCAACGGCTCGAGCCGTTGCGCTCCAGGTCGTGCCGTTGTCCTCTGAAGTTTGATACTCGATCACACAGCCCGTTACCCCCCTAGTTGCTTGCCAGAGACGCAAGGCGCGTCCTGGCCCAGTCGTAACCACATAGGGTCGTGACGCACCAGGTTGGGGCAGGACCTCTGCCGGGGACCAACCCTCAATGCTGCTGGCTATCAAGCGACTGTAAAACGATTGCTGGGTCGGCTGCTCCTCCCACACCACATGAAGGGTGCCAGCCGCGTCTGCTGCCAGGCGGACGTTTGCCTGTGCTGCATCTTGGAGGCGCATGTAGAGCGATGCATAGATAAGCGTGCCGTCGCTCCAGGTTGCGCCCCCGTCTAAGGATTGGCGGTAGTAGACACCTGCTGGAAACTGTTCGGTATTGGTTGGGCGCACATAGGCAAGGTGCAATCCACCATTGATGTCAAATGCTAGGTCCCAAACCAATACAGAGTCGGTCAGGCTACTAGCTTCTTCCCAGACAGTGGGGGCAGCGATCGTGCCACGGGAATAAAGGAGCGGGGCAAGGCCGGTGTCCGCATCGGGATTGCCTCGCCACAGGGCATGGAGTACCCCCTGGCTATCCTGATACATGGTAGGAACACGCGTGACGGCGAGGGGGTCTGCGTTCCTGTTGGGTGTCGTCTGAAGCAGCCACCTGCAGGGAAACGCTTTGTGGGGGGCCCCAGTCCCCTTCCGCCTCGGCGCTAGCTGTCAAACCATCAATGGCGTCTTGCCAGTACACGCGCCACCCTTCGGTAGTCGCCAGGAGGGTCGGGGCTGCTGCCGCACCTGAACGGGACAGATTGATTGGCTCCCCCCACACCAACGCTCCCTCTGTCTGTGCCCGTGCACGTGGGAGGCTAGCCAGAGTGCTCGAAAGGAGAAATCCCATGCCTACTATGGCCAGGACAAATGTCAAACGGCGAAAACCTATCATCCGATTTAACCCATCTGGTATTGCTGAAGTTCGCTTATTTCATGCGACTGTAATAGGCGGACAGAGCAGCATCGAAGTTTGTCGTAAGGGTGGGGGGGGCCGCACGTTGGTACCACCACTGACGCAGCTTGAGCTGATCCTGGGTGACATCTATCGTTTGCCATAGCCCCACTGCCTGCTCCTTGTTGCCATCGAGCGCCTCAAGCTCGCCCAGCATCTGTCGGGTCGGACGTTGATGGGGGGCGTTGTCGAAGGCGCGCTCCAGGTAGGAGCGAGCGAGGCGGTAGTTGCCGCGTGATAGCTCGATTTGACCCATGCGACGATTCGCGGTCACGTTGGCCGGATCCCGCGCAAGCGCCGCCTTGTATAGGCGGATGGCAGGATCTAGGTCCACGAGAGGGCTGTTACGCACCTCATCCTGGATCGCCCAGGCAGGCCACTCATAGAGTGATAACTCCGCATGCATCTGAGCGATGGTCCCTCGATTTGCCAGGAGTTGCGCCTGGATGGGGGGGGCTAAAAACATCCCGCCCATGATGATCAGCCCCAGGATGCTGGCGGGCACCCCCCAGCGAGTAGCCCGCCCCTGATGGGAGGGGGGCGGGGCGTGGAGGGCAAGCGCAAAGCCCATTGGCAAGAACTGAATGAATGCTATCCTACTGAAATATAGCCCACTATCGAGGAGACCATGAAAAAGAGAAGCCGTCAGGGCAGTGGTGATGCCGGCCCGTAACCAGCCACCTTCCCTCATCTGATACGATGTAACGAGATGCCAGATTGCCACGCCAAGCCAGACGAGAAAGAAGCACAGGCCAAACACCCCCTGCTCCAGGGCAATCTGAAGGAACAGGTTGTGCGCGTGAGAGATAAAATGAACATGGAGAAGAAGCACATAAGAGGAGAACTCTAGCATAGGGCTGGACTGCGTGCTGCCCATGCCGGTAAACATCGTGTCCTCTATGAGCACCAGCATGTCGCGCCATAGGTTTATGCGATCGAGGAGGCCGTCTCCCCCTGGTAACAGGGAAAGCCAACGATCCACCCCATGCGACCCCAGCGCCAGGAGCAACGCGAGCGCCGTGCCAGCAAGGGTGCCCAGGGCAAAGGCGTCTGCTGTCCGTCGGAGTGTCCGGCTTGGTGTGGTTGCCCGCCATTGAAGGTAGACGGCTGCCCCGATCCCTACCAGAACGCCGCCCCATGCCCCGCGCGAGGATGTGAGGATCAAGGCCAATGAGGCGAGGATCAGGGGGGGGATAGAGAGCCACAACAGGCGATACGCCTGGCGTTGCCATGCCCAGCCAGCCCCGCCCAGCCCCAACGGGACGAGCAGGGCCAGGGCGCCGCCAGCCACATTGCTATGGATGTCCTCCGGTATGGGTAGCAGGGGGCGGTTGCCTTGAACCCATGTCCCTGCCTGCCTTATCGCTGCAAACTTGATGCTTGAACTGTTGTGCCAATCGTATGCAAGCAAAAAGTAGGCAGCGATGGCAGCGGCGAGGATTCCCCCTGCTATGGATGCATAGCCCACACCCTGTAAACCCCGCGTGCGTCCCACCCATGCCACACCCATCGCTGCTGCCACGCCCACCAGCAGGAGGCTGAACTTGAGCCACGCCCCGGCAGGGCTATACGACTGCCATGCCCCGACGAAGGCAGTCACCAGGAAGAGTGTGGCAAGGCTAGCCCATGCTCTCACCTGAATCGCATCGCACTGCGATCCAGCATGGGCAGGAAAAGATAGCGGCGGCAAGAGGGAATCAGGTCGCTTAATGCCTCCAGCCAGACCTCTGCCATCTTGGCATACCCCGCCTCATTGGGATGGGCGTAGTCGAAGAAGTCACTTGTGTAATCAAGGGCGTCTTCCATATCTACGACGACAATCCTGTCCCCGGCGGCCTGGCGCTCGGCTGCTATCGCTGCAAGGTGCGTATTGTAGGCCGTGATGTTGGCACTGTAGTGAGGGCGGTTGAGGATCCGGGCAAGGACGACTGGAATCGCAGGGTCATAGCGATCTATCTCCGCCAGAACTGTCTCGATCAACGTTGCATCGGGGTTGGCCTGCGCGCCGTTGGTGCCGATGTGGAGCAAGATGATGTCTGGAGGCGTGGGCCGTCACTCGATTGAACACTTGCTTTGACAGCGCCTGCAACGTTTGCCCCGATTGCCCCTCGTGCTGGTAGTCAAACGACTGCCCGCTTGCTTGCCCCGACGTGTAGCGCCCCACAAAATCAAAACGATAGCCGCGTGCCTGTAGCAAGCTTGCCAGGGGTAGCCGATACCCCGTCATGTAAGCATTGTCTGTGGGATAAAGCCCGCTCCCGTGCCCCTGGGTAATCGAATCGCCGAGGGGCATGATGCGGCAGGTTGGCAGGACAGCCTGCCTCGGACGGGCGGCACCAGCGGGGGACGCTGCCAGTGACGCTGTCAGGACGAGGATGAGCAGCGAGATGATGGCCAGACGCATGCGCTATACTCCTCGTTTTCCTTCACCGGAGCCGACCCCCTGCGCGAGAGGACGAGTCATGCAAGCCGCCCCGCCCTAATGCGCTTTGTGCTTGAAGCCAATAGCCCACTTGAAGTGTTCCAACCCCACGCGCATTGCCTGACGAAAGGTGTGACGATCGGTGAATAGCATCTGAAGGTAGGTCATCATGGGGCCAGGACGAAGCGCCCATTCGCGGAAGGCGCGTTGCTGCCAATACATCAGGTCGTCAGCCGAAAGGTTCTCGTACTGGAGAACTGTTCCCTTGTCCATGTCAACCTCTTCCCAGCGTGTCCCTGCCGCGAACCATCCGTTCTCGACAACCTCGAAGAAGAAGGGAGTGCCGGGGTAGGGCGCGGCGATGTGGAAGAGCGCGATGTCCAGCGGAAGGTTCTTGGAAAAGTCAATGGTTTCGCGAATGGTTTCCAGGGTTTCGCCGGGCAGGCCGATGATGAAGTAGCCCCAGTTCTTGATCCCCGCCTTTTTGGCCCAGGTGAGCGCCTGCTGCGCTTTTTTGGGGTCCGCTCCTTTGGCAGCCTTTTTCAAAATCATCTCGTTGCCGCTCTCGATCCCCCACGAGATCATCCAGCAGCCTGCCCGACCCATCATCTTCAGCATCTCCTCGTCCACGTAGTCCACGCGGCTGTTACACGTCCAGCGAACGGGCAACTGCTCCTCGATGATGCGCTCGCACAGCCCCATCACCTGCTCTCGGTTGACCGTGAAGAGATCGGCATACATATGGATGTTGTGGATGCCTAGATCGTGCAGTTGCCACAACTCTTTCATGATCCGTTCTGGCGTGTGGAGGCGGACGGAGTACTGATACGAGACGTGCTTGATGCAATATTTGCAGCCCGCGGGGCAGCCGCGGCTCGTTACCAGGAAGGAGAAGGGACCCTTCATGAGCGGCATGCGGTACTTGTCGAGCGGCAACAGGTGGTGCATCGGAAGCGGCAGATCATCCAAATCTGGCATGAAGGGACGGTCCAGATTGATGTCCACCTTGCCGCCAACACGCCAGGCCAGGCCACGGATATTCGACAGGTCCATCGCCTGAAGGGGGGTTCCCGGCTCGTGCAGGGGGGATTGCTCCCACATGGGGTCAGCCTTTTTTAGCTGCGCTTCCACCCACGGGGGGCGCTCCGTCTGCTTGTTTTCCAGCACGTCAATCAACTCGCGGAAGGTGAGTTCGGGCTCGCCGCGTAGCACAAAGTCGAGCTGTGGGAAGTCTCGCATCGTCTCCATGGGCATAGGCGTGACGTGCGTGCCGAAGGCCATCGTGCGCGCGCCGAGGCTCTTGGCCAGCATCACCCCGTACATGTCATTGGTGAGCGTGGGGGCGGTGACCTGCGTGATGTAATACTTGGGGGCTTTCTCGCGCAGAATCTTCTCGAAGGTCTGCCATGTCATTCGCTCAGCAATAGCATCCACGATGTGGACGCTGTAGTCAGGCTGGAGCATCGCGGCCAATTGGGCGAGGGAGCACTGCGGCCAGATCATCTCCTCACGGCTGCGGCGTCCCACGCGGTGCTGGGTGCGAATCCAGATTCCACCGTCCGGCGAGGGCGGGTTGACCAGCATCACATCCACCGCGCCGGGCGGGCGCGTGTGCGTCTGCTCGCGCACCGCTGCGCCGGCGTCGGGAAAGCGAGGGGGGCGCAGCCGTTTCACAGCGCGGGTGCCCAGATTATGTCGGAGATCGTCATGGATCTCCACGTTTGGTGTTGGTGGCGGTGCTTTGAGCGTCATCACTACTCCCGTTCTTGTAAGGGGCTGCCGATCAAGGGCGCCCTTACTGGTGGGGGCGGGCCCTGACCGCTGGATCAGAGCGCCCTGCCATTTCAGCCCGTACCTGTAGCTCTCGCTGGCTCAGCGCTTCCAGCACCCGCATCACGATCCAGGAGATGAAGAGTTGTAGCCCCACCAGCGTGAAGAGGGCGCTGCTCACCATCCAGAACCATAGGCGTGTAAGAGGCCAGCCATTCATGCTCAGGACGAGGCTGCTGAGGGCGGCAGCGATGCCGACCACGATCGCGCTCGCGCCGACCCATCCAAAATGACGGTCGAGCGGCGGGTTAAAGAGGGGGCGACCGAAGAGCCCCTGCCGCACTGGCTCTCGATGAAAGAGGGCAACGAGGTAATTGAACATGGCCCCCAGGGAAAAGATGCTCACCCCCGCGACGGACAGAACCAGCGCGCAGAAGAGGCTGAAGACCCCCCACGGGCCGAGCGTGGTAATGCCCTGCAGGCGCATCGCTACCAACCCCGCGCCGATGCTCGCCGCTATCAGCAATGCCAGCAGGCCCAAGGTTCCTAGCTGGCGAACAGGATTATACTCCAATGCGGTCCAGAGGATAGTAGTCAGGAAGCGCGTTCCGTCCCGCACGACACTCAGCTTCGAGCGGCCCACCCGCTCTGCGTACGGGATAGGGACCTCGATGACACTTAGCGCCTCATGCACGGAACGGGTACTCATCACCGGAGTGAAATTCAAGCCATCGGGAAGCGGATACAGCTTGTGCAGCACCTCGCGCCGCAAAACGCGCATCCCGCTCGCCGGGTCGGCCACTCGCTGGTTGCCCAGGCGGCTTATAAGATTCGACCAGATGAGGTTGCCCAGGCGTCGTGTGGCTGGCATCTGGCTCGCTGCCCCAGAGCGTCGCGAGCCGACGACAATATCAGCTTTCCGCGCCAGGAGCGCCTCGCACAGGGCGGGAAAATGCTCGGGCGGATAGGTTCCATCCGCATCAAGGAAGGCCAGTAGCTGCCCCTTTGCATCGAAGAACCCGCTCTTGATAGCCGCCCCGTAGCCCCGATTGTGCGGATGGCGGAGCAGGCGCGTGTCGGCCAGCCCCTCGACGATGGCGACCGTCTGATCGGTGGAGCCATCGTCCACGACTATGATTTCCAACCCCCCCACCCCCACATGATTCAAGGCGTCTCGAACTCGTTGGACCCGCCCCACGATGTCGGCAATTCCCCGCTCCTCGTTCAGGGCGGGAATGATTACAGTGAGGGTAAGGGTCTCAGCCACTGTTGAGCCGTGCCCCACCGCCTCTCGCTCCAACGTACCGATCAGCCTTCCCTGGCCAAACACTGCTTCCATCCCCTTGCCCTCCATCAGTAGTACACCCTGGGATGACGCGCGCTTGTTCATCAGAGTGGGGCGTTGTCTCCACGTCTCCCACCTCCCTGACGACACGCGCGGGGACCCCCGCCACCACCGTGTGTGCCGGAACGTCGCGCGTGACAACCGCCCCTGCCGCCACCACAGCACCCGCGCCCGATCTGGACCCCATCGGTAACGACTGCCCCCGAGCCAATCCACACGTCGTCGTGTACCACAATCCCCTGCGCCGTGATCCCCTGCTCTACAAAGGGGCGGGTTGGATCGTCAAACAAATGGTTGACCGCCACGCAGTTGCACCATCGGAGAGGTGTACACGCGATCGCCGATGGTAATCCCGCCTTGCCCACGCAGCACGTTGTACTCCCCGATCAAGCTGTCTCGTCCGATACGGATGCCAGCGTGGGGGATGTCGCGAAAATTGTAGACATGCAGCACGGAGCCGTGCATCACCAGGGTGCGCTCCCCTATCTCGATCCCGCCGGGGCAGGCGTGCAGGTACACGTTTTGGTCGAGGTAGGCGCCGTGTGCCAGGCGAATGTTGCTGGCAAAGCGGAGGCGCACGTTGGCCTCGATGGCCGCCCATCCATTCATTTTCAAGATGAAACGATACAGGAGGCCACGGGCAGCAATACCGGGGAGGGCGGGAATCCACCCAACAAGGAAATAGAGGATCTGCTCTAGCAGGTAGGATCTGGGGTCCTGTGCTTGACGGCTGAGGTATAGACGAAGGGAGCCGAGGATAGCGGACCTTTCATTCCGGGATACCACCAGTTTGCTCCCTGACCGTTGTCTTTCGGGGGAACATATGGAACCAGGAAGATAAACGATGGATATAAAGGAAGAAATTTAAAAGGCGAGCCGCCTTCAGGGCATTCACTTGTAGTCGCTGCGATCATACTGTAGACAGATTGGACAGTCAAGCGATGTTTCAAGGTGTTCCCAGGGGCGGTGTACCCATCGTCCAGCTAGAAATTCAGAAACGTGTCATGCGATGGGTCGAGGAGAACTTGGGGCCAAATCAGTTCAAAAGATCGGGAGGGGGATGGATGTAGTATGAAAGGGTTAGCTAGAAATCCTCCTGCTCAATCGCTTTCTCTTGTTTCTGAGAATCAGCCTGCCCTGTTACCGACGGACGCTATGTTATGCTAAACTGGGTCCCTTCCAGCGTTGTGTTGGAAGAGCGATCCAACTCGCCATGTGAGGGACCCGTCCATCATCTATGCCATCTACCATTAAATTCGTCATTTTCGGGCTAGGGCGCACCGGCAGCAGCCTGTTGGTTGATCTGTTGAATTCTCATCCCGATATTTACTGCGATGGCGAAGTGCTGGCCTTGTATCGCTGGGGTCCCATCTCCCAGCGTGTTATTTTGCCCCTGTGGCGTTACTATCCTTTGCCTCTGCTTGAATATTGGGCGCTTAGGAGTCGGAGGAAAGCTGCCTTTGGCCTAAAATTGTTAGTAGTGCACTTGCATCGCCCCCAGCAGGTAATGGCCAGCCTTCACGGAGCGAGTTGGCGCATTATCCACATTCACCGCCGCGATTTGTTCGCTCTGACCATTTCATATGAAGTTGCCCTTAGGACCCAACGATGGAAGCAAAACAGCCCACCGATGGGGGAATTCGTCTCCCTTCAACTGGACCCAAAAGCGTTTATGGCGCGCCTGGAGGAGAGGGTAGCCAAGACCTCCTACCTAGCAGACGTATTGGCGTCGGTTCCCCATTTGGAAATTGTTTATGAGAACTGTCTGGCGGAACGCGCCATGTGGCCCGCCACATCGGAGCGCTTGCTCACTTATCTGGGTCTACCCATGAGGCCACTCAATGCCGGTATACTCAAAACGTGGGAGCGGCCCTATTCTGAAATGATCTCTAATTATGATGAACTCATAACGTGCGTTGCCCAGAGCCCGTTTGCCCATCTGTTGGATCATTCTGTGCCTTAAGCTTCCACCCGGCATAGCCCAGCGACGGCCCATCCATCGCACGGCGCGCTTTTGAACGGTCGGTTATCCATGATCCAGAAGCGCGATGTGATCATCGTTCAGAAATTCGCAAGGCACGCTACCAGTCGGCTCTCTGCGTCCCTCGCTTGGTGCACTCAAAGACAATGGCAACGGCTCGTTCTTCGACAGGTTCAAACCCTGAGTTTTATACAGATCTTTTTGAAGCTGCGGGAGGTGCTATGTTAGAAAGCACTTGCTATGCAGCTACTGCTTTAATGTCGCGGCACCCTATAAATAGCTTGAGCAGTAGCTGGTATTAACATAGCAAAGCACTACCTTATAGATAGTGCGACAGCAGATGACGCACCCTGCGCGAGTCCATCTTGATTCCCCACTGCCGTCGTGGGACCGCTATATAGCCCGTATATGCTGGACATCTCTCCGAAGCGGAAGCAACATGCAAGATGTGTATAAAACTCAGGGTTCAAACCCCCACCCTTGTGTGCCAGTCCGCGCGATCAGCGACCCACCGCCTCCATTCGGCAAGAAGCGGGCTGGGCCACCCGCCCCCTTGCTTGTTTCAAGGCGGAGCGGCCTCACCGCTCACTGCCTTCAGATAAAAGGTAAAGGTATACTCGCTCGCGTCCAACCTATACGGGTGCAGGGTGTCCACGAAGAGGCCGGTGCCGACGCCGCGCATGGCGTGGTCCAGGTGGAGGATGGTTTCGGGGCAGGGCGCTAGCTCGTGGGTATGCTGGGCGATGGTGAGCGCTTCATCGGTGTGGTGCAGGGCGTTGAACTCGAACGGGAGGTCGCCGCGAACGTAAAGGCCGTTCCCCTGCGTGTCGGTGAGGCTCAGCCAGCGCACGTCGGTTTTGTGGCCATGTTCCTGCGGCATGATATAGGGGACGTACTGCTCCGTCACCGTGCTGTGATGGATGGCTACCGTACTGCCGGCTTTGCGATCGCTGTAGTTTTCCTGGGGGCCGCGCCCGTACCAGGCAAGGTGCTCGACCCCGGCAGCAAGCTGTAACACGAGGCCGACGCGTGGCAGGTCGGCAAAATCGGGAGCCAGGCGCACGTGGTTGGCGATGCGCAGCGTGCCATCGTCGAGCAGGGTGTAGGTATGGGTGTGGCGCACATCATCCCAGCGCTCGCGCCCGGTGAGGGCGTGGGTGACCTCGATGGCGGGCGCGCCGCTTTCCGCCTGGACGACTCGTACCCCCTCCACCCGCCGTTCGAGTAGCCCTAGCCCAAGGGTCTGCCACAGGCCCAACGCACGATCAGTAGTTGCCCAGTAGCACCTGCAGCACATCATTGTCGGTCGGGGCGCGCCACAAGCTCAGCAGGGGGCCGCGCACCAGCCCGGTCAAATGGTCCAAGTGTGTTAGCTCGCCTGATGCTGCATGGATCGCGGCGCGGTGATCGCCCAGCAGCAGAGCTATCCGATCCCCCTCCTCGCGCACCTCGACCTGGCTGGACGACTGAGAGGAGCCAGGGGCTAATGAGCCGCTCTGCCAGTCGCTCCTGCCAGCCCCCTCCTCCGTTGCCCCCCCTGCCGCAGAAGTCACAGGTATCTGATCCCACGCCACCAAGTGGCCCGCCGGTGCCCAGGGGGTTTCGTCGCGGGTGCGGAAGCGGAATTCTACAAATGATTCGCCTGCTTCTGCCCCCACTAGCGGCAGGGAGATGCGAGTGTGCTGGTGCGGGGGGATGGCTAGGTCGGCGAGGGTGGCAGAGTGCACGACGGCGCCGCGGACGCGCAGGCACCACTCCCCTTGTAGATCGTCCAGGGAGGTGAAGTGTCGTCGGTTCTCGATGCGGAACAAGCCGGATGGTGCGTCGAGCGCTGTGACCTGCACGGGCCGCGCGAGGTACTGGAACTCCGTCAGGCCGGGGTGGGGGGTGCGATCGGGCCAAACCATCCCGTCGGCCACAAAGTTCCTGTCATTCGGCTGGTCTCCGAAGTCCCCGCCGTAGCCCCAGTAGGGCACCCCTTCTGCCGTGTGCATGCGGATGCCGTGGTCCAGCCATTCCCATATGAACCCCCCTTGCAGCCCGTGGTACTGCTCGAAGGCTGCATAGTAATCCGCCAGCGACCCCGTGCTGTTGCCCATCGCATGCGCGTACTCGCACAGGATGAGGGGTCGTGGGTCGTCGGTGGTGGTCACCCAGCCAACTATGGCATCAATGGAGGCGTACATGGGGCAGAGCAAATCGGTGGCCTGCCTGCCGCGCCCCCAGTGGGCAGTCGGGTCGTTGGAGGAAGCGTCGTTGTGGAAGTGGCTGATGGCCCCCTCATAGTGCAGGGGGCGCGAGGGGTCGGTGTGTCGAATCCAGCCAGCCGCAGCGTCATGGTGGGGGCCGTAGCCGCTCTCGTTCCCTAGGGACCAGACGATGACGCACGGGTGGTTCTTGTCGCGCTCGACCATGTTTCGCACGCGCTCGGCATAGGCAGCCCCGACGCGGTTGTCCTCCGACAGGCGCAGCAGAGCGTGATGCTCCAGATTCGTCTCGTCCCATACATACAGGCCCAGTTCATCGCAGAGGTCCAGCCAGTAGGGGTCGTTCGGGTAGTGCGAGGTGCGAACCGCATTCACGTTGTGCGCCTTCATGGTATGGGCATCCAGGCGCATGAGCTCTCGGCTGACAGCTTTGCCCTGCTCGTCGCTATGGTCATGGCGGTTCATGCCGTGAATCATGACAGCTTGACCGTTTACCCGCAGTTCGCGATTTTGAATGGTTATGGTGCGGAAGCCCACGCGCAGGGAGGTGCTGATGCTGCCCTCCTGCGTATCGAGCGTCACCAGAAGGTGATAGAGCAGAGGGGTTTCCGCGCTCCACAGGTGCGGCTGCGGGACCGATAAGGATAGCGTCGCCGTGGCGGTGTCGCTCGCCTGGGCAGGATCCCCCCACAGACCGACGCGCGGCCCGGGGACTGTTGTTTCAATCGGCTGCTCAAAGAGGGGATGCGAGGCGGGGTCCAGGAGTTGGACCTTGAGCGTGCCAGACGGGCGGCTGTTCTGGCAACGCACCTCGGCCCGCACGCGCAGGGTGGCCGAGGCATGGTCCGCAGCCACATCGCTCTCCACCTTGATGTCCTGAAGGTAGGTGGTCGGCGTGGTGTACAGGTAGACATCGCGATGTATGCCAGCCTGCCACCAATGATCCTGATCTTCCAGCCAGCTTGCGTCGGAAAAGCGCGGGTTGACGAACAGGAGCTCGTGCGGGGTGCCTGCCCGCACCTGGGGGGTCAGGTCATACTCAGCGGGGGTGCGGCTGTCCTTGTTCATCCCCACGAATGCCCCGTCAACGTAGACGTAGAGCGCCCCCTCGCAGCCGGCGATGTGCAGCACGATGCGCTGCGAGGCCCACTCGTCGGGAACCTCGAAGGTGGTTCGGTAAACCCCGGTTGCGGTAAGCTCTGGCACCTGGGGAAACAACTCATAGAAGGGCATCTGGATGTTGGTGTAGTGCGGCCTGGCAAAGGCACGTCCAGGCAGGTCGCTGTCGCGTAGCTGCATGGTCCAGTTTCCGGGCACAGCCAGAAGGCGCCATGGGCCAGAGGCAAGCGCTTCGGCAGTGACATCGTCGGGGCGCTCGAAGAGTTGGAACGCCCAATCCCCATTCAAACATCGCACGAGCGTAGAGGTCTCGGGTAGGCGCAGCCGCGCAGCCTCGGCTGTCGGGAATGGCCAGAACGTTGCGCGTGGGGGCAACTTTCTGCAGGCTGGGCAACTCCGGCATCTGCCAACTGGGTTGATCGTTGACAAGCAGATAAGGCAGCGGCGCCTGACTATCCATTGGAATCCTCTTCCTTTCAAGCTGTCTAGGACTACTACCAGGGAACTTGCGCGCGGCCTGGGGAAGACGGCTGTGGTCCCGCTCGCCCTGCTGCGTGGGCCGAAGCCCGCGCTGGCAAATCCTATGGTAACCCAACCTGCCCTGCTGCGCCAGGCAGGCCGACCTGGATAGTCCTGCACCTGATATAAACGCGGTTGTTGCCTTGCACTGCCGGGCCGTGTCCCCGTCGGGGCGAGGAAGCTCGATGACTCCCTCTTGACACCCCATCCACCTTCCGGTATCCTTGTCTTTGAAACTAGAAACGCTGTAGAGTAGTTTATTCTATGTCAGTAAGACACGCTCTATTAGGCCTGCTGGCCCAGCGCCCGCGCCACGGCTACGACCTGCACGCTGCCTTTGAGGCAGTCGTGGGTGGGGCGGTGATGTGGGACGTCAAACCCGCCCAGGTTTATGCCACCCTTGCCCGCCTGGAGGCAGGCGGGCTGATTCATAAGCAGGGGGTGGAGCAGGAGGGGGGGCCGGAGAAGCGCATCTTCGCGCTGACCGAGGCGGGCAACGCAGAATTGCAGCGCTGGCTCATCAGCGGCAGCCCGCGCGAGCATCAGCGGGATGAGCTTTTTCTGAAGCTGATGCTTGCCCTGGCGAGCGGCCAGGCCGAGCCGGAGAGGGTGCTCCAGCGGCAGCGGGTGACCCTCTATCAGGAACTCCATCGCGTGACGCGGCAGCGTGGGGGCTACGACCCCCAGCGAGAGTTGGCGCCCATCCTCCTGCTCGACAAGGCAATCATGCACCTGGAAGCAGACCTGCGATGGCTGGATGTTGTCGAGGCACGGCTGAGCGAGATTCGCCGCCAACCCCTGCCGGCGCCCGCGCCGAAAGTGCGGGGCCGCCCGCCACAAAGTTAGCAGCATGGTTCCACCAGGCGGAACCTTAGACAGCAAAAAGGAGACTACGAGCCAACCGTCGGGGGAGAGCTCACCCAGACCCTTTCGGCCTGGGGTGTTACCTTGCGTCGTGCCCCTTCTACTTTCTTTCTGGGAGGAACCATGGATGCTGTGCGCGTTGAAGCCTTGACCAAGCAATACGGAACCGGGCCTACCGCCGTGTCGGCCCTGGATGGGGTGTCGCTTGCCGTGCGCGACGGAGAATTTGTGGCCGTGATGGGCCCAAGCGGCTGCGGCAAGTCCACACTGTTGCACCTTATGGGCGGCCTGGACCGTCCCACCTCCGGCCGCGTGATCGTTGGTGGCGAGAGTCTGGACGGGCTGGACGACGACGGCCTTACCGCCCTGCGCCGCCGACGGATCGGGTTCGTGTTTCAATTTTTCAACCTTTTGCCGGTGCTGAGCGCCCTGGAAAACGCTGCTCTGCCGCTGCTGCTCGATGGGGTCAAGCCTGCCGAGGCGCGCGCGAAGGCACGCCTCTGGTTGGAGCGCGTGGGGTTGGGCAATCGGGTGGACAATCGGCCGGACCAACTGTCCGGCGGCCAGCAGCAACGGGTCGCCATCGCCCGTGCGCTCGTCACCGAGCCACCCCTGGTGCTGGGCGACGAGCCGACCGGCAACCTTGACACCCTTGCCTCCGACGAGATCGCCGGGCTGCTGGCCGAGGTGGTGCATGTCTGGGGCCGCGCCGTGGTCATGGTGACGCACGACCCGCGCATCGCCGCCTACGCCGATCGCATTGTTTTTCTGCGCGATGGGCACATCGTGGACGAGACTCCCTTGCTCGTCTCCGATGCGCCACTCGTGGCCGTTCCGGCATGAGGGGGACACCATGAACACGATTTCATTGATGCTGGCCTGGCGCTACCTGAGCCGCCGCCGCCTGCGTGCGCTCCTGACCACGCTGGCCATCACGCTGGCGGTGATGCTGATCTTCGGGATGAACAGCATCATCCCCGCCGTCGCTGAATCCTTCCGCCAGTCGTTCCAGTCCGCGAATGGCGAGGC
This sequence comes from uncultured Chloroflexia bacterium, assembly GCA_963721895.1. Lineage (GTDB taxonomy): Bacteria > Chloroflexota > Anaerolineae > Ardenticatenales > Ardenticatenaceae > CAVRLZ01. The sequence goes on along the minus strand of CAVRLZ010000003.1, from coordinate 227,355 downwards.
GGACCTCACGGTCCAACTGCGCTCGGGGCTTTCCTTCGATGTCGCATTGGCCGAGGAGGTGGCGACCGTTTCTGGGGTAGCGGCGGTCAGCCCCGCGCTGCGCCAGACGCTCACCCTGCCAGCGGGGGGCGCGCTTCCCTCACTTGGGGTGGCGGGCGTAGAGCCGGAAAGCGCACTGGCCGTGCGTGCCATCCCGGTGAAGGAAGGGCGCTTTCTCCATGAGGACGATACAGACGCGATGGTACTCCCCGCGCCGCTTGCCGAGCAGGCAGGGCTGCGCGTGGGCGACCGCCTCACGCTCCCCGCGAGCCAGGGAACTGCCAGCTTTACCATCATCGGACTGAGCGCCGCTCCCCCTGTGCCTGGCAGCAGCGAGGCGCTCATCTCGCTCGCGGCCGCGCAGGCCCTGTTCAATGCGCCAGGGCAGGTCAATTCCATTCAGGTGCGCGCGGCGGCCAATGCCGATGTGGCAACGGTAAGCGAGGCGGTGCAGGCGCGCCTGGGCGAGCGCTTCACCCTGGAGGCGGCGGATCCGCTGGGCGCTTTCACGGCCAGCATCGCGTTGGGCGAAGCGGCGATAGCGCTCTTTGGCGTCATCGCGCTTGCCATGGGCGCCTTCATTATCTTTAATTCGTTCCGCACGGCCGTCACCGAGCGCCGCCGCGACATTGGCCTGCTGCGTGCGGTGGGTGCCTCGCGGGGGACGGTGCTAGCTACCCTGCTGGTGGAAAGCCTGCTGCTGGGGCTGGTGGGCACCGGGGTAGGGGTAGTGCTGGGCTATGCCCTCGCCTGGCTTGCGATGGCAGGGGTGCAGGCCGCGCTGGGCAACACCATCGGTATCCAGTACGGGACCCCCACCTTCCGGCTGCCGTTGCTGGCTCTCTCCCTGTTGATGGGCACGGGCACGGCGTTGCTGGGGGGCCTGCTGCCCGCGTGGGGTGCCACCCACGTCACGCCGCTGGAGGCCCTTCGCCCCAGCACGACGGGGGCGGAGAGCCACGCCATCTCCTGGAGCACCTGGCTCGGCGCCGTGCTGGTCGCTGTCGCGCTTGCCACCCTGCTCAGCCAGCAGGCTGCTCTGGCGACGTTGGGGGCCCTCCTCTTCCTGGCTGGGCTGGCCCTGCTAACGCCCCTGCTGCTTCGCCCGTTGGCAGGGGTGCTGGGCGCCCTGGTGACCCTGATCTTCGCCCGCGAGGGGATGCTGGCCCAGGGCAACCTGGAGCGGCAGCCGGGGCGAGCCGCCGTGACGGCCTCGGCGGTGATGATCGGGCTAGCGGTGGTGGTGGCCATGGCGGGGCTAACCCAGAGCATCATCAGCGGGTCGCTCCGCTATATGGAGCAGAGCCTGGGGGCGGATTACATCTTTTTGCCCACATCGCTGGTGCTCGGGAGCGGGAACATCGGGGCGGGGCCGGAACTGGCAGAGGCGATTGGCTCTGCCCCTGGCATCGAGGAGGTGGCGACGATGCGCGTGCGGCCCACGTTGGCTGATGGGCAGCCCATCCAACTGCTCGGCATAGACCCGATCAGCTACCCACGCGTGGCCGGGCTCCTCTTCAGCGAGGGGGAGCCGGAGGCTGCTTACCAGGCGCTGAGCGCGAACGAGGGAATCCTCATCAATGGTTTTCTGGCGGCTCAGTACGGTGTGGGGGTGGGCGATAGCCTGGAGATAGAGACGCCGCAGGGGGAGCGTGCCTATCCGGTGGTGGGGATTGCCAGCGATTTCCTGAACGTCAAGGCGGCCAGTGCCTACCTGTCTCAGGCTGCCCTGGCGGAGACCTTCGGCGTCACGAATGACGTGCTGTTGATGGCCAACGAGACAGCCGATGCGGTGCCCGCCACCACCCTGGCCCACCTGGAGCGCATCACGGCCCAATACCCCGCCTTTTCGGTGACGGCGGCGGCACCCTGGCAGGCCATGATTCGCCAGGCCATGCAGGCGGCAATGGGTGCCTTCTACGTGCTGATGGTCTTTCTGGCGCTGCCTGCGCTCCTCGCCCTGGCCAATACCCTTGCCATGAACGTGCTGGAGCGCACGCGCGAGCTCGGGCTGCTGCGCGCGGTTGGCGCGGCACGTCGCCAGGTGCAGCGGATGATCCTGGCAGAAAGCCTGCTGTTGGCAGCGATTGGCACAGCCTTCGGCATTTTGGCCGGGCTGTGGCTGGGGCGGGCGCTGCTGGTAGCAATGAATTCTTCCGGCTTTTCGTTTCCCTACTTTTTTCCGAGTGCGGGCATCCTCCTCGGTGTGGCCGTGGGGCTGCTCTTCGGCGTGCTTGCCGCGCTCATGCCCGCCCGCCGCGCCGCCCGCCTGGACATCGTGAAGGCGCTACGGTATGAGTAGGATGGGTGCCTATCGCACGGTTACCAGTGCGCCCAGCATCACCCGGCTTCCCCCCTCCTCGGTCAGGAGTTGCGCGCCCCCCTGGGGCTCATAGAGGCCAACAACCAGTTGATAGTCACCGGGGGGTAGGTCGGGCGGCAGCACAAGCGGGACCACTTCGGAAACGAACTCGCCCTCGACCCAACTCGTCGTGGGGAACGCGCCCGCGCCCGGGGGGCTGTCGTGCTGCGCAACGAGCTGTCCGGCACTGTCGAGAAGATGGACAAAGCGGACGTAGCTCTGATCCACCTCGCCCAGTGCCTGCCAGTGAAGGATCAGGGGGAGCGGGGCACTCGGGGCCGGATCGGCGGGGAGATCAAAGCCAAGCAAAGCAATCTGTCCCTCAAATGTTGCTTCTTGCGGATACTGGATAGGGGGACGCTCCTCCACCCGCACGCGTTGCTCGATTTCCACTGTCCCCAGATCGAGCAGCGGGTGGAGGCTGCCACCACTCTGGGCTACCAGTTCCATCGTGTAGCGGCCACCGGGCGCGGCGGCGGGCAGAAAGCTTTCCCACTCCTCGCGTAGCCACTCGTCGGGCACCGCGCCCTCGGGGATGCCCCCGCCCAGCGGATGTCCCTGCATCCGTCGCCAGGTGGCGTCCCCCTGCCGCAGTTGGAGGAACAGTTCGGACTCCCTGGCGAGAGCAGGGTCCTGCACCTGCCAGAGCAACGTGAGGCGAAGGGCATCCCCCGCCCGGAAGGTAGTCGCCTCCGGTTGGCGCTCGTAGCCCAGCAGGCGCACACCGGGGGCGGCGCTCACCGTGTCGGTGAGTGCGTGGGTCAGGTCAATCGCTGACTCGCCGACACGAGGCAGCGTGTCAGGGCGCGTTACCTCGAGCGTGGCAAGGGGAATCTGTGTGCCAACTTCCCCTGCCGCATCGCCAACCGGCAGCAGTTGTCCAAGGATGGCTGAGTGAAAGCCGAGGTGCAGGGTGTAGGGGCCAGGGCGCGTGCCGGGGGGAATCGCGATTCCATGCACATCGCGGATGAGTTGCCCCGGCTTCCACTCTGAAACGGGCAGGAGCCCGGCGACAGGACTGCCCTCGTACTGTGCCACCCCCTCGCCCTGCTCGTCCAGCAGCCGCACCGTCTACCTTGAAATCCTCGGCGGGAAACGGGGCAAGTGCCTCCCAGTAGAGCGTCAAGGGCACGACTGTCCCCGATGGGCTGGCGGGCAGGATGCTGTAGCCGTGCAGGGTGGCGCTGGCCCCAAAGCGAAGGTCGGTGCGCTGTACCCCCTGCTCCAATTCCTCGAGGCGGTAGCCGGGGCCATTGTAGATCATGGCATAATCCAGCCCGTGCGCGCGCACGGTGTGGAGGGGCGCCTGCATGGCAAAATATTCGATCAATTCCGGGTAGGGGAGGGTGCGCTGTAGCTGGTTGATGTACAACACCGCATAGTGCGCGGTCATCCAGGGCCACGTGAAGGGATCGCCCTCGTTGCCCCAATCTATAGCAGAGGTAAGCCCGTTGTAGTAGGGGGCGAAGCCCTCGTAGTACCAGCTTGCCACCTCGGGCGGGTTGGTTTCCTCCTGCTGATTCAACCATGCAGCGGCCTCTTCCAGCAGTTCGCCGTTCCCGATCATGATAAGCTGTTGGGCCATCCGCCCGCCGCCCAGCAGGGGGTTGTAGTAGGTGACGGTGAGGGGAAAGTGGGGCAGCAGGATGGCCGCTTGCGCCAGCACCAGCAGCCCCGCCCCCACCCACGCGCCGTTGCGTGATGGGTGACCCGTCTGCCTCACCCATCGTCCCCTCATCCAGCCCCAGAGCGCATGCCACCCCGTTGCCCCAAGAATTGCCAGCCCCGGCAGGAGCGGCATCACATAGCGATCCACCTTCGACGATTGGAGGCTGATTCCTACAAAGACGGTCAGCAGGTTCAGCAGGATTGCCAGCAGAAGGCCAGGGCGAGCCAGGTGGGAGCGCCCCGCCCTCGTTGCCAGGGTGCCCAGCCCCAGGACGATCCCTGCCAGCAGCGCGGGGGACAGGCGCAGGAGCAGGGTGACGGGGTAGTAGAGCGGCCCCGGGTCAAAGGATGCCTGCCCCAGGAAGAACTGATAGTGGCCGCCGAGCTCCTCTTGCAGGTCAGCCAGCAGCCGCAGGGCGGTTGCCGGAAGCGTGGTCCACAGGGCGGGCCACAATAGCACGGTCACCGCTCCTGCCGCGACGCCCCAGGGCAGGAGCGCCGTGGCAAGAAGCTTCCATCGCTGGCGCAGGGGCTGCTGCGTGCGAGACAGCGCCTGCCAGAGCGCCCAGAGCAGGAACGTGGGCAGGCTGAGCAGGGCGGACAGCTTGCTCAGCACCGCGATCCCGAAGCAAAGGCCGGAGACGAGCAGCCATCGCGCGGCTCGCCTGGACAAGCCGCGCTGTTGGAGGAAGAGCAGGAAGGCCAGCAAGCTCAGCCAGGTGAAGTTGCTCTGGTTGGCATCGGTGGTGAGAAAGCGCTGGTAGGCGAGGAAGAAGGGCTCGGTGAGCAGAAAGAGGGCGACGAGCAGGGCGATGGGCCGCCCCCACAGTCGCTGCGTCAGCCAGACGATGCCCGCCACCGCGGCTGCCGTCCACGGGGCCATGAACAATCGTGCATCGGTGTAGAGGGCGAGCGGAAAGACGTAGCCGGGCGCGGCGACCAGGGCCTGAAGATAGGCGAGCAGGCTGCTATGCCCCTGCGCTATCTCCGCCAGGGGAGGGGCGAGCGCCCACACCTCGCGTAGCAGAAAGCGCAGGGAGAAGGCCCCCCCCACCAACCACATGTTGATGACGCCCGGATGGTGGCGCTGGTAGGTTCCCGCCCAATCGCCCTCCAGCAGTGCGATGTAGAAGCTGATGCCGCGCCGGATCCACAAAGGCTCGTCAATGTTTGTCGGGCGGTCGGGCCAGGCCCACCGTGTGAGCAGGGCCAACAGGAACACGCCCAGCGCCACCTGCCACGCGTGCAGCCCCCCCTGCCGCCCTCCGTCTGCCCGCGCTCCTTCCCCGCTTGCCGCTTCCCCCATACCTTCTCTACCACCCCCAAAACAATGTAGGACAGGCGGCTAACCTGTCCTACAATTCCATTTCGTCAGCGGACTATACCAGAGCCGCCCCCGTTTGTCACGCCCTACGGTCGTTCGCCCAGCGTGAGGGGAAGGGTGATCTCTTCGCCCTGGCGGAGGAGGGTGAGTTGGACCGTTTGCCCTACCTCGGTGTGAAAGACAAGGTAGCTGTTCAAATCGGCGAAGGTACCGACCGGCTGCCCGTCCACCTCAAGGATCAGGTCGCCCCCCTGGCCCGTCTGGGGGTTGGCTGCTGTGAGGCCCGCCGCCGCCGCAGGGCCGCCAGCGGAAACGCTGACCACATACGCCCCTTCCGTCTGCGGCAGGTCGTAGAGCGCCTGCTCGTCCAGCGATACCTCATTGTCGAACGCGGCCCCCATGTAGGAGTACGCGTGCTCGCCCTCAGCAATCAGGTCCGGAACCACCTGGCGGAGCGCCTCGACGGGGATGGAGAAACCGACGCCGGAATTGGTGCCCGTCGTGGAGGCGATGGCGACGTTGACCCCGACCACCTCGCCCGACAGATTCAACAGGGGGCCGCCGGAGTTGCCAGGGTTGATGGGCGCGTCAGTCTGGATGACCTGGGGGAGGGAGTAGCTGCTAGCGTTGCTCTGCCCCCGCTGCGAGGGCAAACTGCGGCCCAGTGCGCTGACGATTCCCAGCGACATGGAGCCCTGCTCCCCGAACGGATTCCCGATCGCCACCACAAACTGCCCAACCTGCACGCCACCGGCCCCCGCCAGCGGCAGCGGCTCCACGCCGTCGGGCAGGGTCTCCACCTGGAGCACGGCAAGGTCGCTGTCCTCGTCGCTGCCCACCAGGGTCGCCCATTCCCGCTCCCCGCTGGCAAAGACAACCTCAAAGCGCTGGCCGTTGCTGACCACGTGGTGATTGGTGACGATGTGGCCCGCTGCATCGTAGACGAAACCGGTCCCGCTTCCCACGTTCGGCTGGATGATATAGACCACCGATGGATTCGCCTGCTGGTACAGGCCAACAAGCGCCGATTCCAGGTCGAGCGCCGCCACGGCCTGCTCGGTATAGGCCACGGGAATCACCGCCGCGCTTTCCGTCGTGGGGCTTTGTGCCGCTGTCGGCGTCTCGGTGAGGATAGATTCGTTCCGCGTCTCCGTTGGGGCCGAGCATGCGCTCAGCAGCAGTAGGGCAAGAACTAGGTGAGGGGGCAAGATACCCCAGAAACGCTGCTTCATCATCAATCTCCTGAAGGAAAGGGGCTCCGGTTGATAGCGGAGCGCTCCATGAGCGAACGTCGAGGGGGTGCCTGACCCCTGACTGGTCAGGCGTTGACCCACTGCCATAAGGGTAGCCGCCGATTGTTCAGGAGTTGTGAAGAAAGGATTACAAAGCTGTTTAGCTTCGGGACGGGGGATAGAGGGCCGAAACCGCAGGCGCACCCATGCGGCAGACAGGATGCTCGCGGTGGCGAGGGCGAGGGGGCCTCTGGTTCCTGTGTTCCGTTCAACCACCACCTATTTGGAAAATCATGTATTTCTTTGGCACGTCTTGCCTCCTCATTGAGGCTGAGTCGTTTCATCCGGAGCTTTCCGACAAGGGAGTAGAAAGTTCCAGTCATCCTTTCCAGAAAGAGTACGTCAAGCCATGAGAAAATATCGGCAACTGAGCCTCCTCTTCGTGATAGTCGCTGGACTGCTGCTGGCGAGCAGTGTTCCCTTCGGCCGTAGCCTACCCGCCCACGCGGCCATCATCCCAGGCGCGTCGCCCACCCTCTCGCTGGAGGCGCGGGGGGCGTGCCAGTTAGCCGTGGAGGAAGTGCTGTGGCAGCAGCGGTTGTGGCCGGCTGAGAACCCCAGCGCCAAGCCCCCGCTCCAGGCGGTTCTTTCTGCGGAAACCATTCGCGCCCGCGTGGATGAAACGCTTCGGCAGTCGAATGCCCTGGCTGAGCGCTGGCAGCAGCCGATTTCGGGGCAACAGCTTCAGGCAGAGTTGGCGCGCATGGCCGCGCAAACGCAGCAGCCGGACGCCCTGCGCGCCCTATGGGGGGCGCTGGGCAACGATCCGCTGCTCGCCGCCGAGTGCGTGGCGCGCCCCGCCCTGGTCGAGCGGCTGATCCAGAGCGCCTACGCGCAGGACGAACGCTTGCATGGTGCCCTGGCGGCGCGGGCCCACGACGAGCGGGCGGCGATGCGCACCGTGGCAGACATGGCGCAGAGCAGCGGCCGTTACCAGATGCTGCTCTGGCAGCAGGGGGACCCCGCCACCGCAGAAACAGAGGAGGGGGTCGTGACGCTGGATGCGGCCGACTGGCGGCGCGAGCGCGATCATCTTGCCGCCGCCCTGGGCGCGAGCGGCCCCGCATCGCTGCCTGTCGGAACGATCAGCGCACTGCAAGAGGACGAGGGCGGCTATTACGTGGTAGCGCTCCTGGAAGCAGAGGCGGCGTCGCTTGTTGTGGCGACGGTCCGTTGGGAAAAGCAGCCTTTTGCGGAGTGGTGGGCCGGAGAGCGCGACGCGTATGCGGCCACCCTCCCGACTCCCTCTTTCCTGTACACCCTGCCGGACATCGCTCCCCAGGTGGAGCCTGGCGATTGGCTGCCGACGCCTGCGCTCCCCTCGCGGACGAACGGAACCGCCGTGTGGACCGGCACCGAGATGCTTGTCTGGGGGGGTGGCAGCCCGGGTACCGGCCGTTCCAGCGATGGTGCTGCCTACAACCCTGCCACGGATAGCTGGCTCACCATGGGCAGCATCGGCGCGCCGATTGGCCGCTTTGGCCACACCGCTGTGTGGACGGGCAGCGAGATGATCGTCTGGGGCGGTTGCGGTCCCTACGATTACTCATTTTGCGAGCTCGCTGACGGCGCGCGGTACAACCCGGTTACCGATATCTGGACGCCCACGCAGTTCACCGACGCCCCCAGCGCGCGGCTGAGCCATACCGCCGTGTGGACGGGCAGCGAGATGATCGTCTGGGGCGGTTGCGCGCCGAGCAGCAGTTCCTCAAGCTGCATCGAAAAAGACACAGGGGGGCGCTACGACCCCGCGACCGACAGTTGGGAGGCGACCAGCACCCTGAACGCCCCTGCCGCCCGTTACGATCACACGGCTGTCTGGACGGGTAGCGAGATGATCGTCTGGGGCGGCTATGATGGGCTGACTCTCTTCAACACCGGAGGGCGCTACAACCCAGCCACCAATACCTGGATTGCCACCCCCGTCGTCGGGGCACCCACGGGGCGCTCGGGCCATACCGCCGTGTGGACGGGCAGCGAGATGATCGTCTGGGGCGGCTGTCCGGAAATTGGGGGATGCATCGTCCAGGGCACGCCGGTGAACACGGGCGGGCGCTACAACCCCGCCACCAACCAGTGGACTCCCACCAGCACTGCCAATGCCCCCACCGCGCGCACGGGCCACACCGCCGTGTGGACGGGCGCGGAAATGATCGTGTGGGGGGGTGGGACGAGCAACAATATTTATTTCAACACGGGCGGGCGCTACAACCCCGCCACCGACACCTGGACCCCGACTGCTACCACCAATGCCCCCAGCGCCCGCGTTGGGCACGATGCCGTATGGGCGGACTCGGTCATGATTGTGTGGGGAGGACCGTCTGCGACGGGCGGACGCTACAACCCGGATACCAACACATGGGTGCGTGTCAGCACGGAGGACCCCAACACCACCCGTTCAGATCATGTGGCCGTCTGGACCGGCGCGGAGATGATCATCTGGGGGGGGCAGGATGCCTTCCTGGGGAGTCGGAATGACGGACGAAGCTACTCCCCCATCACCCGCACATGGCGCACCATCGCGCCTGTGAACGCCCTGGGGGGGCGCTATGCCCACACCGCTGTCTGGACGGGCACTGAGATGATCGTCTGGGGCGGCGCGGATGGCTCCTTTACCTATCGCGATGGCGGGCGCTACAACCCCACCACTGATACGTGGCAACTCGTTTCTACCACCGGCGCGCCTGCCTCGCGCGCCTGGCACACGGCTGTCTGGACGGGCAGCGAGATGATCGTCTGGGGCGGCGCGGGGGATGTCTCCTCCTACATGCAGACGGGCGGGCGCTACAACCCGGCCACCAACAGTTGGGCAAACGTGGCCACCCAGGGTGCCCCACCGGGCCGCTACCTGTTTGACGCCGTATGGACGGGCGAGGAGATGATTGTGTGGGGGGGCATCATCCCGACAGGCGACACCAACACGGGCGGGCGCTACAACCCGGCCACCAACAGTTGGGCGCTCACCACCGTCGCGGGGGCGCCCGTGGCGCGCCACTACCACACGGCGGTGTGGACGGGCAGCGAGATGATTGTCTGGGGCGGCGTCTACGACCTCGACAACCCGACCAATCCCACCGGCGGCGGACGCTACAACCCCGACACCGATAGCTGGACACCCACCAGCCAGGTTGACGTGCCCGCAGGGCGCGTGCGCCACACGGCCGTGTGGACGGGCAGCGAGATGATCGTGTGGGGCGGCTGCACTGACCTTTACTGCGGCTTGTCCTTTGAAGAAATCTTTCTAACGGGGGGGCACTACAACCCTCAAACAAATACCTGGGCGCCCACCACCGCCAGTGGCGGGCACCCCCCGCGCGCGCGGCGAGCACACAGCCGTGTGGACGGGCAGCGAGATGATCGTCTGGGGCGGGTACACCGACGCCGGTACCTACACCAACACGGGCGCTGAGTACTTCGTGAACGCACCGAGCAATCAGATCCCCCTGGCGCGGGAAGATCAATATGATGTTCGGGAGGGCGACCCGCTGATCATATCGGCACCGGGGGTGCTCGCAAACGATACCGACCCGGACGGTGACCCTCTCACGGTGATCCTAGTGAGCGGGCCCGCGCATGGCACGCTTACGTTGAACGGCGACGGTGGGTTCAGCTACATGCCGGAGCCCGGCTATAGCGGCACGGACAACTTTGTGTACCGCGCCTATGATGGGCTGGTCTACAGCAACGAGGCAATCGTTGGAATCACGGTGGAACCTCTCAGCAACCCTACCGCCACGATTACCCTGACTGCCACGCAGACGGGAACCGCCACGCGCACGCCAACCGCTACACGCACGCCAACCGCCACGCAGACGGGAACCGCCACGCGCACGCCAACGGTCACGCGCACGCCAACCGCCACGCAGAGCAGCACGGCTACCATGACACGCACGCCAACCACCACGCGCACGCCAACCGCCACGCAGAGCAGCACGGCTACCATGACGCGCACGCCAACCGCCACGCGCACGCCAACCGCCACGCAGACAGGAACTGTCACGCGTACGCCGACTGCTACCCGCACCGGAACGGCCACGTCCACCCCGACTGCCACACAGACAGTGACGGTCACGCACACCCCAACGCAGACCGCGACTGCCCTACCGACGGAGTCACGACTTTTCCTGCCTGTCGTCATACGCTAGACGGAAAGGCTGTGCCCCCGACTCACAATTAAACAACCCTTGCACCAGCGGACGGCGAATCACTCGCCGTCCGCTGGTGTGTCCATGGGTGCCGCCGATGCGGTTGCATGACGTTACCCCTCAACCCACACTGGCTCGTTGCTGCTGCGCGATTTGGCGTCCTCCATGGGCTCGGCTCCCGCTGGAGGACGCGCAGGCTTGCTTTGTTCAGGGCGCGCTCCAGACCTAAAGCCATTTTGCTGATTTGCTCCTTCCCTGTACGCTAGGGCTACTGGGCTTTCCCCGGTCTACAACTCCCAATGACCCTCTTATAGGAGGAGGCGATGCCTCTCAGCATTGATGCCATTCGCGACGAGCTACCTGTCACCCAAACGCTTGCGTATCTGAACAGCGGCAGCGTGGGGCCCCTGCCGCGCCGTACCGTGGCCGCCATCACCGGTGCAGCGGAGCAACAGCTTCTCGGGGGGCGCTCCGATTTCAAGATGTTTATGCAGGAGATTCCCGCTCTCCTAGCGGAGCTACGCGCCCGCTTTGCAAGGGTGTTAGGCGCTGCGGAAGATGAGATGGCGCTGACACAACATACAACCAATGGGATTAACATTGCCGTGTGGGGGCAACCCTGGCAGCGGGGTGACGAGATCGTGACTACCACTATCGAGCACGAGGGCGGCTTCATGCCGGTGTACGTCGCTGCCCAACGGCTTGGCCTGACGCTACGGGTAGTCAATATCTCGGACGATAGCGACGTGGTTTCCCGCATCGCGGCGGCACTCAGCCCCCGCACGCGCCTCGTGGTGCTCTCCCATGTAAGCTGGCGCACGGGCTACGTGCTCCCCCTGCGGGAAATTGCGGAAGCGGTGCATGCGGTAGGGGCGCGGCTGGCGGTGGATGGGGCGCAGGCGGCGGGGGTTATCCCGCTCGACATGGCTGCGATGGGGGCCGACTACTACGCGATTCCGGGGCAGAAGTGGCTGCTTGGGCCGGAGGGGATTGGCGCGTTGTTCGTGCGCCGCGATCAGATTCCCGCCCTTGCTCCCACCTTTGCGGGCTACTTTACCAAGCGCGACATGGATGCGAGCGACCAGAGCGGCTACTTCATCCCGCCGCCCGATGCGCGTCGCTACGAGATTGGCACTGCTTATTGGCCCGCGCTTTACGGGATGCGCAGCAGCCTCCGCTGGCTGGAGGAGGAGGTGGGCTACGATTTCGTCTTTGAGCGGACCGCCGAGATGACCCGCCGCTGTCGGGAGATGCTGGCTTCCGTGCCCACCCTGTCGCTCCATTCTCCAGAGGCGCATGCGGGTCTGACCACCTTCAGCCTTGGGGCGCGGGAGCCGATGGCCACCATTGAGGCCCTCGCCGAGCGGGGAGTGGCGATTCGCCCTATTCCCCACTCCAACCACTTCCGTGTCTCCACCGGCTTTTTCAACAACGACGACGACTTGGAGCGATTGCGCCAGGCGCTTGTTGCGTTGGTGGGGGATGGATGAGGGGACAGGGCGTGGCTGAGCGCTTGCCCCGGCTCTTCACGCTTTCTGAACATTCCTCGTTTATAGTCTACCCATCGGTGGTTTTCCCCCTGGTTTGTCCATCCATCTGAGGTGAGTACCCTTCCCGTATGGAAGAGCCATCGCTGGATACTCCAGCAAACGATTCCAACGCGCGGGCCCGTTGGGCGGCGCGCGTTAAACCGCTCTGGCCGCTCGCGCTTGGCCTGCTTGGGGCTTTATTGGGCATGGTACTCTTTCAGGTACTCGCCCCCGCGCCCGTCCCGCTTTCCCAGCGTGCGGTGGACGAGGCGATTTTGGCGGCGATGGCTGCCGCGACCCCCGCGCCGGCTTTCTCTGCCGAGGTCTACCAGATTATCCTCCCCTCCCTGGTCTACATACAGACGCACGGGGGCGACCCGGACAACCTGGAGGGGGGCTCTGTCGGTAGCGGCGTCGTGATCAACGCGGAGGGCGCGATCCTCACTGCGTACCATGTGGTGGTGGGCGCCACCGCCATCGAGGTAATCTTTGCTGATGGCACGCGGGCTGCCGCCGAGATCGTTTCTGCTGAGCCAGACAATGATATTGCCGTGCTGCGGGCCGATGGCTTTCCTGAGGTGATCGTCCCCGCCGTCCTGGGCAGCACCCGCGGGATACGAATCGGCGATGAGGCCTTCGCGGTCGGTAACCCCCTGGGGCTACCTGGCTCCATGAGTGCTGGCGTTATCTCCGGCCTCGAGCGCTCCGTTACCCTGGATAACAGCGGTCGGCGGTTGGAGGGGCTGATTCAATTCGACACGGCGGTGAATCCGGGAAACTCAGGGGGGCCGCTACTCAATCGAAACGGGCAGGTGATCGGCATCGTCACCGGGTTGGTCAACCCAACCGATGACAACTTCTTTGTAGGCATTGGCTTCGCTGTTCCTATCGGCACAGCCAGTGGCGCTGCAGGCGGACCGTCCCAGTAAGGGGAACGCGAGGAAAGAGCTATGGACTATTCGCCTAACCGCGAGAAACCGATGGAGCGCGTGCTCTACGAGGTCAAAAAGATCATAGTCGGACAGGACATCCTGCTGGAGCGCTTGATTGTCGCTCTGCTGGCGCGAGGTCACATCCTGGTAGAGGGGGTCCCTGGCCTGGCCAAGACGATGGCCATCAAGACCCTGGCGGGGGTGGTGGGCGGAACCTTCCAACGCATCCAGTTCACGCCGGACCTGGTTCCCGCCGACTTGATCGGCACGCGCATCTACAATCAGAAATCTGGCGAGTTCGCTACCTCGCTCGGCCCTGTGTTCGCCAACCTGTTGCTCGCCGACGAGATCAACCGCGCCCCCGCCAAGGTGCAGAGCGCCCTGCTGGAAGTGATGCAGGAGCGGCAGGTGACCATCGGGCGCGAGAGCCACAAGGTGCCCAACCCCTTTCTGGTGATGGCCACGCAGAATCCCATCGAATCGGAGGGGACCTACTCGCTTCCGGAGGCGCAGATAGACCGCTTCATGCTGAAGGTGCTCGTGGGCTATCCCTCGCCCACCGAGGAGTTCGTCATCGTGGAGCGCCTCACGGGCGCGTTGGAGGCGACGCAGCAGGTGATGGGGGGCGACGAGTTGATAGCGCTCCAGGAGCAGGTGGACGAGGTCTACATTGATCCGGCCCTGATTGAGTATGCGGTCAAGCTCGTCGGCGCCACGCGGGACCCGCAACGGGTGGGCCAGGGCAGCCTCGCGCGCTATTTGACCTATGGGGCAAGTCCGCGCGCCTCCATCAACCTTATCCTGGCGGCGAAGGCACTGGCCTTCGTCCGCGGGCGGGCCTATGCCCTGCCGCAGGACGTGGGTGATCTGGCGCTGGATGTGATTCGCCATCGGCTCGTTCTTTCCTATGAAGCGCTCGCCGACCATGTCAGTGCCGACGATGTCTTGAAGCGGCTTCTGGCGGCCATTCCCCTTCCTCAGGTGCCCCTGCGGGAACGTTCCCACCCCATGGACCATGCAACCTTCCAGCGCCCCCGCCACCCCTGAGGCGCTTCTGCTGCGCCTCGAGTGGCAGGTGATCCGACGATTGGATGGCCTGCTGCAGGGCGACTACCGCACGCTCTTTTATGGGGCCGGGCTGGATTTTGCCGATCTGCGCGAGTACCAGTCGGGCGACGACATCCGGCACATAGACTGGAATGTGACCGCGCGCATGGACGCCCCCTTCGTCCGCCAATATGTGGAAGATCGGGAGTTGACCGTCTGGTTCCTGCTCGACCGGTCGCCCTCGATGGGCTTCGGCAGGGCCGACCGCCCCAAGGAACGGGTGCTCGCGGAACTTGTGACGACGCTGGCCCGCCTGTTCACGCGCGGCGGGAATCGCGTAGCGGCGATCCTTTACGATCAGCGTGTGGAGCGGATGATCGAGCCGCGCGGCGGGCGCACCCAGGTTCTTCATCTGGCACACCACCTCCTCCAGCCCGCTGCTCGCCACCGGGCGCGCCACCGACTTGAGCGAGCTTCTCCGCGCGGGGCTGGAGCAGATCAGGCGACGCTCCCTCATCTTTCTGATCTCGGATTTTTTCAGCGAGCCGGGCTGGGAGCAACCTCTGGCCCTCCTCAGCCGCCGCCACGAGGTGGTGGGGATTCGGATATGGGACCCGAGCGAGGTAGAGCTTCCCGATGCAGGGGTAATCACGATGGAGGATGCCGAGACGGGGGAGCAGCTTCTGGTGGACACGAGCGATCCGATTTTTCGGCGGCGCTTTGGCGAGGTGGTGGCCGCGCGCGAGAGGCAGCTTCAGGCCGATGTGAGGCGGGCCGGTATCCGGCTCGACGCCATCTCCACCGAGGAGGAGCTCGTGGGGGCGCTACTGCGGCTGGCGGCGCTACGCAAGAGACGCAGGCGTTAAATGTCCTTTATTTGGCCCTTCATGCTTCTCTCTTTGCTGGTTGTGCCACTGCTTGGGGTAGCCTATGGCTGGTTGTTACGCCGGAGAGCATCGCACCTTTCCGCCCTGGGGGCGATGGGGCTGCGCCAGAGCGGGTCGGGCCGGCCCCTGGGCTGGCGGCGGCATCTGCCCTTTGCCCTCTTTGGGCTTGCGATCACGCTTCTGCTCGTTGGCATGGCCAGGCCGGAGATGGTAGTGGCCCTGCCGCGGGTAGAGGGCACAGCCATCCTGGCCTTCGATGTGTCCAGCAGCATGATGGCCGACGGACCTGGAGCCCTCGCGCATGGAGGCCGCCAAAGCCGCCGCACGCACCTTTGTCCAGAATCAACCTTCTACCGTGCAGATAGGGGTGGTGGCGTTCAGCAGCGGGGGTCTCCTGGTTCAGCCGCCTACCGATAGGCAGGCAGATGTGCTGGCGGCTATTGACCGCCTGGCACCAGAAGGGGACACATCGTTGGGAGGGGGAATCTTTGCCTCGCTCAGCGCCATCGCTGGCGAGCCCCTCGCGTTGCCAGAAACAGCGCTGGACGAAGAACCACCGCAGATTGGCTATTTTGGCTCATCGGTCATCGTGCTGCTATCGGATGGCGAAAACACATCGCAGCCGGACCCCCTTGCGGTGGCCCAACTTGCCGCCGACGCGGGGGTGCAAATTTTCCCGATTGGCATCGGCAGCCCGGAAGGGACCGTTGTGGAGTTGGACGGCTTTCAGGTTGCCACGGCGCTGGATGAGCCATTGCTGCAGGAGATCGCCTCCCTCACCAACGGCAGCTACTTTGCGGCCGAGGACGAGGCGGATTTGGAAGCGATCTATGACACCATTGATCTGCAACTCACCATCAAGGGGGACAAGATGGAAATCACCAGCCTCGTAGCGGGGGCCGCCCTCCTCCTCCTGCTCGCTGGTGGGGCCCTATCCATGGTATGGGTTGGGCGGGTGCCATGACGATGCTCTGGCCCTATGCCCTCCTCGCGCTCGGGCTGATACCGACGGTGATCGCTGCCTATGTGTGGATGTTGCGACGGCGGCGGCGGTTTGCTGTGCGCTATACCAGCCTTTCCCTGGTTCGTCAGGCGCTACCGGCGCACTCGCGCTGGCGGCAGCATCTGCCCTTTGCCCTCTTCCTGCTCAGCCTTGCCTGCCTCATCCTTGCCCTAGCACGCCCGCAGGCGCTTGTTCAGGTGCCGCTCAGTCGCACCTCTATCATTCTGGCGCTTGACGTGTCGCGCTCGATGTGCGCCACCGATGTGGAACCCAATCGGCTGGTGGTGGCGCAGCAGGCGGCCCGCGCCTTTGTCGAGGAGCAGGCTGACGGCACACAGATCGGCATCGTGGCCTTTGCCGGATTGGCCCAACTGGTGGTGCCGCCGACCACCGACAAAGAAGCGTTGCTAGCGGCCATTGATGGCTTTACCACATCGCTTGGTACCGCCATCGGTAGCGCCACGCTGGAGTCGCTGGACGCGATTGCCGAGATCAACCCGGAGGTCGCCCCGAGTGGGGTGGACTTGAGCGGAGAGGTAGATCGCGAGTCGTTGCTGGGCAGCGACGAGTATGTGGCCGACATTATCGTTCTGCTGACCGATGGCGCGAACAGTCGCGGGGTCCATCCGATCCATGCCGCCGAGCAGGCGGTGGATCGTCGGGTGCGCGTCTACACCATTGGCTTTGGCACCACCAACCCTGTAGCTATCGTCTGCACCCGCGAGCAGTTGGGCAGCGATGTCTTCGGGGGGCGCTTTGGCGGGGGTGGGCCTGGTGGCTTTCCCGGTGGCGGGGGTGGGCCTGGCGGGGGGATGCGCCAGTTCCTTGTCATTGACGAGCCAACCTTGCAGGCCATCGCCACGATGACGGGCGGGGAGTACTACCGTGCCGAGAACGCTGATCAACTTCGGGATGTCTTCCTCAACCTGCCTCTCCAGATAGTGCTACAGGAGCAGGCCCTTGAAATAAGCGTCGCGTTTGTGGCGCTCGGTGCGTTGTGGGCCATTGCCGCCATCGCCCTGTCGCTGCTCTGGAATCGGTATCCGTAGGCCGCCCCGCATTCCTTTTCCCTCTTTTCCCTGTTGTCCCTCTCCCGCCTGCTTGTGGTTCGGCAGTGCCTCACCCCGTCGTGCCAACAATATCTCAACAGCGTCTACGCCAATTTCTAAATAGTCGAGAGGTAGGATAGCAATGTTGGCAGGCCCGTTGGCCCTGCCAGCGCTGAGCGACTGACCATGAAAATTGTGGAGCGTATATCATGATGGGATCGAGCGGTTCAGGCTGGAAGCTGATTGCCATAGCCTGTGTGGCAAGCATCGTTGTCGCGTGCAGCGGAACCCCCGCCACGAGCACTGGCACCACCGACACTACGGCGCAGAGCGGCGCTACCGAGACAATCGCCGCGCCGCCCGCAACGGACGTGCCAGCAGAGCCAACGATGACCGAGGCAGTGGCGGCGACTGAGGTGGCAGCGACTGAGTCTGTAGCGGAGACAGCGACTGAGGCGACGATTGAGCCCACAGCGGAGGCGACGACTGAGCCAACGACCGTACCGACAGCGGAGGCGACGACTGAGCCAACGACAGTACCAACGGCAGTACCGACCCTGGAAGCGGTAGTGAATACCAGACTCAACTTGAACTCGGTCACCGAGAGCCAGTTGCTGGCGACCATCCCCGACTTCAGCAACCGCATGGTGCGGGAGTTCTTCGAGTATCGGCCCTACATCAGCATCCAGCAGTTTCGGCGCGAGATTGGCAAATATGTGGACGCCGCACAGGTGGCCGAGTATGAGTTATACGTCTACGTGCCGGTGGATGTGAACGAATCGGACGCCGAGACCCTGCAACAGTTGCCAGGGGTGGACGACGCTATCGCCGCCTCCCTCATGGCCGGGCGTCCCTACGCATCCAACGATGCATTTCTGGCGGCCCTCGCGCAGCAGGTGCCTGCCGCCGATGCGGCGCCAGCCGCTGGCTTCCTGCTCCCGTAGCCTGCTGAGCTGGTTGGGGGCCGGACTCCATCCGACCCCCATCTTCGAGAATTGAGAGAGCTTGTGACCCCTATCGAGCTACGCCTGCGCCGCTTTCTACTGGTTGTGGCAGCCTTGATCTGCCTGGGTACCCCTGTCGAGCTGTGGTTGAGCGACAAGAACCATGCCGAAAGCGCTGTCCAGTGGATTCCCTACCTGCTTTGCGCGCTGGGGCTGCTGGCCCTGCTCGCGGCGCTGCGTCATCCTGGGCGGCGGTCCCTGCTGGCCCTGCGGCTGGTGGCCACGCTCCTGATTGCAGGGAGCCTGCTGGGAATGTGGGAGCATGTTGAGCACAACCTCGCCTTCGAGCTGGACATTCGACCCAATGCGACAGCCGTCGAGGTGTTGCCCGTTGCCCTGCGCGGCGCTAGCCCCCTGCTGGCCCCTGGCGTCCTGGCCCTGGCTGGCACCCTGGCGTTGGGCGCAACCCTTGCTCACCCTTTGCTGGAGCCGCGGAAGGAATAAATCAGCCCCTGTCCGCCGTGGAAAGGAGGCAGGGGGCTTAAACGACGCGGTGCGGCGGGGGGCCATCGCTCAGCAGCAGGCCATCGCGCAGCACGATCACGCGCTCCGCGTAGGCAGCAACCTCCGGCTCGTGCGTGACCAGCAGCACGGTCAGCCCCCGCTCGCGGTTCAAGCGCTGGAGGATACCCATAATCTCGGCGCTGGTTTGCGTGTCCAGGGCGCCCGTGGGCTCGTCCGCCAGCAGCACCGCCGGGCTGCCCACCAGGGCGCGGGCGATGGCGACGCGCTGCTGCTGGCCCCCGCTCAACTCGTTGGGGTGATGTTCCACGCGATCCGCCATATTCACCAGCCCCAGGGCTACCCGTGCCCGACGGTGGCGCTCCTGGGAGGAGATGCCCCTGTACAGCAGCGGCATCTCCACGTTGCGTAGCGCGGATTGGCGGGGCAGCAGGTTGTACTGCTGAAAGACAAAGCCCAGCTTGCGTGCCCGCACCAGCGAGAGCTCATCCCCCGTGAGGTGTGCCACCTCCATCTCATCCAACTGATACTCGCCGCTGGTGGGTGTGTCCAGGCACCCTAGCAGGTTCATCAGCGTGCTTTTGCCGCTCCCGCTCGGGCCCATGATCGCCACAAACTCGCCGCGCCCGATGTGGAAGGAGACCCCCTTCAGCGCCTCCACCACAAACTCGCCCATCTGGTAATGCTTGCGGAGCTCCCGAACGGTGATCATGCGCGCTCAGTTTCCGAAAGGGCTGCTGGGAGGAGCCTGGTTGGGGTCCAGGGGGACCGCAAACACGCGTTGCCCCGCTTGCAGGCCGCTGACAATCTCGGTCATCGCCCCGTCCGTCAGCCCCGTCTCGACCTCGACCTCGCTGGGCGTGCCGCCGGACGCGTCCGGCACCTGCACCACGTAGCCCGCTCCCTTAGGCAGCAGGGCCGAGGTAGGCACCAGCAGCACCTCTTCCTTTTCCGCCGTGACGATGTCCAGGTTGGCTGTCATCCCAACCTTGATGGCAGGGTCGTCATCCGAGAAGCTGACCCGCACCGCATAGGTGACCACGTCGTTGGTTACCTCGGCGGCAGGCGCGATAAAGGTCACCTCCCCTGGGGCGGTGCGGTCGCGCAGCGGGTCAATGGTGAGCGTCACGGGCTGCCCCAACTCGACGCGCGCCACATCGTTCTCGCTGAGTCGCAGGTCCACGTGTAACAGGCTTCGGTCTATCAGGGTGAGGATGGGGGAGCCGGCCTGGACGATGCTGCCGGGGACGATGTCCACCTGCGCCACGATGCCCGCGAAGGGCGCGACCAGCGTTGCCTGCTCCAGCACCAACTCGGCGCGGCGGATCGCCTGCTCGGCCTGAGCCACCGAGGCGCGCTGAATCGCCACCTCCGTTTCGGAGGCGGGTGCTGTGAGGGCCTGTAGGTTGGCCCGCGCCTGATCTACGTTCGCCTGGGAGGCGGCAACGTCAGCTTCCGTGCCGCCCTCCGTCAGGGCTTGAAGGTTGGCGCGCGCCTGATCCACGCTGGCCTGGGAGGCGGCAATCTCGGCGGCGCTGCCCCCCGACCGCAGATTGTTCAATGTAGCCTGCGCCTGGGTTACCGCCGCCTGCCCCTCGGCAATCTCGGCCTGGCTGGCCCCCTGCTGAACGATGCGTAGCTGCTCCTCAGCATCGCGCAGGCGGGCCTGGGCGGAGGCCACGTCGGCAGGGTCCGCGCCGCGCGTGACCTCCGCATAGCGTGCCCGCGCCGCGTCCAGGTTATTCGTCGCCTGCTGGAGTTCCAGCGATTCGGGCGTGCCGCTGATGTCCGGGCGCCAGGCCACCCGGTCGAAAGCCGCCTGGGCGCGCTGCACCGCTGCTTCCGCGTTGCGAAGGTCGGCCTCGGCCTGGATGACCTGCTCGCCGCTGGGCGGCGCTTGAATCTGGGCAAGCTCGGCGCGCGCCTGCTCCACCTGCGCCTGGGCCGAGGAGAGGGCCCCCGCATCCGGCCCGGCGCGTAGCTGGGCCAGCCGCGCCTGGGCCGAGGCGAGCGCCGCTTCGGCGCTGGAAATGTCTGCCGCTGTCACATTGCCGGTCCGTACCTGCTGCAACTGCGCCTCGGCCTGGCGAATGCCAGCTTCCGAGGCGGCAATGTCCGCCGGGGTGATATTGCCACTGCGGACCTGCTCCAGCGTGGCCTCCGCGTTACGAAGCGTTGCCTCGGCTGCGGCGATCTGCTCCGGCGTGGCATCCCCCGCCTGGGCGGCGAGGAGGCTGGCCTCTGCGCTGAGCAGGCCGACGCGTGCCTCCTCCAACTGTAGTTCTAGCTCCCGCGCGTCCAGTTGGGCCAACACCTGCCCCTTGCGCACCACGTCCCCTTCCTGCACCAGCACCTCGGTCACGGTTCCGCCAGTTTGGAAGGGTAGCTCCAGCGTTTGCTCGGCGGCGATCGTCCCGCTGCCTGCCACGCTGGCCACAATGTTGCCGCGCTCCACAGCAACGATGGTGCCCAGCGAGGATACCGGGGCGCGGTTCCCGTTGCGGAGCAGGGCTGCGGCGATGAGCGCCACAGCCAAGAGCGCTACGCCGCCTGCCACCCAGCGGCCAGACAAGCGGCGACGGCGACGGGAAGCGGGGGAAGAGGTCATATCAGCTATCTCTTTTCTTAGGCGGGCACAGGGGCGCCGCTACTATTGACACTCATGTGGCTCGGGCTTTCATCGAAGGGGCACTGCCTAACATTACCTATACGACGACAACGGACCCCTCGTTGCAGTAAGAATAGTCATATCCCGTCCCTGTGTAAACGAGCTATGTCACACGGGACGATTTCAGGATCGCCGCCGCCCGTTCTAAAAAGGGATGTGGGTAAAAAGTGGAGAAAACAGGCGATAGTGTGGGATAACGAGGGATAACTGTGGGATATATGTAGATAATTTGTTCTAATTTCGTGGATAAGTAAAGGGGTGGGAATATAGCGACTTCCCACCCCTTTACTTTTGTTACAGATTTATTCAGATAGTCGGGCGCAGCAGTTGCCCCACGCGGAGGCGCGCCTCTGTGAGTATCTCGCGGGCACGTTGCCGACCTGCCAGTGCCACCATCGCCCCCCAGCCCACAATCAGGGCTACCAGGGCGGGAAATACGCTTGATAGGGCCGTGAGGGCCACCACGTGGCTGCCGGTGTTGAAGCTCATCCACACCCAATCGGAGCGCACGCGCAGCCACACCAGGAAGGTGCCCAGCAGAAGCAGCACGAGTAACCAGTTGGACACCAGCCCCACGCGCCATAAAAAGATCAGGGTTGCCCCCGCCAGGCTTGCATCAATCTCGTGGTCCCGCTTGCCGACCCAGGCGATAGGGCTTGCCCCCCCCTTGCGGGCGAGCCACCCATCCACCATGTCTCCACTCCACGCCAACACGACGGCACCCACTACCCACGGCAGCAGGGCATGATTCCCCTGCCACGCTGCCAGCAACACCCCCAGGGCCACCACAAAGCGGCTGCCCGTAAGCAGGTCCGCCAGCAATTTAGGAGAGATGCCCATCCTGTACGCCTCGCTTTCCGAATTGAAGACCTTCTTCCTTGCCTTACGCAAGGGTCGTGCCAGGGTCTTGGTGGCGGGCGTCCCAGATTGTTGGCGAGGGATATGCTATCCTTTCTATGGGGGCCCCATGTGACGCATGGCCCCGCTACACGCTTCAACTGACCTTCAGAAAGGAAGAGCATGGCAAAAGAATATCGTAGCTATCCCGCGATGGTGATTGACAAGAACAAAAGCTACTCAGCGACCATGGAAACCAACAAGGGGACCATCAAGATTGAACTGTATGCCAGCGATGCCCCGCTGACTGTGAACAACTTTGTGTTTCTGGCGCGCGATGGCTTTTACGACGGGGTAACCTTCCACCGTGTTATTCCCGGGTTCGTGGCCCAGGGGGGGGATCCCACTGGCACCGGGCGCGGCGGGCCGGGCTATCGCTTTGACGACGAGGTGACCTCGCGGAATATCCCGCATCGCCACGATACCGGCTCGCTGTCCATGGCGAATGCTGGGGCGAACACCAATGGCTCGCAGTTCTTCATAGCCTACGGCCCGCAGCCGCACCTGGACGGCAAGCATACAGTCTTTGGCCGCGTGACGGAAGGGATGGAGGTGGCAAGCTCGCTGAAGCAGGGCGACCGCATGGAGAGCGTCACCATCCACGAGGCATAAGCACGCGGGCCGACCCCCTGCGGCTACGCTGCGGGGTCGGCCTCGTTCCGCCCCTGCGTCTTATGCAGGGGCCACCTTTTGCGCAAACGCTCCGAGGCGGGCTGCGGTGTTTTCAACGAGCGGCTTGCCATGCCCGAAGCAGACAATCGCAGGCTGCAACGCTGCGATGCGCTGAATGGAGCGTTTGGCCTGCGGCATATCCACCGTGACGGGTCTAAGCGGTAGGCGCAGCCCCGCCAGATTCATCAGGGTGTCCCCGCAAAAGAGCAGTCGCCGCTCCGGCTGCCAAAAGGCGATCTGCCCCATCGAGTGGCCCGGCGTCGCGACTACCTCTAGCCCCTCCATCACCTCATCTAGCCGCTCCCCATCTTCCACGGTGCGCGCCACTGGCGTGCCAATCACCGTGGTATCTGGGGGTCGCATAAAGCGCATCCAGGGCGACAGCGTTGCCGGGGGGGCGCTCTGGATGGGAACTTTGCCCTCGACCGTGGCCCGCTCCGCGCTGGAGGCGATGACCGCCGCGCCCGTCAGGCGGTGCAGGTCCGGCAGCCCCCCCACATGGTCGGGGTGGGCGTGCGTCACCAGGATGCGCTTCACGTCGCTTGCCTGGTACCCCGCCCTCACAAGCTGCGCTATCACTTTGGCTGGCGCCAGTGACAGGCCGGCGTCCACCAACGTCAGGCCATCGGTCCCTTCAATGGCATAGACGCGCCCAACCAGCAAACCAGAGAAGGTGTACACGCCTGGCAGGATGGGGATCATACTCGTTTTCTCCTTGTTAGATGTCTCTGTTTTAGTTGTCGCCCGCGAATGCGTCTACCAGCGCCAGCAAGCGCCTTACATGTGCGTCGAACGAGAAGCGCTCGTGGATGGCGTCGTGGGCACGTTGGCCCAGTGCTTCCCGCTCGGCAGTCTGGTCGGGGTGAAAGAGGGTTTGAAGGCAACGGACATAAGTGTCCGATGAGCCATCCACGATCCACCCCGTGGTGCCCGACTCGACATAATCGCGTACACCAGGGGTGTCCGTGACGATCACTGGCTTGCGCAGCCACATGGCGTTAAGGTAGGTCTGCTGGCCCGCCGCGCGCCGCATCCCCCGCCGGATCGGCACCGCCACCGCGCTGGATTCCTGCATCAGCCGCATAAACTCCCTGTGCGGGACGCTACCCGCCGAGACGTTGGGGGGGAGGCTGGGGGCGCTGTCAAGAAGGTGCGTGGCAAACTTGAACGGGAGCCAGGGTAGGGCCGCCGCTGCCTCAACCAGGGGAAGGTATTCCCGATGAGAGTTGCCACCTGCAAAGACAAAGGGAGCCGTCGCCGCCCTGGGCTCTGCCAGATCGCCCGGCCCAAGGGTGTAATGGTAGGGGCAAAAGCGTACCTTGCGCGGGTCCACCTGCCAGGTGGCTGGGAAAAGCGATAGCTCGTCGGACGATTGCACGATGTAGCCGGTGATGGCGCGGTCTGCCAGACGGACCATCAGCCGCTCGACCAAGTGGCGAGGGCCCCTGTTCGGCTCCCACATGCACCCCATCAGGATGATGGTGGGGCGAGAGCGTGCGGGCCAGGCGCCCATCAGGGCGAGCGCCTGCATATCGAGGTGGAGGTGGCCCCAGGAACTGGTGAGCAGCAGTACGGAGTGCCGCCGGGCTGCCCGAAGAATTTCCCCGATGCCACGCACGATGTCCTGGGGGGGGCACCCCGGGTTGGGATGGGGGATCAGCGTGGCACGGCTCGCAAAGAGGGGGTGGCGGCTGTAGTCAATCGTTGTTGCAAAGGCAGCGGCCATCTGGATTTCCCCCTGGGGAGCGTCAGGTAATGACGAACGAAGCGCTTACGCCGCGCCAGCCCCGCCCCGAATCTCGCGAAGCAGGGCAAGTTCGGCTCCTGTGGGCGCTTCCGTCCAGGTGAGATCGTCAGCGACAAGCAGTGGCCAGCCCACGCCGCTGCGGGCCTGCTCCACCGTTGCGCCGGGGTGGAGCGCGGAAAGCATCATCTCGCGGCTTTCGGGGTGAAAGCGCAGGATGCCCACATCGGTAATCACCGCGGCGGGCCCCGTGCCACGCGCCTTCAGGCGCTCGCGATCCGTGCCGCCATCCAGAAAGCCAGCACTTGTCCGAAACGCCACGCGCTCCGGGAAGCGGCGCCGTTGTAGAGGAGAGATGATCAGGAGCCGCCCTGCCATCAGGGCAATCTCGCACGCGCCCCCGCTGCCCGGCAGGCGCGCGTCAGGCTGCGTGTAGGGTCCAATCACCGTCGTGTTGATGTTACCGAAGCGGTCAATCTGCGCGCCACCCAGAAAGCCCACATCAATCAGGCCGCCCTGCAGGAAGTACAGGAACAGATCGGCCATCGAGCAGGCGAGCGCGGCCCCGGTTACCAGGCACGGATCGCCTATGGAAAGCGGGAGACGGGCGGGCTGCGCCCCAAACACCCCCGCCTCATAGACCAGTTCCAATTGGGGGGCCACGGTGCGCCGCGCCAGGTTCGACGCGATGTTGGGGATGCCCACCCCCACGAACACCACGCGCGCGCCGGCTAGCTCGCGCGCAGCATTCACGATCATGGTCTCGGTGGGGGTGCAGGGCGCGCTCATCCGTACCACCCATAGTTCACCGACGGCGCGAGCGCCTCGCCGGGGCGCAGGGCCTCACACCGCGCCGCGCCAAGCTTGGCCAGGTAATCGGCGCGGTCGGCCACGCCGTACACCCACTCCTCCAGCCACGCTGTCAGCCCCTCGTGGGTGCGGGATAGCTGATCATAGGCCACGTAAAAATCGTTGTCGCGGTCGTAATAGCCCTGGATGTAGGAGGGATGTGCCCCCCACGGCTCACAGACGACGGCATCCACTATCAGGCCGGGGATGATGGTGCGATTGGGGTCGGCACGGATGGTGGCTTCCGGCACGATCTCCTCGACCACCACGATCACGCGATCCGACGCGAAGGCAACCTCTTTGAAGACCCCCGGCAGCCCCCACAGGTGGACGTTGCCCTGCTCATCGGCGCGCTGTGCGTGCAGGATCGCCACATTCGGGTGGAGGGGCGGCACCACGAACACCTCGTCCTCCGGATCGTAGGGGCTAGAAATCGAGCGGATTCGCGGGTTCACCTGCGGCAGATCGCTGCCCGCAAAGGTGCGAAGCGGGAAAAAAGGAAGCTTCGCCGCGCCCGCCATCCAGCGCCCCACCATCCCAAAGTGGGAATACTCCTCCAGTTCCAGTGCGTGGGGCACCGCCTGCTCCACCGCGCGCCGCACCGCGTGCAGCGAGCCAACGCCGGGGTTGCCCGCCCAACTGAAGACCAGGCGGCGCGCGCATCCGGCGGCCACCATCTGATCGTAGATCAGGTCCGGGGTCAGGCGGCAAAGTTCCAGATCCCGCTTGCGCTGGCGGATAATCTCGTGCCCCGCCGCAAAGCAGATGCCATGCGTGAACCCCTCGATGGCCACCGAGTCCCCATCGTGTACCAGTGCCTGCACGGCCTCGCGCAGGGTCATCACCTTGGACATGGCAGTGCCTTGCTCATCGTGAGCGGTTGGCTTTGATCAGAAACCAGGCCACCGGCAGCAGCAGGGCCAGGCAGAACCCGGCATAGCTCAACTGATAAAACGTGCGATCATCCATGGGGCAAGAGGCTTCTTCCGAAGGGTCTGCGCGTTGGGCTACGACTGTACCACAAGCTCTTGCCCTAGCAAAAGGACGCCCGGCCCTACTCCACCCTTTTCCGTCGCTTTCTCGCGCCAACGCTGAACTAGACATCTCCCCCGCCTGCCCTATAATCCAATGCTGCCGTCTCCCACTATTTTATGAACGATCCTGATCGCATGAGCCACCACGTGTTACCGTTACAAGAAATCATCCTGCGCCTCCAGCATTTCTGGGCGGGGCAGGGTGCGATGATCTGGCAGCCCTACCACACCGAGGTCGGCGCAGGCACCGCCAACCCGGCCACCTTCCTGCGCGTCCTGGGCCCCGAACCCTGGAACGTGGCCTATGTGGAGCCTTCGATTCGCCCCGATGACAGCCGTTATGGGGAGAACCCCAACCGGCTCCAAATGCACACCCAGTTCCAGGTCATCCTCAAGCCGGACCCCGGCAACCCGCAGGAGCTCTATCTGGCCTCGCTCGCCGCCCTGGGGATTGATCCGGGCAAGCACGATATTCGCTTTGTGGAAGACAACTGGGAGTCGCCCGCCCTGGGCGCGTGGGGGCTTGGGTGGGAGGTGTGGCTGGACGGGCAGGAAATCACGCAGTTCACCTATTTCCAGCAATCGGGCGGCATCACGCTGGACCCCGTCGCAGTCGAGATCACCTATGGGCTGGAGCGCATCGCCATGACGCTCCAGGGAGTAGATCATTTCAAGGAGATCGTTTACGCGCCGGGCCTCTCCTACGGTGAGATTTTCCTGCAAAACGAGTTCGAGCACTCGACCTATAACCTGGAACAGGCCAACACCGAGCGGGTCAAACGGTTGTTTGAGCTGTACGAGCAGGAAGCACTGGAACTGCTGGAACGCGGGCTGACGATCCCTGCCTACGATTACATTCTCAAAACCTCCCACACCTTCAACCTGCTGGACGCGCGCGGGGCTATCGGCGTGACCGAGCGGGCGGGCTTCTTCAACCGCATGCGCAACCTGTCGCGTGCCGCCGCTGCCTCCTGGCTGGAATCACGCGACACGATGGGCTTCCCGCTGCGCCGTGGCGCGGCGGCGCCCCCTACGGAGCCGGACGCGCCTCGATCCGCCTGGCCAGAGGCGGGTAGCCCGCCCTTCGTGCTGGAGATCGGGGTCGAGGAACTCCCTGCGGAGTATGTGGATGTAGCCGTGGCCGCGCTCGGTGCGAGCTTCCCCCGCCTCCTCGACACCCTGCGGCTCGATCACGAGGGGGTGTCGGTCGAGGGCACGCCGCGCCGACTCATCGTTCGCGTCAGCGGGTTGGCGGCCCGCCAACGCGATCGTGAGGAGGAGGTGCGGGGCCCCTCCGCGAAGGTGGCCTTTGATGCGGAGGGCAATCCGACCCGCGCGGCCCAGGGCTTCGCGCGGAGCCGCGGGGTCGCGCTCTCCGATCTTGTCCGGCGCGAGGAGGGCGGGAGCGAGTATATCTTCGCCACCGTGCGCGAGAGCGGGAAACCTGCTGGCGAGGTGCTGGCGGCGGCCCTGCCCGACCTGCTGGCTGCCATCCCCTGGCCGCGCCCCATGCGCTGGAACGCTTCCAATGTGCCATTTGGTCGCCCCCTACGCTGGCTGGTCGCCCTGCATGGGGAGGCACTTGTTCCCTTCGCCTTTGCGGGCGTGCAGAGCGGGCGCACCAGCCGCGGCCTGCGCCCCGACGGCTCGCCGGAGCTAGCCATCGCGGGGGCAGCAATCTATGGGGAGCGGCTGGCTGAGCAGGGGATCGTCCCCGCCATCGCAGAGCGCAAGCACCTCATCTGGGAGGGGGCGCAACGGCTGGCGGCAGAGGTGGGCGGCGCCATCCCGGAGGGCGCGCGGGGCGACCTGCTGGACGAGGTGGCGAACCTGGTCGAGGCCCCAACCCCTATCCGGGGTGGCTTTGAGGAAAGGCACCTGGCCCTGCCGAGGGAGGTGCTCGTGACGGTCATGCGCAAGCATCAGCGCTACTTCCCGGTGGAACGGGCGGACGGTAGCCTCCTGCCCTATTTTGTCACCGTGGCCAACGGGCGCGTGGATGAGGACGTCGTGCGCCACGGCAACCAGGAAGTGCTGCGCGCGCGCTACGCCGATGCCGAGTTCTTTTGGAAGCAGGACAGTCGCCACTCGCTGGAAAGCTTTCGACAGAAACTGGCAGGACTCACCTTCCAGGAACAACTTGGCTCGATGCTGGACAAAAGCAAGCGACTGGCGCGGCTGGCGCCGTTGCTGGCGGAGCAGTTGGGGCTGGATGAGGCGGAGCGTCACGTTGTCGAGCGCGCCGCCTGGCTTTCCAAGGCGGACCTAGTGACCGAGATGGTGATGGATTTCACTTCCTTGCAGGGCATCATGGGGCGGCATTACGCCCTGCGCTCTGGCGAGAGCGAGGCGGTGGCACAGGCTATCGAGGATCAGTACAGCAGCGAGCCGAAGTCGCGGGCGGGGCTGCTGCTCGGTCTAGCTGACCGACTGGACTCGCTGGTGGGGCTTTTTGCCGTGGGCAAGGCGCCCCGCGCCACCGCGGACCCCTTCGCCCAGCGGCGCGCGGCCATCGCCGTGGTGGAGATGCTGGCGGGGCGGGGCATCCGGCTGAATCTGGGCCCGGTTGTCGCCCTCGTTGCCGCCGAGCAGCCCGTTTCGGTCAGCGACACCGCGAAGCAGGAGGTACTCAACTTTCTGGCGCGGCGGTTGGAGCAGTGGCTTCTGGATCAGGGCTTTCGCCATGACGTCGTGCAGGCGGCCCTGGCCGCCCGTAGCCACGACCCGGCAGGGGCCCTGGAAAGCGCGCGGCAGCTTGCTGCGGTAGTGGACGATGAGCGCTTTGCCAGGACGCTGATGGCCTACGCCCGCCCGGCGCGCATCACGCGCGGCCTGGTGACGAGCAGCGAGGTCAACCCTGCCTTGTTCGAGCACGAGGAGGAGGCACAGCTATGGGCGGCCTACGGTCGCTCCGTGCTGATGCTCGATGAGGAGAGCGATTTTAACGCGCTGTACGAGGTACTGGCCGAGCTTCGCCCTACGATTGACGCCTACTTCGAGAAGGTCTTCGTGATGGCTAAGGAGGAGCGCCTGCGTGCCAACCGCCTAGCCCTGCTCAAGCGCCTGGCTGACCTGCCGCGCGGCATCGTAGAGTTGAGCGAGGTGCAGGGCTTCTGAGCGTTCCCGCTCACCGGATGCGCTCGGGGGCGCTGTACACGTGCATCCGGCGGCCCCGGCAATAACCCACCACCGTGATGTGCCACGAGCGGGCCAACTGCACGGTGGTGGCGGTGGGGCTGTTGCGCGAGACTACCAACTCGATCCCCAGCCCCGCCGCCTTGGTGATCATCTCGCTGGAGATGCGGCCGGTCGAGAGCAAAAACTTGTCGTGCGTGGCGATCTCATGGAGCAGCACTGCCCCTGCCAACTTGTCAATCGTGTTGTGCCGTCCCACGTCGTTCGCCACCCACGCAATCGAGCCGTCGGGCCACGCCAACGCGCTGGAATGGAAGCCGCCCACCGCGCGGTAGTCATCCGCCACGGCAGCCAGCATGTTGCTCATCCCTTCATAAAGGGTTGCGGGCGGCCAGCCCCGCGTGACAGGGAGGGGCGCCCGCTCGGCCGCTAGCTCTGCAAAGGTAATGCCCCCGCCGCACCCGCTCGTCAGGGTGCGTTTCGCTGGCAGGGTGCGCTCCCCGGTAAGGCGCACGTCCAGGATGGCCGCTGGGTCCTCGCAGACGCGCACGGCCAGCACTTCATCCAGCGTCTGGATGATCCCTTCATTGAACAGAAAACCAACCGCTAGTGTTTCAAGCTGGAGCGGCGTTGCCATCATGGTCAGCCACTCGCGCCCGTTGACAAAGAGGGGCCAGGGGGTTTCCCGCATGATGCCCTTGCGCGCCGGTCGCTTTTCCTCCCCCACCACCTCCAAAAAGTCGGTTTCCCACCCGAGCGGCGAGGAGACCGTCTCACTTCCGACGGCACTGTCCAGCATCATCTCCATAGCATCCCCCTCATCCCCACCCCTGTCGCCGTAGCCACCAGAAGAGGCTGGTGGGCAGCAGGATCATGGCTGTAAGCGCCACCCCCAACAGCAGCGGGCTGTCAAAGGGGATACTCTCGAAATTCATCCCGAAGAAACCCGTCAGCACCGTGAGGGGAAGCAGCAGCAGGTTGATGACCGTCAGCCGCTGCATCACCACGTTTATGTTGTTGGACTGTACCGACAGGAACCCTTCCGTGACAGTGGAGACCATCTCGCGGTAGGTGTCCACCATTTCCACCACCCGCAGGCTGTGATCGTACAGATCTTGCAGGTAGGGAATCGCGCTGTCGGGGAGAATCAGCCCCTCCCCGCGCAGCAAAACGTTGATCACATCACGTTGCGGGGCGACGATGCGCCGCAAAGCCAGCAGGTCGCGCTTGAGCTGAAGTGTCTCGCGCAGCAACTCCGGATCGAACTCCTCGAAGATGCGTTGCTCCACCTCGTTAATATGGTCGGAAAGGCGATCCAGCACCGGGAAGTAATCGTCGAGCATCGTGTCCAGCAGGGCGTACAGCAGCGTCGTCGTGGAATGCTCCATCATGGCGGTGCTGCTTTCCCAGCGCTGATGGGTCTGCTTCAGCTCCTGAATCGGCGTGTCGTGCACGGTCACCACAAAGTTCTGGCCGATAAACAGCTCGACCTCTTCCAGCCGGACGCTCCGCTGGTCTTCGTCCAGCTCAATTGCGTAAAAGACAACAAAGGCGTAGCTGTCGTACAACTCTATTTTGGGGCGCTGATGGCTGGTGCGCACGTCATCCAGCGCAAGCGGATGAAAGTGGAAGCTGTCAGCCAACCGTTGTATATCCTCATCAGTATGCGCCTCAATATCTACCCAGATCACCGCATCCTTCTCGCTCAGCCACTGCTCCAGGGCCCCCGGCTCGATCCCGGTGGTACACTCCCCCGTCTTGCGATACACTGTGATAGACAACATGCGCTGCCTCCTGCGCGGGGATAGGGTGTCGGAATCGAAGCATGCATCGTGAAGCGTATCTGAAAATGGTTTCTGGCACAAACAACGAGGCTAGGGGATGGCTTGTTGCTCGATAAAAGAGGAGGCGCTACAATTGGCTTTGTCCCACGACAGCGCAACGCATGGCACCTCCTGCGCCATCCAGCCTTTCTTCTCCTCTCCTCTTTCTTGCGAGGGTGAACCCTCTCGGTGAAATGATGTAAGGCTCATCCATGATCAGGCCCACCTGGGTCATTGCCTGCCAGGGTACGGCTGGAGCCTGTCTGGATCGCTATCTGATTCGGGAGCACGCCTCTTCTTATGGGCTCAGAGCGGGTAATCGAAGAAATCAAGCAGCGGCTGGATGCGGTTGAGTGGATTGGCCGCTCCGTAGAGCTGAAGCGGGCGGGCCGCACTTACAAGGCGTGCTGCCCGTTCCACTTGGAAAAGACGCCCTCGTTTGTTGTCTTCCCGCATACCGGCACGTGGCACTGCTTCGGCGCCTGCGGCGAGGGGGGCGACCTGTTCAGCTATGTGCAGAAGCGTGAGGGCCTCTCTTTTAGCGAGGCGCTCCGGCTCCTGGCCCGCGAGGCAGGGGTTGTGCTGGAAGAGGAGAGCGAGACCCAGCAGCAGGCGCGGGCCGAGCGGGAGCGGCTGATCGCCGTTTGCGAGGCGGCAGCCCAGCAATTTCAGGCGTGGCTGCGTGACTTGCCGGAAGGGCAAGCCTGCCGGGATTACGTGGCACGGCGCGGCATCACGCCGGAAACCACCTATCGGTTCGCGCTGGGCTATGCCCCCCCGGCCTGGGATGCCCTGCTGAGCGCCCTGACAGCGCGTGACTATACTCCGGAGGATTTGGCCCGCGTGGGGCTGGTGCGGGAGCGCGATCAGGGTGGCTACTATGACGCCCTGCGCGATCGCTTGATTTTTCCCATTCGCGACGTGCGCGGGCGGATCGTCGGCTTTGGCGGGCGCGCCCTTCACGCCGAGCAGGTTCCCAAGTACATCAACTCGCCGCAGACCCCCCTCTTCGACAAGGGGCGCATGCTGTACGGGCTGGACCTCGCGAAGGATGCCATCCGCACCGAGGAGCGTGCCGTCCTGGTCGAGGGGTACATGGATGTGATCGCGGCGCACCAGGCTGGCTTTGCCAACGTTGTGGCATCGCTCGGCACGGCGCTGACGGGGGAGCAGCTTCGCCTCCTCCATCGCTACTCGCCCAATCTGGTGCTGGCGCTGGATGCCGACGAAGCCGGGCAGCGTGCCGCCGAGCGTGGCCTGGAGGCAGTGCTCGACCTACGGCGGCAGCAGCGTCACCTCCGCTGGGAGCAGGCGCGCCAGGGGCAGGGGCGTGCCAGCGAGATCGAGGGGGAGGTGCGCATCCTCACGCTTCCGGCCGGGCAGGACCCCGACGACCTGATCCGGAGCGCGCCCGCACGCTGGGCAACGTTGGTCGCGGAAGCCCTGCCCGTGGTAGACTATATGATAGGCCAGCGACTGCACAACATCTCCTTGGATGATGCAGCGCAGAAAGCACGGGCGGCCTCTGACTTGCTACCGCTGATAGGCGAGATCGAGTCCACCCTCGTGCGCGACCACTACCTTCAGCGGCTGGCCCGCCTGCTCCGCACCGACGAGCGGACGCTGGCACAGGAGTTGGTCGGGCACATGGGGAAGCGGCGACCGGAGCGCCGCGCCGCCCCCCCCCCGCCCCCCGATGACGGGGGATGGGAGGGCCCATCGTCGGACGAGTTCGATGCCCCACCGCCCGACCTGGCAGAGGGAGCGTTCCCTCCGGTTGACGCTCAGGAAGGCGGCGCAGGCGGGAGCGAGCCGCGCGACCTGGAAGCGTACTTGCTCTACCTGCTAATGGAGCGGCCCGCCCTCCTGGACGAGGCCATGCGTCTGGGCATCCGTGCCGAGATGTGGGAGCAGACGGAGCATCGCCAACTGTTTGAAGCACTCCTGGCCCAGCGCCCCGACAGCGGGGCCCACCTTGCGGAGTGGGCAGAGGGGATGGAAGCGCCCATCGTGCAGCGAATGCAGCGAATTCTTGACTTCTATGGGGCTTACCCGACCGTGGCAAGCGACGAGTGGGAAGAAGACGCGCACAGCCGGTTGCATGCCTTTATGATTCGCTTCGACGAGCGCCAGGCCCGACAGTTACACTACCTGCTGGACGACCTACAGCGCACGCTGGAAGCGGACCCCCAGGAGCTCCGACAGTTGCTCCAGCAGCAGACACAACTGGAAAAGAGCAAGCTACAGCGCCAGCGCCTGCTGCGTGAGCGCGCCCGGCTGCGGCGCGTGGCGGACCCCAATCGGCTCTAACGAGCCCAGCACGACGCCTGGACAGGTAGTACAGCTCCCCCAACGCATGGCGCCAAGCCTTGCCCACCCTGCCTACACTGGTATACGTCCCATCGTTCGGCCCGGAGGAAATGGATGGTGTCTACTGCTGATCGAGAAGCCCTTATCCAATCCCTGATCAAGCGAGCGGGGAAGGAGAAGCAACTCACCAAACAGGAAGTCAACGCGCGGGTAGCCCACGCGCAGCTTCCTGTGCATGAGTTGGAGGCGCTTTACACAGAGCTGAAAGGGAAGGGCATCTCCATCGGCATGCCGTCTGATTGGCAAGAAGAAGAGCCGCTGGATGAAGAGCTTCGTGAGGTGGAGCGGGAAGAAAAGCGCGAGCAGGAAGAGCGCATGCGAGCCGAGGCGGCCGCCTTTGACGACCTGGGCAATGATCCCGTCCGCATGTACCTGCGAGATATTGGGAAGGTGCCGCTCCTCTCCAGCGAGGAAGAGATCTGGCTGGCGTTGATGATCGGGGCGCAGCAATACGTGGAAGATCTGACGGAAGGGCAAAGCATGATGCCCATCCTGACGATCTTCCGCGCTGCCTATGGCACGATGTGCGAGAACTGGGAAAAGGTGCTGGAGGGCTGCCGAGACTTGAAGATGGACCCGCCCTCCTTCAGCCAGATGGCGCGGGATGTGCGCGAGGTGGCCAAGGTTTGGCCGCCGCGCTATACCTTTTACCCCGAAAAGTACTTCTGGCGCTTTTACCCGCAGTATGACCATGCCCTCCCCGACGTGGCTCAGCGCACGAAGCGCCGCCTCTTCAACGTGCCGCTCGGCCTGCTGTTGATGCCAGCGCAGGTGCTTGACTATCTTGGCGAGGATCCGCCCTCCCTGGAGCAGTTGGAAGCCGAGCATTTTCTGGACGAGGAACAACTGGCGCGCCACTATCGGCAGGTAGCGCTTTCCGGGCGGCGTGCCCAGGGACTTTTGACCGAGGCCAACCTGCGGCTGGTTGTAAGCGTCGCCAAGCGCTATACCGGGCGCGGCATGAACTTCCTCGATCTGATCCAGGAGGGCAACCTGGGCTTGATACGGGCTGTGGAAAAGTTCGACCATACCAAGGGCTACAAGTTCAGCACCTATGCAACGTGGTGGATTCGTCAGGCCATCTCGCGCGCCATCGCGGACCAGGCGCGCACGATTCGCATCCCCGTCCACATGGTGGACATGATCAATCGCCTGATTCGTACCAGCCGCCGGCTTGTTCAAGAGTTGGGGCGCGAGCCCTCGCCGGATGAGATAGCGCTGGAACTGGAAGATGTCGGGTTGCTCCCGGAGGAGATTGACGCCATCCGCTCAGCGCGCCGCGGCGAGCGCACCATTGACCCGCTGCTCAATCGGAAGCTCAAGCGCGCCGCCGCCAAGGTTCTGCGCATCATGAGCCTGTCCCAGGAGCCGATGAGCCTGGAAACCCCGGTGGGCAATGAGGACAATTCCAGCCTCGGCGACTTTATACCCGATGACTCGTTGACCGGGCCGGTGGATGCAGCCTCCAAGAAGCTGCTCAAGGAGCAGATGATCGAGGTGCTGGGGCAGCTCAACAAGCGCGAGCAGGAAGTCCTCATGCTGCGCTTCGGGCTGGAGGACGGACAGAGCCGCACGCTGGAGGAGGTTGGCCAAAAGTTCGGCGTCACGCGGGAGCGTATTCGACAGATCGAGGCAAAAGCGCTGCGCAAGCTGCGCCATCCCCTGCGCTCGAAGAAGCTGCGCGATTATTTGACCTGAGCCGGTAGAGCAGAGAAGCCGAACAGCCGGATACCACAAAAGGAAGCCCAACCGGGCTTCCTTTTGTGGTAAGCTGCCTATTAGAACAATCGGATATTCAGCGCCGACACCTCCCGCCGCAGCCGTGTCACGTCCGCAGCGTTGCCCTGCTCATCCCCGTGCAGGCGAAGCTGGCGCTTCTTGAAGGCCAACTCGGCGGCAAGCGCGTGCAGGCGCCCCAGGTGATGGGCGCGCCCGATTCCATGCTCCTGCAGCGCGGCCCAGCGGTCGGTCAGGCGGGTGCGGTAGCGGGCGGCAGCCCGTGCGTGCGTGGCAGCCAGCACGCCATCGGCTACCTCGTCGCGTAGCTCCTCGGTGATCCACTGCTTTTCCTGTCGGGTCGCTATGACGACCAGCACCAACCACACGATCACTCCCAGCCAGTCCGCTAGCAGGCTCACGAAGCAGAGCAGGCTTGCCTCCGGCAGCGAGACGAAAAAGTTATGGGTCATATGCAGCCCTATCGCTGCCAACAGGCCAAGCGGTGGCGCGATGCGGCGCAGCGTGGCGTTCTGGGCGTAGCGAGCATAGCCTAACCCAGCCCCGAGAGCAGAGGTGAAAAGGGCGTGGTTTAACCCGAACACCAGCCCCCGCAGCACGACCAGCACTATCCAATCCACCCACCCCCCCGACGAGTGCGCATCCACGAAGTAAAAGAAGTTTTCTGTCATGGAAAAGCCAAAGCCGACAAACGCCCCGTAGATCAGCCCATCCATCAGCCCGTCAAACTCTTTGCGGTACAGCCAGTAGATGGCCAGCAGGGGGATCGCCTTGGCGACTTCCTCCACTACGGGCGCAACGAATGCTGCACTGAGCAGGTCCGCGCCCTGGCCCGTCGCTAGAACCTGGATCGGGATGTCAAGCACCACCTCCGCTACAAGCGAGAGGATGATGGCTGGAATTGCCCCCCACCCAAACGTGATGAGGACCAGCAACAGGGGTTCCTTCTCGTACCGATCCAGCCAGCGGGCAAGCACCAGATAAAACAAGGTCGGAATCGAAGCAGCCACGATCGAGGCAATAACGATGCTTAGCCCACTCATTTTTTCACCCCCACCTTTTTAACAAATTTGGCAAACGTCGAAAACACGCTGACCCAACCGCCGCGCCCCGTGCCATGGAGCCGCCCCCCCCGCAGGCTTTCCAAAAACTCGGCTGCGCCCCCGAACGGCTCTAGCTCGACGTAGCTGCGCCCAATCTCCCACGGCGCGTGGGCGTCGCTGCCAGCGGTCAGTGGCTTCCCGTACCGTCGAGCGATTTGTTGCGCGCGCAGGTTGTCAGCAGGATAAATGCAACGCGCATTGTACCCTTCTATCAGGTCAACCTGCTCGATCACCTGCATGAGCGCGGTCTCCCCCACGGCGGACGAGCGCCGGACGCGATCCAGCGGGTGGGGGAGCGCGGCCACCCCCCCCTGCTCATGGATAAGGGCAATGGTGTCCGCCAGCGGCAGGCCGCGCGGAATTTCTTCCTGCAAGAAGTACCCGATCACCTCCCCCTCCCTGGCGCGAATCTCTTCAGCCACGATGACGGGAAAGGGAGCCATGGAGGCCAATTCGACAGCCCCCCGGATCGTGTTGTGATCGGTCACCGCGATTCCGCTAAGCTTGCGTTGCTGCACGCGCCGAATAATCTGCTCGTACGACGCCAGCGAGTCCGGGGAGTGGAACGTGTGAAGGTGGAGGTCGTATCGAACAGTCATGATCGAGGAGAGAGTCGCTCTGGCTCCTTACGGTGGATAGCGGATAGATGTCAGTGCTGTATTCCACACGAAAGTTGCGATTCGGCAAAATCGCGCGCTGCAAGCAAAAAAATACCGCCCAGAAGGCGGTATGTAACGTACCATGATCGTATGCTGGAGGAGCGATCAGGAGTCGGCGGGCGCCTCCCCGATAACGAGAACGTTGGTGGCCTGTGGACCCTTGTCTGTGTCCTCGATCGTTAGTTGGACCCGCTGCCCATCCTTCAGCGTCTTGTAGCCCTCGCCGCCGATCCCGCTAAAGTGGACGAAGAGCTCGTTCCCATCATCCAGCGTCAGGAAGCCAAAGCCTTTGCGGTCATTGAACCACTTGACGGAACCGCTGCGCGTCTCGCCGCTGTGACCAGCCAGCGGATGAGCGGAGCCCGTGCGATAAGCACTGGCTGGCTTTTCCGTAGCCGTTGCAACCTCATTGGGTTCGGGCTGAGCGCCGTTGAAGGCAGCGGGTGCCCCATTCGCGTCACCTTTGGGGGCGGTGTGGTGGCCATTGCCCTGGTGTGCCTCATCGGGAAAAGAAGCAGCGGTGGGAGGGCTGATTCGGCGCCCCATGCGCTCAATTTTAATCTCGCAGACAGGGCAAAATTGGGGATCAGCGGGCGCAGACTCTTCTCGGTGGGCCATCCGCTGCTGGCCCACCGTGTAGGCGAACTGGCTACCGCACTCCTGACAGAGCAACAGTTTGTCCCGCAATGCGATTTCCACGGCTGGCTCCTTTCCATGAAGCACGATGACAATGGGCCATCCGTGTGACGGGCAGCATGCGGTGCTGCGCTGTGGCTACTGCTTCTTCTTTCCCCGAACTACCTTTACGTCCTTTGTCTTGCCTTTAGGCTTGGCCGGGTCGGCCAATTCGAGGCTTAGCTGCTGCCCATTGTCATTGGGAATGCTCTTTTTTTCGTTGGGCTTGCCCCTGGTTGATCGGGGGCTGGTGGCCGCTCCGTTAGAGGGAGATGGCACTTCCTGCCCACTGCCTGGTGGCGGGGTAGCACTTTCTGTGCCAGAATCGCGCTCCGGTGGGGTAAGCGCCTCGTCCGTTCCCCACTTGAACAGGCCGGTGAGGCGCTGGGGCGCAGGTACCTCGATCACGACTTGGCCAGGCTGGTATCGGTCGAGCGTGGGGACGTGGCGCATCTGGACATCCAACGCCAGCCGCTTGTTGCTCTGCAGCGTCACGCGGTCGCCGTCCTGTACCACCGCTGCGGCCGCCAGTTTCCCTGTTTTGTCGTCCAGGTTCATGGCGCGTACCCCCTTGCCATAGCGCCCCTGTACGGGGTAATCTGCCAGCATCGTTCGTTTGAGGTACCCGTGCTCGCTTGCCAAGAATAGCCACTCACCCTCTCGCGCCAGGCCGGCCCCGACCACGGCATCATGGCTCTCTTCCAGCTTCATGCCCCACACGCCCTGGACCCCCAGCCCCGTCGGGCGCACGTCACCCTCCGCAAACTGGATCCCCTGCCCCTGAGCGCTGACCAGCATCAGATGGTCGGCACCCGTGCTGAAGCCGGCCCACAGCACCTCGTCCTTCGCTTCCAGGTTGACGAGCAGCGTGCCCGCGTGGACGTTCCGCGCCTCGCTCGCGCTGACGCGCACGACCCGCCCGTTGCGCGTGACGAGTAGCAGAAACTGTTCGGCCAGCACCTCCTCGTCCGTTGACACGTCCAGCGCAACCGCCACCGTGTCGTTTCGCTCCCAGGACGGGAGCACCTGCGCCAATGCTTCCCCTTTGCCCTGCCCGGTTTTCTCCGGCAGCAGATGGATGGGCGTGCGCCACGCGCGCCC
Source organism: uncultured Chloroflexia bacterium (assembly GCA_963721895.1). GTDB lineage: Bacteria > Chloroflexota > Anaerolineae > Ardenticatenales > Ardenticatenaceae > CAVRLZ01. The sequence continues at coordinate 188,145 of CAVRLZ010000003.1, read as the reverse complement.
TGCCTTGCTCACAACGAGCAACTCGTTTCGGTTGTTCGCTGTTAAGATCTGGGCGTAGTCGCTGCCGGAGCGGGGCTTGCGCGCCACATTCATGATGCGCTGAATCTCGCTGCGGGCGCTGATGGTGAGCAGGATGGCACCATCCGGGATAAAATGCTCTGCCTGCAGCACGTCACCTGTGTATTCCGCTGCGGTGATGATCTGAGAGCGGCGCGGGTCGCCATAGCGCTTTTTCAGCTCGCGCAGCTCCTCACGAATCACGCCAAGCACCTTCGCCTCGTCGGCAAGGAGCCCCTCGAGTATCCCAATCTCTTCCTGCACGGCGCGATATTCATCCTCGATGGCGCGGCGCTCCATCGCCGCCAGCCGCGCGAGGCGCATATCCAGCACGGCCTGGGCCTGCCGGTCGCTCAAGCTGAATTTTCGGATCAGGTTGCTCTTGGCCGTGTCCACCCGCTGCGAGCGGCGGATCGTCTCGATGACCGCATCCAGATTATCCAGCGCGATGCGCAACCCTTCCAGGATGTGGGCACGCGCCCGTGCCCGCTCCAGGTCATACTCAGAGCGACGCCGGATCACCTCGCGTCGGTGCTCCACGAACAACTGCAGCGCTCGTTTGAGCGAGAGCATGCGCGGCTGCCCGTCCACCAGCGCCAGCATGATCACGCCGAAGGTTTGCCGCAGCGGCGTGTATTTAAACAGCAGGGCCAGGATGTCCGTCGCCTTGACATTGCGGGTCAACTCGATAACCACCCGCATGCCCCGTCGGTCCGACTCGTCGCGCAGGTCGGTGATCCCCTCGATCCTTCCATCGCGGACCAGTTCAGCGATGCGCTCGATGAGGTTGGCCTTGTTTGTCTGGTAGGGGAGCTCCGTCACCACTATTCGGTTTCGGTTGCGGCTCATCTCCTCCACGTGCGTTTTGGCCTGAACCACCATGCGCCCACGCCCCGTGGCATACGCATTCAAGATCGTGTCGGTTCGGTCGTGCTGGCGGTCATCACGAAAGCGGTAGATCAGGGCGCCCGTGGGAAAATCCGGTCCCTGGACGAAGCGCATCAGTTCCTCGATCGTCACCTCGTCCAACCGGTGCCAACGCTGGATCATATAGTCCAGGGCATCGCACACCTCGCCGATGTTGTGCGGGGGAATCTTGGTGCTCATGCCCACCGCAATCCCGTCCCCGCCGTTCACCAGCAGGTTCGGCAGCATGGCGGGCAGCACGTCAGGCTCCTTCAGCGTCCCATCGAAGTTGAAGGTGAAGTTTACAGTTTCCTTCTGGATGTCCGATAGCAGTTCCATGGCAGGCGCGGCCAGCCGCGCCTCGGTGTAGCGCATCGCTGCCGCCCCGTCCCCATCCACCGAGCCAAAGTTGCCCTGCCCGTCCACCAGGGGGTAGCGCATCGAAAATTCCTGCGCCATCCGCACCATGGCGTCGTATACAGCCGAATCCCCGTGGGGGTGATACTTGCCAAGCACCTCGCCCACAATACGGGCACTCTTTTTGAAGGGTCGCTCGGGCCGCAGCCCCATATCATACATCGCATACAAGATGCGCCGATGGACCGGCTTCAGCCCGTCGCGCACATCTGGCAGGGCGCGGCTGACGATGACGCTCATGGCATAGTCCAGGTAAGCGCCCTGTAGCTCCTGGTCAATGTCCACCTGTTGCACGATTCCAATTTCAGGCATGGTTCAAATCATCCGTAAGGTCTGATGGCGCGGTGCCGACGGGTTCGTTGGGGCGAGATAGGGGCGGGTGTCGTTCTGTCCCACTATCGCTTTGCCCTACAGCTTAACAAGCTGGAGACGATTATACAAATGTGAAGAGCATGATTGTAACAAATCACTGCGACTAGAACAAATGGTCTAAGAAGTGTCCTGCCTGCTGCAAAAAAGGGGGGCCGCGCCACCATGGTGGCGCGGCCCCCCTTCGGGGAAGCAGTACGCGGGTTACAGTTCTTCTTCCACTTCCGGCTCGCACTTTCGCCCTCTTCCTCTTCCTCGAAGAAGTCGAGTTCGTCCTCTTCCTCCTCGGCTCCCTCCTCGTCGAGCTCGATCTCCGCGTCTAGCTCTTCGAGTTCCTCGTCGAGGGCCGCCTTCGGGCAGAAGCTCCTCATCCAAACCGCCGATGAGTTCGCTCTTCTTCTTCCTCGTCCTCTTCCTCGTCGAACTCCTCTTCCTCGTCCTCCTCGTCAAGGTAGGTCGGGCGCTCCTCGTCTTCTTCCTCGAAGTCCTCGTCCTCGATGTCGTCCGCATCCAGGTCAAATTCATCGTCGTCGAAGTCGTCGAAGTCGCCAAAGTCGCCGAAGTCCTCATCCAGGTCATCCAGCGAGAACTCGAACTCCTCCTCGCCCTCCAACCGCTCGCGGATGTGCGCCTCGGGGTCCTCCTCCTCGACCGCGCGGTAGCCCGTACCGGCCGGGATGAGCTTACCGATGATGACGTTCTCCTTGAGCCCTTCCAGGTGGTCCACCTTGCCCTCGATCGCCGCCTGCGCGAGCACGTTGATCGTGTGCTGGAAGGAAGAGGCCGACAGGAAGCTCTCGGTGTTGAGCGCCGCCTTGGTGATGCCCAGCAGCACCGGCTCCGCGATGGCCGCCTGGCCCCCACGGTTGATGATGCGGCGGTTTACATCCTCCAACTCCAAGCGGTCCACCAGATCACCCAGCAGGAAGTCGGTGTCGCCCGCGAACTTGACGCGCACGCGGCGCAGCATGTTGCGAACGATGATCTCGATGTGCTTGTCGTGGATCGACACACCCTGCGAGCGGTACACCTGCTGCACCTGTTCCACCAGGTACTGCTGCACCGCGTCGATGCCCGAAATCTTGAGCACCTGGTGCGGGTTCTTGGCACCCTCCGTGATCTGGAAGCCCGCCGAGATCACCGCGCCCTCGCTCGCGCGCAGGCGGGCGGTCGGCGGGATGTCCTCTTCCCACACCTGCTTCTCGTCGTAGCGGACCATCAGCAGGTTGCGCTCGTCGTCCAGCAGGAAGGTTCCGTCGTGCTTCGCCTCAAGGCTCTCGCCCTCGGCGTTGCGCGCCAGCAGGTCCCCCTTCTTGACGCGATCCCCCTCCTCGGCGACGATCTCGTAGCCAGCGGGCAGCGCTACCTCGTCGGTCAGCGAGCGGGCATCCACGATGCGCACGGTGCGCAGCTCGCCCTCGCGGTCGATCTCGACGCGCCCGCCGATCTCGGCGAGGATCGCCTCGCCCTTCGGGTTACGCGCCTCGAACAGCTCGGTGATACGCGGCAGACCCTGCGTGATGTCGTCCACCCCCGCCACACCACCGGTGTGGAAGGTGCGCAGCGTCAGCTGCGTGCCCGGCTCGCCGATGGACTGCGCCGCGATGATTCCCACCGCCTCGCCGATGTCCACCATGCCGCCGCGCCCCATGTCGCGCCCGTAGCAGTGCATGCAGATGCCGGAGCGAAGCTGGCAGGTCAGCGGCGAACGGACGCGAATCTCGTTCACGGTAGCGCGCGCGATCAGGCGCGTGACCCGCTCGCTGATAAAGGTGTTGCCCTCGAACAGGACCTCGCCGGTGCTCGAATCGATCACCGGCCCTGCCGTGTAGCGCCCGATGATACGCTCGCCCATCTTGATGCCCACATCCTGGCAGCTTTCCTGCGTGAGGAGGATGCCGTCGCGCGTGCCACAATCGTCCTCACGGACGATCACGTCCTGCGCCACGTCCACCAGGCGGCGGGTCAGGTAGCCCGCATCCGCCGTGCGGAGCGCGGTGTCCGCCAGACCCTTGCGCGCGCCGTGCGTCGAGATAAAGTACTCCAGCGGGTTCAACCCCTCGCGGAAGTTGGAGCGGATCGGCAGCGGGATGATGCGCCCGTTCGGGTCGGCCATCAGGCCGCGCATGCCCGCCAGCTGCGCCAGCGGCTGGATGCCACCCTTGACCGAGCCGGAGTTCGACATGACCGCAAGGTTACCGAACGGATCGAGCCGCTCTTCCACCGCTGCCGTCATGACTTCCTTGGCCTCGGTCCACAGCGTCACCGTGGTGCGGTACTGCTCTTCCTCGGTAATCAGACCGCGCCGATACTGGCGATCCACCTCTTCGACCTGCCGCTCCACCTCGGCCAGAATGGCACGCTTCTTTTCCGGCACCGTGATGTCATCCACCGCCAGCGTCACGCCCGAGCGGGTGGCATACTTGAAACCCACCTCCTTGAGTTGGTCGGCAAACTCTGCGGTCGGCTCCGGTCCCAGCAGGCTGTAGCAGTCGGCTACCAGATCCTTCAGGCCGCCCTTGCCGTAGTGACCATTCTGGAAGCCCATCTCTTCGGCACCACCTCGTTGAAGAGCACGCGCCCAACGGTCGTCTCGTAGATGATGTTGTTCGGGAAGCGCTCCGGCTTCGATGTGCTCCGCTTCCAGCCGCGCCGCCACCTCTTGCAATTGCTCGGCGGTAAGGCCGCTCGACTCGAAGGTGCCGTCGTTGATGCGGTCCACGAGATTGCTTACCGTCAGGATCCGTGCCTGGTAGAGCGCCGCCAGCCGTGGCATCCTCCAGCAGTCCAACTCCTCCAGCACCATGTCCGCGAAGTAGCGCGGGATGCGCACCTTGACCGGGGCGTGCAGGTGGAGGTGGCCCAACTCGTAGGCCAGAATCGCCTCTTCCGGCTCGCTGAAGATGCGGTTCGCGCCCAGCAGCGTCTCCTTGCCCATCTGCGTCAGGTAGTAGCAGCCGAGCACCATGTCCTTGGTCGGGCTGACGGTCGGCTCACCATCGGCGGGCTTGAGCAGGTTCTTGCTGGCGAGCATCAGCGCCGATGGCTTCCTCGACCGCCTTGTCGCTCAGCGGCACGTGCAGCGCCATCTGGTCGCCGTCAAAGTCGGCGTTGAACGCCGAGCAGGCCAGCGGGTGCAGCTCGATGGCGTTGCCGTCGATCAGGCGCGGCATGAACGCCTGGATACCAAGACGGTGCAGCGTCGGGGCGCGGTTCAGCAGCACCGGGCGCCCGTCGATCACCTCTTCCAGGATTCCCCACACCTCGGGGCGCATCTGCTCGATGATGCGCTTCGCACCCTTCACGTTCGGGGCAAAGTTGTCTTCGACCAGCTGGTGGATGACGAAGGGCTTGAACAGCTCCAGCGCCATCTTCTTGGGCAGGCCGCACTCGTGCAGCTTCAGGTGCGGGCCGACCACGATGACCGAACGGCCCGAGTAGTCCACGCGCTTGCCGAGCAGGTTGCGGCGGAAGCGACCCTGCTTGCCCTTCAGCATGTCCGAGAGCGACTTCAGCTTGCGCTTGCCGCGCAGCGAGACCGCCTTGCCGCGCCGCGAGTTGTCGATCAGCGAGTCCACCGCTTCCTGCAGCATGCGCTTCTCGTTGCGGATGATGACATCCGGCGCATCCAGATCGAGCAGGCGCTTCAGACGGTTGTTGCGGTTGATGACGCGGCGGTACAGGTCGTTCAGATCGGAGGTGGCGAAGCGGCCACCATCCAACTGCACCATCGGGCGCAGGTCGGGCGGGATGACCGGCAGCACCGTCAGGATCATCCACTCCGGCTTGTTGTTGGAGCGGCGGAACGCCTCGACCACCTTCAGGCGCTTGGTGGCCTTCTTTGCGGCGCTGCTTGGAGCGCGTCTTTTTGATCTCGGCGCGCAGTTCCTTCGCCATCTGGTCCAGGTCGAGGTTGCCCACGATCTCGTAGAGCGACTCGGCGCCCATGCTCGCCTCGAAGATGTTGCCATACTTCTCGTACAGGTCACGGTACTGCGCCTCGTTCAGGAACTGCATGACGCGCAGCCCCTTGATCTCGTCGATCTCGTCCGAGCGGGTTTCCTGCACCGTCGAGAGCACATTGCCGATCTGCGCCCTGCACCTCGTCCTTGCGCTTGCCCAGTTCCGACGTTGAGCTGGTCCACCTGCGCGGTGAGTCAGGGCGCGCTTGTCCTGCTTCTGCTGCTCGAGGCGCGCTTCGAGCTTGTTCAGCTCCTGCGTCGATGGTCTCGTTCAGATCGTTGATCGCCTCGACGGGGATCGTCTCGCCTGCCGACACGAGCTTCAGATCGAGCGGCTCGAAGACGATGCTCCTCGGTGGCCTGCTTGCCCGCACTCTTGTTGATGCGCTCACGAACGGTCGCCGCCGCCGTCATCACCTCGTTCACGTGCGCTCGTCGCTGCTGGCGATCCAGACGCTCCTCGCCCGCCTCCTGCTCCGCCTCCAGCTCGCGGATGCGCTCGGCGGTGACGCGCTCCAGCTCGCTGAGTCTGCTGCGTCGAAGCGCTCGCGCCGCTTCGTCCACCTCGCGCTGGAGGTCGGCCTCCAGGCGGTCGATCGCCTTCTGGCGCTCGCGCTCGTCGATATTCGTGATGACATACTGCGCAAAGTAGAGCACACGATCCAGATTGCGGCGCGAGATGTCGAGCAGCAGGCCCAGGTAGCTCGGCACGCGGCGCGTGTACCAGATGTGCGCGACCGGCGAGGCCAACTCGATATGGCCCATGCGCTCGCGGCGCACGGCGGAGCGCGTGACCTCGACGCCACACTTGTCGCAGACAATCCCCTTGAAGCGAACCTTCTTGTACTTGCCGCAGTAGCACTGCCAATCCCGCGTGGGGCCAAAGATCGCCTCGCAGAAGAGGCCATCGCGCTCGGGGCGCAGGCGGCGATAGTTGATGGTTTCCGGCTTGGTCACCTCGCCGTAGGACCACGAGCGAATTTCCTCGGGCGAGGCGAGACTGACACGGATAGCATTGAAATCTTTAATTTCCACGCAGGTTCCTCTCTTTCGAAGATCAGAGATGGGTAACGAAACAGGGCGCGCTAGGAGCGGCGCCGCCCCTATCCTGCATCGAGCGATGGCGCGCAGGCGTGACAATACTGGTTAGAGACAGAGAGAGGCCAACTTGAGCGCAAGGTCTAGGGTAGATGGGCGCGTGGGCTGGTCCGACCATGAGCAAGGCAATCCAGATGATGGGTGGTCAAGCCAGGCGATACTACCGATCTGGCGAACAGCTAGGGGATACTCGGAAAAGTGGGAGTTTCCAATTGGGGGCTGGATGGCTGAAGGGAAAAAAGTGCCCAGACAATACGAAAAGGCCCGGCAAAAACGGACCTTCTCCGGAAACCTTTTTGATTCTACAAGCCTGTGAGTCCACCTATCACTGTCGTACTATTTACCCCACTCGCGGCCCCCGACCGCAATCGTTTATTATAGGGGCAAGGAATAACCCTGTCAAACTGCCCAGGCATTCGGTGAATCCTACCCTGTTTCATCATCCAGTCGCGGCGGGGGTAGCTCCAGAAGCCACAGGTTGCCATCCTGCGCCGAGACAAAGACCACGCGCGAGCCGTCCGGGGAGACGGTCCAATCATTGTTAGCAACGCGGAAGGGTAGTGTCGCGGGGTCGGTCAGATCGCGGTGGGTGCCCTGAGCTGCGTCGTACTCCTGTAGTCGGAAAGCAGGTGCCCCCGGCTCCATGGGAATCAAAGCAGCCGGCTGGCGTCCCGCCACCGATAGGCGCCAATCACCGGGAGCGCCTGCTTGCTCCCGCTCGTCGTATCGAGCAGCCACAGGCCGTTCTGCGCCGGGTCGTCCTGATCCAGCGACACGTAGTAGGCGACATAGGGGCCGCCAGGGCTAATGAGCAGTCCGTTGAATCGCAGGGCGCGGTCCAGCACCGTCTGCGTGCCATCGTCCAGGTCGAGGCGGAGCAGCAGGCGCTCATCCTGGTCGGCCTCGTCGCGCCGCTGAACAAGCAGTGCCTCGTCGCCCAGCCAGCCCGTCAGGGAGCCTCCGCGCAGGGTTGCCACGGCGCGCCGTCCGCTTCCATCCAGGGCTGCTACCCACACGGTCATCAAGCGGTCTCGGAACGAGGTTCCGCTGTTCGGCTCCTGCGTCCGCCAAACCACCCACTTGCCGCCGGGCGACACCATCACCTGCTCTTCTGCATCGGGGATAAAGTGGCTCTGATCGGTTTGACGGTCGGAGATGGTCGAGCCGCTATCGTCGCTGACGATCACGAAGCGCCCGCCGCTGCTTGCTGTCGGAATGGTGGTCGTAACGAGCTCGCCCGCAGCAATCGGTGCCGGCACGTCGGCGGCAACCTCGTAGATTCCCGCGACGCTTTGCGCGGTGGGCCTGTCTAAGAAGCGAACCGTGTCCCCCTCCGGGCTCCAGCTTGGGTTGACGCAGCAGCCCCCCGTGAGAAGCTGTCTCAGGGCGGGGGCCGGGGTGGGGGTGGGCGATGGCGACTGGGTTGGCGTGGCGGTAAGGGTGGCGGTGGCGATTCGGGTTGGGGTGGGGTTGGCACCCTGTGTAGCAGGTGTTGACGGCTGAGCAGCAGGCGCCTGCGAGAGCGGATTCGCCGCCTGCGTGGCGGTTGCGGGCGGCGCGGGCGGGGGAGACTCGGGTAGCGGTGGCGGGGCGACCGGCGCACAAGCACCCACAGCCAGAAGCAGCAGTGCCCCGCACACGGCCCCCGCTATGCGATGCCATTCCGTGTCAGGGCCGCGCACCGACGGGCAGGTCACGGGCCACCCCCACCGCCAAACCCTTGTGTTGGCCAAGTGAGGGCAAAGTTGTTGAGCAGGGGGCCATGGAGGCGCGCGGTCGGTTGGGCATCTAGCCGCTGCCACAAGCGCGGGTTGGCCAGATCGCGCTGGAAGGTGCGGGGGCCCGAACCGAGCAGGGTCAGCGCGTCCCAATCTGCCTCGATGAGGAGGATGGGATTGTACAATTGCGTGCGCGCGTGATCGCGAATTTCCAGATGGAGGTGAGCATCCGAGTTGCAGTCATCGTTGTCCGTTCCGCTGAGCCCCACCGGCTCCCCCGCGCGGATGCTTGCCCCCACCACCAGCGTGGAGCGCTCGAGCAGGTGGCCGTAGAGCGAACTATACCCGTTGGGGTGCTTGATGACTACGTTATGCGGGGGCGAGCCGTGCGGCCCGTCTACATGGAACACCACCCCATCGCCGATAGCGAGCACGGGGGTCCCACAGGCGACTATCAGATCCAGGCCGAAATGAATCCCTTGCCCGTTGACATAGGTGGTCGAACGCTGCCGGTAGGCGCCGGTCGTGTTGCCATAGGGCTGGCCCAGGTACCACGTCGCTGGCCCGGAGGGGCCAGCAAAGGGCAGTCGGAAGGGACGCTCTACCTGAGCGGACAGGGGTTGGGCGAGCCATGCCAGCGTGCCCAGCAGAAGTAATCCAACAAGAAAGAGCCGTCTCACTCTCGTTTCCTTTCACGCATTTACGGCCCAACGCGCCAGATCGTGTTGCTGCCCGCCAGGTACAGCGCGCCATCTGGCCCTTCTACCACATCTGACAAACAATCCCCTACCAGCGCGCGGCCGTTCGAGCCATCGTGTTCAATCTGGCGCAACCATCCATCATTCCAACTGCAGAAGAAGAGGTCCCCCATCGCGCCTGGCAGTGCATTGCCTCGGTACACAGTAAGGCCGGTCGGCGCGACTGTGTTTTGAATGGCCCAGATCGGGTCGGTAAATGCGGCGTCTCCGGCAAATCCGGTAACAGCAGGCCAGCCGTAATTGGCGCCGCGTCGAATGTTGTTGACTTCGTCGTACACATCCGGCCCATTCTCGGTGACAAACAGTTCCCCCGTTTGCCGATCCCATGCCATGCCGAACGGGTTCCGCAGCCCTATGGCCCATACCGGATTGCCCGCCCCAAAGGGCCCGTCGTCAGGGATGCTACCATCTGCATTGTAGCGCAGAACACTCCCTGCCAACTCATCGCTTCGCTGCGCCAGAGCACTGTTTTCCGTGTCCCCCAAGGTGACATAAAGTCGGCCATCCGAACCAAAGGTCAAGCGACCCCCATTGTGGCAGCAGCCGCGGCCCACCGGCAGGTTGTCCACGATGACCTGCGGCTCCGTGATGGCTCGTCCGTCTGCCTCTTGAAAGCGCACGACGACCTGCTTCACTGGCTGACCGGCAGCATCAGGGACCGAGTAAAACAGGTAGACCCAGGGGTTGGTAGCAAACTGCGGGTGCAGCGCGAGCCCTAGCAGGCCGTGTTCCGAATAGCCTGCCACGTGCGCCACGCGGACCTGTGCCACGGCGTCTGCCTGAAGTTGTCCCCCTGCCGACACCACGCGCACGCGTCCGGTGACCAACTCTGCCACGAATAATCTCCCATCCGGCGCCCACGCCAGAGCAACCGGCTGCGCGAGAGTACGGACGTAGGCGGTCCTCGGCAAGAGGCTCAAGTCGCTACTGGGTGCGGCCACGGTTGGCGTAGGAAGCGGAAAAGTAGGGCTAGGCGCAACAGTGGGGGAGGGGGGTACTGTCTCGGTCGCGGTCGGCGGCGGCGGGGTTGTGCTGGGTGCAACAGTGGGGGAGGACGGCACTGTCTCGGTTAGGGTTGGCGGCGGTGGGGTTGTGCTAGACACAACAGTCGGAGACGAGGATGCTGTCTCGGTTAGGGTCGGCGGCGGGGTTGCGCTGAGCACAGCAGTAGGGGTGGGTGACGCCGCCTCCCCCATATCCGTCACAGTTGCCTGGGCGGTTGGAGGACTCACCGTTGTCGCCGACGCAGATGCACGCGGTTGACTGCCGACCGTAGCGGCCGGGGTAGGAGATGGAACATTGGTGGCGGGGGTACCTGCTCTGGCGCACCCCCCCAGCAGGAAGAGCGCCAAGAGCAGCATCAACCAGCGCATACGCTTGATCCCTTTCTCACCTAAACCCCTTGTACGGCAACGCGGGTCAGGGAGCGAAAAAGGCTCCCTGACCCGCGTTATGGCTTCTGTCACGGATGGCGTTGGATGTAGATTGGGCTGAACCCAACTGTGAAAACGGCGTTGTCGCCCACGATGGTCGGTGTTATGGGATCGCCGTACTGCCCGTAGGCAGCGAGCAGGAGCGACCTGGGCACCGATACCGTAGCGCTTGCGTCCTGAACCGTCCATACCACATCTACCACGCGATTGTTGACCTTTGTGAAGCGATAGCCTTCCACGCCGGAAGCGTATGACAGCGGGATGGAGGGCAGCCTGGCACCTCGCACCTGGTCAATCAGAAACTGGTACGCGAAGTAGGCGGGACGCGGGTTCCCCACTGCATCGAGTAGTCCAGTCGAACGCCAGCCGGGTCCGCTGAGCGTGTACCAGGAGATGGACTCAACTCTCCCGGACAGCACGCGCGGGAAAACGCGCGATACGTAATCGGCCTGGGCCTGGAAAAAGCCAGGGGTCGGCGGCTCGCACTGGGCGTAGGGTGCGGTGCAGAGCAGGCCCGTCTCATTCAGATGAAGCGGTTTGCTGACCCCGTAGCGTGCCATCGTTTCCCGCAAGAACTGCGCCTTGCCCAACGACTGGCCACCCCGGCTAATCCACTGGGCTTGGCTCAGATCTTCGTCAATCCGCACGCCGGAGTAGGAGGGGTAAGAGTGGTAAGGCACTATGTCAAAAAAGGGTGCCGCCCCCGCGCGCAGGATACCTTCGAAAAAGCGCTCTGGGGTTCCAAGCCCGAGAGTTGTCGTCTCCGGCGTGGCAAGCAGGAGCCCGCCGATGAGAACCTTTGCCTCGGGCGATGCAGCCCGAATGGCAGGCGTTACCACCTTCAGCATCTCGCCATAGTGCTCGCCGCCGTAGTAGGGATCGTTCACATCCCCCCAGCAGCCAAAGGCACTGTTGAGGGAGACGAACATCGGGTCCACATCGGGCTCGTTGCCAAGCTCCCAGTAGCGCACGTTGTAGGGGGGCTTGCTGTAGCGTTCGACAAGCGCCGTCATGAACGAGGCAAAGTCTTGGAAGCGATCAGCGCGTATCGCCGCGCACGACGTGATGCCGATGATGTCATCTGAAACAACGGCCCATGACGGATAATGATGTACCACCGCAACAGGCTGCAGTTCAGCATTAATCGCAGCCAGCAGGTCGGCTTCAAAGGTGGCTAGGGCATTCCAGTCATAGGGCGCTCCCTGCGTCCGCTGAGCCGCCGCCCAACTTACCGGGTTGAGCCGTACCATCCCTACGCCTAGCTCCTTCGCCCTGTAGGTAACGATTGGCTCCTGCATGCGGCGCGGTGGCGTCTCGGTGGCGAAAGGCGAGTTCCAGATGGGGCCATGCATGACGGGGATATACAGGTTGCTGTCCCCCACCTTGACGAGTGGAAGATACACTTTGGTGCTGTCTCCGGCCTTCGCAGGGGAGCGCACGATTCCGAGCGGTGCGATCAACGCACACATCAGAAGGGCTACTGCCAACAAACTACGTCGCACGTCAAGCATTCCCGCTCCTCTAGAAATTGTTCAGTGAAATCAACAGCGGTTTTCTGTTGCGGTGGGGGCGGCGCCATCCTGTCTTGCCCCCGTGCCTGCCACGGTAGGGACGCGCCGTGACAACCTGCTTCAATGGGCATTCCCAGAACAATCGGGGAGGGCATGAGGCAGACGAGTCGGACGCCTCCAACAGAGGAGAGGGGTCCGCCGGGCGCGGGTGCGATACCGCTGTACCGCATGATGTTCTGCATCTGGCCGCCTTATCCTAAGCATTTTGCGATTGAATGCAAGATTTTCACTTGTACGCGAGGCCGATTCTTGCCATCCTGTCTCTAATGAACGATGAATCCCACCCATTTTTGTTCTCTTTTTGTTCTCTGTAGGGCGATTGGCCCATGACAACCTTGCAATGATCAGAAATCCTAGTACACTCCGTGTCGCTCTTTGGGGGTGCCTTTCCCTGGCGCTTCCCCCTGGCTGTTCTTTTCGCGTGCAAGGGACATGGTTCCTATGATGCAATCAAGGCGCTTTGGCACTCACCCGCGCTGGGCGATCTTGCAACTGTTCCCTTTGGTCGTTGCGCTCCCTATCCTCGGGATTTTCTTGGCGTGGTCTGCCCTGTCTCGGCTGGCTCTGCCTCCGATTATGATGCTGCGCCCGGAGCGCTCTCAGCCAACGACTCTTAGTTTCCCGCTGATCCGCACGCACCCCAACGGGCTGGCTGGTGCGCAGCCCATCTGGAGCCATGCCCAGGCGCCCGCGCCGCATGAAATCGTCCTCTTCCGTCGCCAGTTTTCCCTGGAAACAGAGTTGAGTGATGCGGAGTTGTCTATCTTTGCGGACACCCACTACGAGGCCTGGCTTGACGGCGAGTGGATCGGGCGCGGCCCTGCCCGCTTTTCAGCGACCATGCAAGAGTACGATGAGCACAGCCTGGGTGATCTTCCCCCCGGTACGCACCAGGTGGCCGTGCTGGTGCAGTGGGCGCCCAACGCGCGCCGCTCCGATTCGATGGCCCCCCTGCTGCTCGCAGAGGTACGCGGGCAGCAGGACGGTATGAGGCTACGGGCAGTCGGGACAGATGCGAGGTGGAGGGCGCTCGCGAGCGATGCGTGGCAGTTGGATGCACCCCTCGTGCATGCGTGGCGGCTCATCGGCCCTACAGAAATCCTTGATCTGGCTCGCTTGCCTGAAGCGTGGCCTCTTGCCAGCTTTGATGACCAGACCTGGCCTGCGGCGGTGGTGGGGGGCCAGATGCCGCCCGCGTTGGCTGCGCGCTCCATCCCCCTGCTGACCGAGACCCCTCGCCCTCCGTTGGCGGTGGTGGAAGCAGGCGTCCTTTCCCCCGGGCGCGCGCTCGCTGACCTGCCCCCCGTCACCCCTTCGGGCGGCTGGCAAACGCGCGAGTTTGTAGCCCCCGCTGCAAGCGTGCTGCGCCTCGAGAGCCTTACTGACCTGGCCCCCCATTTGGATGGCGTACCCCTTCCGCCAGCCACCCCGCTCGATGTGGCGCGCCGCCCCGATGTGCGCGTGCTGGAGCTACCCATCGAAGCGGGCCGTCACACGCTGGCACTCCAACCCCCACCGGATGGCAGCACCGTAGCGCTCAGCCTCGGAGGCGTGCCGCTCGATCTGGGGCTGCCGCTCGTTCCCTCCCTTGCGGGCACGCGCATGCTGCTGGCGGAGCCGATCCCCGGCACGGCGGATGCGCCACGTGTCATGTTGAGCGAGCAGGGCGCGGACCTTGTATTTGAGCCATCCCCCCTGCCGCGCTACGTCACGCTGGATGTGGGCCGGACGGCGCATGGGCGGGTTAGCTTTCACGCAGAGGGCCCGGCGGGAACGGTGGTAGAGGTTGGGTGGGACGAGCGCCTGTGGGACGGGCGCCCCCTGCCCGCACCAGGCTCGCTGCACGCAGACCTGTGGCAGCAGGTGGATAGCTGGCGATTGGACGGCACCCCCCGCACCCTTTCCACGCTTGATGCCCGCGCCGGCCGCTATCTGCTCGTTCAGGTGTGGGGCAGTGGCCCCGTGCGGCTCTCGCGCCTGCACGTGCGGGAAGAGCATTACCCGGTGGCGCCACTTGGCTCGTTTGAGTCGTCCGACCCCCTTTTGAATCGTATCTGGCAGGTGGGGATCGAGTCGCTCCTGCCCAACATGAACGATGCCTACACCGATACCCCCTGGCGCGAGCGGGGGCAGTGGTGGGCAGACGCGGTGAGCGCTTACGGGATCAACGAGGTGAGCTTTGGGGATACTGCCCTGCTAGCGCGGGGGCTGCGACAGGTAGGGCGTAGCTTCGGCACGGAGGGGCAGCCTGTGGCCCTGGCCCCGGGCGAGGGGGGCGGCGGGCGGATGGTGGACTTTGGCATGCAGTGGATCGAGGGGCTTTACCGCTACGGACGCGCCACCGGGGACAGTGCGCTCGCTCAGGAGATGTACCCCACAGCCCTGCGCTTCATGGCTTTCCTTGCCAGCTACGAGAACGAGGCTGGGCTGCTGGACATTCCGCTAGGGCTGCATTGGTCGCAGAGCGCCCTGGTGGATTGGGCGGGGTCGAGCAGCCGCGACGGCGAGTCCACGGCTCTGAATGCCCTCTATGCTGCCAGCCTGGGGTGGATGGGGGAAATAAGCGAGGGGGTAGGCGATCCGGGGTCGGCGGGTCGCTTTCGCAGCGCCCAGGCGCGGGTCAGTGAGTCGCTGAACCAGCGGCTCTACCTGGACGATCAACAGGGCTACACCGCCAGTCGGCTGCCGGATGGCTTCCGCCCCCCCGCCCCGCAGGCGCAGGCGTGGGCGCTCGCCCATGGTGTGGTGCCCGCCGCGCGTCAGGCCGCTGTCGCCGATGCACTGCTGGCCCAGCTATCCCCCTTCGATTCGCCAGTGCCCCAGGTTGAGCTGTCTGGCTTGCGCTGGGTCTTTGCCGCCCTCGCTGCGACGGGGCACATGGAGGAGGCGCTGGACTTGATGCGCACGCGGTACGGGGCCATGCTGGAGCGGGGGGCCACCACCTGGTGGGAAAGTTTCCATAGCGATGGCAACCCTGGTGCAAGCCTCTCGCACGCATGGGGGGGCTCGCCCACCTGGGCCTTGTCCAGCTTCCTGCTGGGCGCGCAGCAGCCCCGTGTGGGCACATGGCATGTCGCGCCACAGCCAGGCTCGGTGCGATGGGTGCGGGGCACCCTTCCCCTTCAGCCGAGCGGGACGCTTGCCGTCGAGTGGTCCCAGGAGCCCTGTGGCTCTTTCAGCCTGACCGTAAACGCGCCCGCCACGATGCCCGGCTCCATCCTGGTGCCCGTTGAGGCACCAGCAAGCGTGCGCCTCCTGCTCGACGACACCCCCCTCTGGGATGGGGGCCCCACATCCTCCCTCGCTATCGAGCAGACCTCTGCCGGTTTGCTGCTGCCGCAGGTGTCTGGCGGTGCCCACACCCTGCTCGTGGAGGCCCGAGCCTGCGAACGCCTCTTCTTCCCCTTTCAGGGGCAATAGCCAAGCTGCTGCGGAAATGGCGAAGAGCAGGAGGCGCTCGTGTGGCAGTGCGGCGCCCGGAAGGGATGCCTCACTTTCGTAGTTTTCGCACAGCCTCACGCTGCTGGCAAAGAAGAGCGACGGAGCGCGGGGCAAGCGGATAGCCCTTCTTTCCGCGTCCGTAATGGGGTCCCCCGCCCTGCTCTGGTCGTGCGGTATCAATCACCAACTCCCAGCTCAGCTTGCTGGTCGCGGCGGGCATGCGGAAGTTGATAGGATCGGGGCTGCCATTGAAGAGCAGCAGCAGGTTGTCATCAACGATCGGCTCTCCCGTTGCCTCGCGCACATCCAGCCCCTCCCCTGCCAGGAGCACGCCGAGATGGAGGAGCTCCCCCAACCACTCGGCGTCCGTCATCTCCTTCCCGTCCGCGCGCAGCCAGAGCACATCCTTGATGTTGCTGCCACGAAGCAGGCGGCCCTGGAAGAACTTGGGGCGGTGGAGCACCGGATGCTGTTGACGGAGCCGCACCAGGCGCCGCGTGAAATCAAGAAGCGCGGCCTGCTGCTCGTCGAATTCCCAGTTGAACCAACTGAGCTCATTGTCCTGGCAGTAGGTGTTGTTGTTTCCAGCCGTGCTCCGGCCAAACTCATCGCCCCCCAGGAGCATGGGCACCCCCTGCGAGAAAAACAGGGTGGCTAGAAAGTTCCTCATCTGTTGGTAGCGTGCGGCGACAATCGCAGGATCGTCCGTTTCCCCTTCCACTCCGAAGTTGTAGGAGCGGTTGTGCGACTCCCCGTCCATGTTGTTTTCGCCATTCGCTTCGTTGTGCTTCTCGTTATAGGAAACGAGGTCGCGAAGCGTAAAGCCGTCGTGCGCGGTGATAAAGTTGATGCTGGCGTTCGGGCGGCGGCCCGTGCGCTGGTACAGATCGGGGGAGCCGGAAAGACGATAAGCGAAGTTGCCCACGTTCCCGTCCTGGTAGTTCCAGAAGCTACGCATCGTGTCGCGGTACTCGCCGTTCCACTCGGCCCAGCGGACGGGAAAGTTGCCCACCTGGTACCCCCCTTCCCCCACGTCCCACGGCTCCGCAATCAGCTTGACCTGGCTCAGGATCGGGTCCTGGTGAGATGATGGTGAAAAAGCTGGACAGCATGTCCACCTCGTGCAGAGAGCGAGCGAAGGTGGCTGCCAGATCGAAGCGGAAGCCATCCACGTGCATCTCCGTGACCCAGTAGCGCAGGCTGTCCATGATGAGTTGCAGGGTACGCGGGTTGCCCATGTTAAGCGTGTTGCCGCAGCCCGTGTAATCCATGTAGTAGCGCGGGTTACCGTTCACCAGGTGGTAATAGGAGGGGTTGTCCACCCCCTTGAAGCTCAGGGTGGGGCCTAGATGGTTGCCCTCCGCCGTGTGGTTGTACACCACATCCAGGATGACCTCGATCCCGTGCGGCATGGAGGGTCTTGACCATCGCCTTAAACTCGCGCACTACCTCGGCGGGGTGATCCGCCGCAGCATAGCGGGGGTCCGGCGCGAAGTAGCCGAGGGTGTTGTATCCCCAATAGTTGGACAACCCTCTTTCCACCAGATGCCGATCGTTGACCTTGAAGTGCACGGGCAACAGTTCGACGGCTGTCACGCCGAGCGATGTCAGATGTTCCAGCACTGCTGGCGTGGCCAGACCCGCATAGGTGCCGCGCAGGGCTTCCGGCACGCCCGGGTGCCGGATGGTGAAGCCCTTGACATGGACCTCATACACCACGGAGCGGTGGAGCGGCGTGTGAGGGGGGTGCTCCTCCCCCCAGTCGAAGGCCGGGTCAATGACGATTCCCTTTGGCATATAGGCCGCGCTGTCGCGCGTGTCCGTGGACAGGTCCTGCTCCTCGTGCCCAATCTGGTAACCGAACAGAGCATCATCCCACACGACGCCGCCCGTCACCGCCCTGGCATAGGGGTCCACCAGCAACTTGGACGGATTGAACCGTAGGCCAGCCTGAGGGTCGAAGGGGCCCTCAACGCGGTACCCATACAATTGCCCCGGCTGCAGGGTAGGCACATATCCATGCCAGACCTGATCCGTGTGCTCGACTAGGGGGATGCGCGCCGTCTCGTGCTTATCGGCATGATCGAAGAGACAGAGGGTGACTGCCGTGGCGCGTGTTGAATACAAGGCGAAGTTAACCCCCGCGCCGTCCCACGTTGCCCCGAGGGGATAGGGATGACCCGGCCAGACCTGAAGATCCATTCTTATAGCACTCCCGTAGTAAGAGCCATCAAAAAGCAGCCTGGAGCCAGGCTGCTTGGCCGTCCTTTGGGGATGTTTTCAAGCAAGTTTTCGTCCAGTATTAAGGGGCTGACAGACCCTCTACCAGGCCAGGGGGCGCACAGGGGATGCTAGTTATTCGTAGACGCCCGTGCCCAAATTGGTGGTATCGGTGGCGAAGACGCAGAATTCAGGGCCCGGGGCGATGGCCAGGCAAAGTTGCCTGAAGGTAGGTACCGTTCCCACCTGCCCGTCGAAGGCGAGGGTCAGGCCGCTCACGTCATTTGCGTAGAGACTGAAGAAGTCAATGTGCGTGTCATAATAGCTACCGGATTGGATGTCTTCCCCGTAAAAGGCGCCGACCGTGGCACTATAGGTAGCGGGCCCATCAAAGATAGTCGTGTCCATGTACGCGCCGGGCAGGTTGCCATCCCAGAAAAAGTGGTAAAAGCAGCCGAAGAAGACATCCGCCATCGTGCCGCTTCTCCGCTGCAAGGTGCAAGCGGGATTGGGCACGCGTCCGTCGCTCTCGTAAGAAGGATTGGAAACGCGAATCCCGTCCTCGCGGCTGCACGGCGCATCCAGCCCCGTAAAGCGGGGATTGCAGGCGGGGAGTGAGGGGGGGCCGCGAAACGCAGAGGTGTTGACTCCGAACAACGTGCCCGGCGCGTAAGGATTGTCCCAGAGCGCAGTGCTCCAGAAAAGCTGGGAGTCAAAATTTCCCGTCGTGTAGGAGGGATTCCAGGAGACTGTGGAACTTGCGCTCCAATCTGCCCCCTCGATTGCTGGGAGCCAAGTTGCGTCGGGCGGGCATGCCTCATCGCCCGCTGTGCCGCAGGTCAACTCAGCGGGCGTGCCCCTTCCGGTGAGCGCGGGGCTGCTCCGTTGTTGTGTCAAGGCAGTGGCACTGCGCGCTTCATGGGGGGCACCTGGAAAGGGCAGCCTGGGCTGGCTTGCAACGAACCTGTCTTTTACGCTCGTCTCGCCAGCAAACTGGATGAGTCGGATGTGGGGCTCCTTTTCCAGCATCAACGCTAGCGCATCTACATCGGCGACGGCTTCCATCAGGTAGTAATCGAGGCCATCGGCCAGAAAGCGAGTCCTCCGCTCCTGGTAGGCAGCCAAACTTGCTGACAGGGCGCCGCGCCTTGCAGCACTGGCGGCTTTCATCTGTTGGCCCTTGTTGGCCCTCTGCGTTTCCAGGTGCGCCAGGAATCGTGCTTCAAAGGCGGCAAATTGCTCGTTCAGCGAGCCCCGGAAAAGCCTGAATCCTGCAAATTCGCCAGCGTATTGATCGGAAGCGCCGATCAACTGGGTGTAACGCACCCTTGAAAGATGCAGATCGTAGCGCTCCGCTCAGACGGATGATTTCTTCAACGGGTGTAGGCCCAGCAAAGATAATGATGGCGTGCCCCTGCGCCGTGTCCGAGCGGCGGGCGCGTGCCTGGATGTCGGCATGGGCTTCCGCTATGGCACGCGCCAGGCTGCTGGCGCTGCGGGCGGGCAGGTACATCGTCAGCAGTTGATCAACGATGGCATTCCCTGCTAGGGCACCCGATGCAGAGGCAGGCGCCAGCAGCAGCAACAATGCCCCAAGCGTAATCAGCAAACCGAGAGACTTGAAGGCTTTCACAGTGGCCCTCCTTTGTCACAAGGGAAGCAACCCATCATGAGGCCCAGTATAATCACAAACAGCGGTGCGCCGCAAGGCCAAGCCGCCTTCTGCTGTTCCGTCGCGCCTGACCTGTATTATAGCGGCAGCATCCTGCCCCCTTTCATTAGTCAGTAGTCAGTGGCTGGAACTCAACCCTTCGAGCCAACCCCCCAGCCATCCAGAAAAGCTATTTCTTGTCTACCCCCACCTGACCCCAAGCGAGGAACCCATGACCCAGGAATATATTGAGATCCGCGGCGCACGCGAGAACAACCTCAAAAACGTCTCGCTGCGGCTCCCCAAGCGCAAGATCACCCTCTTCACGGGCGTTTCCGGATCGGGCAAGTCTTCCATTGTCTTTGATACCCTGGCGAGCGAAGCGCAGCGGCTGCTGAACGAGAACTTTAGCATGTTCGTGCGCACCTTTTTGCCCCGCTTCCCCCAGCCGGATGCGGACGCTATCGAAAATCTGAACATGGCGATCGTCGTTGACCAGAAGCGGCTGGGGGGCGGCTCCCACTCGACGCTTGGCACCATCACCGACATCGCGCCGCTTTTGCGGCTGCTCTTCTCGCGCGTGGGCCAGCCCCACATCGGTAACAGGAATCTCTTCTCGTTCAACGACCCGCAGGGCATGTGCCCCGACTGCAACGGTCTGGGCCGCATGGTCAGCCTGGACCTGGACAAGACGTTGGACCCCTCCAAGTCGCTCAACGAGGGGGCGCTCCTCCTGCCGGATTATGGCGTAGACAAGTGGGATTGGACGATCTGTATCCAGTCCGGCCTCTTCGACCCAGACAAGCGGCTTGTTGACTACACCGACGAAGAGATGGAGTTGCTGCTCTACAGCGAGCCCTACAAAGTCAAGACCGAGATGGCGGGCAAGCCCTTTAACCTCACCTTTGAGGGGATAGCCAATAAGTTCACCCGCAAGTACATCAAGCGCGACGTGAAAACCATGTCGGAGCGCACCCAGAACAGCGTCCTGCCCTACATGACAGACGGCCCGTGCCGCCTATGCAGGGGCGCTCGCCTGAGCCAGGCGGCGTTGAGCTGCCGCATCAACGGCTACAACATTGCAGACCTTTCGGCGATGGAGGTCGCTGACCTGATGGGGGTGCTACAAACGATCCAGGACCCGGTCGCCGCGCCGTTGGTCCAGGCGCTGAGCGAGCGGCTGCAGCACATGGTTGACATTGGTCTCGGCTACCTTAGCTTGAACCGCGAGACGGATACGCTGTCTGGCGGGGAATCGCAGCGTGTCAAGATGGTGAAGCATCTGAGCGGCAGCCTGGTGGATGTGATGTATGTGTTTGATGAGCCCAGCATCGGCCTCCACCCGCGCGACGTGCACCGCTTGAACCACCTGCTGCAAAAGTTGCGCGACAAGGGCAACACCGTGATCGTGGTCGAGCACGACCCTGAGGTCATGCAGGTGGCCGATCACATAGTGGACGTTGGCCCCCATGCGGGCAGCCGTGGCGGGCGCATCGTCTATGAGGGAAGCTTCGAGGGGCTGCGCCATGCGGACACGCTGACCGGGCGCCACCTCCAGCAGGCGCTTCCCCTCAAGCGCAGCGTTCGTGCCCCAACGGGCGCCCTCCCCATCGTCAGGGCTCGGGTGAACAACCTGCAAAACGTCTCGGTCGGTATTCCCACCGGCGTGCTGACAGTGGTAACGGGGGTAGCGGGGTCTGGCAAAAGCTCGCTGATCCATCACGCTTTTCTGCGCCAGCACCCCGATGCCGTGGTGATTGACCAATCAGCCGTGGGCGTCTCGACCCGCTCCAACCCGGCCACCTACACCGGCATCATGGACGATGTGCGCAAAGCGTTTGCCAGCGCCAACAAGGTGAGCCCTTCCCTTTTC
The DNA here is from genome assembly GCA_963721895.1 of uncultured Chloroflexia bacterium. GTDB lineage: Bacteria > Chloroflexota > Anaerolineae > Ardenticatenales > Ardenticatenaceae > CAVRLZ01. The sequence continues at coordinate 166,671 of CAVRLZ010000003.1, read as the reverse complement.
AGCTTTAACTCCAAAGGGGCCTGCGAGAATTGCCAGGGGCTGGGGGTGGTCTTTACCGATCTGGCCTTTCTGGATGAGGTCAAGCTTCCCTGCGAGGCGTGTGGGGGCAAGCGCTTCAAGGATGAGGTGCTGACTTACAAACTTCACGGCAAATCCATCAGCGACGTGCTGGCGATGCCGGTGCGCGAGGCGCTAGACTTTTTCAAGATCAAGAGCATCACCTCCCGCCTCCAGGCCATGAGTGATGTGGGGCTGGATTATCTGACGCTCGGCCAGCCTTTGAGCACGTTGTCGGGCGGCGAGGCGCAACGCATCAAGCTCGCCAGCGAGTTGCACAAGCAGGGCAGCGTGTACGTGCTGGACGAGCCGACCACCGGCCTGCACATGTCAGACATCGGGCACCTGCTGCAAGTGCTGGATCGCCTGGTGGAGGCAGGCAATACCGTCATCGTCATCGAGCACAACCTGGACGTGATCCGAAACGCCGACTGGATCATTGATATGGGGCCGGAAGGGGGGCACAAAGGAGGACAGGTCGTCTTCGAGGGTACCCCCGAGCAGTTGCTGGCGGCACCAACCTCGCTTACCGGCATGTATCTCCGCGACAGCTATCAGTTTGCCTGACCGATCCGGGTGAGCGGTGCATGCCCAGCGAAGAAGCGGGTGCGTGCGCCGTTACCTGGGATCCCTTAACAGCACGCAATCATAACGAAACAAAATGAAAGGTATTGACAATCAAATATTTTCCTTTATACTGCAAACGAAAGAAAACGAAAGCAGTGCGCCCCAGCGCGGAGGCGATTCGTGATCCTGAATGAGCGGCAACAGCAGATCGTCGAGATGCTTGCACTTCAGCAAACCGTTGCAGTCGGAGAGCTCAGCGATCTGTTCGATGTGTCAGCGGTCACCATTCGCAATGACCTGAATTTGCTGGCCGACTCTGGCTATGTGGTACGAACCCATGGCGGCGCGCGGCTGGTAGCAGGGCGAACGCGGCAAGAATTTTCGTTTGCCACGCGCCAGCGGATCAATGCCGAGCAGAAGCGGCGCATCGGTGAGTTAGCCGCAACGCTGGTACAGGAACACGAGCCGATTCTGCTGGATGCGAGCTCGACCGTGGTCGCCATCGCGCGGGCCCTAAAGGCCAACCCGGACGTGAGGGATCTGACCGCCGTGACGACCGGCATCTGGGCGGCGCTGGAACTGTTGGACACCCCCTGGGTAAACGTGGTGCTGGCGGGCGGCGCCGTGCGCGGCGTGACGGGCTCGCTGACAGGTGCCATCACGCGGCAGGTGCTGGACACCTTTAACTTTCAAAAAGTGTTTTTGGGTGCGTGGGGCCTTACCCTTGAGGAAGGCGCTATGGACACGCACCTGACCGAGATCGAGCTAAAGCGTACGGTCATCGAGCGCGCGCAGCAGGTGATCGTGGCGCTGGACGGGAGCAAGTGGGGGCGGGTCGCTCTGGCCTCCTTTGCACCGGTCGAGCGCATCACGCACATCGTCACGGACGATAGCGCCCCGCCGACCATGATCGCGGCTTTCCGCGAGCGCGGGATCGAGGTTCTGGTCGCAGCGAGCGACCCGGGCACTACGACAGACGGACAACGAAACGGTCCAATTCCAACGGAGTAAGCCATGGCAGCGAGCAGGCCGATCCTCGCCGCAACCGATGTGTCGAAATCGTTCGGGGGCGTTCACGCGCTCAAGGGCGTGCACCTCGAGCTTTTCCCCGGCGAGGTCCACGCTCTGCTGGGCGAGAACGGGGCGGGCAAGTCTACCCTCATCAAGACCATGACGGGCATCCACCAGCCCGACACCGGCACCGTCCTGCTGGACGGCAACCCCATCCAGTTTAGCGGTGCCCGCGACGCGCAGACCCACGGCATCGCTGCGATCTACCAGGAGCCCAGCCTTTTCCCCGATCTCGACATTGCCGAAAATATCCTGGTGGGGCGGCAGCCCACCCGTGGCGGGCGCGTGGACTGGAAGCAGATGTATCGCGAGGCCAGCGTCCTCCTCGAGCGGCTGGGTGTCCGGCTGGACCCACGCACCAAGGCGCGCGAGCTCAGCGTGGCGCAGCAGCAGATGGTGGAGATCGCCCGCGCGCTTTCCCTCGACGCGCGCGTGCTCATCATGGACGAGCCTACCTCCTCGCTCACCCTGGGGGAGGTGGAGGAATTATTCACCATCGTCCGCCAGTTGCGCACCGCCGGAACCGCCATCCTCTTTATCTCCCACCGCCTTGAAGAACTGTTCGCCATCGCGGATCGCGTCACCACCCTGCGGGACGGCAGCTATGTCGGCACGCGCATGATGGACAGCGTCACCACCGAGGAGCTGATCCAGATGATGGTGGGCCGCGCACTGGATGAGCTTTTCCCCAAGCAGGCGGTTGAGCCAGGCGAGGTGCTGCTGAGCGTTAAAGGATTGAGCGCGCCGGGTTACTTTTCGGATGTGTCGTTTCAACTCAGGCGGGGCGAGATTCTCGGCATGGCTGGCCTTATCGGCGCGGGCCGGACCGACGTGGCGCGCACCCTCTTCGGCACCCTGGCCCCCAGCGAGGGCACCATCGAGCTGAACGGGCGCGCCGTGACGATCAGGAGCCCGGAAGAAGCGATGGCGCTTGGCATCGGCTACGTGCCAGAAGATCGCAAGCTCCACGGCCTGGTGCTCGAGATGCCCATCGCCGACAACATTACCCTGCCGGTGCTTCCTTCCTTTGCGCGGATGGGGTGGATCAACCGCTCGCGGGAGCGGCAGGTAGCCCTCGAGGATGCGCGCAAGCTCGAGGTCAAGATGTCTGGCCTGCAACAGCGCGCCGGACAACTATCGGGCGGCAACCAGCAAAAGGTGGTGCTCGCCAAATGGCTGGGCACCCAGCCCCAGGTGCTGATCCTGGACGAACCGACGCGCGGCATTGATGTGGGAACCAAGGCTGCCGTGCATCGCCTGATGAGCCAGCTTGCCTCCCAGGGGCTTGCGATCTTGATGATCTCCTCCGAGCTTCCCGAAATTCTTGGAATGAGCGACCGCGTCCTTGTGATGCGCGAGGGGCGGCTGACAGGCGAATTCAGCCGCGCCGAGGCCACCCAGGAAACGCTGATGCTGGCCGCTACCACCGCCTGATACCCCTGGAGCACCGATGACCACTGCCCCTATTCCGCTGCAGGAAGGCTCGCAGCGCCGCCTGCTGCAAACCTTGATGCGATTCCGCGAAGCCGGAATCATCTTCTTTATAGTGCTGTTGGGCGCGCTCGTGACCCTGCGCAACCCCGCCTTTCTGAGCGTGGACAACTTCCGCGACATCATGTTGAACATCTCGATCCTGGTCATCGTCGCATTGGCCCAGACGATGGTGATCATCACGCGCGGGATTGACCTGTCGGTCGGCTCCATGATTGGCCTGACTGCCATGATGGTCTCCTTCACCATCGTGGGCGTGCCCACCCTGCCGCCCCTCGTCGCGGTGCTGCTGGGCATGGCGCTGGGCACCGTGCTGGGCAGTGTCAATGGGTTGCTCATCGCCGTGGGCGGCGTGCCGCCGATCATTGCCACGCTGGGCACCCTGAGTGTCTATCGGGGGCTGATCTTCCTGTATAGCACCGGCAAATGGATCAATGCGTTCGAGCTTCCGCAGGGCTTCCGCCAGCTTTCCAAAGGGACGCCGCTCGGTGTGCCGAACCTGATCCTCTTCGCTATCGTGGTAGTGATCGCCATCTACTTTTTCCTCAACCACACGCGGCTGGGGCGCGACATCTACGCGGTGGGCAGCAACCCGGATGCGGCGCGCTTTGCGGGCATCCCGATGCAGCGCGTGATCTTTATGGTATACGTGCTTTCCGGGCTGCTGTGCGGGTTGGCGGGGGTGCTCTGGGCCTCGCGCTTCGAGGCGGCTCAGACCAACACCGCGCTTGGCTTTGAGCTGCAGACGGTGGCGGCGCCGGTGGTGGGCGGCGTGAACATCTTTGGGGGGAGCGGCAGCGTCTTCGGGGTGATCCTGGGGGCCTTCTTGCTCGGCATCATCAACAACGCCCTGACCCTGGTCCGAATCTCTCCCTTCTGGCAGTTGGCGGCGCAGGGGCTCCTGATCCTGCTCGCCGTGATCGCTGATTCCGCCATTTTGCGCCGCCTGCAAGGGATGGCCTCCGGGAGGGCCCGCCGATGATTCCTCTGCTTCAAAGCACCCTCGCCGAGGCGCGGCGAAGGCCCGGCTCCGCCACGCTGCGCGATTGGTTTTTGCGCTGGGAGTGGCTGCTGGTCGCACTGATCATCGGCATGACGCTGCTGAATGTGCGCCTCTCCCCCTTCTTCCTGAACCGCAACAACCTGCTGCGCACGGCCTCCGACTTTGTGGAGATCGGCATCATGATGCTGCCGATGGCCTACATCATCATCACGGGCAACATTGATCTGTCCATCGCCTCGACGCTAGGGCTCTGCGCCTCGCTGATGGGCTGGATGTTCATGAACGGCTGGAACATCTGGGTGGCGGCGGGGGCGGCCCTGCTGGTCGGCGCGCTGGCCGGACTGCTGAATGGCGTGCTGATCGCTCGGCTGCGCCTGCCCTCCCTTGTCGTGACGCTCGGCACCCTCTCGTTTTATAGGGGGCTGGCCTATGCCCTGCTGGGCGATCAGGCAGCACGTGGCTACCCACCGGCCTTCACCTATCTGGGACAGGGCACGCTGGGCAGCACGCGCATCCCCTTCTCCCTGCTGGTACTCCTGCTGCTGTTGCTCGTCTTTGGCCTTGTGCTTCACAAGACTGCCTTTGGCCGCTACCTCTACGCTATCGGCAACAACGAGGAGGCCGCGCGCTATTCCGGCGTGCCGGTCGCACGCATCAAGATCATCATCTTCACCCTCTCGGGGGTCATGGCCGCGCTGGCCGGGCTGATCCTGGCTGCCCGCTTCGGCAGCACGCGGCCCGACATCGGCCTGGGGCTGGAGCTCACCGTCATCACCGTGACGGTGCTCGGCGGCATCAGCATCTTCGGGGGCAGCGGCACGATGGTTGGCGCCCTGCTGGCGCTGCTGCTGATAGGCATCATGCGCTTCGGCATGGGGCTGGTCAACATCCAGGGGCAGGTGCAGGAGGTCATCATCGGCCTGCTGCTGATCCTCTCCATCCTGCTGCCGCGCCTCGGCGGGCGCTTGGCCCCGCGCGCAGGCGCGACCCCCAGCCGCCTGCTCGTTCAGGTGGCCGGTGCGCTCCTGGTTGTCGTGCTCTTCACTGCATTCTTCTTCTGGTCGCGTGCGCTCGTGCTGGCTGCGTCCTGACTCGATTTTTTATCCACCTGGCTCAAAGGAGATGCCACCTGCCCCAACACCTCACGATGTATGCCTTGCCACAAACCGTCGTCTATCCGTTTTATTTTCCTGGAGGAGAATCCCATGCGTAACCGATCAGTCGTTCTGTTGACCCTGGTCCTGCTGCTCATGCTGCTGGCCGCCTGCGGTGGCGCCAGCCAGCCGCAGAGCAGCGAGCCTGCCGAAACCAGCGAGGAAGCCCCCGCTGAAGAGGAAGCTGCCCCCGCTGAAGAGGAAGCCCCTGCTGAAGAGGAAGCCGCCCCCAGCGGCGAGGGCGGGACCTATGTGTTCGTTCCCAAGGCACTAGGCATCCCGTATTTCGACACGGCCAACAAGGGCGCGCAGGAAGCTGCCGCCGAACTGGCCGTGACGGTGAATTACCAGGGCTCTGCCACCGCGGACGCCACCGAGCAGATTCAGCTGCTGAACTCGCTGATCGCGCAGCAGGTGAGTGGGCTCGCCATCTCCGCCAATGACGCGGATGCCCTGGTGCCCGTTGGCCAGACTGCCATCAGCGAGAACATCCCTGTCGTAACCTGGGACTCTGCTATCGCTGAGGGTGGCCGCACCGTCCACATCAACCAGGCCAACTCCGAGGACATCGGGCGCGGCCAGATTCAGCTCATCTCGGAACTGATTGGCGGCGAGGGGCAGATTGCCATCCTGAGCGCCACCTCCACCGCGCCGAACCAGAACACCTGGATCGAGTTCATGGAGGATGAGCTGACCAAGCCGGAGTATGCGGGTCTCGAGTTGGTCGCCACCGTCTACGGCGACGACGAGGACGAGAAGAGCTACAACGAGGCGCTCGGCCTGATGCGCACCTACCCCGATCTGAAGGGCATCATTTCCCCGACGACCGTGGGGGTGGCGGCTGCCGCCCGTGCCGTGCAGGATCAGGAGCGCATCGGCGAGGTCATCGTGACGGGCCTCGGCACCCCGAACCAGATGCGCGAGTATGTGAAGAGCGGCGCGGCCCCTGCCTTTGCGCTGTGGAACCCCGCCGACCTGGGCTACCTCTCCATCCATGCGCTGCATGCGATCGCCACGGGGCAGATCGAGGGGAACCCTGGCGACACCTTTACAGCGGGCCGCCTGGGCGAGTACACCATTGACGAGGAGGGCGTGGTGCTGCTCGGCCCGCCCACGGTCTTCAACGCCGACAACATAGACGACTTCGACTTCTAGACGCTTGCAGCGTCGGGCCGTTGGACCCTCGTAGGGCGTCCAACGGCCCGGCACCCGGAGGCAGCATGGCGCGAGTTGGCTTTCAGCTGAAGGTCAGGCAGGACAGGCTGGACGAGTACAAGCGGCACCACGAGCAGGTCTGGCCGGAGATGCTGGCGGCCCTGCGCGAGTGCGGGTGGCACAACTACTCGTTGTTTCTGCGCCCGGATGGACTGATGTTTGGCTATTTCGAGACGCCGGACAGCCTGGAGGCCGCGCAGGCGTGCATGGCGCAGAAGGATGTGAACACGCGCTGGCAAGCCTTCATGGCTCCCTTCTTCGAGACGGGGACGCGGCCCGACGAGATGTTTCTGGAACTGGAAGAAGTTTTTCACCTGGAGTGACCCGTGCGGGTATCCCTTTTCATCACCTGTTTTAACGACACGCTCTTCCCCGAAACGGGGCGCGCCACCGTCAGGCTGCTGGAGCGGCTCGGTCATTCGGTCGAGTTTCCCCGCGAGCAGACGTGCTGCGGGCAGATCCACTTCAATACGGGCTACCAGCACGAGGCGATCCCGCTGGTGCGCCGCTTCGTGCGCATCTTTGGCGACGCAGAGGTGATCGTCGCGCCCTCGGCTTCCTGCGTGGGCATGGTGCGGGAGGTGTACGGGATGGCCGCCGCGCTGGCAGAGGACCCCGTCCTGGCGCGGGAGATTGAACAGTTGCAGCCGCGCGTCTTTGAATTGACTGAATTTCTTGTTAAAAAGCTGGGGGTGGAGGATGTCGGGGCCTATTTTCCCCATCGTGTGACTTACCACCCTACCTGCCACTCGCTGCGGGCAATCCACGTAGGGGACGCCCCGCTACGGCTGCTGCGTGCCGTGCGCGGGCTGGAGCTGGTGCCCCTGCCGGACGCCGAGCAGTGCTGCGGCTTTGGCGGTACCTTTGCCGTGAAGAACGCTGACACCTCGATGGCGATGCTGGGCGACAAGCTGAGCGCTGTACGCCAAACGCGGGCGGAGGTATGTGTTGCGGCTGACAACTCCTGCCTGATGCACATGGGCGGTGCCCTGCATCGGGAGCGCGCGGGGGTGCGCGTGCTGCACATTGCGGAGGTGCTCGCCGCGACGGGCCAGATGGAAGCAGGGGGGCCAGGCTGATGGAACCCAACACCGTCCTCTTCGAGTGGAACCCCGACTTTCCAGACAACGCCCAGGCGGCGCTGGCCAACCCGCAGCTTCGTCGCAACATGGGCAAGGCCACGCAGAGCATCCGCGCCAAGCGGGCGCAGGTGGTGAACGAACTGCCTGACTGGCAGGCACTCCGCGAGAGCGGGCGCGCCATCAAGGCTCGCACCATGCGCTACCTGGACGAGTACCTCATCCAACTGGAAGAGGCTGTCGAGCGCGCGGGCGGCGTGGTGCATTGGGCGCATGACGCGGAGGAAGCCAACCGCATAGTCACCCGCATCGTGCGGGATCATGGGGCGCGCGAGGTGGTCAAGGTCAAATCCCTGACCACTGACGAGATCAAGCTTAACCGCGCCCTCGCAGCGGAGGGCATCAGCGCCATCGAGACCGACCTGGCGGAGCTTATCATCCAGTTGGCGGGCGAGCACTCGTCGCACATCCTGGTGCCCGCCATCCACAAGAACCGGGCCGAGATTCGCGAGCTGTTCATGCGGACCCTCGGGGCTACGGAACTGTCGGACGAGCCGCAGGCCCTGGCAGCGGTGGCACGTGCCTACCTGCGCGAAAAGTTTTTGAGCGTGCCCGTTGCCATCAGCGGGGCCAACTTCGCCGTGGCGGAAAGCGGCACCGTCTGCGTGGTCGAGTCGGAGGGGAACGGGCGCATGTGCCTGACCCTGCCGAAGGTGCTCATCACCGTGATGGGCATCGAGAAGGTGATCCCCACCTTTCAAGATTTCGAGGTGTTCCTTCAGCTGCTGCCCCGTTCCTCGACGGGCGAGCGAATGAACCCCTATACCTCGCTCTGGACGGGGGTCGCCGCGGGCGACGGCCCCCAGACGTTCCACCTTGTCCTGCTGGACAACGGGCGAACCGACGTGCTGGCGGATCGGATCGGACGGCAAACGCTCCACTGCATCCGCTGCTCGGCCTGCCTGAACATCTGCCCCGTCTACGAGCGCACCGGCGGCCACGCGTACGGCTCCGTTTATCCGGGCCCCATCGGCGCGATCCTTACCCCGCAGTTGGTTGGCGTGGAGCACGCGGCCTCGCTTCCCTACGCCTCCTCTCTGTGCGGGGCATGCTACGAGGTTTGCCCGGTGGCGATAAACATTCCCGAGGTGCTGATTCACCTGCGTGGCGAGGTCGTCAGGGAAAAGCAGGCGAGGCGGGCTGCGCGGCGCGCTCGACCCGGAAAATGTGAGCTTCAAGGCGCTGGCGAAGCTGTTTGAGAGCCGTGTTGCCTACGAGCAGGCGCAGAAGCTAGCGAAGGTCGGCCAACTCCCGCTCGTGCGCGGCGGCTATATCGAATGGCTGCCGGGGATGCTCGGCGGGTGGACAGCCATGCGCGACATGCCCGCCGTGCCGAAGCAGACCTTCCGCGAGTGGTGGGAGCAGACCCATAGGAGCACGCCCCCATGAGCGCTTCCCGCGAGATGATTCTCCGGCGTATCCGAAGCGCCCTGCACGATGCGCCCCCCCTCACGGGTGCCCCCTCCCGTGCCTATCGCCAGCACGATGAGGGCTCGCGGGAAGCTATCCTCGATCAGCTAGTGGATAGGCTCCTGGATTACAAAGCGCGGGTGCGCCAGGTGTCGGACGTCAGAAGTCGGGGAGGCCATCGCTGCGGCGCTCGCCGCACGCGGGGTGAGGCGCCTAGTCGTTCCGGCAGACGTGCCCGATGGGTGGCTGCCGAGCGGGGTCTCAGCCCTCCGCGATGCAGGGCAGCTTTCCAACGACGAGCTGGACAAGAGCGACGGCGTGCTGACGGGCTGCGTGCTGGCCATTGCCCAGACCGGCACCATCGTGCTCGACCACGGGGCCCTGCAGGGGCGGCGCGCCCTGACCCTCCTGCCCGATTACCATCTCTGCCTCGTTCGCGAGGAACAGATAGTGGGGCTGCTTCCGGAGGCAATGCCCCTCATGGAAGCCTCGGCTCGCGCCGGGCGCCCCCTGACCCTGATTTCCGGCCCCTCCGCCACCTCCGACATTGAGCTGAACCGCGTTGAGGGGGTGCATGGCCCGCGCACCCTGGAAGTATTGATCGTCATGCCGGATGCCTCGTAAGGCAGCGCCCCGCGCCTGACCTGCCTTGCTATCAGGGGGCCGTTGCGTGGCAGGGCAGCGGCCCCCTGATCCAAAGTGGAATGCCCCAGACAACAAGGAGCGTAACAAGGAACACCCATGAGCCTCGATTTCCATTCTTCCCCCCAACAGCGTCGGGCTGCCTATGAGATAGCCCAGGAGCGATACGCCCACCTCGGCGTGGATACGGAGCAGGTACTGGCGCAGCTAGCGGACATCTCGTTGAGCCTGCATTGTTGGCAGGGCGATGACGTAGCTGGCTTTGAAAACCCTGAGGGCGAGCTGAGCGGGGGCATTGCCGCCACGGGGAATTATCCGGGCAAGGCGCGCAATTCCGATGAGTTGCGGCGCGACCTGGATCAGGCCTATCGGCTCATCCCCGGCACCCATCGCTTGAACCTGCACGCCATCTATGCGGAGACGGGGGGGCAGCCGGTGGCGCGGAACGAGCTGCGACCGGAGCATTTCGCAGGCTGGGTAGAGTGGGCCAAGGCCAACGGGCATGGCCTTGATTTCAACCCCACCCTTTTCTCCCACCCCCTGGCGGAAAGCGGCTTCACGTTGTCCAGCTACGACGCCGGGATTCGCCAGTTCTGGATCGAGCACTGCATCGCCTGTCGCCAGATCGGGGAACACTTTGGGCGCGAGCTCGACACCCCCTGCGTCACCAACATCTGGATTCCCGACGGCTTCAAGGACACGCCGGTTGATCGCGTGGGGCCGCGCCGCCTGCTCAAGCAATCCCTTGATCAAATTCTTGCGGCGCCGGTGAGCCGCGAGCACAACCTGGATGCCGTCGAGAGCAAGCTGTTTGGCCTCGGCTCGGAAAGCTATGTCGTCGGCTCCCACGAGTTTTACCTGGGCTACGCCATCCAGAATGAGATTTTGCTCTGCCTGGACAGCGGTCACTTTCACCCTACCGAAACCATAGCGGACAAGCTTTCCTCGGTGCTGATGGTCGTTCCCGGCGTGGCCTTGCACATCAGCCGCGGCGTGCGCTGGGACAGCGACCACGTGGTGACCCTGAGCGACGAGACGCAGGCCATCCTGCGGGAAGTGGTGACGGGCGACAACCTGGAGCGCGTGCACATCGGGCTGGATTACTTTGACGCCAGCATCAACCGCGTGGGGGCGTGGGCCATCGGGGCGCGCAATGTTCTGCGCGCCGCCCTGCTGGCCCTGCTGGAGCCCACCGAGCAGCTACGCACGTGGGAGCAGGCAGGGCACTACACAGCCCGCCTGGCCCTCCTCGAGGAATTGAAAGGGATGCCGTGGGGGGCTGTCTGGGACGAGTATTGCACGCGCGCGGAGGCTCCTGTCGGCCTCCAGCTTTTGGAAGCGATTCAGACGTATGAGGAACAGGAACTGTCCCAGCGGGCATGAGCCGCCCGTGACGATCAACCATCTACAAAAAGGAAGAGGATCATGGCACAGAATAACGTAGCGTTCGAACATGTACACTATCGTTGGGACGACGCCACCGCAGACGCGCTCGACCCGGTGGAGCGCCTGGTCTATCGCTCGAACCTCCTGGGCAGCGACCAGCGCATTACCAACACAGGCGGCGGCAACACCTCCTCGAAGCTCCAGCAGGAAGACCCGCTGACCGGGGAATCGGTCGAGGTGCTGTGGGTCAAGGGCTCCGGCGGCGACCTGCGCACCGCCAAGCGCGAAAACTTTTCCTCGCTCTACATGGAAAAGCTGCTGGGGCTGAAGAAGCACTATTACCATGCCCCGCAGCGTGGGCCGAAGTCGCCCATCGAGGATGAGATGGTGGGGCTCTACCCGCACGCGACCTTCAACCTGAATCCGCGCCCCTCCTCGATTGACACCCCGTTGCACGCCTTTGTGCCTGCGAAGCATATTGACCACATGCACCCCAATGCCGTGATCGCGATAGCGGCGGCGAAGCACTCCGAGCGGCTGACCCAGGAGATCTATGGCGACGAGGTGGTGTGGACCGCCTGGCAGCGCCCCGGCTTTGACCTGGGCCTCAAGCTGGAAGAGGTGGTCAAGGCGCACCCCGACGCAAAGGGGGTGATCCTGGGAAGCCACGGCCTGATCAACTGGGCGGACGACGACAAGGCGTGCTACGAGCTTACCCTTGACCTGATCGAGCGGGCGGGGCGCTACATAGCCGAGCGGGACCGTGGCGAAGCAGACCTTTGGGGGGCAACAGTATCAGTCGCTGGACGAGGGGGAACGCCACAGCGTGTTTACCCAGATTTTGCCCTGGCTGCGTGGGCAGGTCAGCCAGCAGAAGCGATTTATCGGCACCGTGCAGGAGGACGAGACGATCCTCCGCTTTGTCAACAGCCATGACGCGCCGCGGCTGGCGGGGCTGGGCACCTCCTGCCCGGACCACTTTCTCCGCACCAAGATCAAGCCGCTCTACGTGGCCTGGCAGCCGGACGCGAACGATGTGGCAGGGCTCAAGCAACTGTTGGCTGAGGGGCTGGAAGCGTACCGCGCCGATTACGCCGCCTACTACGAGGCGCACAAGCACGCCGACTCGCCCGCCATGCGCGACCCGAACCCGACGGTGATTCTTATCCCTGGGCTGGGGATGATTGCCTGGGGCAAGGACAAGAGCGAATCGCGCGTCACCGCCGAGTTTTACAACTGCGCGATCGAAGTCATGCGCGGCGCGGAGGCGATTGACGAATACACAGCGCTCCCGCTCCAGGAAGCCTTTGACATCGAGTACTGGCTCCTCGAGGAGGCCAAGCTCCAGCGCATGCCGGCGGAAAAAGAGTTGGCGCGGCAGATTATTGCGGTGGTGGGCGGCGGCAGCGGGATCGGGCGGGAACTGGCGCTTCGCATCGCCAGGGAGGGCGCGCACGTTGTCAGCGTGGACCGTGACGAGGCGGGCGCGCAGGCGACGGCGGACGCGATCACCGCGCGGCACGGCGTGGGCATCGGCGTGGCGGGCAGCGGCATTTCTGGCTGCGGGCCCGCCGTCGGCCTGCGCGCCGACATCACCGACCGCCAGAGTATTCGCGAGCATGCTCGATCAGCTCACCCTGGCCTATGGTGGGCTGGACGCCATAGCGGTCACGGCGGGTATCTTTGTCTCGCCCGACACTGCCGGGCGCATACCAGACGAAAAGTGGGCGCAGACCTTCGCCATCAACGTGACGGGGCTCTATCTGGTGGCCGACGAGGCGGCCCACCTGTGGAAGGAGCAGCAACTTCCTGCGAACCTGGTGCTGACCACCTCCGTCAATGCGGCGGTGGCCAAGAAGGGGAGCGTGGCCTACGATACCAGCAAGGCCGCCGCCAACCACCTCGTGCGCGAGTTGGCCATCGAACTGGCGCCCCTGGTGCGCGTGAATGGCGTAGCGCCCGCTACCGTCGTGCAGGGCAGTTCCATGTTCCCGCGTGACCGCGTGATTGCCTCGCTCGCCAAGTACAACATTCCCTACTCAGAGGATGAGGCGACCGAGAGCCTGACCGACAAGCTGTCGCAGTTCTACGCCAACCGTACCCTGCTGAAGCGACCCATCACGCCGGCCGATCAGGCGGAGGCGCTCTTCCTCCTGCTCACCCATCGCCTCCGCCAGACCACCGGGCAGATCCTCACGGTGGATGGTGGCCTGCACGAAGCTTTCCTGCGGTAAGGCCCACCCATGCCCCTGAACGATCCCTATCCTGACCTGGACGAACTGCTGGACAATATCGGCGAGGCGGGCCTTCGCATCAGCAGCATTGACGCGAGCGAGGGTGCCGCGGGCAACATCTCGCTCTGCATCGGCTGGCCGCTGGAGGTTCGCCGCCGCTTTCCCCTGGACGAGCCCCTGTCGCTCCCCCAGCCAGTGCCCGCACTGGCTGGGAAGCAACTGATCGTCACCGGGTCGGGTCGTCGGCTGCGTGACATTCGCATTGACCCCGCCGCCAACCTGGCAGTGGTGGCCATCAGCGACGATGGCACAAGCGCGCGCCTGCGGAGCACCTCGCGCCGCCTCTTCGCGCGCGTCACAAGCGAGTTCAACTCCCATCTGGCCGTGCACAGCGATCAGGTGGCTCGGACCGGCACCAACTTTCACGCCCTCATCCACGCGCAGCCCCCGCATCTGACCTACCTGAGCCATATCCCTGCCTATCGGGACACGGGCTATCTGAACAGGCGCCTGATGCGATGGGAGCCGGAAACCATAGTCAACCTGCCGGAAGGAATCGGCGTCCTGCCCTTTATCCTGCCCGGCTCGCCCGCGCTGATGGAGGCGAACGTGCGTGGCCTGCGCGAGCATCGCGTGGTGCTGTGGAGCAAGCACGGGGTCATGGCGCGCTCCGATGTTTCCGTCACGCGGGCCGCGGACCGCATCGAGTATGCCGAGACGGCGGCGCTGTACGAGACGATGGACCTGGCCAACGGCGGCCTCGGAGAAGGCTTGACCCTCGACGAGTTGCGCGAGGTGATTGCCGCCTTTGATGTCCAGACAACCCTGGTGTGACACTATGAGCCAGCCGACCAACTTTCTTGCTGTGGACCTGGGTGCTTCCAGCGGTCGCGTGATGCTCGGTCAGTGGGACGGGGAGCGCTGGGCGCTGCATGAATTGCACCGCTTCCCCAACGGCGCGGTATCGGTGCGCGGCCATCTGTACTGGGATGTGCTGCGGCTTTGGCAGGAAATCAAAACGGGGATGCGCGAATACGCCCTGCACCACGAGGCGCCCCTGGCGGGGATCGGCATTGACACCTGGGCTGTGGACTTTGCACTGCTTGACAGCCAGGGGAACCTGCTCGGCAACCCCCACCACTATCGCGACCCGCGCACGACGGGCATGGCGGAGTGGGTCGAAAGCATCGTCCCGCCCGATCGTCTTTTTGCTCGGACCGGCATCCAGCGGTTGCCCTTCAACACGCTTTTCCAGCTTGCCAGTTTGGCGCACAGCGATGCCCCGTCCCTTGCCCTTGCCGATACATTGCTGCTCATGCCTGACCTTTTCCATTTCTGGATGACCGGCCGCAGGGTGGCCGAGTACACCAACGCCACCACCACCAACTTTCTGGATGCGCAATCGCGCCACTGGGCGACTGAGCTTTTGGACGAGGTGGGTCTGCCCACCGCCATCCTGCCCGATGTGGTGCCGCCCGGCGTCGTCCTGGGGGAGCTGTTGCCGGAGGTGCGGGACGAGGTGGGCTTGCGCCATCCTGTGCCCGTGATTGCCGTGGGCACCCACGATACCGCGAGCGCCGTGGCCGCCATCCCCTCCCTGGACGAGCGGAGTGTCTACATCAGCAGCGGCACGTGGAATCTGGTAGGGGTCGAACTAGACGAGCCGATCCTGACTGAGGCGGCGCAGCGGCTCAACTTCACCAACGAGGGCGGGGTGGCGGGCACCATCCGGTTGCTCAAGAACGTGACAGGGCTATGGCTGCTCCAGGAATGCCAGCGCCACTGGCAGCGGGAGGGGCACAGCTATAGCTGGCCGGAGTTGGTGGCAGAGGCCGAGGCGGCACCGCCCCTCCGTAGCCTGGTGGACCCCGACGCCCCTGATTTTCTTGCCCCCCCTGACATGCCCGCTGCCCTGCGTGCCTTTTGCCAGCGCAGCGGCCAGCCAGAGCCGACAAGCGTGGGGGAGATCGTGCGCTGCTGCCTGGACAGCCTTGCGCTCAAACAGCGCGGGGTGATCGAGTCGTTGGAAACCCTTACGGGGCGCACCTTCGACACAATCCGTGTCGTGGGCGGGGGCAGCCAGAATGCGCTGCTCTGCCAGTTGACTGCCGACGCCGCGGGTCGGCAGGTCGTGGCGGGGCCTGTCGAGGCGACGGCGCTGGGAAACCTGCTCGTCCAGGCAGTTGCGACCGGCCACCTGCCGGATTTGGCCGCCGGGCGCGCGGCGGTGGCAGCCTCCGTCCCGCAGACCATGTATGAGCCGCGGGGCGGGGCAGAGTGGGACAGCGCTTTTTCGACGATGCAGAGCAGGAGTAGCAGCTAGAGGAAATCGAGTTGGGGTCAGGGGGCCGCCCGCGCTCATGGAAGAGCAGGGGTGGCCCCTCTTTGGATAAAGATCTCCAAAAAACACTCTTGACAAGCGTGTTATTTTTCTTTATTATGACCTTACACGTGTAAGGTGAGACGAGCAAGCTGATTTATCACTGCTCCACTTGGTTTCGTCTACGTTCCAGAAAGGTGCTCCGCCCCATGAAACGACCCACACAGGTTGACGTTGCCCGTGAAGCGGGCGTATCGAGGGCGACTGTTTCCTACGTCCTGAACGGGGTGGTAGATGGCAAGGTACCCATCTCCGAGGAAACCCGCCAGCGCGTGTTGGAGGCCATCGAGGATCTGGGCTATGTGCCCGATGCGCGTGCGCGCGCCCTCCGCTCGGGCGATACCAAGACTATCGGCCTGGTTATCCTGGACATTCGCAACCCGCACTTTTGGGAAACCGCCGAGGGGGTGGAGCAGGAAGCACGCGCGGCAGGCTATCAGGTGCTACTGAGCAACATCGCGCTCAAAGGAGAGTATGCCAGCGAGATATTCAAGGACCTGTCCCAGCGGCGCATTGATGGCCTGATCTTGCCTAGCTCCTACATGGCTGCATCCGCGGAAAGCCAGGATTCCCTCCAGCGTTTCTCCAAGCGACAGATGCCCATTGTCCAGATCGGTGATCATCTCAACGGCTACAGTACTACCGACATCGTGGCCTCGAATTATCACGAGGCGACCAAGGAAGTAATAGGCTACCTTTTGGGGCTGAATCATCGCCGTATTGCCCTGCTGTTTGGCGTCGAGAACGCGGAGCATGCGATGGACCGCCTGCAGCCGTATCGCGAAGCATTGCTTGCCGCCGGGCAGCCGCTTGACGACAGGTTGATTGCTCGCTGTGGTCCCACCATCGAGGAGGGGTACCAGGCAACGCTCCAACTCCTGACCTTGCCGGAGCGACCGACGGCCATCCTGGCAATCAACGACCTGCTAGCCATGGGGGCCTTGCGTGCTATCAGCGATGCGGGGCTACGGGTTCCCGAGGATATCTCGCTGGTCGGCTACGATGACATTTTGATGGCGCGATTTCTGGTTCCGCGCCTTACCACGGTGACGAAGGATATTCACGTGTTGGGCCGGGCGGCGGTCAGGCTGTTGCTGGCACGCATTCAAGAGCCAGAGCGGCCCCGCCAGACGGAGCGCTACCCTGCCCGCTTGATAGTCCGCGAGTCAACCGGCCCTGCTCCCCAGTAATTACGTCGAGTGCAAGGCATCCTGCCAGGAGGTAACACAGCGAAGAGACGATCAATTGCCCACGAGGGCCTATCAGAATCAGAGGTCGAAAGAAGAGGGGGTACCGGTCATCTTGGCGGATCACGGTACCCCCTGGCACCAGCCGAAGTACAAGCTCGCAACATAGGTTGCAAGGAGAAACTTCGCTTGCCGCGGGGAAGTATACAAGGTCGCGGCGGGTAAGTCTACTCTGAAGCACTGTTTTGTGTGGCGGCTATCGTCAGCCGAGTTGCTCATATATCCAGGCTAAAACAGCCTTTTTGCTCAGAGGAGAACATGAAACCTGTTCAATTGCTGTATCGCGTCGTACTCCTGATTTGCCTTGTCGCCCTCACGGTCGCCTGTGCCTCCCAGTCAACCCCGTCCGAGGAGGCCCCCACCGATGGGGAAGCTACCACGGGGGAAGAAGCCGGCGCAGCGGACGAAGCGGTTACCCTCACCTACCTCGTTGATGACAGCGAGATTACCCGCTCCATGACTCAGGCCCTTGCGGATGCCTACGTGGCGAAGAACCCCAACGTCACCATCAATATCGAGACGCGTCCGGGTGGCGCAGAAGGGGATAACCTGGTCAAGACCCGCCTGGCCACGGGCGATATGGCCGATATCTTCTTTTACAATTCAGGCGCCCTCCTTCAGGCCCTGAATCCGAGCCAGACCCTGGTGGACCTTTCAGGCGAGCCGTTCATTGACAACATCGTCGAGTCGTTCGTCCCCACCGTCTCCCAGGGAGAGGGCATCTACGGCGTGCCAACCGGCCCCGCCATGGGTGGCGGCATCCTTTACAACAAGCGTGTCTATGAGGAAAACGGCCTCAGCGTGCCCACCACATGGGCCGAGTTCGAAGCAAACAACGAGCAACTCCAGGCGGCGGGGATCGCGCCCGTGATCGCCAGCTTTGGCGACACCTGGACCTCGCAACTGTTTGTGCTGGCCGACTATTGCAACATTGCTCAGGAAATGCCGGAATTTGCAGAGGCGTACACCGCAAACGAGATTCAACTCGCCACGACGCCAGCGGCTGTGCGGAGCTTCAGCTATCTGCAGCAGGGCTTTGAGGACGGATGGTGGCAGGAGAACTTCGCCACGACGACCTACGACCAGGCCCTCAAGATGATTGCAGAGGGCGAGAGTGCCCACTACCCGATGCTCTCCTTCGCGCTTGGGACGATCGCCTCGACCTATCCGGAGCAGGTGGACGACATCGGCTTCTTCGGGCAGCCCGGCCCAGAGGGGGAGCCCCCCTGCGCCACGATCTGGATGCCCGCTGGAACCTATATTCCCAAGACCAGCGAGCATGTCGAGGAGGCCAAGGCGTTCCTGGCCTTTATCGCCTCCGTGGAAGGGGCCGATGCCCTGACGGCGAAGGTGGAGCCGCAGGGGCCCTACCTGATCAAGGAGGCAACCCTGCCAGATGACGTGCTGCCAGCCGTAAAGGATATGGCCGTCTACATTGACGAGGGGCGCTCTGTTCCGGCCCTGGAATTTCTCTCGCCGCTGAAGGGACCGTCGCTGGAGCAGATCACCGTCGCCGTCGGCTCCGGCCAGATGGATGCCGAGACGGGCGCAGCGAACTACGACCGTGATGTCGCTCAGCAGGCGCTACAACTCGGACTGCCGGGCTGGGAATAACCCTTCCCATGCTGTTCCTTTGAAACGGTTCAAGGGTCGGGGGGCAACCCCCGACCTTCAACATCCAACGCAGCACCGCCCACCAACGGGTGGAGGAGTTTCTAAACTATGGCGGCCCAAGCCCTTCCGCGTGCTATAGAGCGGACCTATCCCAATTGGTTCTACCTGCCTGCTGCCCTGATGTTCGGGGTGTTCTTTGTGGTGCCAACGTTGCTGGCGTTTTATTTCAGCCTGACGCGTTGGACCCTCTTCGACTCTACCTTTATAGGACTCGACAACTACCGGACCTTCCTGGAAAATCCGCAACTTATAGCTGGTCTGTGGAACACAATCGTCTACGCATTGATGACCAGTAGCTTGAAGGTCATCATCTCGCTTCCGCTGGCCATGCTGCTCACCTCCAACCTGCGGCTCAAGGGACTGCTCCGGAGCATCATCTTTTTCCCAGTCCTGGTGAGCACCGTGGCGGTCGGGATCACCTTTTCAGTGCTCATGCAGCCCTCAACGGGGCTCATCAACCTCATCCTGGGCTCGCTGGGGCTTCCCCAGCCGGACTGGTTGGGCAACCCCGAACTTGCCCTCTTCTCGGTGGCCCTGGTGGATGTGTGGAAGGGGGTGGGGCTGGCCACGCTGATCTTTATTGCAGCCATCGTCTCCATCCCCACCGAGTACTTTGAAGCCGCCCGGCTTGAGGGGGGGACGTGGGTGAAGTTCCGGCACATCATTCTTCCCCTGAGTCGCAATGCCACCTTCACCGTCATCCTGCTGTCGTTTATCGGCGGCCTGCGAACCTTTGACCTGATCTGGACCATGACTGGCGGCGGCCCGGGCTTTGCCTCCGACGTGCTCACCTCCGTGATCTACAAGCAGTACCAGGCGGGTTTCTACGGATTGTCAACGGCTGGCAATGTGGTGCTCTTTGTCCTCGTAACGATTATCGTCTACCCCTTGTCGTGGTACTCCAGCCGGAAGGAGCTTGATATATGAGAGCCCGTAAGTTTCTTTCCAGAGTTTTGCCGGACACCGTCGCTCTGCTGCTCATCGCGCTGGTCTTCGTGGTGCCCTTCGTGTTCATGGTGGTCATCGCCTCCAAGACGAGGCAGGAGGCTGCCCTGCTCGAGTTCACCTGGCCTGCGAACTTCCAACTGCTTCAGAATTTCGGGGAAGTCCTCAGCTTCGGGGACAACCGAATGCTTAGGGCCACTTGGAACAGCGTACTGCTGACAGTCAGCTCCGTATCGCTGGTGGTCATGATCTCCGCCCTGGTTGCTTTCGTGATGCAGCGTCGTGGCGATCGTCTCGCATCCGTTGCCAGCACAGTGATCCTGGCCGGGCTCATCATCCCCCCCGCCGTCGTACCGACGATCTTTGTCCTGCAAAAGCTCGGGTTGTACAAGACGCTGCTCGGCATGATCTTTGTCGAGGTCTCCTTTCTCATGCCCTTCGCAACGGTGATCCTGCGCACCTTCATGTCCACCATCCCGCGCGAGCTCGATGAGGCCGCGATTATGGACGGGGCATCCCCCCTGCGCGTCTTTGGCTCGATCATCCTGCCGCTGCTGTGGCCTGCCATCGTGACAGTGATCGTCGTGTCGTCGGTCGCGGTCTACAACGACTTTGTGGGGCCTCTCTACTTTCTGCCGGGGGCGGAAAACGTCACAGTCCAGTTGACGCTGTATAGCTTTATCAGCCAGTTCAGTTCCGCGTGGAATCTGCTTTTCGCGGATGTGATCATCATTACCATCCTGCCCCTCCTCATGTTCATGTTCTTCCAGCGGCAGATCGTGGCAGGCATGACAGCCGGGGCAGTCAAGGGATAACATACAAACCATGATAACGCATGAAGCGATGCAGTCAGACGATCTTTCGGCCACCGTAACCGAGGTCCGCTTTGAGCACCGCCGCGAGCCGCTTGGCATCGGCACGGGGTCGCCGCGTTTGTCCTGGCTGGTGGAAACAGCAGCCAGCGGATGGATGCAGGCGGGGTACGAGATCGAGGCAAGCTGGCCGGATGGAAGCCGGTCACCCCAGACGGTCCAACGCGATTCCGACCAGTCCGTGCTGGTGGACTGGCCCTTCGAGCCATTGACCTCGCGGGAGCGCGTCTCGGTCCGCGTGCGGGCGCGGGGGGAAGACGGAGAGTGGTCGGCGTGGAGTGTCCCTACTACGGCGGAGGTGGGCTTGCTCCACCCTGACGATTGGAGCGCAGGCTTTATCACGCCCGAGGGGGAGGAGGATCGAACGCAGGCACAGCCCGCGCCCATGCTGCGCCGTGAGTTCGAGGTGCGTCCGGGGGTCGTGCGCGCGCGGCTTTACATCACCGCGCTGGGGCTGTTCGAGGCGCAGCTAAACGGGGCCCCCGTGGGGGATCACCTCTTCGACCCCGGCTGGACCGTGTATTCCCATAGGCTGCGCTATCAGACCTTTGATGTGACGGCGTTGCTCCAACCGGGGCGGAATGCCATAGGCGCCATCCTGGGGGATGGCTGGTATCGGGGTCGGATTGGCTTTGGCGGGGGGCGCCGCAACATTTACGGCGATCAGCTCGCCCTGCTGGCACAGCTTGAACTGGTGTATGAGGATGGCACTGTCGAGCGGGTGGGCACGGACGAGGGGTGGCGCACCGCCACGGGCCCGATCCTGGCCAACGACATCTATGACGGTGAGACGTACGATGCCCGCCTGGAGCGGCCCGGGTGGGCGGCGGCGGGCTACGACGACAGCGAGTGGGCGGGCGTGCAAACGCTCGAGTACGACCTGGGCACGCTGGTGGCCCCCACCGGCCCGCCCGTGCGCCGCACCGAGTTGATCGCCCCCGTAGACACTCACCCCCCTGCCCGGGGGCCGCACCCTGCTCGACTTCGGCCAGAACCTGGTGGGGTGGTTGCGCCTGACCGTGCAGGGCGAGCCCGGCCAAACCCTCACCCTGCGCCACGCCGAGGTGCTGGAGGGGGGCGAGTTGTCCATCCGCCCCCTGCGCCAGGCTGCGGCCACCGACCGCTACACGCTGCGGGGCGGCGCGCCGGAAAGCTGGGAGCCCCGCTTCACCTTTCACGGCTTTCGCTACGCGGAGGTCGAGGGCTGGCCGGGCGAGCTCCAGGCCGATGCGATTCATGCTGTGGTAATCCACTCCGACCTGGAGCGCACGGGATGGTTCGACTGCTCCGACCCGCTCTTGAATCGCCTGCACGAAAACGTGGTGTGGAGCATGCGCGGCAACTTTCTGGACATCCCCACCGATTGCCCGCAGCGGGACGAGCGGCTGGGCTGGACGGGCGACATCCAGATTTTCGCCCCCACGGCGAGCTTCCTGTATGACGTGTCAGGCTTTCTCCAATCCTGGCTGGAGGATCTGGCGGTTGAACAGGAGGCCGCCGGTGGCGTGGTGCCCCTGGTGGTGCCCAACGCTATAGTGCCCCCGCCCGAATTTGAGCACATGGTGGCAGCCGCCTGGGGCGATGCTGCCGTCATCGTGCCCTGGGTGCTGTATCAACGCTACGGCGACCGGGCGATTTTGGAGGCGCAGTTCCCCAGCATGCGCGCCTGGGTGGACACGATTGCCCGCATCGCGGGCGAAGGTCGAGTGTGGAATCAGGGGCAGCAGTTGGGGGACTGGCTGGACCCGAGCGCGCCACCGGATCAGCCCTGGGCGGCGCGCACGCCCGGCGATCTGGTGGCTACCGCCTTTTTCGCGCATTCGGCCCAACGCGTGGGGGAGGCCGCAGGCGTGCTCGGTAACTCGGAGGAGGAGGCGTACTATCTCGCCCTTGCCGACGAGGTGCGTGCCGCCTTTGCCGCCGAGTACCTTTCGCCGGAGGGCGTGCTACGCGGTGATTCGACCACGGGCTACGCCTTGGCCCTGCAGTTTGGCCTGCTGACCGATCCCGCGCAACGCCAGCAGGCGGGCGAGCGACTGGCCGACCTGGTTCGCGAGGGGGACTATCGCATCAGCACTGGCTTTGTGGGGACCCCCCTCGTCTGCGACGCGCTGTGCAGCGTGGGGGCGTGGGACACGGCGTTCCGCCTTCTCACCGAGCGCGAGTGCCCCTCCTGGCTTTACCCGGTCACGATGGGGGCCACCACCATCTGGGAGCGGTGGGACAGCATGCTTCCTGATGGCTCCATCAACCCCGGGGAGATGACCTCATTTAACCACTACGCGCTCGGCGCTGTGGCCGACTGGCTCCATCGCTCTGTTGCCGGGCTGGCCCCCGGCGCGCCCGGCTATCGCCATCTGGACATTCGGCCTCGGCCCGGCGGTGAGCTTCGCCATGCTCAGGCCCGCCACAAAACCCCCTATGGCATGGCCTCCTCCTCGTGGCGGATCGAGGGGGATCAGGTCGAGGTAGAGGTGGTAATTCCGCCCAACAGCACGGCAACCGTTCACCTGCCGGAAAGCGACGAGGGGCCAATCCAGGTGGGCTCCGGGGTACACCGGTGGGCCTACCAGGGGCGCCCCTCCGAGCGGTAGCGCCCCTGGCAGGAAGCGGCTGGCATCCTCTCGACTCGTGATGGCCAGCCCACGGGTGACACCCAATCGTCCGAGATCGTAAAGGTGGCTCGGGCACGAATGTCTTGTGCCGAAGCCCCGCTCAGCCCCTCGAACTCGCCCGCGTCCGCCACCCAGGCGGCGCGGGCGTCGTCGTAGTAGGCGAGCGAGCGCATGGTGAGTAGCAGGGCAGCACGGGTGCGTTCGCCCGCCTCTAGCGACACGCTGGCAAAGTATACCAAGTTCAATCCCCTCCAGGGGGGTGATGCAGTATTGTGTGTTCACCGGGGCCGGGGCACTGCCGCCCATGGTTTGCAACGGTGAGCGCGACATGGCAACGTTCCCTGTCCATAATTTGCCGCCCCCTGTCAGACATGTTATAATGTCTTGCTATACAGTAGGTGCCCACAAAACGCCCTTTTTGGGGCGTTTTTATTGTGATTTTTTGAAGGAGAGCAGCCATGGCCAACCTCATCGAGATGTTGGAAGCTGAGCAGAAAGAAAAGTTTGGCGCAGACCTGCCCAGCATCGAGCCAGGGGACACCCTGCGCGTCCACGTGCGCATCGTGGAGGGCAAGCGCGAGCGCGTGCAGGTGTTTGAGGGGCTCGTCCTCGGCCTGCAGGGAAGCAGCAGCAACCGCAGCGTGATCGTGCGGCGCATCGGTGCGCACGGCGTTGGGGTGGAGCGTATCTTCCCCCTGTACAGCCCGCGTATCGAGAAGTTCGAGGTGGTGCGCCGCGCGACGTGTGCGCCGCGCCAAGTTGTACTATATGCGTGAGCGTACCGGCAAGAAGGCGCGCCTCAAGGAGCGCCGGCGCTAGCACGCACCCGCCTTTTCAAAAAGAGCACGGCATCCCCCGTGCTCTTTCTGTTTGTCTGTTGCTTTTTTCGCCGCTGTGCTAGACTCCACGCCATGGCCCCCGATCTGGCGTTCGAGCAAGCTTTCTGGCAGGCAGGGCACCATTACGTCGCCGGGCTGGACGAGGTGGGGCGCGGCTGTCTGGCCGGGCCGGTTATGGCTGGGGCCGTGGTGCTGCCACCGGACCCCGTCATCGGCACGCTGTTGCGGGCCGCCGGCCTGCGCGATTCCAAGAAGCTGACCGCTGCCCAGCGGGAGCGCCTGCTGCCGCAGATTGGCGAGGTCTCGCTGGGGTGGGCGGTGGGGGCGGCCTCGGCGGCGGAGATTGATGCGCTTGGCATCGTGGCTGCCTGCCAGCTTGCCATGCGGCGCGCGCTTGCCGCCCTGCCTTGCCCCGTGGAATGTCTCCTGCTTGACGCATTTCCGCTTGCCGATGAGGTGCGCCCGCAGCGTGCCATCGTGCGCGGCGACGATGCCTCGCTGTCCATTGCTGCGGCCTCGGTCGTGGCGAAGGTGCAGCGTGACCGCTGGATGCAGGCGCTGGAGCAGACGTGGCCCGGCTATGGCTTTGCCTCCAACAAGGGCTATGCGGCGCCGGCCCATCGGTCGGCTCTGCGCGTATTAGGGCCCACGCCCCAGCACCGTATGACGTGGAAACCCCTTCAGACCTTCACGGTCGAGCAGGGGCGGCTGCCGCTGGATGAGTAGGGGCGGCATGTGGGCGGCACAAGCTTCCTCTAGGTGAGGGATGCGATGGGGCGACGGGACCTGGCTGCGCGGGGCAAGCGCGGCGAGCAATGGGCAGCCGATGCGCTTCGGGCATCTGGCTACCGTATCCTGGAGCGGCGCTGGCGCATCCCTGGTGGGGAAATTGACATCGTGGCGGAAGATGCAGCCGGTCTGGCCTTTGTGGAGGTCAAGTCGCGGCAGGGGCAAGCCTTTGGCCCGCCGGAGCTAGCCCTCACGCGCCGTAAGCTGGCCCTGCTGCACCGCGCCGCCGAGCAGTGGCTCCTGCAGCAGGTTGGGGACGAGCCAGTCGCGTGGCGCATTGATGTGGTAGCCGTGGAGGTTGATCGCATGCAGCGCCCGTCGCGCATCGTGATCTTTCAGTGGTTCGAAGTGTGACACCATGCTGTAGCATGCAGGGGAGGGGAAGCATGCGCTATTTTACGGTCGAGGAGGCCAACAGGTTTTTGCCGCGCGTGCAAAGGCTTGCAGCCCCGCTTGTGGCAGCCCACGATCAGATTATCACGCTGCGCCCCCAGGTGGCGGGCGTGCTGGAAAAAAGCGGCTCGGACAGCGGTAGCGCGGCAGCCAGCCAGATGTACCTTGCGTTTGTGCGCTTCGAGACGATGCTGGCTGCCATCCAGGCGCTGGGGGTCGAGGTGAAGGACCCCGCCACCGCGCTGTGTGACTTTCCTGCCCTACACGAGGGGCGCACCATCTACCTTTGCTGGCGGCTCGGTGAGGGCGAGGTGGAATGGTGGCACGAGTTGCACACGGGTTTCGCCGGGCGCCGCCACGTGAACGAGCTTTTATAAGGCTGCCGGTTCTCTCCCTGCTTTCCTTGAAAAAGATCAGAGCAGATTGACCCCTGTCACGGGGGTGGCTATAATTTCCCTGTCATCTGAGCCTTTTTTCACAATCTCGTAGCGCCGACTAAGGAGGGTCCGTTCGATGGTCCGAAGCACGTATGACACGTTTGTGCAGGGCATCCTGTATCGTGGGCGCGAGGGGCAATGGTCGTGGATCCTGCATCGCGCCACCGGATTGGGCGTCTTTCTGTTCCTGGCCCTGCACATCTTCGACATCTACCTGATGATGTTCGGCCCGGAGCTTTTCAACGAGCTTACCACGATCTACCACCACCCGGTCGCGCGCTTGGGCCATATCTTCCTCTTCTTCGGGTTGATCTGGCATGCCCTCAACGGGACGCGCATTACCCTGCTGGATTTTGTGCCCCGCCTGTGGAAATACCAGCGTCAAGCGGTGTGGGCACAGGTTGCCATCTTCTTGGTAATCTTTGTCCCGACCACCCTGGCTATCCTCGTTTCCATCGTCGAGCACCTTTAATCCCTCCATCAGGAGCCACCTATGCAAAAAACTGCTACCTTCCGCTCGGCAGTGGGGCGCATGGAGCGTTCCAGCAATTTCGAGCTGTTCGCCTGGTTCTTCATGCGCGTCAGCGGGATCATCTTGCTGTTCATGGCGATGTTCCACCTCTATTACATGCATTTCGTGGTGGATGTGGCTGAAATTGACTTTCTGGTCATCGCCCGCCGCTGGCAGAGTGCCGGCTGGCGCACCTTTGACCTGGGGCTGCTTATCTTTTCCTTTACCCACGGCACCAACGGGGTGCGCTACGTGATCGAGGACTACATCCATCATGACGGGATGCGGGTGGCCGCCAAAACCGCGCTATACCTGCTCTATGTCGCCTTGTTGGGAATGGGCGCCTACGTGATTATCGCGTTTGACTCCGACGCCTGGATTGCCCGCGAGGGAACCTCGGCGCTCCTTCACCTGATTTCGTAGGGGAACCAATGGCGACTCACCAATTTGACGCAATCGTTGTAGGGGCGGGCGGCGCCGGCCTGATGGCGGCCCTGTACGCCTCGCGAGGGGCGAAGGTGGCTGTGCTGTCGAAGCTTTACCCCAGCCGCTCGCACACGGGTGCCGCGCAGGGGGGTATCGGCGCGGCTCTGGGCAATCTGGAAGAAGATCATTGGCAGTGGCATGCCTATGACACGGTGAAGGGCTCTGACTATCTTGGGGACCAGGATGCCATCGAGGTGCTTTGCCGCGATGCCATTGACGTGATCCTGGAATTGGAGCACATGGGGCTCCCCTTTGATCGGACCCCGGAAGGGCGAATCGCCCAACGCCCCTTTGGCGGCCACTCGCGCGACTTTGGCAAGGCACCCGTGCGCCGCTCCTGCTATGCCGCTGACCGCACGGGCCACATGATCCTTCAGACCCTCTACCAGCAGTGCATGAAGGAGCGGGTAACCTTCTTCAACGAGTACCACATGCTCGACTTGATCATCGAGGATGATGGCGGGAGCAAGGTCTGCAAGGGGGTGATTGCCTACGAGATTGACACGGGCGAGTTGCACACCTTCCATGCCAAGGCGGTGATGCTGGCAACGGGCGGCTGGGGCAAGGCGTGGAGCGTCACCTCCAACGCATTCACGCTGACCGGTGACGCCCCTGCCATCCTGCTGCGCAAGGGGCTGCCGCTGGAAGACATGGAGTTTTACCAGTTCCATCCCACCGGCATTTACAAGCTTGGCTTTCTTATCACCGAGGGGGTGCGCGGCGAGGGGGGCGTGCTGCGCAACAGCGAGGGCGAGCGCTTTATGGAGCGCTACGCCCCCACCATGAAGGATTTGGCCTCGCGCGACGTGGTTTCCCGCGCCATCCACCTGGAGATCGAGGAGGGGCGCGGGATCGGGGGCAAGCCCTATGTCCACCTGGACGCCGTCCACCTGGGCGAAGAGGCACTGCTCAAGAAGCTACCCGACATCGTGGAAATCTCGCGCGTGTACCTGGGGGTGGACCCGGTCACGGAGCCGATCCCTGTGCAGCCAACCGCCCACTATGGGATGGGCGGCGTCCCGACCGATGTGGATGGGCGCGTGATCATGGATGCCGACAACACGCCCGTGTATGGACTCTATGCGGCGGGCGAGGTGGCGTGCGTCTCTGTCCACGGCGCGAACCGCCTGGGCACCAACTCGCTGACCGACCTCGTCGTCTTTGGCAAGCGGGCTGGCGTCCACATGCGCCGCTTCGTCAACGAGATTGATTTTCAGCCGCTCCCTGACGACGCAGACGGCTGGGCGCGCAGCGAGATCGCGCGTATTCTCGCCAATGACACCTCGCAGGCGACGCCGGCCAAGATCCGCAACGAGATGCAGGACACCATGCAACGTGGCGTCGGCATCTTCCGCATGGAGCAGGGCATGCGCACCACGCTGGACAACCTAGCCGAGCTTAAAGAGCGCTACCTGAAAGTCGGCACCGATGACAAGGGCAAGCGCTTTAACACCGACCTGCTAGAAGCCATCGAGCTTGGCAACCTGCTGGATGTTGCCGAGGCGACCTCTGTATGTGCCCTGAACCGCAAGGAGAGCCGCGGCGGCCACGCGCGCGGCGACTACGAGAAGCGCGACGATGAGAACTGGCTCAAGCACACGATGGTGCGGCGCGCCCCAGGAAGCGGCTACGAGATTTTTTACAAGCCGGTAGTCATCACCCAGTTCCAGCCGACCGAACGCAAGTATTAGGCACCCTGAATCCGCCAGGAGCAAGCATGGAAAAAGTCATCCGCATCAAGCGATTCAATCCGGAAAAAGATGACGCTCCCTGGTGGGGCGAGTACACCCTGGAGGTGGACCCGACGGACCGTGTGCTGGACGCCCTGCACATGGTCAAGTGGTACCATGATGGCACGCTGACGCTGCGCCGCTCCTGCGCGATGGGCATCTGCGGCTCGGATGCGATGCGCATCAACGGCGTCAATCGCCTGGCGTGCAAGGCCCTGCTGAAGGACTTTCCCCGCGAGGTGCGCGTGGAGCCGATGCTGGGGCTGCCGGTCATCAAAGACCTGGTGGTGGACATGGAGCCCTTCTTCGCTCAGTATCGGAGCGTCATGCCCTGGCTCATCAACGACGAGCCGCCCCCGGCCCGTGAGCGCCTGCAAAGCGTTCACGAGCGCGAGGTCTTCGATGACACCACCAAGTGCATCCTCTGCGCCTGCTGTACGACCTCCTGCCCCTCCTTCTGGGCCAAGGGTGAATATGTAGGGCCGGCGGCCATCGTTCAGGCGCACCGCTTCATCTTTGACAGCCGCGACCACGGCGCGGCCCAACGGCTGGAAATCCTCAACGAGCCGGACGGCGTGTGGCGCTGCCGCACCATCTTCAATTGCACCAATGCCTGCCCGCGCGAGATCGAGATTACGCGTGCCATTGGCGAGGTGAAGAAGGCCCTGCTCTTCAGCCGCATCTAGCCGCCCCTATCCCACCAACGTCGCATCTGCGAAGACGACGCGATAGCCACGACCCTCCTCGGTGCCCACCCTTCCGTGGCCCGTGGCAGGGTCGTGATGCGTTATCAGGCCGAGCAGGTCGGTCGGGACGCGCCCATCGGCGCGATGTCCCTCTACCTCCAGCACGGAGACCCGCAGGGGCTGCGGGAGCGGGGTCGGCAGGTCGAGCGTCCCTTCCCACACCATCTCCCACTCCGTCTGCCCGGTGCGCTCCAGCACGATGGTGGCGAAGGGCTCCCAGCCCATCGGCTCGTCGGCGAGGGTGTCGCCATGCTGGCGGCGCTCCAGCCTCGCGATCAGCAGCGAGGTGCCCGTCACCTCCCCATCATTTTGGTAACTGGGTCCTATAACGCGAATCGGCAGCGTGCCGCCGGGCACCACGTTGTTCAAGTCGTACTCGACGAGGCGATGGGGCGGGACCTGCACGAAGTCGGAGAGCACGACCGGGGAAAGATGGGCCCCTGGCACGGAGATGGGCTGGTAGCGGGCGAGCGCGAGGCGCACGAAGGGCATGTAGCTGCGCTGCGCATCCAGTTGGATGTCTGCCACCCACAGGTTGCGCTCCGCATCGTAGACAGGCTTGAAGCCCACGACGTGCACCCCCTGGCTCGGTAGCTCCGCCAGCGTCAAATTGTGCCCCACCGCTGCGCCATTGGCCACATCTTCCCAGCGCAGGGGCTCCGTTTCTGCCGCCCGCCAGATCGGGTCGCGCCCCCACTCGCTGCTGTACTTTTGCAGCGTTTCGGCTGCCTCGCCCGTTGCCGGCAGGCCGGACGGCCGCACCAGCACCCCTAGCAACTCACCCGCACCCGAATCGAACCAGGGGCGCTCCAGATAAAGGCGCATGCCGCCGCCGCGCCGCTCGCGCGTCCGGATGCCAGCCGCCTCGTGCTCGAACCACTGAAAGGCGGGCAGCAGGTAAAGCGGCTTTGGCGCGGCAGGTCGGGACGAATTGGGAATGTCCAGCACGGTCGTCACGGGGGTCTCGCCGGGGCGCGGGCGCACCAGGTTGTCTGCGTTGGCCAGCACCGCGGGCGGAAAGTGCTCGCGGAAGCGCGTGCTGCCGATGGGCGTGTAGCGCACCTGATGATATTTTGTGTCCCCCAGCGGGTGGCGCAGCGCCGGAGCCGCCTCATTCATGGCCTGGAGCAGGGAAAGCAGGGTAGGGGCGTCCTCCCCAGGGTCGGGCAGGGTCAGTTCCCGCACCATCATGCGGGCCGGGGTGAGATCCGTTGTCGGGTCGTTGGCAGGGTCGTCGGGGTTGTCCAGCGGATCTGCCCACTCCGCCCACAGGTCCACCTTGCCCGTGCTCTTGCCATCCACCGCCAGCGTGCCGGAAAGCCAGGCAGAGGTGTCGCCGACCTGCCGCGCGGGCGCAACGGCCAACGCGCTCAGCGCGGGGATCGCAAGCGGCTGCTGCACCGCGTGGACCAGCACTAGCTCGCGAAACGGCAGATGGAGCCAGTTGCGGCCGGCTGTCGCCTCCGCCTTCAGCGTCGCCAGGTTGGGTGGGGCGGCCTCAGCGGTCCAGCCCCACACGCCCATCTGCTCCAGATCTGCTTCCTCAAAGTAGCAGGCGACGCGCACCTGTGCCGTTTCCCCCTGCGCCAGTTGCACAGTCAGCACGCGGTTCAGCGCGTCCCACTGCGGCGCGGCGGCAGCGTCCCCGGCAGGCAGGCCCTGAAGGCGAAGGCGGAACGGTTTCGGGTCCGGCCACGCGCCCTGGAAGGGCAGGCGGTTCACGCCATCCACCATCTCATCCCACGCCGCCATCCCTGGCAGGCCCAGCAGGAGCACGCCGCGGGCGTGGGGGTCGGGCAGGTAGGGAATGTCGAAGCCCTCGTTGCTTTGGAGCCAGTACGTGCGCTTCTGGGTCGGTTCATCCACCTCTTGCACCCCTGGCAACAGCACCAGCGAGCCGCTCGCAAGATCGAGCCTGTGGGTGAGCGAGCCTGCCTCGCGGCTGGCGAGGTCGTAGGCCGCGCTCTCCTTGCGCATACTTGTGGCACCATCGAACTTGCGGTGGCGCTCGGCCATCAACTGGGAGACCTTGGGCGGGGCCAGGTGCCGCTCGCTCGTTTGTGCCGCTATGCTGCCGGGCGCATCCTCCACGGCACTGCGGACAGTGATTCGCTCCAGCGATTCCCCCTCCTTGGGGAGCGCGCGCAGCAGAAGCGGTGGCGGGCTGATCGGCTCCCAGCGTCCGAACTCAACCTCCTCGGAGATTTCCGGCTGGTTCAGGGTAAAGTCCGGGCTGCTGGGGGCAAAGACGCTGTTGCCCGCCAGGTCCACCACGCGGGCGCGCAGGCGGTAGCGATAGCCGAAGCGCAGGCGGGGGAGGCTGCGCGGCTTGGCGCGGAAGGTAACCTCCATCTTGAAGGGGGTCACGGCGGGGTTGGTGGCGTTTCCTGTCGTGTGGTCGGGCAGGATTGTTTGACCGGGGCGGGGCGCGCTCAGGCTCCACCCGTCCCAGGTGAAGAGCGACTCGTGCGCGCGCAGCACGCGCGTGGCCGCAGGGTTGAGCGACTCGGTAGCGCCCATCTGCACGAAGCCTTCGTCCTCCTCGTTGGTCAGTTCGATGGGCGCTCCGCCCCCGGCTGGCTCGGTGAAGCGATAGCGCCCCACCCTCTGGCAAAGGGAGCGCCACGCTGACGCCTGAGCATCCCACACGTCAATGCGGTAGCCGCGCACCAGATCTTCTGCGTACAGCTCATCCTCGGCGGGCGGGGCGGGCCGGCCACTGGCAAGGGGTGGCAGGGGCGAAAGGTCTACGGCAGCCAGCGCTGCGTTCAGCGCGTATGAGCGCTCGAACTGCCGCTGGAGGGCACTCTTCTTTCCGGGGCGCACCACGGCCAGACCCCGCCGTCTGCAGGGCGGGGAGCCCCCCCTCATCGGGGCTGTTCACCGGCTGCTCGTTCAGCGTCACCATCCCGACGAGGTTGGTGGCCATGTTTTGCAGCTTGACACCGCTGCCCGCCACATCCACCTGCTGAACGCGAAAGCGCGTGCCATCGTCCAGCCGCAGCAGCCCATTGCGAATCTCGGCGTTGACCGGGCGCGGCTGGGCCACGAAGCGTCCATCCCCCAACTCGTAACGGGTGCGCGGGCTGTAATGGGTGGCCACCATGGCCAGTGGCAGGGTCGGGATGACGCGAATGGTGCCCGTTGCGGCGGGCAGGGCCACGGGCAGGGTCACGGTTAGATCAATGACCAGCCCGCAGTAGCGGAGCAGGTTGGGGTAGTCGCCCAGCGAGGCAACCATTCGGTGAAAGTCAATGCTCTCCGCGAGGTCGGCCTCGGTGGGCAGCGGGGCGGAGGTCGGGCTGGTCGGCTCAACAAAGGCGCGAAGCTCTTCAAAGGCTGCCAACTTCGTGCTGACCACGCCGCCACCGCCACCGCCGTTGGGGTGCAGCCACCGCCGCGGGTGCTCCCACGCGGCGAAGGGGAGGGCGGCCAGCAGGCCCAGTCGGCGCAGCAGCCAGCGCAGCAGCCGTACCGGCACGCGCAGCACCCACCATACCAGCCAGGCCAGCAACCGCAGGGGCCACAGCACGCAGCCCAGGCACGAGCGACGGCACCCTTTACCCGGTTCCTCCCCTGGCGGGGGCTCGCCCGGCGGGGGCTCGCTGGGGCCCGGCTCGTCCGGCGACGGCTCGTCCAGCACCACCGGCCCGCGGTCGGGGTTGTCTGGCTCGAAGGGCGGTTCGGGGCGCACGGGCCGCGCGATGGCCCGGAGGTCGGGGTCGCCTGCGAGGGTTGCGTTATCAGGAAGATCGCGCCCCGCGCCATAGGTGGGGTCGGTGGCCGCGCGTTGGTACACCCCCTTGATCAGATCATGGATGGTGGCCGACGGGAAGCTTAACACTTCAGCCCCGCTGAGGTCTTCGAACTGGTAAGGGATAACCGTCGTGTCCGCCTTGAACAGCGCCTGCCACAGATCGGGGCGCAGCGGCAGAAAGTCAGCGGTGGCGGCCACGGTGGGGCCGCCCGCAAATTCCACCTGGAATGTTCCCTGCTGGACGAGCGTCGGCCAGTCCAGCCAATCGGGAAATTGCGCCAGGCTCATCTTTGGGACTGTGGGGTCGTCGTTCCACAGGCGCGGCGAGACCAGCACGGAGAGGCGAACGGTGGTTCCCTCGGCAAGCGGCCCCTCGCTTCCGTTGGGGAGCGCGCTCCAGATTAACGTTTGTTTTTGCATGGCACTCTCCCAGGACACTCGGGTGCGAGATGGATTGCTCTGTGCTTGCCTGCCGGCTCGACGGCTGTCTTATGGATAGTCGGCGAAGGCATCGCAGTACTCCTCCCAGGCGGTAGGGGCGATGAGTTGGCGGAAGGTGGGATCGGAGCCTGCAAACTCGCGCTCCATCGAGACACCCACCGAGATGCTGAAGAAAAGAATCTCGATCTTCACAGTAAGCCTGGCCTGCCCCCAGAGCGTGCCGCCATGGGGGCTGATTCCCTTGGAGGCGTAGCTTAGCCCAAGGTAGAACTCCAGCGATACGGTGATGATGCCGAGCACCGACAGGGAACCCGCCGCGCGGAAGTAGCCGGTCAGCTGGAAATCGGCCCCTGCCTTTTGAAAGTAGAAGCCAGCCATGATCGAGGCCTGCCCGCTCGCCACCCCCAGGTTCAGCGCGATGCTTGCCCCAAACTCCAGCGCCGCCTCGATCAGAACTACCGAGTGCACCCCCACATCCATGCTGAAAAAGCCGCCACCGCCGAAGAGGGAGACCGTCAAGATGAAGGGTTGGTGGCGCTCGCAGAACGCGAAATGGAAATTGAGCGGGGCAGTCCCGAACGGAAGGAAGAATCCGGCGCTCAGGCTCACATTCTGCATGGTCATGATGCCGATGCCGATGGTGGGGATGCCGAGCGTAAAACCCAGCGCCAGGCCCGGGTGGGGGGTGGCGACGATGTCGAGGTTGGGCGGATCGTCGAACCCGTCCAGCGGCAGGAAACTGCTCAGCTCGTTGACGAAGGCCAGGATGCCGAGAAATCGAATTTCCCCCAGCTGTACGGCGATATCCACCTTCTTGTCTGGCACCTTGGTGAAGGTCATCGAGTGGAAGTCAATCTCGGCCAGTGCTGCTGCGGGCAGCAGTTTGACCGAGAAATGGGTGAGGGTGCCAGTGACGGTGAAGGTGGGGGGGCTGTTGTCCAGCTTTTTCTCGACGATGGCGCTGAGCACGAAGGTTGCGCCCGCGCGGGGGATGAACAGCCCTGTGTTGACCAGTTCGCTCTGGGCAAGCTCCCATCGGTACGTGGTGCGGATCACGTCGCCCTCGCGCACGGTGACCAGTTGCGGCACCTTCTGTGCGGTGTTGGCGGCGTTGTAAAAGATCATGTCCTTGATGATCTGTGCCAGCTTGATTCCGCCCAACAGCTTCACGTCATCACCGAAGATATCCAGCGGTTTGAAGTTGCCGCCGACCATCTGATTCACCGGGCCACCGACCGGGCCCAGCGAGCGCGACAGCCCCGAGATGCTCAGGTTG
This sequence comes from uncultured Chloroflexia bacterium, assembly GCA_963721895.1. GTDB lineage: Bacteria > Chloroflexota > Anaerolineae > Ardenticatenales > Ardenticatenaceae > CAVRLZ01. The sequence goes on along the minus strand of CAVRLZ010000003.1, from coordinate 132,164 downwards.
GGCGCGACGAGGCCCCCCGTCTTTTCGGTGGAGCCGAAGGCCAATGGCGTGACACTGACCAACTTTGCAAAGACCTGCCCCGCATTGCCGATGCTGCTGCCCGATCCGACCAGGTAGGTGGGCTCCCACTCAATGGCGGAGGGAGCCGAGATGCCCGCTAGCTGCTTGGCGGCTGGCAGGTCCACCTCGCTGCGGGCCATGAGGGGACGGAAGTGGGGCCGCTCACCGGGGCGATTTTCCGCCCCAAAGACAATCGCTGCCGCTTCCAGGGCGGTATCACCTGGCTTCGACGGTGGCGCGAACGCTACCAGTTGCCCATTGAGCGGGCGGCGGCGGCGCGGGTCGGTGACAGCGTAGCCTGCGTAGTGGGTCAAGATGGCAGAAATCGCCGTCTCATCCACGTTCTTGTCCACGAAGATCAGGGGGGCCGTGAACTCGGTGACGCGTCCCTCCCAGTCCGTGGCAGCTAGGACGAAGGGAAAATCCTCGATCCCCGCGCCCACTACCACGCGCGGCCAGAACGCGCTCTGCCCCTGACCCGCGATCTGGCTGGCCGATGGGTCGGCCAGGTTCGGCGTCTCATGGGTTTGGAGGGTGACCGTGCGGAAGGGCATGGCACGGTGGCTGTAGTGGCGCGTTGGCTCCCGCACCAGGATGAACATGCGCTGAAAAAGATAGGCCACGTAGCCGGGCGTCTGGCTGTCCTGGCGATAAAAGAATCGGCGCTCGGTGACCTTCACCAGGGTGGCCCGATGGCCGAAGGGGAAGAGGTACCCGGCGTAGAGCACGCGCACCTCCTGGTCGCGGCCCATCGTGGCGTCGTGGCGCCACTCCTCGACGGTAAGCGAGCCGAGCCCCTCGCCGAGCAGCGGCGGCTCCCACTTTCCATGCACGCGCAGCCACGCACCCAGCGCCGTGAGCATGAAGCGCTCGGTTGCCACGGGGGTGGGGACAAACTCGTCGAGGTGGTAGTTCGCGCTCAGGTGGACTATCTCGTTGCGGTCGCGAGCGTCCAGCGAGGCGCGGAAGGGGTCGTCGTTGATGGAGCCAGGGGCCGAGTTGTAATGGGTCTGCAGGCTTTCCGGGCGGAAGTCTGGCGACCAGATGGCGCGCACGCGCGGGTCGCCGTTGCTACGGCGGCTGCCGAGGCGCGTGTGCCACAGTTCCGTCCAGTTGTCGTGCCAGATGGGTAGCCGCGCGTGGCGCCACGTGGCAAGCTGATCCGGCGAGAGGAAGAGGCGATAGGGAGCCTCGATAGCGGTCTGGGTCGCTGTGGGCGGGGCCACGACGGGCGCGCGTGACGGTCCCTGCCAGATGGGGGAAAGCCACCCCACCGGCGAGCACCCCGGCTGCGGCGGCTCGTAGCGGCTGACGGGGGATACCCGCTGGGGCAACCGTGTCAGGGCCTCCAGCAGCCCCTCGAGCGTGTAGGGGAAGCTCTCGCCGCTCGGGATATCGAACACAAGGCGGCTCGGCCCAGCCAGGCGCGCGCGGACTGAGCCGGGGTAGGCAGGGGGCTCGTTGCCGGGCGGTGGTGGCTGTCCGGCGGCTATCTCATCCGGACTTTGCTGGAGGGTGGGGGTTGCCTGGTAAAAGGCCTCTTCTGCCACGTGTTGGGGCGGGAAGTGAACGACGAGGTGCGAGGCCCCCAGGCCAACGATCTGCCCTGGCTGAGCGGCTGAGGGGGGGGTGAAGTCCACATCGTGAAACTCGAAGCTGAGGAAGAGCAGGTCCTCAGGCCGGACTACAACGTGGGAAAAGCTCTGTGTGGGCACGTAGCACCCCCTTGGCCCTGGAACGGCTTGAGATGAAGCAGGCAGGCCTACCGATTATCTTGTTGCTAAACGCAGCGACCCTCGCTTTTGGATGGTAGACAAAGGATGGTGTTTTGTGCCGATGGGGGGGTGGCATCTGGCAACCGCCACGTTCCACCCCCCTGTGCGATGGTTTGCTCAGCCAGCAAGCGACGGCAGTAACTCGGCGAGTGCCGCGATCACGGCGGCGTGGAGGTGACCGTTGGTGGCGACCACGCCCACATTTTGCTCCAGGCGCCGCCCCTGTGACCAATCGAGGGGTCGCCCATACACATCGCTAATCTGCCCGCCTGCCTCCTGCACCACCAGCCAGCCAGCCGCGTGGTCCCAGATATGCTCGCGATAGTCCGGCGTCTTGGGGTTGGGCGCGCGCAGGTAAATCTCTGCCTGCCCGGTGGCCACAGCAGCATATTTGGCCTGGCTGTCCATGCGGACCGATTCACTCGTGATCCCCAGCGACCCCTTCAGCCGGGCCGACAAGCTCAGATTGGTGTGGCCCGATTCCACGCTCTCGGCAAGGCAGGCGGCGGACGGCTCCCCCTGGGCGCTGACGCGCACCGCGCCGAGCCGCTCGCCCGTGAGGGCGATGGCCTCGGTTCCCGCCCCCCGCTGCGCCACAAAGATCACGCCCGTATCGCCCTCGTATGGCAGGGCGGGGCAGCCCAGAAAGCCCCATTGCACCTGCCCGCCCTCGATGAGCGCGAGCGCGATGGCGTACTGATCGTTGCGCAGGAAGCCCTTGGTGCCATCAATCGGGTCGAGCACCCAGTAGCGCCCCGAAGCCTGGCCGTTGCCACGGTCAATCCACTCGCACACCACGTCGGCATCCAGCGAGGGCATTCCGGCTATCTTGCTTACATAGCCTGTCACGCGGGCGAGCCGCGCCTCGTTCTCGGCCAGGCGCAGCGCTGCGCTATCTTCTTCAGCGACAATGGCATCGTCGGGAAAGCTTTCCAGAATCCGGCGCAGGACCAGTGCCTGCGAGCCAAAGTCGGCGACGGTCACCGGGCTGCGATCTTCCTTGTTCAGTTCGCCTGCGCCCTCGCCGCGCACCATCTCGGCCCGCACCGCCTCGCACAGCCGCGCGGCGGCCATCACGGCCTCAAGTCCTGCCTGATAAGTGTCGTGTGAAGTCATGGGTAGGTATCGGTTGGGGCAGAGCGTCCGTCTGCCCGAGCGGGTATCGGGAGGGGCTACATCCCTTCCCGTTCAATAATGTCCAGCACATCGCTGATAACGGACAGCGCCTCGGCAATCTGCGCCTCACTGATAATCAGGGGGGGCGCGCAGAAGAGCAAATTCCAGCGCAGGAAGACGAACAGCCCCCGCTCGCGCAGCAGGGTGGCAATGCGTGCCATCGGCGGGCTGGGGGGTTGGTTCCAGGGGCTGAGCGGCTCGCGGGTGGCGCGATCCTTGACCAACTCGATGACCCAGAACAGCCCGATGCCCCGCACCTCGCCGATCGAGGGGTGGGCCGCCGCCAGGCGGTGCAGGCCCGCTTCAAGCACCTGCCCCATCGCCGCGCCGCGTTCAATCAACCCTTCCTCGTGGTACACGTCCAGGCAGGCCCCCGCCGCCGCCAGGCACATCGGGTGGGCAGAGTAGGTCAGGCCGGTCCAAAGCATGTTGTGCTCGAACCATTCCGCGATGGCCTCGCTCACCACTGCTGCGCCCAGCGGAAGGTAGCCGCTCGTCAGCCCCTTCGCCACGGCCATGATGTCCGGCTGCACCTCAGCGTGCTCGATGGCAAACCACTTGCCGGTGCGGCCAAAGCCGCTCATTACCTCATCCACGATCAGCAGGATCCCGTGCTCGTCGCAGAAACGGCGCAATCGCTGAAAATATTCCAGATTGCGTGGGGACTGAATGATCCCGCTGGAACCGCTCCAGCCCTCCAGCATCACCGCCGCCACCGTTTCCGGCCCCTCCATCAGGATGGTCTGCTCGATGTGCTCCTCGCACATCAGATTGCACTGCCCCAGGTCGCGGCAGAACAGGCAGCGATAGCGGTACGGGTCGTGGACGCGCACGATCCACGGCACCCCCGGCTCGGTCGGGATGCGGCGCGGGTCGCCGCTCGCGCTCGATGCGCCCGCCGTTGCCCCATGATAGGAGCGATAGCGCGTGACGATCTTTTGCCGCCCCGTGACAAGCCGGGCCATCTTCATGGCGGCCTCGGTGGCCTCGGCCCCGCCCAGGGTAAAAAAGGCCTTGGTCAGCGTTCCAGGGGCGACGGCTGCCAACTTTTCACCCACCTCGCCGCGGATGCGCGTTGCCATGTTGGGGTAGGCATAGGGGAGTTCCGCGGCCTGCGCCTGGATTGCCTCGATCACGCGGCGGTTGCCATGACCAATGTTCACATTCATGATCTGGCTGTTCCAGTCGAGGTACCGCTTGCCATCGCTGTCCCAGAAGTACACTCCCTCTGCCCGTTCCATGGGGATCGCCTGCACCGTCCGCTGCGTTGCCCAGCTATACAGGGTGTATTCCCGATTTTGCGCCACAATGTCGCTCATCCGTGCCCTCGCTTTCCTGCGCTCTCGCTCGCCTCGCCCCACCCGAAGATTATGGAGTGTCTGCCAGGTTCGTCAACTTTGTGAGGCAGTCATGCGCCCAGGGGCGAGGGCCGCCCATGTTGATGGAAAGCTTGCCTATTCGTGGCGGGCCCGGTATGCTACACCGGCACGGTCGTCCCAGGGCACTGGCTCTGGCAGCGACCGATCCCAACCACTCATCAACGATGCTGAAGAGGAGGGAGCATGGCGGGGCAAATCAATCCCTGGCATATGGCTCTGGAGCAGTTTGACAACGCTGTAAAGTTTCTGGACCTCAGCGAGGGCATCGCTCAATTTATTCGCATGCCCCAGCGTGAGCTGACTGTCAATTTTCCCATCAAGATGGACGATGGGAGCGTGCGCGTGATGACCGGCCACCGCGTCCACCACAACACCGTGCGCGGCCCCACCAAGGGCGGCATCCGCTACCATCAGGATGTGACCCTGGATGAGGTGCGCGCCCTGGCGATGTGGATGACCTGGAAATGCTCGCTGGTCAATATCCCGTACGGCGGCGCCAAGGGCGGTGTCGTGGTGGACCCACGCGACCTGAGCATGCAGGAGCTTGAAAACCTGACGCGCCGCTTCACGAGCGAGATCGCCATCATGATCGGCCCGGACAGCGATATTCCCGCGCCGGATGTCGGGACCAATCCGCAGGTGATGGCCTGGCTCATGGATACCTATTCCATGCATGCGGGCTATACCGTGAATGCGGTCGTGACCGGAAAGCCTGTGGAAATCGGCGGCTCGCAGGGGCGCGCCGACGCGACCGGCGTCGGGGTGATGTTTTCAGCGCGCCAGGCCATGCAGAAGCTAGGCATGCCCCTGGAGGGCAGCACCGTGGTCGTGCAGGGCTTTGGCAATGTGGGCTCCGTCTCGGCTGTTTCCATGCATAAGCTGGGTTGCCGAATCATCGCCGTGAGCGACGTGTACGGTGGCCTCTACAACCCGGAGGGGCTGGACATCCCGGACCTGATTCGCCACGTGGGAAAAACGCGCACGGTAACCGATTACCCCCATGGCGAGCGTATCGAGGGGGGCGAGGTGCTTACCATCCCCTGCGATGTGCTCATCCCAGCCGCGCTGGAAAATCAGATCAACGGGAGCAACGCAGACAAGATTAGCACCCGCCTCATCGTTGAGGGGGCCAACGGACCCACCACCACCGACGCGGATCGCATCCTCCGCAGCAAGGGCATCACGATCGTGCCGGACATCCTCGCCAACGCGGGTGGCGTCACCGTCTCCTATTTCGAGTGGGTTCAGGGGCTGCAAAGCTTCTTTTGGAGCGAGAAGGAGATATTTGAGCGCCTGGAGCGCATCATGACCAGCGCCTTCGAGGATTGCTGGGCGATGGCCGAGCGCAAGGATGTGGACATGCGCACCGCCGCCTCGATCCTGGCCATCGCCCGCGTGGCGGAGGCAACGGAACTGCGCGGCATCTACCCGTGACGGGGGATGGGGACTAGCTTCAATCACGAGGAGGGACAGATGAGCACTACCTTGACCACGCCCGGCGGGCAAAGCATCGAAGCCCCGTCCCTGGCGGCGCTCACCGAGGCGGTGGATGCCCTGCTGGCCGGGGAAGATGAGGCGGCCGACCTGTGGCTGGAAAACGATGACGGCTGGGCGCTCTCCGTGGTCCCCACCGGCGACCTGTTCTTCGAGAACGTGAACAAGGACAGCTACCAGACGCTCGGTCCCCTCCCCCGCGAGGAGATCGTGCGCCTTCTTCACCTTCTCGCCAGCGACAACCTTGCTGACCTGCGGGCCCAGCCCTGGGAGGCGGGGGAGTAGCGGGAGGACGCTACCCCATCCGCGGCACGCGCGCCAGAATCGCTGACACCACCTCGTAGGGAATCGTGCCCAGGCGCGCGGCCACCTCCTCCACCGTCAGGCTCGCCTCGCCCTGCTGCCCGATGAGCACCACCTCGTCCCCCTGGCGCACATCGGGGATGGCGCTCACGTCCAGCATGGCCTGATCCATGCAGACGCGCCCCACCACCGGCGCACGCTGTCCGCGCACCAGCACCTCCCCCCAGGTCGCGGGGGCGCGGCGAAAGCCATCTGCATAGCCGACGGGGATCACCGCGATTCGCTGCGCCTCCTCGGTTCGGTAGGTGGCCCCGTAGCTCACGTACGAGTGGGGCGGCAGCGTCTTCACCTGGGCCACCTGCGTTTTCCACGACAGGGCGGGGCGGAAGCCATCGGGCAGGGGCACCTCTGCCGAGGGGGCCAGCCCGAAGAGGGCGATGCCGGGCCGCACCATGTTGAAATGGGCCTGTGGCCATGCCAGCGTGGCCGCGCTATTGGCCGCGTGGGCCAGTGGCGGGCGCAGCCCCGCCGCGTCGAGCGCTGAGAGTACCTCCTGAAATGAGGCCAGTTGCTGCTCCGTGTAAGTCAGATGCCAGGGGTCGAGCGTATCTGCCACGGAAAAGTGGGTGAAGATTCCCTCGACCTGGATCCCTGGTAGCTCATGGAGCAGTCGCACGAAGGGAAGGACCTCCGCGGGGAACAGCCCGAGACGATGCATCCCCGTGTCCACCTTCACGTGCACCCGCGCCTCGCGGCCCAACGCCGCCGCAGCGTCGGAAAGGGCCCGCGCCACCTCCTCGGAAAACACGGTTACCCGCACCTCCTCGCGCAGGGCTGCGCGCGCCTGCCACGCGGGCGTATAGCCCAGCACCAGGATCGGCGCGCCCATCCCCGCCTGGCGCAGGGCTTCGGCCTCTGTCAGCGTAGCCACCCCCAGCCAACTTGCCCCGTTGTGCAGGGCGGTTTGCGCGCTCTTGAGCGCGCCATGCCCATACGCATCCGCCTTCATGATGGCCATCACCTCGACCTGGGGGCCAACCAGGGCCTTCAAGCGGCGCGCGTTTGCCGCGATGGCGTCCAGGTCTACCTCCAGCCAGGTGGGGCGGGCGTGGGGGCGTGGCGGCAGTTGCTGCCATGCTGCGTTCTGGCGCACGAGCCGAGCGGCGTCGCGCGCGGGGTCGGCCAGCAGCCGCGCCGCCACGCGCTCCATCCGCGCCACCATTCCCCCTTTGATAAGGAGCACATCTCCCGCGCCCAGGTCGCTCTGCGCCGCGCGGGCGGCATCTTCCGGGGTGTAGGTAATAGCGATACGGTCGTCGTCCAGCCCGGCCCGCGCGGCTGCCCGCCCGATGGTGCGCGCCTGCTCCCCCTTGACTACCAGCCGATCCACCACCCCCGCCGCGCGCTCGCCCACGCGCTCGTGCGCCGTCTCCGCCTGAGCGCCCAATTCCGCCATGTCGCCCAGCACGGCCACCCGCCGCCGCGCGGGCAACGCGGCCAGCACCTCCAGGGCGGCCAGCATGGCCGCCGGGCTGGCGTTGTAGCTGTCATCGAGCAGCCAGCTTCCACCCAGGCCAGGCAACAGGTTGAGCCGACCCGCCACGCGCGGCAGCGAGGCGAGCCGCTCGATGATCTGGTCCAGCGCCATCCCATAATGCAGCCCCACCCCGACGGCGGCCAACACGGGATAGAGCAGGTGCTGGCCGAGGAGGGGCACGGACAGCCGGCGCGAGGCGCGGCCCAGCGGCGGGCGGACCTGGAGCGTGAAGTGCGTCCCGTCCAGGTCAATCTTCCAGTCGCTGGCGCGCAGCAGGGCATCCTTGCCAAAACCGAACCCTATCACTCGGGCCCTGGTTTGCTCTGCCATCGCGCGCACGTGCGGGTCGTCGGCGTTCAAAAAAGCGATTCCGTCATCGGGGAGGGCGCGCACCAGGGCGCTTTTTTCCTGGGCAATCGTTTCCAGATCGCCAAAGGTGTCCAGATGGGCTGGTTGAACCGTGGTGACCACGGCAAGGCAGGGCGGGGCCAGGGCAGCCAGATCGGCAATCTCGCCGAGGCTGTCGCTCGCCATCTCCAGCACCGCCAGTTCATGCTCCGCGCTCAACTGACCCAGGGCGAGCGGTAGCCCGTAGCGACCATTCCAATTGCCGGGGTTGCGAAACACGCGCCGGTGCCCCGCCAGAACGTGGGCGATGGCCTCCTTGCTGCTCGTCTTGCCGGTGCTACCCGTCACGCCGATAACCTCGGTGCCGTACCGGCGCAGGATGTGGCGCCCCCACTGTTGGAGCGCCAGGCGCGTGTCGTCCACCAGGATGGTCGTCACCGCACCTCCCTCTGCCTCGACAGGCTGCTGTGCCAGCACGCCCGTCGCCCCCTTCTGGCATGCCTCGCGAATCCAGTCATGCCCGTCGCCGCGCTCTGTCTTCACCGCTACAAACAGTTCGCCCGGCTGCACCAGCCGCGAGTCGAAGGCAAACCCCGCGAACACCGTGGCGCGCGCGTCCGTTGCCAGCGTGCCAGCCGTAGCGGCAAGCAGGTCATCAAGATAGATCATTTGCTGGGGTCCATGGGGAAGGTCCTGCGGACGTTGGGCGGGAACCTTGTCATTTTTGCCGCTTCTCCTATAATACGCACTTGTCTCGGCACCGGTCAGGCACCTATTGCGCTGGCCGGTTTTTAGTGAGTGCCCGGAGCCTATGGACGCGGCAATTCAATTTCGTAACGTTTCCAAGCGTTTCACCCTCTATCACGAGCGCCCGCGCTCGTTGCAGGAGGTGATGATACGCATGCTGAACCCGCGCCGCAAAGACCCCGCGCGCGAAGACTTCTGGGCCCTGCGCGACGTCTCCTTCACGATTCCGAAGGGCAAGACAGTGGGGCTCATCGGGGCCAACGGTTCCGGCAAGAGCACGGCGCTCAAGCTGATGGGCGGCATCCTCCAACCCACCGACGGCGAGATCGCCGTTGACGGGCGCATCTCGGCACTGCTGGAATTGGGCTCTGGCATGCACCCGGAGCTGACAGGGCGCGAAAACGTCTTCCTGAATGGCTCGTTGCTGGGGCTCAGCAACGCTGAGATGCAGGGGCTCTACGCCCGCATCGTCGAGTTCAGCGAGCTGGAGCGCTTCATGGACATGCCCGTCAAGCACTATTCGAGTGGCATGTACATGCGGCTCGGTTTCAGCGTGGCGATCCATGTGCGACCCACCATCCTTTTGTTGGACGAAGTGTTGGCGGTGGGCGATCAATCGTTCCAGAGCAAGTGTCTCGAGCAGATTTACGCGCTCAAGCGGCGCGGGGCAACCATTGTTATTGTCAATCATGGGCTGAATGCGCTGGAAGAGCTGTGCGACGAGCTCATCTGGCTGAAAAATGGCGTTTGTATGGGTCAGGCAGAGACCGCGACCATCGCCCGTGACTACATGCTTTACCTTCATCGTACCGAGTCGCCGCTCAACGATGGGCGCGATACGGGCGGGAGCACAGAGGTGGATGAGTCCGTTGCGGCGGCAGAGGAGGGCGACAGCGGACAGCCCATCCCCCGTTGGGGCAGCCGCGAGGGGGAGATTACCGCCGTTCGCTTCCTGCGTGGTGCCAAGCAGACCGACGCCTTTTTGACCGGGGATTCCTTTACCGTAGAGATGGACTACCTGGCCCATCAGCTCTTGGAAGACCCTATGTTTGGCCTGGCCATCCACCATCAGGATGGTACTCACCTGTGTGGGCCGAACAACAAGCTCGCGGGGGCTGATTTCGACCCCATCGAGGGTGCTGGAACTGTGCGCTTTACCATCCCCGACCTGCCCCTCATGCCGGGCACCTACGAGGTCAGTGTCTCGCTCTACGACAGGGATGGCGTGCACGACTATGATGTTCACTGGCGCATGTACCCCTTTCACGTCCATGCGGGCGGCACCTCCGAACGCTACGGGATGATCCGCTTCGGCGGCCAATGGGCGCACCAGCCCCAGCCAGGCCCGGCTCGCCCTGTCGTTGATCCGGCCGGCCCGAGCGGGGGCGCGGTTGACGAGGGTTCCTGGCGGATGGAGCCCATGAAGTGATCCCGACGGTCCCCCCTGTGTCCTCATCCTCCCCTCGCCGCACGCGCGTCCTCGTCATCAGCCACGATGTGGTTAGCCCACACATGGCTGGCCCTGGCATCCGCTCGCTGGAACTGGCGCGCGTACTGCGTGAGCATGTGGATGTGGTGCTTGCCACCCCGAACGACTCCGAGCTAGCCGAGCCAGGTATCCGCCTGCATCCCTACCGTTACGGGGAGTGGGAGCGGCTTCGCCCCGCTTTTGAGGGCGTGGATGTGCTCGTGTGCAACGCCCTCAGCTTGTATGAATACTTGCTCGCGGGCATCGGAAACCTCGGTCTTCCCATAGTCGTGGACCTGTACGATCCTTTCCCGCTTGAGAACCTTCACATGGTTGAGGAGGGCGACGAGGCGAAGGGGCCGCTGGTGCACCTGAGGGACATGGCCATCATTGACACGGCCTGCCAGATGGGGGACTTTTTCCTCTGTGCCAACGAGCGTCAGCGCGACTGGTGGTTGGGCGTCCTGCTGGCCAAGGGGCGCATCAACCCGCCTACGGTGACCGCCGACCCCTCGCTTCGCTCCCTGCTGGAGGAGGTGCCCTTCGGCCTGCCGGCCCATCCCTTCCAGCGCACAGGGCGCGGCCCGCGCGACGACGCTCGCTTCTCAGCCGATGATCGCCTCATCCTGTGGGGGGGCGGGCTGTGGAACTGGCTGGACCCCCTCACCCTCATTCGTGCCATGCCTGCCGTATTGGCCGAGGAGCCGCGCGCGCGGCTCCTCTTCCCTGGCACGCGCCACCCCAACCATTACGTTGCTGCGATGAAGCGCACCGAGGAGGCCTTCTCCCTCGCGGAAACGATGGGCCTGCGTGACAGCGCCGTGTTTTTCGGTGATTGGGTAGCGTATGAAGATTGGCCCGCCTACCTGGGGGATGCGGATGTGGCCGTGTCGCTTCACCATGACACGGTGGAGACCCGCTTTGCCGCCGTGCGAAGCCGCGTATTGAGCTATATCTGGGCGGGCCTGCCGATGGTTGTTTCCGGTGGGGATGCTGCCAGCGAATTGGTAGCAACGCATGGCTTGGGGGAGGTGGTCAACTACCTGAGCGAGGCGGAGGTGAGCGCGGCCCTGCTGCGCGTGCTGGCGCGTGGCAAGGCCCCCTATGCCACGCGCTTCGAGCCGCTGACTCAGGCTATGGCATGGCCCACCGTCGCACAGCCGCTGGTAGATTTTTGCCTGGCGCCGCGCCACGCGGCGGACCACGCGCCGGAGTGGCTGGCGCTCAAACGCGATGCGGCTCAATACGAGCAGCAGAGCGAGCGTCTGAAGCGGCTGGAGGAGGAGGCGGCCCTGCATCGGCACCACATCGAGCTCCAGGCCACCCACGCCACCTATCAGGCAGAGCATATCGCCCATCAGGCACAGCGCATCCAGTTGCTGGAAGCGCAACTCCGGCAGTACGAGCAGGGGCGCTTCATGCGGCTGATGCGTGGCTGGCAGCGGGTGCGGGCTACCCTTGGCCGAGGCCCCTCATGACGGAGGCGAAGCACGATCCCCTGCTCTCAGTTATTATCCCTGTGTGGAACGGGAGCGAGCACCTGAAGGCATGCCTGACGGCGTTGCTGGGGCAGTCCTACAGCCCGCTCGAAGTGATTGCCGTGGACAATGCCTCCAGCGATGGCTCGGCACGGCTCATCGAAGAAGCGTTCCCTTCGGTGCAATTGCTTCGTAACCGCTACAACCTGGGCTTCTCGGGTGGCTGCAATGTGGGGCTGCGCGCGGCCCGTGGCGATGTGCTAGTTTTGCTGAACCAGGACACGCAGGTGCGGCCCGATTGGGCGGCTGCACTGGCCGCCGCTACCCAGGACCCTGCGGTTGGCGTCGTCGGCAGCCTCATCTTTTATCCGGATGGCGAGCGCGTGCAGCACGCGGGCGCGTGGATGGAGTGGCCGCTTGGCCTCGCCCACCACGAAGAAAGCATCCCTGAGTCGGCACGCGCCGTTGAATGGGTGACCGGCGCGGCCCTGGCCTTTCGACGTGAGGTGATGGAGCGCGTTGGCCTGCTGGACGAGGGATTCTGGCCCGGCTATTTTGAGGATGCCGACTTTTGTTTTCGCGTGCGCGCGGCGGGCTACACGGTGCGTCTGGACCCTGCTGCCACCCTGCTGCACCACGAGTCCACCTCGGTGGGTGATCCTGTGCTACGCTCGCGCTATTACCAGCGGGGGCGATTGCGCCTCGTGCTGAAGCATCTTCCGCCGGAGCGATGGCTGAGTGAGTTCGTCCCGGCGGAGGAGGCATACCAGCAGCCGGCCGTATTCGGTCACGAGAGCGAGGCCCTGCGGCTGGCCTACCTCAACGCCATCGCGGCGGCGGAACCGCTCCTGGGAGCCTGCTGGCACGCCGAGCCATCGCTTGTAGCAGAGGTCACGCAGGCGCTCCAGCGGTTGCATCGCCTCGCGTGGGAGCAGGATTGGCAGCGCGTGCAGGCCCTTTTGGGGCCGCTTCCTGTTGCCCAGCAGATGGGGTCCGCAGGGGCGCAGGAGGTCGAGGCGCGCCTGATCGCTCCCCCCGAAATGAATAACTATCCCGTGCCGTTGCCGGTAGTCTCCCTGCCGCGGCTGGAGCCGTGGTCCCTTCGCCCCCTGTCCCTGTCGGGGGTGGGCAAGATTCTGGGGTGGCTGTACGCGCTGTGGTACGGCGTGACAGCCCGGCGCGGGGATGAGCACCTGATGGCGCAGCAGGAGCGCATCAACTGGACGCTGATGCAGGTTTTTAATCAGACCGTGGCGCAGACGCTCGCGCAACAGCAGGCCCACCAGAACGAGAATTTGGACAACCTGCGCAAGCATCAAATGACATTGGGCCAGGAGCAGGTACGCTTGCATCAAGAGCAGGCACACTTGTATCAAGAGCAGGCACGCCTGATCAAGGCCCAACAGCACGTGCAGGATCGTTACATCCAGGCGCTTGAGCAGCAACTTCGAGAGCTTGCTACCGAGCATGCCTTGCTGGCGCGCGAGTTGTCGGCGGTGCGGCAAGCATCTGAGGGAAATCACGAGGTCAAAACAAATGAGTGATCATGTGCCCGATGACTTGATCGAGATTCATGACCCAGCCGTTGATCCGGTAGCCATCATGGCGACGATCAGGGAGCGTGTGGCGCAGCGACGGAAGGAGAAGGGCTATGACCAGCGCACCTTTCCTTCCTTTGGGCTGACGGAGACCCCGGAGGCGCCCAGCGATTTGCCCTACGACCCTGATCTTTACTACTACCTGCGCCTGGCCAACGAAACCTTTGCCCATGCGCCAACCGCCCTGGCCCTGGCCCCGTCCCCTGCCACGCAGGTGCCCGGCGTGGGGCGCGTGTGGAGCTTGATCCGCCGCGAGGTGCACAACCTGGTGCTCTTCTATGTGAACCGCGCCGTGACGCATGAGGTGAACGTCAACCGCTACCTGGTGAGCGTGCTCAACCGCCTGACCCTGCTTTCCCAGGCGCAACAGCGTACCATCGAGTCGCTCCAGGAGGAGGTGCGGGCGCTTCGTGAGGGGCGGGATGGCGGGGGGACGGACGGCGCATGACCTACCAGGTTCAAGCGTTGTCCCCCGCACCCGCCGCAGCGAGTACCCCCTTGCGCGTGGTGGTAGTGGTGCTCCGCTACGGGAGCGAGGTGGTCGGTGGGGCTGAATCCCAGGCGCGCGGCTTTGCCGAAGAGGCGGCGCGGCAGGGGTGGGAGGTGGAAGTGTGGACCACCTGCGCCCAGAGCCATTACACCTGGGAAAATGTTTATCCGGCGGGCAGTAGCTGGAGCGGGGGGGTGCGGGTGCGGCGCTTCCCGGTCGAGGTGAGGGAGTTAGAGCGGCAGCATGCACTGGAGTGGGAGCTTGGCACGCGGCAGCGGTTGCCGCGCGACAAGCAATATCTCTGGCTGGAAGGGGGGGCGCACAGCCCCGCGCTGTACGACCATGTGGCGCGCCACGCCAGCGAGTGGGATGCCCTGGTCGTTCTGCCCTATGCCCTACCGATGATGCATCTGTCGGCGTGGGCCGCGCCGGAGCGCGTCGTGATGTGGCCCTGCCTGCACGACGAGCCCTATGCCTACCTGGAGCCGGTCCGCCTGCTGCTGGAAAGCGTGGGGGGCGTCATGTTCAACTCACCGGAGGAGCGCGATCTGGCAATCGAGCGGCTGCGCATCCAGCCGCGGCACCATGCTGTGCTCGGCGAGGGGGTGACGCTGGCAACGCCCGAGGCGGACAGTGGTAGCGCCGCGGGCAACCTGCTCTACGTGGGACGATTGGAAGGGGGCAAGAATCTGGCGCTGCTCTACGAGTACATGCAGCGCTATGTGAGCGAGGGGGGAGAGGGTCGCCTGGTCGTGATGGGCGCCGGGCCGATGGTGCCGCCAGAGCACCCCGCCTTCGACTATCGCGGCTTCGTCTCCGAGCAGGCCAAGGCGGACGCACTGGCCTCGGCCCTGGCGCTCTGCCAACCCTCGCTGAACGAGAGTTTCTCGCTCACCATGATGGAATCCTGGCTGGGCGGGCGGCCCGCGCTGGTGCACAGCGACTGCGTGGTGACGCGCGGGCACGTGCAGCGCAGCAAGGGCGGCCTCTGGTTTCGCACCTACGGCGAGTTTGCAGGGGCGCTGGAGTGGTTCCGCGCCCACCCCCGCGAGGCGAGCCAGATGGGGCAAAATGGCAGCACTTACGTGCTCAGCAACTACACGTGGCAGGCAGTGGTGGGCCGATTCGAGCGGCTGCTCCGCGCCTGGAATGGTATGCCTGTGGCGAGCAGTGCCACGCCATCCGGCTCAGCGGCGGGGAGCGAGGGGCGGGCATGAGCAAGCCGATTTTGAACCAGGTAATCGTTGGCGCTACCTTTGGTGACGCGATAACCGATCAAGCCTTTTTGATCCGCCGCTGGTTGCGGGCCAGGGGCTATGAATCGCATATTTATGCGGAATCCTTCCATCCTGGCCTGGCCGATGAGGTGCGCCCGGCCATCACCTATCGCCCGCGCAGCGGCGAGCGACGGCTGATCCTGCATCACAGCACCGGCTCGTCGGTGGTGGAGCGGCTGCTCGATCTGCCGCTCGAGTTTGTGATGGTCTATCACAATATCACCCCCCCTGATTTCTTTGCAGCCGCCAATCCGGCCCTGGCGGAGGAGATGCGCGAGGGGCGGCGCCAGTTGCTCGCCCTTCGCCCGCGCACCCCGCTGGCTCTGGCCGACTCGGCCTACAATGAACTGGACCTGATCGAAGCAGGCTTCGAGCAGACGGGCGTGCTTTCCATCTCGTTGGACGAGGAGCAGTATCGCCTGCCGTCCAGCCCGGAGGTGCAGGCGCAGCTCAGCGGGAGCGGCCCCCTGCTGCTCTTCGTGGGGCGGCACGTGCCGAACAAGAAGGCTGAAGATTTGTTCAAGCTGCTTTACTGGTACCGGCGCATCGAGCCCTCCGCGCGGCTGCTCCTGATCGGCGCGCCCTGGCTGCCGAGTTACGAGCAGTGGTTGAACGATCTGGCACATGATCTGGGGCTGGGGGGATCGGTGCTTTCGCTGGGGCATGTGTCCCAGCAGCAGATGGTGACCTACTTCCGCCTTGCCGATTTGTACGTCTCGATGAGCGAGCATGAGGGCTTCGGCAAGCCCTTGATCGAAAGCATGTTTCTGGATCTGCCAATCCTCGCCTACGCCGCGGCAGCGGTGCCCTACACCCTAGGCGACGCAGGGGTCCTCTTCCATCACAAACACTTTGAGGCCCTGGCGGAGGTCGTGGATCTGCTCGTGACGGACAGGGCGCTGCGCGAGCGCATCGTGGCCGGACAGCGCGAGCGCGTTCAAGCGTTCTTGCCCTCACAGGTCAGTGCTACCCTTTACCGCTATCTGGATGCTCTGCCCCCCGCATGAGAGGGTGACAGGGCCCTCCAAGACAGGAAACCAACCCATGATACTCGATACCCTTCGCGAGCGGGTGGGGCGGGGCCTTACCCGTCTCGGCGCTTATCTTGCGCCCCCGCCCCCGCCTCTCCCCCACCCGTCCCGCCAGCCGACTTCCCCTTGCGCTTCGAGGGTGAGCCCCTGGATGAGTCGGCCAGCGAGGACGATGTCTACTATTGCTATAGGCTGATCCTGGGGCCGCCACCCTGATAAGGGGGGCTGGCGCACCTTTCAGGCGGCGCGCGGCGGCCTTTCGGTACATGCGCTGGCAGCGCTATTCCTGACCTCGCCAGAGTTCAAGAATCGGGAGGTGTTCGGCAAGGTGGTCGGGCGCCGCCCCAACGAGCAGCCGGTTGCGGTGGCGCTAGGGACTTATCAGCAGTATGTCTCGCCGGGCGATTTCGAGATCAGCCGCTCGCTGCTCACGCAGGGCGTATACGAGCCTCACGTGACCGATGCGCTGCGCCCCCTCCTCCAGCCAGGTATGACCTTTCTGGACCTGGGCGCCAACATCGGCTACTTCAGCCTTCTTGCCGCCAGCCTGGTGGGGCAGGGCGGGCGCGTGCTGGCGTTCGAGCCGAATGCCTACAACGTCAGCCTCCTCTCGCTGAGTGCGCGCGCCAATGGCTTCGAGCAACTGGAAATCTTCCCCTTCGCCGTGGCCGAGCGCGCCACCACCTTTATCTTCGACAACGTCGGCGGCAGCAACGGGATGATCAGCGAGATTCCGGCGGGCGCCGCGGCGGACGACCTCTTCAACCGCACCCTGGTTCGCTCCGTGCGGCTGGATGAGCTTCTGGGCGACCTTGATCAGCTGGATGTTGTCAAGATAGACATCGAGGGGGCAGAGTATCGTGCCCTTCAGGGCGCGCGCCAGCTCCTAGAGCGGCACCACCCCATCATCCTGTCAGAGTTTTCCCCGCCAGGACTGCAAAACGTTTCCGGCGTCCCCGGCGAGGCTTATCTTCAACTTCTCCTGGGTCTCGGGTACGAACTTGCTGTCCTCAATGAGGATGGAACCTTGACCGACTGTGGTAGCGAGGCCGATGCGGTGATGCGCGTTTTTGCGGGCAAGCCGGTTGACCATATTGACATCGTTGCCTTTTTGCCGGCGCAACGGGCCCGGCTGGGGAGCCGTAAATGATAGCCAGCAGAGAGAGGGTATCACCGGTCGGCCTCCGCGCCCTTCCCGCGCCCCTTTTGTGGCTCGTGGCCATCACGGTAGGGGGGCTGGCCCTGCGTGTCTACGGGGCCTTGCAGCCCGTGGACGTACTGCTGGGCAAGACCCTGCCCGATGATGCCTTTTACTATTTCACCATCGCGCGCCATTTTTCGGAGGGGTATGGCGTCACCTTTGATCGAATCGCACCCACCAACGGCTTTCATCCCCTCTGGTTCTATCTGATCGCGCCCATCTTCATGCTGGTCCAGGGTGATCTGGCGGTGAACCTCTCGCTGGTCCTTTCCGCCCTGGCCGATGCCGTGTCGGCGCTCATGCTCTTCCGGGTCGTACGGCGTCTGACGGGGAGGGTTGACGCTGCCCTGTTCGGCATGATAGCCTATTTCTTCAACCCGATTGTCTGGATGTTCTCGATCAACGGGCTTGAAACCTCAGTCAACGTGGCTGCCATCTCCCTGGTGGTGGACCGCGTCACCCTGCTTTGGGACAAAACGGCGCTCTCGCGCCGCGACTGGCTGCTGCTCGGCCTGCTGCTCGGCCTTGCCATGCTGGGCCGCACTGACAACGCCTTTCTCGTGATGGGGGTGAGCGCCAGTGTGCTGCTGTGGCGCCACCTGCCCTGGCTGGAGCGGGTGCGCGGGCTGTTCATGGCGGGCCTTGTCAGTGCCCTGGTGACGCTTCCCTGGTTTGCGTGGAATTTCTTCACCTTTGGCTCAATCATGCAGGTGAGCGGCAGTGCCCTTCCCTTTCTGGAGCGCCAACTGTTCGTGATGGAGCGGGGGGTGCCCTACCTGTTCAACCGCGACGCTCCGTCACAGCGGGGAGATGCTCGTCCAGGGGCTGCGGTGGACGGTGACCTGGGCCGGTTTCGGGCGGGTGGTGAACCATGTGGAGGGCTCGATCGTGCCCGTCGCCCTGCTACTCGTCGGCGCCATCCTCCTGCTGGCACAGGGGGAAAACCGCGCTCGCGCCGCTCACTGGCTGCGGCGGCTTGGCTTCCTCCTCTTTCTGGTGGGGATCCTCTTCTTGTACCATCAAGGCGTACGCTGGATTTACCGCGAGTGGTACACCCTCCCCATAACGTGGAGCGTCTGGCTCGCTGTGGGCTTGGGGTCCAGCCTGTTGCTGGAGCGCCTTTCCGCCCTTTCCCTGGAGGGCAGCCGCGTGTATCGCCTGGCGATGGCGGTGTGGGTGGTGCTCTTGCTCCTCCATGGGTACCAGCTTTGGACGATAGGCATCTATTCCTTCCAGGGCGGCTTCTTCAACCTTGTGAACGTCGTCAACGCCCTGCCGGAAGGATCGGTGGTGGGCATCTCCGATAGCGGCTACGTGGGATATAGGGCAGAGCGGCAGATAGTCAACCTGGATGGCGTGGTCAACAATCAGGCGACCGAGGCCTTCATGGAGGGAAGCCTGATGGACTACATCCTGGAAACCGGTATAGATTACATCCACACCCAGCCGCGCTACCTAAATGAAACCTTCTACGGCCCCAACTACGGGTTTTATCTCCAGCCTGAAGGGTTCTTTTATCGGGTTCTCGGAGACGAGGCAGCGCTCCAGGCCCAGTACGGTATCCCAGACAGCGGGCGGATTGATTTTGGCACGCCTGAGGCGTGGAAGTATGCAGGCCCAGGGTGGAACCGCAACGAGGCCCCCGGCGAGGGTATCTGGGCCGATGCGTTGGAGGCTACCGTGTATGCGGCCCTGCCAGAAACGCAGGGCGATGAGCCGCTCCGCCTTCGCCTTCACGCCATGCCCTTCAGCCATAACGTGAGCGAGACGCAGACCGTAGCCGTCACGGTCAACGATGTCGAGGTCAGCGACCCCATCCCGATGGCACCCGGCGAGCTCCAAGTGTATGAGGTCACTGTGCCATCGGGCGTGATGCACGATGGCGTGAACACAATCGAGCTTGCCTTCCAGTACACGATTGCTCCCAGCGCGGTGGGCCACAATGCGGACACCCGCACCCTTGCTGTATGGATGGACTTTATCGAATTGCTCCCTGCCTCTGCGCCCTAGCAGGGGCAGGCCCTCCATCATTCGTCCCTCGGCAAATCCGCCATTTGGCCTACTGCCCATCCCACGCTCGGCTCTGTTGGTGGCATAGACATTGCATTATCTTTCTATAGTGCTGGACAGACTGTCATCCCCCCGAAAGGTAGTGCGTCGTGAAATGGTTAAAACAGAGTATCCTCGTTCTTTTGGTAGCCGTGGTGGCGCTCAGCGCCTATGCGCTGGTGAGCGAATTTCGGGCAAGTGCCCTTACCTCCACCGCCTCCACCGATAACACAACGACCGCGCTAACCAGCCAGCTTCGCAGCGAGGACCCCCTGGTGCGTGCCAATGCTGCTGTAGCCCTGACGGGAACCACGGATCGCGCGGGGGTGGCAGCGCTATTATCCACCTTGGCAGACAGCGATCCCACGGTGGGCCATGCCGCTGCCCTTGCGCTGAGCCAGAGCGAGGATCCTATCGTTGCTGATTCCCTGGTGGCCGAGCTTGCCAATGAGGCGCCTGAGGTGCGCCAGCGCGCGGCGCTCAGCCTGAGCCGGATGGCGAGCGTGCCGGTCGAAGCGGTGCCCGCCCTGATGGGAGCCCTGAATGACCCGGCCGCCGCGCAGGCTGCTGCCCAGGCCCTCGTGCGCATCGGCTCCCCGGAGGCGCAGGCGGCTTTGCTGTCGGCGCTCAGCGATGACGCATTGACGACGCGCCGCCATGCGGCGATGGCTGCCCTAGAGCAGTCGGACCCAGCCCTCGCGCAGGCTGTCCTGGGCCGCGCCCTGGCCAGCGACAACATGATTCTTGTTCGCAATGCCACAGCCCTCCGCGACTTTATAGCGACCGCGAACTAGATTTTCATACTCAACCAAGAAGCGCCCCCTGTTACAGGGGGCGCTTCTTTTGTCCGCCGCGCATGCCTCACTCCAGGAATCGTTCCTGCTCGATTTCCTCATAGTCGTCGGGCGGGGGCGGGGGCGAGGGCGGGTCATCGGGTTTTCCCGGCTTCGGCACGGCGCGGCTCCAACCCAGTTGGGTGGTAGCACCGCTGGCAGGCGGCGGCGGGGACTGAGGCTGGGCGGTGGGGGGCTGGGTGGGCCTCGCTGGTGGTGGGGCGGATTCCGGCTGGCTACCGCGTCCAAACGGAGCGGAAAATCGTTTGCCGAGGCTTCCTACCGCTTTGGACGCGGCAGCCTGTGGGCTTCTCGCAGGCGTTGAGGCGGCGCGGGGTCAGGCTTCTTGTCCGTGGCCGGAGCACCCCCCGATGGGGGTGGGGGCGCGGCGGGCATGCCCTTGGCCACTGCCCTTGCAGAGGTGGCCAGGGCCCCTGGCAGGAAGCGCTTGCTGAGACCCCCCAGAGCGCCTGCTTTGTCTGTCGGGGCGGGTTTGGCCCCCCCAGGCGGGGGCGCGGGGCTGGCTGAGGCAGCGGGCGGCTGCAGGGCGGGCGGGGCTGCCCGTGGCGGCTCCGTGCGGCCTGGGCTGTAGGGGCTGCCCCCTTGAGGCGCCGCGCCGCCCGACGGCGGGAGGGCCTTCTGGGGGGCGGCAAGCCGCGCGGCCCCCGCTTCGAGTTCCGCCAGTACGCGTGCCACCTTTTCCACAGCGCTGCGCCGCTCTCGCTGGAAGCTGCGCGGGTCGAGCCGCAGCCGGATCATCCATTCCTGCTCCGGCTCCCCTTCCAGGTAGACCTTTTTTAAGATCAGATAGGCGCGCCATTCTGGCGTAGGCCGGGTGAGGGGATCGCCCTCGTAGGGCCGAAGCTGCTCCACCAGATGAAAGAACAATTCCCGCAGCAGCTCAGCGCGCCCGCCCGCGCTTCCCTTGGCTGAGCCCGCGAGTCGCGCAACAAGGGAAAGCTGCGTCAGCGGGCTGCGTTCCAGCGCCGCCGAATCGTTATGGTTGCGCAGTGCATGGAGCACCAGTCGGAACAAATCACTGCGCAGGGGGGCTGGCGCGCCAAGTGTGGCCAGCTTGCTGTCCATCGTGGTGGCCGCATCGCGGTAAGCCTCCAGCGCCTTTTGGAGGCTGGCGCGGCGCTCCGTGAGTACCTTCCATTCTTCCAGCAGTTGCACGATCTTATTAGCCGTGTCCGCCATCAACTGCTGCTGCACCGGGCTGAGGGGGGCACTGTGGTCGCTCGCGATCACGCCGATAGCCTTGCCGTCCCTGTCCTTTAGGGGCAAATTCCACCCGCCGAGCACTCGCTCTTCCCAAACAAGCGGGTTTTGGACGTCCACCGTCTGCCCTTCCCAGGAGGGGCGCAGCGCCGCTACGATGCGGTACTCAGGGGGCTGACTGTTTGGGGTCACCAGCGCGATCCCCAACTGCGGCGTGCTGAGCTGGCGTGCCAGCCGCGCCAGCAGCGGCCGCACCGCCGGTGGGACGGGGTCTGGCGTTTCCATCCGCTCGGCAACCCGCCGCAGGTCGCGACGTAGGGCACCCGTCTCGGGGCGGTACAACCAGCGTTCCAGGGGGGCGCGGGTGGCATTGTCCAGCAGGTCGGTCAGTAGGGCCAGCGCCAGGAAAATCCCCAGTAGCAGCGGGGGCAACCCCCAGCGCCAGACGACGAGCCCGCCTACCCCCACGTAAAACAGCGTCATGACAAGCGTCACCAGCGCAGAATGGGCAAAGCTGACAAGATGGGGGGCGCCCTCCGCCCGCGCTTGCGCCAGCACCAGTTGGCCCAGCGCAAACCCTGCCAGCAGCAGCACCCCTGCGCCCATCAGACGCAGTTCCAGCGGGAGAATCCACCCGGTGACGGGGCGAAAGAGGGGGTGGGTTAGCCCGAAGGTTGTGTGGGCCGCCACAATCATGCCCCCGAGTAGTAGCAGGGCGGACGAGAGCTTGAGCCAGAAAAGCGCCCGCCGCTCCCAACGCGTGCTCGCCATGGTGCGCGCCTTGTTGGCAAGGGAGATGGCCAGCCCGCATGCCAGCAGCAGCGCGAGGCCGTAAAGCGGAAATAGCAGCCAACTATAAACCAGCCAGGTTGGGCGGAGGGGACCGAACAGTAGGCTGATCCCCAGCCCTCCCAGCGTCAGCAGCACGACGAGCCATTTGAGCACGCGATCCGACGCCTGCGCTGCGCCAAGCGTGAGCCGTCTTGCGAGCAGTACCCAGGCGACTGGCAGCGGGAGCAGGGCAAGGCGGGCGATGCTGCCCCGCGTGCTGGCCCCTGCCAGGGGCCACACGCTGTCGTAAACCCCCAGCGCAAACAGGAGAGCGAGGGCGAACAATGCCAGGGCTGCGGGACGTGCGCGTGAGCGCTGCCAGCCCCAAGCATGAATCAGCAGGTGGAGGCTCAGCCACAGGGAAAGACCTAGTCCAACCAGATCGAACAGGAGGAGGAGTTGGGGTAGTAGGGCGTCCATAAGGAAAGTGTAGAACGTAAAGCTAGAAATGTAAACACGTTCCGAGTCCTAGAAGACGGTGCCTGCATACGGGCAGCGCTCCAGTCGCAGCGGTCCAGGGGAAAAAGGAAGGCTCGTCGTTGCAATAATTGTCAGCCCCGCCACCTGATGGCACAATCATCCGATGCGTGAGCAAGGATTGAATCCAGTACTGGCGGCTCGCCTGCTGCGCGAGTTGGCGACAGAGCTAGTGGCCGCCGACGGCGCAGAGCGCAACGGCTTGTTCCTGGAACTGCATCGCCTGCAGGACACCCTTTTCCGCCTCGCCTTGGAATCTCATCCCCAGGCATCCCCCACCCTGGCCAGCAGAGCTTTTGGGCTGGCTGATCCTTTGCCGGCACCGCAGGTGGTGCGGGAATTGCAAAACTTGCATTCAAGCTGGGTGACGCCTGAGATTCGTAACCTGTATAAACATATGAACGTGGCGCGGAACAACATGGCTCATGCTTCAGCGCTGGAGCGGGTTACCATCTCGCGCAGCAACAGCAAGCGGATGGCCCATCTGGCCCGCCTCCTCGCCGATCAGCTGGACCCCGCACGCGAGGGGTTGCCCGAGGCGCGAGTGCAGGGTCGCGCCCCCTGGCCTGCCGCGCCGGGGTGGCTGCTAGGCGGGGGAGTGGCCGGCATGTTGCTGGGCTGGGCCTGGTGGGAGGCGGAAAGCACCCTGCTCGTGGCGCTAGTGGGGTCGGGGTGGTTGGCCATGCTGGGCGCGGCGTGGTGGAGCGGCCGACGCTCCTCTACCCCGAAAGGATAAGCGGGCCTCGCCTATTCCCCTGTCTGAAAGGTTGATAATCGAGAACGTTCGTGCTAAAATTATGCAACCTTTCTGTGCTGCGACAACACCGACAGGCGTAACGAGGCGAGCGTTCCGACTCCACCCTGCAATAGCACTTGTGCCCAGAGCCCCAGAGTAGTAGAGTAGGTGAAGGGTTAGACGACTTTCTGCCAATGGATCGGATATCACTATGAAGCGTATATGGCTGGCGTTGCTGCTGGTGGTTGTGCTCGGAGGGTGCCAGCGCAGTGGGGGGGAACAGGAGCCGCTGGGGACATTGGTTCCAGTGGAGTCAACGCCTGGGGAGTACCCCCAGGCGGGTGGACCCGAGACGATGCCCGTGCTCACGCCAATCGTGGGGGCGGAGCCGGTCATCACGCCCACGATTGGCCTGGTCGAGCCGCCCCCGCCTGCCCCCGCCCCGCCGGTGGACACCGGGCGGCTATCGGCCCTGCGCTTCGCGTTGAATGGGAGCAGCCCCAACCAGGCCAATTTCCCGGTTGGCACCGATCAGGTGTGTGCCATCTGGGACTTTCGAGACCTGACGCCCAACGATACGATTCGGCGCGTTTGGTACTTGAATGATCAGCTGTATGTGGAGCGCCAGGAAACGTGGGATGTGGCCAAGTATGGGGCGACCGGGACGCGAACAGACGTATGTCTGTATGACAGAATAGACGGCTACATTGATGGCGCGGTGGATGGGGTTGACCCGGGCAACTGGCGCGTCGAGGTGTTTTTGAACGGCGAGCGGTTGCTAACTGCTGGCTTCACGATCGGCGGCCCGTAACGCAGCCGCCGCCCAGAGCGGATTTCAGCGATGAGACAACGAATGTCATATCTGGCGAAGCGGCTGGCGCTGCTGGTCGCCGTAGTGTTGCTGGTAGCTTGCCAGCGGAGCGCTGCGGTGCCCACGCCGACCCCGGGGCTCGGCACCGGCATCCCCCCCACACCCACGCTCGAGGGCGAAGCGGGGGGCGGCTTCGGCCTGCCCTCTTTGCCCGACCTGGTTGGCGGGGCGGGCGATGCCACGCCCACCGTGGGCCTTGCCCCCGTGAATCCGGGGTTTGCGGGCGTCTTTTCCAACCTGCGCTTTTCTACCAGCGGCAACGGCGAGCCCCAAACCACCTTTCCCGCAGGCACGCAGGAGATTTACGCCCTCTGGGACTATGATGGGATGAGCGTGAGCGATCGCATGCAGCGCACCTGGTATCGCAACGAGGTGCAATGTGTGGATCGGGCAGAGACCTGGGATTACAACAAATACGGCACCATCGGCGCGGTGCGTGACGTGTACCTGTATGACTATCTGGACGGGATCGAGCAGGGCCAGTGGCGCGTGGACCTGTACCTGAACGGAGAACTTCAGGTGAGCGGTAGCTTTACAGTGGGGGACGGGGTAGGGCAGGCAGGCGGGGAATGTCCCTGATCCAGCCCCCCATCCTATAGCTCTGAATCGTCTAGCCTCCTCCTTCTTTCCTCAGCGCAGCCATCCCCTCCACTATCTCGTTGGCGGGCAAGCCGCCCGCGTGCAGCAGGGCCTCATCCTGTTCCAGAAGCCGCAAGTAAAAGCGCTCCCCTTCTGCGACAAGGGAGGGCGGGAAGGAGGCAGTGGCCAGCAGCTGCCACAGCGTATCCTCCGCCTGCGAGTAGGCACCGCGCGCCTCGTGGTAGCCCCACAGGCGATGGAGTGTGGGCGCGGGTAGCTCGTAGGGAGCGACAGCGCCCAGGAGGCTCTCGGCATGTTCCGCCTCGTCCAGCAAGGAGGGGCCATCCCCCTCCTCGTGCACGGCCAATAACAGGTTCAGCGCGCGCAGGTGGCGATGAAAGGCCCTGGCTTCGTCGTCGCGAGCAGCGTAAACATCCCCCTCTACCTTCAGCAACAGCGCCAGGGCGGCTGCCTTTTCTGCATCCAGTCGCCCCTCCCTGCTGAGCAGGCTGAGCAGGTACTCCTCGGGCATCGCGCTTACAAACTCAGACTCCCATCCGAACCACTCTTCAAACGTGCGGTTCAGCGCCGCCAGGGCTCCCTCAAAGTCCTTTGCCTGGATCAGCCCCAGGCAGTAGTGGAGCGTGTGGACCGCCTTCTCGGCTAGGCGAAGCAGAAAGTCTCGTTTTTGCATGGCGCTCAGGGCGTGGGGGTCCCATCGGGCAGCACACCGCCGGACAGGCTTTCCATCTGCTGTAGCGTTTGTTGCAGTGCCTGCAACTCGCGCCCATAGGCTGTCCAATCCCCGGCGCGCTGCGCGGCCTCCGCCGCCTCAAATTGCTGGTTCGCGGCGCGGATTAGCTCGTCCAGGGTGGCGGACGAATTGGGAGCGGGCAGTGGCTCTTCCTCTTCTAGCCCAGCGGTATCGGTTACGGGTGGGGTTGCCTCGATGCTATCCACGGCTGGGGCAGCCTCGATAAGCGCGTCTAGGGCCTCGGCCAGCGTCTCGCGCATGACGATGCGACTGCCATTGGCGACGATGACGCGCTTCAGTTCGGGCAGGGCACTGTTTTCCGATTGAAGGTAGAGGGGCTCCACGTACAGGAAACTCTCGCCGAGCGGGATCACCAGCAGGTTGCCGCGGATCACCTGCGAGCCTCGCTGGCTCCACAGCGTGATCTGCTGGGAGATAGCGGGTTCCTGATCTATCCGACTCTCGATCTGCAGGGGCCCGAAAACCAACTCCTGCTTCGGCAACTCGTACACTACCAGTTCCCCATAATGGGGCGGGTCGTTCCGCGCCGCCAGCCACGCGATCATGTTGTTCTTGCCGCGCGGCGCGTAGGGCTGGATCAGCAAAAACTCGCTCTCGCTCACGTTTTCGCCCGGCAGGGATGAGATGACGTAGTAGGGCTCGACGGGCACCGGGTTCTCGCCCTCGTGCAGTTCCATCGGCACTTCCCACAAATCCTCCTTGTTGTAAAAGACCTGCACGTCCTCCATGTGGTAGGTCAGATACTGGCGCATCTGTGCGGTGTACAAGTCTTCTGGATAGCGGATGTGGGCGAGCAGGGCAGGCGGCATCGTCTCCAGCGGCTGGAACAAGCCGGGGAAGGCGCGGCTGTAGGCCTGCACCAGCGGATCCTCAGGCGCAGCGAGGTAGTAGGTGACCGTGCCATCGTAGGCGTCCACCGTAATCTTGGCAGCGTTGCGGATGTAGTTGAATCGCCCGTCCGGCTCTGGCGTGGCGTAGGGGAAATTGCTGCTCATCGTGTAGCCATCCAACATCCACACCAACCGTCCCTCTGCTACGACCAAGTAGGGGTCATCATCCAGCGACAGGAAGGGGGTGATCCGCTGCACACGCTCCCGGATGTCGCGATGGTACATGACGCGCGTCTCAGGCGTGATGTAGTCGCTCAGGAGCACATTGAATTCCCCGAAGCGTATGGCAAAGGCCAGGCGGCGCAGGAAGCTTTCCAGCGGGACACCGCCAGTGCCCGCGTAGCTGGCATGGACGTTCTCGTCTCCACTCGGGTAGTCAAACTCTTCCAACTCGCTGCCCACGAACACCTCGTCGTCAGTTAGCTCCCCATAATACAGTTCGGGTCGGGTGACCTCGACAGACACAGTGCTTTCCGGTGGAAGATCACGAATCCAGAACTCGGGCAACCCCTCGGGTCGCACCTCGTCCACCGGGTTCATCACGATGCCGTAGCCGTGCGTGTACTCAAGCTTCTGGTTGATCCAGGACGGCGAGGTGAGCGCGCCCTTGTTCAACTCTCGACCGGCCAGCATGACCTGGCGCATCGTGCCGTCGTCCAGCGTATAGCGATCTACGTCTACCTCGTTGAAGGCATAGTAGGGACGTAGCGCTTGAAGCTGGTTATAGGTTTGCAGCAGGGGACGATAGTCCCACAGGCGGATGTTTTGCAGCACTGCCTCGTTGGTGACAAGATCGTCCTCGGTGAGGTCAGCCCCTACCTCAAACGAGCGGGTTTCTAGCTTGTCCAGACCGAAGGCCAGGCGCGTCAGCCGGATGTTGTGCTCGATATACGGGCGCTCGCGCGCCAACTCGTTCGGCTCAACCTGATAACGTTGGACGATGCCGGGGTAGACCCCTGCCATCAGAAATCCCACCAGCAGCCACAGCCCCACGGCGATGGCGGGCAGGCGCAGGTTGCGCCGAAAGACGTTCCATCCGACCGACAGCGCCACAAGCGCCATCAGCCCAGCCTGCACGCGCAGGGCGGGCAGCGTGGCGTTCAGGTCCGTGTAGCCCGCGCCGACAATGATGCCGCGCGGCGAAAAAAGTAGGTCATAGCCATCCAGCCAGTACCCCACGGCCCAGAGCCCGAAAAAGAGAGCGCCCAACGCTGCTAGCTGTTGCTGGAGCGCCCGGCGCCGGAACAGGCGCGTGACATCCCGCTGCACCTGGGGCCACTCGCTCGCTGCGTGAATGGCGGCGACCCCCGCCATCGCCATGAAAAGCAGCCCCATCAGCCAGCCGCGCAGGCCCTCGTATAGGGGTAGCTCAAACAGATAAAAGCTGATGTCGTGCCCGAAGATGGGATCGCTGGCGCCAAACGCTTCCGCGTACCAGAAGCGCAGCAGACTTTCCCACGCACTGGCTCCAGCAGAGGCAAAGAGGTAGGCCAGGCCCAGGGCAGCAGCGCTGACGAGCCAGGCAAAGCCGCGCGCCAGCATCGGATTCGTGAGCCAATCGAAAGCATTGGCGGAGGGGTTGGCGCTTCGCCGTGCCAGGTGCCAACTGCCCAGCAGCAGCAGGGCCGCCACC
The DNA here is from genome assembly GCA_963721895.1 of uncultured Chloroflexia bacterium. Taxonomy (GTDB): domain Bacteria; phylum Chloroflexota; class Anaerolineae; order Ardenticatenales; family Ardenticatenaceae; genus CAVRLZ01. The sequence continues at coordinate 103,907 of CAVRLZ010000003.1, read as the reverse complement.
AGGAAGAAGAGGATGAAACTGCCAACCTGCACGCTCCACTGCTTCACCCACACGCTCTGGAAGCCCAACTCCTGGAACCAGAGCCATTCGGTGTAGGTGGTGACGATCCACTCCATGCTCAGGAACAGAAGAGCCAATAGCGCGGCAGGCACGACCCACCAGCTGCAGCCGCGCCCGCGGGCGCGGCCTGGTGGTGCATCGTCGTCTCCCCAGTCGAATTCGGACATGGCTCGCTGGAACACTTCCGGAACGCCTATCGGTTCTCGATTCACGATTTCTCCTCAAATGGGGCCAACATGTTACAGGGCCTATTCCACGGGTAAGCTTTGCAGGTCGCCCTCCCATGTTACAAATTCAGCGGCGACCCAGCCTTCCTGGGGCTCGGCGGCGAAGCGAATCTTGACCCAGTCCCCTGCCTCGTTGCGAGCGAGAGCGCTGACGCTCTCATTCACATTCACCCCACCGATGCGCTCGGCCGTGGCGCTGGGGCCGCTGCGCACGTTGAGCCCGATGTCAGCCACGACGGTGCCCGCAATCCCTGCCGGAACGGTTTCGGTGGGCGCGGCGGGGGCGGTGGGGAGCGGCGGATCGGGGACAGTCGCTTCAGGGGTGGCGGTGGCCTGCTGCGGGGAAGCCAGGGCCGCCCCCTCCACCTGGAGCGTGATGCGGGCGGGTGCGCTCGGCTCGTTCCTTGCGTTGTAGGCGATCACCTCTACCTCCGCTGGCCCCGGCGCGACGGGCACCCAGCGCTGGCTCACCAACAAGCTGGGTTGTCCTTCAGCGGTGGGCGCGCTGTCGTCGGCAATCAGGTCGCCGTTGATGTACATCTCGATACGTTGGACGGGGCTGCTGTTGTCCAGCGCGTTGCTTTGAATCTCGACGATTTGCCCGGTAGGGATGGTACTGCCATCCGCCGGCGCAACGATGCTGACGACAGGGCCAGTGGCGGCGGGGGTGGCGGTTCCGCGCTGGCATGCCACCAGCAGCGCACCCAGGCAGCAGGCCAGGAGGATGACCCTGGCCACTCGGCTATTGGCGATTGAGCGCATGCGTTACCTCTCTCCAAAAATTAGGTCAATCTCATCCTCAAAGGAAGCTGGCGCTGTGCGGGGGGGCATCCCCGCATCGCTTGCCGGCGGTCGTGCGCCCCCCGCAGCGGTCACCTGCTGGTAAAAGGTAGCATCGTAGCGACGCGTGCGCAGGGCAATCGGCATCGGCACGGCATGGCCAAAAATCATCACCTGCTGCTTGCTGTCCAGGCTGGCCAGCCCCGCACGGATGGCAGTCCGATTGGCCACGCCGGACAGCACAGCCTCCAGGTCACGCTCATCCATCAGCTTGCCGGAAATGCGGGTGCCCACCTGCGACAAGATCTCGTCGTCAATCCCGCTCGGCCGCTGGTCCACGATCAGCAGGGTGACATAATACTTACGCAGCTCACGGGCAATCGTGCCGAAGATAGTCTGGCGCGCCATCTCTGGATTGAGGAAGCGATGCGCCTCCTCAACCGTAATGACCAGCGGGGTGGGTTTGTCCGCCGCTTTGCCTGTTTCCTGGTAGCTCTCGACCTTGCGCTGGTACAATTCCCGTATGCGCCGCGTGACCATGTTGGCGACGATGATCTGGTCCAGCGCGTCGTCGTGTCGCCCGAAGTGCAGGATGATGTGCTTGCCGCGGTCCAGCAGGTTGACCATCTCGCTAAACACATTGCCGGTCAATTGCTCCTCGGACACATACTCCCGCCCTGGCAGCCGCTGCAGTCGCTGCTGCAGTGCCCGCAGGGAGCCGCTGTGCCCCCCCTTTTCCTTCGCGAACAGCTCCACATCGGGCGCCTCCATCGCGACAAAGTGGCGCAGCCACTTCTTGCCCAGGTGGCGCTCTAGCAGCGACAGGTTCGAGTGGATGGTGTCCGCCGAGATCCGTAGCTCGCGCGCGAGCGAGAGTACGTCCTCCGTCGTGATCTCATCTAATGCGATGCGAAGGTGATGATCGGCCCGCTGATTATGGCTGTCCAGCGAGTAGACGACCACCTGCGACCCGAACAACTCTTTTATCCCCTTGACGCGCTCGCCTTCTTCCGACTCCTTACCAAACGCATATTCGTTGTGCATGTCAAAGATCAACGTTACCGCCGCCCGCCGTGCGATGATGCCGCACAGGAGCAGGCGGGTCAGGAAGCTTTTGCCGGTGCCGGTGGAGCCGAAGATGCCGGACGAGCGCTCGACCAGCCGCCTCAGATCAAGCGGGATGTCCATCGCCATGGTCAGCGGCTGCCCCATAGCAAAGTGTTGCCCACTGCCCCTGTCCGCGCCGAACACCGTAGCGAAATCTTCGGTGCGCGCCTGGACGAGTTGGGCGAAGTGCATGGGGATCGTGCGGACTGGCTGCGGCCCGACGGGGCCGTTCAGCCCCGTGCTGCCCGCCTTGCTAACCATCAACATGGGGCGCGCTTCCGCTACCACATAGGTGCTCGTGCCGCGCAGCACGCGCCCCATGAAGGGGGAGAGGACGGGCGGCGCCGCCATCAGGCGCGCATCTGTTGCTTCCAGCCGCAGATCCTCGATCATCGAGAAATACAAGTTCTCGTCCCCCTCGATGACGCAAAAATCTCCGACCTGCATGGTCTCTGACGCTACCGCCTCATCGAGCCGCACGCTCAACCCCTTGTTGAACGCGCCTCCCGTCACGATACCTAGCCTTTCGCGCTGCATCGGATTCTCCAATAGCTTAATCCGGCTCCACGCCGAGCAAAACCAAGGGTATGGGCGACCCTTCATCCCTCATCGTCTCACCCGCTCCCGCCCCAACCCCACCACGCGTGCCAGCTCGCTTACCTGTGGCACAGCCTCCGCCAGGCCAGCCACGGGCCACCAACGGCATTCCGTGGCATCGTCAGCGGCAACGGGAAGGGCGCTCTGATCGTGACACATAGCTGCGACTTCAACGAGCACATAGTGGAATTCGATGCTGCCCGCATCGTCCCGCTCGATTACGTCCACCGATGTGAAGGCGGCATCGGCAGGCAGCGTGATGTGCAGGCCAGTCTCCTCCCGCACCTCCCGCACGGCAGCCTCTGCCACCGTCTCGCCCCACTCCACGCTCCCGCCAGGCGGTGCCCACTGCCCCAGCGCGGGCGCCTTGCCGCGCCGCACCAGCAGCACCTCCTCTGCCTCTGCCCCACGAAAGAGCAGTACCCCCACGCCCACCCCTGGTCGCCTTGTCATCTCGGCTCGCCCCATCCCATGCTCACCCTCTCCCTACTTCCGCCCTCTGCCGTGCTACGGCGCGGGGCATCGGGATCGCGACCCTTGCCCCAACATAGGTTACCCATTGCGCCAACTCACAGGCGGGGCAAGGTGATTCCTTTTTGGCCCTGGTATTTACCCTTCTTGTCCGCGTACGACACCTCGCACGGCTCATCCGACTCGAAGAAGAGCACCTGCGCGATCCCCTCATTGGCATAGATGCGTGCGGGAAGCGGCGTCGTGTTCGAAATCTCGATGGTGATATGCCCTTCCCACTCCGGCTCCAGCGGGGTGAAATTGGTCACAATGCCGGTGCGCGCATACGAGCTTTTCCCTAGCACGATGCCCAGCACGTTCCGCGGGAGGCGGATGTATTCCACACTGCGCGCCAGGGCAAAGCTGTTCGGGGGGATGAGACAGGTGTCGGCGCGCACGTCCACGAACGAGTTGGGGTCAAAGTGCTTGGGATCCACGATGGCGTTCATCACGTTGGTGAAGATCTTGAATTCATCTGCCACGCGAATATCGTAGCCGTACGAACTAACCCCGTAGGAGATCACCCCCGCGCGCATCTGCTCATCCACATAGGGCTCGATCATCCCATACTCATCCGCCATCCGGCGAATCCAGTGATCCGGCTTGATTGACATAAGCTAGCTGGTCCTTGTTGGTGTGCACCTTGTGCGGGTTGGTACCCTGTCATCCCTACACTACCTCTCGCGCCTGACGCACCGCCCATAGCAGGCCCGGAAGATCGAAGCGCTCGTAATCGGTGCTGTCCGGGTGGCTACCCTGTCGCTTCCGCTGGTTGGCGGCACGGAGCGAGAGGTTCCGCTCGTGGGCGATCTGGTCATACAAACTTTCAGCAAGCCAGCTGTCGGATCGGGTGGGGTTGCGCTCCACCAGTGTCAGGGCGCCTTCCTGGAGCCGGAGCACCGTCGCGAGCGTCACGCGAAGCCACTGCTTGGCCTGCTCGGGCCCTAAAAAATCGCCATGGCCGGTGCGCAGATAGTGAATGTCCAGCGCGATCAGACGTTCCAGGGTGATTTGATAGGCGTCCCCATCGTAGAAAAATGGAAGGGGGCTGGGGCCAGTGCTGTAACTATAGCTCGGACCCTGCGGCTGGGCGACATCCCCGCAATAAAGGAAGCGGTGTACAGGTAGATAGTAGCATAGCTCGTCGCCCGCGATGCTGTGCCCAGGTGATGCCAGAACCTGGATGCTCTCCCCCCCCAGCGTGAGGGTCTCGCCGTCCGCCAGGCGATCTGTCACATCCGGCACGCGGCTGTTGGCGTGGGCGCCCACCCGCGCCCCCGGCCACCGCTCGCGAAGCAGGGACAGATTTGCCACATGGTCAGGGTGATCGTGGGTCAGGAGGATGTGGGTCAATGGCAGCCCGCTCTGCTCGCTTGCCTGCACCAGGGCCTCCAGCCCGGAGCCAGCATAGGGTTCGCCCCAGGCCACATCCCAGCCCGTGTCTACCGCGACCAACCCCTCATTCGTCTGGAGCCACGACAGAAACCCGTGACCGTACACTGGACCGTACACATGCGCCATAGCATTCCCCTTTCTTGCTGTGGGAGGGCAGTTTAATGGGCTCCCTCTATACGGCAAGCGAAGCCAAACAAAAGAGGGGGCCTAAAGTGCCCCCTCCCTGTTGGGTAACGCCCTTCAGCTTAGCGGCTGAACTGGCTCCACTTCGCAGCGTTGGCAATGTCTACCGAGTCAAACACGTATGCGTTGTGGGACACGATAGTCGTGCCTACCGGTGCCCAGTTGAACAGCATACGAGCGCGATCGGGCGGCACGTTCACGCAGCCGTGCGAACCGGGGCGACCGTTATAGTTGTTGTGCCAGTAGGCGGCATGGATGGCCACGCGGCTCCGCGTGAAGTATTGCGTCCAGGACACGTCCTTAAGGTCGTAATCGTCGCCGGACATACGCTCGGTCGGAATCTTCTCGTAGGTGGTGAAGACCCCTGTGGGGGTCGGATACCCATACTTGCCGGACTTGATGGGCGAGCTGATCACCACATCGTCGCCCTCCCAGGCAGTCAGGCGCTGGCGGTCCAGGTCAATCGAGATCCACTTGCCACCGTTGTAATACTGGTTGGGCGCGTAGGCCTGAACATTTTCCGACACCAGGTAGACCTCGTTCTGCCAGACGCGTGGGGCCCACACATTGGTGCCGATTCGATACCAGTCCCCCTGGACCTCGTAGGCGGTCAATACCTCACCGGCATAAGCGTTGTAGCTCGCGCGGGGCGCGCTCCAGCTTGGCCCGGTACGGAGATAGATGTAGGAGTACATATCAGTCACCCGAACGGTCGCTACGACGCGCTCGCTCGATCGGTAACGAACGGCACTGGCATCCACCAACTCCACTGCCTGGTCTTCCGGCACCGACGCGCCGCTATACAGGATGGGCGCGCTCACATCGGGGTTGGCCAGAAACTTTTCTGCCTCGGTGACCCACCGCTGCGGCAAGCGAATGGCGTTGCCATTCAGATAATACTGGTTGCCCTCGCGACGAACCGTATTCACCATCGGATTGCCGTTGGCATCAATGATGGGCTGCACATCGGCTGCGGGCACCCACTGGAGGTTACCAACGTGGTAAACACCGATCTGCCAGCCATTGAGATAAACGAGCGTTCCGCTCTTCATCTGGCCGACAACGTTTGAATCCAGCGAACCGTAGTCGTAGACGCGGGTATCCCGAACCACCAGGCCGTAGCCCCCCACGTGCGACAAACGGTATCCCTGAGCCTCTGCTTTGGTAGAAAAGGACAGGGAGCCAGTGGCTGCCAGCAGGAGTGCTAGCAGCAAAGGAAGAAAAGACGCAAAGCGACGCATGGCATACTCCCACTAGGTTTATTAGCGATCACGGCCTGTACTAATGATAAGACTATCAATAGCCTACAGCTCATCATAGCACAATTTCGATAGTTGGATAGTAACAGGGGGGCATGACGTGTGGCAATACGGTATTTGGCGTATTCCTCCCTGGTTTTTTCCACTACGCTCGCTAAAAAAGCAAGTGCCAGGCCTTGGTTAGGTAGGGGGGGCGCTGTCAAGGGTTGCCAGCAGCGCGGCTTTCTCGCTGCCTGGCAAAAAAGCGTGCTGTGCGGCGTCCCGCACTAGGTGCCATAGCTCCGGTGGGGAAAGGCCAGGCTTGCTCCAGCGCGAAGCGGTACTCGTCCGCAAGGCGGATGCCGCTAATAGAAGGATCATCGCTGGATAGCGCCACAGAAACGCCCGCCGCCACCAGAGCCGCGAGCGGATGGGCTGCCGCATGGGATACGACGCCCGTTTGAAGGTTGCTGGTCGGGCACACCTCCAGCGCGATAGCCTGCGCTTGCAGGGTGGTGAGCAACCGGGGATCTTCGATGCTGCGGATGCCATGCCCGATGCGCTGGGCGTGAAAGCGCTGGATAGCGTCCCAGACGCTCTGGGGAGGGCCAGCCTCGCCTGCATGCACGGTGATGCCCAGCCCCGCCGCCCGGGCTTGTGCCAGCAGGGATTCGAAGGGGGGGAGGGGATGGCGAAGCTCGTCACCCGCCAGGTCCACGCCCACCACGCCCTTCTCTTGAAAGGCTAGGGCGATGTCCAGAATGTGGCGTGCCGTCACAAGGTCGTAGCCGCGCCCGATGGTGCAGAGAAAGCGGACCGTTATGCCCTCAAGGAGAGCCTGCTCCTGGGCAGCCTCGAGGAGGAGGGCGGTCAGCTGATGGGGATCGAAGCCAACGTGGCGCGCAAAGTGATCCGGGCTGAAGCGTAGCTCCAGGTAGCGCACGTTATCGGCTGCGGCGTCAGCCACAGCCTCGCGCGCCACCTGCTGAATGGCGCGACGATCGGTGTACAGCTCGCGTAGGGTGGCGAACTTGCTGAGGAAGCGGACAAACTCGCGCGTGCCATCGAATTGGATGCGGGCGCGCAGCTCGCCCAGGGAAAGGGCTGACAGGGTAGGGTTGCGCTGTGCCCAGTGCCACGCGGTTTCCAGGCGCACGGTACCCTCCAGATGGCGGTGCAGCTCCACCTTGGGCCAGCGGACCGGATCAACGAGGGGTGACACGGGGAGGGAAGCACGCGTAGAAGCTATCACATTTCCAGCCGACCCCGGGTCCAGTGATAAAAAACTTGTAGCCGGAAAAATCGGTCGTGCAGGGAAGCCTGGAGCAGGTCCAGCAGGGCGCGGCGGTCCTGCGCCTGCGTCAGCCCATAGGCGGTTTCGCCGCCTGCGTCCGTGCGCCGCACCAGCCACCCCAGGCTCGTCAGCGCCCCAGGCTTTCCAGCAAGGTGGCACTGTCCCGGCCAGAGGCCAGGCTGATTTCATCCAGCGAGGCGTGCTCCTGGTTGGCTTCCAAAAAGAAGCGTAGCGCATCCCAGCGTGCGGGCGAGACAATCTCGCGCGTCAACAGCTGAAGCAGGGCAGGGTCCATGTTGGTCATGCGGCCATCCAGGTCCGTGTCGGCAGCAAGCGTCATAGGTGGGGTAACCCTCAAAGACTAAAGGGGCAGCGATGCTGGGTAGGTGAGGTCAAACTATACCACCTTTAGTTGAAGGACAGAAGCGGACGATCTGCCAGCCCGCCTCTCATGACCCCAGCGATATCAGACCCCTATGCGCGGCAAGCGTGACCGCCTCCGTGCGGTTCCCCGCCCCCAACTTGGCCAAAATCGAGCTGACATGAAACTTTGCGGTGCGCTCGGTAATGACCAGCGCGGCGGCAATTTCCCGGTTCGTCTTGCCCTGCGCCAACTCGTGCAGCACCTGCTCCTCGCGCTCGGTGAGCGGTTCCACCAGCGGCGCGGGCTCCGCCTGCTCGCTCAGGTGACGCAGCAAGCTTGGAGGCGACCACCGGCTCCAGCAGCGAGCCGCCCTCGCTGACGACGCGGATGGCGCGGAAAATGTCGCCGCGCGGTGCGCCCTTCAGCAGGTATCCCTGCGCCCCCGCCTGCACCGCTGCCACGATGCGCTCATCGCTGTCGAATGCTGTAAAGATGATTGCCTGGGTCGGCACGCGGGCGGCGCGCAGGCGGCGCAACACCTCGACCCCGTCCAAGCCGGGCATCTCCAGATCAAGGAGTGGCACCTCCGGCTCCAGTCGCTGCACCAACGCAACAGCCTCTTCCCCGCTTCCCGCCTGGCCGACCACCTGAAAATCGCGTTGCGTTTCCAGGATCGCCACCAAACCATCCCGCACCACAGGATGATCGTCTGCCACAACTATATGAATTGTTTCTGCCATGCCTCCTCCTTACCTCTCCTACTGCTCCAAGGGCACCACTACCTCCAGCCTCGTCCCCTCGCCAGGGCTGCTGGAAAGCTGAAGGGTTCCCCCCATGAGCCTGGCCCGCTCGTTCATTCCCACCAGTCCGAAGCGCCCAGCGACAAGGGTGTCCGGCGCAAAGCCGCGTCCGTCATCCTCGATGGCCAGCCTCACCTCTGCGGGGGTCAGGAGCAACCGGACGCGCACGGTGGCCGCCTGGGCATGTGCCGCGATGTTTGTCAGCGCTTCCTGAGCGATGCGGAACAGCCCCACCTCCACGCGCGCGGGCAGGGGACGGTTTTCCCCCACTGCCTCGAACAAGGGCTGCCCCGATTGGCGCCCCGCGTGCTCGTCCAGGAGCGCCAGAAGCGCCTCCGCCAGCGTGCGCCCCTCTAGCGGCGCGGCGCGCAGGTCGAGCACCGAGCGGCGTACCTCCTCCATATTTTGGCGCGCCAGCGCCAACCCACGCTGCACGCTTTGCTGGGCACGGGCTGGCCCCTCCGCCTCGTCCAGCAGGGCATCGGCCATTTCCAGTTGGAGGACGATGGCCGCCAGCCCCTGAGCTATCGTGTCGTGCATCTCGCGCGCCAGCCGGTTGCGCTCTTCCAGCGCCCCCACCTGCGTGCTGCGCTCGAACAGCCGCGTGCGCTCGATAGCGATGCTCAGCAGGTCGCCGATGGTGTGCAGCAGCCGCAACTCGTTGGCCGAAAGCTGGCGCCAGCCAGGGCTGGCCACGTTCAAAACCCCCAATTGCTTGGCATGGGCGTAGAGGGGAATGCTCGCGTGAAAGCGTAGCCCCGCGGCATCGGCCTTTCCCTCGATCCACTTCAAGCGGCTGCAGCGCACCACATTGATGTTCGCCGCGCCCTCCATGTCCCCCTCCTGAAAGGTGTCCAGGCAGTAGCAGCCACCCTCCATGCGCTGCGGGTGGAGCGCCAGCCCCGGTGGCAGGTTCTGCGCCGCCGCCAGGTAGAAGCCGCCCGTCTCCTCGCGCAGCAGCCATACCCACCCCGTCTGCAGCCCGAGCAACTCGGCCACCTGCGCCAGCACCGCATGCAGCGCGCGCGACAAATCCGTCTCGGCGTTGAGCGCCGCCGCTATGCGATTCAAGATAGACAACTCGCGGTTGCGCCGCTGCAGCTTTTCTGCATCCGACGCATCCCCCACCGTCTGCGATTGGTCGCTCTGTCTCTGCCATGTGCTGCTCCCTCCTCGCCTGCCCCTGCCAGAAAGTGTAGGAGCACGGCACGCGCGCGTCAATCAATTGCCTGCCTGATGGTGCCAGTGTCCCTGCCAACAGGGTAGCTATCCCCTGCGCTGAAATTTAGGGGGTTGACATCTGCGGATGCGCCCTTATAATGCCCGCACGATGAAACACCCATTTGGTTGCCAACTGGCGATGTGTTGTTGTCTTACGCAGGAGTGCGCGGCACTGCGTTAGACTACCCTGTCTGACTGCCGCCCGCCCTCCTGAGCGCTCAGGGGGCCGGGCTTCATCTAAAACGTTCCAACGCCCGGAGTTACCCCTCCGGGCGTTTTTGTTTGCCCCGCGCCGGTCCAGAGGAGCCTTACTATGGCCGAGAAAAGAGTCCAGCCCGAGCCCACATGGGAGCTCGTGCGCAAGCGTAACTACGTCGAGCGACTCAAGAACGAGAAGGCGCCGCTCGATGTGATCCATGACTTGCCAGAGATGATCGAGCGCGGATACGAGGACGTATCCGAAGAGGATATTGTACGCTTGCAGTGGTACGGTCTGTACCATGACAAGCCGAAGGTGGGGTCGTTCATGATGCGCATCAGGATTCCTACCGGCATCTTGACGCCGCTCAAGCTACGCGCCATCGGGCAACTGGCGCAGCGGTTCAGCCATAACTATGGCGAGCTGACCACGCGCCAGAACGTCCAACTCCACTGGATTGAACTGCGCCACCTGCCGGAGATATTCCGCACCCTGGAGGCGGCGGGCATGTCTACCGTGGGCGGCTGTGGGGACACTGTCCGCAACATCACCGGCTGCCCCGTGGCGGGGATCGCGCAGGATGAGCTGTTCGACGTGCAGCCCGTGGTGGACACCGCCGCCGGCTTCTTTTACGGCAACCGCGACTACTCGGACCTGCCCCGCAAGCACAAGATCACCATCGCTAGCTGCATCCACCAGTGCAATGCGGGCGAGATCAACTGCATAGCCCTCGTAGGCACCCTGCGGGACGGTCAGCCCGGTTTTGGCGTGCGCATCGGGGGGGGGCTTTCCACCTGGCCGCGCCTGGCCGACGACCTGGGCGTATGGGTGCCCGTCGTGGACGCATTGCCTGTGCTGCGCGCCATCGTGGATGTGTGGAAGGAAGATTTGACCTATCGCATGTCCCGCGTCAAAGCGCGTCTGAAGTTCATGGTCCATGACGTGGGCGTGGACCCCTACCGGGCGCGGGTCGAGGCCAAGCTCGGCTACCGCCTGCAAGATGGGTCGGTGCCGGAGGGGCCGGAGGAGGAGCACGACCACGTCGGCATCCACGCGCAGAAGCAGCCGGGCCTTTTCTTTGCGGGCTTCCCGGTCCACCTGGGCCTGGTGAGCGGCACACAGCTTGTCCAACTGGCCGACCTCGCCGAGTCCTACGGCGGTGACATTCGCCTGACGCGCCGGCAGAATTTTATCCTCACCGACATTCCCGCCGAGCGCGTGGATGAGATTGTGGCCGCCGTCGCTGCCATCGGCTTCTCGCTCGATGCCACCCCCCTCCGCGGCTCCAGCATCGCCTGCACGGGCGAGCCCTACTGCAACTACTCGGTGGCCGAAACCAAGAGCAAGCTGGGCGAGATCGTCGAGCATCTGGAGGTCACCTTCGGCGCGAGGCAGGCGCGCTGCGCTTGAACCTGGATGGCTGCCCGCACGCCTGCGCCCATCACTGGATCGGCGACATTGGCCTTCAGGGCACCACCCTGCGCGAGCGCGGCCCGGCGGGCGAGCGGCTGCGGGGCTACGAAATCTTACCTGCGCGGCGGCTTGGGTCGCCATGCCACCATCGGCCGCCCCGTCATCCGCCGCGTTCCCGCCGACACCATCCACTTCCACGTCGAGCGGCTGGTGCGGGGCTACCTGTCCGGGCGGCAGGAGGGCGAAGCGATGCGCGACTTTTTCGTCCGCCACAGTGACGAGGACCTTGTCGCTATGGCTGCCGGGGATGGGGCCGCAGCGTAGCCGATTCAGGGATAGCAGCACCTTTGGTGATAGGAGAATCCATACATGTTTCTTGAACGTGAAGTACTGGACGAGTGGGAAGCCGGCCGAACTAGCGATCGAATTCGATGCCGAGTCACCCGAAGCCGTCCTGGAATGCGCGCTGGAGCGCTGGCACCCGCAGCCTGGGCGCTGTGCACCAGCTTCCAGGCCGACGGCATGGCGCATCCTCGACATGGCCTGGCGCATCAACCCGAAGGTGCGCGTCTTCACCGTCGATACCGGCCGCCTGCCGCAGGAGACCTATGACTCTGATCGACCAGCGTGCGCGACCACTACGGCATGTCGACATCGAGATCTTCTCGCCCGACGCGCGGGCAGGTGGAGAAGCATGGTCCAGCCAGCACGGCCTCAATCTCTTCCGCCGCTCGGTCCCGCTGCGCCTGCACTGCTGCGACGTTCGCAAGGTCGAGCCGATCCGCCGCGCGCTGCGAAGGACTGGACGGCTGGATCACCGGCCTGCGCCGCGACCAGTGGGCGACCCGGTCGAACATCCGCAAGATCGAGATCGACCACGACCACGGCGGCCTGGTCAAGCTCAGCCCGCTGGCCGACTGGACCGAGGAAGAGGTCTGGGACTACGTCAGCGAGTCAACGACGTGCCCGCAGCACCCGCTCTACGCGAAGGGCTACACCAGCATCGGCTGCGCGCCCTGCACCCGCGCCACCGCAGCCGGGCGAGGACCTGCGGCGCCGGCCGCTGGTGGTGGGAGAGTGAACGCGCCCAAGGAGTGCGGCATGCACTGCGCCGATCGAGACGGGCGGCTTCGAGCATCAACTGGAAGCCATAGTGGGGGAGGCCATGCATGCCCACTGATGCGCCGCTCCGCATTGACCCTACCCTCCAGCCTGTGCTGCTGGAAGAGGTCGAACGCTTTGCCGCCTCGCTCCCTGGAAGCGAGGCGCGCGCGCGTTACCTTGATCTGCACGAGGCGCTGACCTCGGGCGAGCTGGACAGCGCCTCGCGCGGGCCGCTGGGCACCGTGCTGGAAGTCATCCTCCAAACGGGGCGGGCTCGCCGCGTGCATGGCCCGCAGGCGGAGCAGTCGCTGCTGCGCCTGTTCGCGCAGACCGAGCGTGGGGCCGCTATTCGCAAGGCCACCCAGGCAGTCAACGAGGCCCTGGTGGCCCTTCACGGCCAACAACTGGAAGACATCAAGTTTTCCGCCACCCTTCCCGGCACCTATCGCCTGGTGATTGACACCGACCAGTGCGAGGTGACCATCGAGATCAACCCCGAAGGGGTGTGGGTGGAGAACGTGGCGCTGGGCGTATAGCCCGCGGCACGACCCCATTCATTCCACCTACAAGAGGAGGCTTCTGATGCGCTACTACCCGATCTATGTAGACCTGCAGGAGCGCCATTGCATAGTAATCGGCGGTGGCACCATCGCCGAGGGGAAAGTAACAGGGCTTCTGGAGGCGGGGGCCCGCGTGACGCTCATCTCCCCCACGCTGACCCCCGCCCTCCGTGCCCTCGCCGATGAGGGGCGCTTTGCCCACCTGGTGCGCGGCTACCAGCCGGGCGACCTGGCAGGGGCCCTCATGGTCATCAGCGCCACCGACGACCGCGCCATCAACGAGCAGGTGTGGGCCGAGGCCAACGAGCGACAGCAACTGGTCAACGTCGTGGACGATGTTCCCCACTGTGGCTTTATAGCTCCCTCCATCGTGCGCCGCGGCGACCTGACCATCGCCATCTCGACCAGTGGCCACGCGCCGGTGCTGGCCGTGCGGCTGCGCCAGTGGCTTGACTCCGTGCTGGGGGATGAGTACGCGCGCTTTCTGGAACTGGCGGGCACGCTGCGCGCACCGCTGGCGCGCCGCTTTCCCAGCTTTGAGCATCGCAAGGCGCTCTGGTACGAACTGATTGACTCGGATGTGCTGGATCTGCTGCGCCAGGGCAACGAGCCGCAGGCGCGGGAGCGCATCGAAGCCATCATGGGGGTGGCGCCCGGCGCATGAGTACGATCGCACGAGGAGACGCTATGCAAGATGAAGGAATCGTATACCTGGTGGGCGCCGGTCCGGGCGACCCCGATTTAATAACGGTGCGCGGGCTGCGCTGCCTGCGCCGCGCCGATGTCGTCGTCTATGATAGGCTGGCGAACCCCGCACTGCTGGACGAGGCGCCGCCCTGGGCCGAGCTGATTTTCGCGGGCAAGGCGCCGGGCAACCATGCGCTGAGCCAGGAGCAGATCAACGCCCTGCTCGTCGAGCGGGCGCAAGGCGGGCAGGTGGTGGTGCGCTTGAAGGGCGGCGACCCCTTCGTCTTCGGGCGGGGCGGCGAGGAGGCACTGGCCTGCGCCGCGGCAGGGGTGGCCTGGGAAGTGGTGCCCGGCATCAGCAGTGCCATCGGCGTGCCCGCGCGGGCGGGTATCCCGGTTACCCATCGCGGCGTGGCGAGTTCCTTTGCCGTCGTCAGCGCGCATGGCTGTGGCGACCACGACACCACCGACTGGCACGCCCTTGCCAGCGTAGAAACCCTGGTCGTGCTGATGGGCGTAGAGCGCCTGGGCTATGTGGTGGCCCGCCTGCGCGAGCAGGGGCGCGCCGCCTCCACCCCCGTCGCCATCATCGAGCGGGGCACGCTGCCGGACGAGCGCGTCCTGGTTGGCACGCTCGATAGCATCGTTGGCCAGGCGCGCACTGCCGCCGTGCGCTCCCCCGCCACCATCGTTATCGGTGAGGTCGTGAGCGGTTCGCGAGGGGCTTCGCGCCGCCGCGCCCTTGGTCGCGGAGGACCCCCTCTCGCTCGCTGCGCTCCTCTTGTAGCGATGGGATCCGTCTTGCTTCGATTTTGCGCGCCGCCCCCGCCAAGATTGTGCAACTTGCCAAAAAGGGGTTGACATTGCTTGGGCATTCCGTATACTGCCAGTAGGTACAACACTCACATGAACCCGAACGTCTCGCTTTTCCTTGCGCTTACGGAGCTCCTTAGCATTATTGCGAAGGAGCCATCACGCTTGGGAGGCGAGTGACGAGGAAACGTTCACCGCAGAAACAGTAGCCTTACAACGGGCCTCCCCACAAGGAGGTCCGTTTTAGTTTAACAGAACGTTCAGGCGACGACGCCCACACCGCTCCTCTCAGCGGTCTGTGGGCGTTTTTTGTTCTCTAAGGAGCCAACAACAATGCAGCGTACCGGAGCACAGATTATCTGGGAATGCCTGGCGGAAGAAGGGGTTGATGTGGTGTTTGGCTATCCGGGTGGGGCCATCTTGCCCGCCTACGATGCCATGACGCAGTACCCGCAGATTCATCACGTGCTGGTGCGCCACGAGCAGGGCGCCACGCACATGGCAGATGGCTACGCACGGGCAACGGGCCGCGTCGGCGTGGCCATCGCGACGAGCGGGCCGGGCGCTACCAACATGGTGACGGGCCTCGCCACCGCGCTGATGGACTCTTCGCCCATCGTGTGCATCACCGGGCAGGTGCCCACTGCCGCCATCGGCTCCGATGCGTTCCAGGAAACCGATGTCACCGGCGTGACGCTTCCTGTTACCAAGCACAACTACCTCATCACGGATGTGCGGGAGCTAGCAGCCAGCATCCATGAGGCCTTCCACATCGCACGTTCCGGGCGCCCCGGGCCGGTGCTCCTCGACATTCCCAAGGACGTACAAAACGCGCTCTGCGAGTACGACCCCCAGGCCGCCAAGGAAGAAGGACGGCGCTACCGCTCCCGTGAAACCTTCGCCTCCGGCACCCTGGAGCAGGCAATCGCCTTGATCCGAAGCGCCCGCCGCCCGCTGATCTTGGCGGGGCACGGGGTCATGATGTCCCAGGCTGAGGCGCAACTGCAACAGTTTGCCGAGCAGGGGCGCATCCCCATCGCCCAGACCCTGCTGGGGTTGGGCAACATCCCGGCCAGCCACCCGCTTTGCCTGGGCATGATGGGCATGCACGGCGAAGCCTTCGTGAACAAGGCCATCCAGGAGGCCGACCTGCTGCTGGCCTTCGGGATGCGCTTTGATGATCGCGTGACAGGCAATTTGAAGAACTACGCTCGCAAAGCCACCAAGATTCATGTGGACATTGATGCCAGCGAGATTGGCAAGAACGTGCCGGTAGATTGCGCCATCGTCGGTGACCTGCGTGAGGTGCTCACCGCCCTGCTGCCCCACCTGACCCCCTGCGATTCGTCGGAGTGGCTGGAGCAGATTGATGAGTGGCGCAGCGACACCCGCGCGCGCGATATTGTCCAGTGGGATGGTGGCGGGAAGCTGTATGGCGCGCACGTCATGCACGACCTGTGGCGCGAGACGCGTGGGGAGGCAGTGGTGGTGACCGACGTGGGGCAGCACCAGATGTGGGAGGCCCAATATTATCGGCACGAGCAGCCACGCACGCTCATCACCTCCGGTGGGCTTGGCACCATGGGCTTTGCGCTACCCGCTGCGGTGGGGGCCAGTTTTGGTCGCCCCGATGCAGAGGTGTGGGCAGTGGTCGGGGACGGTGGCTTCCAGATGACCCTGTGTGAGCTAGCGACCGTCATGCAGGAGCGGCGGCCTGTCAAGATTGCCATCATCAACAACTCCTTTCTTGGCATGGTGCGGCAGTGGCAGGAGTTTTTCTACGAGGAGCGCTACGCCGCCACGCCCATCTGGAGCCCGGACTTTTTGAAGCTGGCCGAGGCATACGGCATCCCCGCGCTGCGCGTGACCCAGCGCAGCGAGATTCCCGATGCGGTCGCCGCCGCGCACGCCACCGATGGGCCAATCCTGATCGAGTTCGTCGTGGAAAAGGACGAGATCGTCTACCCGATGGTCCCTGCCGGAGCCGACCTGGATAAGATGATCCGCCGCCCCACCGCTACGGCCATGCGGTAGGGCTGAATCACTCTCTTCTCGACGATAATCACATCAAGGAACCTTTCCCATGCTTCACACGCTCGTTGCGACCGTCGAGAACAAGCCTGGCGTGCTGAATCGCGTCGCCAGCCTGTTCCGACGACGAAACTTTAACATCTCGAGCCTGACCGTCGGCGAGACCGAGGATCCCGGCGTCTCGCGCATGACCATCGTCGTGGACACGCGCACCACCAAGCCGCACATCGTCATGGCGAACTTGTACAAGCTGATCAACGTGCTGGAGGTGCGGGACCTGACAGCCGCACAGCGCGTGGAGCGGGACCTGGCGCTCATGAAGGTGCGCGCGGACGTCACCACGCGGGGCGAGGTGATGCAGTTCGCCGAACTTTACCGCGCCAAGATTGTTTCCGTCGCGCGCGAGTGGCTCATCCTCGAGATGACGGGCACTGCCCAGGAAGTGGAAAATTTCGTGGAAATTGTCCAACCCTTTGGCCTGATCGAGATGGTCCGCACCGGGGTCGTCGCTATGGAATGCGGCAGCGGTAGTCGCAGCGACCTCCAGCAGCCGACGGAGCAGGAAAATGCCAAGGCCGGCGCCGCCCCCAACGGGCGCGCCAGCCACTATATCCAGCCGCTTGCCGAGCGCGAGGGCGTGTAGCCCCTCTCGTCCAACTTTTAACCAGCCACATCAAGGATTTCACATGCCAGCGACGATTTTTTACGACAATGATGCCACCCTGGACGCGCTCGCCGGGCGAAAGGTGGCCGTGATTGGATATGGTTCTCAGGGGCACGCCCACGCGCTCAACCTCCAGGATTCGGGGGTGGACGTGCGGGTAGGGCTGTATGAGGGGTCAAACAGTTGGAAGAAAGCGGAGGCGGCTGGCTTGACCGTGCGCTCCGTGGCCGACGCCGCGCGCGAGGCGGACATCATCATGATGCTCACGCCGGATACCAAGAGCGGCGGCATCTACGAGGAGTCGGTTCGCCCCAACCTGGAACCGGGCGACACGCTGATGTTCGCGCATGGCTTTGCTATCCGCTTCGGCCAGATTGTGCCGCCAGAGGGGGTAGACGTGGCGATGGTTGCCCCCAAGGCCCCGGGCCACCGCGTGCGCGAGGTCTTTGCAGAGGGCGGCGGCACGCCGGCCCTCGTCGCCGTGCACCAGGACGCGACGGGCCGAGCCTGGGAAACCACGCTGGCCTATGCGCGGGCCCTGGGCGCTACCCGCGCGGGCGCGCTGCGCACCACCTTTGAAGAGGAGACGGAGACCGACCTCTTCGGCGAGCAGGCCGTGCTGTGCGGCGGCGTGTCCGCCCTGGTTCAGGCAGGCTTCGAGACCCTGGTCGAGGCAGGCTACCAGCCCGAGATAGCCTATTTCGAGTGCCTGCACGAGTTGAAGCTGATCGTAGACCTGATGTACCGGGGTGGCCTCTCCTACATGCGCTACTCCATCTCGGACACCGCCGAGCATGGCGACTACAGTGCCGGGCCGAAGGTGGTCACCGATGAGACCCGCACCGCGATGCGGCAGATTCTCGCCGACATTCAAAACGGGGCCTACGCTGAGGGATGGATCGAAGAAAATCAGCAGGGTCTGCCAGGCTTCCTGCAGGCGCGCCGCGCCGCGCAGCACCACCCCATCGAGACGGTGGGCAAGGGGCTGCGCTCCATGATGCCCTGGCTGCATCCGGTCCAGGTCGAGACAGAGGAGGAGAGCCATGGCTGAGGTTGCTACTGATGTGGTACGTATCTTTGACACCACCCTGCGCGACGGCGAGCAGTCGCCGGGCGCCACGCTGCACACCGACGAAAAGATCGAGGTGGCGCGCCAGTTGGCGCGGCTGGGGGTGGACATCATCGAGGCGGGCTTTCCCGGCAGCCTCGCCCGGTGATCTGGATGCGGTACGAACCATCGCCCGCATGGTAGGCACTCCCTCCGGGCCGATTATTGCCGGGCTGGCGCGCGCCAACCGCAACGACATTGACGCAGCCTGGGAAGGGGTGCGCCACGCCGCGCGCCCCCGCATCCACACCTTTCTGGCGACCAGCGACATCCATCTGGAGCACAAGCTTCGCCTGACGCGCGCCGAGGTTCGGGCGCGCGTGCGCGAGATGGTCGCCTACGCCCGCCAGAAGTGCGAGGATGTGGAGTTCTCGCCGGAAGATGCGGGCCGCAGCGATCCAGCCTTCCTGTATGAGGTGCTGGCGGATGCCATCGAGGCGGGGGCCACAACGGTCGAACATCCCCGATACTGTAGGCTATACCACCCCTGACGAGTTTGGTGCCCTGATAGCGGGCATCATCGCCCACACCCCCGGCTTGAAAGAGCGGGGCGTGATCGTCTCGGTGCACACGCACGACGATCTGGGGCTGGCGGTTGCCAACGCGTTGGCGGGGGTGCGCGCCGGCGCGCGCCAGGTGGAATGCACGATCAACGGGATCGGCGAGCGCGCGGGCAACTGCTCGCTGGAAGAAATGGTGATGGTGCTCTACACCCGCCGCGACTACATGAAACTGCACACCAACGTGCAGACGCGCGAGATTCATCGCTCTTCCAGTCTGGTCAGCCGTCTGACAGGGATGCTCGTGCAGCCGAACAAGGCCATCGTGGGCGCCAATGCCTTTGCGCACGAGGCAGGGATCCACCAGGATGGCATGCTGAAGAACAAGCGCACCTACGAGATCATGGACGCGGCGACCGTAGGGCTGGGGGAATCCACCCTCGTGCTGGGCAAGCACTCCGGGCGGCACGCCTTCCGGGTGCGCGTCGGCCAGTTGGGCTACCAACTCAGCGAGGAGCAGCTGCAAAGCGCCTTCGGGCGCTTCAAGGAAATTGCCGACAAGAAGAAGAGCGTCAGCGATGCCGATATCGAGGCCCTCGTAGCCGATACCGTCGTGCCGGTATCGGGCGAGTGGGCCCTGGACACGCTTCAGGTGACCTGCGGCAACGCCGGGCTGCCGACCGCCAGCGTGCGGCTGCGCCAGGCCGATGGGCTTACCTTTGAGGGGGTTAGCCTGGGCACAGGGCCGGTGGATGCTACCTTCGGCGCGATCAACCAGGTCATTGGTTCAAAGGTGACCCTGTTGGAATACACTGTCCAGTCCATCACTGAGGGAATTGATGCGGTGGGGGACGTGACGGTTCACATTCAGCCCGCTGATGCCGCGGCACGGCAGGCGCATCCTGCCGCCCGTGGCCGCTACGCCTTTGCCGGGCGCGGGGTGGACACTGACATCATCGTCGCGAGCGCCCGCGCCTACCTGCAGGCCGTGAATCGCATGCTGGCCGCCGAAGAGAGCAGTGCTGCCCTGAGCCTTGTGGACAGCGATACGCTGGAAAGCGTAGCCGTCTAGCCGCTCTATCCTTACTCAAGCATCGAAAAACAAAAGGAACCTGCACATGGATCAGCCAACCCGCCGCCCCGCCCAACCCGCGCAGGAGGATGCCTCCTACGCGACGGATATGCTCAACGATATGTATAACTTTGGTAGCGCCGACCCTGCGCCCTCGCAGCGAGGCGGCTCGCGGGCCAATGCAGCACACTTCCCTGCCGACAATGCCTCGTGGCCCGCTTTTCAGCCTGCCAAGCGTTCCTGACGGGGTAGCTTCTGGGGCGAAGCAGTCGCCCTGCTCCCCCGCCCGGCTCGTCGTGCGCTCCCATCCTTCACGCAAAGCTTCTAACTTTCATGCAAGCAACGATCGTAGTCTTACCCGGCGATGGCATCGGGCCCGATGTCACGCAGCAGGCGGTGCGCGTGCTCCAAAGCGTCGCAGCGACGCATGGGCATGCGTTCCGATTTGACGAGGCGCTCATTGGCGGCGCAGCCATTGATGCCTGTGGCGTGCCCCTCCCCGACGAGACGCTAGCCGCCGCGCGGGCGGCGCAGGCAGTCCTGCTCGGCGCGGTTGGCGGGCCGAAGTGGGATGACCCCCGCGCGCGCGTTCGCCCGGAGCAGGGGCTTCTGGCCCTGCGCGGCGGGCTGGGGGTGTTCGCCAATCTGCGCCCCGTGCAGGTGTCGCCCGCGCTCGCCGAAAATTCTCCGCTGCGCTACGAGATTGTCGCCGGTACCGATCTGGTAGTGGTGCGCGAGTTGACGGGCGGGGTCTACTTCGGGCCGCGCCAGGAAGCGGGCGAGGAGGAGAGCGCCTATGACACCATGCTTTATCACCGCCATGAGATCGAGCGGGTGGTGCGCGTGGCGGCGCGGCTGGCTGCCACCCGCTCCGGCACGCTGACCAGTGTGGACAAGGCCAACGTGCTCGCCTCCTCGCGCTTGTGGCGCCGCGTGACCAGCGAGGTGGTGGACAGCGAGTTTCCGGGGCTACGGCTGGAGCATGTTCTGGTGGATGCGATGGCCATGCACCTGATACGCCGCCCGCGCGACTTTGACGTGATCGTGACCGAGAATATGTTCGGCGACATTCTTACCGACGAGGCGTCCCAGGTGGCAGGGTCTATCGGCCTGCTTCCCAGCGCCAGCCTGGGCGAGCCGGGCACCCCCGGCCTCTACGAGCCGATCCACGGTTCCGCGCCGGACATTGCCGGGCGGGGCATCGCCAACCCGCTGGGCACGATCCTCAGTGCGGCCCTCCTCCTCCGCTACTCGCTCGGCCTGGACGTGGAGGCACAGCACGTCGAGCAGGCTGTCGAGTCGGTGCTGGCGCGGGGGGCACGTACCGCAGACATGGCGCGGCCCGGCGAGCCGCGCGTTTCGACCCAGCAGATGGGTGATCTGGTCATCGCGGCGCTCCAAGAGCGCCGCGACCCATGACGACCCCCTGCCTTTCACGGATGGCCCTATGACTCCCCTGCTTCACCTGTACGATACAACGCTGCGCGACGGTGCCCAGCGGGAGGGAATCACCCTCTCGGTTGACGACAAGCTAAAAATCACAAAACTGTTGGACCACCTCGGCGTGCATTTTATCGAGGGGGGCTGGCCCGGCTCGAACCCCAAGGACGCTGCCTACTTTGAGCGCGTGCGGGGGTTGGAGCTTCAAAATGCCACCATCTGCGCCTTCTCGTACACGGGGCGCGCGGGCATCCCGGCGGCGGAAGATTCGAACCTGCGCGCCCTGCTGGACGCACAAACCGAGGTGGTCACCATCGTCGGCAAATCGTGGCTGCTGCACGTCCACGAGGTGCTGCGCGTGACCCCCAAGCAAAATCTGGAAATGATCGAGGAAACTGTCAGCTTTTTGCGGGCAAACGGGCGGCGCGTCTTTTACGACGCCGAGCACTTCTTCGATGGCTATGCCGACGACCCGGCCTACGCGCTCGCCACCCTCCAGGCCGCGCAGGCGGGGGGCGCAGAGTGCGTCATCCTTTGCGACACCAACGGCGGCTCGCTTCCCTGGCAGGTCGAGCGTGCCACGCGCGAGGTCTGCGTGGCGCTGGGCGCTACGGTGCCACGGGGCTTTCAGGGGCACCCCCCCTTTTCCGTTGGCATCCACACCCACAACGATAGCGAGCTAGCCGTCGCCAACGCCCTGGCTGCTGTGCGAAGCGGTGCGACCCAGGTACAGGGCACGATCAACGGCTATGGGGAGCGGGTGGGCAACTGCAACCTCGTCTCGGTGATTGCTGACCTGTCGCTCAAGATGGGCATCCCCTGCGTGAGCGAGGAGGCGCTGACCCAGCTGACCGAGACGGCGCGAGTGGTGGCGGAAATTTGCAACCTCGCCCCGGACACCCATCAGCCCTACGTGGGCGTCAGCGCCTTCGCGCACAAGGGCGGCATCCACGCGGATGCCACCGTGAAATCGCCGCAGAGCTATCAGCACATCAAGCCGGAGCGCGTGGGCAATCGCGCGCGCGTGCTGGTGAGCGAACTGGCGGGCAAGGGCAACCTGCTCTGGATGACCGACGAGATGGGCATCGAGGCATCGCTCAGCCCGGAGGACATGCGGGCGATTGTTCGAGAGATCAAGGCGCGTGAGGCGCGCGGCTTTGCCTTCGAGAGCGCTGAGGCCAGTGTCGCGCTGCTGATTCGCCGCCACCAGGCGGATTACACGCCGCTCTTCGAGCTGATTGACTTTACGACCACCGTCGAGCATCGCCAGGGTAGAGGGCTACTGGCCGAGGCCACCGTCAAGGTTCGGGTTGGCGATGAGGTGGTACACACCGCGGCGGAGGGGAACGGGCCGGTCAACGCCCTGGACGCCGCGCTCCGCAAGGCCCTGGTGCCGCACTTTCCGCGCCTGGCCGATTTTCGCCTTGTGGATTACAAGGTGCGCATCCTGGATGGGACAGCGGCCACCGGCGCCACCACGCGCGTGCTGATTGACACGCAGGACGGGCACGGGCCTACTCGCTGGACTGCTGTTGGCTGCTCCGACAATATCATCGAAGCGTCCTGGCAGGCCCTTTATGACGCCATTGAATACGGACTCACCATGACGGAGGAGCCTACCCATGCGTTCTGATCAGATCAAGCGCGGCTTTGAGCGCGCGCCGCACCGTGCCCTGCTGAAGGCGACGGGGGTCGTGGGCGATGCGGACATGCACCGCCCCTTTGTCGCCATCGCCAACTCGTACATTGACATCATCCCCGGCCACGTGCACCTTCAGCACTTTGGCGAGGTGGTGCGCCACGCCGTGAGGGAAGCGGGCGGCGTGCCCTTCATGTTTAACACCATCGGCGTGGATGATGGGATCGCGATGGGGCACAGCGGGATGAACTACTCGCTCCCCAGCCGCGAACTGATAGCCGACAGCGTGGAGACGGTGGTGGCCGCCCATCACTTTGACGCGCTCATCTGCATCCCCAACTGTGACAAGATCGTGCCCGGCATGTTGATGGCCGCCATGCGCCTCGACATCCCCACCATCTTTATTTCCGGCGGCGCCATGGCGGCGGGCCGCACGCCGAGCGGCCGCAAGGTGGACCTGATCTCGGTCTTCGAGGGGGTGGGTCAGTTCAAGCGGGGCACCATCGGCGAGAGCGAGCTGAAGGAGCTTGAAGACTTCAGTTGCCCCACCTGCGGCTCCTGCTCCGGGATGTTCACCGCCAACTCGATGAACTGCCTCTGCGAGGCGTTGGGGATAGCCCTGCCCGGCAACGGTACGATTTTGGCCGCCACGCCCGAACGTGAAGAGCTAGCGCGGCGCGCCGCGCGGCAGATTTTGTACCTGGTCAAGGAAGACTTGACCCCCCGCAAGATCGCCACGGTGGAAGCGTTCGACAATGCGCTGGCGCTGGACATGGCGATGGGCGGCTCCACGAACACGATCCTGCACACCATCGCCATCGCGCACGAGGCGGGCGTGGATTACCCGCTGGAGCGCATTGACGCGGTTTCCCAGCGCACCCCCTGCATCTGCCGCGTTTCCCCCGCTAGCTCCTACCACGTCGAGGACGTTCATCGGGCGGGCGGCATCAGCGCCATCCTCTACGAATTGAGCCAGAAGGAGGGAATGCTGAACCTGGATCAGCCCACGGTCACCGGCCGCACCCTGGGCCAGAACATCGAGGACGCCCGCACGCAGGACGCGGATTGCGTGCGCACGGTGGACAACGCCTATTCCGAGGACGGCGGGCTGGCGGTGCTCTTCGGCAACCTGGCCCCGGAGGGGGCAGTGGTCAAGACGGCGGGGGTCGGCCCCGAGATGCTGCGCCACCGCGGCCCCGCCGTGATCTTCGATAGCCACGACGAGGCGAACGCTGGAATCTTGAGCAGTCGCGTCAAGGCGGGCGATGTGGTGATCATTCGCTATGAGGGGCCAAGGGGGGGCCGGGGATGCAGGAGATGCTGGCCCCCACCTCTAACCTGATGGGGATGGGGCTCGGTACCTCGGTCGCCCTGATCACCGACGGGCGCTTTAGCGGCGGGACGCGCGGCGCCTGTATCGGCCATGCCTCGCCCGAGGCGGCGGCAGGCGGGCCCATCGCCCTGGTCCAGCCCGGCGACATGGTAGACATTGACATTCCGGCCCGCCGCCTGCACCTGGAGGTGGATGACGAGGAACTCGCGCGCCGTCGCGCGCAGTGGCAGCCGCGCACCCGTGACATCCGCTCGCGCTGGTTGCGCCGCTACGCGCGGCTGGTCACCAGCGGCTCTCAGGGCGCTGTGCTGGAAGATTGACGCTTCTTACCCATCAAGGACACTTCGCGACTCATGCAACACCCCTTAACCTTGCTCGATAAAATCTGGGACGCCCATGTGGTCGTCTCCGAGCCAGATTTTCCAACCATCCTCTTCATTGACCTGCAACTGGTACATGAGGTCACCTCGCCCCAGGCCTTTCAGTGGCTGCGCGAGCAGGGGCTGGGCGTTCGCTTCCCCCAGCGCACCGTCGCCACGGTGGACCATAGCGTGCCCACCACGCCCCTCTGGCTCGGCATCCCCGACGCGATGGCGGCGCGGCAGGTCTCGCTGCTGGAAAAGAACTGCGCCGAATTCGGCATCCCCGTTTATGGCTACGAGAGCCCTGGGCGCGGCATCGTCCACATCATCGGCCCCGAACTGGGGATCACGCAGCCCGGCAAGACGATAGTTTGTGGCGACTCGCACACCTCGACGCATGGTGCCTTTGGCGCGTTGGCCTTTGGCATCGGCACGAGCGAGGTGGGGCACGTGCTCGCCACCCAGTGCCTGCTCCAGCACAAGCCGAAAAGCTTCGAGGTGCGCGTGGAAGGGGCGCTCCAGCCGGGCGTCTCCGCCAAGGATATCATCCTCGCCCTGCTGTCGCGCATCGGCGTGGATGGCGGCACGGGGCACGTGTTTGAATATCGGGGCAGCACCATCCGGGGGCTCTCGATGGAAGAGCGGATGACCATCTGCAACATGAGCATCGAGGGCGGGGCGCGCGCGGGCATGGTGGCGCCGGACGACACGACCTTCGAGTATCTGGCCGGGCGCGAGTTCGCGCCGAAGGGGGAGGCGTGGGAGGAGGCGCTCCGCACGTGGCGGACGCTGCCCACCGATGAGGGCGCTACCTTCGACCGCTCGATCACCATTGATGCGAGCACCCTGGAGCCGATGATCACCTACGGAACGAACCCCGGCATGGGGATGCCCATCACGCGCCGCGTGCCGGACCCCCAGACGCTGGCGGATCGCTCGCAGCGACAGTCGCTGGAGCAGGCCCTGCACTACATGGACCTGCGCCCTGGCGAGAGCCTGCTGGGCAAGCCGGTGGATGTGGTCTTTATAGGCTCGTGCACCAATTCCCGCATCTCCGACCTGCGTCAGGCGGCCCACATCCTGCGCGGGCGGCAGGTCAAGCCAGGGCTGCGGGTCATGGTCGTCCCCGGCTCGCAGGAAATCAAGCGCCAGGCCGAGGCGGAGGGGCTGGACACGATATTCCGCCAGGCTGGGGCCGAGTGGCGCGAGTCCGGCTGCTCGATGTGCATCGCCATGAACGGCGACCAGCTTGAGCCAGGGCAATATTGCGTCTCGACCTCGAATCGCAATTTTGAGGGGCGTCAGGGCAAGGGGGGGCGCACGTTCCTCGCCAGCCCGCTCACAGCCGCCGCCACCGCGATCACCGGCGTCATCACCGACGTGCGCGCCCTGGTGGGAGGAGCCTAGCCATGGATATATTTACGCTCCTGTCGTCGGGGGTGGTGCCCCTGTCGCAGGAAAACGTGGACACCGACCAGATCATCCCGGCTCGCTTTTTGAAGACGACGGTCAAGGATAGCCTGGGCGGGTCGCTGTTTGCCGATTGGCGCTATGCGCCCGATGGCACGCCGCGCGAAGAGTTCGTGCTGAACCGACCGGAGATGGCAGGCAAGCAGATTTTGCTGGCGGGCAACAACTTTGGCTGCGGTTCCTCGCGTGAGCATGCGCCCTGGGCGCTGATGGCCTACGGCTTCCGCGCGGTCATCTCGACCTCCTTCGCGGATATCTTCCGTAACAACTCGTTGAAGAATGGCCTGCTGCCCGTCGCGGTGGACGAGCCGACGCACGCTCGGCTCTTCCAGTTGCTCGCCGCGCAGCCGGAGGCCCTTCTGGAAATTGACCTGCCCGCGCAGGAACTTCGGCTGCCCGATGGGACAGTGAGCCACTTCCCCATTGATCCCTTCTCGAAGAGCTGCATGCTGCGCGGGGTGGACCCCGTTGGCTACCTGCTCAGCCAGGAGCCACGTGTGGCGGAGTTCGTTGCTGCGCGCCCGGCGTGGATGTAAGGGGGCTTCCTGGCGGTCGTTAGGACTGTCAATCCCGCTGGGTTCCTGGCAAGGCACGATGATGGTCCTTATGCCCAAAGCGCCGCCTCAAAGGCGGCGCTTTGGATCGTGCTCTGGCGCGGTGGCCCGTTCCCCTCACCTCCTCATCGTCGGCGGGGCATCATCCATAGCTGCGTTTTGGGGGCTAGGGTGATGTGCCCAACAGGGAGAACGTGGCTACCGGGCAGTAGAGCCAGGCGGTAGCGGCGGACGATTTCCGCCACCACTAGCTGCAACTCCATCATGGCGAAGTCGCGACCAATACACAGGTGAGGGCCCCCGCCAAACGGAAAATAGCTAAATTTGGGGCGCGTGTCCGCCATTGCGGGGGCAAAGCGCTCCGGATCAAACCCTTCCGGGTTGTCCCAGTAGGCGGGGTGGCGGTGCATCACATAGGGGCTCATCCACACCAGCGCACCCGCTGGGATGGTGTAACCGCACAGCTCATCCTCTTCCACTGCCTGGCGGCTGGTGATCCAGGCAGGGGGGTAAAGGCGCATCGTCTCTTCTATAACCTGGCGCGTGTAGCTCAGCGAACGAAGGTCCGCCACGGTAGGATCCCGCTCCTCCAGCACCGTTGTCACCTCTGCGTGCAGGGTGCGCTCGACATGCGGATGGGTGGACAGAAGCATCCAGAGCCAGGAAAGTGCTTTGGCAGTCGTCTCGTGGCCTGCTGAAAAGAGCGTCATCGCTTCGTCACGGAGCTGCAGGTCCGTCATGCCGGCGCCCGTCTCCGGGTCGCGCGCTTCCAGCAGCATCGTGAGCAGATCGTCGGGTCGGTGGCCTGCGTCCAACTCCCGCCGCCGCTGCTCGATGATGGAGTAGATAAGTTGGTCCAGCCGCGCCAGCGCCCGGTTGAAGCGGCGGTTGCGGGGCGTGGGCACCCCAATCGAGGGATAAAGCGGCACCTCGAAGCGAAATTCCACATCTTCGGCCAGAAACTTGATCAGTTGACTCAGTTCCTGCATGTCGCTGGTAACGCGCGTGCTGAACAGCGTTTGCGTTGCCACATTCAGGGTCAGTTGCATCATTTCAAAGGCCATATCGAGCGGCGCCGTTGGATCAGGCCGCGCCTCCCAGCGATCCATCGTTTCTCGCGTTATGGTGATCATCGCTTCCGCAAAGGTCGCCAGATGCTTGCGATGAAAAACGGGCTGCATCAGGCGGCGCTGGCGCAGCCAGAACTCCCCCTCGCTCATCAGCAGGCCGTTCCCCACCACTGTCTTTAACGTCCCCACCTGGAACGACCCTTTGCCGTAGTTGTGGTTGTTGTCCACCAGCACCCGCTTGATGGCATCCGGGTGATTGACCAGATAGACCGGGTTCTGCCCCACGCGGTAGTGGACCACGTCCCCATAGTCCCGAGCCATGCGCAGGGTAAACCCCAGGTTGTCCCGTATCAGAAACGGGATGACGCCAACCACCGGAAAGCCGCGCGGGCCAGGCGCCTGAGCGCGTGCGGGAGGATGAGCCGTGAGGGTCATAAGTGCTGCTCCTTGCGTGAGATGCGTCACGCCATGTAGGCGGTACCATCGGTGATCCAACTCACCGCAGGAGTAAGGTACCACTCATCCGAGGGGCGCGCAATGCTCCGGGCTGGTCCAATCGCTCCCCAAAGGGGAAAGTGTGGATTTAGCATGGCGGAAAAAGAGGATGGGGGTTGCGGAGGAACGGCTTCAAGCCGCCTCATGTTCGCCCTCTCACCGATTTTACTGTAGCCTAGAGGTATCCAACCCATCCATCGGAGACTCCACCCCATGCCCCCCAACGGCCCACCCGCCGTCCAGCAACCGCTCTTCCGCTCCCCCGAGATGGGGCGTTGATCCGGACCAACTGTGGCAGGCCGCCGACAGGCTGCGGGGCACGGTGGACGCGGCGGAGTACAAGCACGTAGTGCTCTTTATCTGATCCACCCCCAAGTGAGCACGTGCCTCTTGTTGCGTAACCTCCAACTGCCAACGTTGGACGAACCAGGTCACGATCTGCTCAGCCGACGTCTCCAAGTCCGTAGATAACAGAGCTTGTGCTTCAAACTGACCCAGTGGGTCCCGAATGAGCACCCAGCGAATCGGCACGGGCGGCTTACTGGTATGATACCAAACGGCAGTTCCGCTCGCGAGTTCAAGAGCGCGCTGAGCACCACCATACCATGAGACAGTCGTGGGCTGCCATTCCGTATCGGGCGCACGTAAGCGCTGAGCAAGCGTCGGCTGCCGTGCCCCTTTGAGGCGTGGGCGACCGCGTGTAGCTGGTAGGCGTGGCGGTGCGGGATCGTAGAGGGCAGCATCCAGCCGTAGGCGGGTCACTAGGGTAACGGGGTGAGACAGACGAACACAGCGTGCTAAGAGGTCAATCACCGCGTAACTGCTATCGGCAACCACCACCACTTGGCGCTCGGGCAGCCAACGGCGCAGTTGCAGAATCATCTGGCGGCCCCAATCGGTGATTTTCTTATGACACTTCCCACGTTCTTCGTAATAGCGTTGCGAGGGCGCCAGGACCGTCAAAAAGGGTAAGGCCCACGCTCGGCCGGCCCACGGAATCGGTACGAGCAGCATCAAGCAGACCCACCGTAGACCACTGGCTTTGACAAAATGACTGTGACTGGAACGCACCGGGTCGCGGTAGATCCCTTTGGCGGCGATCTTAGCACCACGACGCCGCTCAATCGTTTCATCCACTCCCACCACGATAGGCGAATCGGCTGCCACAAACGCTGCAACTAACAAGTGGAGCAGCCGCTGACTCACGGCACGGCTCGACCAGGGTGAGCGATTGAGCACGCGATGATACTTTTGAAACTGCCGCTCGTCACTCAAGCCCATCACCCGTAAGACCGAGGTCACCGTGCGTTTGCCCGGTGCCAATATCGCCCCAACCACCAACACCCGCACGGTCGGCCAGATGCCATAGGCGACTGTTCCATACAATTCCGCTCGGCGGTATCCATTGCTCAACCTTTCTTGCGGTTACGGCTCAGCGTCGGCTTCCTACCTTTCACTTGTTTGCCCACTGGATGTCAACCCGTGAGCCATCACCTTACGTTGACCGCCTGATAGCTGTTATGCGGCGCCTATCGCATGAGGACTCCTAGAGACACCTATCTATTGAATGACTGTGTCTCTTCTGTTGACACACTTCTAGCGACGGTGGCAGCTGAAATCAAGCCGCTGGCGCCCGTGGCATGTCCAAGAGTTGTAGGTCGGTACGGGTGGCAAAAACTCCTGTCACCCCACAAGCACAGCGTTGGCGCAACATGTTTGATCGCCTCCGGAGGAAGGCGCCGCGGGTCTTGAGAATCTTGCGGAGCGAGCGATTGACGGCCTCAACCGCATTGGTGGTGTAGATGACGCGGCGGATGGCAGGCGGATAGGCGAAAAAGGTAGCCAGGCGCTGCCAGTTGTCGCGCCAGGCGCGGCTAATGGTAGGGTAGGTGTCATCCCAGGTCTGGCCAAACTCTTCCAGAGCTTGCTCGCCGGCCTCGCGGGTGGCGGCACGGTAGATTTTCTTCAGGTCGGCAGCCACGGCGCGACGGTCCTTATAGGTCACGAAGCGCAAGCTGTGGCGCACCATGTGGACAATACACAGTTGGACTTGCGTCTGCGGGAACGCCGCTTCCAACGCTTCCGGGAAGCCCTTGAGCCCATCCACACAGGCAATCAGGATGTCCTGGACCCCCCGATTTTTGAGTTCGGTGAGCACCTGGAGCCAAAACTTGGCCCCCTCGGTCTGGGCCACCCACAGGCCGAGCACTTCTTTCTGACCGTCCAGGGTGACCCCCAGCGCCACGTAGAGCGCTTTGTTGCGCACATGGCCGTTGTCCCGTACTTTGCTCACCAGGGCGTCCAGATAGACGATCGGATAGACCGCCTCCAGGGGGCGGTTCTGCCAGGCGGTGACTTCCTCCCGCACACTGTCGGTGATGTTGGAGATCAGGCTCGGCGAGAGCTCCACCCCATAGAACTCTTGCAATTGGGCTTGGATGTCACGTGTACTCAGGCCGCGCGCATACAGCCCGATCACCTTCTCGTCCAAACCGGCCAGTCGCTGGCTGCCATTGGGCACCAACAGCGGCTCGTAGCTCCCCTCCCGGTCGCGCGGTACGGCTAGCGTCACCGTGCCCTGCTCGCTCTTGAGCTGCTTGCGCCGGTAGCCGTTGCGCGAGTTGCCGCCGTTGCGCCCCTCGGGAGCGTGCTTGCTGTAACCCAGGTGCTCGCTCAACTCCCCCTCCAGCATGCGCTCGATCAGTCGTTTGCCCAGTTGTTTGAGCAGTCCCTCCTGACCGAACAGATCCTCTTCGGCTCTATTAGGTGCTGTCCGACAGGGCTTTGACAAGATGCAGCACAAGGTCATCGTCCGCCACGATCTGCTGCTGCTCGCGAATAGGCTCGCCCTTCCACGTGACGCCGCGTGCATCGGGGACATACCCGCGTAGCACATAGAGTCGCTGCGCTCCGCTGTAACCTGGATGAAGCCCTACCGCGATTCCAACCCTGTCTGATCGTGTGGCTGCAATAGTTTCTGCTTGCTCCAGCAACTGGCTGGCAATGCCTTGCCTTCTGTACTGAGGTAGTACATTCAAATCCTGGATTTCCGGAATGTTCTCGGCTTGGAAGCCATCGTAGCCGGACTGCCAGCGGAGGTTTACGTAGCCTGCAAACTCACCCTGCCACTCCGCTACCAGGACAACAATCTCCTTTTCTTCCTGCTGCTGATAGTACTGCCTGTACTGAGCAGCGGGCTTGTTCCACCCTATAGCAGCAAATGCTTCAGCAATAGTTTCAGCATCGGCAAAGTGTAGTTCTCTAATCTTCAAGCTCATGATGAATCGCAGGCAGTTACCCACCTGCCACAGGTGAACCTGTCATGGTTGCCGAACGGTGGGCGCATCACTCTCCCACCGGACGCGTAGGCTCATGTCGGCTTGGTAGCCTTGCCGTCAAGCCATAGCGTGTCGCTCTCGTCCCGGTGTGTTCCCGTCGAGCCTACGTGCTTGGCGTCTATCTCGGCGCCATTCTTGATAACATGCACCAGTGCCATAGCATGGCCTCGCCCAAGGCCGTACTCTGCCTTGAGCCATTCAACGATAGCGCCACTTTTTACTGAAGGGTCGTTGAGGCCCTTCTCAGCCGCTAGCTCAATGAACTGCCGTGGTGTCAGACCCGTCTTTTCCTCGATGGTGTCAAGGTACGCTTGAAACGACACAGCTCCCCCTTTGGTTACCGTCTAATCCCGAAGAGAAAATAGTACCATTGATCCGCACTCTGCCAAGCCATAGCGCCGCCGACCACTTAAGCTCGCATGCAGACGATAGAAGCGGAGGGAGGGCTAACGCGATACGGATTGCCGCGCTTCGTAGGGGAATCTCGTAGCTCAAAGCATCGTATACCACCGAGGGGGGTAGTGGGTCAATTAGAGCGGGATGCGCCGTGCACGGCTGCGAGGTGGACGACGCCTCAGCCTCGCAGCCGTGGGCTCGTCGCGAAAGGTCCTCCCGCTTTCACCAAATCCCATCACAAGGTAAGCTATTGGCCGGCGAGACCCGAAGGGTTTTCGAAACCCTTCGGGTCTGTCTCCCACAAAGGGGTTGTCTCGTAATCCGAAAAGGGGATGGATCTGCAGGATAACCCGGAGGTCGCTACGCGGTCGAGGCTACGAATCGTTCTTTCGGGGCAGTTACTTGAGGAGCTTCGCGGCGGTGAGTAGATCAGACTACCCAACAGTTGCCTTCCAGGGCGAGCCGGGCGCGTATTCAGAGAGTGCCACGCTACAATTTTTTGGCGAGGGCGTGACCCCGCTGCCCTGCGCCTCCTTCGAGGAGGCGTTTGCACGGGTGGAGTCCGGGGCCGCGCAGGCGGCGATGCTGCCAGTGGAAAACTCGTTGGGGGGCTCGATCCATCGCAACTATGACCTGATGCTGCGCCACTCGCTTCATATCATAGGGGAGTGGAATCTGCCCATCCACCACCAGTTGCTGGCCATGCCGGGGGTGTCGTTGCAGGATATCCGGCTGGTGTGGAGCCACCCGCAGGCGCTGGCCCAGTGCGAGTTTACGTTGGACCGACTGGGCCTCCAGCGGGAATCTACCTATGACACCGCTGGCTCTGCCAAGCTGCTGCGCGAGCAGGACGCGCGCGACGTGGCGGCCATCGCCTCGCGCCGCGCGGCGGAGGTGTATGGGTTGACGATTCTTTTGCCCGACATCGAGGATGAGCCGGACAACATGACGCGCTTCGTGGCCCTGGCGCCACAGGCTCGCCCTGTGACGCCGGGCACCCCCGCCAAGACCTCCCTCGTGTTCTCGCTCAAGAACGCGCCCGGGGCCCTGTTTCGTGCGCTGGCCATCTTTGCCCTGCGCGACCTGGACCTGACCAAGCTGGAAAGCCGCCCCCTGCGCGGCAAGCGCTGGGAATACTTCTTTTACCTGGACATTGCCGCCAGCCTGGACGACCCCGCCTGCCAGCGCGCCCTGGCCCACCTGGAAGAAATCAGTACCTTCCAGCGTGTGTTGGGCAGCTATCCACGCCATTTGCTTGAGTGACGCGATCCGGTTCGCCGCGCTTCGATAGGGGGGCGTGGTAGCTCAAGTCTCATTCCGCATGGTGGTACGGAGGGGCCTCCGCTTCTGAGAAACGAGGTCCGTTTCCCTGCCCCTTCCCTTTCATGGTGAGACCCCCAGGCAGCGGGTGCGCCTTCCTGCCATGAGAAGCCCGATGCCCCCTCCCTGTCATTCCGAATGGAGGTGCCCCCGGACCACCCCTCGGAATGGGACGAATGAGGAATCTGTGCAACGCCCCTTCCATGGCTAATTCCAGGCGAGATGTCTCGTTCTCTCCATGCCGCGTGCTTCTGGTACGGCTCATCCACTCCTGAGAAACAAACCCGTTTCTCCCTGTACGAAGGCGGCCCCGCCGCCTGAAATTCTCGACATGACAGGGTAAGGGGCGGTGACAAGGGCCTTGTTTCTCAGGAGCGGCCGCTCCGGGCCAGAAGCATCGAAAGGGGAGCCAGCGAAACATCTCTCCTGGCCTAGCTCAATGAATCAGCCTTGCACAGATTCTTCCCTGGCTTCATTCCTCATGCTGACGTGGGGGAGCACCCGGTCAGAATGACAGGGAAGGGGCCTAGATTTCTCGCTGCATGCAGGCGACCCCGAAGCCTGGGGCCTCCTGAGAAACAAACCCGTTTCTCCCCGCACTGTGGCGACCCGTCGCCTGGAATTCTCCAAATGACAGTGTTTTTCATTGTTATTCCGAAGGCCCCAGGCAGCCAGAGGCTACTCGTCCTGTGGTTTGGCCGATAACTGGCCAATAAATGGCCGATAAATGGCCGATAACTCATACGCTCGTGCGCGGTTGGAGGCGTTGGCAACCACCAGCCAGCCTTCTTCTACCCACTCTTGAATCAGGCGGCGCACGGTGCGAGGGGCCATGCCCAATTCCTCCGCAATCTGTGCCGTTGTGAGCCGCTCGTACCGCCCAAAGCGGCCCAGCACCCGTCGTGCGCGCTCCCGTCCACCGTCAGATTCTGGCACCCTCCCCCTTCGCCGCGAGCGCTCAATCCCGCTCGATCTGTGCCCCTAGCGCGCGCAGGCGTCCGTCCAGGTTCTCGTACCCGCGATCAATCTGCTCCACGTTCTCGATGATGCTGGTGTTTTCGGCGCACAGCGCAGCGATCACCAGGGCCATGCCCGCGCGAATGTCCGGGCTGGTGAGACGCTGACCGTAAAGGCGCGACGGCCCGGACACCACCACACGGTGCGGGTCGCACAGCACGATGCGGGCGCCCATCCCTATCAATTTGTCCACCCAGAAGAGGCGGCTCTCGAAGAGCTTCTCGTGGATGAGCACGGTGCCCCGCGCCTGCGTGGCGACGACCACGGCAATGGAAATGAGGTCGGCGGGAAAACCGGGCCAGGGCATATCGTCCACCTTGGTGATGGCGCCATGCAGGTCTTCTTCCACCACGAGGGCCTGGGACCCCGGCACAACGATATCGTTGCCCTCCACCTCCCAGCGCACCCCCAGGCGCCCAAAATGAATGGCTGTCACGCGGTGCTCCTGTGGGCGGCAGTTGCGGATGCGAACCGCGCCCCCGGTGGCCGCCGCCATGCCAATAAAGCTCCCCACCTCCAGATAGTCAGGGCCGAGTTCAAAGTCTGCGCCATGCAATTGCTCTACCCCGTGCACCGTCAGGGTGCTGCTTCCGATTCCCTCCACCTGCGCGCCCATCGCATTGAGCAGGTGGCAAAGGTCCTGGACGTGCGGCTCGCTGGCGGCATTGCAGATCGTCGTCTTGCCGGGCGTCAGCACGGCAGCCATCAGCACGTTTTCCGTGGCCATCACGCTCATCTCGATCAGGAAGATGTCTGCGGCCTGCAGGCCGCGTGGTGCGACGAGTTGATAGGAATCAGGGGTCACCTCTACCTCGACCCCCATCTGCTGGAAGGCGCGGATGTGCGGGTCGAGCGGCCGCCGGCCGATCCGGTCCCCACCGGGGCGGGGCAGGGTGGCCCTGCCCGCGCGCGCCAGAAGCGGCCCCGCCAGCAAAAACGAGGCGCGGATGGATTGGCACAGCGCCCGATTCGGTGAGGTGTGGCGAATGTCGCTTGCGCGAAAGGAGGCCTCGTGATCCCCTTCTTCCACATGGCTTCCGAGATCATGGACCAGTTGCGTCATCACCTGCACATCGAGGATGTGGGGCAGGCGGCGCAACGTCACACGCTCGTCGGTAAGCAGGGTGGCCGCCACGGCAGGCAGAGCGCCGTTCTTGCTCCCGCGCGGCTCGATGGTTCCGGCAATGGGCTGTCGCCCATGGATGATAAAGCGATTCATTAGCGTATCCAGGATGATGAGAAGGTTGCTGCTTCGGTCTGTTCGGCGATGACCTCGGTGCCGAGGGCGACGCCCCACTCGCGGGCGGCGTTGCCGTGGCGCACCGCCAGTTCCAGAAAGCCGTCGCTTCCCAGGTAGGCGACCGGGCTGCCGAGCGGGACATCCGCAAAGGTGCGCGCGATGGCGGGGATGACAAGCTCGGGCTCGCTGAGGCGGATCTGCCACCCTGTGGCACCGCCCAGATCCTCGGCGGTAAGGGAGGTAACCAGATTGCCAAAGTGGTCCACGTGCATCACCGTGCCGATCACGCGCCCCGCCTCGCGACGTGTGCCAGGTAGCTCCAACTGATGCAGCTGACCCACGTCCAGGCGCTCGCCAAGTTGCTCCCACGGGACGCCTGTAGCAAGATGGGCCGCGACGGGCGCGAAGATGTCCCGACCGTGGAAGGTGGCGGAGCGGGCGGGAAGGTGGTAGCGCGCGTTGGTGAGGGAGACGGCGTGCTGGGCGGGCCAATGGTGTAGCACGGTCGTGAGAATGCCGTTGTCCGGCAGCACGAACCACCACGCCCCCGCCCGAACCGCCACCGCGCGGCGCGCGCTCCCTACGCCAGGGTCCACGACACAGCAAAAGATCGTTTCGGGCGGAAAGTAGGGGAGGGCGATGCGCAGCGTGTACGCCGCGTGGGCGAGGTCCTGCGGGCGGATCTGATGGGTCAGATCAATCACTGGGGTGGTCGGTGCAATGCCCGAGAGGACCCCCTTCATCACGCCCACATAGCTATCTTGTGTGCCAAAGTCTGTCATCAACACGATGGGTGCGCCCATACAATCCCTCCACCGAAAGCGTATCAGAGAGTCAAGCGTCAGCAAAATGAGGCGCTGACGCTAAAAAAAGAAAGCCCCCGCCGAAGCGAGGGCTTTCTGTGGTGTAAGGCGAGGGTCGGCTTAGTACATGCCGCCCATGCCGCCGCCGGGGCCGCCAGCGGCCGGGGCAGACTTCTCTTCCGGGATGTCCGTGATCAGCGCTTCCGTGGTCAGAATCATCGAGGCGATGGAAGCCGCGTTCTCTACTGCCGAGCGCGTCACCTTCGCCGGGTCAATGATACCCGCCTCGAACATGTCAACGTAGGTGCCACCGATGATCTCGTAGCCCACGTACTGGTTGTTCTCCTCGCGCTGGCGGCGGCGAATTTCTTCGGCCACCACGGCGCCGTCCTGGCCCGCATTCGCGGCCAACTGGCGCAGCGGCTCTTCCAGGGCGCGATACAGGATGCGCGCGCCGGTCAGCTCGTCGCCTTCCAGGCCGAGACCATCCTTGATGGACTCGCGGGCGCGAATCAGCGCCACGCCACCGCCCGGCACCATGCCTTCTTCCACACCGGCGCGGGTCGCGCGCAGCGCGTCCTCCACGCGATGCTTCTTCTCCTTCAGCTCGGTCTCCGTCGCGGCGCCGACGCGCACGATGGCAACCCCACCGGCCAGCTTGGCGAGGCGCTCCTGGAGCTTCTCGCGGTCGTAGTCGCTGGTGGTCGTGTCAATCTGAGCCTTGATCTGGTTCACGCGGCTCTTGATGTCGTCCTGGTTGCCCGCACCGTCAATGATCGTGGTGTCGTCCTTGGCGATGACCACCTTGTCCGCGCGGCCCAGGTCGGCCAGCGTGGTGGTGTCGAGCTTGCGGCCCATCTCGTCGGTGATCAACTGGCCACCGGTCAGCGTCGCGATGTCCTGGAGCATGGCCTTGCGGCGGTCGCCAAAGCCAGGGGCCTTGACCGCTACCACGTTGAAGGTGCCGCGCAGCTTGTTCAGCACCAGCGTCGCCAGGGCCTCACCGTCCACGTCCTCGGCGATGACCAGCAGGTTGCGGTTGCCGCTCTGGATCAGCTTCTCGAGCACCGGCACGATGTCCTGCGCGCTGGAAATCTTCTTGTCGTGGATCAGGATGTAGGGGTGATCGAGCACCGCCTCCATGCGATCGGCATCGGTGATGAAGTA
The DNA here is from genome assembly GCA_963721895.1 of uncultured Chloroflexia bacterium. Classification (GTDB taxonomy): domain Bacteria; phylum Chloroflexota; class Anaerolineae; order Ardenticatenales; family Ardenticatenaceae; genus CAVRLZ01. Next base: position 66,336 of record CAVRLZ010000003.1, on the reverse strand, counting down.
GGGGCTGATGTAGCCGCGGTCAAACTGCATACCCTCGACGTACTCAGTCTCGAAGGCCAGACCGCGCGACTCCTCGACCGTGATCACGCCGTCCTTGCCAACCTTGTCCATCACGTCGGCCAGCAGCTCGCCGATCTCGCGATCGCCCGCCGAGATAGCGCCGATCTGGGCGATCTCTTCCTTGTTGGAGATCTGCTTCGCCATGCTCTTGATCTCTTCGACCACGGTGCGGGTCGCCTTGTCCAGGCCACGCTTGATGAGCATGGGGTTGGCGCCGGCGGCCACGTTGCGGAGACCCTCGTTCACGATGGCCTGCGCCAGCACGATCGAGGTGGTCGTTCCGTCACCTGCCACATCGTCGGTCTTGGTGGCGGCCTGCTTCAGCAGCTGGGCGCCCATGTTCGCGAACGGCGCTTCCAGCTCGATCTCCTTGGCGACGGTCACGCCGTCGTGGGTCACGGTCGGGGCGCCGAACTTCTTGTCGAGCGCTACGTTTCGACCCTTGGGGCCAAGCGTCGTTTTAACCGCGTTGGCGAGGGTGTCCACGCCTTCTTTCAATTCATGCCGCGCCTGCGACGAGAAACGAATTTGCTTTGCCATATCCGTTGTCCTCCTGAATGGGTTGTTTTAGCTCTGTCGGGGTAAGATGTATGAAGAAATGCGTTTTTACTGAAGGATGGCCAGCAGGTCATTTTCCTTGAGGATAAGGACCTTGCGGTCGCCATTGAGCTTGAACTCGGTGCCGGCGTACTTGGCGTAGATGACCTTGTCGCCTTCCTGCACGTCCAGCGGCTGGCGCGCGCCGTTCTCGTCCAACTTGCCGGGGCCCACAGCCAGCACGGTGCCTTCCTGGGGCTTCTCCTTGGCAGTGTCGGGCAGAACGATCCCGCTCGCCGTCATGTCCTCACGCTCCGTCGGCTCGACGATGACGCGGTCACCGAGTGGCTTCAGATTGATTGCCATGCTTGATACCTCCTACTGCTGATGATTTTGCGAAAACAGGTGATTAGCACTCATCTGAATTGAGTGCCAGACAAGCAAAGTATAGCAACGAGTGCTAAAACGTGCAAGTCGCCCTCCCCTGGCTCCCCTCAAACCCCGCATGACCCCCCTGCATGGAGCCCTTGAGAAGCAGCGACTTTCTCATAAATGCTCTGATTTTGGCCTCTTTTCGCCTTATCTCGCACCGCCTCTGGGTGGGTTAGCAGTTTGCTGCCTCAAGTGCTACCTTGACCTGCCCGCTTCCTATCTGTACAGTTTCTGGTAGGGGTCGCGCCGGTGCATCGGATTCAAGGGGGTGCCCTATGAGCCAACGCCCTGCCCCCTGTCACCGCGCGATGCTGCTCAATCCTGGCTGATACCGATTCCGATGAGTCACTATCACTACAACGAGGCTTCGGCTGTTTTGCGCTGTCACGCTGAGCGGCGCCCTGAAGAGCGTGATGCTTCGCTCCGCTCCTGAGAAACAAGGGCCTTGTCAGCGCCCTTGCCCTGTCATGTCGAGTGGATGACCCGGACCCGAAGCACGCGGCATGGAGAGAACGAGACATCTCGCCTGGAATCAGCTATGGAAGGGGCGTTGCACAGATTCCTCATTGGTTCCATTCCGAGCGGTGGCCCGGGGGCACGTCCATTCGGAATGACAGGGAGGGGGCATCGGGGTTCTCCTTGCAGGAAGGCGCCGCCGCCTGGTACTCTCAGCATGACAAATCAACAAAATCTCGTTGTAGTACTATGCATTGGGTCAACGTAACGCGGACAATGGACAAAATTGTCCTACGAGAGGCGTAGGGTACATGCCCGAACAGGCGCGGGCGCGTCGTGTGTGTCCGCCTTCCGCCACGATTTGCGCGCGGCACGAGACAGTGTATTGTGAGAGGTGGGGTGTAGGGGCGATAGGGGGGCAGGCGACGGCAAAGGAAAGGAGCATCTGGCATCGTGGCATGGGATCGGGCAGGGTGGCGGCAGGCGGTGGGGGTGCGGCTGCGGGAACTTGCGGCGGGGATGAATCAGATTGGGGCGAACAGTGCGTACAGCTATGTGGCGCTTTCCTCGCTGCTGCCTGTGCTGCATGCCATGCAGTCGGGCGAGGGGGCGGCGGCGCTGGGGGCGCTGGCAGCCAGCGTGGGGGGCAACCTGCTGGCGGAGCAGTTGCAGCGCTGGCAGGACCGTGCCAGCACCCCGCGCGAGCAGGCAACGTTGGCGGCGGAAATTGTGACGCGGGCCAGCCAGGAGCCTGCCTACCGTGTGGAAGTGGAAACGTTGTTCCAACCGCTGCAGGTGATCCAGTAGGTACCCGAGGCCGAGCGGAAGGAGGTGGTGGCGCGGTTGGTCCAGGAGCGCGCACTGATTGTCTCGGGCAATGTGGCAACCCTTGTTGGCGACGGGGCTATTGCGCAGGGGGAGGGGGCGCGGGCCTATGGGGCGGGCGCGGCTCATATCGAGGGCGATGTGGAGGGAAGTCAGATTGCCACAGGCAACAATAACGTCCTGGGTGGCAGGGATGTGCAAACCGGCGGCATCCGAGCTCGATCAGGGACTTCATCGTCAATCCCCCGCCCACCGACCCCGCCGAGGCTGCCGTGGAGCGGGCGCGGGGCCGCTACCTGCGATTGCTCCACCAGCGCTGCAACGTGCTGCCGCTGCCCGCGTTCAGCAGCAGGCGGCGCGCGACGAATTGACGCTGCGCGAGGTGTACGTGGTGCCCGACACCACGGCGCGCGTGCCGCTGACCGAGGAAGAAAAGGCGCAGCGGGCGCGCCAGGCGGAAGGTGCGGGACGAGGAAACGCGCCCCTTGAGCGCCGTCGAGGTGGCCCAACGCCACCGTCGGCTGGTGCTGCTGGGCGACCCCGGCAGCGGCAAAAGCAGCGTGGTGCGCCAATTGGCGGCGGAAATCGCCCACGCTCTACCCGCGCCCCTGGGCGGAGGGGTGGGAGGCGGCCTTGCTGCCCGTGCTGGTGGTGCTGCGCGAGCTGGCGCCACGCCTGGCGGGGCTGGCCCTGGATGGGGGGTGGGAGGCGCAAAAGGGGGCACTGCTGGGAGCGGTGTGGGAGCAGTGGCGGGCAGAACTGACAGCGCTGGACGCCGCCGCCTTTGAGCCGGGGCTGCGCGATGCACTGGCGGGGGGCACCGTGTTCCTGATCTTTGATGGGCTGGACGAGGTGGCCGAGGCGCTGCGCCCCCGCGTGCGCGCGGCCGTGCGGGCGCTGGTGGAAAGCTACCCGGCGGTGGCGCGCATCCTCGTCACCTGCCGCACCCGCTCCTACACCGGGGACACCCAGTTGCCTGCCTTCCAGCCAGAAACATTGCTCCCCTTTGATGAAGAGAAGATAGCACGCTTTGTCGGGTCGTGGTATGGCGCATTGCGGAAACGGGGCGTGCTGAGCGAGGCCGAGGCCGAGGCGCGCGCCCGCGACCTGAGCGAGGCTGCCCAGGGGCAGGACTTGCTCCCCCTGGCGGAAAACCCCATGCTGCTGACGGCCATGGCGCTGCTGCACCAGCAAAACGTAGGGCTGCCGCGCGAGCGGGTGCGCCTTTACTCGCAAACGGTGCGGCTGCTGATGGAGCGCTGGCAGCGACAGAGGGGCATCCCGGTAGGAGAAGCGTTGTCCCAGTTGCTCCACGACGAGCGCCACCTGCGGCAAATCATGGAGCGGCTGGGCTTTGAGGCGCACCGCGCCCAGGCGGAAAAGCGGAGCGAGGGGGATTTGACGCGTGCCGAACTGCTGGAGCTGCTGGACGAGCCGGACCTGCTGGGCAGTTCCGATGTGCAGGCGCGCGACTTTCTGGACTATGTGGATCAGCGGGCAGGGTTGCTTGTGGGGCAGGGGGGCGCGGCGGGGCGCCCGGCGCACTACCGCTTTCCTACCGCACCTTTCAGGAGTACCTGGCGGGCTGCCAGATGGTGCGAGGGGGCCATTGGGAGCGGCCAGATGAGTTCTGGACACGGGCTGGCGAGGGGGATTTTTGGCGGGAGGCTGCGCGCCTGGGCGTCGAAGAGCTTTACCATGAGCGGGCGGGGGAAAAGGATGTGCTGGCGTTGGCCTATTCCCTTTGTCCGATGGGGGAGCCGGAAAGCGAGCAGGGCTGGCGGGCGTTGTCCTGGGCGGGCTATATGGCAGCGCTGATTGGTGCAGATGCGGTAACGCGCGCAGAACAGGAGCGGTACGGCGACCCCACCTTCCTGGAAAGGGTGACAACCCGCCTGGCCCGCGTGCTGGACGAGGCGCGCCTCCCCGTCCCGGAACGCGCCGAGACAGGGCGCGTCCTGGCCACCCTGGGGGACCCGCGTCCCGGCGTCGGGCTACGCGCGGACGGGCTGCCCGACATCGCCTGGGTCCACCTGGAAGGCGGACGCTTTGCTATTGGGGGCGACAAGGACGCCTACAATAGCCTCCCCGCGCAGCAGGTGGAGCTGGAACCGTTCTGGATGGCAAAGTACCCGGTGACGAACGCCCAATGGCAGGCGTTTCTGGATGATCCAGAGGGGTACGGAAACGAGCGCTGGTGGCGGGAGGCGGGCGTGCCCCAGCAGGCTGTCGGAAGCGCCAGGTTGGAGCTACGGGAACCATCCACGCGAAACGGCGAACTGGTATGAAGCGTCGGCCTTCTGTCGCTGGCTGACGGCGCGGCTGGCACATGAGGTCAGACTTCCCACCGAACAGGAATGGGAGCGGGCGGCGAGAGGGGGACTGTTAAGCGTTGGAGCGGGGAGCGGGAAAGCGAGAGAGCGAACGGCGACGGCCCGACAGGGCGACTTTATCCGTGGGGCAATAAGTGGGACGCAGCGAAGGCAAACACCGTTGAAGGTCAGCTAGGGCAGACAACCGCCGTGGGGATGTATCCTCATGGCGCGACGCCAGAGGGCATATGTGACCTGGGCGGCAATGTGTGGGAGTGGACGAGTTCTCCATGGGAGACGGGGCGGGTTGACATAAATGTTCCGCGTGTGGTGCGTGGTGGGTCGTGGATCGACTCCCACTGGGTATGCGCGCGCGGCGTCGCGCGTCAGGTACGATCCGTCGGTTCGCGACAGCGACCTTATCGGGTTTCGCCTGGTGCGGTCGTCCCCTCCTGGCTCTGAACTCTGATACTCTGGTCTCTGTACTCTGATTCGTACGCCGTTTGTCGAAAACCCGCGAAGCGGGTCGCGCGAAATTTTCTAGGGGGTGGTATGATGGGGGGAGCGTCGTATGGGGTGGTCATCAAAAAGATGACGGCGAAGTCCCCATGTATCCCCAAAGCGCACATGGTTGATCCACCCTTGAACGCTCGCATCCAGTTCCGCGAATGTGATGCTACCTGCCATGTACTGGTCGAGGTTTCGTTCAAAACGGCGACGGAAATGAACGGCATTTCGTCGCTTCAAGCGGCGGTGCGAGGGACGAGCGCCCATCCAAGCCAGGGGATGCCACTGTCTGTCGGCGCCACCTGCGCCTCTCGCTCATGGATGACCAGGCGCAAATCAGACAGGCGCTTCTGGATGGCCTCCTTCCACTCCCACAACTGCCGCTTGTTGTTGCTAAACAGCGCCATGTCGTCTACATAGCGTAAATAAGCAGCGCATTTTGACACTCCCACGGGTGAAGCAGGTGGATTCTCTCTTCAAAGAGAGTTGCTTGCCGTAGCAAGTTGACACTCTCTCCACGAGCGTTTAGGCTGTCCATCTGTCGCCAGCCAGTATGTTCAAAAGACTCTGCTGCTTGATGTTTTGAGCCGGGTTCAAGTCTCTATCAAGCACTTGACCGCACCCCTGACAAGGGAAGGTGCGGTCCGACAGCGATAGGGTGTTCAGCGTGCCACAGCGGCGTGCAGTCTGGAGGAAGGAAAAAACACGCCCAGAGGGCACCCTCTGATGAAAAACCTTGCCATACAGATCGTCAGAGTTCAGAGCCAGGAGGGGACGACCGCACCAGGCGAAACCCGACATCGCCGCTGCGAAGCGACGGGCTGACCCAGACGCGCGACGCCGCGCGCGCAAACCAGCGGAAGTTGATCCACGACCCACCACGCACCACACGCGGAAACGAAGTTGACATAACATCTTGACCACTCTCCTGCTCGGTTGCGGTCCACTCCCACACATTGCCGCTCAGGTCGCAGATGCCCTCCGACGTCGCCCCCTAAGGATAGATACCCACGGGGCTGGTTTGCTCCAGATAATAAGAACCTGCGTTGTCATACCTGTCGTCAATATTGGCATACCCGCTCTGGTACTTTGGCCCCCAAGGATACGTGCGCCCCTCCATACCCCGCGCCGCCCGCTCCCATTCCACTTCCGTCGGTAACCTCACCTCATACCCCAGCTTGTGCGTCAGCCAGCGACAGAAGGCCACCGCTTCGTACCAGTTCACCGTTTCACGGGGGTGGTTCCCGTAGTGCCAGAAAGCAGAAGCGGGTTCCTGCTTTCCCTCTGCCAGGCCTTGCCACCAGCGCTGCTCAGGGTCATGGTATCCCTTCGGGTCATCCAGGAATGGCTGCCATTGCCAGTTGGTCACGGGGTACTTTGCCATCCAGAAGGTGTCCACCGGGACGGTTTGCTCAGCCAGGCTGTCGAACGCCTCCTTGTCACCACCGATGGGGAAGTGGCCTCCCTAGCAGTTTTACCCACTGGATGTCCGGCAGCCCGTTAACCACTCCCACCCCCGGACGGTCGTCCAGCCCCGCTTCCGCCAGGGCGCGTCCCACCGCCGCGCGCCCGTAGGGGTGCGGCTCGCGCGCGGGGTCCAGGCGGGGCAGCCAGCGTTGTTGTAGCTCCTTGAGGAGCGCAGAGGGGGGCGGCTGCACGCCGGGCTGGAGCAGGCAGCGGGCCGCCTGCTCCGGGTTGGCATCGGCCAGCCAGTGGAGAAGCGGGGCAATGTCATTGCCTTCCAGTTCGGCTAGAAGCTCAATGGTCACCTCCCACCCGGTTCGCTCCCACCAACGCTGGCGCGGCCACAGCTGCTCCGCGCGCAGACGCTGCCAGGGCCACCGCGCGGCGCGCTGTCGCTGGAGGGCCCGCGCGGCAAGGTATTCCTGGAGCAACTGGTGGGTGAAGCGCACCGGGTCGCCGGTCGCCAGCAGTTGGGCGCCGCGTGCCAGCGCCAGCATGGCACTTCCCCGCAGGGCACGAACCGCTTCCCGCTCGGGCAACGCGGTGCGAGCGTCGCGCGCGATCGTGTTGTCATCCACCTCCCGCTTGCCCTGCATCGTGAGGGCCAGCCGCTCCAGCGCCTGCCACACGCGGCGCTCGCCTGGCCATTTCCCGGGCTGGCGTTGCTGTTCCCTTGCGAGCAGTCCAGCCACCGACTTCTCAAACAACTCTGCCCGGCTGGCGGGTAGAGTCAATCGAGGCTCGCCAAAAATGTACACTCGCAGAAGCATGACAAGCATGTACGGGTTGCGAGCAAGGGCCAGCATCGTACCGGAATTTCCGACCTTTTCCTGCCACATTTGGACATCATCGGTGCGAGACCGACGGAAGATGTCGGGCAGGATGTCTGCCGAGTCCCAGAACTGCTCGAAGGTCAGGGTGGGCATCAGTTTTTGCCATCGCTCCCACAATTGCCGCACCGACTCCCCACCAGCAAGAGCCCAGAAAAAGCGGAGGCCTTCGTCAGGCTGGATGGGATCCAGGTACTTCTGGGAAAACAGGAGAATGGACTCCGCGTCCAGCGGCTCGATGGTCAACAGGTCGAAACCCAGGTCGTGGGTATAGTCCTCTTCGCGGCAACTGACGACGGTGATGAGGGCCGGATTGTCTTTGAACAGCGACTGTACCTGCTGGTCTTTTTCCTGTCGCTGGCTGCTCGGAATCTGGTCCAGCCCATCCAGCAGAAGCATGGCGCGCTTTTCCAGCAGGGCGTCCAGGTACGGACCAAGGGGATAAATGGTGCGCGCGATAAACCCAGGCAATGTCTCGCGCGGGTCGGTCCACTCACCAAGCGGGACAAAGAGCGGGACGGGAGCGGTCGGATCGGCGGTGTGGGCGTCCCAGGTTTCCTTCTCGATCTTGAGAAGCGTGGTGCTTTTCCCCGCGCCCGGTTCGCCCAGCAACACCACGCGCCTCAACTCCCTGACGGCCTGGAGAATATCCTTGAAGAAGCGTGGCTTGCGCTCCGCTGGACGCTCCTCTTTGACCGGCGGAAGATGAGCGAAAAGCTGCGCAATCTCAAGCTCCTCCTGCGCCGACCAGGGTCCAACCTCGGCTGTCACCTCCAAGGTAAGATGCGCCGTATCCAGCGCTCGCAGCTCCTTCAAGGTACGGAGCCGCGTCGCTCTCAGTTCCGCCTCTGCATCGGTCTGGCTCATCGTAGGCGTGGGCAGGGCGCGCGGCTCGTCGCACCCCAGCCGACGGCGCTCAAAGGTGACCAGTGACCGCTCTATTTCCGCAGGCCCAAAACCCTGACGGCGCACAAGGACATAAAGGAGAAAGCCGATACCCGGCACCAGAATAGGCCATGCACTCAACAGCGGCTCAAAGAAGTCAAACCAGCGCACAACGACGGCTGCCAGGAGGAGAGACAACGTGGTGGCCAGCAAGGCGATGACAAAGAGCCAGCGTTGTGCATTTCTCTGCGCCCTCGCCTCACAGGGGTCGGGAACGGCAGTTGGGGATGGTATGGGCAAGGAGGTCATAGAAAACTTTCAAGCGAAAGGCAGGGTGGGTTGAATGTCCGCTATCGGTTCGCCCGGCATCAGCCGCCAGCAACAACTTCCAGTCGCGTTATGCCCTCGGCCCAGCACATGGCCGCGATTGTAACATGGTCCGCACCACCAGAGAAGAGGCGAGCCTGTGGCCGTTGCTCCGAAGGAGCATGCGCGTTGGGTAGACGGGGATTGCGCGCACGACGCGCTCCATCCCCGGCGAGGGCGCAACCCCCGGCGGGCTTTCGATGATAAAGCGCACTGCGGGGAGAGGAAGAAGGCGGTAGGATGGAGGCAGGCAAACCGTGAGCAAACGATGAGGAAACAATGCAATTGACCGAGTCGGAGCGCGAGTTTCTGGCGGGGCCGCGCTTTGCGGTGGTTTCGACGTTGGGGGAGGATGGGTTGCCACACCAAACGGTGACGTGGTATGGGCTGCTTGATGAGGGACTGTTGTTGAGCATTCCGAAGGGCAGCGTCAAGCATCGGAACCTGCTGCGCGTGCCCCGACTGTCCGTATGTGTGGAAGATGGCTACCGTTACCTGACGGTGCAGGGGGAGGTGACGCTGGAAGATCGCCCGGAGCAGGCGCGGGCTGATTACGAGTGGCTGACGGAGCGCTACCGCGACACGCTTGCCTCGCGCCCCATCATCCGTGACCGTGCGCAGCGACGCCGCATGCAGGCCATGCTCGCCCGCCCCCGTATCACCGTCCACCTGCGCGTGGACAAAATCATCAACTACGGCGTAACCCCATAACCCCAAACGCTAAAATGCCAGGACGCCAAGCCTGTTTTCCCCAGCCAGCGCCTCCCGTCCTGGCACCACGCCGTCGCCATTAACCTGCAACTGGGTACCCTCTGGGTGAACCTGTAACCGTCACCCCCTCTCCCATAGCCGCTGCATGGCCTCGCTGCTGGCAAGCAAGTCGTCGAGCGTGCCCTGTGCCACAAGGCGACCCTCGTCCAGCAGCAGGATGTGGTCAGCGCGGCGGAGCGTGGCCCGACGGTGCGAGACGACCAGCAGGGCAGGGCGGTGGGCCGGATCGCCCCAGGCGGCGAGCCGCTCCCACAGCAGTCGCTCCGTCCCCACGTCCAACGCGCTCGACAGGTCATCCATCACCAGCAGGGCTGGCTGGCGCACCAGCATGCGCGCGGCGGCGGCACGCTGCACCTGCCCCCCGGACAAGCGGATTCCGCGCGGCCCGACCCGCGTATCCAGCCCCGTCGTCATGGTCGCTACATCGGCCTCCATCACCGCCGCGCGAAGCGCCAACTCCAACGCCTCCTCGCTCGCTGGCAGGCCAAGCAGCACGTTGTCCCGCAGGGCCTCGCTGAAAAGGCGCGGCACCTGCGGGGTGTAGGCGCTGTGGGGCGGGACAAAGAAGGCAGCGGCATCCTCGATCGGGCACCCGTTCCAGCAAATCTCCCCTGCATCGCGCGGCAGCAGCCCCAGCAGGGCGCGCAGCAGCGTTGTTTTCCCGGACCCGACCTGGCCTGTGATGACGGTGAGGGAGCCCGGCTCGAGCCGCAGGTCAATGGCCTCGATCCCGCGCCCGGACGAGGGGTAGCGATAGCTGAGGCCGCGAACGGTCAGCGCCTGCAGCGGCTCGGCGGGGGGCGTGTGGGGGGCGGGGGCGCCTTCCATGAGCCGCTGGGGCGGCTCGTCCGGCATGAGGGCCGCCAGCCGCTCCAGCGCCACCTTCTGCTGCTGGTAGTCGCCGATGAAGGTGCCAAGCAGCGGGGGAATCCCGGTCACAAAGGAGAGGTAGTAGACGAACAGGGCAAAATCACCCACCGTAAAGCTACCTGCCGCCATGCCGCGCGCGGCCAGGAGCAGCATCACCCCTACCCCCAGGTTCACCGAGATGCTGAACAGGGCACCGAGCGCCTCGTCCAGCAGGCGGTCGCGCAGCATCGCGCGCCGCCGTCGCTCGTTCAGCCCGCGAAAGTGGGCGACTACCGCTTCCTCCGCGTCAGCTACCTGGATCGCCTGCACGGCCCCGAACATCTCGACCAGCGCCCCCGTCACGTCGTCGCTGGCGAGGCGCGCCGCGCGTCGGTAGGCGCAGCAGCCGCGCCCAGGCCACGCGGCTGATGATCGACCACGGCCCCCAGGGGGAGCAGCACCACCAGCGTGATCGCGAGGTGGATGCGCGCCATGATGCCCAGCGCGATGGCGGCAGCGAGCAGGGGAGCGGCCACGTAGGGGAGCCAGAGCGGAAAGTCTGCCACCTCGTTTACGTCCTCGTCCAGTCGGCTCAGTGTTTCCCCAGCGGAAAGGGGCAGCCGCAGCGCGCCGGGGCGCCGGAAGATGCTTGCCAGCAGGTTGTGGCGCAGCCGCTTTCCGCTTGTACAAAAGAAGGTGGCCTGGCCGATATCCTGCACCCCATTGGCAACCACCCGCCCCAACTCCACCGAGACAAACAGGGCGAACAGCGGCCAGATGTTCCAGGTGGCACCGGCCTCCCCCGTAAGGCGATCGAACAGGGCCTTTTCGATCGAGCCCCGGCACCACGCTGCCCAGGTGCCAGACGAACAGGCCAACGGTAACCAACGCGAAGGGGCGGGGAAACTGGCGAATCAGCCGCATGGTGAGCCACTGGCTGCTGAGCGGAGCGGGGGTCATGAGAGCACCTCCTCGAGGCCATCCTGCAACAGGCTGTAGAAGCGTGAGGTGGGGTCGGCGGCCAGGGCAAGGCGCGGCCCGGCCTCCACGATGCGGCCCGCTTCCAAGATCATGATGTCATCGGCGCGTTGCACCGTTGCCAGTCGATGGGCGATGATGATGGCCGTGCGTTGCCTGTCTGCTGGGCGCAGCAACTGGTCAATCGCCCGTTCCACCTGCTGCTCGGTCGCGGGGTCCAGGCGGGAAGACGCTTCATCCAGCACGACCACATCCGGATTCCGTAGAAAGACGCGCGCGAACGCCAAAAGCTGTGCCTCGCCTGCGGAGAGCGTGTGCCCCCCTGCCAGCACGCTGCTCAACCCATGCGGGAGCGTGGCGAGCCAGGGCGTCAGGCCGAGGAAATCCAGCACCTGGAGGATCAAGGGATCCTGCGGGGTCGGATCGAAGAAGGTAAGGTTGTCGCGCACGCTCGCCGCGAACAGCTGCACCTCCTGCGTGACCATGCCGACCCGCGCCCGCACCTCCGGCAGGGGCAGCGAGCCAAGCGGCACGCCGTCCAGCAGGATCTCGCCGCTTGATGGCTCGTAGAGGCGCAGCAGCAGCCGCGTGAGCGTCGTTTTGCCGCTGCCCGTCCGCCCCAGCACCCCCAGCACGCGCCCCGGTTGGAGGCGGAAGGAGATCTCTTGCAGCACCTGCTCCTGCTCATAGGCAAAGCTGACCCCCTCGAAGACAACCTCTGCTGCCTGTGCCCTGCCCTGCTCCGGCGCGGGCGAGGGTGGCGGGGCTGCGTTGGACAGCTCAAGCAGGGCCTGGACGCGCCCGACGCTTGCGGCAGCCTGCTGCAGGTCATCCACCTGCCGTCGTAGCTCCTCCAGCGGCGTCGAGAGGAGGCCGATGTAGGCAATGATCAAATAGACAGTGCCGATCGTCACCTGGCCCCGCAGAAAGAGGAAGACGCCCAGCCCCACCCCGACGGTGTAGCCAGCGACAAAGGTGAGGCGCGCCAAACTGCCCGTCAGCGTGCGCATCAGAAAGGCAGCGCGTGCGCTGGCGAGCAGCGTATCAGCCAGCACGCCGAAGCGGCGCAGCACGTACGGCACGGCCCCGTTGGCGCGAATGTCCTCCGCCCCGGACAGCCGCTCCTCCAAAAAGCTCATCTGCTCTGATTCGGCCTCACGCTCACGGTTCCAGCGGCGAACAGCATAGGGATGCACCGCCTGGAGCAGCAGGAGCGTGAGCAGTGCATAGCCCGTCAGCCCGGCCCCCACCCGCCAATCCTCGCGGAACAGCAGCAGCAGGATGGCGAGCATCAGCAGCCCGTTGCCCAGCACCTGGATGCTCCCCTGCGAGAACAGGTTGGCGAGCGCGCTGACATCCCCGTCAATGCGTTCGACCAATTCCCCGGGCGCGTGACGCTTGTGGAAGCCCATATCGAGGCGAAGGCAGCGCAGGGCCAACTCCGCGCGTAGGTTGTTCGTTGCGTGCCACCCCACGTTGGTGCTGACGAAGGTAGCCCCCAGCGCCACAGCACGTTGCAGGAGTGCCACCACCATGTAGAGGGCACCGGCTGCCAGCAGGGCGCGCACCGGCCCGCCCGCCTGGCTCCTATCAATGAAATAGCGGAGTAGTTGGGGCCCCAGCAATTGCAGGCCGATGTTACCGAATAGCAGCAGGCTCAGGACGAGCAACTGCCGCCGAAGCGGCGCGACGTAGCGGCTGAACAACGCCCTGGAGGGCGCGAGTGTTTGAAACATCGAGAATCCTTTTGGTGCAGCCTGGTGGGACGATGCAGCCAGCGGAACGGGTAGCGACCCCCTTGGTTAGAGGCGCAAGGCTCGAACGCGCCACCGCTGGAACACAAAGAGGCCACTGAGGAGAGAGGCTTCCTCAGTGGCCAAAAAATACGGCCAGGGTGGTTACACCGCTGGCCGCTGCGCTCTTTCCTCCCCTGCCACGCACGAGGCACGCCGTCCCTCGTCGGTGACAGGCGGTGGCCCCAGGCAGCAGGGTAAAGAGTCGGTTACAACTTCAACGAGACATCAAGGACAAAGGCGGGCGCCGTGCGCCACTCTCGTTGGAGTGTTAGACAGATTGGGCAGGTGTATCCATCCGGAAGGTCTCCATATTGGAATGGGCAAAGGCTGACACGGGATACACCTCCTTCCTCGAGGGCGGCGCGGGCTGGATCGAATGCCGCGCACGCCTGGTTGATTCGATGCCATCAGTGTATAGCCATTCAGCCCCGAAATCAAGCCTTCATCAGAAATTGGGTGTGCGGCAAAGATTTAAACACAGTGGAAGCGCAGTCCGCTAGAGAGAAAAGCATACCATTCAGCGAGCGTGGAAGGGCTCGTTGCGAGCGCAAACTCTGCCTACACCGCCTGCGCAGAGCGTACCACGGCCTGTGAAGGAGGGTGGACGCGAGCACCTTTCAGAGAGGGGATGGGCATTGCGCGCTCCGGGAGTGCGACCACAGACGTAAGCGTAAAACTTTGCCGCACACCCATTTCGAGGGGGCTGTCCATAGGATGGGCGTTGGAGAGATTCTGCACTGGTTGAGAGACAGGCATGGGTTTGGGGAGCAGGAGGAAGAGCCCCCCGCCCTTCCCGCCCCCCAACCGCGCCCCAGCGCCGCGTGGCGTCCGCGAAAACTGGTATTACCAAGCCCCTCCTGGGAGCGCGGGCCTCCGGCCCGCCCCTCAACGCGCCACATACGCCCTACCCCACATCCACTCCTCCGCCCGCCCCACCAACCCCGCCTTCACCGGATTCTCGTGGATGTACGCCATCACCCGCTGCCAATGCGCCTCGTTCCGGATATAACGGTCGAAATAATCCACCTGCCAAAACGCACCCCGCCGATCCAGCAACGGGTTAGCCACCCGTGCCGTGAAGCTCTTCCACGACCGCACGATGGCATGGAGCGGGACGCCCTCCCACGTTTCCAGCAGCCCATGCACATGGGTCGGCATCACAACCCAAGCGAGCAGGCGATAGCGCTGCGCATCAAAGTGCAGGAGCGCCTCCTGGACCAAGCGCGCGATTCGCGGGTCACGCAGGTGGCACGCACCGTGGCCCGCATCCACGTACTGCTCGATACGCCGCCGCCGCACCACCTCCTCTGTGGGACTCTGGCGGAGTTCCTCCTTCCAGGCAAGCAGCACCTCGGCGGGCAACGCATCGAGGTGACGCTCTGGATCGCCTCACCCGCATCGAAATGTGGCAGGAAGCCACGCGAGTACCAGCCCTTGTGGGTTGGTAGGGTAGGGGGTGGGGCGGGGTCGTGATGGGCGGGGCGATTCATAGGGCTTCTCTTTTTCGATGATGGGACGGGCGGGCCGGAGGCCCGCGCTCCCAGGGCTCCCCGTCGGCGGCGTTGCGGGAGGGCGATGGCGTGCCGATGGGTGGGGGAGGGGAGGAAATGTTTGCAGCGCCCCGCGGCGCGGGGGATGGCCGCGCACCGCCCCAAAAAATGCCAAAACAGAGGGGGGTAAGTATAAACGAGGGGTACTCTGGAGGTCACCATGAGGACATGTAGTGGGTGTGCGGCAAAGTTTTACACGCAGTGGTAGCACAGTCCGCTAGAAAGGAATTGTGCTATTCCGCGCACCTAGAACTGCTCATTTCGAGCTCAAACTCTGTCTACCCTGCCTCCGCAGAGTGTACCACGGCCTCTAAAGGAGAGGGGACGCGACTACCTTTCAGAGAGGGGATGGGCTTTGCGTGCTCCAGGAGTGCGTCCACAGTCCTAAGCGTAAAACTTTGCCGCACACCCTCAGAAATTGGCATAGCGTCCTTCATAGGCCACGCCGTGTTGGCTACCCTCCATCTTCCCTACGTGACGCAAAATTTCTCCCCTTTGCATCCCAATCTTGACAGCAGAGGGCCTAAACCTTGCTGATGAATTTTGGTAGGAAACCCCATGCAGGGACGGGGCTGCCCTGCCGCCGCGGCTGCTGCGCTGGCGCAACGTGTCAACTGCCATCAATGAATGATAGGAGGAGGGACCATGAGTGTTCTGACGTTGATCTTGGCCGGTGGCGAGGGCAGCCGCCTGAGCATCCTGGGGGAGAAGCGTGCCAAGCCTGCCGTGCCCTTTGCCGGGAAGTACCGCATCATTGACTTTGCCCTGTCGAACACCGTGAACTCCGATTTGTACCGCGTGGCCGTGCTGACCCAGTACCGCCCCCACTCCTTGATGCAGCACCTGGGGATCGGCGAGCCGTGGGACCTCAATCGCCGCCAGCCGAACGGGATCCAGATCTGGCAGCCCTATCGCGGGCGGCGCGAGCAGGACTGGTATCGCGGCACCGCCGACGCCCTGTACCAGAACCGCTCCTTTATCGCCTCCGATGCGAGCGACGAGCTCCTGGTGCTGTCCGGCGACCACATCTACAAGCAGGACTACCGCGACCTGCTGCGCTTTCACCGCGAGAACGAGGCCGACCTGACGGTGGCTGTCATGCACGTGCGGCCGGATGAGGTGCACCGCTTCGGCATCATGACGGTGGACGACGAGAACCGCATCACCCGCTTCACCGAGAAGCCGAAGCAGTCCGACAGCACCCTTGCCTCGATGGGAATCTACGTCTTCAACACAGAATTTTTGCTGCGCCGCCTCGAAGAGGACGCGCAGGACACCGGCTCCTCCCACGATTTTGGGAAGAACATCATCCCCTACATGGTCGAGAACGACCGTGTCTTTGCCTACCCGTTCGACGGCTACTGGGTGGACGTGGGAACGATCGAGGCGTACTGGGAGACCAACCTTGCCCTGCTGGCGGAAGAGCCGGAACTGGATTTGTACGACCCCAGTTGGGTGATCCACACGCGCTCCGAGGAGCGGGCACCTTCCAAGTGTGCTGGATCGGGCAGCGTCCACAATAGCCTTATTTCCAACGGCTGCGTGATTTACGGAACGGTCATCAACAGCGTCCTTTCGCCCGGGGTGCGCGTGGAGCATGGCGCCGTCGTGCGCGATTCGGTGATCATGAATGACACAGTGATCCGGCGCGGCGCGGAGGTAGATCGCTGCGTGCTGGATAAAGAGATCGAGGTGGGAGAAAACGCGCGCGTGGGCGTGGGGGACGACAACCCGCCGAACCAGTTGGAGCCGGGGAACATTCACACGGGCATCACCATCGTGGGCAAGCGCGCCCACATTCCGGCGGGGACCACCATTGGCCGCAACTGCCGGATTGACGCGAACGTGACGCCGGATTCCTTCAAGGCGTCGGAGATTCCCAGCGGTGCTACCGTATCCAACCGATAAGCGGTGTCGGCCAACCCCCAAAGGAGTGACACGATGAGTGGAGAGGGACCGACCCAGCGGCGGGCGTGGCAGGCGCTCGCCGCGCATGTTGAGAAAGTGCGCGGCTTGCATCTTCGTGACCTGTTTGCAGACGATCCGGCGCGCGGCGAGCGATTGACCGCCGAGGCAGTGGGCCTTTACCTGGATTTTTCCAAGAATCGTCTGACGGATGAGACCCTGCAACTTCTCGTCTCGCTGGCAGAGGAAAGTGGGCTGCGGGAGCGCATCGAGGCGATGTTCCGGGGCGAGACCATCAATACGACCGAGGGGCGAGCGGTGCTGCATACGGCGCTGCGTGCCCCTCGTGATGCCACCATCGAGGTGGATGGGGAAAACGTGGTGCCGGGCGTGCACGAGGTGCTGGATCGCATGGCTGCCTTTGCCGAGCGACTGCGCGGCGGCGAGTGGACCGGGCACACCGGGCGGCGCATCCGCAACGTGGTCAACATCGGGATCGGTGGGTCGGACCTTGGCCCCGCCATGGCCTACGAGGCCCTGCGCCACTACAGCGACCCATCCTTGACCGTGCGCTTTGTTGCCAACGTAGACGCCACCGACTTTGCAGAGGCCACGCGCGGGCTGGACCCCGCCGAGACGCTCTTCATAGTCGCCTCCAAGACCTTTACCACGCAGGAAACGATGACCAACGCCCGAACCGCGCGCGCCTGGCTCCTGCGCGGCCTGGGCGACGAGGCGGCGGTGGCGAAGCACTTTGTGGCCGTCTCGACCAATGCCGATGAGGTGCAAAAATTCGGCATTGACACAGCAAACATGTTTGGCTTCTGGGATTGGGTAGGCGGGCGCTATTCGATGGATTCTGCCATCGGCCTCTCGACCATGCTCGCCATCGGCCCGGACGGCTTTCGCGAGATGCTGGCTGGCTTCCATGCGATGGACGAGCATTTCCGCAGCGCACCCTTCGACCAGAATCTGCCCGTGCTGCTGGGGCTGATTGGCCTCTGGTACAACAACTTCTTCGGGGCGGAGAGTGTGGCGATCCTGCCCTACGATCAGTATCTGGCCCGCTTCCCGGCCTATCTCCAGCAACTCGACATGGAGAGCAATGGCAAGTCGGTGGACCTGGACGGGCGGCCCGTCACCTATCAGACGGGCCCGATTATCTGGGGGCAGCCGGGGACGAACGGGCAACACTCCTTCTACCAGCTGATTCACCAGGGGACCAAGCTGATTCCTGCCGATTTTATAGGCTTCAGCCAGAGCCTCAACCCCATACCGCCGCACCACGATCTGCTCATGGCCAACTTCTTCGCCCAGACCGAGGCGCTCGCCTTTGGCAAGAGCTCGGCGGCGGTGCGGGGCGAGGGCGTCAAAGAGGAACTGGTGCCCTTCCGCACCTTCCAGGGGAACCAGCCAACGAACACCCTGATGGCCGAGCGGCTGACGCCACGACTCCTCGGCACGCTGATTGCCCTGTACGAGCACAAGGTCTTCACGCAGGGCACCTTGTGGCACGTGAATTCCTTTGACCAGTGGGGGGTGGAGCTCGGCAAGATGCTCGCGAATCGAATCGCCCCCGAGCTACGCAGCGCGGACGAGCCGACGCTCGAGCACGACAGCTCGACGAACACGCTGATCCGGCGCTACCGCGCGCAGCGGGGCGCGGCTTCACCGGACAAAGCAAGTGAACATCAATAAACAATAGGGACGAAAGGATTTCTGATGGAATATCGCCGATTGGGTAAAGCAGGCATCAAACTGAGCGCGCTCTCGCTGGGCTCGTGGGTAACCTACGGGGGACAGGTGGGCGAGGAGGTGGCCGAGGCCTGCATGATTGCTGCCTATGAGGGTGGCGTCAACTTCTTCGATGAGGCCGAGGGCTACGCAGGGGGCCAGGCAGAGATTGTGATGGGCAACGTGATTCGCAATCAGGGCTGGCGCCGCGAGGACCTGGTGGTCTCGACCAAGATTTTCTGGGGCGGCGACGGGCCGAACGACACGGGCCTTTCCCACAAGCACATCATCGAGGGCACGCACAACGCGCTTCGCCGCCTGCAGATGGACTATGTGGACCTGCTCTTCTGCCATCGCCCGGACCCGAACACCCCGATCGAGGAGACGGTCCGCGCGATTGACATCCTCATCAAGCAGGGCAAGGCCTTTTACTGGGGCACCTCGGAGTGGAGCGCGGCGGAGATCATGCGCGCGGACGGCATCGCCCGCCAGTACGGGCTCACCCCGCCCGTAATGGAGCAGCCGCAGTACAACATGCTGGTTCGCGAGCGCTTCGAGAAGGAGTACGCCCCGATTTTCTCAGAGTTGAACTATGGCACGACCATCTGGAGCCCGCTGGCCTCAGGGATGCTGACGGGCAAGTACAACGAGGGCATCCCCGAGGGCAGCCGTGCCGCGCTGGAAGGCTATGAGTGGCTGCGCGACCGCATGATCACCGAGGAAAACATAGCGAAGGTGAAGCAGCTTCAGCCCATCGCGGATGAGCTGGGCTGCACGATGGCGCAGCTTGCGCTGGCCTGGACGCTGAAGAATCCGAATGTCAGCACCGTGATCACCGGCGCGAGCCGGGCGGAGCAGGTGAACGCCAACCTTCAGGCGCTGGAGGTGGTGCCCAAGCTCACCCCGGATGTGATGGAGCGCATCGAGGGCGTGCTGAACAACAAACCGGCCTGAGCGAAGAGGGGGATAGGGCATCATCACAGGGCGCTATCCCCCTCTTCATCCTTGAAAAGGAGATATTCCATGATCCCGCAAGCCCCCTTTGGCCGAACTGGTCACATGAGCACCCGAACCCTGTTCGGCGCGGCGGCGTTCAGCCAGGTGACCCAGGCCGAGGCTGACCGGACGATGGAGCTGTTGATCGAGTATGGGGTGAATCATCTGGACACCGCCGCCAGCTACGGGGAGTCGGAGCTACGGATTGGCCCCTGGATGGCTGAGCACCGCGACCGCTTCTTTCTGGCCACCAAGACCGGCGAGCGCCGCTACGAGCAGGCGCGGGAGGAGATTCACCGCTCGCTGGATCGGCTCCGCGTGAGCCATGTGGACCTGCTCCAACTCCATAACCTAGTGGACCCGGAGGAGTGGGAGATGGCGCTGTCAGCGGGTGGCGCGCTGGATGCGGCGATCGAGGCGCGCGAGGATGGGCTGGTGCGCTGGATCGGCGTGACGGGGCACGGCTCCAGCGTTGCCCGCATGCACCGCCGTAGCCTGGAGCAGTTCGACTTTGATTCCGTGCTGCTCCCCTACAGCTATACGCTGATGCAGAACCCGCAGTACGCGGCAGACTTTGAGGCCCTGGTGGGCATCTGCGAGGCACAGAATGTGGCAGTGCAGACCATCAAGGCCATCACGCGCCGCCCCTATGGCCCCCGCCCGCACAGCCACGCCACCTGGTATGAGCCGCTGACGGAGCAGGCGGACATTGACCGCGCGGTGCATTGGGTGATGGCCCGGCCCGGCTTTTTCCTGAACACGGTAGGGGACATTCACGTGCTGCCCAAGGTGCTGGACGCTGCCAGCCGCGCCGCGGAGCGCCCCAGCGATGAAGAGATGAACGCGCTCAGCGATCAGGAAGCGATGGAGCCTTTGTTTGTATAGCGGAGCAATAGGAGCCAACCCATGAGCGCCACCGTTCACGGTATCCACCACGTCACTGCCATCGCGGGGGACGCGCAGCAGAACCTGGACTTTTACGTCACCGTCCTGGGGCTGCGCCTTGTCAAAAAGAGCGTCAACCAGGACGACCCCGGCACCTACCACCTCTTCTTCGCGGATGGGGTTGGGACGCCGGGCACCGATCTCACCTTTTTTCCCTGGCCCCGCATGGCCCGCGCGCAGCCGGGGACGGGGATGGTGGGGGAGGTGAGCTTCGCGGTGCCCCCCGGCAGCCTTCCCTACTGGCAGGAGCGGCTCGCGCGGCATGGGGTGGCCCACCGTCCGGTCGAGCCGCGCTTTGGGGAGGCGGTGCTGCCGCTCTCCGATGTGCACGGGCTGCGCCTGGCGCTCGTCGAGACGAGCGGCAACGCGGAGTGGGTGCCGTGGGAGGAAAGCCCCGTGCCGGTGGCGCACCAACTCCGTGGCATCCATTCGGTGCGGCTGTGGGAGCGGCGCCTTGCCAGCACGGAGACGGTGCTCACCGACTATCTAGGCTTTCGCCTGCTGGGCACCGACGACGGATGGCATCGCTACGGCGTGGAGGAAGGGGGCTCCGGCCAACTGGTGGATGTGAAGGAGATGCCGACCGAGCGCATCGGCCAGATGGGCAGCGGCGGCGTGCACCACGTGGCCTGGCGCGTGCGCGACGATGAGGAAGAATTGGCCGTGCGCCGCCGCCTGCAGGGCGCGGGCCTGGCCCCCACCCCGCAGATAGACCGCTTCTGGTTCAAATCGGTCTACTTCCGCGAGCCGGGGCGCGTGCTCTTCGAACTCGCCACCGATGGCCCCGGCTTCGACCTGGACGAGGAGATGGCCCACCTGGGCGAGCACCTCATCCTCCCACCCTGGCTGGAGCCCGACCGCGCCGCCATCGAGGCAGCCCTGCCGCCGCTCGAGCCACCGCAGAAAAGCGCTTGATTTTTCCCGCAAATGCCCTATAATCCCCTCACTCTGCGCCCCCGTAGCTCAGAGGATAGAGCACTGGCCTCCGGAGCCAGGTGCACAGGTTCGAGTCCTGTCGGGGGTACTTCCTCAATTGTTAGCTCAACCACCGCGAAGCTGGGCGAGGAACGACGCGAGGACGACTGCTGCTTCATCATCGGCTGACCTCCAGGAGAAACCAAAGGACCTCGACGGAATCCGCCGAGGTACCCATAGCCGGAGTGAGGCCGAAACAGCATAATAGCCGCAGCCTGGCCGCTGGTAGGCACAGCGGATTAGGTTAGAGCCGCCGAGGTGTTACCAGCACCAGAGCGGCTCGATTTATTGCAAATGTACTTGTGTCGGTATTGTGTAATCAAGTAGTATCTATCTGTCTCTTGAGGGAGTGCCCGACAAAGGAGGTGAGTATGACTAGTTACATTGCGGATCACTTTAAAGAATTGCGTAAACGTCATTACGTGAGAAATGCAAGAACACCGACATATTGGTTTGATTTTCAGTCTAGTAAGGTTGAAAGTTACCGTCAGCGATATGGCGATAATTTCTGTTTGATTGTGAATGGTTCAGATAGTCATGATGATGCTTACATTATGCCCTATAATGAGGTGAAGAAGCTTTTTTGATTCCCATTTAGTTGATGATCGTAATCGCTGGATTGGTACAATTGTTAATAACGTAATGCGTCTAATCCTGGTAATCGCACCATGTCAGTGACTTCATACTATAATAATTTAAGCGTTTTAGATGAAGGATGAGAGGTAGGAGTTCAAGGAGAAGGTAGGAGTAGCGAAGGGGATTGGTTTTGCCAGAAGGCAGCGAGGGCATTGGGAAGATAGGTGAGCAAGTGACAATCCCGCTGGCGACAGGTAGCGGCAACCGATAGGAAGCGTTCGACGAAGCGCAGGCCGCCAGCACTATCGGAGCCAAAGGCAAAGGGCCGCTGGACGCAGGGCGCGCTCGGTAGCATTATTAGTCGGTTCGACTCCTTATGCATGAGGAAAGGCCACAAGGCATTTTTCGAGGGCGAGCAGGTCACCCCAGAAACCGAATAGCTTGTAATACAGGATCGTTGGCCCTTCATGCAGCAATGCCGAGAAGGAGGCACGCGAGGCGGCCATGTGTTGCTGCATGGTATAGCAGTCGCACGCGCCCCGTTTTAAAGTAGTGCCAGAGCGCAAACAACTACGCGATCACCGCCAACGCGCTCTACACCCCCGCGCCTGCCGTGCCGTTGGCCTCGCTGAAGGCAGTCAGGTCGCGTTTAAAGTACACCCACAGAGTTGACGTCGTGCCACGGGCAGCCGTTTGTAGGCGCTGAAGCGGTCTGAGGTGACGATGCCCCATAGATGGCCCCTCGCAAATGAGGGCGGGGCGATGGTCCGGCTCCGCTGAAGCGTGCCGCGCTGGCGGCGTGGGACGCGCTCTCCGATGAAGCGTGGCAGGTCACGAAAGAAGCTCCTATGCCTAGGATGCCCCGGTGCACGGGGTGACATCTTCTTCGTGAATTTTTCCTACCCGCAGGGCGCGTCGAGTCGCGATCAGGCGGAGAGGAAGACGCCGGCATCGCAGTCGGCGATGGCCGCGCGCGTCAGCGCAAGGATCTCGGGGTCGTCTGTGAAGCCTGGAAGGGGCGTGGGGCCAATGCCCTCGGCCTTGTCTTCGACGTGGAGCGGCTCCAGGCGCCTGGCCCACACCCCCTTCGGGTGCAGGGAGACAAAGCCACGATCGAGCAGGGTCCGCTTCTGCTCAAGCGAAATCGTGGCTGGAACGCCGTCAATGGTGAGGTGGAGTTCGGGGTGGCCGCCGTTCAGGACGCGGCGCACATTCGAGATGTTCATGCCTTCACTATATCACACGCGCGGGGCGTTGACTAGATGGCCGCGATTGAAATCCAGGGAGTGGCCAAGGTGGTGACCAGGCTGGGCACAAGGCCCAGGGGCTGCGCCGTCTGAGGGGGCGGCCACGATTGCGTTTATCCGCTGCTGCCACCGATAAGGCATTGAGCTACGTCGGCCTCTCGCGTCTACCCGACGGCGCCACGGAGCGGCTGGCCAACCTGCGCGCGCGCACAACATCGAGGCGCAGCATCACTCAGGCCGGACGATGCACCCGCGCCGCTACGCGCTCCTCGTCGAGCGCGCAGTGGCGAGCAGAGCCCCCCCCTTTGGCGACCTTGCCATGCAGTCCGCCATGCACGGTTGCCCCATCTGTGCAGCCAGTGAAGGCCTCGCTGTCCCAATTGTGTCCCGCGTTCTAACGTGGTAGCATTTCTGCACAAGCCACCTGTGTGGGAAGGAGAAGCAGCATGCGACCGTCTACGGTTTATATGGATCACAGCGCCACCACGCGGGTGGACCCGCGCGTCGTGGAGGCCATGCTGCCCTTTTTCACCGAGCAGTATGGCAACCCCAGCAGCCTCTACTTCCTGGGTCAGAAGGCGCACCAGGCCATCGAGGCGGCGCGGCGCAGCGTGGCGGAGGTCCTTCGCTGCGTGCCGCGCGAGGTGATCTTCACCGGCTGCGGCACGGAGAGCGACAACCTGGCCATTCGGGGCGTGGCCCTGGCGCGGCAGGCGCAGGGCAGGCACCTGATCACCACCCCGCTGGAACACAAGGCTGTCCTCGACACCATGCACCAGTTGGAGCGCGAGTGGGGCTTTTCCGTGACGATCCTGCCCGTGGACGAGTACGGCATGGTGCACGCCGAGGAGGTGGCCCGCGCCCTGCGCCCCGACACCATCCTGGTGAGCATCATGCACGCGAACAACGAGGTGGGCACGATCCAGCCCATCGAGCAGATCGGCGCCCTGCTGCGGGGGCACCCCGCCTGCTTCCACGTGGATGCGGTCCAGGCGGGCGGCTACCTCTCGCTGGACGTGCAGCGGCTGGGGGTGGACCTGATGGCGCTCAGCGGCCACAAGTTCCATGCGCCCAAGGGGGTCGGGATGATGTTCGTGCGGCGCGGCACGCCCTACCAGACGACGCTCACCGGCGGCGGGCAGGAAGCCTCGCAGCGGGCGGGCACGCAGAACGTGCCCTACATCGTCGCCTTCGCGAAGGCGCTGGAAATCGCCCATACCGAGCGGGAGCGGAAAAACGCCCAACTCGTCACGATGCGCGACCGCCTGATCGAAGGGGTTCTCTCCCTCGTGCCGGGCGCGCGCCTGACCGGCCACCCCACCGAGCGCCTTCCGGGCCACGCCTCGTTCACCATGGGCGCGGGGCTGGAAGCGGACGCCATGCTGCTTGGCCTGGACATGGCGGGGATCGCCGCCTCATCGGGCAGTGCCTGCACCAGCGGGCGCAACGCGGCCAGCCACGTGCTCACCGCGATGGGCATCCCGGAGCGCGAGGCCCTCTCCGCCCTGCGCCTTTCGCTGGGCGACGACAACACCCCGGAGGAGGTCGAGTACGTGCTGGACAAGCTTCCCGCCATCATTGGGCGGCTGCAAGCCTTCGCTGGCGCGTGAGCGGGCCTCGCTAAAAGGATCAAGAGGATAGAGCGGGGGGACATGAGCGAAGGAGAGGTGCTGCGGCGAAGCGTGAGCGGCCCCGTGACCGGGCCCTCGCTCGTGACAGACCTGTGCGCCCTGGGGGTCCAACCGGGGCGCGTGCTGCTCGTCCACTCGTCGCTCAGCGCGCTGGGATGGGTTTGTGGGGGGGCGGTGGCCGTCGTGCTGGCCCTTCAAGAGGTGCTGGGGGCCACGGGCACCCTCCTCATGCCTACCCACTCGGGCGACCTGTCCGATCCCTCCGAGTGGCAGCATCCGCCGGTGCCCCGCACCTGGTGGGAGCCGATCCGCCAAACGATGCCTGCCTATGACCCCGACCTGACCCCGACCCGGGGCATGGGGGCCATCGCGGAGTGCTTTCGCAAGCAGGCAGGGGTGCTGCGCAGCGCCCACCCCCAGGTCTCGTTCGCCGCGCGCGGCCCGCAGGCAGACTTTCTCATCCAGAATCACAGCCTTGACAACGGCCTGGGGGAGCGCTCGCCGCTGGCGCGGCTGTATGATGCGGACGGATGGGTGCTGCTGCTCGGCGTGGGGCACCGCAACAACACCTCGCTCCACCTGGCCGAGTACCGCGCCGACTTTCCCGGCAAGCAACGCGAGGCAGTCCACGCGCCGCTCCAGGTGGACGGGGTGCGCCAGTGGCTTCGTTTTTGGGACATCGCCAACCACAGCGAGGACTTTGAGCGGATCGGGGCTTCGTTCGAGGAGGGGGAGGCAGTGCGAGTCGGGCCGGTGGGCTATGCCACCGCGCGGCTCATGCCCCAGCGGGCACTGGTGGATTTTGCCGCCGAGTGGATGACGCGCAACCGCGATTGAGCCGGACGCATAGGGGGTCGGCGGGCCGGCTCAGAGCCATGCCCGCTGCTGCTGGTCGTGCAGGAAGATCATCGTAGACAGCGTGCCCTCGTCGCTGGCGATGGTCATCGCATCCAGCATCTGCTCCGGCCCGAAGCGCAGCGAGACCCGCTCGACCAGGGCAAAGCTAATCGTGATAAAGGGCTCTGCTTGCCCGGCGCGGATCGTCAGCGATGTGCCCGGGGCGTGCGCCTCCGCGACAAGCGAGCGCAGCGGTATCCGCCAGAGCACGACCTCGGACTGCTCGTCATCCGCTGTTTTTTGGCGCAGCACCACCGGGGTGCCCGCATAGCGGTGGCTGATCCGTTCAAAGGTCAGCGGCCATTGGGCGGCGGGAATCTCAACCATTGGTGGGGCTACCCTTCCTCCTCGTCCGGCCAGGTGCTGCCTGCCACAGGCCCCGTAGCCGCCAGTTGGCCCCAGCGTCCCCCAAAGTAGAGCAGCGGCTGACCTGCCTCCGCCACCTTTCCCGCGACCACCTGCCCCACAAAGATGGTGTGATCCCCGCCGTCGTACTGCTTCCACAACTCACAGTCCACCCAGGCGAGCGTGCCCGGCAGGATGGGGGAGCCAGTAACAGCCGTGTCAAAGGGGATTCCCTCGAAGCGGTTCGACAGTTCAGGGTAGAGCCCCGCAAACCGCTCGGCCCAGGCCAATTGTCGCACCGACAGGATGTTCACAGCAAAGTGGCCGCTTTGCAGGATCCGCTCGTGCGTGTACAAGGATTTGTCCACGCAGGTGAGCACCAGGAAGGGGCTCAGGCTCACGCTGCTGAAGGCGTTGGCCGTGATGCCCGTGGGCTCTCCCTCATGGCTGGTCGTCACGATGGTGACGCCTGTGGCAAAGTGAGACATGGCGCGCTTGAAGGTCAACTCATCTATTGACATAAAACCTCTGGGCCTGTGGTGGGATGCCTGCTGAATTGTACAAAGCGAGGGCAGCGGTGGCAAGCGTGGAAAAGCTCGCAGGGGCGATGCCCGGTGCCGGATGGTGCGGGCGCTACCGCTATCAAGGGGGGGGCACCGCCTCAATTTGAAAGGTGCAGGTTGCCCCACCCGCAGCGATGCAGGCTGTCTCCTGCACGCGGTACTGATCGCCCGTCGCCCACACGAGCGCCTCGGAGAGCTCGCCGACCGTGACAAAACAGGCAGGGGTGCTGTCGCTCCGCTCCCGAAAGACGCAGGGGCATTCTTCCACGATGAACAACCAGGCATCCCCCCTGGCTTCGACGCGCGGGCGCCGCGGGAAGCGCCCGCCCCGCGCGGCCATCCCCCTCAAGAGCAGCCCAACCCGCTGCCGGGGGGGAATTTGTTTCATGAGGGGCCCCAGCAGCCGCAGGGGGAGTTGGGAGTCCAGCAGCCGATGACGAAAGGTGGCGCGGCCAATCTGGGTAAGCATCGCGCGGGCGGCGCGCCCCCCATAAAAATCTTCTACGCCCTGCTCGGCATGCGCTATGTCGCTGAAGCGGACGGCGCGCTCCCCATTGTTGGGCGGATAGCAATCCACGTACGCCTGCAACCCGCCCAACTGAAGCGCGGCATCGGCGCCATTTTTGCCCATCGTCTCCTCGATGGCCAGCAGCAGGGCGCGGAGCGTGCTGTTGGGCAGGGGATGATCGGTGCGTGCGCCTGGCAGGCTGGCGCCAGGGGTGGGTCCGGGGGTGGGCATAGCGGCTCCGTCAACGATTCGACATTCGATCCAAGGGGGCAAGCATAGCACAGCCACCCGCGGAAGGATGAATGCGATTCGCTTGACAGCGGCCGGGCTGCTCCCTACACTTTCGGCCGACCGAGGAGCATACGATGGGCCGATGGGTGATGGGGCTGGCACTGCTGGCCGCGATGCTGGCGAGCGCATGTAGCACCCTGCCGGAGGCGGCTGCGCCCCCGGCGGTGGCGGCGCGTCGCGTCACCGCCACGCTGGCATCCACCTATACCGCCACCCCCACGCCAAGCCCCACGCCAACCGCTACCCTCTACCCCACCTACACCCCCTATCCCACCTACACCCCCTTCCCGACCTGGACCTCGACACCGATCCCCAGCGCCACCCCGATCGCCGTTGTGCCCAGCGCAAGCGCGGATTGGCCTACAACGATTCGCCGCGCGGCGGACGCAGTGGGGGGCAACGCCTCAGCCCTGCAGGCGGAGTTGGTGCGGCTGGGGGCCATCCAGGGAGCGGAAGGGACAGTGCTGTCGCTCGATTTCACCAACGAAGGGGAGGGTGACCTGCTGGTGTGGTACCTGGACCCCACCAACCCCGACCCCAACACGCGCGGGAACCTGATAGGGCTGACCAACGATGGGAGCGCGTGGCGCACCGTCTTTGATGCTACCTTTGGCGCGGGGAGCACGGAGGGGGCGCGGCTGCTGGAAGCGCGCGACCTGAACAACGATCGCCTGACCGAGCTAGCTTACGCCGTCACCGGCTGCGGGGCGAACGGGTGCTCAACCGCCGTGCGCGTGGGGGTGTGGGGCAGCAGCACCTTCCAGAGCCTGACCGCCTCGGAAATTAGGCTTCCTTCCCTGCGCCAGGCGCTCTTCGATGATCCGGATGGGGACGGCCTGTTCGAGATGATTTTGACCGGCGGGGTACTGGCCTCGCCCGCCGCCGGGCCGCAGCGTGAGCGCACGGACATCTACCGTTGGGCGGGAGGGCGCTATACGCTGAGCGAGACCCACTACGCCGCCAGCGACTGGTTGCCACTGGTGGTGTGGGAGGCCGATGACGCCCTCCGTGCGGGCAACCCACAAGCGGCCATCGCCCTCTATGAGCGCGCCGCGGATGACCCCGCCCTACGCCCCTGGGCGCAGGGGAGCCAGGACCCGGCCCTGCAGGCGGCCGAGCGCGCCCTGCTGGGTGCGTTCAGCCGCTTTCGCCTGGTGGTGGCGCATGCTGCCCTGGGGAACCGCCCCGTGGCCGAGCATTGGCTGGGCACCCTCCGCGCCCTCCACCCGGACAGCCCCTTTCGCGCCGCCGCCGAGGAATTCGTGCGGCTCTGGCGCGGCAGCAACCTCAGCCCTGCCTGCCGCGCCGTGAACGACTATGCAGCCAGCCACGCTTCCACCATGGTAGAGCCGCTGAACGCCTTCGGCTTTACAGGTCCCCAGTTTTCCCCCCAGGACATCTGCCCCTTCGAGTAGCAGGCGCGACCCCTGGCCCCGCAGTGTGTCCTTAAAGCGGAAGCGCGGCCAGCAGGCGGGCCACCAGGTTGGTCGGTTCGCCAATCAGGTCGAAGAAGGGTTGCGGGAAAAAGATCATCAGCAGGGTGCCCGCCAGCGTGACGCCCAACGCCACCTTGAGCTCGGTGGGGTAGCGCACCGGCTGCGGCGGCGCCGTCTCCTCGTCTTGGCCGAAGAACATTTGCCGCACCACGTTGAGGTAGTAGTAGGCGCTGATGACGCTTGTCAGCACCCCCACGATGGCGAGGAAGTAGGCGCCCTCGCGGATGGCAGTGCCGAACACCAGGAACTTGCCCAAAAAGCCTGCCGTCGGCGGGATGCCCAACAGGCTCAGGAAAAAGATCACCATCGCCCCCGCCAGGAAGGGGGAGCGATAAATCAACCCGCGAAAGTCAGCGATGGCGGTTGAGCCCGTATCCTTCTCGTAGGCGACCACGGCCACGAAGAGGCCGACGTTGGTGAAGAGGTACGCGAGCAGGTAGACCAACGTGGCCTGAATGCCCAGGTTGTCCGCCGGGTCGTTGGTGGCCAGCCCCATCAGCACGTAGCCCGCCTGCGCGATGGACGAATAGGCGAGGAGGCGCTTCATGTCCGTCTGCGCCAGGGCTGTCAGGTTGCCCACCACCATCGTGAGGATGGCAATGGCGCTGAGCAGGGGCTGCCACAACTCGGTCTGCGCCCCCAGTGCCGTCCCAAGCACGCGAATCATGATGGCGAAGCCTGCCGCCTTGGGCCCAACGGCGAGGAAGGCGGTCACGGGGGTCGGCGCGCCCTCGTAGGCATCGGGCGACCACTGGTGAAAGGGGGCAAGCGCCGCCTTGAACCCAAAGCCGGTCATCATCAGCACCGCCGCCACGATCCCCATGTTGAACAGCCCCAGCACCTCGCTTGCCGGATTCGCAAAGACAGCTGCTATCTCCTGCAGGTTCGTCGAGCCGGTTGCCCCGTAGAGGAGGCTCATCCCGTACAGCATCACCGCCGAAGAAATCGCGCCGTAGAGCAGGTACTTGATGGCCGCCTCGTTCGAGCGCACATCATTGCGCAGCCACCCCACCAGGATGTAGCTCGTCAACGAGAGGAACTCGAAGGCGAGGTAGAGCAAAATCAGGTTGTTCGAGGCACTGGTGAGGATAACCGCGAGCGTCACAAAGAGCAGCAGGGCATAAAATTCGCCGGTGTGCTGCGAGCGACCTCGGATATAGTCCACAGTCAGGGTGAGGACGAGGAGGCTGGTCGCCAGGGCGAAGATGCGGAAGAAGTAGGTAAGGTTGTCCAGGGCGAACATCCCCAGGGCCACGCCCTGCCCTTCCGCGAAGAGGCGCCCCGGCACCAGAAAGAAGGCCCAGGCCAGCGCCCCCACCAGCAGGGCAGCGGTCAGCCCCGGCAAAAGCGGGCTCTCATCGTCCTGCAGAAAGAGGTCCAGACTCAGCACGACCGTCCCCCCGATGGCGAGCAGCAGTTCGGGGCCTATGGCGGTGAGGAGGAACATCCAGTTCACATCGGGCATAGCAATCCTTGCAGGGAGGAAGGGAGGCGAATCAAAAAACAGGTAGCCCACCACGAGGGTGGGCGGTGAGGCCAGGCGCTGCCTATCCCATCAGTTCCAGGACTTTGACCACACCCGTATTGATCGCGTTGAGCAGGGGGGCCGGATAAAGACCGAAAAAGATGAAGAGGAGGACGAGCGGCATCACGCTGATGATTTCCCACCGGTGCATGTCCGGCAGATCGGCCCAGCGCGTGCTCCGTTCGCCCAGGAAAAGGCCCTGGATGACCTTCCACAGGAAGAGCGCGGCGGTGAACACGATGCCGAGCAGGGCGATGAGGGTCAGCACGGCGAGAATTGGCTGCTGGGCCAGGCCGACGCCAAAGGCACCCCGGAAGGCCATGAACTCGCTGACGAAGCCCGCCAGCCCGGGCAGGCCGAGCGAGGCGAAGGTGGTCAGCGTCATGAAGCCGTAGAAGATTGGCAGCACGGCACCGAGGCCGCCAAACTGCTTCAGGTCGCGCGTGTGTGCCCGCTCGTAGATGACACCCACCAGGAGGAAGAGCGCCCCGGTGATGAGCCCGTGGGCGATAAACTGGAACACCGCCCCGTTCAGCGCGATGGCCCGTGCGTTCAACATCGCTTCACCCTGGTCCAGCGTGGCCGCCGCCGCCGCAATGCCGAGCATGGCGTAGCCCATATGGTTGACCGAGGTGTAGGCAATCAGCTTCTTCAAATCCCACTGTGCCATTGCCACCAGTGCGCCGTAAACAATCGAGATCACGGCCAGGATGGCGACGGGGAGCCAGAAATAGTTGAAGGTGTCTGGAAAGAATGGCATCAGGATGCGGATGATCCCGTAGCCACCCAGCTTGAGCAGGATGCCCGCCAAAATGACGGAACCGGCGGTGGGCGCTTCCACGTGGGCGTCTGGCAGCCAGGTGTGGAAGGGGAACATCGGCACCTTGATGGCGAAGGCCAGAAAGATGCCCCAGAAGGCAAGGCTCTTTGCCAGAAAGTTACCATCCAGGCCAAGCACGCTGGATTCGCGCAGGAGCGCCGGTAGCTCCACCATGTTGAACGAGCCGGTGGTCCAGTAAATCGCCAGAAAGGCCAGAAGCATCAGCACCGAGCCGGTCAGCGTATACAGGAAGAACTTGATGGCCGCATACTCGCGCCGCGCGCCCCCCCAGATGCCAATCAGAAAGTACATTGGCACCAGGCCGATTTCCCAGAAAACGTAGAAGAGAAACAGATCCAGCGAGATGAACACGCCGAACATGCCGACCGCGAGCAGGAGGAAAAGGAAGAAGTATTCCTTGACGCGCACGTGGATCACATGCGTGCTGTAAAAGATAGAGACCCACGTGAGCAGGCCCGTCAGCACGACCAGGGGCATGCTCAGCCCGTCCACCCCCACGCGGTAGACGACGTTGAGGATGGGGATCCAGGCGGCTTCCTCGCCCAACTGATAGGCCGCGTTTTGTGGCTGGAAACCGGTGCCCAACCAGAGGAAGAGGGTGCCCAGGAAAATCGCAAAGCTTGTAGCATTCGCCCACGTCTTGATCGCCCTCTCATTCTCGTTCGGGAAAAACAGCGTCCCGATGGCAGCGACAAGCGGCGCGATGACGCAGACGATGCTGAGCCAGGGGAAAGGGGATTGGATGAACTGTTCCATGCGTGTCGGACTCCGTTTTGGTCCTGCTGATTGGTACTAAAACAAGATCTAGACGTGTGATGCGGCTGCCCCTGAGTGGGGCGAAGGGCCTGGTCGCACGCGCCGCTTGGCAAGCAATGGGTAACGGTTAACGGAAGTAGATGCCCGCCAGCGCCAGAAGCCCTGCCAGCAGGATCACAAGATAGTTCTGCACGCGCCCCGTCTGAATGAGGCGTAGCGCACGGCTCACCTCATCGGTGATGAGGGCAAGAAAATTGACGGTGCCATCTACGATGTTGCGGTCCACCCAATTGCTCACGTCGCCCCAGCGCCGCCCAAACTTGCCCACCCCATTCACGATGGGGTCAATCAGCCAATCCCCGTCCACGCGGGACAGGAGGGAGGAGGTGGCCACGGCGGGGCGAATCACCAGGAATCGGTAGATGCCGTCCACGAACCATTTGCGCTCCATCGCCCACCAGAGCGGCCCAAGAAAGCGCAGCGGCTCCCGCGTGCGCCCAGCGTACAGGGCGATGCCCCCGACAAAGGCCAGCGTGCCCAGCCCGCCAACCCCAAGCGCCAGCGGCCAGTTGAAGCCGAGCGCGTGGTACTCGATGCCCGCCGCGTGGTGAACCTCTTCCAGCAGGTGGCCCAGTGCGTGAAACTCGAATCCGGGGATCACCCCGGCCGGAATGTTGACGAAGCCAGCGATGATGGCGAACAGCGACAGGACCCCCAGCGGAATCAGCATGGCTGGTGGGGATTCGTGCGCGTGGGTCGCCTCCTCGGTGCGCGCCCGGCCGAAAAAGGTAAGCCCCAACTGCCGCCCTGTGTAAAAGGCAGTCAAGATTGCGGTGACCGTCAGCAGCACCAGGACTATAAAGGGCACGCCCCCCATCTCCCCTTCCTGCCACAGGTGGAACGCCTCACCCAGAATCTCGTCTTTTGACCAGAAGCCGGCAGTAATAAAGGGAATGCCCGCCAGCGCGGCCCCGCCAATCATGAAGGCGTAGAAGGTGTAGGGCATGGGCTTGCGTAGCCCGCCCATGTTCCACATGTTTTGCGGGTCAATGTGGCCGTGCTCGTCGTCCGCGTGCGCGTGTTGGGCTGGTTGCGCCGACACCCCATGCTCTGCGTGGGCCATGCTCTCGCCAGGGAGGGTGCCATGCCCGCTGCCGGCGTGGCTGTGCTCGGCGTGGCCGTGCGCGTGATCTTGTACATGATGGACCCCATGCTCCATCCCGTGAATCACCGAGCCAGAAGAGAGGAAGAGGAGTGCCTTGAAGAAGGCATGGGTGAGCATGTGGAACACGCCCGCCACGAGCCCGCCCAGCCCCAACGCGGCAATCATGTAGCCAAGCTGGGAGATGGTCGAATAGGCCAGCACCCCCTTCACGTCGCTCTGGGCCACGGCGATGGTGCCCGCGAAAAAGGCAGTGAAGGCCCCTATCAGCGCCACCACCATCAATTGGGGCGAGCCTTCCAGCGGCTCAAAGAGGGGGAGCATGCGTGCCACCAGGAAAACGCCCGCCGCCACCATCGTCGCTGCATGGATCATCGCGGAGACGGGGGTCGGGCCTGCCATCGCGTCAGGCAGCCAGACGTGAAGGGGGAACTGCGCCGACTTTCCCACAGCGCCCCCAAAGATTAGCAGCGCGATGGTCGGCAAGACGGGCAGCGTCATCAGCCCAAACAGGCTGAAACTCGCCTCCTTCAGCCCCTCGATATGCTCGGCTGTCAGCACCTCGTGCAGGTTGAGCGAGCCGGTGGCACTGTACAGCAGCATCAGCCCGGCGAAGAGGAGCACGTCCCCCACGCGCGTGGTCAGGAAGGCCTTTAGCGCGGACAGCCGCGGCGACAGGCGGCCAAACTCGTCCCCCTTCTCGAACCAGAAACCGATGAGCAGGTAGGAGCAGAGCCCCATGATTTCCCACGCTATAAAGAAGAGCAGCATGTTCCCGGCGAGCGAGAGGGCCAGCATGCCCGCCGCAAAGAGCGACACGTACGCGAAGAAGCGCGAGTAGCGGGGCTCGACGGCGGGGGTGCCCAGGTTGTGGTAGCCCGTGCTATAGATGAAGATCATCAGCACCACGAAGGGGACCATGAAGAGCATCGCCAGCGACAGCCCATCCAGCGTCAGCGTCATGGTAAAGGGAACGGTGCCGGTGGGCATCCATGTCCATTCCAGCAAGTAGGGATGACCCTCGGCGGCCTCGTGCACCAGGTCATTGCCGTGGGTGAAGAAGATCGCCCACGACAGCAGCCACGAGAGCGCCACCATGCCGATCGCCGTCCACGAGCTAGCCGCCTTGTTGTGCTTCAGCGGCGTCAGGATAATCAGCACGAAAGGCGAGCAGCGGAAAGAGCGGTATCAGCCAGACCAGGTCGAGCATAGCGATTACAGTCCTAGGAAACGTATAAGGAGGCCGCAGCCCCCATCACCGAGCAGAGCCGATCCTCACCTACCACTTGAGCAGGTCAATCTCTTCAACATTCACCGTGTCGCGCGTGCGGTACAGCGCGAGCACCAGGGCCAGGGCCACAGCAGCCTCGGCGGCGGCGACAGTGATCGAGAAGATGGCAAACATCAGCCCGTTGATGCCGTCCGGCTCGATGTAGCGCCAGAAGGCCACCAGATTGATATTCACAGCATTCAGCATCAGCTCGATGCCCATCAGGATGGCGATAGCGTTGCGGCGCGAAAATGCGCCAAACGCGCCAATGGCAAACAGCACGGCGGCCAGCATGAGCCACCAGGTGAGCGGGATGGTTGACATTCGAGTGTCCGGTTGGGTTGCAGGTTAAACGTTGAACATTGGAACGGTGGAACGGCTTGATCTATAAAATTTCCTGCATGGGTCGAACGCGCGGTTCGGGAAGGTGGCGATTCTCAGCAGCGAAATGAAGAATTACATCTTCCACTACTTCACACAACTCGGCATACAGTTGAACCGGATCGTCCCCATGGATGCCTGATAATCAAATCCGGGCATTTGCCGATGTAAATCTGATCTTCTTCACTCCACTCCACCCACTTATGATAAGGGTAGAGCTCTCATGTTGCACCTTTTCAATTGCTCTTTTCACCTGGCGTTCCTGATAGGGCTTAGCGGTCACCCCCACTTTTGCCGCTTAGGGTAACGGCACCAGCGTAGCACGGGTATGAGCAAACTTGCGATGCGCCCCTTTCCACCACCCCCGAATCTCGTAGAAACCAGCGTTCTGGAGCTCCTTAATCAAGTCTCGAATCTTGCGGGGCATTTAGCATACTTGTCATTTGGTAGATGTGCGATACCGATCAGTGAGCGCTTGTTTCATCCGTCTCTTCCGTCCCTAACTGTATAGCCCAACAAGCACCAGTACCGTTAGAACCCATGAATGCAACCCCTAGGTTTGATCCCACAGGTCTGTGGCCCGGTCCCCGCTACCAGCCACCGCACTGCTGGACGCTTCACCCAGGTGCTATTGCACGTTTTCCTCTTCATCAACGCCGCTAGAGTCATTAGGAAGTGGGTTCCGCAGGGAATGGAGGGAGGAGGTCCTTCACCGCTCCTCGCGTGCAATCACAATGGCCCCCACCAGCGCCACCAGCAACAGAATGGCGGCGACGTAGAAGGGGAGAAGGAAGCCCTCGCTGCCTGGGTTCATGAAGGCCATCCCAAGCTCGGCAGCATACTCGCGCGGGCCGGGGCCTTCCGCCGCGAGGGGCCACGGGACGCGGGACAAGGTGGGCACCAGCAGCACGACCAACCCCGCCGCCAGCACCGCCGCCACCGGCCATTGGGAAGTGAAGCGCGTGCGGTCGGTTGCCATCACCCGCGGGGTGAGCATCAGCGCGAAGAGCACCAGCACGGCGATGGCGCCCACATAAATCAGAATCTGGATCACCCCCAGAAAGCCAGCCCCCATCACCATGTACAGCGCCGCGATGCCCACGAACGTCACGACCATCAGGAGCGCCGCGTGAAACACGCTCGCCACCCCCACCATGCCGAGCGCTGCCAGCACGGTCAGTGTTGCAAAAAAGAAAAACGCCACCTGTTCACCGGTCATAGATGTGCCCTCGTCCCATCTTACGAAGTCGCTGCCGCTTCCCGCTCGACCGGGCGCGTCACCGGCAGCAGGCTTTCCTCGCGCGCCTCAAACTGGAGCAGCGCTCTGTCGCACCTGGCCGCGATACAGCACCGCCAGGAGGCCCACTGTCAGCGCGTTGCCGATGCCATAGACCAGCACGCGTGTCAGCCAGCCAAGTCCCTGTGGCACCAATTCCCCGGAAGCGTTGACGATGGGGAACAGGTAGACCAGAAAGGCAGTCACCAGCAGGTTCAGCACCGCTGCCGGGACCAGAAATTTCCAGCAGAAGGCCTGGAGTTGATCAACGCGCAGGCGCGGGAAGGTTGAGCGGAACGCCCATTGGAAGACCCCTACCATCAGCCACGATTTGAGCCAGAACCAGAGCCAGGAGGGAATAAATTCCGGGCCGCGCCAGCCGCCCAGAAAAAGCGTAGTGGCGATGCAGCTTTGGGCGTAGAAGCCCAGAAACTCGCCCATCTGGAAGAGGCCGAACTGCATGCCTGCGTATTCCGTGTGGTAGCCGGCGATAATCTCTGATTCTGCCTCGATGATGTCGAACGGGGAGCGCCCCGTCTCGGCAGCGGCGGCGATGAGGAAGATGAGAAAGGCGAAGGGCTGCAGGAGGATGAAGGGCACCACCTGCGCCTCGACGATGGTGTTCAAATTCAGCGAGCCTGTCATCAGGATCAGCCCCGTCAGCGCCAGCACCATCGGAATCTCATAGGAGATCATCTGCGCCACCGCCCGCATGGCGCCCAGCAGCGAGAACTTGTTGCGGCTGGCCCACCCCGCAGACAGAATGGCAATCTCTGCAATCGAGCCGATGGCGATGATGTAGATCAGCCCCACATCCAGGTCCGAGGCCACCATTTCCCTACCGAAGGGGATGACCGCAAACAGCAACAGCGAGGGCGCCGCCACAAAGAAGGGCATCAGTTGGAAGACAATCTTGTCCGCCACATCCGGCATCGTCTGCTCTTTTGTGAACATCTTGATGGCATCAGCCAGCGGCTGGAGCAGGCCGTAGGGCCCCACGCGGTTCGGGCCTATACGATCCTGGATGCGCGCGATGATCTTGCGCTCCGTGTAGGTCAGGGCCAGAAAAGTGAGGGCCGCAAAGGTGCATACCCCGATCGCCTGCGCCAGCACCCCGATGCCGCTGGCCAGCCCCTGCGGCAGCCCCAGCGTGTTGACGAGCAAGCCGCTGAAGGCACTCCCGATTGAGATAAACAGCCGATCAATCGCTTCCATTACCCCACCTTACGTTGAACGTTCGTCAAATCCATTCGAGCGCTCCCTTTTTCCAGGCATAGAAGAGACCGTCGAGGAGAATCACCAGGAAGATGGTCATCTGGATCAGGGCAAAGAGACCGAGGCGGTTGTAGGCGGCTGCCCAGGTATACAGGAAGACCGTCTCGATATCGAAGATGACGAAGACCAGGGCGTATATATAGTACTGGACCTTGAACTGGACCCAGGTCTCGCCCACGGTTTCCACGCCGCACTCGTACACCTCATTCTTGATGGGGTTCGGCTTGCGTGGGCTGAGCAGCTTGGATCCGGCGATCGGCACGATCAGCAGGAGGAAGGCTGCAACGACAAAGGCGGCAAGCACGCCATACGGGCTCATGTGTGTCCTCCTTGACGGAAAGCGAGCACGGCGAGACGATCTTGCATGGCAAGAGCGCGAGATGCCCTACTGAGGCAAACGATTTTGCATTGTAACACACCCCCCAGACGCGAGCAAGTGAAATTTTCTACAAGCGCACTCCCGCCGTGGTGGAGGCGTCACGCTCCCGTCGGGTGGGGTGTCCCCATCACCAACCAGAGCCGCAGGAAAAGAAAGAGCGTGCGTGACATGAGCAGACTTTCAGGGTAAAGCTTCTTGTGGAGCGGCGCCATCAGCAACGATCTGCTGGATTTCAGGAGAAGAATAGTGCAAGTCCCGACGCGCCGGGCCTCTTTCGTCGGCATTGCTGCTAAAACCATTGACAAGTTGGCGGCCGTCTGTTAAAGTTTTTGTTACCACGTTTCAACCACATATGGTAAATCTAGGGCATAGCTTATTTCCAGGCTGCTCAGGCATGCCACTTGCTGAAAAAAGGTGCTGTATTCCTCTTCATTCTGCTGAATGGCTGCAAGGTGGGAATGTGTGTCTTTACCAACTCTGCCGCCATACCCAGGAGCCTCAAGCTAGCCCTGACTCCTACCTTATGCGTGACACATCATCCGCATAGGTAAATTCCCGCTCACTGCCGGGAATGGAGTCGCTTTCAAGCTGTTTCCCGCAGCACGGCGCTGCAATATTGACTCGCTCTATTGTTATAAGTCGAAAGGAGGCCGATGATTGGAAGACCCTGGTTTGCAAGAAACTGTGAACAGGGAAAACGCAACGCGCCGATAAGGACTATATGTTTTATTCACGCTCAAGGAGGAGAAACGACCAATGAAGCGTACGCGAATGATGCTGTTGCTAAGCCTGCTGTTGACGATGATGCTGGTGCTTGCCGCCTGTGGCGGTGATGATGCCGATCAGGGGAGCGATGGGGGCGAATCCTCGGATAACCCCGCGGAGGTTGTCGCCACGGAGGCGACCGACGCCACTGAGGAAGAGCCAGCTGAGGATGAAGAGACAGGCGAGACGGAAGAAGGCGGCGAGACGGCCGCTGGCGGCGAGGGTGACCAGTGCACCGTCACCATGGTGGCTGACTCCAACCTGGACCGCGACACGGAGACGCTTGGCCCCTTCATCGAACAATTCGAAGCCGACAATCCTGGCGTCAACGTCGAACTGATCCCTGGTCCTGAGTCGGCAACGGATCGCCTAGGCCAGTACCTCCAGTGCTTCGCCCAGGAATGCAGTGACTTTGACGTGTTGCAGATTGACGTGATCTGGCCCGGCGACCTGGCCGAGCACCTGCTGGACATGACCCCCTACGTAGACCCCGCCGTGCTGGAGCAGTACTTCCCCGCCATCGTCCAGAACAATACAGTAGATGGCAGGCTGGTTGGTATTCCCTGGTTCACGGACGCCGGGCTGATGTACTACCGCACGGACCTGCTGGAAAAGTATGGCTACGACGGTCCGCCCGCCACCTGGGAAGAGCTGACCGAGATGGCGCAGACCATCCAGGATGGCGAGCAGGCAGAGAACCAGGACTTTAACGGCTACG
Organism: uncultured Chloroflexia bacterium; assembly: GCA_963721895.1. Lineage (GTDB taxonomy): Bacteria > Chloroflexota > Anaerolineae > Ardenticatenales > Ardenticatenaceae > CAVRLZ01. The sequence continues at coordinate 27,261 of CAVRLZ010000003.1, read as the reverse complement.
TGTGGCAGGGCAACGCCTACGAGGGGCTTACCTGCGATGCGATCGAATGGATTGACTCCAGTGGCGGCGGTACCATCGTCAGCCCGGACGGCGTCATCACCATCAACAACGAAAATGCCATCGCCGCGCTTGAGCGAGCCGCAGGCTGGGTCGGCACCATCTCGCCCACGGGCGTGACCGGCTTCCAGGAAGAAGACGCTCGTAACGTCTGGCACGCGGGCAACGCTGCCTTCATGCGCAACTGGCCCTACGCCTATAGCCTGAGCAAGGACAGCACCGTGCTGTGCCCGGATGGACCTGAGGGCGAGTGCGTGTTCGCAGCCACCCCGCTGCCGCGAGCCGAAGGTGCCGATAAGGGCGCTGCTGCGCTGGGTGGTTGGCAGTTGGGCGTGAATGCCTACAGCGCCTGCCCGGAGGCTGCTGGTCGCCTGGCCGCCTATCTGTCCACGCCAGAGGTCCAGAAGGTTCGCGCTGTGGAGGCGACCCTGATTCCGACTATCGAGTCGCTGTACGAGGATGCGGATGTGCTGGCAGCGATTCCGGCACCGGACGTCATGCTCGAAGTGTTGCAGAACGCTACCCCGCGCCCCTCGACTGCATCTGCCCCGCAGTACAACGAGGTCTCCAATATCTTCTTCACCAACGTCCATGGGGTTCTCACGGGCGAACAGGATGCTGAGGATGCTGTAGCGGAGATCGAGCTTGAGCTGGAAGACCTGCTGGGCTTCCCGACAGGTGAGCCCGGCGGCGGCCAATAAGCTGCGCTGCTGTCGGCCAGGGAGCACGGCTTTGTGCTGTGCTCCCTGGTAGCGTCTTTGTGGCATAACATCCCCCGCCTTGTGCCTGAGAGCTACTAACCGAGAGGATGTACTCACTGGCCCCTGATCCAATCATGTGGATAGGCGGTGCGGCCCCTTCCCATACCGTGCATGGCCTGCACGAAAGGAGACTACTGTGGCCCAACAAGTGGATGTGAAAGCCCCGCGTCCGGGGGCTTCCACAGCACCGAAACAATCATTGGCGCAACGTGAAGCGCGGCTGGCCTTTATGCTTCTCTTGCCAACGCTTTTCGTTATGCTCTCGATTGCGGCTTATCCTCTGGTCAGTGCTTTCTGGACCAGTCTGACCGACGCAGAGTTTGCGGGTACGTCGGAACCCCAGTTCATTGGCCTGCGCAACTACCAGCAACTCCTCAGCATGACCATCGTGGAGTTGCCCCCCGAGCGGGACGACGCGGGCAACATCCTGCGCGACGAGGAGACCGGCGAGATCGAGTATGAGAGTGCCGTCCAGGTTTTACCACGCGAGCCATTCCGCTTCCGTGAAGTAGGGACCTTTGACATAGGAAGCAGCCGCTATGCTTTTGCCGCCACGGACCCCACCTTTGTTCAGGGGGTATGGGACACTCTAGTTTTCACCTTCTGGGCGGTCATACTGGAAACGCTCCTAGGGATGGGCATCGCCCTGGTGGTCAACGCCAACTTCCCAGGTCGCGGCCTGATGCGAGCGGCCATGCTGGTGCCCTGGGCGATTCCAACTGTGGTTTCGGCCCGCATGTGGGAGTGGATGTTCCAGTCGAATCGGCAGGGCTTCTTCAATACCCTGTTCGACGCGGTAGGGCTGAACAACGGCAACACCGCCTTCCTTCAAACGGCGGAACTCCAGATTCCAGCCATGATCTTCATTGACGTATGGAAGACCACGCCATTCATGGCGCTGCTCCTCCTGGCAGGGTTGCAGTCCATCCCCACCGATGTGTATGAAGCAGCCGATATTGACGGGGCAGGCAAGGTGCGGCAGTTTTTCCAAATGACCCTGCCGCTGCTCACCCCGGCACTGGTGGTAGCACTCATCTTCCGCACGCTCGACTCGTTGCGCGTCTTTGACCTGTTCCAGGTGGTCTTTGGCCAGAACCGCGTTTCGATGGCGAGTTACAACTACGTTCAGCTGATTCAGTTCCAGCAGGCGGGTATGGCGTCTGCGATCGGCGTGGTGATCTTCCTGATTCTCCTCGTCCTAGCCATTCTCTACGTCCGCACCTTTGCAGTCGAGGAGGGATAAGATGGCACAGAGTAAAAATCCTGTCATGCGCGTGCTCTTCTGGGCGGTGGTCATCTTGATCTTTGTCTACCTGCTCTTTCCCTTCTACTGGGCGGTCAACTCGTCGCTGAAGAACGAAAACGAACTGGTGGTGACGCCCGCTACCTTGTGGCCGCAAAACCCGACGCTCCAGAACTACGAGTCCGTCTTCTCGAATTCGCAGTTCACACGCGGCCTGATGAACAGCGTTATCGTGGCTGTGTCAACTGTGGTTCTGTCGCTGGTTTTCGGCTCGTTAGCGGCTTATGCGCTGGGCAAGCTACGCTTTCCGGGAAGGCAGATGTGGCTCTACCTGATTCTAGCAATGACAATGTTCCCGGCCATCTCCATCCTGGCACCGCTGTACGGCATTATCCGCACCCTGCGGCTGGATCCGCTGGTTGGTATAGTGCTGACCTATATGATCTTCACCTTACCCTTCACCGTCTGGGTGCTCACGTCGTTCTTCCGCGCGCTTCCCGGCGAGCTCTTGCAGGCGGCGGAGGTGGATGGGGCAACCCCCTTCCAGGCCTTCTACAAGGTCCTGCTCCCGCTGACGACGCCTGCTCTGGTGACGACGGGGTTGCTGGCCTTCATCAATGCCTGGAACGAGTACCTCTTCGCGCTCACGTACACCTCGACGGCCATCGAGGATCGAACGGTGCCTGTCGCCATCGCGCTCTTCACGGGGCGCGTCTCGCGGCAGGAGCCCTTTGGGGAAATCATGGCAGCCGCCGTGGTGGTGACCATTCCGCTGATCGTCCTGGTGCTCATTTTCCAGCGCCGCATCGTGCAGGGCCTCACCGCGGGCGCTGTCAAGGGCTAACGTAGCGGGGTTATGGGGTGGCGGAGAGTTGACCGAGGACCGAGGAGCGCTCCGCTAAGGGCACGCTTCGGTCTTCGGTCGGACCGCCCAACCGTGTCACTCGTGCGATTCAAGGCAGGATAGGCAATCCAGATAAGGAGGTTACTATGGAAAGGGCTCATCCCCTCATTGCTGTCAAAGAGGGTATGGCAGTATACGACAGCAACGGGCACAAGGTTGGTTCTGTGCGTCAGGTGTTTATGGGCGCTCCCAGCGACGAGGCGGCGTCCTTTGCGCGGGTAGACCCGGACACCATTGATCCGGAGATGTACGCGGAAGAAAGTGTCTTTGAAGATGGCCTGGAGGCTCTGCGGGTCAACATGGACATTCCGGACACCGTCCGCAAGCGCCTGCTTCACCACGGCTATGTGCGCATTGACAGCAGTGGGTTGTTCCGGACGGACCGCTTCGCCTTCACCGAGCAGGTTGCTTCTGTTTCCGATGACGGGGTCCGGTTGAGCGTAGAAGGGGACAGCCTTGTCCATTGACCTTTTGGTAGATTAAACCCATGAGTGATCTCCAATGGTGGCAACAGGCTGTCTTCTACCAGATATACCCTCGTAGCTTTGCTGATGGGAACGGCGACGGAATCGGAGACTTTCCAGGGATCATCGCCCGGCTCGATTATCTACGCGATCTGGGCGTAGATGCCATCTGGCTTTCGCCCCATTTTCCGTCGCCCTTCCTCGACTGTGGCTACGATATCACCGATTATACGGGGGTGGCGCCCGAATATGGCACGCTGGACGACTTCCGGCGTTTCCTGGACGCGGCGCACCAGCGGAATCTCCGCGTGGTGCTCGATCTGGTGCTGAACCACACCTCCGATCAACACCCCTGGTTCATCGAGTCACGCGCCAGCCGGGACAACCCGAAGCGTGACTGGTATCTGTGGCACGATGGACGGGATGGAGGCCCGCCGAACAACTGGGCCTCCATCTTTGGTGGCCCTGCCTGGACCCTGGACCCGGCGACTGGTCAGTACTATTATCATGCCTTCCTCCGGGAGCAGCCAGACCTTAACTGGCGCAACCCGGAAATGAAGCAGGCGATGTGGGACATGGTGCGCTTCTGGCTGGAGCTTGGCGTGGATGGCTTTCGGCTGGATGCTGTTGCTACCCTCTTTGAACACCCGGACTTGCCGGATCACACCCTGCCGCTGCCGCTCGGCACGGTAGTGGATGCCAACACCCTGCCGTTCGACGAGTACTGGCAATTGATGGCCTTTCAGCTCAAGCAGCCAGGCGTTCATGAGCTGATGCAGGAGCTACGGGCGCTGGTGGATGAGTACCCAGGCGAGCGGGTGCTGGTTGGGGAGGACGAGGACGTTCTCTTCCACGGCGCGAACGATGAGTTGCACCTGGTCTTTAACTTTCCCCTGATGCGGGTCCAGCGGCTCGCGCCCGCCCACATCCGCGCCAATCAGGCCCTTCGCCTGATGGACTTGCCCCCCGACGCTTGGCCCTGCAACACACTGGGCAACCACGACTCGGCGCGTGTCTGGACTCGCTATGGCGATGGCCTCCACGATGCGGCCCTGGCGCGCGTCCACGCCGCGCTGATGTTGACGTTGAAGGGCACTCCCTTCCTGTACAACGGCGAAGAAATCGGCATGACCGATCTGGAATTGAGCGAGGTAGCGCAACTTCGCGACATGGCTGCCGTGCGACGCTACACCCAGCAAACGGCGCGCGGGATTCCCCATGACGTGGCAGAGGCGGACGCCCTGCTCACCACGCGCGACCGGTGCCGCAGCCCTATGCAGTGGAGCCCCGCCCCGAACGCCGGATTCAGCCCGCCCGGGGTTGCAACCTGGCTGCCGATCAATCCGAACCATGCGACGGGGGTCAATGTAGCGGAGCAGGAAGAGGACGCCGACTCGCTGCTCCGCTTTTACAAGCGCCTGCTGCGCCTGCGCCGCACCACGCCCGCCCTGGTAGCCGGGGATTACCACGCCCTGCACCTGCACAGTCAGGCCTACCTGGCCTTTGTGCGTCAGGAGCCGGAAGGCGGGCAACGCTGCCTGGTGCTGCTCAACTTTTCGGAGGAGGCGCAAACCGTGGTGCTTGACTTGCCCGATGTGACGCCACGCCTGCTCTTCTCCAGCCACCCACGCGACGAGTCGCCGCTTGCGCTGGAGTGGCTCCCCTTGGCGCCCTTCGAGGTGCTGGTGATGGAGGTGTAGGCCGAAGCTGTTCTTGCACCCGATAAATGTCTTCTCGGCCTGTTCCTCGCTCTCCGCCATGCATCGGATCAACGGATGCGTGGCGGAGGGGCAAGCCTGGATCGAGGGCATACTCCAACCGCTCGATCCCGCCATTTCGACCCCTATGGTGGGGGTCTATCCCTCGCAGCCTATCCCATCGCCTCCCCCGTCAAAGCGGTGGGGGTCCGGCGGCAGAACGCGGAAGGCGCGATCCGGGATGTCCCCGCAATCCAGGTCGGGGGGTGGGGAGGGGATGCACACGTCGGGATAGGCCGGATCGCAGTTGGAGGGCGTGGCCGTTGGAGGAGGGCCGGCGGGGCGTGCCGTGTCCCCCGCGCACGTATCCGCCGACCAGAAGCCGCGCTCCGCTGCGTGGGCCGCTGCCTCCGCCTCGCGAAAGGCGGATTGGTACTTGTAAGGCACGCTGTAGGTATACTCGTGTGCATAGCCCTGGTGAATCATTTCCAGGTTGAACAGCCGACCGTCAGCGAGCCACAGGTAGCGCAACAGGCGGCCATAGCGGTCCTGCTCGCTCTGGGAGGGGTCGCTTTCCAACCGCACGCTCTGACCCGCCAGCAAAGCCTTCGCCTGCGCCGAGGCCTCTCGCCCGAAGCATTGCACGGGGCGGCGCGGGTCCACCGATTCGGGGGTGTTGAGGCCAATCAGGCGCAGCCGCAGCCGCTCGCCGTCCACCTCCACGTCCACCGTGTCTCCGTCCACAACCGAAACCACCTGCCCTGCCTCCAGCCCGCGCGGCATCGGCGGATAGGCGGAGAGAGGGGGGAGGGTTGGCGCGGGTGGGCCGGCCCCATCCTCCTGCATATCGCCACAGCCGGACAGGAGCAGCAGGAATAAAGAGAGAAAGAGGAGTCGTTTCATAGGGTTCCAGGAATCAGGGGGCAAGGCCAGTCAGTGGGGCAGCGCACCTCAAGTATAGGGGGACAAGCCTGCCAGACCAATTTTGCAGAGAGACGCGTGAGACTCTTGACAAGGCGTCTATATAGGTTACACTAAGCAGAACGACCCAGGTCGTACAAATCGCACAAACGCAACGATGCCCGCTTTTCCTTTGCCGGAAGCGGGTTTTTTGTTGTCACCCGCCAGGGGCCTATTGGGAGCGATGGAACAACGTTGACGGATCACTTCTTCTTTGCCGATCACACCCTGCTATTCGCCATCGAAGCCCATGAGGAGGGAGCTAGCCATGCGGAACAATCTTAGCCAACGGGAACGTGGAGCGTGTGGTCTGGCCGCTCTGGCTGACATGCGCCACGGTGGAAGCCACGCCTTGCTTCAACGGGCGCTTGAAACGTTGGATGCGATGTCGCATCGGGGCGCGCAGGTGCATGATGAATTCGGCGGCGTAACGGGTGATGGGTCGGGCATCCTGGCAGATTTGCCCCATGCCATCTTTGCGCAATGGCTGGCCGAGCGTGGTCGCCCTCTTGCGCCCGGCGACTACGCGGTCGCCTCCCTCTTTCTGCCGCGCGAGACGGCAGCGGAAAGCCAGGCCATCATCGAGGAGACATTGGCCAGCGAGGGCATTCCCGTAATCGGGTGGCGCGAGGTGCCGGTGGACGAGGGCGTGCCGGGCAAGCGTGCCCGCGAGACGCAACCCCTGCTGGCCCACCTGTTTGTGGCGCGCCCCGCTTCCTGCCCTGCCGGTCATGGCTGGGAGCGCGTTGTCTACTTTGCGAGACTGGCCTGCGAGCGCCAACTGACCCTTGCGGAATATCGCGGCTACTTCGCCTCCTTTTCCAGTCGCACCATCGTCTTCAAGGGCATGCTCACCCCCGCCCAACTCCCCCAGTTCTACCTTGACCTTCGCGATCCGCACTACAGCACCCGTGTGGCCGTGGTTCACACGCGCTTCAGCACCAACACCACCCCTACGTGGGAGCGCGCCCAACCGGTGCGCCGCCTGTGCCACAACGGCGAGCTTAATACGCTTCAGGGCAACATCCACTGGATGAACGCGCGCGAGGCGCGCCTGCCGGAGGCCCTGCGGCCGGTGATGGACACCAGTGGTAGCGACAGCGCCATGCTCGACAACTCGCTTGAACTGCTCGTGCTCGGCCCGGAGGAGCGCCGCTCCCTCCCGCGCGCGCTCGCCATGCTGATGCCCCCCGCCTGGGAACATGACGATGCCCTGCCCGCGGAGCAACGCGCCTTTTATGCCCACAACGCCGCCATCCAGGAGCCGTGGGACGGACCGGCAGGCATCTGCTTCACCGATGGGCTAGTGGTGGGCGCCACGCTGGACCGCAACGGCCTGCGCCCCCTGCGCTACGACGTGACGCACGATGGGTGGCTCATCGTGGCCTCCGAGGCGGGCGCCGCAGGGCTGACGCCGCGCGAGATTGCCCACCATGGCCGCCTCGCCCCCGGCGAGATGATTGCGGCAGATGTGGAAGAGGGCTACTGGCTGACCAATGAGGCCCTGAAGGGGCGGCTGGCCGGGTTGACCATCCCGACCGCGCCGCTCGCCTTCCTGGCGGATCTGCCCGCCGTGGCAGCACCGGAGGAAGCAGGGGATCTGCCGCGCCTTCAGGGTGCCTTTGGCTATACGGCTGAAGAGGTCCAAGTAGTGCTGAAGCCGATGGCGCGCGAGGGGAAGGAGGCCATTGGCTCGATGGGCGACGACACGCCCCATGCCGCCTTTTCCGAAAAGCCCCGCCCGCTGGCGCACTACTTCAAGCAGCGCTTTGCGGAGGTGACGAATCCGGCCATTGACCCGCTGCGCGAGCGGCTGATGATGAGCCTGCGCTGCCATCTTGGCCCGATGGCAGACCCCCTGCACGCCAACCAGCCACTGCGCCGCATCGTGCTCGAATCGCCCCTGCTCTCGCCCGCGCAGCTGGCGCAGATTGAGGCAGGCCCGTTGGCAGTTGTCCGCCTGGATGCCACCTTTGCTGTAGCTGATACGCTGGAGCAGGGCTTGCGCGCCTTCTTTCAGGCGGCGGAGCAGGCCATAGCCGCGGGGCGCGGAGGTACTGCTCCTCAGCGACCGCGCCACCAGCGAGGCACGCCTTCCCCTTCCCTCCCTGCTAGCGGTCAGTGGCCTGCACCACCACCTGCTGCGGCGCGGGCTGCGCGCCCGTACCTCCCTGATCGCTGAAAGCGGCGAGGCGCGTGACGCGCACAGTGTGGCCGCCCTGCTGGGCTACGGCGCCAACGCCCTGTGCCCGTGGCTGGCGCTGCGCTCGGCGGTCACCCTCGGCGAGGAGGCGTATCGGGGCGAGAGCGTGGAGGCGACAGCGGCTATAGCGAACTTCCTCCATGCGCTGGAAGATGGCGTCCTGAAGATCATGTCCAAGATGGGGATCGGCCCGTGGAAAGCTACTGCGGCTCGCAGTTGTTCGAGAGCATAGGGCTGAGCGATCCGGTGGTGGATAGCTACTTTACGGGAACCCCCAACCGTCTCGGCGGCGTGGGGCTGCCGAGCCTGGAAACCGAACTGCGGCGCTGGCACCATGCTGCCTGGGGGGAAAGCGTTGCGCTGGATAGCCCCGGCTTTTACAAGTATAAGAAGGGCGGCGAGTTTCACGCGTACAGCCCAGCGGTCGTGCATGCACTGCAAAAGGCAGTCCGCACGCATGGGGCGCTGAATGGGCAGTTCGACAAGGGCTACGCTGCCTATCGCCACTATGTCTCCCTGTTGGAAGGGGGGCCCGTGAGCGAGCCGCGCGACCTGCTGGCGCTGGAGGAGCAACCCGAGCGGGCACTTCCGCTGGACGAGGTGGAGCCGGTGACGGCGCTTTTCCGCCGCTTTTCCACGGCTGCCATGTCGCTCGGTTCGCTTAGCCGCGAGGCGCACGAGACGCTTGCCATCGCCATGACGCGCTTGGGCGGCATGTCCAACAGCGGCGAGGGGGGCGAGGACCCGGCGCGCTTTGGCACGGAGGGGAACTCGACGATCAAGCAGGTGGCAAGCGGTCGCTTTGGCGTCACGCCCGCCTATCTGATGTCCGCGCGCGAGCTGCAGATCAAGATCGCGCAGGGCTCCAAGCCGGGCGAGGGCGGGCAGTTGCCGGGCACCAAGGTCACGGCGGAAATCGCCCTGCTCCGTCACACCAAGCCGGGCGTCACGCTGATCTCGCCGCCGCCGCACCACGACATCTACTCGATCGAGGACCTGGCACAGTTGATCTATGACCTGCGCGCGCTCAACCCTGCCGCGCAGATCAGCGTCAAACTGGTGGCGCAGGCTGGGGTGGGGGTGATCGCCTCTGGGGTGGTCAAGGCGGGCGCGGACGTGGTGGTGCTGTCCGGCCACAGCGGCGGCACCGGTGCCTCCCCCCTCTCGTCCATCAAGCACGCGGGCGAGCCGTGGGAGGTCGGGCTGGCGGAAACGCAGCAGACCCTAGTGGAACAGCGGCTGCGCGAGCGCGTGGTGCTGCGCGTGGACGGCGGCCTGCGCACCGGCCGGGATGTGGTGGTGGCGGCGATCCTCGGCGCTGACGAATTCTCGTTCGGCACCGCGACCCTGGTGGCCGAGGGCTGCCTCATGGCGCGGGCCTGTCACAAGAACACCTGCCCTGTCGGGATTGCCACCCAGCGCCCCGACCTGCGGGCCAAGTTCGATGGCACGCCCGAGCAGGTGATGGCCTTCTTCACCTTCCTGGCGGAAGAGGTGCGCGAGCATCTGGCGCGGCTGGGCGTGCGCACGCTGGACGAGATCATCGGGCAGACGTACCTGCTGCGCGCCGCCGGTGTTCTGCCCCACCTCGAAAGAGGAGGGGGAGGCGCCCTCCTTTAGCGTGGATGCCCTGCTTCGCCAGCCGTCGCTCAGCGGCGCACGCCACCATGCGCGCCGCTACCATCGCCACACCGACGAGGCGACCCTTGACAACGTGATCCTGCGCGATGTTCAGCACGATTTGTACGAGGCGGGGCGCTCGCGCCGCCAATACGCGATCAGCAACCGTGACCGGGCGGTCGGCTCCCGGCTGGCGGGCTACCTGGCCAAGAAGCTCGGCGACGAGGGGCTGCCGGATCATACCATCCGCCTGAGCTTTGACGGCTATGCCGGGCAAAGCTTTGGGGTGTGGGCCCTGCCGGGCACGACGCTCGTGTTGAACGGGGTGGCCAACGACTATGTGGGCAAGGGGTTGGCAGGGGGCACGCTCATCCTTTGTCGGCCTGAAGAGTCGAACTGGGACGACGCGCCCTTGTTGGGGAACGTTGCCCTGTACGGGGCCACCGCCGGCACCCTGCTGGCAGCGGGCAGCGCGGGCGAGCGCTTCGCGGTGCGCAACAGTGGCGCGACGGCGGTGGTGGAGGGGGTCGGCGCGCACGGCTGCGAGTATATGACAGGCGGAACCGTGGTGGTGCTGGGCGCGGTGGGCCGTAACTTCGCGGCGGGTATGACGGGCGGGCGCGCGTTCGTCTACGACCCGGAGAACCGACTGCAGGCTCAACTCAACCCGGAATTCGTTGTCCTGGCTGCTCCCTCGGCGGCGGATTGGGGCGACCTCCACGCCCTGGTGAGCCTGCATGCGGAGGAGACCGGCTCTGCATGCGCCCGCCAACTGTTGGGTGCCTGGAACGCCACGCGCGGGGCGTGGAAGCTTGTCACGCAGAGCAGTGAATTGCTGGACGAGAGCAAGGCGCAGTCGGAAACAGCGGTCGCCCTGCCGACCCCGTAGTCAATTCTCCCTGAGAAGCCCAAGAGCGCCCGACTGACCTCAGTCGGGCGCTCTTGGTTTTGCTGTGCCCCTGCTTCAATCTCGCCGCGCTTTCGTCTATACTTGCCGGAAACCGCAACGACAAGCATCCGATTCAAAGAAAGCCTGAAGATGACCCGCCTCCCTGATTTTCTCTGGCATCCCGTCGAGATTGTGTATGGCGTCTACCAGTTACATGGGCTTTATCAAGGCGATGACCGATGGTGGATTCAGCGCCTGGTGGAAAGCGAGACGGGGTGGATGGCGCACAATGATGTGTATCTGGACCTGCCGCAGCGACGCTACATCACGGCAGATGTGGAGTTAAGCGACGATTGGGAGTGGTGCTATTTCAACCTGAGGGACGAGCGGGGCACCCTGCTGGCGGCGGAGGTGGAGCAGGGCAAACTGGTAGTGGAGCACAACTCCCAGGTGAGCGAGTTGCCCTTTGATGCGGAAAGCGAACTGTCCTTTCTTTCTCCCTTTCTCCGCTCGCTGACGCTTCGACGCATGGGCCTGCAGGTAGGCGACTCCGCGACCCGGCGCGTGGTTTCTTTTGATGGGACCACCTTCGCGCCCTCGCTCGTGACGCAGAGCTATACCAGGGGTGAGGATATCACCCTTGACCTGGGCAGCCTTCAGGTGGAAGCCCAGCAGATTCACCTTTTCAGCCACGAGAGTGGCACGCGCGTCACCCTGCTGGTCCGTGAGGATGGGCTTGTCCTGCGCCACCCGGGGCGCGGGGCGCTGATTCTTGACGAACGCGCCTCCGCCGGACGGGGCCGCATGCCGCCGCTAGGGTTTGAACAGGGATCATTTTAGTCGCTCTCGTCTACGCCCCACCAGAGGAGGGCCGCCGACAGCACGCAGACCACTGCGGACAGCAGGGCGTTGGGCAAGAGGCTCCCCGCGCGCTCGTATAGCCCTGTGCCGAGCAGGGGGGCCACGATGCGGCCTATGCCCATTGCCGCGATGTTCATGGAAAGGAGCGTGGCGCGGGCATCGGGCGCAATTTCTGTCATCAAGGGCAGGAACGAGACGATGGTCCACTCGAAACAGAGGATGACGAGGGCAAAGCTTGCCACCGCCGTCGCCAGTTGCGCGCTTGCCACGGGCAGGAGCAGCAAGGAAGCGGCGAAGGCCAGCAGGCCGAGCACCACGCTCCGCTTCTTGCCGATTCGGTCCATCCAGACAGCGGCTCCCCCCTCCGCCACCAGTTCGGCCACGCCCAGAAGGATACTGGCCAGCCCGATCGCCCCGATGGCAAGTTGGAAGCGGTTTTCCAGGACGGCCCCGTAGACGATGAAGACGTTTTCCAGCGCCAGGATCATGCCGGCGCCGGTCAGCAGGGAGGCCACCACCGACCTGCGGCGGAGCAACATTTGCCAACTGGCGGGGGGTGCCGCCCCGTGCGGGCGTGCGTCGGGCGGGGCGGGGGGAAGAAACATCCGCGTTGCGGCTGCCCCGCCCAGGGCCAGCACTGCGATCACCGCCCAGGGTGCCCGCCACCCCACCTGCTCGATCAAGAATCCAGTCAGCGGTACCCCCAACAGCCATGCAAAGGACCAGGCCATCTCTGTGATGGCAATGGTCCGCCCTCTCTGTGCGTAGGAGATCGCATCGCCGATATAGGCCTGAAGCGCCGGGTCGTACAGGGCCTTCGAGATGCCAAACCCCGCAAAGGCAAGGAGGAAGATGGGGTAGGTACCTGATGCGAAGGCGAGCGCTGAGGCAAGTGATAGTAGCAGGAGGGATATCTCCATCATCCGCCGCCGCCCGTGCCGGTCCGATAGGGGGCCGAAGAGCGGTGAGAGCAGGCCGATCCCGCCCTGCACGGAGACTAAGTGCCCCACCTCTGCCAGGGAGACGCCGAGGCCGCGCGCGATGGCGGGCAGGAACGGGTAGAGAATGCGGAAATTAAGATTCGCGACGGTGCGTGCGAACAGGAACGTAGCTAACTCGCGGCGAGGTAATGAGGTTCGATGAGAGGTCATCCCTGGATGCTATCATCGCTTGGCGAAAGCTGGAAAAAGGGTGTAGGTGCCTGTGTCCGCCTGGGTATAACGTTGGCCCTGAACTTGCCAAATTGCTGCGCGCGTCGCGCACATCAAACAAAATGGTCCTCAACGATGGACAGGCAGGTGCTGCATGAGTGACATAATAATACCCAATCAACCTCCCCTGTTTCGCTCGTTCTGGCAGGCAGGGTTTGAAGCGGCCACGCACCGAACCCGCACGGGCGACAGGCTGGACATGGTAGCCGCGACCCAGCACGATCGCTGGGTGGATCAAGACTATGCGGCGCTCGCCGCGCTGAACATTCGAACCGTGCGCGATGGGATCGCCTGGCCGAGCGTGGATCAGGGGGGGCGATTCGACTTTTCCTCGCTCGGGCCGATGGTCGAGGCGGCCAATCGGCATGGCATCCAGGTGATCTGGTCCCTTTGCCATTTTGGTTGGCCAGACGATTTGAGCGTGTTCGGCCCCCACTTTGTCAGCCGCTTCGCGCGCTACAGCGCAGCGGTGGCGCGCTTCATGCGCGAGTATAGCGATGGGGTGCCCTTCTACACCCCCATCAATGAGATTTCCTTTCTGGCCTGGGCGGCGGGAGATGTCGGCTATATCTACCCCTTTGCCCGTCGGCGCGGCACGGAGCTGAAGCTGCAACTGGTGCGGGCTGTGCTGGCGGGCTGCGATGCCATCTGGGAGGTGGAACCACGTGCCCGCTTCGTCCACACTGACCCGATCATCCACGTGGTCCCGCCAGCAGGTCGCCTGGACCTGGCTTTTCCAGCGGCCATCAGTCGAGCGTCGCAGTTCGAGTCCTGGGACATGCTGGCGGGCCGTGCGTTCCCCGAGCTCGGGGGTGCCCCTGATTACCTTGACATCATCGCCCCGAACTTTTATCACGACAACCAGTGGGAATTTCCGGAGCGCCGTTTTGGGTGGGCCGAGCGTCCCTTGGACGAGCGCTGGGTACCGCTCCATCGGCTCCTGGCCGAGGTGAACGAGCGCTACGGCCGTCCGCTGCTTATCGGGGAAACGGGGCACTTCGGCAGCGGGCGCGCCGCATGGCTTCGCTCCATCACCGAGGAGGCCCGCATCGCACTGGATAGGGGCGTGCCGCTGGAGGGGGTCTGTCTTTACCCCGCGCTCGATCGTCCGGATTGGGACGATCCGAGCCACTGGCACAACAGCGGGCTATGGGACCTTCAGCGCGACGAGCAGGGCGACACCCTCCATCGCGTGTTGGATCAGGGGTATGCGCGGGAACTGGCACGCGCGCAGCAGCAGATACCCAGCCGTGCCGGGATGGTAGAAGGGGAACCAGACCCCCAGCCGACCCCCGATCGCCCTGCTGCGCTGGTCGTGCTGTCCCATCTGCGCTGGGATTTCGTCTACCAGCGACCCCAGCACCTGCTTTCCCGCATGGCATCGCATAGGCCGGTTTTGTTCGTCGAGGAGCCGATCTTTGATGAGTGGGCTACCCCCTTGTGGGAGGTATGGTCGCCTGTGCCCAACGTGACGGTCGCACGGCTGCGGCTGCCCACCCCCGCCCCCGGCTTTCACGACGATCACCTGCCCCAGTTCGTGCCCATGCTGCGCCAACTTTTGGCGCGGGAAGGGCTGGATTCCTATGTCTTGTGGCTTTACACGCCGCAGGCGCTCCGCGTGGCACAGAGCCTGGCGCCCGACCTCGTGGTCTATGATTGCATGGACGAGTTGGCCTCCTTCCAGCACGCGCCGCCGGAACTGCTGGAACGGGAAGCCGACCTGCTAGGCTGGGCTGATTTGCTCTTCACGGGCGGGGTGAGCTTGTACCGCGCCAAGCGCGAGCGTCACCCACGGGTCTCCTGCTTCCCCAGCAGCGTGGAAGCCGCGCACTTTGCCCAGGCGCTCGGCGGCATCGCCGAGGCAGACGATCAGGCGGCCCTGCCCCACCCGCGCCTGGGCTTTTACGGCGTGATTGACGAGCGCTTCGATGTGGCACTGCTGGCCGCCCTGGCCGACGCGCATCCGGAATGGCAGTTGGTGATGGTGGGGCCCGTTGTCAAGATTGATCCTGCCACCTTGCCCCGCCGCCCGAACATCCATTATCTTGGCTCGCGCCCGTATGCGGCACTGCCCGCCTATCTGGCGGGGTGGGATGTGTGCCTGCTTCCCTTCGCGCTCAACGAGGCCACCCGCTTTATCAGCCCTACCAAGACGCTGGAGTATATGGCCGCCGAGCGCCCGATTGTCAGCACGCCCATCACCGATGTCGCTGAGGCTTACGGCGATGTGGTCTGGCTGGGACGGACCCCCGCCGAGTTTGTGGCGGCCTGCGAGCAGGCGCTGGCAAGCGATGGCGCGGAGTGGGCGAGCCGCCTGGCCCGCATGCGCGACATCGTGGCGCAGACCTCCTGGGATCAAACGGCGCAGGCCATGCACCAGTTGATCGAGGAGCGCCTGAGCGATCCTTCCTGACGGAGCGAGGGGTGGGGGCGCGCCCCCCCTTGACCGTGCGCCTTCTGTTCGCTATGCTACGGGTAGCGTGCGACGCTGCCAAAGATTGTTGTGTGGGCTTGTCACGTGTAAGGGAGGTGGAACCGTGACTGAGATTGATGAGAGGTTGCGCTATCGGCTGCTTGAGGCGCCGGGCGAAGAGTTCCACGTTATCGTGCGCACCGACGGGGATGCCGCGCCCATCGCCCGCCAGTGCGAGCGCAGCGGGTTGACTGTGCACCGAGAGTTTCGCCTGCTGCCTGGCCTGGCTGTCACGGCCACGGGCGAGGCCCTGCTTGCGCTGGCGCACCACCCTCACGTCACCCACATCGAGGCAGACCAGGACGTGCAGGCGCTATAGCGCCGCCTGATTGGCCCAGCCGCCGACCCGCCCTGCTCAATTATTTGGAATGAGACCGTCAACTACCTTCGGCTAGAAGCCGAAGGCTTGCAGCTAGGCCGTAAGGCCCGCCGCGTCTGGCTGGTTGACAACAGCCCTACGGCCAATGTTGACCGCAGCAACAGTATCGGCGTGGTCGGAGAAGCCACAGGCGACACAACGGAAGGTAGCTTGGTCGGGGCGATTGGAACGGCTCACATGCCCGCAACAGGGACAGGTTTGTGAGGTATAGGCGGGGTCAACGGGCACGAATGAACCGCACCAAGATCCACCCCGTCCTGCAACAAGCGCTCAACATGGCAAGCCGCTCGGCCAGCCCGACAACCTTCTCGATGGAGGAGGCCGAGTTCCCCGTGATCGTCCGCATGCGCCCCACGCGCTCGCGGGATACACTGGCTGCCCTGGACAGCGACGAGGGGGGCTTGCGGGTCGAGCGGCGGATCAACCTGCTGTCTGCCCTGGCGGGGAGCGCCACGCGCGCCGAGATCGAGGTGCTGAGCGAGTCGGATGTTGTGGAGATGATCTGGTATGACGAGCCGGTCTACGCCATGCTGGACAGCAGCGTGCCGATGCTGGGGGTGCCTTCGATCTGGCAGGGAGGTAACCTGGGGGCAGGGGTGCGCCTCTGCATCGTGGACACGGGGCTGGATGCCAGCCACCCTGATTTTGCCGGGCGGGTTCTGGCTGTGCAGGACTTTACTGGCGAGGGGCTGCACGATGGTCATGGGCATGGTACCCATGTGGCCAGCATCGCGGCAGGGAGCGGGGCTGCCAGCAATGGTCGGTATCGGGGGGTGGCCCCGGAAGCCACCCTGCTTTCCGCAAAGGTGCTGCGCGGCGATGGCACGGGGCGGATGAGCTTCGTGATGGCGGGGGTAGAGTGGGCGGTGTCGCAGGGGGCGCAGGTCATCAACCTGAGCCTCGGCTCGCGCGGGGCGTGCGACGGCAGCGACCCCAACAGCCTGACCTGCGACGCGGCGGTGGATGCGGGCGCCGTCGTCCTGGTGGCGGCGGGCAACGATGGGCCCGGCAGCCGCACGGTGGGCTCCCCTGGCTGCGCGCGCAAGGTCATCACGGTGGGGGCAGTGGCCGATGACGACACGATTGCTGGCTTCAGCAGCCGCGGCCCAACGCTGGACGGGCGCGTCAAGCCCGATATCGTGCTGCCCGGGGTGAGCGTGGTCGCGGCGCGCGCCAGCGGCACGATGCTTGGCACCCCTCTAGACGAGCGCTACACCAACGAGCAGGGCACCAGCATGGCGACCCCGCATGCCTCCGGGGTGGCAGCGCTCATGCTGGCTGCCAATCCGAACCTGACCCCACCGGATGTGAAGCGACTGATGGGGTCGGCGGTGCGCTCGATCGGGCAGGACGAGAACACGCAGGGGGCGGGTCGCCTGATTGCTACCCGCGCGGTGGAACTGGCGCGGGCCGAACTGCCGGCCCCGCCGCCCGTCCCTCCCACCCCCACGCCGCCTCCATCACCCAACCCGCCGCCTCCTGTCACCCCGCCTGCCCCTGAGCCAGAGGGGTGCCTGCCCGCCGTGGTACGGAAACTGGGGCGACGCTAAACGCCGTGGCGGCTGGCTTATCCCTTCTCCTCCTCGGCTGCGCCGCCTACTGTCACCCCTGCCAGCCGCTCCAAGGCTTTAACAAGGGCGTGGTTGCCCTCGCTCCCCAGACCGGCTGCCTGGAGGGTGCGGTACAGGTTGAAGACCAGGCTGGACGCGAGCAACGGCACCCCTAACTGATCGGCAGTGTCCAGCACCAGGCGCATGTCCTTTTGCTGGAGGTCTATGGTGAAGCCAGGGCGCCAGTCGCGCCGGATGATCTGTGGCCCGCGATGGCTCAACATCCAACTTCCCGCCGCGCCCTGGGTCACCGCATCCAGCGTTTGTTGCAGATCCAGCCCGCCCGCCTGCGCGAACAGCAGGGCCTCGCTCATCGCCAGAGCGTTGCCGACCACGAGGATCTGGTTGACCAACTTCACCAGTTGCCCCGCGCCCTGCCCGCCGACGTGGGTGATCGTCTTGCCCATCGCTTCAAAGTAGGGCATCGCCCGCGCCACCTGCTCCGCCTCCCCGCCGACCATGATGCTCAGCGTGCCGCGCTCGGCTCCCTCGCTGCCGCCGCTCACGGGGGCGTCCAGCATCTTCACCTCGTTTTCGGCCAGGCGCGCCGCCATCTCGCGCGTGGCCTGGGGGCTGATGGTGCTCATGTCCACCACCAGCGAGCCGGGGCGCACGCCGTGGACGATGCCCTGCTCGCCCAGAATCACCGCCTCCACGTCTGGCGTGTCGCTCACGCAGAGGAAGATCAGGTCGCACTGGGCCGCCAGGGCCTGCGCGCTACCTGTCGGGCGCGCCCCTTCCTGCGCCAGATCATCCATGCGGCTGGCAGTCCGATTCCACACCGCCACCTCGTGGCCCGCGCGCAGCAGGTTGCGCACCATCCCGCGCCCCATGATGCCCAGGCCAATAAATCCGACTTGCTCGCTCATAGCTGTCTCTGTTTCCTTTTCCGCGCTGAGGGGGGGAAGGGTGAGGGGGAGCACCGTGCCCTGTGTCAGCACCAGAAGATCGTCTGGGGCCAACGAGATGAGGGTCATCGGGTCGCTCGTGCCGCCATAGACCCGTGGCAGGCGCACCACCGATTCATCAATCAGCGTAGGCAAGGGCACGCGATGGCCGAAGGAGGGCACGCACCCCGCCTCAAATCCGCTGATTTCCAGCGTCTGCTCTGCCGTGGCCAGTTTAACTTTTTTGCCGCCCACCTGCCAATGCTGTGCCACCCTCCGCTTGTCCACGCGCTCCGTGCCGCGGGCGATCACCAGCACGGGCCGCCCCGCCACCAGAAACAAAAGGTTCTTCGTCATCTCTTCGATGGGGATCCCCAGGGCTGCGGCTGCCATCTCGACAGTCGGCATGGGTTGATCCGCACCGTGCAGCGTGGCGGCAATGCCTTGCGCGGCGGCCAGAGCTTGCAATGATTCGGGGGAGGAGGGGGAGGGCTTGGGCATGGTAGTTCAAAGTGTCGGGCTATCGGTGGCCCCATTGTAGCATTGCCGCCCCTGCCCCCTAATTTTTTCTGACGCACGGGGAAGCGCTCGCCGCCCAGCATCAGATTTGCCTCTCCGCTGGCTTTTCCCCTATAGTCATCCGTCGCGGCGCGTGTCACAGGCAAGGGAGGGCAGATGGCTATTACCATTACGATCATCGGGCTGGATGCATTGGGGCAATCCCTCGGTCTGGCGCTGAAAGCGAGCACCGTCCCGGTTCGGGTCATCCTGCATGACCGCGATCACAATGAAGCGAGCGAGGCAAAGAAGCGGGGCGTCGGGGATGCCGCCGAGTGGAACCTGCCCGCTGCGGTCAGTGAGGCTGACCTGGTGTTCGTCAACGAGCCACTGCGCCACCTGCGCGAAACGTTTGAGGTGATTGGTCCGTTGCTTCGGGCCGACGCGGTGGTGACGGACACGGCCAGCGTCAAGGAGGTCGTGCTGCGTTGGGCGGGCGAGACCCTGCCGCCGACTGTGCACTTTGTAGGCGGGACACCGCTCGTGACGGCGACCGCGCCCAACGCGCGACTTTTCCAGAAGCGCCGATATGCCGTGGTGCCGCAGCCCCACACAGCGGAGGCGGCTGTTCGGCTGCTGACCGACGTGGTCACCCTGCTGGGGGCCGAGCCCCTCTTCATCGAGCCATCCGAGCATGAGTCGCTGCTTGCCGCCGTGCAGCATCTGCCTGCGCTGACGAGCGCTGCCCTGCTGCAGCTGACGGCGGGCAGCCAGTCTTGGAAGGAGATGGCGACCATGGCAAGTCCTACCTATGCCATCGCTACCGCGCTGCCGACCACTGACCCCCAGGCGCTGTCAGAAATGCTGTATCACAATCGCGAGCCGCTGCTGCACTGGCTGGGGGCGCTGCGCCAAGAGTTGGGAAAGCTTCAGGAACTTCTCCATAGCGAGGATGAGCATGCGCTGGAAGCGCATCTGACCAAGTTGGTGGAGGTGCAGGCCCGCTGGCGCAAGGCTGAGGCTCAGAACCCTGACCTGCCAAACTACGAGGCTTCAATGAAGGTGGCAGAGGATACGCGGGGCTTCAAGCGCTGGTTCGGCTTTGGGGGGCGACGGGAAGATTGACACCGCCTCTGCCCTGTCCGATAAGTCCAGCGGAGCCGCGTGAGCCGCCTGCGCCCCGCTGTGCCTGGGTGTACATCGTCGAGTGTGCGGATGGCTCGCTTTACACCGGCTGGAGCTACGATGTGGCGGCGCGTGTGACAGCGCACAATGCGGGGCGCGGGGCGCGCTACACGCGTAGCCGCCTTCCCGTCCGGCTGCTTTGGAGCGAGGCGCATCCCTCGCGTGCGGCTGCCATGCGCCGCGAGGCGGTGCTCAAGCGGCTGCCCCGTGCGGCCAAGGTGCGGCTGCTTGCGGGCGGCGGGGTCGGGCAGGAAGAAGGGGGAAGGATCGAATGAGCGGGGTAAACCAGAAAATTCTGCGGGACGAGCGCTTTGAAAATCATGAAGAGTTTGCCCGGACCGTGCGGGAGATGCTTGTGCTGCTTGGCGAGGACCCGGAGCGCGAGGGGCTGCAGCGTACGCCAGAGCGCGTTGCGCAGATGTACGAGGAGCTCACCGAAGGCTATCACGTGGACCCGGACAAGCTCATCAATGATGCCATCTTCGAGGTGGACTATGATGAGATGGTCATCGTGAAGGATATAGATTATGCCAGCCTGTGCGAGCATCACCTACTGCCCTTTCTGGGGCGCGCGCATGTGGCCTACATCCCTCGCGGCAAGGTGATCGGGCTGTCCAAGATTCCGCGCATCGTCGAGATGTACGCCCGGCGCCTGCAGGTGCAGGAGCGCATGACCACCGAGATCGCCGACTTTCTGATGGATACGCTTCACCCGATGGGGGTAGGGGTGGTGGTCGAAGGGCGTCACCTCTGCTCCATGATTCGCGGGGTCCGCAAGCCCAACTCCACCATGGTCACCAGTGCCATGCGCGGCGGCTTCAAAAAGGATCCCCGCACCCGGGCCGAGTTCATGTCGCTGGTCGGGATGAAGGTGGATGGGTGATGGGCACGAGGGACAGCCTGCAGGTGGCCTTTGTCACCCCGTTTTGCCCCCACTACCGCGTTCGGACCTTTGAGATGCTGGCGCGCGATGTGGAGGTAGACTACTACTTTTTCTCCCAGGGGAATGAGTGGTACTGGCAAAAGCAGCACGGGGTACATGCGGGCCAGTTCCGACATGAATACCTGCCAGGCATCCGCCTGGGGCCCGTGCGCCTGCTGCCTACCCTGCCCTTTAAGCTGCTGCGCGGCTCCTATGATGTGTACATCAAGTGCATCAACGGGCGATTTGCGCTTCCGGTCACCTATGCCATCGCGCGCTTGAAGCGCAAGCCTTTCGTGCTCTGGACAGGCATCTGGATGCGCCTGGATTCCGCAGCGCACCGTCTCGCCTTCCCGATCACCCGCTACATCTACCGCCATGCCGACGCTGTGGTGGTTTACGGCGAGCACGTGCGGCGCTACCTGATCTCGGAGGGCGTGGCTCCCGAACGGATCATCGTCGCGGCGCACGCGGTGGACAACGAGGTGTACAGCCGCACCGTGCCCGAAGCGGAAGTGGCCGCCCTGCGCCACACCCTCGCCATCGAGCCCGATCAGAAGGTGGTGCTTTATCTGGGGCGGCTGGAGGCTGGCAAGGGGCTATCCTATCTGCTAGAGGCATTCGCCATGTTGGAGCGGTCGGATGCGACCCTGCTGCTAGCGGGGGAGGGCTCCGAACGGGAGGCCCTGGAGCAACTTGCCCAGGCGCGGGGGGTGGCCGAGCGGGTGCGCTTTTCCGGCTATGTGGCTACCGATCAAACCCTTCCTTACTACGCGCTCGCCTGGCTGTCCGTCCTTCCCTCCGTCACGACCCCGCTCTTCAAGGAGCCGTGGGGGCTGGTGGTCAATGAGGCGTACAACCAGGGGGTGCCAGTCATCGCGACAACAGCCGTCGGCGCGGCGGCGGGGGGGCTGGTGCAGGATGGGCTCAACGGGCTCATCGTCCCCGAGCGGGACAGTGCCGCCCTGGCGCAGGCCCTACGTACCTTGTTGGACGACGCGCCGCTGCGCCAGCGAATGGGGCAGCAGGCGCGGGCGAGCATCGCGGAGTGGGACAACGAGCGGATGGTAGGGGGCTTTCATCAAGCGATCCATGCTGTGGTAACCAAGTCAGCCGTCGCTCCTCAACCGCTATAGAATTGACGCTGAGCATGAAAATCCTTCTCGTTCATAACAACTACCAATCGCCCGGCGGCGAGCAGACGGCGGTGGATGCCCAGATTGCCCTCCTCCGCCAGCAGGGCCACACGCTGCTGCTCTACCTCAAGCACAACGAGGTCATTGATCAGTACGGGGCAGCGCAAAGAGTGGGGCTGCTGGCAGACACAGTGTACGCCAGAACCGTCTACGAGGAGTTGGTGGCGTTGGTGGAGCAGGAGCGGCCGGACATAGCGCACGTGCACAATGTCTTTCCGCTGATCTCGCCCGCTGCCTACCGAGCGCTGCATGAGTGCGGGGTGCCCATCGTACAGACCGTCCACAACTTTCGCTTTTTGTGCCCGAACAGCCTATTTTACACCCAGGGCCACCTGTGCGAGCGCTGCAAGTTTGGCAACACGCTGCACGCTGTGCGATATCGCTGCCATCGGAACAGCTTGCTGTCCAGCGGCCTGTACGCGCTGACCATCGGCCTGCACCGCAGGCAAGGAACATTCGGCCTGATTGACCGCTTTCTGGCGCTGTCTGACTTTGCAGCTGACAAATTGGTGGAAAGCGGGCTGATCCCGCGCCACAAAATCTCGGTGGTGAGCAACTTTATCCAGGAGCCGCTGCCCCCCTGCGGCCCCTTCGACGCGCGCGAGCCCTTCTTGCTCTTCATGGGGCGCCTTTCTGCGGAAAAGGGCGTCGCGGTGCTGCTGGAAGCCATGGCGCATCTGCCAGGGGTGGAACTGAAGCTTTTGGGCGATGGGCCGGAGCGCGCCGCGCTGGAGGCCCGTGCGGACGAACTGGGGCTGGCATCGCGGGTATCATTTCTGGGGCATATTTCTGGCGAGGCCAAATGGGACTTTCTGCGCCGCGCCAGCGCCTCTGTTGTTCCATCGGTGTGGTACGAGAATTTCCCCTTTTCCGTGCTGGAGAGCCTATCGGTGGGGACGCCCGTCATCGCCTCACGTTTGGGCAGCCTGCCCCACATCGTGCGGGAGGGGGAGACGGGACTGCTCTTCGAGCCGGGCAACCCTCAGGACCTGGCCGCCCAGGCAAAGCGCTTCCTCGCTGAGCCGACGCAGGCCGCCCGACTGCGGCAGTCGGCACGTGCCGTCGTCGAGCAGCGTTGGGTGGGTTCCGCACACTATAGCGATCTGATGGCCATCTACCATGAGCTGATAGCCCAGCGCTCCCCCTCGCAGGCAGCCGCGCCCCTCGCAGAGGTGGCCCGATGAGCGGCCTTGCCGGAGCGGGACGGGTTACTTTGATTGGCTGCGGCTACTGGGGCAAGAACCTCCTTCGCAACTTTCAGCAGTTGGGCGCCCTCGCGTTGGTCTGTGACGCCACCGATGCCGGGCGCGCAACGGCCCGCCTGCTGGCCCCGCAGGTGCCTGTGGTCGCCGACGTTCGCGCGGCCTGGGGTGAGGATGCCCCGCCTGCCATCGTTCTGGCTACCCCTGCCTCAACCCACTATGAGTTGGCGCGGCAGGCCCTGATGGCTGGCAAGGATGTGTTCGTCGAGAAGCCGCTCGCGCTCACCGCGCGGGAGGGGGAAGAACTGCTCCACCTGGCCGAGGGGCGGGGGCGCATCCTGATGGTGGGGCACGTGCTGGAATATCATCCCGCGGTGCGCCGCCTGCTTCAGCTTGTCCAGGCAGGGGAGTTGGGGGAAATCCACTACCTGTACTCCAATCGGCTCAGCCTGGGCAAGGTGCGGCGCGAGGAAAATATCTTGTGGAGCTTTGCGCCGCACGATGTGGCGGTCCTCCTGCGCTTGATGGGCAAAGCCCCGCTCCAGGTCAGTGCCTGCGGCGGGAGCTATATTCAGCCCAGCGTGGCCGATGTGACCGTGACGAACCTGCTGTTTGAGGGCGGCGTGCGGGCGCACATCCATGTCTCGTGGCTCCACCCTTTCAAAGAGCAGCGGCTGGTCGTCATCGGCTCTCGCCGCATGGCGAGCTTTGACGATGTGGCGAAGAAGTTGGTGCTGTACGACCAGCGGGTAGAGCTTCAAGAGGGAGAGCCGGTGCCCATCCGCGGCGAGGGGGAGGAGGTGGCTTTTGCCGCTGACGAGCCGCTGCGCCTGGAGTGCGAGGCCTTTCTGGAGGCACTCGCAACGCGCGTGCCCCCCCTCACCGATGGGCCCAGCGGCGTGCGCGTGCTCACGGTTTTGGAAGCGGCGCAGCACTCGCTGGCTCGCGGCGGGGAGCCAATGGCGGTCGGGCTGCCATCCGAGCCAGGGCTAGCGGAGGGAGGCGTTGCGTGAGCGAGTATTTTGTTCATCCCAGTGCGTACGTGGACGAGCCCAGCGACATCGGCGCGAACACCAAAATCTGGCACTTCTGCCATGTGATGAGCGGCGCGCGCCTCGGCGAGGGGTGCATCCTGGGGCAAAATGTGCTGGTTGCCAGCGGGGTAACGATTGGCAACAACGTAAAGATTCAAAATAACGTTTCGCTCTATACGGGGGTGGAACTTGAAGACGACGTGTTCTGCGGCCCCTCCTGCGTCTTTACGAATGTGACCAACCCGCGCGCCCAAATCGTGCGCCGCCACCTGTATGAGCGCACGCTGGTCCGGCGCGGCGCAACCATAGGGGCCAATGCAACCATTGTCTGCGGGGTGACGCTGGGCCGCTATGCCTTTGTGGCGGCGGGCGCCGTGGTGACGCGCGACGTGCCGGACTACGCCCTGATGATGGGGGTCCCTGCTCGGCAGCATGGCTGGATGAGCAGGCATGGCCATCGGCTGTCTGCGCCGGATGGGGAGGGGCTGATGCACTGCCCGGAAAGCGGCTGGCGTTATCGCGAGGAGGAATCCGGCGGCCTACGCTGCCTGGATTGGCCGGAAGATCGTCCGCTGGATACCGATCAAAGAAAGCCCTAACAAGGGGAAGTGAGGCGTATGGAGCCAGTCCCGGTTTTGGATCTGAAGGCGCAGTATGCTGCGCTGGAAGCAGAGATTGACGCAGCGATCAAAGAGGTGCTGCTCAGTAGTGAGTTCGTGCTGGGCCCTGCCGTGCGTGACCTGGAGCAGCGCGTGGCGGCTTTCTGCGGCTGCGAGCATGGTGTCGGGGTGGCCTCCGGCACCGACGCGCTGCGCCTGGCGCTGGTGGCGCTGGGCGTGGGGCCGGGCGATGAAGTGATTACTACCCCCTTCACCTTTATTGCCACCGCCAACACGATCTCACACTGCGGCGCAACGCCCCGCTTTGTGGACATTGATCCCCAAAGCTTTAACCTGGATGTGCAGCAGATCGAGGGGGCGCTATCGTCGCGTACGAGGGCCATCCTGCCCGTCCACCTGTACGGCCACCCGGCGAACATGGGGCCGATCCTGGCCCTGGCGGAGCGGCATGGCCTGGCGGTGATCGAGGATGCGGCTCAGGCGATAGGGGCTACCTACCAAGGGCAGCGGGTTGGCTCCCTGGGTGACGCGGGTTGCTTGAGCTTCTACCCCACCAAAAACCTGGGGGCCTTCGGCGATGCGGGGATGGTGGTGACGCGCAGCGGCGACCTAGCCGCCAGCGTGGATGAATTGCGGCGGCACGGGGGGCGCAAGAAATATCATGCCCAGCGCCTTGGCTTTAACAGCCGCCTGGATTCGTTGCAGGCAGCGATTTTGGGGGTCAAGCTCCAGTTTCTGGAGGAATGGAACGCCCGGCGGCGCCAACTGGCCCATCAGTACAACGACGCCCTGGCGGATTTACCCCTTGTGATCCCGCACGAGGCACCGGATGTGACGCATGTCTACCACCAGTATACGATTCGCACGCCCCAGCGGGATGCCCTGGCCGCCCATCTGAAGGCGCAGGGGATCGGCACCATGCTTTACTATCCGGTGCCCCTTCATCGTCAGGCGCTCTATGAAGGGTTGGACTATCCGGAGGGGAGCCTGCCCGCCAGCGAGGCGGCCAGTCGCGAGGTGCTATCGCTGCCTATGTACCCGGAACTGACCGAGGGGCAGCAAGAGCGTGTGGTAGATGCCATATGGGAGTTTTACGCAGGATGACCATCCATCGGCTTTACCGCCCCGTCTCGGCTCATTTTCGGACGCGCCGCATGAGCCTCTTTGCTGAGCACTTCCGCCTGTCCCCGCAGACTCGCGTGTTGGATGTGGGAGGGGGGCCCTTCAATTGGCGACTGCTGCCCGTGGTGCAGCGCCCCCAGGTAACTTTCCTGAACATCCGAGCGCCACACGGACCCGTATCGGACCCCTGGCTGGTGGCCGATGGGGGACATCTCCCTTTCGCCACAGGGGCCTTCGATATTGTTTACAGCAACTCGGTGATTGAACACTTGGGTAGCTGGGACAGCCAACAGCGCTTTGCCGACGAGTGCGCGCGCGTGGGGCACAGCTACTACGTGCAGACGCCCAACCGTCGCTTCCCCATCGAGCCGCACCTGATCGCGCCTGTGATCCACTGGCTACCGCGGGGCTGGCAGCGGCGGCTCATGCGTCACTTCACCGTGTGGGGCTGGCTCACCCGACCGACCCCCGCAGGGGTAGAAGCGCTGCTGGCGGAGATTCGCCTGCTCGACGAGCCTGAGATGCGGCGCTTGTTTCCGGATGCGACGATCTGGAAGGAGCGGCTCGCAGGGCTAACCAAGTCTCTGATTGCGCTGCGCGTTCGCTGACGGACAGGTTACGGCTCCATCGTCAGGATGACTTTGAGCGCGCCCTTGCGGGCAGCATGCTCGAAGGCGGCCAGCCCGTCAGCAAGCGGGTAGTGCGCTTGGATCAGCGAGGTCACGTCTACCAGATTGGCCTCCAGCAGGCGTAGGGCGGGGGCAAAGGGACCGCAGCGCGATCCCAGGAGCTGCACCTCATCCACCACGAGCTTGCTAATATCCAGCGTGAGCGGCTGATGATAGGTGCTCTTCAGCACGATGGTGCCACGAGGGCGTACCAGGTGGCGCGCCTGGACAAAGCCAGCAGGGTTGCCCGTGCACTCGACAACCACGTCCGCCCACCCCTCCTCCAACTGGCTTCCTGCGTCGCGGGTCACTCGCTCTGTTACGATCCCGCGCCGAGCGAGGATCGCTAGCTTTTCCTCATGCCGTCCGATAGCATGGAGGTGGCAGCCCGTCAACGCGAGCACCTGCGCAACCAATAGCCCCAGTTTTCCGTCGCCGATCACCGCTACCCTATCGGTCGGGCGGATCGGAATCTGCTCCAAAATCTCGCAAGCCGCAGCAAGCGGCTCCGTGAACAGCGCCTGCTCGTCGCTCACGCTGTCCGGTACGCGGTGGAGGTTGCGCGTCGGCAGGAGCAGGTACTCCGCATGGGCGC
>CAVRLZ010000002.1:0-255853 GCA_963721895.1 uncultured Chloroflexia bacterium | reverse complement strand
GACTGAGGTCGATGTCCTCTTTGAAGAAGCTCTTTTTTGATCTCCTGATAATTTTCGATAATGCCATTGTGAACGAACACGACGTGTCCGGTCCGGTGAGGGTGAGCATTTTGAGTGGTGGGTTTGCCATGAGTGGCCCAACGAGTATGACCGATTCCACAAGTCGAAAGTGGATACCCAGCAGAGCCATCATTCAAAAGCTTTTCAATATTCTCAATTTTTCCCTGGGATTTTTTGATTTCCAGCTTGGTGCCTTGAAAATAAGCGACACCCGACGAATCATATCCTCGATACTCGAGACGTTTGAGACCTTTGAGAAGAATTTCTAAAGCTGGCCGATTCCCGACATATCCAACAATTCCACACATAGACGATTCAACCCCTGAGTTTGCGTGCGTAGCCTGGTTTATTCACCTGTCTCGAACGCGCGATCGCAAGAGCGTCGGGCTCAACATCTCGGTGATCGTCGAGCCGGAAGCAGCATGTCGCCATGACCGATTTTGATCGGCGCCACAGTTTGACAATCGCTTCCCAAGAATACGTCATCCTCAATCACGGTGCGATGCTTTCTTTGTCCATCAATCACTCGGCCATCGAAATTACAGGTCACAAACCCGCATCCAATATTTACTCGCTCGCCGATTTCGGCGTCACCCACATAAGATAGGTGAGCAATACTGGTTCCCGCTCCAACCGTGGCTTTTTTAAGCTCCACAAAATTTCCGATTTTAGCTTTCGCACCTATCTTCGAATCAGGACGAAGATGCGCATAGGGCCCCACCTGAGCTCCACTGCCAATCGACGAATCTTCGCTGACAGTCCCGACTTTCACCTGTGCGTTTTCGCCGACTTCAGTATTTCAAAACGACTCTTGGACCAATCATGGCGCCGCGTCCAATCCGCGTAGTGCCGGATAAAATCGCCCCAGGATGGACCACGACCTCTTCCGCAAGTTCTACGGTGACATCAATCCAAGTGCTCCCTGGATCGATCATCCGAACTCCCTGCAACGCCCATTTTCGAACGCATCGTTCGTTCAAGATTTTCCGGCGAGCGATAATTCCCACGGGTCATTCACGCCCCGTAGATCTTCGGGCGCGGTCCACTTCAGAACATCGATTGTCTTTTTATTTCTGGAAGCCTGAGAAATCAGGTCCGTCAGATAGTACTCGCCCTGAGAATTTTTGTTCGAGAGGCGCTGCAAACCCACCTTAAGGAACGAAGAAGCAAACAGATAGATGGAAGCTCCCACCTCATGAATCGCTTTTTCTCTCAAGCTGGCATCTCGCTCTTCCACAATTCTCAACACAGGGCCTGATTTTCCACGCCGAACCACTCGTCCATAGCCGGAAGGATCGGGAAGCTCACAAGTCAGAAGCCTCAAAGCCGTAGAACGGGACAAAGACTCAGAACATTTGAGAAATCAGAGAAGAGGTAATGAGAGGCAAATCTCCCGGAAGAATCAGCACAGGTAGCTTTGCCTGAGCGACTGTTTCTCCCCAAGATGAATCCATAGCGCAACGCGCCGCGTGACCCGTTCCCTTTTGTTCGGCCTGGTAGATAAAGCTAATAGACATGCTCTTAAAAAGCGGGCTTGCCTTGACTACAGCCTCAACCTGCTCACGTCCATGGCCCACGACGACTGCGATCGATGATTGCGGAGCGGCTTCTTTGACCTGACGAAGAATATGAAACAAAAGAGGGAGCCCACCCACTTCGTGCAAAACCTTGGGAAGTGGCGAGCGCATGCGTTTCCCCTTGACCTGCTGCCAAAATGATCACACCGCAGGAAGATGCATTTTTCATAAATACCCCGGAAATTTTCTACGAAAACAGCGTTTCAAACTCTCTCCCGTAACGGATTCGGCACTGAATCGTCAAGAATCGATCCCGTCCAAAGGATGTCTTAATCGTCTTCTGACACGATTTCTATCGAGTCTTCAAATTCTTTTAGTTGATCTTCCTTAGAAGTCCTTATAAAAACTTGTTCAAACAGTTTGCAACAGAACTGTTAAGTCGCCAAATCGCTCACATCATGGGGGGGAACATTATGGAAGCGAAGACGATAAGCAAATTTAAGAAACTCTTGCTGGAAGAAAAGCAGAGGCTCTTAAACAACTCAAAACAGGCTATCATTCAGACAGCTCTTTCACCAGATGATCTTCCGGATGAAACAGACCTTGCTGCCAGTGAAATCAGCCAAAATCTGATTTTCAAATTACGCGATCGAGAACGCCAGCTACTCAGCAAAATTGAAGAAGCCTTGGCTCGAATGGATGGAGGATCCTTCGGGACTTGTGAAGATTGCGAAGAACCTATTGAACCCCGCCGCCTAGAAGCTCGACCAGTCTCGACTCTCTGCGTTGCATGCAAAGAAAGAGAAGAGCACCGCGAAAAGATTTACGCCTAAGAGATTGTCTCGGCGAAATCGCCAGAAACTCATCACTTTAGCCCGGTTAGAGAGTCTCTTTGAAACTCTAATCGGGCTATTTTTTTATTTTCCGCACGCTCTCCAACCTCTTGTTCATAGAGGCATTTCTCCCTAGCTCGTCACCCGCTTGACGCTCCCACAGCCAGAATCCGGCGAATCATCGAATAAATCCCTAAAGCCATCTCGTTGTTTGACCGAACCAAGTCTCAAGAGCTGGCAGTCACATCAGCATCGAATACACGAGAAGGCAAAATATGTTGATAGACGAGGCGGCCCTGGCGGATGGGGTGCCGATGCGGCTGTCGTGGCACCTGGAACACAGCGACCGCCCCCTGCTGGCGGCGCGCACCATGGCCGCGCAGGGGCGCGACCTGCGGCTCCGCCTGCAAGAGTTGGACGGCCACCTGATTGATGAACCTCAGGTAAGCGTTCAAGTGGGGGACGCAGTGATTGATCCTGGGATGGAAAGCGATGAGCCGGAGTTGCCCCCCTCCTATGGCCGTCTGACCGATGCCAACACGCCGACCGGAGAGCCCGATGAGTAAGAATTGGAGCTATGACAACAGCGATCCCTCGCTGTCCGATGAAGAGTTCGACGAGTTGACCGACCTGATGGGCGACGAGGAGGCCCAGGTAGAGCGGGACCTTGCCATGGGCTCCATGTTCGACACGCAGCACAGCGACGGGCATACCTACAACCCGACGGAAGCGTGGGACCAGGGGCTGACCTACACGCCGCCGGAAGACCCGCCCGTTTTGCCCAGCGACGACCCGCAGGGCGCGGAGATCGCCACGGGCTTTGCCACCTCGGCAGAAGATGCGGGGATGGATGCCGAGGTGCTGCCGGAGCGCGTGGACAACAACGACGACGAGTTGGCCGACGACGTGTATCGGGCGCTGCGCGAGAACAGCGAGACGATGCACCTCACCGATATCACGGTTCGCGTCGAGGACGGGGTCGTGACCTTGCTCGGCACCATCCCCGGCGACGAGGACCTTCCGCTGATTGATGCGGTGCTGAGCGACCTTGACGGTGTCGAGAGTCTCCGCTACCGGCTGGACACCGAGGGATAGCGACCGGCCCTCATCCTCCGTCCCTGTTTTCGGCGCACTGCATCGCCTCGAGCCGCGCCTGGTTTGCCGCCACGGTGCGCCAGGCCTGCCAGCGACCCCAGTTCCAGGTGCGCCAATCGCTCTGCTCTGGCGGGGACCACTGGCGCAGCACAGCCGTTGCCACCTGGCAGCGATCATCGGGCGGCATCTGATCGAGCAGGGCCACGAGCGGCGGCACCGCGTCGGCGCTGAGCGAGACAACGTAGCGGCTGTCGAAGGGGCGCGTGGCTTCTGGCACGCGCCCTACGTTGGTGCGCACGATCAGCGCGTCCGGGTTCAGCGCCAGCAGCAGCCCCAGCGTCGCATAGCCCGCCACCAGGGCGCCCAGGGCCAGCCGCTCGCGTTGGCCACGCAGCACGGTCAGGATGAACAGGAGGAAGACCACGGCGAGCCAGCCCATGAACACCGTCGTGTACAGCCGAAGCTCCGTCAGCCCGAACTCCACAGTGTATAGCCACATGCGCTGCAGGGCGGAAAGCATCACCACGTAAAGCAGCCCGATCAGCACGCCCGCCAGCACGCGGAACAAGCGCTCCTGCTGCGGGCGCTCGGCGCGCAGCATCCAGTGCAAGGCCAGCAGCAGGGGCAGCAGCAGCGTGGCCACGGTGACCAACTCGAAGAAGCCGCGCCGCGCGTAGGCGGAATAGCTCAGCCCCCCGGCGGCGTTGACCACCGCGGCCCCCCGAAGAAGTAACGGGACTGCACCAGCACGAAGGAGAGGAAGAGCAGGTTCAGCGCCCCCAGCACGATGCTGGTTTCCACGCTGCCCAGCCCCAGAAAGCCGGGGCGCCCCACGCTCAGGCTGGGCGGGCTGCGCTCCAGCAGCGTTTGCCGCAAAAAGCCCGCCGACAGCCAGCCCCAGACCGCTATCAAAAAGAGGTGGCTGGCTATCGTTTCCCAATCCCAGTCGAGCAGTTCCAGCACGAGTGCTTCAAAGGTTGCATCGGCTGCCATGAAGAGGCCCCCGAAGATCAGCAGCAGGGGGGCCGCCAGCAGGACGCCGCGCACCACCGCCACCGTCCGCCCGGACAGGCCGCTGCGCGGGATGCTCTGCCAGCGCACGTCGGCCAGCAGCAGGGCCAGCGCGCTCAGGGTTGCGTTGATCGCGGCCACCGGCAGGGCCAGCGCAAACTCGCCCAGCCCGGCGTGCCGCCACTGCCCCTCCCGCGTGCGCGCCGCCACCAGGGCGAGCGATACCAGCACCGCCAGCACGTTGAGCGCCGCCAGCACGCCGGAGCCGCGCCAGGCCAGCGCCAGCGCAAAGAGGAGCGCGGGCGCGAGCATCCAGCGCCCCTCCCCCACGGCGGGCACGCGCTGCCAGCGCAGCAGCCCGATCACCACCCCCACCAGGGCGGCCATCCATAGCCCTGCATTGATGCCCCACGGGGTGGCGCGCAGCAGCGCATCCCCCAGGATGCCGAGCAGCAGCGCCCCCCCATCGCCGCGAGGGCCAGGCGGGTTCGCTCGCCCATCATCGGCTGCGCAGCCTCAGCGGCCTCGTCCTCGATTGTCGGCTCCGGCTCGGCAGCCGTCACCGGTACCTGTATCTCGTCCATTGGCTTTGCCTCCTCCCGCAATAGTAGGGTCAGCGCCCCCCCGCGTCAATGACCCGAACGGAAGCGGCGACGATCCGACAGCGTGTGAGAGGAATTGGAAGCTGGATAGATTGGTCAGCGAGAGGGGCTGCCGATATAATCCCGAATCGGGAGCGGGCGGGCATAGCCCCGCCGACGGGTTAAAGAGCACGCAGCGCTGCGTCGGAAGAGTGTGCGGGGCAGAGCTTTCTTTCTGGCCCGCTTTTTCCCGCCCTAACGATGTGAGGAACGATGAGCAACCTGGACGAGATTTTGCAGCGGCTGGATGAGCGGTTGGAGGCCAAGAACGCGGTGCGGGAGCAGGCCCTCAACCTGTCGCGCCACGTGATTCAGCAGGCGTCCCGGGTGATCCGTGCGCTCCATCGGCAGGAGTGGGCCGAGGCGCAGGCGATGCTGGATGCCACCGGCGCGCTGGTTGCGGAGATGAACGAGACGACGCGCCACGTGCCCGACCTGTACTGGACCGGCTACGTGCAGGACGCACAAAAAGAGTTTACCGAGGCGCACTTGATGCTTGCTATGGTGTTGCAGGGCCCCTTGCCCGCGCCGGAAGGCATAGGCGTGGAGGATGCGGCGTACCTGCATGGCATGGCCGAGGCAGCCAGCGAGTTGCGGCGCTACATCCTCGACCGCGTGCGCCACAATCAGCTGAGCGAGGCCAACACGCTTCTGGAAAACATGGAAGAGGTGTACAGCCGCCTGATCGCCATTGATTACCCGCACGCGATCACCAACAATTTGCGCCGCACCACCGACGTGCTGCGCAGCGTGCTGGAGCGGACGCGCGGCGACCTGACCGTCGCCATGAAGCAGCACGACCTGCAGCAGGCCCTGCGCAGCGTCGAGGCACGGCTGGCCGCCCTTTCCCTTCCTGATGAGTCGTGATTGACCAAGGAGCCACCTGATGGATCGAGCGATTCCCGTCGCAGGCAACGAAGAAATTGATCTTTACATGCGGACCTACTACTCGCTGCTGCGGAGCAGTGGGGCGATTCGGGTCAAATCGCTGGAAGAGATGCACGCGGCGATGGACTCCAGCCTGCACTCCCTGGCGGAGAGCCCCTACCCCGACGTGGGGGCCTTCACCTACGCCTACCTGCGCCTGCCGCCGGAAATCGTGCGTACCCATCAGATCGTGCTGGGGCAATCCGAGGATGTCTTTGACCGCCGCGGCTTTGCCCAGGTGGATCAATGGGATCTGGTGGAGGCCCCCGCGCGCCGCCGCAAGATGTTTTTTCACGATGGCATCCTGGCCGCGTTTATCGCCAGCGTCTCCGACATTGACGACCTGATCCCGACAGTCGTCACCTTCCAGATCGAGTGGAACAAGATGCACCATCTGCTGTCCAGCCCCGCCGCCCGCGCCATGCTGGACATGGCGAACCACGGGCAGCGGACGCTGGAAGCGGAGCAGGAGGCGGAGGTGCGCCGTGCCCTGTCGCTGGAAGATGAGCGGTGGGAACAGCTGCGCCGTCTTTTCGGGGACAACCTGATTGGCGTCCTGAACCAGATGGCGCGGGCCGAGATGGACCTGAGCGTGCTGCTGCTGGCCTCCTCCCTCACCGATTACAAGCGCGCCACCCAGGCGTGGTGGGACACCATAGCCCACCACGCCGCCGAGGTGAACCTGCGCTATCGCCCCGTGTACTTTGTGTCCAGCAACATGCACAGCGTGGTCAACCTGCTGGCAGGCTTCGCACGCGAGGAAGAGGCCAAGCTGGCCGACTTTCTGCGCGAGTACAACCCGGAGTCGCTGTGGAAGGATTACGATCAGCTTCAAGACGAGGTCCACCACCCGGAGCGGCTGAACCTGCTCTACTATGCCCTAAAGTATTACCAGACCCGCCACAGCGACCTGAGTTACCGACGCAACTGGGAGCTACAAAGCGGGATCCAGCAGATCGAGAATCCGCTCTACCTGGACGTGGCCGCGCAGGTGGTGGACCTGTGCCACGTGCGCCCCGAGCGCTTCGACCCGCGTGTCCGGGTTCCGGGCTACGAGGCGCTCCGCGAGTCGAACGCGCTGATCATCAACGTGGATTACCCGTTGGGCATGGCTGCCTACCAGTTGCTGTCGCAGGTGACGAGCAGCGTCGGCTCGATTCGCGGGGTGTACATCATCGGCAAGGCCGCCACGCTGAACGGGCGCGTGGGGGATGTGATGATTCCAAACGTGGTCTATGACGAGCACTCGCAGAACACCTTCCTGTTCCGCAACGTCTTCACGGCAGACAACGTGGACCCCTACCTCCTTTACAACACGGTCTTCGACAACCAGAAAGCGGTCACGGTGCGCGGCACCCTCCTCCAAAACCGCAACTTTATGGGGCTCTTTTACAAGGAAGGGTACACCGACATCGAGATGGAGGCTGGCCCTTACCTCAGCGCCGTCTACGAGAGCATCTACCCCCGCCGCTACCCCGTGAACGAGATCGTGAACCTGTTCATCAACGCGCGCTACGACATCGGCATCCTTCACTACGCCTCGGATACCCCCTACAGCAAGCGCAAGGCGCTCCTGTCGGAAAGCCTCTCGTACCGTGGGGTGGACTCGACCTATGCCTGCTCCATCGCCGTGCTGCGCCGCATCTTCGAGCTGGAGTTGGAGCGGATGGCGCACGGGGAGCGGCGCACGGTGCCTGCGGCGGAGAGGGCGGCGTCGTGAGCAGGGCGCCCAGCCCCCCCACGCGCCTGCGCCGCGCCAGCGAGGTGGCGGAGTTTGTTTATTGCCAGCGTGCCTGGTGGCTGCACCAGGTGCAGGGGCACGCCCCCCAAAATCTCGCGCGGCTGGAGCAGGGGACGCGCGCGCATGAGGCCTATGGCCGCCAGGTGCGGGGCGCAGCCTGGGTGCGGCGGCTGGCCTGGGGGGTCGCACTGCTGGCGGGGGGGCTGCTGCTGGCAGCCCTGCTCGGATGGCGCTGATTGGCCTTGCCCTGCTGGGGCTGGCGCTTCTGCTGTGGGGGGTGGCCCGCCGGATGCAGGCCCGCACCGGCCTTCCCTATGCCCCCATCCGCTACGATGATGCAAGCGCGCAGCAGGTGCCGGAGCGCCCGCTGATTTCCCGCCGCTACCGGCTGGTGGGGCGGCCCGACTTTTTGTTGGCGCAGCAGCGCCACATGATTCCTGTGGAGGTCAAGCCGACCCGCCGCGCCGCCGCGCCGTATGAGAGCGATCTGATGCAGGTGGCCGCGTACTGCCTCCTCGTCGAGGAAACGTACGGGCAGGCTCCCCCCTATGGGGTGCTGCGCTATGCCGATCGCACCTGGACGCTTCCCTTCGACGCCGCGGTGCGC
Source organism: uncultured Chloroflexia bacterium (assembly GCA_963721895.1). Lineage (GTDB taxonomy): Bacteria > Chloroflexota > Anaerolineae > Ardenticatenales > Ardenticatenaceae > CAVRLZ01. The sequence continues at coordinate 247,421 of CAVRLZ010000002.1, read as the reverse complement.
GCGCGGCTGCTGGCAACGCTCGCAGCGATGGATCTGGCAGAGGCGAGCGCCGACGTTTCGCGCAGCCACCAGCAGCCCGCCCGCTGTGCGCGGTGCAGCCAGCGCTCCGTTTGTGGCCAGCAGCTTGTGTAGGACGAGGAGGCAGGGGCACCGAAAGGGCAAGGGGCTGTTGGCCCCCCACATATAGTACTGACGTAATATAAAGAATCAGATTGCTTTCTGGAAAACAATTGGTAAAATAGACAATTAAGGCAACCAATTGCACGAAAATTGCCTTGTAGCTTGACAAACCCCCTTTACAAGCTGCAAGGCCACAATTGGAAACGCTGCCCGCACCCTTGCTTGCGACGCCCCTACCCCAAAGTACTGTTGCTCGGTTCCGGTAACCTGCCCAGGGGACGGGCATCTGCATCGTGCACGCCAGGGACCTGTTTTTGGGTTCCTGCACCGGCGGACGATAGCCCCTTCCCGTTGTTATGGTCGCAACCCAGCCGCCGACGCGGACCCGTTGGTGGCCCTATACAGGAGAAAGCTCATGCCAGCCCGCTATGCCATTTTAGGACTACTCACACAGCAACCGATGCACGGCTATGACATTGATGGTCAGTTCGACAAGGGCCTTCGTCGTGTCTGCCATGTCAATATCAGCCAGATTTACGCCTACCTGAAGACCATGGAAGAGCGCGGGTGGGTCGAGAGCGAGACCATCTACCAAAAGAGCAACCCCCCCAAGCGGGTGTTCCACGTGACCGACAAGGGACGCGAGGAGATGGCGGCCTGGCTCCGCGAGCCGGTGGTCGCCGACCGGCAGATCCGCGACGAGTTGCTCACCAAGATTTATTTTTCCTGGCTCCACAATCCGGAAGGGCTGCTCGACCTGATTGACGGGCAGATCGCCATTCTGGAGAAAAGCATGGCTGACCTGGCGGCCCGCCATGCCGGGAGTAGCAACTTTCTGGGGCAGATTCTTTCCGAGGCCGGGCGCCGCCACGGCCAGGCTGATAGGGAGTGGCTTGATTGGCTGCGCCAGCAGGTGGAGGAGCGGTTGGCTCAGGGGAGCGAGGCAAACAGGTCAATGAGGTTGCCATCGGGGTCTACCACCACCGCATAGCGCTGGCCCCAGAAGGTGTCCCAGGGCGCTCGGTAGGAATCGTAGCCTGCTTGCACCACCTGCTCGTGCAGGGCGTCTACCTCTGCCGGGCTGTCGCACTTGAACGCCAGCGTCATCCGATGGCCGGCTGGAACTTCCCAGTCGGGATAGATGCCCTGCATCATTTCCAGGCTGTCCCAGGCCATCCGAAGGCCACCGGGCAGGCTCACCTCGGCGTGCGGCTCGCCCTCCTGATCCGCCGGAATGTCGAGGCCCAGCAAGCGATAAAAGCGTAGCGCGGCGGCTATGTCACGAACGACGATGCCAACCAGGTCGGGTTGTGCCATGAGTTGCTCCTGATGTGAACGCTGCCTTTGGATCGGGCCCGCCCCCTCGGGGCGGGCCTTTTTGTGCTGGCCCTTACTGCGGGAGGGGTGCCGGCGCGGGGGTCGCCCCATCTGGCTGGGCGTGGCGGGTGCGCGAGATGGTTCGGCGCGCCTCATCCACGGGGTCCGCCAGGAAGATGAGCTTTTGTCCGGCCTGCGGGCGCGGCGCCTCGTTCACGGTATAGACGAGCAGGCGGCGCGCCTGGTCCACCAGAAAGAGGGGAACCACCGTGTCGTTGTAGTGCTCCTGCAGGTCGCTGAAAGAAAACTCGCTGGTAATCTTGGTGGCCTTGACGGTGGCGCCCTGGGAAAACCGCTCGTCCAAAAACTCATAGCTGATGGTCGAGCCGAACAATTGGCGGCCCCGCAGCGGGCGCGTCGGCGGCCCCCCGCGCTTGCTGGCAGAAACAGGGGGGGGTAGCTGATAAACGCGCTGCCGCCCGAAATAGTCGTTGAAGTGCAGCGTGGCCAGCGAGTTGACCTCCTCGTTGGGCGTGAGCGCCAGGAACGTGCCGAGCTCGCTCAGGTTGATCGTTTCGTGCGCGTGATCCGACAGGATGTTCCCATAGTACGAGGGCAGCCCTTCCAGTTGGGCGGCAGTGGTATTGGAAAGGTTGCTGTCCACCATCAGAACGGGAAAGCCCTCCTGCTGCAGGCGCGCGGCGATGGAGCGCGACCACGAGTGGGCACCGAGCAGCAGGACCCCCTGCGAGGCGGCCTGGCTTAGCCCCAGCCGTCGTGCGAGCAGGGAGGCGCTCAGCCCGTAGGTGATGACCGTGCCGACAATCACGACGAAGGTCAGCGGCACCAATCGTTCCGCCTCCGGATACCCCGCCTCCACCAGTTCCAGCGCAAAGATGGACGAAACAGCCGCCGCCACGATGCCGCGCGGGGCCATCCACCCGAGGAACAAGCGCTCCTTCCAGGTCAGCGACGATCCCCAGGTCGAGACGATGACGGACAGGGGGCGGGCAACCAGCATGACCGCTCCCAGAAAGAGAAGGTCCGACAGCCCTATATTGGTAAGCTCTTCCAAGGGCAGTCGTGCCGCCAGGAGGATGAACAAGGAAGAGATCAGCAGCACGCTCAGGTTTTCTTTGAACTCCACGATGTGCTTCACCGAGAAGTTGCGCTGGTTGGCCAGCGCGATGCCCATCACGGTGGCGGCCAGCAGCCCTGCCTCGGACTGGAGCAGGTTGGACAGCGTGAAGACGGCCACCACCACCATCAGGGTGAGAGGCACGTCCAGCGTTTCGGGCAGCCAGTGACGGTGGATCATCATGTTCATCAGGAGGGCCCCGGCAAAGCCCAGCCCGCCGCCCACCACAGCCGTCTTCAGCACCCCTGCCAGCGCCAGGGCGCTGCCGCGCGGCAGTTCTTCGGCCAGCAGCGCTTCAAAGACCAGCACTGCCAGCATCGCCCCGATGGGATCAATGACGATCCCTTCCCATTTGAGGACCGAGCCGACCGGGCCGATGGGCCCCAGGTGGCGCAGCAGCGGCCCGATCACGGTGGGGCCGGTCACCACGAGGATCGCGCCCAGCACGATGGCCATCGGCCAGCTCAGCCCCGCCAGAAAGTGCGCGGCGAGCGCCGTGATCACCCATGACACCCCTGCCCCTATGGAAACAAGGTTGCGCACGACGCGGCCAATGGTGTTCAACTCCCGAATCTGCAGCGTCAGCCCGCCTTCAAAGAGGATCACTGCCACCGACAGCGATACCACCGGGGCGAGGAGGTTGCCGAGTAGCTCGTCTGGATTCACCAGACCGAGCAGCGGCCCCGCCAGAAACCCTGCAGCCAACAGCAGCAGGATCGAGGGAATGCCCAGCCGCCATGCAATCCACTGCGCCGCGATGCCGATGACCAGCACCAGTGTCAGCCCTACCAATAAATGCTCGCTCACGCGCCTGAATCTCCTTTCGGGTTTTTGGTGGTCTTGACCGCCCGCACCCTCGCGAACCCGCCCCGTTGACCAGACCTTCTTATCTACCGCCAATTATTGCATGCTTTGAGGGTGCTTCAAAGCAGGGGCAGGTCGGGGAGGGACTCGCTCCTGCGCGTTTTACGTTCTGGACTTCCGTTGCCAGGGGGGGAGCGCTCTGCTAAAATTGGAGCCGGAACAGATGTTCGGGGGGCCTATGGCACGGAAAGCAGCGAATCCATCAGCCAAGACAAGCAAGGGCACGCCGCGCGGCAGCGCTAGCCCGCGCGCGCGCGCGGGCGCCAAGCGCGCGCCCAAAGCGGCGCCCCCCGCCCCGTCCGTGACGGCGGACACCCTGATTGACGGCGTGGGGGTTGTCCTGGCGCTGGGGGGCTTCCTCACCTTCCTGATGATGCTGCCCGGCGGCGAGCATGCCCTGGCGCGGCCCTGGCTGGAGCTCCTGGTGCGTCTTTTTGGCGTTGGCACGCTGGGCGCGCCCGCCGTGATGCTGTCAGCGGGTCTATGGCTCATGGTGCGGCGCTTTCGCAACGCGCCGCCGCTGCCCTGGTATCGCCTGTTTGGGCTGGCCCTGATCGGCTTCGCCTTCTTCGGGCTGCTGGGGCTGGTCCAGCAGTGGCGTGACCCTGCGGGTACAAGCGGCTACGGGGGGCTGGCGGGCCGCTACGCGCTGTTGGCGCTGGAACTGGCGCTGGGGCGGGCGGCGGCGCCCATTGCCTTCCTGTTCATGGGGGTGCTCGGCACGCTCTTCCTCTTTGAGCTGTCGCTGGCGGATCTGGCGCGCCTGGCGCAGCGGCTTCGCCCCAGGCCGAAGCCGCTCCCCGTGCTCCCGCTCCAGTTGGAGCCAGCGCCCCCGGCGCGCCCCAGCCAACTGGCGCTCCCCGCCTTCCCCTCGCTGCTGGAGCAGGCCCGTATCTGGTGGGAGGGGATGCAGGCGCGCCGCCTCGGCGGGGGCCGCGCGGTCCCTGCCGCCACCCCTAGCCCCGTTGTGGCCGACCTGCTTGCCCCCGACCCCGCCCTGGCGACCCCCTGGGCGCTGCCGCCCTGGCGCGACCTGCTGGAGGACGCGGCGGAGCAGGAATCCAACCTGGAAGACATCCGCGTCAAGACCGCAACCATCGAAGAGACGCTCAGCCACTTTGGGGTGCCCGCCCGCGTGGTGGAGATCAACCGCGGGCCGACGGTGACGCAGTACGGGGTGGAGCCGGGCTTTCTGCGGCGGCGCGTGCGGGGCGAGGAGCGCGAGCTCAAGGTGAAGGTCTCGGCCATCACCAACCTGCACAACGATCTGGCCCTGGCGCTGGCCGCCCCCGCATCCGCATCGAGGCGCCGGTGCCGGGGCGCTCGTTTGTGGGGATCGAGGTTCCCAACGATCAGGCCAACGCCGTCACGCTGCGCGGCACCATGGAAACCGAGGAGTTCCAACTGCTGCGCGCGCCGCTGCGGCTGGCCCTGGGGCGCGACGTGACCGGCAATGCCGTGGTGGCGGACCTGGCGCGCATGCCGCACCTGCTCATCGCTGGCGCGACCGGCTCCGGCAAGTCGGTCTGCATCAACACCATCATTTGCAGCCTCCTCTGCCACAACTCCCCGGACCACCTGAAGCTGATGATGGTGGACCCGAAGATGGTTGAGCTGGTAGGTTACAACGGCGTGCCCCACCTGATCGTGCCGGTGGTGACGGAGATCGAGCGGGTGGTCGGGCTGCTGCGCTGGACCGTCAACGAGATGGAGCGCCGCTACAAGATTTTTTCTGAGGCGCATGTGCGCAACCTGGAAGCGTACAACGCGAAGATGCTCAAGCAGGGGAGCAAACCGCTGCCCTTCCTGGTGCTGATCATTGACGAGCTTGCCGACCTGATGATGGCGGCCGCCGACCAGGTAGAGGCCATGATCTGCCGCCTGGCGCAGATGGCCCGCGCGACCGGCATCCACCTGATCCTGGCCACGCAGCGCCCCAGCGTGGACGTGGTGACGGGGCTGATCAAAGCGAACTTTCCCGCCCGCATCGCCTTCGCCGTCACCAGCCAGATTGACAGCCGCGTGATCCTCGACCGCCCCGGGGCGGAATCGCTGCTGGGGCGCGGGGACATGCTCTTCCTCTCGTCGGACAGCAGCGTGCTGAAACGGGCGCAGGGCTGCTTTGTGGGGGACCGCGAGTTGGAGCGAATCAACCACTTCTGGCTGGAGCAAGCCGAGACCATGAAGCGCACGAGCGAGCCTGCCGCCCGCGTGGAGCGGGCGGCGGTGGAGGCGGTCGCCCCCGTGCGCTGGGATGAGTTGCTGGAGGACCCCAGCGAGGGGGCGGAGGATGAGCTTTTGCCCAAAGCGCGCGAGATCGTGCGCAAGGCGGGCAGTTGCTCCGTCTCGATGCTTCAGCGCCGCCTGCGGGTGGGGTATGCGCGCGCCGCGCGCCTGGTGGACCTGCTGGAGGAGGAGGGGACCATCGGGGCGAGCGAGGGGCCGGGCAAGACGCGGGGGGTTTATCGCGACGAGCCGATCCCCGGCAGCGACGATGACCCTGGCTTCGATCCGTCGTGGGTGGATGGGTAAGGGAGGAAACGATGTGGGAGCAACTGGACCATGTAGGCATCGCCGTGGACGATCTGGACGCTGCGCTTGCTTTGTATAGGGACGTGCTGGGGCTGCGCGTGGCCCACGACGAGAGCGTGGCCGAGCAGGGCACGCGGGTGATCTTTCTGGCGGCCCCCGCCGGCCCGGAGATCGAGTTGCTGGGGGCATTGGGCGCCGAGACGCCGGTGGGGAAGTTCCTTGCCAAGCGGGGGCCGGGGGTGCACCACCTCTGCTTTGCGGTGCCAGACCTGCCCGCGGCCATCGCTGCCTGCCAGGCCCAGGGGCTCGAGATGATAGATGAGGTGCCCCGCATCGGGGCCAAGGGCAAGCGCCTCGCCTTTATCCACCCCCGCTCCGCCGGGGGCGTCCTCCTCGAGCTTTACGAGGCCGCCGCCCCCGCCGACTCCCCCTAACCCCGCCTCACACGAACACCTCCGGTCGGTACTCGCCCCAGCAGCGGCGCAGCGTGTTGCAAATCTCGCCCAGCGTGGCGTACTGTTCGACCGCCGCGAGGATGAGCGGCATCAGCGGGTCGCTGCCCCGCGCCGCGCTTTCCAGCGCTGCAAGGCAGCGGCTGACCGCCTCGTTGTCGCGGCGGGCGCGCAGGGCGGCCAGGCGTGCCACCTGCTGGTCGCGAATGGCCTCGTCAATCCGCAGCACCTCGATGGACGGCTCCGCCCCCGACACAAACTCGTTCACCCCCACGATGACCTGCCGCCCCTGATCCACAGCCTTCTGGTGCTCGTAGGCGGCGTTTTGAATTTCCATCTGCATCCACCCGCACTCGATGGCGCGCAGCGCCCCGCCCAGCGCATCAATCTTTTCGATGTAGGCCCGCGCCTGCTCTTCTATCTGCTGCGTCAGATGCTCGACATAGTAGGAGCCGCCCAGCGGGTCTACCGTGTCGGCCACGCCGCTCTCGTGCGCGATGATCTGCTGGGTGCGCAGGGCGATCTCCACGGCCCCCTCGGTGGGCAGCCCCAATGCCTCGTCCATCGAATTGGTGTGCAGGCTCTGGGTGCCGCCCAGCACCGCGGCCAGCCCCTGGAGGGCGACCCGCACTATGTTGTTTTCCGGCTGCTGGGCCGTCAGGGTGGAGCCGCCCGTCTGCGCGTGGAAGCGCATCATCCAGGCGCGGGGGTCGCGCGCCCCAAAGCGCTCCCGCATCAGGTGCGCCCACAGGCGGCGCGCGGCGCGGTACTTGGCGACTTCTTCCAGAAAGTTGTTGTGCGCGTTGAAAAAGAAGGCCAACTGCCCCCCGAACTCGTCCACATCCATCCCCGCGGCCAGCGCCGCCTCCACATAGGCGATAGCATTGGCCAGCGTGAAGGCGACCTCCTGCACCGCCGTGGAGCCCGCCTCCCGAATGTGGTAGCCGGAGATAGAGATGGGGTTCCACTTCGGCAACTCGCTTCGGGCGTAGGCGAAGATGTCCGTCACCAGCCGCATGGAGGGGGCGGGCGGGAAAAGATAGGTGCCGCGCGCCAGGTACTCTTTCAAGATGTCATTCTGGATGGTCCCGCGCAGCCGCGCGGGGGCGATGCCCTGCTTTTGGGCGACGGCTATATACATGGCCCACAGCACGGCGGCGGGGGCATTGATCGTCATGGAGGTGGAGACCTGATCGAGCGGGATCCCCTCGAACAGTAGCTCCATGTCCGCCAGCGAGGAGATCGAGACCCCCACCTTGCCCACCTCGCCCAACGTCACCGGATCATCCACATCGTAGCCCAGCTGCGTCGGAAGATCGAACGCCACCGAGAGCCCCGTCGTGCCCCGCTCCAAAAGATAGTGATAGCGCTGGTTCGATGCCTCCGCCGTCGAGAAACCTGCATACTGGCGCATCGTCCACAGGCGCCCCCTATACATCGAGGGGTAGATGCCGCGCGTGAAGGGAAATTCGCCGGGGTAGCCCAACTCCCGCTCGTAGTCCGCCGGAAGATCATTAGCGGTGTAAAGCGGCTCCACCGGAAGGTGCGACAGTGTTTCAAACTGCTTCTCGCGCTCGCCCTTGCTCCGCTTGATATACGGACCGTAGGTCTCCTCCAGCCAGCGCTCTTTGTCAGCCATTACGCCTCCGCGCATCGTTGCAGGGAAATAAAAAACAACCGGGCCCTCGGGGGGCAGCCGCGAGTGTCAGGGGCAGAGCGAAGCGGGCGGTGCAAGCCAGGGGAGGGAGGGTATGGGATACGAGTCACTCGATCCCCAGGCGAGGGGCTACAGCCAGCGGAGGCGGCTGTGCTGGCTGTAGTACTCCACCTGATCGGGAAGGGTGACTTCGGTGGGCAGGGCGCGGAGGGCAGTAAGGATGTCACCTGCAATCTGTTCCGGTTGGCGGGGGTCCTGCCATATCTCGTAAGCAGGGGGCAACTCGTCGTCGCCGTACAGCGTCGAGCGCAGGTGGCTCATGGGGCTAGTGCGATACCAGGGGAGGGAGCCCACGAGCGGGGTGGCCATCCCCAGGATGTCCGGCCGCCACTCTTCGCGCCAGCAGGCCAGCAGGCAGAAGGTGCGCGTATTGCCCAGCCGCTCCGCCGCATCCTGCAATCCCTCGACCGTCTCGCCGAGCGCCTGCACGACCAGCGTGCGCCCCTGGGGGAGCGGCTCGGTGCCCACGCCGAAGCAGGCGGCGAGCGCGAGCGCCAGCGGCAGGCTGATAATGTCCACCGGCATCACGGCATCCCACCCCCAGCCCTGCGCCGCCGCGAGGGAAAGAAAGCGCGCCACAGTGAGGGCCAGATCGTCGTACTCGAAGTTGTAAAAAAGGTAGGGGGGAATCGCCAGGCCGTCGTCCAGGCGGCTGCCCAGGTAGACGATGCCGCAGTCGCAGTAGGCGCGATCTTTCACCGACAGGAGCTCCGCGTGGGGAAACTCCGCAAGGCGCTGGCAGGCATACAGTTGCCCGCGCGTGATTTCCACCTGCCCCCAATTGGCAGCCAGCCCCAGCGCCCGCCGGAACACGCGCTCGGCCTCGGCGGGGCGGCGCGTCATCCTGTAGCATTCGCCCAGAAAGAAGAGGGTTTCCCACTCGGAATCATGGTGGGCCGCGCGGTGTAGCTCGGTAATGGCAACCTCATACTCCCCCTTGAGGTAGTAGACGAAGCCGATTTGATAAAGAGCCTGGGCATAGTCGGGGTTTAGTTCGAGGCAATGGCGCAGGGCGGCCAGGGCGCCCTCGTAGTCCTGCGCTGCGATGAGCATGTGCCCCAGGGAAAAGAAGGCGTCGGCGTCTGGATCGCTGGCCACCGCCGCGCGGCAGTGGGCTACCGCCTTGTCTACCCGATCGAGCCGCCGATAGTGATAGGCCAGTGCCAGGCGAGCCGGCGCGTGCCCCTGATCTGCCCGCACCGCGCGCTCGAAGGCTCTCATCGCCTCATCGAGTGCGCCAATCTCCTCGTGGCTGATACCCTCTTGGTAAAAGCGGTGCGCCAGGGATGGGGTCAGATCCAAAATACGTGTCACACATCGTCCTCAGTGATCGAGTTAAATAAACACTCTGTCAGTGTAGTGATCCACCCCCAAGTCTACAAATGGCACGGCGGCGTGCTAAATTGCCTCTCATGACCAGGCGGCCCCGCATCGGCCCCCTCTCCCTACGCCTCCGGCTCCTCGGCCAGGATCAGCAGCACCTGCTGGAGCTCCACCGGCTGACGCGCCTCCACCCGAATCTCCTTGATGAGGCCCGCCCGCGGGGCGCGCAGTTCGTTTTCCATCTTCATGGCTTCCAGGATCAGCAGGGGGGCGTTGGCCTCTACCTGCTGCCCCACTTCCACCATGAGCTTGACGACCATCCCTGGCATGGGGGCCTTGATCTGCACGTCGCCCACCAGTTGATGGCCCGCCCCCTGGAAGCCCTTGAGCCGCCGCGTCCGCTCGTCCTCCACCACCACCTCGTAGCGCTCCCCATCCAGCAGGATGCGCCACGCACCGTCTTCCAGGGTGGCATACACCTCGTGGGAGCGCCCCTCGATCAGCATCGAATAAACGACGTTGTTGGTGATGTGCTGAAGGTCAATCTCGAAGCGCTCGCCGTTCAACTCCACCTGACCGTCCTGCAGGACGACCACCTCGAACTCTTCGCCATCCACGTACGTTGTATAGGTCGTTGACATAAGTATCTCTGCTGGTTGGCAGGCGAGCCTACCACTGGTGGATCGAGCGACGGCGCCCGTCAATCTTCCACTGGCTGGGGCTATCGCCCACCCCCCCCACCATGACCAGGGCCTGCTGGCGGCGGCGGTGGGCCAGGATCGTCGCCGCGACGGCCGCCGCGCGCTTCTGGCTGGGCACCCAGGCATCCATCAGGTCCGGGTTCGCCGCCAGGAACCCCGTATCAAAGTTGCCTGCCTGGAAGTTCCAATTCTCGACCAGGCGGCGGTGGAAGGGAATGTTGCTCTTGACGCCGAGGATCCGATACTCCTGAAGCGCGCGGCGCAGGCGCAGCAGGGCATCGCCGCGCGTGTCCCCATGCACGATCAGCTTGGCAATCATGGGGTCATAGTAGAGCGACACCTCCATCCCCTCGTAGACGCCGCTTTCCACCCGCACGCCGGGGCCCGTGGGCTCCACCAGCGAGGTGATGGTGCCAACCGAGGGCATGAAGTTCGCGTAAGGGTCTTCCGCGGTGATGCGCGCCTCGATGGCGTGCCCCTTCAGGCGCACGTCATCCTGCATGTAGCGCAGTCGTCGCCCGAACGCTATGCGGATCTGCTCCTTCACGATGTCCACCCCCGTCACCATCTCGGTGACCGGGTGCTCCACCTGGAGGCGGGTGTTCATTTCCAGAAAGTAAAAATTGCTGTCGCGGTCCACCAGAAACTCCATGGTGCCCGCGTTCGCATAGTTCGCTCGCTTCGCCCCCGCGACCGCCACGGCGCCCATGTGCTCGCGCAGGGCCTGATCCACGAAGGGGGAGGGGGCCTCTTCCACCAACTTCTGGTGGCGTCGCTGGATGGAGCACTCACGCTCCCCCAGGTAGATGCAGTTGCCGTGGTGGTCAGCCAGCACCTGAATCTCGATGTGGCGCCCGTTCTCGATCAGCCGTTCCACAAAGACAGCCTCGTCGCCAAAGGCGGCTTTGGCCTCGCGGCGCGCCGCGCCCAGCGCGGCGGACAAGCTCATCCCGATTCCGCACGACGCGCATGCCCTTGCCGCCGCCGCCCGCCGCCGCCTTGACCATCACCGGAAAGCCTATGCGGTCCGCGAAGGCCAGGGTCTCCTCGTCGCTCAGGCCGCTGGGGGAGCCGGGCACCACGGGGACACCGGCGGCGATGGCAGTTTCCCTGGCGGCTACTTTGTTGCCCATCTGGCGCATGCTGGCCGGGCTGGGCCCTATGAACACCAGGCCCGCCTCCTCCACCGCCTGCGCGAACTCGGCATTCTCGGCAAGAAAGCCGTAGCCCGGGTGGATGGCATCCGCCCCGCTCCGTTTGGCCACCTCGATGATCCTGTCAATCTGCAGGTAGCTCTCGGCGGCGGGCGCGGGGCCTATGTGGTACGCCTCGTGAGCGTAGCGCACGTGGAGCGCATTGCGATCCGCGTCGGAAAAGACGGCGACGGTGCGCATGCCCAATTCCTGGCAGGCGCGCACCACGCGCACCGCGATTTCCCCGCGATTGGCCACCAAAATCTTTCGGCTCGATGCTTTCATTGAGTTCCTCGGAGCGGTGCCTGTCACAATCGAGTGAGAACCTCAGGCCCGTTGGGAGTGATGGCGATGGTGTGCTCGAACTGAGCGGACAGCAGGCCATCTGACGTAACTTCGGTCCAGCCATCCGCAAGGGTGCGGTGGCGGTGCGTGCCCACGTTGATCATGGGCTCGATGGTGAAGACCATGCCGGGGCGCAGTTTCATCCCGCGGCCGGGCCGCCGCGTGTGGAACACCGACGGCACCTCGTGGAGCGAGCGCCCGATCCCGTGGCCCGTCAGGTCCTCCACCACAGAATACCCCTGCGCGTGCGCGTGGCGCTCGATCACCTTGCCGATGTCGTGCAGGTGGCTGGTGGGCTCGGCCACGCTGATGCCGAGGGCCAGGCATTCCTGCGCCACGTCGAGGAGGCGTTGGGCCTGCTCGCTGATCTGGCCGACCGCATAGGTCACGCACGCATCGGAGCAGTAGTGCCCGTAGCGAAGGCCGATGTCTACCCCGACAATGTCGCCCTCCTGCAGCACCCGCTCGTTGGGAATCCCGTGGCAGATCTCGTCGTTGACAGCCGTGCAGATGACCGCCGGAAAGGGGGGGTAGTTCTCGCGGCTGCCCCGGTACCCCTTGTAGAGGGGGAGGGCCCCTGCCTTGCGCAGAAACTCTTCCGTCACCCGATCCAACTCGCTCAGCACGACGCCCGGGCGAATCGTTTCTTTGAGAAGCTCGAACGCCTCAGCGACAATCCGACCGGCCGCACGCATCTGCGCGATTTCTCGCTCGCTCTTCAAGTAGATCATGGAATACATGCGGAGAGGCCCCCTGGCCTTACGGGATAACTGACAGAGGATTACAAGGGAATGTTGCCATGCTTCTTGGCCGGAAGGCTCTGCCGCTTGTTTTGAAGCATTTCTAGGGCAGCGATGATGCTGGAGCGCGTGCGATGAGGCTCGATCACATCGTCCACGTACCCGTAGGACGCTGCCACATAGGGGTTCGCCAGCGTGTCTTTGTAAAGCGCGATCAGCTCGGCCCGCTTTGCCTCCGGGTCCGCTGCCTCAGCGATCTCGCGACGATAAATGATGTTGACCGCGCCCTGCGGCCCCATGACAGCGATTTCTGCGGAGGGCCAGGCGTAGACGATGTCGCCCCGAATGTGTCGGGAGGACATCACGTCGTACGCGCCGCCGTAGGCCTTGCGCGTGATGACGGTGACCTTGGGCACCGTCGCCTCGGCATAGGCAAAAAGAAGCTTGGCGCCGTGGCGGATGATCCCCCCGTGCTCCTGGCCGACGCCCGGCAGGAAGCCCGGCACATCTTCAAGTGTTACCAGCGGAATGTTGAACGCATCACAGAAGCGCACAAAGCGGGCTGCCTTGGCGCTGGCGTTGATGTCCAGCACGCCCGCCAGCACGGAGGGCTGCTGCGCCACGATCCCCACCGAGCGGCCCGCAAAACGGGCAAAGCCTATGAGGATGTTGCCAGCAAAGCCACCCTGAACCTCGAAGAACTCGCCATTGTCCACGATCAGGTGGATCACCTCGAGCATGTCATAGGGCTTGTTGGAGCTATCCGGCACGATGGTGTCGAGCTTCATTTCCATCCGCAGCGGATCGTCCAGCACGGTGGTGCGCGGCACCTCTTCGAGGTTGTTCTGGGGGATGTAGGACAGTAGCTCGCGGATGAGCATCAGGCACTGCTGCTCATTGTCGGCGGCGAAGTGGGCGACCCCGCTCTTGCTGTTGTGGACCGTCGCGCCGCCCAACTCTTCGTGGGTCACCTCCTCATGGGTCACCGTCTTCACCACGTCCGGGCCGGTGACGTACATGTAGGAGGTGTCTTTGACCATGAAGATAAAGTCGGTCAGGGCGGGGGAGTAAACCGCGCCGCCCGCGCTCGGCCCCATGATGGCCGATATCTGCGGCACGACGCCGCTGGCCATGACGTTGCGCAGGAAGATGTCCGCGTAGCCGCCGAGCGCGACCACCCCCTCCTGGATGCGCGCGCCGCCGGAATCCTGCAGGCCGATGATCGGCGCGCCGTTTTCCATGGCGAGGTCCAGCATCCGCACGATCTTGTCGGCGTGCGCCCGCCCCAGCGAGCCCCCCATCACAGTAAAGTCCTGCGCGAAGACGTACACCAGTCGTCCGTCAATCGTGCCGTAGCCCGTCACCACCCCATCCCCAAGCGGGCGGTTGTCCATCATCCCGAAATTCATCTCGCGATGCTGAACGAACATGCCAAGCTCTTGGAAGGTGTTGTCGTCCAACAGCAACTCGATTCGCTCGCGTGCTGTCAGCTTGCCCGTCTTGTGCTGGCGCTCGATGCGCGCCGTTCCACCGCCGAGTCGGGCCTCGGCGCGCTTTTTTTGGAGCAATTCCAGTTTGTCTTGCATGATGTATGGTTTAGCGCTTGTTCGTCTGGAAAGTGACCTGGCCCCGTAGGGCGGGGTCGTTCGTTTCAAAGATGGCCCTGCACCCCTGGCACGCTGCGTACCGCCTCTTCCGACTCGGGCGCCTGGGCCAGCCCGGCCAGCCCCGCGCCCAGCAGCCACGTCACCGCCACGGTATGCCACTGCACCAGGGCCGCCGACACCTGTTCAGGAAACATGGGGTGGTGGCCCAGGCGGTAGTCCACCAAATCGGCAAAGGCATAGAAGGCCACGGCGGGCATCACCTCGCGCACGCGCCACCGCTCGGTGAGCAGGAGCAGCACCACCCCCTGCGCGATCAAACCGAGATGTGTCACGAACATCAACACGGAAAGGGGAAAAAAGTTACCCGTCTGCATCCAATAGGCCAACCACACGGTGCAGGTCCATATCCCATACTTGATGGAACCCATCGCCGTCCACAGGTTGAAGAGGGTCCATTGCTTGCCCTGCCGCAGCCCCCACAGCGCCACGGCGAAGAGCCCGGCCACCAGGGGGCAATCGGGCACGAAGAGCCACCACACCACGGGGGTGCGCGGCAGTTGCTGGCCGTACCAGCCCACTGTGCCGACAACCAGCCCTATCACGTTGACGGCCACGAAGCCCCAGAAGAGCCAGTCGTGGCGGAGCATCACCTCGCGGGAAAGCCCGCGTAACCGTTCAATCCATCCATCCATGGGCAACCACCCTACCTTCTCCTGATCGGGACAGCGCTCGACCAGACTTACCGCAGCTTGCGTACCGGAATGCCGCCCCAAAACTCGCCCGCTGGCACATCATGATTCACCAGGCTCATCGCGCTGACCGTGGCGCCATCGCCGATCACCACCCCCGGCAAAATCGTCACGTTGGCGCCGATGCTCACGTCGCGCCCGATCCGCACGGGCCCCTTGCGCCACTCGGCCACCGTAAACTCGTGCGCCAGCACCACAGAATTGTAGCCGATGATCGAGTTCTCCCCGATCTCGATCAGCTCCGGGAAGAATACATCGAAGACCACTGCCAGCCCCACGCTCGCCGC
This sequence comes from uncultured Chloroflexia bacterium, assembly GCA_963721895.1. GTDB lineage: Bacteria > Chloroflexota > Anaerolineae > Ardenticatenales > Ardenticatenaceae > CAVRLZ01. The sequence continues at coordinate 232,336 of CAVRLZ010000002.1, read as the reverse complement.
GTGGCCCACGCGCATGCCCGTGCGGCGCAGCAGGGCGCGCTTGAGTGCCAGCGAAGGAGAATACTTGGCAAGGTAAACAAAAGCAAAATTCCAAACGACGCGTAGCGGGTGAACCGTCTTCCACCAGTAGGCGAGCGCATTCTGCGGCCCCAGCGAGGGGGATACCATCAAGCGCTCGCGGCGGTGCACCGGCTCGCTCATGGGTGCGCTCACCCCGCCAACACGTTCCGGGCGATGACCAGCCGCTGAATCTCGCTGGTGCCCTCGTAAATTTCGGTAATCTTGGCATCGCGGAAGTAGCGCTCGATCGGCAGTTCCTTGGAATAGCCCATCCCGCCATGCACCTGGACCGCCTGGGTGGTGACCCACATCGCCGTCTCGCTGGCATACAGCTTGGCCATCGAGGCCTCCTGGGTATAGCGTTCGCCCGTTGCCCTGGCACGCGTTTTGGCCAGTGCCGCCTGGTAGACGAGCAGCCGCGACGCCTCGATGCGCGTCGCCATGTCGGCTAGCTTCCACTGGATCGCCTGGAACTCGGCGATGGGCTGACCAAAGGCCTCGCGCTCCTTGGCATAGGCCACGCTCGCTTCAAAGGCGGCCTGGGCGATGCCCAGTGCCTGCGCTGCGATGCCGATGCGCCCCGCGTCCAGCACGGTCATCGCGATGCGGAAGCCCTGCCCCTCCTGCCCCAGCAGTTCGGCCGGCTCGGCAAGGTAGTCCTCGTACAGACACTCGCTGGTGGCCGAGGCCCGAATCCCCAGCTTCGGCTCCTTTTTGCCCCGCACAAAGCCTGGCCGAGTGGTGTCAACCAGGAAGGCGCTGATGCCGCGGTGCGCCGGCGTGGCGTTCGGGTCGGTCACGGTGAACAGCGCTATAAAGTCTGCCACGGGGCCGCTGGTCACCCAGCTCTTGCGCCCGTTGATGACGAATCGCCCCTCGCTGTCCTTCACCCCGCGCGAGCGCATGGTGCCCGCATCGGAGCCGCTCATCGGCTCCGTCAGCGAATAGGCGCCGATCTTTTGCCCGCTGGCGACTGGCACCAGAAAGGCCTGCTTTTGCGCCTCGGTGCCGAAGAGGAGCAAGCCGTGGCAAAAGAGCGAGTTGTTCACGCTCATGATGGTGCCGTGGGCCGCATCGGCTTTGGAAATTTCCTCCATCGCCAGCACGTAGGCCAGGGTGTCCATGCCCGCGCCGCCATACTCGGCAGGCACCTCGATCCCCATCAAGCCCAACTCGCCCATCTGGCGGATCGTTTCCAGGGGAAACTCACCCGACTCGTCGAACGTGGCGGCGATGGGGGCAATCACGCCCTGGGCAAACTCGCGCGCCAGCCCCTGAATCGCACGATGCTCCTCGGTCAGCTCGAAATTCACCGAAACTCCCTCGTTTCTGGGCAGGGTCGTTGCCTGAGTCCTCGGCACGACCTGCGATGCCAACCTGCGCCATTGCAGGATTTCTGCCTGCGATTATACCCAGTGATAAAGGATTGTGACAATTTCGATGGGAATTACCAAGCGCGGGCGCGCCGGGCGGGCGGCGCGCGGTAGGCGCGACGTTTGCACTTGGTGGCAAAGTGAGCACAATCTGCCAGCCCCGCCAACGGCGGCAACGGTCCGTTGCCCATCGTGCAACCCCCTTGTCCCTGGCGGCCCAACGCTTTGCAAAAGTAGATCCATGAAGGAAGAAGTTTATATGAAGCTGACGCGTCCATCCGTTCTCCTTGCCTCCGTCCTGCTTGCCAGCCTTGTGGCTGGTTGCGGCGGGGCCGCCCCCGCCGAAGCGCCCACCGCCCCCAGCAGCACCGCCACCCCGCCGGCTGCTGCGACGGCTACCGCGGCGCCCACCGAGACCGCCGCCCCCACCGAAGCGCCCACCGAAACGGCCACGCCCGCGCCGACGCAGACCCCCGCCCCGACCGCCACGCCGGAAGCTACCCCCACCCCCGAGGGGCTGAGCGAGGCGCAGTTGCAGCAGATCAAGCCGAACGAGCTTGGCTGGGCACTCGTGCTGGAGTACCATTTGATAGTTCCTGGCGAGGACAGCACCTACTCGCGCACGCCAGAGTCGCTTCCGCGCCGACCTGGAATGGCTGCTAGCCAACGACTACTACCCGATTCGCTTCCGCGACTTTGCTTCCAACACCTTTGACATCCCAGCCGGAAAGACGCCGGTGGTGCTCACCTTCGATGATTCGTCCGACGGACAGTTTCGCTATCTGGACGATGGCACGGTGGACCCTGCCTCGGCCATGGGCGTCCTGATGGAATTTTCCGAGGCCAACCCCGAATTTCCGCCCGTCGCTACGTTCTTTGTGCTGCTGGAAGTGGACGTGCCCTCCCGCATCCTGTGGGGGCAGCCGGACAGCGCCGACCGGAAGCTTCAAACCGTGCTCGAACTGGGGGGCGAAATCGGCAGCCACACCTACACCCACCAGCGGCTGGACCAGGTCGCCGAGGATCGCATCCAATGGCAACTGGCATTTTCCGCCAAGGAGTTGGAGGAGCGCATCGGCGGCGGGTACGAGGTGGTGAGCCTGGCGCTTCCGTTGGGCATCTACCCGGAAAACGAGGCCCTGCTCCGCAGCGGGGAGGCAGAGGGCGTGAGCTACGAGTATATAGGGGCCGCGGAAGTGATGGGCGGCGCCAGCGAGTCGCCCTATGCCATCAGCTTCGATCCCTACCATATAGCCCGTGCCCAGGCGGTGTCGGGCTACATCGAGGCGATTTTCAGGACCTTTGAAGAGCGTCCCTCGCTCAAGTACATCTCCGATGGGGACCCCGATACCCTCACCGCCCCCACCGAAGAAACGCTGGACGAGGAGCAGCGCGGGCAGTTTGATGAGGCGCAGTGGCAAGGAATCACAGTCCGCCGCTACGAGCGCCCGATGCCCTGATGTTCCAGCAGGCGAGCAGCCCCCACGGCTTGTCTGACCGCCGCGTTTTGCCTATCCTTTCACCCTGATAGGGGACCCAGACCGGGCAGCGTGGCCCGGACAAGTCGTGGCACTCCAGCGAACCAGAGGGCGCGACGCAAGTGGCATGCGTACCGGAGAGAGTATGACCTCATCACAGCCTGGCCGGGTTGCCAGCGAGATTGCGGCGCAGTTGGGCGAGCCACAAATTCGGCTCGTGCAGCGTGTGGTGGAGCACCTTGGGGCGGAGCGGGCCAGGGCCATCCTGGCAGAAACGATGCGCATCGAGGGCGAGGGGGGGCTCACGGTCCAGAACGGCCAGCGGCGGCGCAGCCCCGGTGGCGTCTTTTTCTTCCTGGTGAAGCAGCAACTTTCCCCGGAAGATACTGGCCCTCCTCTTCCCGCCCCCGGACTGGGGCAAGCAGAAGGCGAGGAAAAAGGCGAGGATGGCCGCGCGCGAGGCAGCCCCGCCGCCGGCCCCCCCGCCTGCCCTGCCCCCCCCGCCGCCCCCCTTCGTGTGGGCGGAGCGGGGAAGGGCTATCGAGGAACTGCTGGCGCAACCAAGAGGGAGGGCGGACAACGTGAAACTGACACTCATCGGGCGGCCAGGCAAGATCGTCGAGCAGGGCGGCTTTGTGATGACCACCATGCAGGCCAACGGCAAAGTGCCCACCCTGCCGAAGGGGCTGCCTGCCCCGCCGGAAAGCAGGCTGCTCTACCTCGTGTACATCGCGAGCAAGCAGTGGAAAAAGGTGAGCGAGGCCATCCAGAACCCGGACGACATCCTCATCCTTGAAGGGTTTCTGACATGGGACAGCGAGCTGAAGAAGCTGAGCGTCTTCGCCCAAAGCGTGACGACCAGGGATCTCCAGCGCGCGCAGCGCCAGCCCCCCGCGCCAGGAGTAGGCTACGGCGCGAGGTCGCTCGCCCCTTGGCCCCCCCCTCCACCGCCTCGAACGCTTCCTGCTCCTGCTGCCCCTTGAAGACGCGGAACAGGTACCAGAGGGAGGGAGCGAGCACCACCATCCCCGCCACGAGCGCTATCAACAGGATCTGCAGCACGTTGTCGGGCGCGGCGGTGTTGGCAAAGGTCAGGTCCGGCACGATCAGGTACGGGAACTGCGCCATCCCCCAGCCCCAGAGAATCAGCACCACCTGCGCGATGGCGAGCAGCCGCGCCAGCCGAAAGCGCCGCTGCCACAGGGCGCCCATCGCCCCTAGCGCTACCACCCCCGTGAGTAGCTGGAAGGGCAAGGACCATCGCTGCTGCGCCAGACCCGCGCGAATCAGGGGGGCCCCCTCGCCCGACAGCGCGAAGCTCAGCGCTGCCGTCAGCCCCACCCCCACCGCCGCCAGCAGGGCGCGCTTGCGAAAATCATCCTGCAGGGCTGGGTCGCGCGCTTCCAGCGTCAGGTAGACAGCTGCCAGAAAGGCGAAGAGCGCGAGCGCGAAGAGGCCGATGGCAAAGGCGAAGGGGGTCAGCCAGGAAGAAAAGAAGTCGCTCTGGATGCGCCCGGTCAGCGGGTCCGCCCGAAGGCGGCCCGATGCCACCGCCCCCACCACGACCCCCAACATCACGGGTGTAACGATGCTGGCCCCCGCGAACAGCCGCCCCCACCCCCGCTGCACCTCGTCCGAGCGGTCGTCGTAGGTGCGGAACACGAAGGCCGTCCCGCGCAGCACGATGCCGATAAGCATCACCGTCAGCGGGATGTGCAGCGCCGTGGAAATCGCCGCAAAGGCCGTCGGGAAGGCTACGAACGAGCAGGACGATCACCACGATCAACCAGACGTGGTTGGCCTCCCAGATGGGCCCGATGGCTTCCGCGATGGTGTCCCGCTGCCCCTGGGCGCGCGGCCCGGAAGCAAACCAGTCCCACACCCCACCGCCAAAGTCCGCCCCGGCCCCCAGGACGTAGATCGTCAGCGAGATGAGGATGATTCCGGCGATCATCGATCAAGCGGGAACATCGTGACCTCCGCTTTGTTCGTCCGGCGTGGGGGGTAGCGGAGCGCGGGCTGGCAAACACCTGTCGTTTGAGCAAGAGGACTGCCACTACCGACAGGAATACGTAGAGCAGGGTGAACGTCGGGAACGGCACGACGAGCCCCGGCATCGGGGTGACCGCGTCTGCCGTGCGCATGACGCCGTAGATCACCCAGGGCTGTCGCCCCACCTCCGTCACCGTCCAGCCCGCCTCGATGGCGATAAAGCCGAGCGGCCCGCACAGCACGACCAGCCACAGGTACCAGCGTTGGAGCGGGAGCCGCCGCTTCCGCCACGCCAGCAGGCGCCCAGCAGCCCCACCGCCATCATCGCCGTCCCGGCGGCCACCATGATCTGGAACGCGATGTGGACCACCGCCACCGGCGGCCGCTCGTCGCGGGGCACATCGTTCAGCCCCTTCACCTCGGCGTTCGGGTCGTGGTGAGGCCAACAGGCTCAGGCCGTAGGGGATCTCGATGGCGTAGCGCGTCACCTCGGCCTCCTCGTCCGGCCAGCCGCCGATGCGCAGCGGCGCGCCGCGCTCGGTCTCCCAGTGCCCCTCCATCGCGGCCAGCTTCACGGGCTGGTAATCGGCGAGAAACTGCGCGCTCAGGTGGCCGGTGAGCGGCTGGAGCACCGACCTGACAGCGCCGACCGACAGGGCGATGGCGAAGGCGTGGCGGTGGAACGGTTGTCCGGCTCGCGCAGCAGCATCCAGGCGTGGATGGCGCCACCGCGAAGGCCAGCGAAAGGAAGGCCGCCAGCGTCATGTGGAGGGTCTGCGTGAAGGCGGCGGGATTCAGCATCGCGGCGAAGGGGTCGATGTGACGGGGCGCCCATCAACGATCTCGAAGCCGGTCGGGGTGTTCATCCACGCGTTCGCGGTCACCACGAACACGCCGGACAGCGCACCGCTCACCATCACCATCACCCCGGCCAGCCAGTGCACCAGCGGCGGGACCCGCTTCCAGCCGTACAGGTAGACCCCGAGGAAGATGGCCTCGAAGAAGAAGGCGAAGCCCTCGAGCGAGAACGGCATCCCGATGATCGGCCCTGCGTAGCTCCATGAACTTCGGCCACAGCAGCCCGAACTCGAACGATAGCACGGTCCCCGAGACCGCGCCGACGGCGAACAGGATGGCGGTGACCTTCGCCCACCGCTTCGCCAGCGTCAGGTAGGTTTCGTCGCGCGTGCGCAGCCACAGCCCTTCAGCGATCACCATCAAAAGCGGCATGCCGATGCCCACCGCCGCGAAGATGATGTGAAATGCCAGCGACATCGCCATTTGGGAGCGCGCTGCCAACAGGTCACTCATAATTCAACTCTCCAGAAGAAGTTGGTCCAGGTATCCCAACAATTGTATAGGAGCCGCCGCAACGCGCTAGTGGCGATTGACACCGTAGACGCTGCGCTCTGTCACACGGCGCGAGCGCAAACTTGGCGGGTACTGGCAAAAGCTGGTAGGCTTGCGCTATCTTCTTTTTCCGCCTTGTTATGGGACACGATCCAATGAGTGTATCTTCCCGCCTCACCCCCGCCGAGCAGCCCCTGCGCGTGGCGCTGATCGGGTGCGGGGGGATGGCGCGCCACCACCTGCGCGTCATCCTTCCCGCCTTTCCCGCTACCACCTTTCCCGTCGTCTGCGACCCTTCCCCCGCTTCGTACCAGCAGGCGGCCAGCCTCTTCGAGGCAAACGGGCGGGAGCCGCCCCCCGACGAGCCAGAGCTTGACAGCCTGTTAAGTCGGTACAGGGGGCGACCTGGACGCCGCCTTCATCATCACGCCCCACGCCTTCCACCACGATCAGGCAGTGGCCTGCCTGGAAGCGGGGCTGGACGTTTTGCTGGAAAAGCCGATGGTCATGACGGCGGCTGAGGCAGAAAGTTTGATAGCTACCCAGCGGCGCACCGGGCGGCTGCTGGTGGTCGCCTTCCAGGGAAGCCTCTCGCCGGAGGTGCGCCACGCCGTGAGCCTGCTGCGCTCCGGCGACGGTGGGCGAGATGCTCAGCATCAGCGCCACCGTGTGGCAGAATTGGGCGCAGGTGTGCGCGGGCACGTGGCGCACCGATCCCCACACGGCGGGCGGCGGCTTTCTGTTTGATACGGGCGCGCACATGCTCAACACCGTCTCCGACCTGGCGGGGGAGCCCTTTGTGGAGGTGAGCGCCTGGCTTGCCCAGCGCGGCCAGCCTGTCGAGACGGTCGGCGTGGCGATGGCGCGCCTCGCCTCCGGCGCGCTGGTCACGCTCCACGGGTGCGGGGACACGATCCCCGCCTGCACCTCGGAGGTGCTAGTCTTTTGCACGGAGGCGATTCTCCGCACCGGCGTCTGGGGGGGCGCGCTCGACATCCAGCGGCGGGGCGAGCCAGAGCTGACCCCCGCTGCCCGTGCCCCCCTCGCGCGGGGTGTGGGAGCAGTTCCTCGCGGTGCGGCGCGGGGAGATGCCCAACCCATCCCCGCCGGAGGTTGGCCTGCGCATGGCCAGGCTGTGGGATGCCATCCAGGCCTCCGCCGCGCAGGGCGGCGTGCCCGTCCGGCCCCGCGCGCTGGAAGTTGCCGCGTGAGGCGGAGCAATCTCCGGATGCAAGGGGGAAGGAGGAGCCATGACCCTCGATAGTGCCGTCGCCCGCGCCGAGCTTCAGGCAGCGGGGCGATACCTGACCGAGCATGCTCTGACATGGGGCAACGCGGGCAACCTCAGCGCCCGCATTGGCCCGGCCACCGCGCTGATCACCGCCAGCGGCACGCGGCTGGGGGAGCTGGCGGCGGACGACCTGATCGAGTTTTCGTTCGGGGCACCCCCCGCCCCGCAGGGCGCGCGCCGCCCCTCGAAGGAGACCCCCATGCACCGGGCGGTGTACGAGAGCCGCCCGGACATTGGCGCTGTGCTGCACGCGGCCCCCTTTTACGCGACCCTCCTCGCCTGCTCGGAAGCGGTCATCCCCTCCAACTGGTTCGTCGAGGGGATGTATTACCTGGAGCGGGTGGCCCGCGTTCCCTACTTCCACCCTGGCTCGGAGGCGCTCGGCGAGGCCGTGCGCGGGGCCGCTGGCGAGGCCAATGTCCTCCTCCTCGACAACCACGGCGTGCTGGTCTATGACAGCACCGTGCAGGAGGCGCTGATGGCGCTCCACACCCTGGAATTCACCTGCCGCATGGTGGTTGAGGCGGGTCGGGCCGCGCTGACCCTGCGCCCCCTGGCGCCGGAGGTGGTTCAAGACTTTTTGGAGCGCTCCGGCTATCGCCCGCCGCGTCAGTGGCCCGAATGATCGTCGGGGTGGTGGCCGATGATATCACGGGCGCGAATGATATTGGCATCATGTTCGCTAAGGCTGGTTGGGTGGCGCATGTCTACCCCTACGACGGCCCCGAAGCGCTGGCACGTGCGCCCCGCACGGACGAGGCGCATGTCCTCATCCTGGACACCGATTCCCGCTTTGACGCGCCCGACGTCGCGTACGAGAAGGTGGCAGGGGCCACGCGGGCACTGCTCGCGGCGGGCTGCACGCGCTTTTACAACAAAACCTGCTCTGTCTTTCGCGGCAACATAGGGGCCGAGTTCGATGCGATGCTGGACGCCCTCAACGAACCGTTTGCGCTGGTGGTGCTCGGCTTTCCCAAGAATGGGCGCCGGACCCTCGACGGCGTCCATTGGGTTCACGGGAAGCGGCTGGAAGAGTCCGAGTTTCGCCACGATCCGATGCACCCCATGACGCGCTCCAACCTGGTTGACATCCTTCAGGCGCAGACCCATCGCCGCGTGTCGCTGCTGACCCACGAGCGCATCGCGGAGGGGGCAACAGCGCTCGCGCAGAGCATCGAGGGGATGCGGGCGCAGGGGGGCTACCTGATCCTGGATGTGCCCGATCAGGCGGCGCTGGCAACGATTGCCCAGGCCGCGCGCGGCTACCCCGTGCTGTGCGGTAGCTCCGCCCTGGCCGAAGAATTGCCGGCTGTGTGGCCCAGCCCCACGCGGCCCGCCGCGTCAGTCCAACTGCCTGGGGCGTCCGGCGCGGGGGTGCTTTGCGTGGCGGGCAGCCTGATGCCGCAAACCGCGGCGCAGCTCCGCCACCTCCGCCAGGGGGAAGTGCCCACGTGGGAGCTTGACACCCGCCGCCTGCTGGAGCCAGCCGAGCGACCCCACCTGCTGGCGGGGCTGATAGGGGCGATGCGCCCCCTGCTGGCGCGCGGGACGGATGTGCTGCTTCACGCCGCGAACGACCCGGAGATCGTGGCGCAGACGCGTGCCGGGGGCAGCGCCCTGGGGCTGGCGCGCGGCGAGGTGGCGCGCCTGGTTTCCGGCGCACTGGCCGAAATCGTCGCAGCGCTTGTGGAGGACACTGGCGTGAATCGCCTGGTCATTGCCGGCGGCGACACCTCTGCCGCCATCTGCGCGCGGCTGGGGGTGCGCGGCCTGCGGGTCTGGCAGGAAATCCAGCCGGGGTTGCCCTCCTGCCTCTCGCTCGATGAGCCGACGAGGCTGCTCGTCCTGAAGTCCGGCAGTTTTGGCAGCCCCGACTTTTTGGAGCAGGCGATGGCTCACGTGAAGCAATGAGGCAGCGAGCCCTTGCAGGGCGAGAAGCGTTGTTCGATTGAGATGGGACCTACCCAAACGAAAGGAGCTGGAAGATGGCGCAGATTGAGTTGAGCGCGGCAGTGGCCGCGTTAAAGAGAGCATTTCGGCGGTAGCGTCGTTGGCACCGCGGATGAGGGGCGAGCCATGATGGCAGAGGTGCTTCAGGAGCGCCTCGGCCTCGCCGCGGCGGACGCAGAGCAGGCGGTGAAGGTGCTGGAGCGGGCGCACTCGATCCGCTATGTCGAGGGGGCCGGGGGCGGTCGGCACCATCGCGCAGGCCAACCTCCCCTTTGGGGAGGCGATGGGCGCCGAAAATCCGGCGGGCGCCGCCACCTCCGCCGCCGTCCCGATGGACGCAGGCTACTGGCGACTGTAGGCAAAGCTATGCTAACCAGGCTCCAGGAAAAATATCCAGACCTTGCCCCCTGCCTGCCCGACATTGCCAGCGCGGCGGACCTGCTGATAAACTGCTACCGCGGCGGCGGCCAGGTGCTCATCTGCGGCAACGGTGGCAGCGCCTCCGATAGCGAGCACGTCGTCGGCGAGCTGATGAAGGGCTACCTCTCTGCGCCGCCCCGTATCGATCGAGGTGCGCCAGGCAGCTGAACGCCTATCCCGAGACTGGCGCTACCTGGCCGACCATCTCCAGGGCGCACTGCCCACCATCTCGCTCGTCAGCCACACCTCGCTCATCACGGCCATTGCCAACGATATTGCCGGCGATATGATCTTCGCGCAGCAGGTCTATGGCTTTGGACGTCCTGGCGACCTGCTCATCGCCATCTCCACTTCCGGCCGTTCGCGCAACGTCGTCCACGCCGCCGCGTGGCCCGCGTGCGCGGCCTGCGGACAGTCGGCGTCACGGCGGCGCGAGGCGGCGACTGGCGCCGCTCTGCACGTGGCGATCCGGGTGCCGCAGCAGGAGCACCGCCGACATTCAAGAGCGGCACCTCGCCATCTACCATGCCCTGTGCGCCGTGGTCGAAGAAACCTTTTTTGCCCCATGAGCAACCGACTGGCAGGGCTGGACATCGGCGGGACCAAGTGCGCGGTGTCGCTGGGGCGGCTGGGCGGGGGCGAGATCGAGCTGGTTGCCCGAACCAGCTTTCCCACCCCCCCCACGCCCGCCGAGACGCTGGTGCGCCTTGCCGCCGCCCTGGCTGAGCTGCTGGCGGCGAATCCGGGCGAGCCGCTGACCGCCATCGGCATCAGCTGTGGGGGGCCGCTGGACAGCGGGCGCGGCCTGATTCTGGGGCCCCCCAACCTGCCCGGCTGGGATCACGTGGACGTGCTTTCCCCCTTCCGCCAGCGCTTTGCCGTGCCCGCCGCCCTGCAAAACGATGCCAATGCCGGCGCGCTCGCGGAGTGGCAGTGGGGGGCGGGGCGCGGGCTCCAAAACGTGCTCTTTCTCACCTTTGGCACGGGCATGGGCGCGGGGCTGATTTTGGGGGGGCGGCTGTATGCGGGCACGAACGATCTGGCGGGGGAGGTGGGGCACCTTCGGCTGGCGGACGAGGGGCCCATCGGCTATGGCAAGGCAGGCTCCTTTGAAGGGTTCTGCAGCGGGGGGGGCATCGCCCATCTGGCGCGCGGCATGGCCGAGCGGGCCATCCGCGCGGGTCGCTCCCCGCCTTCTGCCCCACCCTGGACGACCTTGCCAGCGTGACAGCCGAGCGTGTCGGGCTGGCGGCCCAGCAGGGCGACCCGCTGGCGCTGGAGGTGTGGCAGATTGTCGCGCGCCACCTGGGGCGCGGGCTTGCGCTGCTGGTAGACATCCTGAACCCACAGCGCATCATCCTGGGCAGCATCTACGGGCGGCAGCGTGCCCTGCTGGAGCCGCTGGCCCTCCAGACGCTCCGTGCCGAGGCGCTTCCCCAGGCGCTTGCCGTCTGCGAGATCGTGCCTGCCGGTTTGGGCGAGCGCGTGGGGGACTTTGCCAGCCTCGCGGTCGCGCTCCATGCTACTATGTCTCCCTAACCCTTTTTTCAGGACACCCTATGCTTTTTTTCACTGTTGAAAAGCTAGCAAAGCTGCTGCCGGAGATTCGCGCTGCCATCCATCGGGAGGTGCACCCGATCCTCGACTGGCGCTACTCGGAAGGGGCAACGCGGGAGCCCCACCGCCCCGACCCTGCGACGGCAGCGGCGTGGTCAGAGTTTGCCGTGGCGGAGGTCGGCGCCACGTGGGGCGGCCACGATGTGGAGGCCTGGTTTCGCACCACGCTGCACATCCCGCCCCACCTTCGCGAGCACAAGTTGGCCCTGCGCTTCCTGGTGGGGCCGCGCGACGGGGGAAATTCCACAGCCGAGACGATGCTCTATGTGAACGGGCACGGCCTCCAGGGCATGACGTCTGGCACGAGGAGGCGTGGCTGCCGCCCGAGTCGGTCGAGTCGGGGCGGCTCGACATTGCCCTGCACGCCTGGAGCGGCGTTCTCGAGCCCCCCCCGCGCCGCCAGTTCAAGCTCGCGCAGCTTGTCTGGATTGATGAGGCGGCGGAGCGCTTCTACTTCTACGCCGACACCCTCCTCCAGGCCATCGAGGTGCTCGACCCCGAACGACCTGCGCCGCGTCCGCCTGCTGGAGGCGCTGAACGACGCCTTTCACCGGATCGAGTTTGCCCAACCCCGCTCCGAGGCCTTTTACCGCTCGTTGGCGGAGGCCGACACTCCACCTGCGCCAGGGGGTGGCAGCGCTGGCGCGCGACGAGATCAAGCCGCGCGTCACGGCGGTGGGCCATTCGCACATTGACCTGGCCTGGCTCTGGCGCTGGCCACACGCGCGAGAAGGCCCCGCACCTTCGCCACCGTGCTGCACCTGATGCGGCAGTACCCCGAATACCGCTTCATGCACTCCTCGCCGCACCTGTATAAGTATTCTGGAGCAAGACGCGCCCGAAATCTTCGCCCGCGTGCGCGCCCGCATCGCCGCCGGCGATTGGGAGATTACCGGCGGCATGTGGATCGAGGCCGACACCAACGTGCCCTCCGGCGAGTCGCTGGTGCGGCAGTTCTTGTTCGGCAAGCGCTACATCCGCGAGACCTTCGGGCTGGAGACCAGCATCCTGTGGCTGCCGGATGTGTTCGGCTATAGCGCCGCGCTGCCGCAGATCATCAAGGGCAGCGGCGCGCAGTATTTCATGACCACCAAGATCAGCTGGAGCCAGACCAACCGCTTCCCGCACGACACCTTTAACTGGCGCGGCATCGACGGCACCGAGGTGCTGACCCACTTCGTCACCACGCCCGATAACAACGAGTATTTCTACACCTACAACGGCAAGCTCATGCCGTACTGACATCGCGGGCATCTGGGACGCCTATCGCCAGAAGGAGGTCAACGAAGAGCTGCTGCACCTGTTCGGCTGGGGCGACGGCGGCGGCGGCCCGACGCAAGAGATGCTCGAAGCGGCGCGCGCCATGAAAAACCTGCCCGGCGTGCCGGCCGTGGAGCAAGGCCTGGCCGAGCCCTACTTTGCGCGGCTGGCCGAGCGCGTGGCCGGACGAGCAGCTGCCCGTCTGGGACGGCGAGCTGTACCTCGAGTACATCGCGGCACCTACACCTCGCAGGCGCCAATCAAGCGCGCCAACCGCGCGTCGGAGCTGCTGTATCACAACGCCGAGTGGCTGAGCGACGCTGGCGGCGCTGTAGCCCGGGCGCACCGCCGTATCCCAGAACCCGCTGACATGAGCGCGGCTGGGAGCGCCTCCTATTCAACCAGTTCCACGACATCCTGCCCGGCTCCTCCATCCCGCAGGTGTACGACGACAGCCGCGGCGGACTACCTGCCGGATTCAGCCCGCGGGGCGAGGCGGTGGTGGGCGCAGGCGCTTGACGTGCTGGGCGACGCAATCCCGTGCGATGGCCCTGCCCTTGCCGTCTGGAACCCGCTAGGCTGGCGGCGCGGCGGCCTGGTCTCGCTGCCGGCCACGCTGCCAGAGGACGCTCGCTCGTGACGCGTGCAGCCGTGTCGAGGAGGGGGGCGAGACGCGCGTGCTGGTGGCCGTGGCGGAGGTGCCCGCGCTCGGCTACGCCACAGTTCGCCTCCCTGGCCGCGCCCGCCGCAGCCGGCGCGGGCTCCCCCCTCTCACCGTGACGACGACGGCTATGGAAAACGCCTTCTTCCGTCTGCGCCTCAACGCCGCAGGGCCAACTTGTCTCCCTCTTTGACAAGCGTCACGGGCGCGAGGTGCTGGCCCCGGGCACGCGGGGCAACGTTTTCCAGGCCTTCGAGGACAAGCCGATGGACTTTGACGCCTGGGACATTGACCTGTACTACCAGGAAAAGATGTGGGAGGTGGATGAGCTTGTAACCGCAGAGGTGGAGGAGACAGGGCCGCTGCGCGGCACGCTGCGCCTGCCAGTGGCGCTGCCACGACTCCACCATCACGCAGCGCCTCACGCTTCTACCGCGACCTGCCGCGCGTCGATTTCCGCACCGAGGTTGATTGGCACGCGCAGCAGGTGCTGCTCAAGGTGGCGTTCCCGGTCGACATCCGCGCCACGCGGGCCACCTACGACATCCAGTTCGGCAACATCGAGCGCCCGACGCACTGGAACACCAGTTGGGATTGGGCGCGCTTCGAGGTGCTGGGGCACAAGTGGGCCGACCTGTCCGAGGGGAATTACGGGGTCGCCCTGCTGAACGACTGCAAGTACGGGTACGACATCAAGGACAACGTGATGCGGCTGACGCTGCATCAAGTCCCCCATCCGCCCCGACCCCCTGGCCGACCAGGGGGAGCACCGCTTCTGCTACTCGCCTCTTTCCCCACGCGGGCGGATGGCGCGAGGGGGGCGTGGTGCGTGCCGCCTACGAGCTAAACAACCCGCTTCTCGCCCGCCTCCTCCCCGCGCAGGCGGGCGCGGGCGCGCCGCAGCAGCTGGAGTTTGCCAGCGTGGATGCCGAGCACGTCATCGTGGAGACCGTCAAACAGGCGGAAGCCGGGGGCGCGTGGGTCGTGCGCGTGTATGAGACGAAGCAGTCCCGCAACGCGGCGGTGTCGCTTCGCTTCGCGCGCCCCCTGCGCCGCGCCGTCGAGTGCAACCTTATCGAGGAGGCGGAGCAGCCCGTCGAGTGGGAGGGGAACACGCTCCGCTTCGGGATCACCCCCTTCGAGATCAAGACCTTCAAGGTAGAGTTCGACGGGGCATAAGGGGAATCGGTGTCACAGCGTCCAACCATCCTGCTCATCATGGCCGATCACCTCGTGCCCTTCCTCATCGGCGCGTGGGGGGACCCTGTGGCCAGGACCCCGCACCCTTCGACGCCGGCGCGCCAGGACGTGCGATAGCGAGCCGCCATCCGTTGTCTCAACCCATTCAGGAGCCCATCATGTCTTTACCCATCGCCCTACAACTTTATACGGTCCGCGATAGCCTTGCCCAGGATTTCGAGGGTACCATCCGTCGCGTGGCGGAAATCGGCTATGCCGGGGTCGAACCGGCTAGTTTTCCCGGCATCACCCCCCGCGATGCCAGCCAACTCTTTCACTCGCTCGGGCTGAAGGTGCCCTCCGCCCACCTGCCCCTGCCCCTCGGCGAGCAGGAGGGGGAGGTGCTCGACACCGCCTTTGCCCTGGGCTGCGCGCGCATCGTTTCCGGCTACATCCCGCCCCAGGAATACAGCACGCTCGACGGGATCAAGCGCGTCTGCGAGCGCTTCAACGAGGCGAACCGCGCCGCCACCGAGCAGGGGCTTTCCCTGGGCATCCACAACCACTGGTGGGAGTTCGAGGCGATTGCGGAGGGGTATCCCTACCAACTCATGCTCGACCTGCTGGAGCGCAGCATCTTCTTCGAGGTGGACACCTACTGGGTCAAAACGGCGGGGCTGGAGCCGGAAGCGGTGCTGCGCGAGTTGGGCGCGCGCGTGCCCCTGCTGCACATCAAGGATGGGCCAGCGACCCAGGACGCCTCGATGGTCGCCGTGGGCGAGGGGTCGCTAAACTTTCCGAGCATCCTGGAGGCGAGCGGCCGCAAACGCCGAGTGGCTGATCGTAGAACTGGACCGCTGCGACACCGACATGATGACGGCGGTGGAGCGCAGCTACCGCTATCTGGTTGAGAAAGGGCTGGGGCATGGACGAGAAGGTTAAAGTTGGCCTGATGGGCTGCGGGAACATCAGCACGCAGTACCTGACTGCGTGCGCGACCTTCCATAACATTGAGGTGGTTGCCTGCGCGGACCTGTCCGCTGCCGCCGCCGAGGCGCGCGCGGCGGAGTTCGGGATTCGCGCCCTGACGCCCGAGGCCCTGCTCGCCGATCCGGAAATCGAGATCGTGGTCAACCTCACCATCCCCTCAGTGCATGCCCAGGTGAGCCTGGAGGTGCTGGAGGCGGGCAAGCATGTGTACAGCGAGAAGCCGCTTGCCGTGACGCGCGACGAGGGGCGCAGCGTGCTCGCCGCCGCGGCGGAGCGCGGGCTGCTGGTGGGCTGCGCGCCGGACACCTTTCTGGGGGGTGGGCTGCAAACCTGCCGCAAGTTGGTGGATGATGGCTGGATTGGCGAGCCCGTGGCGGCCACCGCCTTCATGACTGGCCGCGGGCCGGAATCGTGGCACCCCAACCCGAGCTTCTTTTATCAGGCGGGCGCGGGGCCGCTCTTCGACATGGGGCCCTACTACCTCACCACGCTCATCCACCTGCTGGGGCCGGTCCGTCGCGTCACCGGTCGCCACGCGCGCCTCCTTTGCGGAGCGCATCGCCACCAGCGAGGCACGCTTTGGCGAGCGCATCCCCGTGGAGACGGCGACGCACGTGGCCGGGGTGATGGACTTTGCCAGTGGTCCGCTCGCCACGCTGATCACCAGTTTCGACGTGTGGTATGCCACCCTGCCGCGCATCGAAATCTACGGCTCCGAGGGGAGCCTGAGTGTGCCGGACCCGAACATCTTTGGCGGGCCCGTGCGCGTGCGACGGGCGGGCGCCGAAGAGTGGAGCGAGGTGCCCCTGACCCACCACGTGCCCGTCGGGCGCGGCATCGGCGTGGCCGATCTGGCCCATGCCATCCGGCACGGGCGCGCCCCCCGCGCCAGCGGCGAGATGGGCTACCATGTGCTGGACATCATGCATGCCTTCGAGGACTCCTCCCAGCAGGGGCAGCACATCGCCATCGAGAGCCGCTGCGAGCGCCCCGCGCCCCTGCCGCTCGGCCTGCTGGCGGGGATGATCGAGGCTTGATCGGTTACTGCTCCTTCAACCGATAAACCAGGCCATCCAGGGCAAGCAGGTAGCTGCGCCAGCCGAATCCTTCCACCTGACCGAGGGCGACCGCTGCCAGGTAGGAGGCGTGGCGGAAGGATTCGCGTGCGTGGGTGTTGGACAGGTGCACCGCGACGGTGGGCAGGGCAACGGCGGAGACCGCATCGCGCAGGGCGATGGAGGTATGGCTGTACGCGCCCGCGTTGATGATCAGGCCGTTGGCCCACATGCGGGCCTCATGGATCCAATCAATCAGCTCGCCCTCGTGGTTGGATTGGCGGCAGCGCACCGTTGCCCCCAGCGTGGCCGCGTGGGCTTCCAGCGCCGCATCAATCTCGGCCAGGCTCATCGAGCCGTAGATGTGCGGCTCGCGCGTGCCCAGCAGGTTCAAGTTTGGGCCGTGAAGGACCAGGATGTTCATAGACCGTAGCTTCCTTTGTGTATCCCATGTGATGTAGCCACATCCAGGTCAAGGGTAGCGCCCAACGAGCCGGACGGGCCGCGCCCCTTGACCAACCAGCCCCCTCGCTCCACTGAGGTGCTGTTGTACTTTGTGCTTAATGAAGCACACGGTAGCGCTCGCCGCAAATAGCGCTCATCAGCCCGGATAGACACAAAGAAAAGGGGGGAGGAGCATCGTCTCCATCCCCCGGCTACCTCGCCCGTCGAATACAGGCCGTCCCTTACGCTCCCCACGGCGGCCCCGCGTCGGGGCGGGTGGCGTCGGTGAGGAGGCTGTTCCAGGCCACGTCCGGGACTCTCGCGCGGCTGTAGGCGGGGCATGCCGTAGGCCATGAATGCCTCGAAGCCATCGAGCCGCTACAGCGCGGCGCGCCTCAGGGGTGATTTCGATGTAGGCACTCGTGGTCGGGGCGTTGCGCTGCGTCGTGCCCTCTCACACGGTGTCAAAGTCGCCCGCCATGACGAACCAGCGGTTCGGGTCGCGCAGGGCGGGGTGGGGCATCCCCTCAGCGAGGGGGACGATGGAGACAGCCAGCGAGCCGGGGGCGCGCCAAAAGCCTGCACGTTGCAGCGAGCGGATCAGCGGCGTGCGCTCCCCGACAAAGACGCGCACGCTTTCCGCCCCCTCGGCGTGCAGGCGCCGCACCGCCCCGCGCAGCAGGGCCGCGCGGGCGGCGATGTCGCCCGGTGCCGTGAACAGATCGGCGATCCAGCCGATGAGCCTATCATCGTGAGCGGTCAGGCGGTAGGCCAGGTAGCCCACAGGCTGCCCCGCGCGCCGCGCCAGCAGCAGGCGGTAGCCGAGGCCCGGCGCCTCCACATAGCGATAGGCCACCCAGGCGCGGTCCCGCACGACGAGCGCTTCGTAGCTGTCGCGAAGCGCTTGCCAGAGCCAGTCAAAGTCCGGGCCCGGCTCGATGATCGGCTCCACCTTCACCGATCGCCCCTCCAGGGCGAGGCGCGTGTTCACGGCACGGCTCCACAGCAGGTGGAGGCCGGAGGCCACGAGCGAGGCCGCGCCGGGCACGTTGCGCCGCGCCAGCAGGCGATCCGGGCGCAGCGGGCGCCACATCCAGAGCCCCTTGAACTGCTCGCGCCAGCCGAGTAGCTGGCGCCGGCTGCCCCAGCCGCTCGCGTGCAGCCCGGTGAGGAAGGGCACCCCCGCCATCTGCCACGCCTCGGTGGCGGCGGTGCCGACGGCGGTGAGCACCCCCTGCCGTCGAAAGGCGGGGCTGGTCATCACGTCGTTGACCTGCACGATGCGCCACTCGTCCACGCCAAGCTTGAAGCGCATCGGCGTGCCGGCGTACTGACCGATGAGCCGCTCGCCCGTATCGGCCAGCCACACGTGGGGCGCGCCGACAGGCCACGCCGTGTCACCCAACTTCCAGCGGTAGTGCGCCACGCCCTGCGGCTGATCGCAGCACTCCTCGTAAAGTTGGGTGACCTGGGGCTCATCGCCGCTGGCAAAGGGGCGCACGCCCCAGGCAATCCGCCTGGGGGCAACCTCGCTTCGCGCGCCCATCGTCGGCGATGGGGAAACCGGCTCCATCATGCGTGGCCTAGCCCTGTGCTGTTACATTTTGCGGCAACACCTTGTACAAAATGCGCACCTCGGTGGGCTGGCGGAACGGGTAGCGCTCGACGCCCATGTACTTCTGCGCCATCCGGTCTGCGTGATCGTTTGCGCCCTCCTCGGTAATCTCGGCCACCACGCCGCGCACGAGAAGGTAGCGATAGGGGTTTTCCGGGTCCAGGATCGAGAGCGCCACGTTCGGATCGCGCTCCATGTTGCGATCCTTCTGGCGGCCCCGCGCGCTGTTCACTATCAGGTGCGTGCCATCATAATCAATCCAAACGGGTGAAACTTGCGGGGTGCCATCGGGCATGGTTGTTGCCAGATGGGCGAACGACTGCTTGTGCAGGATATCAACGTATGCGTCGGGTATGCTTTCAGCCATCAGCTATAAATCCTTCCAGTAACAGGGTGACAGGGGCCGGCCTTGCTTCACGGCACTATCGTTGTAGCGCAACCCTACCAAAAGAACAAAAACGGCCCAATCCCGTCGGCTGATCGCTCCTCTTGACGCGGGCTGCTCCTTTTGGGTAGGATACGTCCGTGCCGCGACCGTGCCGTGCGCTTGTACCCATAGCGCTCACCCAGAAAGAGGCCATCCTATGTCGGACATTCCACCCCAAGCCGATTTTGCAAGTCAGGACCTTTTCCCCTTTACCGATCAGGACGATGTAGGGGATGTCGAGCTACCCGTCTCTTTTGGGACGCCCGTCGCCGAGCAGGCGTTTCGCTACCTGGGTCAGGCCCTGACGGCTGAGGCGTTCAGCGACTACGTGCGCCAAAAAGATTTCGGCTCCATGCCGCCGGATTTTGTGGTGCTGCACCACACCGCCGTGCCCTACACGTTGGGCGCCAGGCCCAGGGCGACCAATCCCGCCCTCGCGTGGGACGCCAAGGAGGAGGGGCTGAGCGAGTCGGAGATTCGAGACAAGCGCTTGAAGCAGCTGTACGGGATGAAAGAGTACTACCGCAAGAATCTGTTCTGGGATCGTGGCCCCCACCTGTTCATTGACGACCGCTACATCTATCTGTTCAGCGATATGTACGATCAGGGCATCCACGCGAAGGAGGGCAACGGCTACCGGAAGGATGGCCGCCTGCACTATTCCGTGGGCATCGAGGTGCTGGGCGACTATACAAGCGTCCGATGGTCGGAGGCCACGGCCCGCCTCGTGGGCCACGTGATCGCCGTGCTCAAGCAGAAGCTTGGCACCTTTGACATCAAGCACAAGCGATTCGCGGGGGGCATCTCCTCCCACCGCGACTACAACAAGCCAGCCTGCCCCGGCAATGCCATCAGCAATGACTATTACCTGCAGGTGGCGCAGGGCGCCTGGGAGCGGCTCACCGCGCCGGTCCCCACCCTCAGCGGAGGGGTCGCCCGTCCTGGGCGCTGCCTCGGGCACGCAGGCGCTGCTGGCGGCGTACCTGAAGGCCCGCCTGCCGGAAACCTCCGAGTACCGCAACGATGTGGATACGATCCTGGGCTACTATTGGAAGCATGCGCCCGCTGCCGGGGTGGACCCCTTTCTGGCCGCCATCCACTGCCTGGCCGAGACCGACGATTGGCAAAGCGCGGAAGCGGCGCGCCCGCGCCGCAACCCTGCGCGGCTGGGCGAGAACACGCCGGGGGGCCTGCAATCGTTTGCCAGCTGGGACGAGTCGGTCCTGGCCCACGTCAACGCCCTCCGCGAGCAGGGGCAGGGGGGGAAGAGCGTGCGGGACTTGAAAGGGGAAGAGTATGCGGCGCGCCTGGCCAGCAAGGCGCAGGCGGTGGCCCGTGGCTGAGCCACGCGCACGGGGGGCGCGCCCATGATCGTCTGCCTGGGGGATGCCGTCGTGGACCTGGTGGCGCTGGGGCTGGCTGAGCTACCCGCCTGGGGCGAAGATCGCGAGGTGCCCGCGATTGCCATGCAGTTGGGCGGGTCGGGGATGCACGTGGCAACCAACATGGCTCGCCTGGGCCACTCGGTGGCCCTGCTGGCGGGGGTGGGGCAGGATGGGTGGGGGCGCTTTCTGACGGACGGGGCGGCGGGCGCGGGGGTTTCCGTGGCGGGCATCCGCGCCCTGTCCGTCGCCCTCGGCGGTCACCATGGTGCTGTCGGGCCACGCGGACCGCGCCTTTGTGTCCACCTACGGCGCCACCGCGGCCTTTGGCCCGGAACATCTGGCGCTCGATCTGCTGGAGCAGGCGCGCCACGTGCACGTGTGCGGCCTCTGGCAGGGGCGCGCGCTCCATGCCTCCCTCCCCGCGCTGTTCGATGCGCTCCGCGCGCGCGGCGTCACCCTCTCGCTCGACACCGGCTACGACCCGTCCGATCGGTGGGGCGATCCCTTGCCCGCCCTGCTCTCACGGGTGGACCTCTTTTTCCCGAACGAGGTCGAGGCCCTGCGTATCAGCGGGGCCAGCACCCTGGAGGCGGCCCTGTCCGCCCTGGCGGGGCAGGTGCCCCTCGTCGTCCTCAAACAGGGGGCGCAGGGGGCCATCGCGCGGCGTGGGGGCGAGTACGCCGCTCGCCCCGCCTTCCAGGTGGAGGTGGTGGACACCACCGGCGCGGGCGATGCCTTTGCCGCCGCCTTCCTGCACGGCTGGCTGCAGCGACTTTCCCTCGCCGACACCTTGACCCTCGCCAACGCCGCCGGTGCCCTGGCCGTCACCCGCATCGGCGCGAGCGAGCATCCCCCACCGACGAGGCCCTTCGCGCCTTTATAGCGGCCACCCCCACCTATCCTTGAGGGGGGTCTTCGTTCAAACGTTCGACGCCCGCCGAGAAGAGAGCGTCAGCCCTATGACCAGCACACCCCTTCCCCATAGCTCCGACGCCGAGCAGGGCTACCTGCTTTCGGACTATACCTTCGGCTACAGCCAGGCCAAACCTACCCGTTTTGCGGCGCGTTTTCCTGACAAACGAAAAGCGGTGGTGCTGGACCCCGATGTGGTCGCCGTCTTCACCACGCCTGACGCCGTCAATGATATGTTATGCGCCATTGTCCAGAACCTGTCCAAAGCGCAATCCACCTCCCCTCAGTAAGCTTCTCCCCCCAACGCCGTTCGCTGCCGCCCAACCCCCGGCCCCCGAAGCTGCCTAGCAAGGGGGCGGTGCCGTTCGCCGTTCGCCCTACTTGCAAAGCGCCCCTTTGGGACGCTCCTTTAGCTTTACCGTTTCAACCCTCAAGACGCAAACGTTCGGCGCTCAACGCGTCCGCCATCCGCACTGTCTCCATACCGCAGGAGGGTGCCCTGAAAAGAACACTATTAGGACTTACGCAGACGCCTCCCGAAAGGGGAGTGGAAGAGCTACAATAACAGGATGAACGAACAGAAGAGAGTGAGTCGGTTGGAGTATTGTCAGTACCTGCTGAGCAGTCAAATCAACTACACGCTGACGCATTTTGCGGAGCATAGTGAGACGCTCAGCCACGATGCGATCAATCGGTACCTAGCCCAGGAGCAGTTGACGCCGCGCCTGGTGTGGGAGAACGTACAAGAGCAGGTGGTGGCGAGTGCGGATGGATATGTGCTGTTTGATGATACGGTGCTTGATAAGCGTTACGCGCACAAGATCGAGTTGGTGCGCCGACAGTACAGTGGCAACGTGGGTGGCGTGATCAAGGGAATTGGGGTCGTGACGTGTGTCTATGTCAATCCCGCTAGTGCGCAGTTCTGGTTGCTGGACTTCCGTCTCTACGATCCCGATGGTGACGGCAAAAGCAAGCTGGACCATGTGCAGGAGATGCTCAATAACGTCGTCTACCACAAGCAGTTGCCTTTCTACGCGGTGCTCATGGACACGTGGTATGCCACCACTACCCTGATGCTGGCGATTGAGAAGCTGCACAAAGTCTACTACTGTCCCCTCAAAAGCAACCGTCAGGTCGATGAGTCGGGTGGCATGCAGCCTTATCAACGAGTCGATGCCCTCGACTGGTCGCCAGACGAGCGGGCACAGGGCAAACAGGTCAAGGTCAAAGGGTTTCCGGCTAACCACCGTGTGAAGCTGTTCCGGGTCGCGCGTTCTACCACGCGCACGGACTATATCGTCACCAATGATATGTCTCAAACTTCCACCTCAGGTGCGAGGGTGTACAACAAAGTGTGTAAGAGGCATAGTCGAGTAGAATAGGGGCCAACGGCCAACGGCAACGGCCAACGGCCCCAGAAAGGGAAACGACGAACGACTATGTCCGAGAAGATCACACCGGAGATGTTGGACCAGCTGTCGGAGGGAGTCAAAACGCAGGAGGACCTGTTCGGACAGGAGGGGCTGCTCAAGCAGTTGGCGAACCGCCTGATCGAGCGCATGCTGGAGGGGGAGTTGACGGAGCACCTGGGCTACAGCAAGCACGCTGCCGAGGGGCGCAACGGGGGCAACTCGCGCAACGGCTATCGGCGCAAGCAACTCAAGAGCGAGCAGGGCAGCGTGACGCTGGCGGTACCGCGCGACCGGGAGGGGAGTTACGAGCCGCTGTTGGTGCCGAATGGGAGCCAGCGGTTCGCTGGCCTGGACGAGAAGGTGATCGGGCTGTATGCACGCGGGCTGAGTACGCGTGACATCCAGGCCCAGTTGCAAGAGTTCTACGCAGTGGAGCTGTCTCCGAGCCTCATCTCCAACATTACCGACAGCGTGCTCGCGGAGGTCACCGTCTGGCAGAACCGCCCGCTGGAGGCAGTCTATCCGATCGTCTATCTGGACGCCCTGGTGAGCAAAGTACGGGACAACGGCCATGTGCGCAACAAAGCGCTCTACGTGGCGCTGGGGGTCACCCTGGACGGTCAAAAAGAAGTGCTCGGTCTGTGGGTGGCCCAGACCGAGGGGGCCAAGTTCTGGCTCCAGGTGCTCACCGAACTCAAAAACCGCGGCGTGCAGGACATCCTGATCGCCTGCGTGGATGGCCTGAAGGGGTTCCCGGAAGCGTTGGAGGCCGCTTTCCCGCAGACGCAAGTCCAACTCTGTATCGTCCACATGGTACGTCACAGCTTGCGCTTCGTGACCTATAAGGACCGTCGCGCCGTCGCTGCCGACCCTGAAGAAAATCTACCGTGCCGCCCCCGCGAGGCCGGCGAGCAAGCTCTCGCAGAGTTTGGCCAGACCTGGGATGAAACCTACCCTACCATCAGCCGCTCCTGGCGCGACAACTGGCAGCGCCTGGCTACCTTTTTCGCCTATCCGCCTGCTATCCGCCGCGTCATCTACACCGCTACATGCGGTTGAGACCGTCAATCGCTCGCTCCGCAAGATTCTCAAGACCCGCGGTGCCTTGCCCTCCGACGAGGCGCTTATCAAACTACTCTTCCTGGCTCTACGCAACATCTCCAAAAAGTGGACCATGCCCGTCCCGCACTGGAAGCAGGCCCTTAATCAGTTCGCCATCCTTTTCGGCGACCGCCTACCTATCTAACCCAACCGCCGCCTCTTACACACTCTATTTGACACAACCAAACTTCCACCTCAGGTGCCCAACAAGCGTGTGCCTGGCGCTGGAAAATTGAGCAGTTTCACCGCGAAAGCAAGCAACTCACTGGCCTCGAGCACTGCCAATGCCGCAAAGCCCGTATCGTTCGCAACCATATCACCTGTGCTATGCTGGTCTGGGTCCGCCTTAAACAGGTGGCCGCTGAAGACCCACTCCACCATTTATCAGGTCAAGCACGGCCTCCTCTCCGATTACTTGCGCCAGCAGTTGCGCTCCCCCTCTATCCCTATGACCCTTGCGTAAGTCCTAACTATTTGCCGCAATATCCCTAGCTGAATACGCTGCAGGTTTCTTGGTCTGACAGAAACATTGCATCTTGCCCAAAACTACTTATTCGCTGGGTAAGTGGTCTGTAGGTGAGCTAAATTCAAGTTGCGATACAACTTCTCGATGTCGTCGCTTATGCTCGGGTCTGCTGTAATCAAATGGCTCATGTTGAAGGACTGAGACTATTCCAGGTGGTTCTGACACTTCTTGAACTAAATACGCAGGCGAAGTTGTTAGGACTTCTGTTCCTCCTAGACGGACAACGGTTTCTGTACTGAAATAGTTGAACCAGTGAACGGTGTCCGGTAGCTTGGTTTTATCCAGCGTGAATTGCAGAGAAGCGACTTCTTCCGCAAGGAAAAGTTCTTTATCATGAATCCATGCCCAGAACGGTTGGAATAAGGCAATTACTTCTTTGAAAAAAGCAAGCAATCTGTCGAATTCAAGCAGGGAATCTGCCTCCAAGTGTTCCTCGGGTAGGTGCACTGATAACACATCAAAGATCCGTACTGTAGAGGGATAGTCAACGGTAAGCCCCACGGAATACCCAGCGGACGAGTCAATGAACAGCGATAGTGATCCGTCGTCCTGATAGCGATGTTGCTCCACTAAGTATTGCCACCCTTGCACAGAGGATGGAATCAATCGGTTAGGCTCACCTTCGATCTGCCATGTTCCTGCCGACTCTAGAGTATGGCTAATGATATCGAACAGTCTTGCTAGTACGATCGCCGCGTCGTGGGGAGGCCAACTCCAAGCTACAAGCGTATATTTCGTTATAGGCCACAATTTGCACCTCTCGTCTGTTCTCAGGGACTCCATTCGAGCCGAATCCACCATGGAATGCACCGACGCGCCACCTGCCTTGTTTGCCCAACTTCTTCATTGACACCAAAGTGTCGCCTTCCTATACTGTATACAGAAGGAGGGGGAGCCATGTTGAGAGAAAGAATTCAGGTCTATACCGACCCCGAAACCAAAAGGCGGATTGAACTTGCAGCGGCGAAGCGTGACATGGCGGTCACGGAGTACTGCCTCATAGCCATCAAGGAGCAATTGTCCGAAGAAGCGCTACTGGAAGAGGAGCGGGTGACGATTTACTTTAAACCACGCGGGCCAAAAAGCGTCATTGGTGAGCTCCGATCCCTGCAAGAGCGAATCCTTGCGCGACGTAGCGGCGACCTGATTGATGTAGACCGCATCCTGAACCAGGTGCGCGATGAGAGAGATGAAGAACTCACAGATTTGCATTGACGCGAACGTGGTAATTCGCTCATTGGTTCCAGGGCCCTTCAGTGCAAACGTGCTGCACTTGTGGGATAGGTGGGAGCGAGACAACTTCGCCCTCATCGCCCCCGCCCTTCTTGCCTTTGAAGTCACTGCTACCCTGCGCCGCCTTGTTTACCTGAACGAGCTTACCCCTTCTGAAGGCGAGGAGGCGTTTGAACAGTTCATGGCGCTTGATATACGTCTTTCCCACCGCCGGACCATTTTTCCTCTTGCCTGGCAATTTGCCCAGACGTTTGACCGCCCACGTGCCTATGATACTTCCTATCTCAGCTCTGGCTCACTTGGTCGGATGTGACTTCTGGACGGCAGATGAGCGCCTGTATAACGCCGTCCACCCCCGCTTCCCTGGGTGCGATGGGTAGGGCATGTCGAGCGCTAGCTGTAGCCCGAGCGCCTCTTGTAAAACTACATCAGGGCGTGCGGAGTGCTTCCAGGTTCGCCGTGGTGCGCGCCCACTGCGCCTCCAGCGAGGGGTCGCATTGGGTGGCCGCCGCGCGCTCTGCCTCGGCCTGCTCTGTCTCGCCGAGGAGATGATGCACGAGGCCCCGTGCGAAGTGCGCCAGCGGCCAGCGTGGGGTCTCGTCCACCAGGGCCTGCGCGGCGGAGGCGGCTTCCTCAAAGGCTACAGCTTCGCCCGCTTGGTCCAGCCTGCCTAGCGCGATCCCGCGCCGCAGCAGCAGCGTCACGCGGAGCAGGGCGGCGCTGTCCGGCGAAAATTGCTGCGCGTACTCTGGCAGCAAGGCCTCCGCCTGCTCGTACGCAGCGAGCGCGCCCTCCGCATCGCCCTGGCGCAGCGCCAGATCGCCAAGCCCCGCCTGGGCGTCCGCGTAGGGCGGGAAGAGGGCGAGGGCCCGCTCCCACTGCGCCGCCGCCGCCAGCCACTCGTCCGCCTCGTAGTGGAGGTAGGCCAGATTGTTGGCAGCCAACGCCTGCAGGAAGGGAAGCGTGCTCTGCTCGATGACGCGCCCCAGCGCCGCCGCCGCCTCGTCGGGGCGGCCGCTTCGCCACAAATATTCCCCGACCGCCAGTTGGGCGATCCCGTCCTCGTCGGGCGCCGCTTCCAGGGCGGCGTAGCGCTCCGCCGCCTCCGTCGCCGCGCCGCGCCGCTCGGCATGGGACGCCACCGCCCAGGCATACAGCGTGTTGTCCGGGTCGAGCGCCAGCGCCTCCTGCAGGGCGTCGCCCATCGTGCTCAGGTCGCACTGCTTGTACGCCAGCTGGGCCAGGCCATAGTGGGCGTCCGGGGTTTCCGGCACCGCCTCCAGCGCCGCTTGAAAATGCGTGGCCGCCGCCTCCAACTGCCCCGCCTGCGCACGGAGGGTGGCCAGCCGCACGTGGAAGGTGGCGTTGCCCGGATCGCCCGCGAGCGCCGCCTCGTACGCCGCGATGGCGCGCGGCGGGTCGCCCTGGAGGGTGTAAAAGCGCGCAAGCTCGCCGTGAAGCGCCGGGTCATCGTCGCGGGCCACCGCCTCCTCGTACATCTCGATGGCTTCGGCCAGCTTCCCCTGCTGGGCGTAGCCGTCCCCCAGGCCCAGATAGGCTAGCACGTTGTCCTCGTCCAGGGCTAGCGCTTCCTGGTAGGCCGCCACCGCCTCATCGGCCCGCCCCTGCTGGACGCGCACCATGGCGAGGTAGGCATAGGTGTCAGCCGAGGCCTCCACCTGCAGCGCCTGCTCGTAGGCAGCGGCCGCCTCGTCCCAGCGGCCCAGCTTTTCCAGCGCGCTTGCCAGCGAGATCAGGTAGATCGGCTCGTCCGGCGCTAGCTCGGTGGCCTGCTGCTGCGCTGCCAACGCCTGCTCCCATGCGCCCGTAGCCCCATAGGCGCTGCCGAGCGCGAACCAGGCCACCGCCTCGTCCGGCTGGAGGGAGGTGGCGGCTTCAAGCGGGGCGATGGCTCCTTCCAAGTCACCCTGGAGGTAGCGGGTCGTCCCCAGAAGATACTGCGCGTCCGCGTTGGTAGGGTCCAGGGTGGCGGCGGCCTCGAAGGCCACTGCCGCGTCGGCGTACGCTTCCCCCTGAGTATACAGCCCGCCGAGGAGGATGTGCGCCGAGGCATCGCAGCCTTCCAGGGCGGCGGATGCCTCGAAGGCCGCTATCGCCGCCTCGCGCTCGCCCTGCTCCTGGTAGAGCAGGCCAAGCAGCAGGGGCCCCGTCGGGTTCGTCGGCTCCGCCGCGGCATAGCGCTGATAGTGCGTTTCCGCCGCCTCCAGTTCCCCCAGCCAGTAGTAGGCGTTCCCGAGGCCGCGCTCGATGTCGGGGTTGGAGGGCGCCTCGGCCTGCGCGGCCTCGTAGGCCGCAATCGCCTGCTCATACCTTCCTGCCGCCACCAGCGTGTCGGCCAGCGTCAGGCGCGCGGCGACGGTGGGCGCCCGGGCAAGCGCCTCCTCCTGCAGCGTGAGCGCCCGCTCCAGCGCACCCACCGCCGCCTCCGGCTGGTCGGTAGCGCT
The DNA here is from genome assembly GCA_963721895.1 of uncultured Chloroflexia bacterium. GTDB lineage: Bacteria > Chloroflexota > Anaerolineae > Ardenticatenales > Ardenticatenaceae > CAVRLZ01. The sequence goes on along the minus strand of CAVRLZ010000002.1, from coordinate 204,140 downwards.
GTACAGGTCGGCCAGGGCCGTGTGGACCTCCGGGTTCTCCGGCTCCAGCGCCTCCGCCTGCCGGATCGCCTCGAGCGCGGCGGCTGGCTGCCCCCCCTCCAGATACAGCGAGCCGCGCAGCAGGTGGGCCTCGGCGCTGTCGGGGCGAATGCGCGCCGCCTGCTCCGCCTCGGCGATGGCCTGCTGGCGCAGCGTGGGCTGCCCGCACTGCCCGGCCAGGGCGATGGCCAGGTTGTAGCGGGCCTCGTACAGCCCCGGCTCGATCTCCGTCGCGCGGCGCAGGTCGGCGATGGCCTCCTCCGCTTTGTCCTGCTGGAAGAGCACAGCGGCGCGGTAAAAGTAGATAGCCTCCAGCCCCTCCACCATGCTCTCGGCTGGCAGCTTTTCCAGCGCACGGTCGAAGAGGGAGAGGGCGCGCTCCGGGTCGTCCTCCAGATAAAAGGAGAGGCCAAGAATCGCCGCCGCCAGCGAGGTCATCTGCTCTGGGCCATCCGCCACGAACAGATCGAAGGCGGGGATCGTTGCGGGCACGCGGATGCGCTGCGTCACCTCCCCCAGGGTCGGGAGCGAGGCGGCGCTGGCCGACTGCGGGGCCGCCCCCTCGGCGCGGGACAGGAGCAGCGGCACCTCCACCGTCGTGCGCCGCTCGAAGTTTTCCGCCAGCACCTCCAGGTGCGGGCTGACCCCCGCATCGTCGTACCAGCCCCAGATGACCAGCGCCGCCGACCGAGCGGCCCCGTCCGCGCGCGCCGCTGCCGAGTCGCTGTAGGCGCTCTCCGTGCGCTCCACCGTGACCAAGCCCGCCACGTCGCGCAGTTCCCCCTGTAGCTGCTCGGCGATGCGCCGCCCAAAGTCCACGCGGCGCGTCGCGCCCGACTCATCGAACTGCCCCACGGCCACCAGCAGTTGCCCCGTGTTCCCGCCCTGCCCCCTCGGCCATGCCCAGCTTGCGGCCACCGCCAGCAGCAGCGCCAGCCCCACCCCCAGGACGGCCAGCGCAAGCCGGCGGCGCGGCCATCGCCCTGCCCGCGCCCGGACGGGGGCAGGGGCGAGCAGGCGGGTCGGAGGGCGGCACTCGGCTGGATCAGGCTGCTTTCCCCAACACCCTCCGCCAGCGTGGAAGCTGCTTCCTCCGCCGGAGGCGGCTTGCGAGCGAGGGCAGGCGCGGGCGCCGCGGCGGGGGCACCCTCCGCCAGGGTGGCGGGGCTCCTCCGCTGTTGCACCTTCCGCCAGGGTAGCGGGCTCCTCCACTGTGGCGCGCGGCTCGCGAGGGGGAGGCGCCCCTGCGGCGCCCCTCTCGGGGCCAGCCAGCCGCGCCCCCCCGTCCGCCAGGGTCGGCGCGTCGGCATCGGCGGCTGGCGGCGTTGGGGCAGGGGAGACCCCCCGCAGGGCGGCGTCGAAGGCCAGGGCCAGGGCTTCTGCCGAGGCCGGGCGCGCGGCTGGCTCCTTCGCCAGCATCTGCATCAGGAGGGCGTCCACCGAGGCTGGCAGGTTGGGGTTAAAGCTGCGGGCGGGGGGCGGCGGCTCCTGCAGGTGCTTCATCATGACGGCGGTGGCCGAGTCGCCGCTGAAGGGCACCTGCCCTGTCAGCATCTGGTAGAGGACGACGCCGAGCGAGTACAGATCGCTGGGCACCCCCACTGCCTTTCCCGCCGCCTGCTCCGGCGACATATAGGCGGGGGTGCCCAGGATGCCGCCGGTGACGCTGTACTGGAAGGTGTCTTCCAAAATCTTGGCGATGCCGAAATCAACCAGCACTGGCTCGTCCCGCTCGGTAAACAGGATGTTGGTAGGCTTGAGGTCGCGGTGGATCACCCCCTTGCGGTGGGCGTACCCAAGCGCGTCGGCCAGGGGGCGCAGCAGCCGCGCCACCTCCCCTGGGGGCAGGGGCTCCCCCCGCGCGCGGTGCTCCGCCAGCCGCTCCTTGAGCGTGCCGCTCGGCAAAAACTCCATCACCATGTAGGGCTGGCCGTCCGCCAGATCGTAGTCGAACAGCTGGACGATGTGCGGGTGGCGGAGCGAAGCCACCAACCGAGCCTCACGGCGAAAGCGCTGGCCAAAGCCCTCATCTGCCGCAAAGTGGGGGTAGATGACCTTGATGGCCACCTGCCGCTCCAGGTCGGGGTGGAGGGCGAGGAAGACCTCTGCCATCCCGCCCCGACCCAGCCGCCGGGTGACTATATACTTGCCGAAAGCGTGCTGAGTCATAGCGAGGAGAGTTTACTCCGACTGCCTACTTACATATTACCCACAGCTTTTGACACGGGTGGTTCTATCCCTAGCACGGTGTCGTGGCCGTAAGCCGTAGCTCCCCTCCCGGGAGGGGCAGGGGTGGGTCGTCGTTGGTCGTTGCCGTTGGTCGTTGCCGTTGGTCGTTGCCGTTGGTCGTCTTGGCCGTTGGCTGCCGTTGCCACGCCCTTGCCAGGCCCTTGCCACGGCACCCACCCCGGCGCTGCGCGCCACCCCTCCCGAGAGGGGAGTGACGGCGGCACAGCTTTTGACAGGGGGGGTTCTCTCTAGCACGGTGTCGTGTCGAGCCAATCAAATGGCTGCCCGTTGCCGAGAGGTCTCCCTAGCAGCCAAGCTTTTCCAGACTTATGGGTAATTGTTAACGACTGCCAGGCGGGGCGGCCCCCGCCGCGTGCGACGACCGATGAGCACCCCGTCAGCCCCTGGAGGGGCGCGTGAGTTCCAGCTTCAGGCGCATCTTCACGTCGTTGTCCACGTAGAGCGCCCCGTGGTGCTGCTGGACGGGGTGGATGTCGCTTCCTTCCAGGACGGCGCTTTGCTCGGGGATCAGATCGTCCCCGCTCGGTTCCATCTGGTAGGCCAGCGACTCCCAGCCCCCCTGAAGGCCCAGCCGCACGGCCAACTGGGTGACAGTCTTGATCCCGTAGCCGAAGATCGAGATGGTGGAGACGCTCGACTGCGTCCCTAGCTCCTCGCGAAAGCGGCGCGCGTCGCGGAGGAAGGGGTGGGAGTCGGCGGCCAGCCAGGACTCGTCGCGCAGCACATCAATCATCTTCCCGCTCTGGTCGCGGGCTATGGAGTAGGTGGGCAACAGCTGGTACACGGAGGGGAAGGTGGCCAGCACCCCGCGCATCCTTTCGCCGAGGAGGCCGAAGGGGAGGATGTCCGGCCCATGCACGAGCTGGGAGACGGTCTTTGGCACGCCAGCGTGCGGCCCGCCGAGCAGGATGAGCCGCTCCACCTTTTTCTTGCCGCCCAGCTTCTCGACATAATATCGGCTGACCAGGCAGCCGTTGCTGTGCGCGATGAGGGTGATCGGCTCGCGCACCCCCCATTCCTCGATTGCCTGGGCCAGACGCTGCGCGGAGCGTCGGTTGTCCTGCCGCCAGTCGTAGGGAACCTCCAGCAAATCTTTTCCCCGTTCGTAGCCGAGCGCCTCCTCCAAAAAGTCGCCTATGCCGGTTGTAGTGCTCCTGCTTGAGCAGGTTCGGCACGATCACCACCTCCCCGACGAGCGCGCGCGCCTCGAGCCGCTGCTCCCCCGTCAGGCGAAACACATCGGGCCCGCGGAACAGGCGGCCCACGTTCGGCCAGACGCGCTCGCTGCCCATCCACAGCTCCGACCCCATGTAGCCAGGGACGAAGACCACGGGGCGGCGGGGCGATGCCCCCACGGGCGGCTCGACAAGGGTTAGCTCTTCCGGGTCAAACCCACATTTGAAGACAAGGCGCGCCTCCCCGATGCGAAAGGTGTCCCCATCCGCCAGCACCCGCTCCTCGATTCGCTGCCCGCCGACCCACGTGCCGTTGGTGCTGCCGAGGTCGCGCAGCACGAAGCTGTCGCCGCGCCGCTCGATGCGGGCGTGCTGGCGGGAAATTTTGGGCTGCTCCAGCCGCACGTCACTTCCGGCCCCGCGCCCAATTTCCAGGTGATCCGTCCCGGCAAGCTCGATTTCCCACGTCTTGCTGGGGGTGCTCACCGCGAGGCGCGGAACTGTCGTGTTGTGCAGCGTCACTTCCAGGGCCTGCTCCGCCAGCGTGCTTTCCAGCTCCGCCTCGCTGTCGAGCGGGATCACCTCCGGCGCGAGCGTCGGGGTTGCCTGGGCCACCCGCAGCACAAAGTCGCCGATGGTCAGCAGATCGCCCGGCTTCAGGATGGCCTGCGCCACGCGCACGCCGTTGACCAGGGTTCCGTTTGCGCTCCCCTCATCCACCAGCACGCACGCATCCCCGCACTCGATGTGCGCGTGCGTCCGCGAGACGCGGGCGCCGGGCAGGACGATGTCGTTGATCGTCGCACGCCCCAGCGAGACCTGCGCCGTGCCCAACGAGAACGACTCTTCCTGGCCGCCGGACCGCATCAAAAGCAGCTTTAGGTTTTGCATGGTCACCCCTTCCAAGGCCAAAGGCGCAGCCACCCGCTTCAGGGAGTGCGTCGCGGGGGCCTTTCCTTCTATTATACAGGGCCAGGGGAATGGCCCCAATCGGCGCGGAACCCGCCGGGGCTAGACGAGGCCCCCCACCTGCCCCACCACAAATTTCAGGTACCGCCCCTCGCGGTGCTGCGCCAGAACGGGGTGATCCAGGGGCTGGCCCGCCTCGTGTAACATCTGGAAGCGCCGCCCCGCCTGCCGCGCCGCGTCGGCCAAAATCTGGCGGAACTGCTCGGGGCTGACCTGGGAGGTGCAGGAAGCCGCCACATAGCGCCCGCCGGGGCTCGTCACCCGCATCCCCATGGCGGAAAGGCGCGTGTAGGCCTTGATCGCCTGTGGCAACTGCTCCTTGCTGCGGGCAAAGCTGGGGGGGTCACAGATGACCAGATCCCACTCGCGCTTTGTCACGCGCCCCCGCTCCAGAAAAGCAAAGACATCCTCGACAGGAAAGTCGTGGCTGTCCGGGTCGAAGCCGTTCAAGGCAAAGTTTTCCCGCGCATCGGCGGCGGCGGCGGGGGCGCTGTCTACGCTGGTCGTGTGGGGGGCGCCACCCCGTAGCGCGTAGAGCGAAAAGGCGCCGGAGTAGGAAAAGAGGTTCAGCACCGTGCGTCCTTCCGCCAGCGTCTCCGTGAAGCGTCGGTTTTCCCGATGATCCAGGAAAAGCCCCGTCTTCTGCCCCTCGTACAGGTTGGCTCGAAAGCGAAGCCCATGCTCCTCGACGATTAGCTCCCGCGGCGGCAAGCGCCCCCAGAGCGCCTCGAGCTTTCCCCCGCCCTCCGTCCCGCTGTACCCCACCCGCCGCCGCACGATGCCCTGGAGCGGTGCCACCCCGCGCAGGGCCTCCACCACCCACCCCAGCACCGCTTCCACGCTCCGGGTGTAGGTAGCCAGCACGGCATAGGCCCCGTACACGTCAACCGTGATCCCCGGCAAAAAGTCGCCCTCGCCGAAGAGGCAGCGGTAGGCAGTGGTTCGCTGCTGCGTGCGAATCGGCTCGCGCAGCGCCCAGGCTTCCTGCACGCGCGCGGCCACCCACGCGGCATCGGGGGGCTGATGGCGCGAAAAGACGCGGAGCGCTATCGGCGACTCCGCATCCCACAGCGCATAGCCGCTCCAGTTGCCGGCCCGCGCCTGCACCCACGTCCCCGAGGGCGCCTCGAAGGAGGGGGGCACATGGTCGCGGTACACCCACGGGTGCCCCGCGGCCAGCGAGCCCTTCAACACAGAGGGGAGGGTCAAGACGGGCAAGGAGGGTGGCATGGGTCAGGGAAGCATGATCGAGGAGATAGCCCTATGCCACCACTTCCGCGCCCTGCGAGGCGCGGCATGGATACAAATTCGGCGTCAGCCCCATGCGCGCCTGATAGGCCTCCGCTACCCGCTCGGTGAAGCGCCCCACGCTGTCCGCCGCCACCAGGGCCACCGCGCACCCGCCAAAGCCGGCGCCGGTCATCCGCGCGCCGTAGCATCCCTCGGCTGCCTGGGCGATTTCCACTATCGCATCCAGGGCCTGGCTGGACACCTCGAAATCGTCACGAAGGCTGACGTGGCTGGCGTTCATCAGGTTGCCCAGGGCCACAGGATCGTCGGCGCGCATCACCTCCGCCGCGTCCAGGGTTCGCTGGTTTTCCGTCACCACGTGGCGCGCGCGCCGGCGGGTGAGGTCGTCCAACTGGTCGGCGCGCGCCTCGAACTCGGCCACGCTCACGTCGCGCAGCGCGGGGACGCCGAAGAAATCGGCAGCCGCCTGGCACTGCTCGCGGCGCTCGTTGTAGGCGGAGCCTACCAGGTTGCGGCGGGTGGCCGTGTCCAGCACCACGACGCGCGTGTCGTGCGGCAGGGGGACGCTCCGGGTTTCCAGCGAGCGGCAGTCAATCAGCAGCGCATGGTCGGCCTCGCCGCTGGCGGAAATCATCTGGTCCATGATGCCGGAGTTGACCCCCACCCAAGCATTCTCGGCCCGCTGCCCCAACTGCGCCATGCGCGCCCCGTCCCACTCGATGGAAGAGACCGCCGCGAACGCGCAGGCCACTGCCAGCTCCAGCGCGGCAGACGACGAGAGGCCAGCCCCCATCGGCACGTCGCCGCTAACCGTCCCCTCCCAGCCGCGCAGCGTGTACCCGGCCTCCTGAAGGGCCCACGCCACCCCCTTCACGTACTCGCCCCAGTCCCGCTCGCGCTCCGCCGCCTCGCCCGAGGCTGTTTGAAGATCGTCCAGCGATGCTTCCAGCGTGTCCTCTTTGTCGAGCGAGACCACCTTCAGGCGGCGGTCGTCGCGCGGGCGCAGCGCAATCCACGCCGCGCGGTCAATGGCCATGGGCAGCACGAAGCCATCGTTGTAATCGGTGTGCTCGCCTATCAGGTTCACGCGCCCGGGGGCCCGCACCACATGGGTGGGGGGCTCGCCGAAGTGTTGTTCAAACGCCTGGATTACTGTCTCTTGGATGCTCATAAGAAGCTAGCCACCTGTCACCCTTGCTGCTTGTAATGAATTGCCGACACCTCGCGCAGGCGCGTCGCCGCCTGCTCGGGGGTAAGATCGCGCTGCCCCTCGGCCAGCATCTCGTAGCCCACCATGAACTTTTTGCACGGTGGCGGAGCGCAGCAGCGGCGGGTAAAAGTGCGCGTGTAGCTGCCAGTGCTCGTGGCTGCCCCCATCGGTCGGCGCGCCGTGCCAGCCCATCGAGTAGGGGAACGAGACCTCGAACAGGTTGTCGTAGCGCGTGAGCAAGCGCTTCAGGATATCGGCCAGCGCCTCCTTCTCCTCGTCGTCCAGGTCGGTCAGCCGCAGCACGTGGCGCCTGCGGCAGCAGCAGCATCTCGAACGGCCACAGCGCCCAGTAGGGGACGAGCGCCAGCCAGTGATCGTTGCTTTCCACCAGGCGCGTTCGCGAGCGCCGCCTCGCGGGTCGCATAGTCCAGCAGCAGCGGCGAGCCATGCGCCTCATAGTAGGCACGCTGGTTCTCGTCCTCCGCTCGCGCCTCGTTGGGCAGATGCTTCTGCCCCCAGATTTGCCCGTGGGGGTGCGGGTTGGAGCACGCCCATGATGGCCCCCTTGTTTTCGAAGACCTGGACCCATCGGTACTGCTCCCCCAACTCCGCCGTCTGCGCTACCCAGACATCCACCACCTGCCGGATCGCCTCCACCTCCATCTCCGGCAGCGTCAGGTCGTGGCGCGGCGAAAAGCAGATGACGCGGCTCGTCCCCTGCTCCACCTGGTAGTGGAAGAGCGGGTCGCCCCCTCCTCCGCGTGGCCGTCCGGCAGCAGGGCGGCAAAATCGTTGGTGAAGACGAAGGTGCTCTCGTAGTCGGGGTTCTGCAGGCCGCCCGCCCGCTCGTTGCCGGGGCACAGGTAGCAGGTGGGGTCGTAGCGGGGTCGTTCCTCGGGCGCTCGCTTTTCCGTCTGACCCTGCCAGGGGCGCTGAAGGCGGTGCGGCGACACCAGCACCCACTCGCCCGTAAGCGGGTTGAAGCGGCGGTGCGGGCGGGTCAACAGGCTTTCCTGCTCGATTGCACTCATCTTTTTACCCCTCCGTAGTGGCTACGCGCCGGATGCGGCGAACGGTGCTGCCAAAGTTACCGAGCTCAAGCTGGATTCCGTCAAACATCCAGGCACTGCCGCTCCGCGCTTCGCCCTCCCCCTCGATCGTGTACAGCGCTTCCGGCTCCAACCCGCGCAGGCGCAGGGGGGGCAGGCCGGCAGGGGGCGGCAGGTGGGTGCGAAAGGCGAAGAGCACAGCGGCCTCCTTCTCCTTGCCCACATAGAGCACGGCGGAAAAGGCTTGTGACTGGGGCGAGCGCAGGCGGTATTGATCGCCAAACTGGACCAGGGGGCGAATCTCCTTGTACAGCCCGATCCAGTGCGCCGCCTCGGCACGCTCCTCCGCGCTCCAGTGCGTCAGGTGCCCGCCGACCCCGAGCACCCCACACATGCTCACATGGAAGCGAAACGCGAGCGAGGTGTTGTCCGGGTTCATGTCCGTGACCCACGCCTCCATCGTGCTCGCCGGGTAAACCTAGGAGAAGCCCTCCTGGATGCTCAGGCGCGCGGTCGGCTCGGTGTTGTCGCTCACCCAGATCTGGTCGGCGAAGCGTAGCATCCCCAGGTCGGCGCGGCCGCCGCCGCCGCTGCAACTCTGGAAGACCACGTGGGGGTGGCGCTCGCGCAGCGTGCTGAAGAGGCGATACAGCCCCTGGACGTAGCGCACCCACACCTCGCGCGCCTCGCCCGCCGCGTCGGGCCAGCCCGGCTCGCTCACGTTGCGGTTCATGTCCCACTTGACAAAGTCGATCCGGTTCTCGCTCAGCAGCCGGTCCAGCACCTCGATCAGATAGTCCTGCACGTCCGGGCGGCCCAGGTTGAGGATCAGCTGGTTGCGCGCCTCCGTGCGAATGCGCCGCGGGAAGTGGATCACCCAATCCGGATGGGCGCGATACAGATCGCTGTTGGGGTTGACCATCTCCGGCTCGACCCACAGCCCGAACTCCATCCCCAGTGTCGTTCACGCGCTGAATCAGTGGGCCGAGGCCGTTGGGGAACTTGTGCTCGTCGGGCCACCAGTCGCCCAGCCCCGCATTGTCGGTGCTCCGCCCGTGAAACCAGCCATCGTCCACCACGAACAGCTCGACGCCCATCGCCGCCGCGAGCTCGGCCAGCCGTACCTGGGAGGGCTCGTCCACGTCGAAGGTGGTGGCCTCCCACGAGTTGTACAGCACCTTGCGGGGCATCTCCTTGTGCGGCACGACGCTTTCGCGGATGAAGTCGTGCAGGCGGCGGCTCATGCCGCCGAAGCCCTCCGCCGAGAAGCCGCCAAAGCTGCTGGGCGTCGTGAAGCGCTCGCCCGCTTCAAGCTGCCAGGCAAAATCCCAATCGTTGATGCCCAGGCTCACGCGGGTTGCCTGATACTCTGTCACCTCGGCGGAAAGCTTCCAGTTGCCGCTCCACTCCAGCAGCCCAAACCAGACCTCCCCCTGGGCCTCGTTGGTTTCCCCGGTGTCCACCGCGAACCAGGGGTTGTGCTGGTGGCTGGTGGTCAGGCGGCGGCTTTCCAAGATCTTGAGGCCGTGCACCAGCGGCTCGCGGCGCAGGTGCATCTCGTCGAGCCAGCGCCCCGTCACGTGCGTCATCCTGTAGCTTTCCCCGGCGGGCACGTGCCACTGCGCCGACCAGATGCGCCGCAGCCGGACGGGCGCATCGCCATCGTTGGTCACGGTGGCCCAGCGCTCGATCAGGTCATAGGCCTCGTGTGCGCGGTAGTGCAGCGTGAGGCGCAGGGGATAGTCGCGGTCCTGCAATTCGATGCACAGCTCGGGCCCCTCCCCCTCCCCCTCGCGTACCTCGTAGCCAGCGTATTCCAGCGCCAGGTCACGCGTTCCGTCGGCGAAGGTGACCTTGAGGCAGGGATCAATAAACTTGAGCCCCCCGTAGCCAGGAAACTCTTCCGGGGTGCGCTGCGCGGGGCTTTCAAACGAGGCCCAGAAGGGCGGATCGGGCGGCGGGGGGTAGTCGCCGGGGCGGGGGAGGCGGGGCCCCCAGTAGCGGTGTGCCAGGAGCCCCGCGCGGTTCACGCCGAAGGCGTACGCTGTGCTCTGGGTTTCCAGCACCCAGTTTTGCTCCGATGCATAGACCGTCACGTGCTGTCGTCCTCTGCGGATGCAGGGGGAAGGATCGGGAGCGGGGCGATGCCGAGCACCTCGCTGTGCTGCACGAGGGCCTCGCGAACGTGGAGGTCCCAATAGGGCCAGGTGTGGGCGCCGGGAAATTCCATGTACTGATGCGGGAGGCCGCGCGCCTCCAGATGGGCGTGAAAGCGGCGATTGTGCGGGAGCAGCGAATCGTCGAGCCCGCAGTCGAAGCTCAAGCGGGGCAGCGTTTCCGGCGCGTGCTGGTCAGCCAGGCGATAGCAGTCCATGTCGGTCCGCGTGGCCGGCGTCAACTCTGGCATCCACTCGTCGAGCTCCGCCGCCGTGGGCACTACCGATGAATGGGCGTAGATCGAGCAGAAGCGATCCGGATATTTCAGCCCCAACCGTATAGCGCCGAAGCCGCCCATCGAGAGCCCGCCGATGGCCCATCGGGCGTCGGGCCTTGCGGGATAACTTGCCTGCACGTGCGCCCACAGCTCTTGCACCAGAAAGTCTTCATAGCGGAAAGAAACAAATCGGGTGCCCGTCATGTCGTCCGACCCAAAGCGCAGGTTGCTCCACCAACCGTTATCGGCCGATGGCATGACCACGATCAAGGGCAGCCGCTCGACATGTTCCCACAGCCTGGATTTTTCAAGCCATGCCGTGTGGTCGTCGTGGCGACCGTGGAGTTGGAGCAGGACGGGGTAGGGGCCTGGGCCGGTTTTTTTGGGATCCGGGAGGAGGATGCTGAACGTCGTCATCCTTTCCAGGGCCGGGCTGTGCAGTCGGATTGTACCAGTTGCCACAAAGTCTCCTGGAAGCGGGCGCGAGGGGGTGGGGCCCCCTCGCGCCTTGTTGGGGGCTAGCGGGTGCGGCGACGCGCCTCTAGGTCATCGTCGTCACCGATGGGATACCCGGTTACAGCATTCGGATCGCCCGGCGTGCCGACCCCATCGTCTGGCTCCAGGTTGATCGGGGGGGCGGGTGCCTGGGACGACGGACCCATGTTCGCAATCGGTGCTGCGACAATCGGATTCAAGCCATCCGAGTGCTCCGTGACCGCCACGCCATCGGCATCCACCTCTTCCGGGGGAAGGTTGGCGTCCGGAAAGCTTTCGGGCGAGTAGAGCCGCTCCTTCTCGTCCATGTCTTGAAACAACGGGGCGTCACTCATTTGGAATCTCCTTTGATATCCCTTCACGGAGCCGGCCAGCAGGCCGCTCATGACATAGCGCTGCAGCGAGAAGAAGACAATCAGCGGCAGCAGCATGGAGATGAAGGCACCTGCCGCCAGCAGGCCACTTGACGCAACCCCGGCGCGAGCGATAGGACAGACCCTCTCACCGCCGAGCAGGAACCTTCCCTTTCTTCAGGGATGGTTCCAAGCATCTCCTATGCCAGAAACCCCGTTCGGAGCACTGCGTCCGCCCCCACCTGCAAGGAAAGGGGCGGGTGGGACCCTTCTGATGGATAGCAGCATCCTCCCGATGACTTGCGGCAGCACAAGGGCCCACAACGGGGGCGTCAAGGCGAGGTCTGGCCTGGGCTGTACGCACGAGGTGTCAGGCAAGCCCGGCCCCTCGCTAGAAGCGCTCGATCACCGTGACGCCGGTGCCGGGGAACCCTGCCAGTTGCGGCAGGGCCCCCACCGCCTCGTCCAGCGAAATCGTTGACCCTATCAGCTTCTCCGGGCGGAGCGTGCCCTGCTCGATCATCTCGAGCAGCAGCGGGTACTGGTGCGCCTGCATCCCGTGGCTACCGACCAGTTCGAGCTCGTGCGCGATGACCTGATCCATAGGGATCGCCGCGTGGCGATGGGCCCCCAGCATCAGCCCCACCTGCACGTGCCTGCCGCGCTTTCGCAGGCAGGCTATCGAGTTGAAGCAGGTGGTGGGGCTGCCCAACGCATCGAGTGACAGATGCGCGCCCCCGCCGGTCAACTCGCGCACGGCGGCCACCACCTCTGTGTGGCTGCCGTTGACGGTGGCTGTCGCCCCCATCTCGCGTGCAAAGGCAAGCTTTTCCTCCGTGATGTCTACGGCGACCACCTGCGCGCCCATCGCCACGGCAATCATGATGGCCGATAGCCCCACCCCGCCGCACCCGTGCACCGCCACCCATTGCCCTCCCGCCACCTTGCCCTGATCCCGCACGGCGCGGAACGCTGTGACAAAGCGGCAGCCCAGGCTTGCAGCGGTGACCCAATCGAGCGCCTCCGGCAGGCGCACCAGGTTCACATCTGCGTACTGGACAGCCACCCGCTCGGCAAAGGAGCCCCAGTGGGTGAAGCCGGGCTGAAACTGTCGGTCGCACACCTGCTGGTTGCCGGACACGCACTGCGGGCAACTGCCACACCCGCACACGAAGGGCAGCGTCACGCGGTCGCCCACCTGCCATCGGCGCACGCCCCGCCCCACCGCCACAATCTCGCCAGCAAACTCATGCCCTGGCACGTGGGGCAGCGTGATGTCCGGGTCGTGGCCCATCCACCCGTGCCAGTCGCTCCGGCACAGGCCGCTCGCGCGCACCTGGATCACCACCCCCTGCTCGGTCGGCTCCGGCTCTGGTACGTCGCGGATAGCCAGGGGGCCCCCAAACGCCTCGTAGACGATAGCCCTCAAGTTGCCCCCTTCTTATGGAGAAAGAATAACGGAGAGAAGCATGGGTCGCAGAAAGCCGGTGCACGATGCACCCCTCCCCGTGGAAGCTATAGGATACAGGACGAAGCTGAAGGATGGAAGCGTGACAGGGCTCCGGCGCCCCGGCGGCGCTGCAAACAAAAAGAGTGCGAATCCCTTCGCACTCTTTTTGGGGGCTGATTGCCCTGCTTACGGCGTCGGCACGATCACGCCGCAGCCGATCCGGTCGCCACTGTTGCCGGACGGGTCGGTCATCTGGTCATCGGGGCCGGCGTGGATGACGATGGCGCTTCCATCCGCGTCAAAGACGGATAGCGGCCCGTCTACCAGGGTGATGCGGTCGGTGGTGGCATCATAGGTACCGCTGCCATCCTGGAAGAACTGCATGTTGGGCAGGTCCCCCCCGTGCGCGCCCTCGGGGTTTTCGAGGCCATGCTGCTGCATGGTTGGGTTGTAGTGATCCCCAGCCGAGGTGAAGGGTGGCTCACACACGCCCATCTGGTGGATGTGGATGCCATGCCCCCCGGAGCCAGGGTTGTAGCCGCTTACACTCACCTGAATCCGCACCTCCCCTGAATCCGTGGTCGTGAAGGTGGCGGTACCCACCGTGCGGTGCTGCACATCAATGATTTGGGCGGTGGCACTGGTCGGGCCTGTCGTCGGCGCCATGACGGGGGTCGGGGTGAATGAAAGTTCGCTGGTGCTCTTTTCCCAGTACATCATCCCCGTCGTCGTCATCTGGTAGCCGTTGCCCTCGCCGTCGTGATGCTCACATTCGAGAGGTTCCCCTGCCTCCTCCCCCAACTCCGCAGCAAGCTCGGCAAACCCCAGGACGAATTGGGGCATCTGCCCCGCGGCGCAATACGTCGCGCTCTGAGCATGGGAAACGTGGGTGGTGCCCAGGAGTGCGTTGATTCCCAGTGCGACCAGTAGGATGACACCGACAGTGCGTAAAACGGTGTAGGGATGGAACTTGTTGGCCATAAGATTCCTTTCTGAAAGTAAGGGTAGGTGAACAACTCGGACTCGCCTTTGACCCGGATCAGCCCCCCTCTATCCTCATGAGGCTAGCGCTCCTCGCGCAAACTTCATGCCAAGCCTATCGGATGATATAATCGCGAAATCTCTTTCCACACCGGGCGTGACTGCCGAGGGGGCGAGCGTGAGTGGCACAACCGTTGGGGCGTCGGACGCAGCCGCGCCCCTTGTCTTGACCCTGGATATCGGCTCCTCCTCCACCCGTGCGCTGCTTTATGACCGACACGCGCGCCTCGTGCGTGGCATGAGCGCCCAGGTGTCCAACCAGCTTCACACGACTGCCGCGGGCGTATCGGAGGGGGATGCCGACACGGCCCTTTCCCACGTTGTCCGCTGCGTGGACGCCGTGCTCGCGCAGGCGGGGCCGCTGGCGGCACAGATCGGCGGCGTGGCCCTGGACACCTTCGTGTCAAACATCATGGCGCTTGACAGCCAGGGGCGCCCGCTCACCCCCCTGATTACCTACGCCGATACCCGCAACGCCGGGGACGCGGCGGCGCTCCGCGCGGTGCTGGACGAGCGCGAGGTGCATGAGCGCACCGGTTGCCTGCTGCGGAGCAGTTACTGGCCCGCGCGCCTTGCGTGGGTTCGCCGCACCCAGCCCGAGCTGTGGGCCAATGCAGCACGGTGGGTCACCCTCGGCGAATTTCTGGAGTTGCACCTCTTTGACACGTGCCGCGTCTCGCTCTCGGTAGCCTCCTGGAGCGGCCTGCTTGACCGCCATCGCCTCCGCTGGGATGCGCCCCTGCTGGAGCACCTCGGCCTCCCATCCGACAGCCTTTCCCCGCTGGCCGACCTGGACGCGCCGCTTCAGCGGGCTATCCCGCCCCTATGCGGAGCGCTGGCCGGCGCTGCGGGACGTTCCCTGGTTTCCCGCCCTGGGGGATGGGGCAGCGGCCAATGTGGGGAGCGGCTGCGTGGGGCACCATCGCATAGCCCTCACGGTGGGCACCACGGCGGCGCTGCGGGTGATCGAGCCGGAGGTGCCGGAGGTGCCAACGGGGCTCTGGTGCTATCGAGTGGACCGACGCCGCGCCCTGCTTGGGGGCGCCACCAGCGAGGGGGGCAACGTTTATGCCTGGCTTTCCCATACCCTGCGCCTGGGGGAGCCCGCCGCGGTGGAGGCTGCCCTGGCGGCGCTCCCGCCCGCTGAGCATGGGCTGAGCGTGCTCCCCTTTCTGGCGGGCGAGCGCAGCCCGGGCTGGGCGGGCGATGCCCGAGCCACGATCCACGGGTTGACGCTGGCTTCCTCGCCCATCCAGATCCTTCAGGCAGGGTTAGAGGCAGTCGCTTATCGGTGCGCCTTGATCGAGCGCAGCCTGTGTAGCGATCAGGGCTGTACCCATCGGTTGATCGCGAGCGGCGGGGCGCTTCAGCACTCGCCCATGTGGCTGCAGATGTTCGCCGACGTGACGGGGCGCGAGGTGGTGCTGTCCGCCGAACCCGAGGCCACCAGCCGCGGCGCCGCCCTGCTGGCGCTGGAAGCACTGGGCGAGGTGGGTGGGATCGAGAGCGTCGCGGCGGCGGATGGCGCCGTCTACGAGCCCAACCTGAGGCACCACCGCCGCCACCAGGAGGCCATCGAACGCCAGCAACGGCTGTATGAGCAGTTGGTTGCCCAGCGCGATCCTCCCTTGCTTGACTGATTTTCAGAGGTAGAGCTTTATGCTGCCGAACGAAAGGCCGGTCACCTACAGGCGCCTTTTGGCATTTTTCATCCCCTGGGGTGCGGTCCCGCTGCTGATCGCCTCGACGCACACGCTCACCGACGCCGCCCTGGCTCGCTTGCCCGCGCCCGAGTTGTCGTTGGCCGTCTTCGCTGTCGTCAAGAGCGTCACCAACGCGATCAAGGCGCCGGAATTGATGATGCTCCAGGTGGCAACCGCGTATGTGGACGACCGCGCCACGCTGCGCCGCGTCACAGGCTTCGGGCTCGGCGTCACCGCCGTGTTCACGGTGGCTCTGGCCCTGCTCGCCTTTTCCCCGGCGGGGGGCTGGCTGCTGCAACGGGTCATCGGGCTGCAAGAGCCAGCCAGCGTGGCCCTGGCCTACAGCGCCCTGCAGATTATCTGCCTGCTTCCCCTGGTGGAAACGCCGCGCAACGCGCTTCAAGGGCTGCTCCTGCGCAGCGAGCGGAGCGGCATGCTGGCCTTTGGCACGCTGATACGCGTGCTGTGCATCGCCCTCTTTTTGCTGTGGATGGTCCGCTCGCACGCCCTGTCTGGCATGGTGACGGCCAGCGTCACCTGGGTGGGCGGCATCGGGTTGGAAGCCCTCCTCCTCTTTGGGTACCTGATTGTTCGCTTCGGCTCGCCGGGCGGGATTGCGGCGCAGTTGCCGCCGCGCCCGCCCGCGCCCCCCCCCACGTTCCTCGACATCGGGCGCTTCTTTGCCCCGCTCGCGCTTACCAGCGCCCTGACCTTCTGGCTTCAACCGATCGTGCAGACCGGCATGGCCCGCAGCGTTTCCCCCACCGAATCGCTGGCGGCCTATGGCGTCGCGTGGAGCCTGATCTTCCTCCTGACCGGGCCGGTGGGCAGCCTGCACCAGTGCGTGCTGGTCTTTGCCCGCAGCGACGACCATGCGGAGTGGCTGACCGTTCAGCGCTTCTGCCTCCTCACGGGCGCCGCCACGTCGGCCATCCTCCTGCTGATGGCGCTCACGCCGGTCGGGCACTGGCTGGTGGCCCGGGCCATCGGCGTGCCGGAGCCCCTGGTGGGGCTCGCCCTTGCCACCATCGCCGCCTTTTCCCCGCTGCCCATCCTGCGCGCCTGGCGGGAGGCCTACTGGGGGCTGCTGCTCTGCCGCAAGACCACGGGCGTCATCGGCACTGCCAAATCGGCCAACCTGCTCACCGTCATCGTCGCCCTGCTCCTGCTCTTCGGGCCGCTGCGTGCCGTGCAGCCGCTTCTTCCGCCCGTCGCCGGTGCCCTCGCCTATGTCCTGGGGGAACTGGTCGAGTCCCTGGTCATCTGGCACGATGCCACCCAGGGCGCGAACCGCCACCGCCGCCCCCGCCCCCAGCCAGCCGAAAGCTGATTCCTACCCTTCCCACGGACCCTGCCCATGCCCCTTTCCCTTGCCCATCTGACCCCCGCCCGCCGCGACATGCTAGCGATCATGCAGGCCGCGTTGGACGCGGCGGACCCCTTTCATGCAGTCACCCAGGCTCTCCAGCGTGACGGCGCATCGCTCCGCGTGGGCGGGCAGAGGTATAACCTGGATCAGTTCGAGCGGGTGTGGCTGCTCGGCGCGGGCAAGGCCGGCGCCTCGATGGCGCGCGCGGCGGAGGCCGTGCTCGGCGATCGGCTGGCGGGCGGGGTCGTGGTCGTCAAGGATGGCCATGCAGCGCCCCTCGAGCACGTCACCCTCTATGAAGCGGCGCATCCGGTGCCCAACAACGCCGCGCTTGTGGCGGGCGCGGCCATCCAGGCGCAGGCCGCCGCCGCCACCGCGAACGATCTGCTGCTCTTCGTGCTGTCCGGCGGTGGCTCGGCGCTGCTGGAGGTGCTGCCGGCGCCCCTCACCCTGGCCGACCTTCAAGCTACCACCGATGCCCTGCTCCGCAGCGGGGCGACGATCAACGAGATGAACACGCTCCGCAAGCATCTGTCCGCCGTGAAGGGGGGGCAACTGGCCCGCACGGTGGCGCCAGCCACCCTCGTCACGCTCGTGCTCTCGGACGTGGTGGGCTCCCCCCTCGATGCCATCGCCAGCGGGCCCACCGTGCCCGACCCCTCCACCTGGCAGGACGTGCAGCGCATCGTGGAGCGCTATGGGCTGGCCGAGCGGCTGCCGCCCCCCGTGCTCGCCCGCATCGCGCAGGGGCTGAGCGGCGACCTGCCCGACACCCCGAAGGCGGGGGACCCCCTCTTTCAGCGGACCCAGACCCTCATCGTGGCCGACAATGGGCAGGCGGCGGAGGCCGCGGCCCGCGCCGCGCAGCAGCGGGGCTACCACCCCCTGCTCCTCACCACCTTCCTGCAGGGGGAGGCGCGCGAGGTCGCCACGGTGGCGGTGGCGGTGGCCCAGGAGGTTCAGGCCCGCGCGCGCCCCGTGCCGCGCCCTGCCTGCCTGATCCTCGGCGGCGAGACGACGGTGACCCTGACAGGGGCAGGGGGGGCAGTCGGTCGGGGCGGGCGAAACCAGGAGTTGGCCCTTGCCGCTGCGCTGCACCTCGCTGCGGAGCCGGGCATCCTCCTGGGGGCCCTGGCCACCGATGGCAGCGACGGGCCCACCGACAGTGCGGGCGCCGTCGTGGACAGCGGCACCGTCGCGCGCGCCCTGGCGCAGGGGCAGGACCCTGCCGCCGCGCTAGCCCGGCACGATGCGTACCCCCTGCTCGACGCCACCGGCGACCTGCTCCGCTCCGGCCCCACCCTCACCAACGTCAACGACCTGCTCCTCCTCCTGGTGCCTTGATTGTCGCTTCGCGGCGCTCAGAGTAGAATCGGCGGCAATCCCTGCCGGAGCTTGAAAGGTCAACCATCCGCTCGGCGCCCCGCTCAGGTTGGCACCGACTGTTTTTTAGCGAAAGGCGTGCTATGGAAATCCTTGATCGCCGCGTGTACCGCGGCCCCAACCTGTACGCGCTTTACCCTGTCATCCGCCTGACTGTGGAGTTGGGGGAACTGGAGCACTTTCCGACCCGTAAGCTGGAAGGGTTTACCGAGCGGTTGCTCCCTCTCCTGCCAGGGCTGGCCGAGCATGGCTGCTCCTACGGCGAGCCGGGCGGGCTGGTGCGCCGCATGACGGAGGATGAAGGCACCTGGCTGGGCCACGTGCTGGAACACATAGCTATTGAATTGCAAAATCGGGCTGGCACCCCCGTTTCCTTCGGCAAGACGCGCCAGTGGGATCTGCCAGAGGGGCAGTACTACGTCATCTATGAATATGAAGAAGAGCAGGTTGGCCTGGAGGCAGGTGAGCTGGCGCTGCGCCTGATCCGGCACCTGCTGCCGCCGCAGCGCGTGGCCCACGACCCCGCCCCCCTTGATTTTCAGGCGGAGGTGGATGCCCTGGCGCGGCTGGCGCTGCGCCGTGCCCTGGGCCCCTCGACCGCCTCGCTGGTGCGGGCGGCGGAAAAGCGGGACATTCCCTGGATTCGGCTCAACGAGCAGTCCCTGGTTCAGTTCGGCCACGGGCGCTTCCAAAAGCGTATCCAGGCCACCGTCACCAACGAGACGCGCTACATCGCTGTCGAGATTGCCAGCGACAAAGAATTGACCAATCAGCTTCTTGCCGACCTGGGCCTGCCCGTGCCGCGCCAGCGCGTGGTTTATGAGCGGGACGAGGCCGCCGATGCAGCGGAGCGGCTCGGCTATCCGGTGGTGGTGAAACCGCTGGATGCCAATCACGGCAAGGGGGTCTCGCTCGACCTGCAGACGGCGGAGCAGGTGCGCGTGGCCTTTGACAAGGCGCAGGTCCACGCGGACACGGTGATCGTGGAAACCTTTCTTGCCGGCCACGATTATCGCCTGCTGGTGGTCAACGGGCGGCTGGTGGCCTGCGCCCAGCGTGTGCCCGGACACGTGGTAGGCGATGGGCAGCACACCATCCGCGAGTTGGTGGACAGGGTGAACGCCGACCCCCGCCGCGGGGTGGGCCACGAGAAGGTGCTCACGCGGCTGGAAATTGACCACCAGGCCGAGCGCCTGATGTCCCAGGCAGG
Source organism: uncultured Chloroflexia bacterium (assembly GCA_963721895.1). Lineage (GTDB taxonomy): Bacteria > Chloroflexota > Anaerolineae > Ardenticatenales > Ardenticatenaceae > CAVRLZ01. The sequence continues at coordinate 184,759 of CAVRLZ010000002.1, read as the reverse complement.
GGTCACGCTCGACACCGTTCTGGAGGCGGGGCGGATGTTCGCCCTGCGCTCCACGGGCAATCTGTCCACCGGCGGCACCGCCGTAGATCAGACCGATGCGATCCATTACGACAACCGCATCATGGCCGAGCGTGCCGTGCGCGCCGTCGGCCTGGATGTGGGGGGCGTGGACTTTATCTGCCCCGACATCGCGCGGAGTTGGAGCGACGTGGGGGGCGGCATCGTGGAGATCAACGCGGCGCCCGGCTTTCGCATGCACGTTGCCCCCAGCGAGGGCAAGCCGCGCGATGTGGCGGGGCCGGTGATGGACATGCTCTTTCCCCCCGGCACCCCCAGCCGCGTGCCCATCGCTGCGATCACGGGCACCAATGGCAAGACGACCACCACGCGCATGCTCGCCCACATCATGCAGACCGCTGGCTACACGGTGGGCATGACCACCACCGATGGTGTCTACATCAACGGCGAGTTGACGGTGGCGGGCGACATGACGGGCCCCTGGGCCGCCAAACTGGTGCTGCGCGACCCGACAGTGGATTGCGCCGTGCTGGAAACGGCGCGCGGTGGCATCCTGCGCGAGGGGCTGGGCTGGAAGCGCTGCGATGTAGGGGCCATCCTGAACGTGGCATCCGACCACCTGGGGCTGCGGGGCATTGACACGCTTGAAGAACTTGCCGAGGTGAAGGGGATCATCGCCGAGGTGTCGAAGCAGTGGATCGTGCTCAACGCCGATGACCCGCTTGTGGCGCCGCTGGCGGAGCGTAGCCGCGCGCGCCCCTTCTGGGTGACGATGAACCCCCACCACGAGCAGGTCCGCGAGCACATTCGCGGCGGCGGGCGCGCCATCGTGCTGGAGGAGGGGATCAACGGGCAGATGATCTTCTACTACGAGGGGGAGCAGCACATCCCGCTGCTGTGGACGCACCTGATCCCCGCCACGCTGGAAGGGCACGCGCGCCACAACGTGCAGAATGCCATGTTCGCCGCCGCGTTGGCCCTGGGGCTGGCGGTGCCCCTGGAAACCGTGCGCCGCGGGCTACGCACCTTCGCCACCTCCTTCTACCAGACCCCGGGCCGCTTGAACATCTTTGACGAGCACCCGTTCCGCGTCATCCTGGACTATGCCCACAACCCCCACGCCATGACCGAGATTCACCACATGCTGGCGCGGATGCGCGTTCTTGGTCGCAAGATCGGCGTCGTGGGCATCGCGGGCGACCGCCGCGAGGATGACATGCGCGAGTTGGGCGAGATTGCCGCGCGCACCTTCGATCACCTGATTATCCGTGAGGATGAAAGCCTGCGCGGGCGGGAGTTGGGCGAGGCTGCCGCGCTCATCGCCGAGGGCGCGCGGCGCGGCGGCCTTCCCGACAGCGCCATCACCCTCATCCTGTCCGAGCAGGAAGCGGTGGAGGGGGCGCTCCGCATGGCTGAGCCGGGCGACCTCGTGATGATCTTTGGCGACTCCATCACCCGCTCCTGGAAGCAGATCATTTATTTTGGCAGGGAGCGCAGCCGCCCGCCCGCAGGGGAGCCCGTGATACCCGCGGCGACGGAGCCCGCCGCCCCTGCGCCGCCGCCGCCGATAGCAGCCCCGCGGCCCCTGCCCGCCCAACCTGCTCAGGAGCTACAGTTGGACGATTGACCGTTCCAGCCCCCCTCCGGTAGCCTATAACAAGGAAGGCCACCCGTCCCTTGCGCTGGCGGGTGGCCCCACTGTTGCTACTTAAAGAAGCCCAAGCGCCCCTGGCCCAACGGCCACGCTGTGCGCGAGGGGCCGCCCTGGTACAAGCCTTTGTGGGGGTGCGAATCGGAAACGCGACGCAACCGTCGCCCATTCAAAGCAGAAAGGACCTTACAATGGATAAACAAGCCCTGATTGACAATCTGAATGAAGACCTTGCGGGTGAGCTAGGTGCCATCATCCAGTACCTGACCTATTCCGCCAAGGCCAGTGGCCCCTTCCGCCTGCAACTGGCAGAATTTTTCCTGGCCGAGGTGGCCGACGAGCAGCAGCACGCCCAATACCTTGCCAACAAGATAGTCTCGCTCGGTGGCGAGCCCACGACGCAGCCGCGCCCCGTGCCTGCCGCGCAGGACAACCGGACCATGCTGTCCCATGTCCTCACCGCCGAGCGCCGCGCCGTGGCCGATTACACCGAGCGCGCCGAGCAAGCCAAAGAGTTGGGCGACATTGGCCTGGCTGTCCAACTGGAAGACATGGTGCGCGACGAGAGCGGCCATTCCGAGGAGACCGAGCGCCTGCTGCGCGACTGGCCCCTGTGACCCGATGGGGGCGGGCACCCGGTGTCTGCCCCCCGCCGTTACCGCTGTAACCAAAGAAGAGACATCCTTATGACCGAGCCTACTACGCGCGTGCGAACGCGCTTTGCGCCCAGCCCGACCGGTACCCTGCACGTGGGGAACGTGCGTGCCGCCCTCTTTCCCTGGCTTTGGGCGCGCCACAATGGGGGGGCGTTTGTCCTCCGAATCGAAGACACCGACCAGACCCGCTATCGCGAGCATGCGTTGCACGCCATCTTTGACACCCTGGCCTGGCTGGGGCTGGATGTGGACGAGGGGCCGGACGGCCCCGACGCCCCCCCCAACCAGTACTTTCAAACGCAGCGCCGCCCGCTTTACCAGCAGGCGGCGCGGGCGTTGATCGAGGCGGGCGCCGCCTACGAGTGCTACTGTTCCGAGGCGCGGCTGACGTCCCTCCGCGAGGCGCAGCAGGCCAGGGGGCAGCCGACCGGCTACGACCGCCACTGCCGCTTCCTCAGCGAGAGCGAGCGCGCCGAGGCGGCGGCGGCCTGCGAGCAGGAGGGGCGCGCCCCCGTCGTTCGCCTCGCCGTCCCGCTGGAAGGGCGCACCACCGTCTCCGACCCGGTGCGGGGCGAGATGACCCATGACAATGCCCACCTCGATGACCTCATCCTCCTGAAAAGCGATGGGCTGCCTACCTACCATCTGGCGCACGTGGTGGACGATCACGACATGGGCATCACCCACGCCATGCGGGGGGAGGAGTACATCCCCACCTTCCCGCTCCATGTGATGATCTATCGCGCGTTGGGCTGGGAGCCGCCGGTCTACGTCCACCTGCCGCTGATTCTGGACCCCAGCGGCAAGGGCAAGATGGCCAAGCGCAAGCAGAACGCGGACGGCACCGTGAGCGAGTACATCACCACCGTGCCGGAGTTCCGCGAGGCGGGCTACCTGCCCGAAGCCCTGCTGAACTACATAGCCCTCCTCGGATGGTCCGTCGCGCCCGACCGCGACATCGCCTCGCTCGATGAGATGATCGAGAAGTTCGACATCCATGATTTGAAGAAGAGCCCCTCTGCCTTTAACTACGAGAAGCTCGACTTTATGAATGGCCACTACATCCGCCAACTGCCGGTGGAGGAGCTTGCCCGCCGCGTCACGCCCGTTCTGGCACGCGCCGGGACTGCCCACCGACGAGGCGCGCCTGATCGAGGTGCTGCCGCTGGTGCAGGAGCGCATGAAGCTCCTCAGCGAGGCGCCGGAGCTACTCGACTTTTTCCTGGGGGACGCCCCCGTGCCTGACCCTGCCGACCTGCCCGGCCAGAAGATGGATGCCGCCGCCACCCGCCGCGCCCTCGAAGGCGCGCTCGAGGCCCTACGTGGCTGCGAGTGGAGCCTGGAAGCCATCGAGCAGACCCTGCGCGGCACCGCCAGCGAGCTTGGCCTGAAGGCCGGGCAACTGTTCCAGCCCATCCGCGTGGCCGTGACGGGGCGCAAGGCGGCGCCGGGCATCTTCGAGACGCTCTACCATGTCGGGCGCGAGGCCGCCCTGGCCCGCATCCAGCGGGCCATCGGGCTGCTGCAGCCTTAGGCGCCGTTTCCGGGACAGCGGACCTTCTATCTTCCCCATCTTTGCGGACGAGCAGGAATTGGCATTGCACAGAATGGAGGCACGAGGATGGCCGAGCTACCGCTCACGAGGCAGGAGCAGCGCAGGCTGGTGGACCTGCTGGAGGTGCGCGCGGGGCTGCTGACCACGCTCCAGCGGCAAAACTTCCTAAGCGATGCCGGGCTGGAGGCCTTCGAGGGCCGCCTGGACTTTGGCGTGGACGCGCGCTCCTTCGCGCAGCGCTGGTCCGGACCCTTCAGGAGCACGGGCTCCTGGCGGAGACAGGCCGCCCCGCCCTTGCCTCGGCCCTGGAAGCGCTGCGCGAGCGGGTCACGGGCCGCCCCGACGACCTTGCCTTCGTGGATGAGTTGCTTGGGCGCGCCGCCCCGCTTCCGCTGCCGCCCCGCCCGTCCGCCCCACCCCCTGACCCCCGCCTGCGCGAGTTGCTGACGGTTGCTTTCAGCGACGAAGATCTGACGACCCTCTGCTACATAGACTTTCGCCCGGTGTACGACGACTTTTCCATGGGGATGACGAAGGGCCAGAAAATTCAGCTGCTGATCGCCCATTGCGAGCGTACGGGGGAGACGGGCCGCCTGCTGGAAGCGGTGCGGCAGGCGCGCCCTGCCCAGTACAATCGCTTCTTCTAGATCGCTTGAAACCGAAACCGATGAGTTGGAACGACTGGTAGGAGGGGGACGCGCGTATGTGGCAAAGCGCGGCAGACTTTCGCGAGTTGGTGCGCTTTCTGGCACCGGTGCACCTGGAAAAAACGAAGCGGCTGCATTATCTAGGGATGGCCTTTCCCTCCATGCCGGCCTACCATCGCGTCCCGCCCGACATCCAGGAGCCGGAGCTTTACGTTCAGCAACTCCTCACCTTCCTGGGCGATGCGCCGCGCATGACCGACGGCCAGCACCCGCTCGTGAATTACCTGGAAACGGTGCAGGAAGAGGTGCGCGGGCGACCGGGCGAGCGCGCTGGAACGATGGCTGGCCCCTCTGCGGCAGGCGCTGCGGGACCCACGCGAGGCCGAGGCGCGCGAGGCGGCCATCGCGGCCTACCTGGCGCGGCTGACGCGCGGCTACTGGCGGCAGGTGCAGCAGCAGTACGTCTCGCTGGCTGGGGAGGCGCAGCAGCAGGCGGCGCCCGAGCGGCACGCCCGCTGACGAGGAAGAGGACGACTTCTATCCCGACCCGCGCCGCTATCGGCCGAGTGCGGCCCCGCTGGCTGCCGAGTACCGCGCGCACGACGGTGCGACGGCGGAACCAGTGCCGGACGTGGCGGAGCGCCTGCTGGCGGCACGGCGCGCCGTCCTGCTGGGGGAACCGGGCAGCGGCAAGACGTGGACGCTGGCCTTTGTGGCCGCGCGCTATGCGGAGGCGTGGCAGGGGGCCGACCCTGACGCACGCGCGGGGCTGCTGCTACCGGTGCCGCTGCCGCTGAGCCGCTACAGTGGGGTGGCCGGGGAGGTGCCACAGCCCTTCGCTGCCTTCGTGCGCGCGCGGCTGGGGCCGCTGGCGGAGCACTGGGAGGAACTGAGCCCGCGCTTCGTCTTTCTCTGTGATGCGCTGAACGAGATGCCGCGCCGGAGCATCCATGGTGACGACTTGGTGGCGGCGGTGCGCGGATTTTCTCCAGGTCCAGGCGCGTTTTATCCTTTCCTGCCGCGCGCGCGACTATCGCGACGACCTGGCCCCGCTGCGCGCGCACTCAGCCCTGGAACAACTTTATCTGCGCGACCTGGAGCCGCCGCAGATCCGGGCCGTCGCCTGCCGCCGGCTGGGGGAGGAACGCGGGGCGGCGCTCTGGGGGGCCCTGGGGGGGAGCGAGCCGCTGTTGAGCTTCTGGCAGAAGGTCCATGCGCAGGCAGAGGGCGATCGGTTCTGGGATGCAAAAGCGCGCGTGCCCTCTTATACGTCGGGTAGCGAGTATGCGGCGTGGCGCGGGATGCATGGCCGACTGCTGCCGCTGTGCCGCAACCCCTTCCTGCTGGGGATCGCGTGCGATGTGTATGAGGAGCGCGGGGCGCTGCCGGGCAGCCGGGCTGCGCTGTTCGCGGAGTTTGTGGGCACCCTGCTGGGGCGGGAGGCGGAACAGGCAGCGAGGCGGGGCGAGCCGTGGCCCGCCGACGATCGCATCGAGCAGGCGACTGGCACTCGTTGCCACCGCGATGCAGGAAGTCAAGGGGACGGTGCTTCCCCATGCCGAGGCTCAGGCTGCCATGGGCCCCGACGGGGCAACGCTGCTGAAGGCTGCGCTCTCCGCAAGTGTGCTGCAGGAAGAGGGGGAGCGCGTGCGCTTCGCCCATCAACTGCTTCAGGAATTTTTCGCGGCGCGCCCGCTGCTGGAAGCGCTGGAGCAGTGGAACGATGGAACAGAAGCCACGGAACGTTCCCGACGCAACTCTTTGGGCCTGCGTGGTGGGAGGGGGGCGTGTGGCGGGAAATGACGGTCATGCTGGGGGAAGTGGTGGGGGTGGGGGAGGGGGAAGCGGGGGTCAACCGCGTGGTACGCTGGCTGGCGGGGGCGAGCCCTGAGGTGGCGCTGGAGGTGCTCCTGCGCAACGGGGAGGGGCTGACCCTGGCGGATGTGGAGCCGGAGACGCGCGCGGCTCTGGTGGCGAGCGCGCGTGCCAAAGCCGCCGACCGAGACCCGCGTGGGCGCGCCGCGGCCTACCGCGTCCTGGCACGGCTTGATGCCGACGATCGTCCCGGGGTGGGGCTCCGGCCGGACGGGGTGCCGGATATCGCGTGGGTGCGGATAGCAGGGGGGCGCTACCGAATCGGGGGGGATGGGCGAAGCCTATCGAGTCCCTGCCAGAACAGGAGGTGGAGCTTGCGGCCTTCTGGATGGCGCGCTACCCGGTCACGAACCGGCAGTGGGAAGCGTTCCTGGGGGCAGAGGATGGGTACGAGCGGGACGGAGTGGTGGGAGGGGCTGGCAGGGGGAAAGCAGAAGCCAGAGGCGCCGCGGTGGACCTACGGGAACCATCCGCGGGAGACGTGTGAACTGGTACGAGGCAGTGGCGTTCTGTCGGTGGCTGTCGTGGAAGGTGGGCTACGAGGTACGGCTGCCGCGGGAGGAAGAATGGGAGGCGGCAGCGCGGGGGAGACAGGGGAGCGTTGGAGCGGGGAGCGAGAGAGCGAGGGAGCGAAGGACACGGCGAGTGGGCAGGGGGGAGCGTGGGGTGGTGGTATCCGTGGGGGGATGAGTGGGAGGAGGGGAAGGCGAACACGAGGGAAGGGGGAGTGGGGCAGACGAGCGCGGTGGGGATATATGAGGGGGGTAGGACGGGGGAGGGGGTGTATGATCTGGCAGGGAATGTGTGGGAGTGGACGAGTAGCGAGTGGGAGGGCGGGTCTGGTCGACATAGTATGACAACTTCAGCGCCCCGCGTGTTGCGTGGTGGGTCGTGGGACGGCTACCATCGGTCGCGCGCGCGGCCTCTCGCGACGGGTGCGACCCGAGTAACCGCTGCGACTCCTCGGGTTTCGGGTGGTGGCGTCGGTCCCCGCCGTTGCTCTGGACTCTGATCTCTGGATCCCCTCTGACGGGCGTGGGCTGCCCCGTGCTGAGCTGTCAGGGTTTAGGCCTGCGAGTGGTTGCTAGGATGGGGTTGGAGTGACCCCCATTTACCAGACCAGAAAGATAGTCAACTTCTCACTTGAATAGTAAATTACCAAGCAAGGAGAAGTGACATGGAACGACGAATCCACAGCCGCGAGTTTAAACTACGGATCGTGCAACAGTTGGCCAGTGGTGGGAAGCGGCCCGCGCAGGTGGGGCGCGAGGCCGTGATCGCGCGGCTGGAGCACGCCATCCAACTGCTACAAGCGTAACCGAGTGGCACCAGGCGCCGAATTAGCCTGAAAGAGAGGAGCCGGGTGGGAAACCGCCCGGCTTTTTGATTGGGTCGGGGGGGTGGGTGATGCTTATCACGGACAAGCCTTCAGCCTTGAGGTAAAGTCTGCACAGGTTGTTAATGGTTTGTATATAGTTTGTACGATCAAGCCGTGAACCACCTAGGATTGTTTGTTTACCCAACCCTTTCAAGGAGACTGTGTCAATGAAACGTGTTTATGCAGTGATGATGGTGATCGCGCTGTTGCTGGTTGGAGTGCTGCCCGCTGCAGCGCAGGGAGAGCAGGACATCGTCACGATCGCCGTGGCGGACGGGCGATTCACGACCCTGGTCAGCGCGCTCCAGCAGACGGGGCTGGACGAGACGTTGATGGGCGAGGGGCCCTTCACGGTCTTCGCGCCGACGGATGATGCCTTCGCCAAGCTGCCTGCCGGCACCCTCGAGTCGCTGGATGCCGAGACCCTGACGGCGATTCTGACCTACCACGTGGTGCCCGGCACCGTGATGGCTGCCGATGCGATGAGCATGGCCGGCCAGTCGGCGGCGACGGTCCAGGGGGAGGAGATCGCCATCTCCGTTGAGGGCGACTCGGTCAAGATCAACGATGCGACGGTCATCATAGCGGACATTGCCGCCTCCAACGGCGTCATCCACGTGATTGACTCCGTGCTGCTGCCGCCGACCATCGTGGCCGCCATGAGCAGCCAGAGCATGACCGACAATGCGGCCACCACCACCGCCGCCCCGGCAGTCGTGCCGCAGACCGGCGCCGACAACCCCATGTCCACGCTGCCCTGGCTGGCGGTGATCACCGGTGTCGTGTTGCTCGGCGCTGCCTTTACCGTGCGCCTGCGCACGCGCTAACCGTCGGATGGGTTGCTGGAACTGACACCCATAGCTAAATCCATAGCAAAGCCAAAACGAAGCGAGCGGCACGATTCAGTGCCGCTCGCTTTGTTTGGCTTTAAAGCCGACCCGTCATCACGCGGGCACCCGCTCCTTCTGCTCGCGCCCCCAGTGGCGATGCTGGCGGAGCGCCCCGATGAACGCCCCTGCAAACGCCCCCACGCCCGATGCGTCGCGCGCGGTGACGACCCCCTGCTCCTCGCGCAGGCCATCGCTGGACAGTAGCGCATCGTCCAGGGCCGTTGCTTCGAGCAGGGCCACCCCGTCGCCCGTCGCGCCGATGGGCTTGCAATGCTTGAAGGCCTCGTTGATGAAGTGCAGCGCGTTGCCCTGCTGCATCAGCGCCTTGACGCTCTGCTCCCCGCCCGGCACGTATACGGCATCGAACAGGACCGAGGCAGTATTGAGAAAGCTCTTGTCCACCTTCATCGCTTCCCCATCCGTGCTCTGGACCGAGCCCAACTGCTTCGCGATGAGCATGGCGTGTGCGCCCTCTTCTTTCAGCGCCGCCTTCACCTGCTCAACCTCCGCGCCGTTGACCCCGTCCGCTACCAGGATGGCAACGCGGCGGCTCCGCGCCGAGGGGGCGGGCCGCGCCATGCTCAACGAGGGGGAGTTGCCCGGCGCGGCGGCCCCGCGGCGGCTGGACGGTAGCGGGGCCGTGGACGACTCAAGGTAGCCCAGGTCGCCCGTGACCTCCTTGACGCCGATGCCCTCGGCCACGCGTTGCGCCAGCTCCATGTCCACGTTCGCCAGCAACTGCACCATCCGCTCGCGCACGTGCATCGTCTCGACCATCCCCAGCTCGAACTGGAGAGCCTGCACCATGTGTTCCTGCTCTGGCTCCGACTGGCTCGCCCAGAACAGCGTGGCCTGCGTGAAAAAGTCGAGAAAGCTCTCGCTCCGCTCGCGGACCTTGTGCGCGTCAATCTTCTCAGCATAGCTGCCATAGCCGCGCATGGCCGCCGGTGCCTGCATGGGGCAGCCGTTCCCCAGCGAGTTCGGCTCGTACGACACGCGCCCGCGGTTGATCGTCTGCCGCATGTGGCCGTCACGCTGGTTGTTGTGAACCGGCGCCACGGGGCGGTTGATCGGAATTTCTGCAAAGTTTGGCCCGCCCAACCGCAGCAGTTGGGTGTCGGTGTAGGAAAAGAGCCGCCCCTGGAGCAGGGGATCGTTCGTGAAATCAATGCCGGGCACCACATGGCCCGGATGGAAGGCCACCTGCTCCGTTTCCGCGAAGAAGTTGTCGGGGTTCCGGTTCAGCACCATCTTGCCGATGAGCCGCACCGGCACCAACTCTTCCGGGATAATCTTGGTGGCATCGAGCAGGTCAAAGTCGAAGCTGTGCTCGTCCTCCTCCTCGACGATCTGCACGCCCAGCTCGTACTCCGGAAAATCGCCCATCTCGATAGCTTCCCACAAATCGCGCCTGTGGAAATCGGCATCCTTGCCCGCGATCTTCTGCGCCTCATCCCACACCAGCCCATGCGTGCCCAGCACCGGCTTCCAGTGGAACTTGACGAAGCGCGCCTTGCCCGCCTCATTGACGAAGCGGAAGGTGTGGACGCCGAAGCCTTCCATCATGCGGAAACTGCGCGGCAGGGCGCGGTCGGACACAGCCCACATGACCATGTGCATGGCCTCGGGCATCAACGAGATGAAATCCCAGAAGGTGTCGTGCGCGACGGAAGCCTGCGGCATCTCGTTGTGGGGTTCCGGCTTGACCGCGTGAACCAGGTCCGGGAACTTGATGGCATCCTGGATAAAGAAGACCGGGATGTTGTTCCCCACCAGATCGAAGTTTCCATCGTCGGTGTAAAACTTCGTGGCAAAACCCCGCGGGTCGCGCGCCGTGTCCGCCGACCCACGAAAGCCTGCTACGGTCGAGAAGCGCACAAAGACGGGGGTTTTGACGTTCGGGTCCTGGAGGAAACTGGCCTGCGTGAGCTCGGCCAATGATTCGTACGGCTGGAAGTAGCCATGCGCGGCGGAACCGCGCGCGTGGACGATTCGTTCTGGGATACGCTCGTGGTCGAAGTGCGTCATCTTCTCGCGGAAGATAAAATCTTCCATGAGCGTGGGGCCGCGTGGCCCCGCCTTGAGCGAGTTGTGATCGTCGCTGACCCGCACCCCCTGGTTGGTCGTGAGATACTCGCCCTGCGCGTCCTCACGGTTGACTTCGAGGTCCTGCTCCTTGCTATCCTGGCTCATGGCTTTCCTTTCGCAATAGTTGATGAAGAAGGGGACGACCTCCGGCTGATACCCATTCCGATGGGTAACTGGGCATGAGGGCGCCGGAACGCGGACAATTTACAAAATTGTCCTACAGGGTGCGTAGGACAATTTTGTAAATTGTCCGTGGATGCTCCTTGCTATCCTGGCTCATGGCTTTCCTTTCGCAATAGTTGATGAAGAAGGGGACGACCTCCGGCTGATACCCATTCCGATGGGTAACTGGGCATGAGGGCGCCGGAACGCGGATACGCGCCCCGTAGGACAATTTTATAAATTGTCCGTGGATGCCTTTACACCCTCATACCCATTCCGGATAGCACTTGCTCCTTCATTTGTCACCCCGGGCGGGCCTGTGTGGTCGCCCCTGCTTGCCCCTGATACCGTACCCGCATTATCTTACAACTATATTACACCCGTTGACAACCTTCGGCACTTCAAGCCAGCCCTGCCACTTTTTGCTTCCCGAACAACGGCTCGTTCCAGACAGGGCCCGCCACCGTCTTCCATCTTTTGACGAAGCGCCCCCTTTCCCATAGAATACTGGTAGAAAGAGGGCGCTTGGTGCGCCCTCTCATGTTGCGTGACCATCGAAGGTAGCAGCGTTCAAGGGTCGGGTGCGTTGAAAGGCTGTCCCGCTTTTGCTGGGGCAGCGCCAAATCAGTCCAGGGGTGCGCTCTGCGTCCCCTATCGGACCTGACTCTTGCTGGGCTGCACGCCTTTTTTCTGGCGAAAGGAAGTTGGGCTACACTTATGGAACATATCAAGCTGGCGGCGCAGCCGCGCACCGTGACGGGCAAGGCAGTCAAGTACCTGCGCAAGCAGGGGGTGGTGCCTGCCGTGGTATACGGGGGCCTCCTGCGCGAGTCGCTTTCCGTACAAATGAACGAGCGCGACCTGAACCGCGCCCTGGCCGCGGCGGGCGCCGCGCGCGTGATTGATCTGCAGCTCGATGGCGTAAGCGTGCCCGTGCTCACGCGCGAGGTCCAGCGCCACGTCACGCGGCTTCACATCACCCACGTGGACTTTCTAGCCGTTCGGCTGGACCAGATGATCCAGGCCGACGTGCAGATTTCCCTCACTGGGGAAGCCCCCGCCGTCGAGATGCAGGACGCGGTGCTGGTGCAGTCGGTGACGACGCTCACGGTGGAAGCCCTGCCGGACAACCTGCCGGGGCACCTGGAGATAGACGTGACGGGCCTGACCGAGATCGGCCAGAGCCTCACCGCTGGCGACATTACCCTGCCCGCCAACGTCACCCTCATCACCCCTGCTGACACGCTAATCGTGGCGGCCACCGCCCCGGCACGTGCCGAGGTAGCGTTGGATGGGATGGAGGCCGCCCCGGCTGACGGGGGCGAGGCCGCCGAGACCGCTGCCGACGACGAGTAATGTGTTAGCCTTCCTGTAAGGCTCTTCTTTTAGAAGGGCAGGGCCGTGCCCTCGCGGCGCGCCCTGCCCTTTTCGGTTAGGGCGCTGAATCGCTGGCTTAGCGGTTTCGCGTTCCAATGGCTCGAGGTTACGCATGGTGCACCCACTTTCCTGGCTGATGGGCCTCTTCTCGCGCGATATCGCGATTGACCTGGGCACAGCCAATACACTCGTAATGGTTCGTGGCCACGGCGTGGTCATCAACGAGCCCTCCGTCGTCGCGATTGAAAAGCGTACCAAGAAGGTGCTGGCCATCGGGGCGGAGGCGAAGGAGATGGTGGGGCGCACGCCTGCCAGCATCATCGCCATTCGTCCGCTCCGCGATGGGGTCATCTCGGACTTTGATGTGACCGAGAAGATGCTCAACTACTTTATCCAGAAGGTCCACACCAACCTGCTCAACCCTCGCCCCGCCCCGCGCATCGTGGTCGGGATCCCCGGTGGCGTGACAGAGGTCGAGAAGCGCGCCGTGCAGGACGCCGCGTTGAGCGCGGGCGCGCGCGAGGCGCACCTGATCGAGCAGCCGATGGCTGCGGCGATTGGCGCCGGCTTGCCCGTCATTGACTCGGTTGGCTCCATGGTCATTGACATTGGCGGTGGCACGACCGAGGTGGCCGTGTGTGCGCTGGGGGGCATCGTTGTCAATACCTCTATCCGCGTGGCTGGCGACGAGCTGGATCAAGAAATCATCAATTACGCGCGCCAGAAGTATAATCTGCTTATCGGCGAGCGGATGGCGGAGGAAACCAAGAAGTTGATTGGCTCCGCCTACCCGCTGGAAGAGGAGCAGACGATGCTGCTGCGGGGACGCAACCTTATCACCGGCTTGCCGGAGGGGGTCACCGTCAGCAGCATCGAGATTCGCGAGGCGCTGAGCGGCCCCGTTTCCACCATCGTGGATGCCGTGCGCGCTACCATTGATGAGACCCCGCCTGAGCTGGTAGCCGACCTGATGCTGAACGGGATCGCCCTGGCGGGCGGCGGGGCCCTGCTCCAGGGGCTGGCGCAGCGGCTGACTGAGGAGACGCGCATCAATGTGTATGTGGCGGAAGACCCGCTCGCCTGCGTGGTGCGCGGGGCGGGCACGGTGCTGGACAACTTCGACACCCTTCGCAAGGTGCTCGCGCCCACCCAGCGCATCGTGCAGCTGCGCTAAGGCGCCGCGCACAGCCCTATGACCCGCGTTCGCAGTCATCTCCTCACCTTTCTGGGGATGCTCCTGTTAGCCTTTCTGCTGATTGCCCTGGACCTGGGCAACCGCATGGACACCCCCCAGGATATCGGCCAGCGGCTCACGCTCCCGGCCGAAAGCGGCCTGTCATCGGTAGGGCGAAACTTGAGCGAGAGTTGGAAGGCCCTGCAGAACCTGGGGGCGCTGCGTGCGGAAAACGAGACCCTGCGCCGCCAGATTGATGAGCTTACGCTGGTCAACGTGCGAGTGATTGCGCTGGAAGCCGAGAACACCCAACTTCGCGAGCAACTCGACTTCAAGGGCGATCATCCGAACTACACCCTCCAGGTGGCGGAGATCGTCTCCCAGGAAGAGCCTGCCACCGTTGTGGGGCGCGAGGTAAGCAACCTGGCACAGGCGATCCGGATCAACCAGGGGCGCGAGTCGGACGTGCTGCCAGGGATGAGCGTCGTCACGGCGCGAGGGCTGATCGGCCAGGTGGTCGAGTCGGGCCAGGGTTGGGCCAAGGTGCTTCTTTTAACAGATGAGACGAGCAAGGTGACCGCCGTCACGCAGCAGGGGCGCGCGCTTGGCGTGGTGGAAGGCACCAACAATGGCCTGGTGATGCGCCACATCCCGCACGAGCAACGGGTGGAGCCGGGCGACGTGGTGCTCACGGCAGGGCTGGGGGGGGCCTTTCCGCGGGGGCTCGTCATCGGCGTGGTAGACTCGGTGGAGCGAAGCGACATCAACGCCTCTCAGGAAGCTGTGGTCCGTTCGACCGTAGAACTGGCCTACCTGGAATACGTCTTCGTGGTTCGCAGCTTCATCCCCACCCCGGACGAGCCCCTGGACGCTGCCACCGCCACCCCCGTTCCCGCCCCAACCGTGGCCCCATGACCCTGCGCGCCGGTGCCCCCTCGACGGATCAACTCTTCAGCCCCTGGCTCCTGCTGCTGTTGCTGGCCGGGCTCCTCCAAAGTGCCTTCCTCTCCCAGGTGACACTTTTTGGGGTGCACCCCAACCTGGTCCTGGCGCTCGTCGTCCTTTGGGGGATGCTGCGCGGCGGGCGGGCGGGCCTGCTGTGGGCCTTCGTGGGGGGGATCGAGTTGGACCTGTACTCGGTTACCCCGTTCGGCACCTTCACGGTTGCCCTGCTTGTCATCGCCCTGTTGGTAGGCTTCGCGGACGCGCTCCCTTTTCGGCCCACGGCGCTGGTGCCTGCCAGCTTCATGTTCCTCCTTTCCCCCCTTTTCCATTTTATAGCCATGGTGATGATGCAGAGCCTCGGTTGGGAGGTGGCGTGGGCTCGCAGGTGGAGCATGTTGCCCGCTTCGGCGCTGTTAGACGCCACCCTCGTCCTGCTCCTCTTCCGCCCCTTGCGCCGGCTTAGCCAGGCGGCTGGCCAGCGTAGCATTGACTGGAGGCGTGACTTGTGACCGAAGGACAAATTCGTCAGCGGCTCCTCTTGTTCCAGGGCCTCGTGCTCCTGGCGTTCGTGGCGCTCACCGTGCGACTGTGGCAGATTCAAATTTTGGGCGGCGCCAACTACCAGCGTTTGTCCGAGCAGAACAGTTTGCGCTCGCAGCAGATTGATGCGCCCCGTGGCGTGATCTACGATCGGCAGGGGCGCATCCTCGTGCGCAATCGCCCCAACTTCCGTGCCAGCCTCCTGCCAGCCAGCGTGGTGAACGCCACCTGGCAGCTGTGGAGCGACGCGCAGTGGGAGCAGGCGGCGACGACGCTTGGCGCTATAGCGCGAACCCTCAACATGCCCTATCCGGAGTCGGATGCCGTGGGGGCCCTCCGGCAGGCGTTCGAGGAAGCCAGCGGGCAGATGCTGTTGGAGGACATCGGGAAGATTTGCCAGCGCGGGGAACTGCTGCGCTGCTTCGCGGAGGCACTTGTGATCGCGCCTTACGACGAGGTGACGGTGCAGGCGGACCTGGCGCAGGAGCTGGCGTTTGCCGCCATGGAAAACAGTGCCACCCTGCCCAGCCTTACCATCATCGCTAGCTCGCAGCGCGAGTATCGGGATGGCCCCCTGTACTCTCATCTGCTAGGCTATGAGCTTCCCATCTCCGAGGCGTTCCTCACCCGGCAGACCCGCTTTAGCACCAACCCCTACCTGCCGACCGACCGCATAGGCATGGCAGGGATCGAGGCGGGGTATGAGGAGGAGCTGCGCGGCGTGCGTGGCACGCGCGTGGTGGAAGAAAACGTGGTGGGCGAGCAGATTCGCATCCGGCAGGAGCAGCCCGCCACGCCCGGCCATAACGTCTTTCTTGACCATTGAGACGGGCCTGCAGGAGGCGGTCAGCCAGGCCCTGGCGGAAGGGATGGCCAGTGTCGGGAGCCAGGAGGGGGTGGCGATCGTATTGAAGCCCACCACCGGCGAGGTGCTGGCCATGGTGTCGCTGCCAAGCTACGACAACAACGAGTTTGTAGGCACCATTGACCCCGTGGTGCACCAGTCGTTCCTGGACGATCCGCTCAAGCCCATGTTCAACCGCGCCGTGAGCGGTACCTATCCCCCTGGCTCCATCTTCAAGATTATCCCTGCCGCAGGCTCCCTGGCCGACGGGGTGATTACCCGCGACACGGTCATCCATGACCCGGGCACCATCTATCTGCCCAACGAGAATGTCATCAACAACCCTGCGCTGGCTATGGAACTGGCGCAACCCTTTGTCTGCTGGCTCGAGCGTGGCCATGAGGGGGAGACCGTGGTGGATGCCATCGCGCACTCCTGCGACGTGTTCTTTTACGAGGTGGGCGGCGGCTACCTGGAAGAGTTCGACGGGCTTGGCATTGACGCCCTCTCCAAATGGGCCACAGCGTTCGGGCTGGGGGAGCGCACGCGCATCCGGCTGCCGGGCGAGGCCACTGGCCACGTGCCCACGCGCCAGTGGAAGCGCCTCGCGTGGCAGCAGACCTGGGTGACGGGTGACACCTACAACATGAGCATCGGCCAGGGCTACCTGATCGTGACGCCGCTGCAGATATTGAATGCGACGACCGCCATCGCCAACGGCGGGGTGATCTACGAGCCGCAGGTGGTCTTCCAGGTGCAAGACGCGACAGGGCACGTCAAAACTGCGTTTGAGCCGCGCATCCTGCGCCACGTCAATGTCCCACCAGAATACCTGGACATTGTGGCAGAGGGCATGCTGGGGGCAACCACCTGGCCCGATGGCACCGCCAACCTGGTCTTCCGCGATTCCCCCGTCCCCGTGGCGGGCAAGACAGGCACCGCCGAATATTGCGAGCGCTATATCAAGGAGGACGGAACCCCCGACTGTCGCACCGATGAGGAGGGAAACCAGCTTACCCATGCCTGGTTTACCGCCTTTGCCCCTTACGAGAACCCGGAGATCGCCCTGGTGGTCTTTGTTCACGGGAACAAGGAGTCGGTCATCCAGGGCTCCGAGGTGGCGGCCCCCATCGCGCGCAGGATCATTGACTACTACTTTAGCGAGCGCCCGCTGGACATCGTTCCCACGCCCGCCCCGGTCGAGGCGCCCGTTCCCACGGAGGTGGTGGCGCCCACCCCTTCGCCCGTGCCCCCTATCATCACCAGCAAGTACCGCGGCGTCTTTGTGGCAACCTCGGGATGGGATGAGGAGTTCAGCGCCGTGTCGGGGCAGGTGGTGGACAGCGCGGGCGTGCCGATCCCCGGCATCCCGATCACCATTGACCGCGGCGGCTCGCCGGTCGCTACCATCACCACAGGGCCCGATGGAAGCTTCTTTTACGGCTCGTTGAACGCTGGCCAGTCCCTCTCCTGGTACGTGCGCGCCTCCTTGCCGGGCGGGCCGTATGTGTCGCTCAATGTGGCGCCCTATTCGCATTACGACGTGCGCTTTGAGGAGGTCCGGTGAGCCAGGTGGGTGTCAAGGGGGAGCGCGATGGGCTGGTCATCACGCTGCCGGTGGAGGGGGATACCCCCTCGGCCCTGGCAGCGTTGCAGGCGCACCTGGAGCAGGCGGGTGCCTTCTTTCGCGGCGCGGTCGTCACGCTCGACGTGGGCGAGCGCGTGCTGGACATTGAAGCCCTGCGCGGCGTGCAGGCACTGATGGAGCAGTGGGAGGTTCGCTTTTCATCGCTGCGGGCCACCGACGAGGGCACCCGTGGCGCGGCCATTGCCATAGGCCTGGAACTGCCCTTCGTGGTCTCGCCGGAAAGTTCCGCCGACCGCGCACAGCGGCGCGTGGCCGTGCCCGAGGAAAGCGCGGAGGCCCTGCTGGTGCGGCGAACGCTGCGCAGCGGCCAGGTGGTGCGCCACCCGCATGCCGTGGTGGTGCTGGGGGATGTGAACCCGGGGGCCGAGATTGTGGCGGGCGGCGATGTGGTGGTGTGGGGCTCGTTGCGCGGCCTGGTGCACGCGGGGGCGATGGGGGACGATCATGCCATCGTCTGCGCCCTGAAGCTGGCCCCGACCCAGCTTCGCATCAGCGATCAGATCGCCATGGCGCCGGACGAGCAGCAGCGCAAGCGGCTGCGGCTGTGGGAGCGCCTTCAGCCGCAGGGACCGGAACTTGCTCGCCTCCGGGATGGCAAAATCACTGTCGAGGCCTGGCCGAAGGGGGCGCTGGACCGTTAACCGCGAGCGAACCAGCCCCGAGGGAAGTCGGAGGCGGATGGGCAGATGGGAACGTTTAACGATGAGCGTTCAAGGGGAAGGGGGGTTGTAAGATGAAGATACGGCAACGAAAGGGACTAACCTTCGATGATGTGCTGCTGGCTCCCCGCCAGTCAGCCGTGCAGTCGCGACGGGACGTGAGCACGCGAAGCAGCCTGACAGCGGCTATCTCGCTCCACATCCCCGTGATCTCGGCCAACATGGACACCGTTACCGAGTCCGACATGGCCATCGCGATGGCGCACGCTGGCGGTTTGGGGGTGATCCATCGCTTTATGACGGTGCAGCGCATGGTGGAAGAGGTGCGGCGCGTGAAGCGGGCGGAAAACCTCGTCATCGAGAAGCCGCTCACCATCGCGCCCGACGCGCCGGTGGACGAGGCGCGGCGCGTGATGCATCAGGCTGACGTGGGCGGGCTCCTTGTTTTGGACAGCGAGCGCCAGTTGCTCGGCATCCTCACCGCGCGCGATGTTCTTTTCGAGGACGACCCGCAGCGCCCCGTCCAGCAGTTGATGACCCGCGAGGTCATCACCGCGCCGCAGGGCACCACGCTGGAAGAGGCGCGCCTGCTTTGCCATCGTGCCAAGATCGAGAAGCTGCCGCTGGTGGATGAGTCCGGCCGGGTGACCGGGCTCATCACGACCAAGGACATCATCAAGCGCATCCAGCACCCGAACGCCACAAAGGACGAGCGCGGGCGGCTGCGGGTGGGCGCGGCCATCGGGGTGAAGCGCGGCGAGTGGGAGCGCGCCACCGCTGTCGCCGAGGCGGGGGTGGACGTGCTGGTCCTGGACATCGCGCACGGCCATTCCACCAATGCCATCGAGATGATGCGCTGGCTCCGCCGCGAGCTACCGCAGGTGCCGCTCATCGCTGGCAACGTGGCGACGGGCGACGGCACCCGGGCGCTGATTGACGAGGGGGCCGCCGCGATCAAGGTCGGGGTGGGCCCGGGGGCCATCTGCATCACGCGCGTCGTCACGGGCTTCGGTGTCCCGCAGATTACCGCCGTGATGGATGCCTATGAGGTAGCGCACGAGCAGGGGGTGCCCATCATCGCCGATGGGGGGATCCGCACCAGCGGCGACATGACCAAGGCACTGGCGGCGGGCGCGCACACGGTCATGATCGGCTCCCTCTTTGCGGGCACGCGCGAGAGCCCGGGGCGCATCATCCAGAAAAAGGGGCGCCGCTACAAGGTCACGCGGGGCATGGCCAGCCTGGGCGCTACCATGAGCCGCACGGACAGCGGGGCGGATCAGGATTGGAACGCCATCGTGCCCGAGGGCGTGGAGGCGATGGTCCCCTACCGCGGCTCGATCAATGACCTGCTCACCCAACTCGTCGGCGGGCTGCGCAGCGGTATGTCGTATGCCGGGGCCACGACCATCGAGGAGCTACACGAGAACGCCGAGTTTATCGAGATGAGCGCTGCGGGGCTGCAAGAATCGCTGCCCCATGATGTCGAACTGATGTAGGGATCGGGCGCCCCATGCTACTCACCATTGACGTGGGCAACACCCACGTGAAGTTTGCCATCTTCGAGGGGTCCACGCTGGTGGGGGAGTGGCGCGCCACCACCGACCGCGAGCGCACCCCTGACGAGTGGGCGGTCCACCTGGATCGCTTCCTTGCGCTGAGCGGCCTGACCCTCCATAGCGTGACAGGCTGCGTGGTGGCCTCGGTCGTGCCGCCGCTGACCGAGGCCCTGCGCGGCATGGCGCTGAAGTACCTGGGGCAGGAGGCCCTCTTTGTGTCCAACGAGATTGATCTGGGCATCCCCATCGAGTATCCGCGCCCCAACGAGATAGGCCCGGACCGGCTGGCCAATGCCGTAGCGGTGACGCAGGCCTATGGCTCGCCTGCCTTTGTGGTTGATTTTGGCACCTCCACCAACTTTGACGTGGTAAACGAGCGGGGCGCCTACATCGGCGGCGTCCTCGCGCCGGGGCTGGAAACCTCGCTGGCCGCGCTGACCCAGCGAGCGGCCAGGCTCTTCAACGTGGAGCTACGCTTCCCCGATGCGGTCATCGGCCAGAGCACCGTGGCCGCCATGCAGAGCGGCCTGATGTGGGGCTACGTTGGCCTGATCGAGGGCATCGGCGCCCGCATCCAGCAGGAACTGGGCGGCCCCTGCCCCGTCGTGGCCACCGGCGGCCTCGCCATGCGGCTGGCAGCCCAAACCTCCCTCTTCACCAGCGTGGACCCCCACCTCACCGTCACCGGCCTGCGCCTTATCTGGGAAAGGAACCACTGAGGTGGCGACAGCGCGCGTGCCGCTGGTCGTGGCAAACTGGAAGATGAACGAGGGGCCGGAGGCAGGGCTGGCGCTGCTCCGCGACCTGCGGCGGCGCGTGCAGGGGATGACGGGCGTGGAGGTGGTAGTCTGCCCCCCCTTCATCACCCTGCCGGCCCTGGCCGCCGCCCTGCCGTCGCGCGGCGGGGCCATCGCGCTCGGCGCGCAGGATTGCCACTGGGCCACGCACGGCGCGTACACGGGCGATGTGTCCGCCGCGATGCTCGCCCCGCTCTGCGCCTGGGTGATAGTCGGCCATTCCGAGCGGCGGGAGGGGCATGGCGAAAGCGACAGCTTGATCCACAAGAAGCTGCACGCCGCGCTGGACGCGGGCCTGCGCCCCATTCTCTGCGTGGGGGAGGACCGGCGCGCGCGCGAGGCGGGCGAGACCGCAGCGGTGCTCCGCCGCCAGATGCTGGACGGCCTGGCAGACCTTCCCGCCGCGCAGGTAAGGGAGCGGCTCGTCATCGCCTACGAGCCCGTATGGGCCATCGGCAGCGGGCAGCCCGCCACCCCCATCGAGGCCAACCGCGTGGCGGGCCTCCTCCTGCGCGGCGCCCTGGCCGAGCACTACGGGGAGAGCGTCGCAGGGGCGGTGCGCGTGCTCTACGGCGGCTCCGTCTCGCCCGACAACATGCGCGCCTTTCAGCAGCAGCCGGAGCTTGATGGGGCACTGGTGGGCGGGGCCTCGCTCCGCGCCGACACCTTTGCTGCCATCATCCGCTGCGCCGCCCCATAGGGAGCGCAGCCTTTCTCTTGTCACTATGCTGCTTGCCTTTTGGGCGCGGTTGGTGCACTATCCAGACTCCTTCGCACACGAGGCCAAGAGCGATGCAAGAAAGAGACATCCGTTTTTACGTCACGATTGCGCTGATGACGGCGCTCGTCGCGGTCGTCACCATGTTCGTGCGCGTGCCCGTGGGAACCGGCTACTTCAACTTTAGCGATACGGCAGTGTACCTGGCTGCGTTCCTGCTCGGCCCCCTGCCCGGCTTTCTGGCGGGGGGCATCGGCACTGCCCTGGCGGACGTGGCGGGCGGCTTTGGCGGCTACGCGCCGCTGACCTTTGTCGCGCACGGTCTTCAGGGGCTCGTCGCAGGGTACCTGGCGCGGGCCGGCACCCCCTCCAGCCGGCTGATGGGCGCCGCGGCGGGCACCGTGGCGATGGTCGGCATTTATTTTCTGGGGGAGTATTTTGGCCCCGGCGGGATGTGGGGCGGCCCTGCCCAGGCGCTGACCGAGTGGCCCTTCAACCTGCTGCAGAATATTGGCGGCGCCGTGGTGGCTATCCCCCTGGCTGACCTGGTGCGGCGAGCCTACCCGCCGCTCGCCCGTTACAGCCGCCCCTGAGCAGTGGGGGTCGGCGCGTCCGGCGCGCCCCCTTGCAAGCGCCTGTGATTGTTGTCCGCCACCTCAGCTTTCGCTATCCGCCCCTTGTCCCCGAAGACGAGGGGCTTTTGGTGCTGGATGACCTCGATTTGACCCTTCACGAGGGGGAGCGTGTCGCCCTGCTGGGCGCCACCGGCGCTGGCAAGAGCACCCTCGCCCTGGTGCTGGCGGGGCTGGCCCCCTCGCTTACGGGGGGCCAGATGGGGGGGGAGGTGCGGGTGGCGGGGCTGGAGGTTGGCGCGTCGAACGCGAGCGCGATGGGCGAGCGCGTGGGGCTCGTCTTTCAGGAGGCTGACCATCAACTCTTCAACATGAGTGTCGAGGATGAGGTGGCCTTCGGGTTGGAGGGGCTGGGGCTGCCGCCGGAGGTGATCGCCCAGCGCATCGCTTGGGTGCTGGCGCGCGTGGGGTTGGAGGGGCTGCGAAGCCGCCCGCCCTGGCAACTTTCCGGCGGGCAGCAGCGGCGGCTGGCGCTGGCCAGCGTGCTCGCCATGCGCCCCCCGTGCTGCTGCTGGACGAGCCGATGGCCGGGCTGGATCCGCTGGGGCGGCGCGCGGTCGCCGCCCTGCTCGATGAGCTGAAGGCCGAGCAGGAAACCACCATCCTGGTGATCGAGCAGGACACCGAGTGGGTAGCGCGCTGGGCGACGCGGGTCCTGCTGATTCACGACGGGCGCATCGTGCTGGACGGCCCCACCCGTGAGGTGCTTTCCCAGGTGGAGCGGCTGCGCGAGTTGGCGGTGCAGCCGCCGCAGATTGCCGAGGTTGCCGCCCGGCTCGCCCTGCCGCACCAACCGCTGACCAGCACGGAGGCGGCGCCCTTGCTTCGGCGGCCTGCCACGCTGCGGGCGCGGGCCGCCGAGGCGCTCCCACCCGCCCCCCCTGCTGCGCCGCTCGCGGTGGAGGCGGCGGAGCTGAGGTTCGCCTACCCCGATGGGCCTGCGGTGCTGGATCGCCTCTCGCTGCGGGTGCCCTCCGGCCAGTTTGTGGCGCTGGCGGGGCCCAACGGGGGGGGCAAGACTACCTTCGCTAAACACTTGAACGGCCTGCTGCGCCCGCATGGGGGGAGCCTGCGCCTCTTCGGTGAGCCTACGGCTGGCCGCCGCGTGGGCGAGTCTGGCCCAGCAGGTGGGCTACCTGTTCCAGACGCCGGACCTGCAACTGTTTGCGGTATCGGTGCGGGAAGAATTGGCCTTTGGGCCGCGCAACCTCGGGCTGAGCAGGAGCGAGGTGGACGAGCGCGTGGCGGAGGCCCTGGCGCGCTTCGACCTGGCCGCGTGGGCCGATGCCCCGCCCGCCGTCCTGGGGTACGGGCTGCGGCGCCTGGTGTCCATCGCCGCCGTGTGGGCCATGCAGCCGCGGCTATGGGTGCTGGACGAGCCGACCACCGGCCTGGATGCGCGGCTGACGGGGCGGCTCGTGGAGGAGATGCGCGCGCTCCATAGCTCCGGGCACACGTTGATGCTCATCACCCATGATCTGCGGCTGGTGGCGGCCCTGGCCGAGCGGCTGGTGGTGATTGCCGGCGGGCGCGTGGCGCTGGACGGCACGCCCCGCGTGCTCCTGGCCGACGCCGCCCCGCTGCGCCCCTTTGACCTGCGCCCGCCCCCCGTTACGCGCCTGGCGGGCAAGGTGCCCTGGCTTTCCAGCGACCTCCTCACTGTCGAGGAGCTGGTGGCGGCGATGGTGTGAGGCCCCATGCTCCATGATTTGTACGGTCCGACTACGGGCTGGCTGCATAGGCTGGACCCCCGCACCAAGCTGGGCCTGGAAGGGGTGGCGGCCCTGCTCTTCTTGACAGCATCCGGCCCCGTGGCGCTGGCCCTGCTCCTGGCGGCGCTGCACGGGCTCCTCCTCACCAGTCGCGTTCCCTGGTCGCGGCTGCGCTGGGTGGTCGTGCAGCTGCGCTGGGTGCTGGGGGTCATCCTGCTGCTGTTCCCGTGGATGGCGGCGGAGCAGGGGGGCGTGCTGCTGCGCCTGGGGCCGCTGGCGCTTACCGAGCCTGGACTTTGGCGGGCGGCAGAGGTAGCGCTCCGGTTGTGGGGCATGTCGCTGCTGGTCTCGGCGTTGCTCTTCACGACCGGGCAGCAGGAGCTGGTGCGTGGCCTGGTGGCGCTGGGCCTTCCCTACCGCTGGGGGCTCACGCTGGCCCTCACGCTCCGTTACATCCCGACTGTCGCCAGCCAGATCGAGCAGATCCAGGAAGCCCAGGCCACGCGGGGCTGGGACCCCGCGCGTGGGGGGTGGCTCCAGCGGCTGCGTGGCCTGGGCCCTGTCCTGGTGGCGCTGGTGATCTATGTGTTTCGCACGGTGGATACCCTGACCCTGGCGATGGCGGCGCGCGGCGTCGGGCGCGGAACGATCCCCACCGCGCGCCAGCCGCTGCGCATGGCGCGACGCGATTGGGTGGCACTGAGCGTGGGTGCGGGGATTGTTATCGCCTGGCTGATGCGCCTGGCGCGCTAGGCAGCCAGGCGAGGGCGCGTAACGTTTTGGCGGCCCACGGGTTTTACCTAGCAGATACTATGTGCCACAGGCGGCCCACGATGACCGATCGGGGCCGCCGCTTGTTGGAACCTCACGCTACGCCGGCGCGCCTGCCCGTAGCGGATGGACTGTAAGAGAGGGAAGCTGCCATGCGCCAATACGCGCACATCCGGGGGTGGGGCAAATATGTTCCCGCTACCGTTATGACGAACGACGATCTGGCTCGGATCGTGGACACCAACGACGAATGGATTCGCGAGCGCACCGGCATCGCGGAGCGACGCATTGCGGGCGATGACGACACGACCACCTCCATGGCCTACAAGGCGGCGCTGGAAGCCCTGCGCGTGGCGGACTGCGATCCCGCGCGCGTCGAGCTGATCATCGTTGCCACCATGACCCCCGATCGCGTCATGCCCTCCACCGCTTCCTCCGTGCAGGACATGCTCGGGGTCAAGGGGGCTGCCGCCTTCGATCTGGGCGCCGCCTGTGCTGGCTTCGTTTATGCCTTCAGTATCGCCAGCCAACTCGTCAGCAGTGGGGCCTACAACAATGCGTTGGTCATCGGCGCGGAAGCCATGTCGCACATGCTGGACTGGAACGACCGCGCCACCTGCGTCCTCTTTGGCGATGGG
Source organism: uncultured Chloroflexia bacterium (assembly GCA_963721895.1). Lineage (GTDB taxonomy): Bacteria > Chloroflexota > Anaerolineae > Ardenticatenales > Ardenticatenaceae > CAVRLZ01. The sequence goes on along the minus strand of CAVRLZ010000002.1, from coordinate 159,825 downwards.
GCGGGGGCCTTTTACCTGGAAGCTGACGAGCAGCCGGGCGGTCTCCTCTCCTTCGATTTGGGCTCGGATGGCTCCGGCGGCGACCTGCTGACCGGCCCGATGGTGGGGAACTCGTACAAGCCCCTCTGCGGCCCGGACCTGAAGGCCCACTCGCTCGAGATGAACGGTCGGGCGGTCTTCCGCTTTGCCACGCGCATCATGGGGCGCGCGGCGGACGCCGCCATCGAGAAGGCAGGGCTGACCCGCGAGTCCATCAACCTGTTCATCCCCCACCAGGCCAATATTCGCATCATCGAGGCGGCGGCCAAGCACCTGGCGCTGCCGATGGAGAAGGTCTACGTCAACATCCATCGCTATGGCAACACCTCCGCCGCCTCCATCCCGCTTGCTTTCTGCGAGGCGGTCGAGGAGGGTAGGCTGCGCAAGGGCGACAACGTGGTGGTCGTCGGCTTCGGCGGCGGCCTGACGTGGGGGGCTGCCGTTGTCAAGTGGGTGGCCGACCCCATCTTCGAGACGCAGGGGGCGCGCACCGCCCGTCGCTGGATTCGCTACCAGCGTGCCCGCATCGGCTCGCTCCAGCATCGCATGGGCCATGTTGTGGACGAGTGGGTGGAGACTGGCTCCCGGATCGTAGAAAAGCAGACGCGCCGCAAGCCAGGCAAGGAAGAGGAGGAATAGCCCCCTTCCTCCCTGCCCATTCTCCCTGGTCGTCCATCTCGGCTACACTTTAGCAAGCAGTAGGCATGAGAAAGGGAGAGGACTGGCCGCATGGCGCGGATGCCGGAGTTGAAGTATGACAAGGGAACGCTGATCCTGCACCCGCCCCCGCGCGGCAACGTTTGGGTCCCCTTCGTCACATGGGATGATCGGATCGAAAAATTCCGTGTGCCCGCGCGCGCCTATGGCCCCCTGCTCCTGGCGCTACGCAGTGCCGGGGTGGAGGTGCAGGACGCGCGCGCGCCTTCCACGAGGTGCAGTTCGAGCCATGCCTTCGAGCGTGTCCCCTACGAGCACCAGACCGAGGCCCTGGCCGCTGGCTGCTGGCGGGCGGCGCGGGGTGGTCGTCCTGCCGACCGCGGCGGGCAAGACCTACCTGGCCCAGCTCGCCATGCAGCGTACCCCGCGCTCCACGCTGATCCTCGTGCCGACCAAGCCGCTGCTGTCGCAGTGGTATGCCAACATGGTGGGGGCCTTTCCCAGCTGATCGGTGGGCGTGCTGGGCGGCGGCGACCACGATGGCCTTGGCCCCCTGGCAGAGGAGCGCGTGGACGTGCTCATCAGCACCTATGCCAGCGCCGCCATCCACGCCGAGACGCTGGGCAATCGCTACGCCCTGCTCATCTTCGACGAGTGCCACAACCTGCCCACCGATTTTTACCGCGTCATCGCTGATCTTTCCATAGCCCCCTATCGCCTCGGTCTGACGGCCACGCCGGAGCGCGCCGATGGGCGCCACGAGGTGCTGGCCCAGCTGATCGGCCCGGAGGTGTACCGCCGCGCGCCGGAGGAGCTTTCTGGGGTGGCGTTGGCTGACTACGAGACGATCCAGATCCGGGTCAATCTGACGGCGGAGGAGCGGGCTGCCTACGAGGAGGAGATTGAACGGCGCGACCGCTTCCTGCGGGAGCGCGGCATCAGCTTTGGGGGCAACGGATGGACCCGCTTCGTGCAGGCCAGCGCCCAATCGGAGGAGGGGCGGCGGGCCATGCGGCGCGCACCACCGCGCGCGCCAGTTGGCCTTCGGGGCCGAGGGCAAGCTACGGGTGCTGCCACCCTTTTGGCCGAGCACCATCCCACCCGCGCGATTGTCTTCACCAACGACAACGCCACCGTGCACGCCATCTCGGAGCGCTTCCTTTTGCCCGCCATCACCCACGAGACGCCCACCAAGGAGCGCCACCACATCCTTCAGTTGTTTCGGGAGGGCACCTACAAAACGGTGGTGACCTCGCGCGTGCTCAATGAGGGCATTGACGTACCCAATGCCACCATCGGCATCGTCCTGTCCGGCACCGGCTCCCACCGCGAATATGTGCAGCGCCTGGGCCGCCTGCTGCGGCGCGGGGACGACCCGAACAAGAAGGCTATCCTGTACGAAGTGGTGGCCGAGGACACCACGGAAGAGGGCACCTCCCGCCGCCGTCGCCAGTCGCCCAGGGTGGAATACCACGTCGAGGAGGTCGGCCCCCACCAGGCCACCTTTGATGGCCTGGATGGGGACGCATAGGCGGGGCGGCGCCGCGTCGTGCCTGGTCAAGTTGTCCTGACACCATAGGGAAAAGGAGCACCCCCCGATGCCAACCCTTGATGCCCTGCGCGCACAGCTGCTGGGCAAGCCAGCCACCACCGAGGAGCAACCCTTCGGCCCGGACGCCCTGGTCTTCAAAGTGCTGGGCAAAATGTTCGCCCTGGTTGCCTGGGAATTGAACCCCATGCATCTCACTGTAAAGTGCGACCCGACGCTCGCCCCCCTCCTGCGCGCGCAATATCCGTCAATCCAGCCAGGCTATCATATGAGCAAGGCGCACTGGAACACGATCACGCTCGATGGCACCATCCCCGACGAGGAGCTGTGGGAGATGATAGAGGAGTCGTACGACCTGGTTTGCCAGGGGCTGACCCGCGCGCAGCGTGCCTCGCTCGGGACAGGCGCGTAGCCCCGCGACCTTCCCATGCTTCCGACTCCCCTTCTGCTGCACCGCATCGCTGGCGAAGAGCTGGTGCCCCAAGCGCCTGCCGCTCAACCCCGCTACCGTCGAGATGGCGGCGGAACTGATTGCCCTGTTTCGTGACCTGCAGGGGAAAACACAGGGCGAGGTGGATGATGCCCTGCGCGCCCTGGAGGGGGAGAGCACCAACTACCGCATCCGGCGCGGGCTGGCCCACCTGCTGCACAAGAACTTCAGCACCTTCGAGATTCGTAGCCCCATGGAGCCGGAAGGGCTGCGGGAGCGGGTCTTTGCTACTCGGCCCCCCTGGTGCCCGGCGCGGACACCACCGCGCAGGTGCTGGCCCGCGTGGCCCGCGAACTGAGCGAGGAGTCCGGGCGGGAAGTGACGGGGAGGCGGTGCGCGCTTCCCTGTACGCGGACCTCGCGCGCAACCGCGTGCTGACCGAGTTTGATGAGCCCACCCCCGAATCCCTGCTGCACCGCTACAACCTGTCCCAGGTGCAGGGCGTCTTTTACCGCGCCACGGACATCGTCATCCATGCCTACCGCAACGACCCGGGCGAGTACAAGCTGCTGTTCCGCTACCTCAAGCTCTTCCAACTGCTCGCCACCATCGAGGGGGACGTTGAACTCGGCTTCACCCTCACAGATCGATGGCCCGGCCAGCCTCTTCCAGCACACCACCCGCTACGGGAACAAGCTGGCGATGATGCTGCCCGCCCTGCTGCACGTCAGCAAGTGGCGGCTGGAGGCGAACCTGCAGCGCAGCCAGCGGGACGGCGAGCTCGCGCCCGCCCGCTTCACCCTCGACGCCGACTGCGGGCTCGTCACCCACTACCCCAGCCCGCGCCAGTACGACTCCCTGCTCGAAGAATCGCTGGTCGCACGCTGGCCGCAGCCACCCCGTGGCAACTGGAGCGCGAGGTGGACCTGGTGCCCGTGCCCGGCAGCGTCATGATCCCCGACTTCCGCCTCGTCCACCCCGACGGGCGCACCTTCCTGCTGGAAATCGTCGGGTACTGGCGCCCCGAATACCTTCGCAAGAAAGCCTGGCAGGTTCAGCAGTCAGGGCGCGACGACCTGATCCTCGCCATCTCCGACGCCCTCAACCTGGAAAAGGCCGGCGTCAACGCCGCCGAACTGCCCTGCCGCGTCGTCTGGTTCAAGCAGAAGTTGACCCCGCAGGTCATCCTCAAGGTGCTGGACCCCTAGCTTCCTTCAAATTTGGCACACTCTGGCGCAATAACATAAAATTGTCGTTACTGCGTGCCGTGCTCTCCCGATCCCTTTGTGTGACGGGAAGCCACGGCGGACCCTTGCAGCGCGCCCATCCCACGGAGGCTCACCTGTGGCTGAACTTGTGTCGTCGGTGGATGCCCCGGCCAAGCCCATCATTGATTTCGAACTCGTCACCCTGTCCCAGGAAGAGCTGGACAAGTTGTACCGCGTCATCATCCTGAATGACGATGTGACGACCTTTGAATTTGTCATCGTCTCGCTCATCGTCGTGTTTGGGCTGGACGAGGTGCGTGCCGAGGCCATCGCCTGGGAAACCCATACCAAGGGCGAGGCCTACGTGGCGACGCTGCCCCTGGCAGAGGCCAGGGAAAAGGTCTTTCGCGTGCAGTACGCCGCGCGCGAGCAGGGCTTCCCCCTGGAGTTTGTGATCGAGCCAGAGGACTGACCCGCCCCGCGCCCCGTCCAACAAAAAAGAGGGAAAGAGAGCGAATCGTCCCACCGGGACAACCCGCCCTCTCTCCCTCTCTTGTTTTTCTAGTGCTACTGCTTGCTATCGAGCGCCTGGGTGGAAGGCTGAGCCGAGGGCGGAATATCCGTCGGGTCGGTGTGGCTGGGCGCCTGCTCTTCTGCCGCCTTCGGGAAGGCGAGCGATAGGCCAACCGAGAGCCCCAACACCAACGCTATAAAGCCGAGCGACCACTCAATCGGCATGTGGAACGCATGATCCATGACGAGGGGCGACAAGCTTTCCGCCAGCATCTTGACCCCCACGAAGACCAACACCACCGCCAGCCCCAACTTCAGGTAGTGGAAGCGCTCGATCACCCCTGCCAGCAAGAAGTAGAGCGAGCGAAGCCCCAGGATGGCAAAGATGTTCGAGGTGTAGACAATGAAGGGGTCCTGCGTGATGCCGAAGATGGCGGGAATCGAGTCCACGGCAAAGATCACGTCGCTCGACTCGACCAGCAGCAGCACCAGCAGCAGCGGCGTGGCGTAGCGCTTGCCCGCCTGGATGATCGTAAACTTGTCCCCATGGTACTCGTCGGTAATAGGCATGATACGGCGCAGGGCATTTACCATGGGGTTCGACTCGGTGTTGATGTCCTGCTCATCCTGAAAGGCCATGCGGATCCCGGTAAACACCAGGAAGGCCCCGAAGATGGTGATGAGGAACTCAAAGCGGGAAATGAGCGCCGCGCCGATCAGGATCATGGCGCCGCGCAGCACGAGTGCTGTGATGATGCCCCAGAACAGCACGCGATGCTGGTAGATGGCAGGAACGCGGAAGTAGGAGAAGATCAGCACGAAGACAAAGATATTGTCCACGCTGAGTGATTTTTCCAGCAGATAGCCGCCCAGAAACTCCAGGGCGACGGTTCTCCCCGCATACCAATAAACGCCCAGGTTGAACAGGAGGGAGAGGCTAATCCAGACCGCGCTCCAGATGGCTGCCTCTTTCACTGACACCTTGTGGGCATGACGGTGGAAGACACCGAGGTCCAGGGCCAGCATTGCCAGGACGAAGATATTGAATGCGACCCAGAACCAGATGGTTGCCTGCATGATGAGTGGACTCCTTTTGAAAGCAAAAAACGCCCCCAATCCTGGCTAGCGTTCAAGGATCGAAGGCGTTGGAAGCTTTTTCCTTCGACCTGGCCCGAGCCAAGGTTCGAAGGTCTTGCCTGTCAGAACAACAATCTGACTGATGAAGCCGGATGGCGCGGGGCCACCGTCATGACGACTTCACCTCCGGCTTGCGCCGGTGGCTACTCCCCTTCTAGGGGATGCTATGCGATTGACAAGCTACAGAGTAAGAGTATAGCCAGAACTGTGCCATACAGCGAATCTTACCGACTATTAGGCCAAATGGTCTATTCATGGCGCACCCACCGTTTGTGGGGGCGCAAGCTGAAGCCCGGTTGCCAGGAAGAATAAGGAGGCACGATACGGAGGGTTGGGGCGACCTAGCCCCTTTCTAGCACCTGGCCCTGCGCCAGGAGCCGCTGCTGCAAGGCCAGCACGGAAACGTGATGCACGGGCTGTTCTGCCCGCGCAGCCAGGGCGGCGGCCACGCCCGCCGCGTGGCCCAGAATCATGTATTGGGGCTCCATGCGAATGGAGGCGAAGGCCACATGAGAGGCCGAGACGCAGACGGAAACAAGCAGGTTCTCGCACGCCTGGAAGCGCGGCAGGAGGGCGCGATAGGGGATCTGATAGGGCTTCACGGGCACCGTCAGATACCCCTCGTTCACCACGTCGCCCACGATAGTGGGGTAGCGCGGCACCTCGATCCAGGTACGCTGTACCTCGCGGATGTCAATGTTGTACTCCCCCATGCCGACAGCGTCGTACTTGACCCGCTGCCCCTCCAGGTCATGCTGGGTCATGACATATTCTCCCAGCATGCGGCGCGCGTCCCGCACATACAACTGGTGCGGAAAATGCCCTGTGTCCACGAACTCGTCGCGGCACAGGCCCCATTGATTCATCTCCTCGCGGATATGCTCGGGCACCCCTGGGTCGTTGGCGAGGAAGAAGAGCAGCCCCTGCGTGTAGTGCAGATGGCGATCCCAGATCTGCTTGCGGCGTGCGTAGGGGGCGTCCGGATACTCCCAACTGCTTCCGTCGAGCAGGTTGGTCGAGAAGGGGCCTATCGAGTTGACGTCGCACTTTCCGTTGGGGAGCTCCGGCACCAGGGCGAGCAGGCGACGGGTGCGGACGGCGGTGCCCGCCTTGACCAGAAAGCGGCGCAGCAGTTCAAACTGCTGGGGCTCGTACCCCTCTGGCCTGGGGAAGGGCACCTGCTTCTCCTGTCGGTTCGTCAGGCAGAGGCGAAAGCAGTACGACTGGACCCCCCCATCGCCTGCCCCTTCCGGTGCCATCGGCTCCGGGCGGATAAAGGGCAGCAACTCGCCGTCCCGCTCGTTCACGAACGGCGAGACGGGGATCGAAAAATTGTGCGGGTCGGGGCGGATCGGCTGGCGCCCGGCCCAACGCTCGCCGTACAGCGATACCGACTCCCTGCCTATGGCATAGGGCACCCCTGCCCGTGCCATCAGATCTCCCTCGTAGCTGGCATCCACCCACGCGGCGGCCTCCAGCGAGAGGCCGCTGTCGGTGCTGATCCTGACGATACGCCGCCCATCCATCGTGACGCTTTCGACGCGGGCGCCGAAGCAGCAGTTGACCCCCGCCTCCCGAAGCCACTCACGAAAAATCTGCTCTGCCGCATGCGGCTCCGGCCCGCGAAAGCCCCAGGTCTCGGCCCCGTAGTGGCGGGCGACCCGCGCATAAAATTCCAGCGCCAGCCCGCCGATGACGCCTCGGTCATGCAACTCGTTGTAATCGGTGCGCCCCAGCCCGCCGGATACCATCCCGCCCACATGCTGCCCCGGCTCCACCAGGGCCACGCTGGCTCCCTCCCGGGCCGCTGCGATGGCGGCCAGGGTGCCGCCAGCCGTTGCGCCATACACCAACACATCCACGCGAATGGGTTGCGTCATTGCTCTCACTCGCTGTTCTAATGAAACTCAGGAAGCCAGCCGTCGTGCGCCTCGATTAACTCATCCACCATCGCCCAGATCTGCCCCAGGTCCAATTCGGCGGCAGTGTGGGGGTCCATCATCGCGGCGTGGTAGATATGCTCGCGCTTGCCCGTCAGCGCCGCCTCAACCGTCAGCCCTTGCACGTTAATGTTGCTCTGCATCAGCGCGGCAAGCTGCGGGGGCAGGGCGCCAATCTTGGTGGGCTGAATCCCGTTCCCGTCCACCAGGCAGGGCACCTCGACGCAGCAGCCGTCCGGCAGGTTGTCAATCAGCCCCGCGTTGGACACATTGCCGTAGATCGTGCGGGGCTGCCCGGTTTCCATGCTGTGGATGATCAGCGACCCATACTCCACGCTGCGGCGCACCGTCAGCGGCACATCGCTTCGTTCTAGCTCGTCTCGCATCGTTTCCCACCGCTCGATCTGCACCTCGCAGCGGCGCAGGTACTCGTCGAGCGGAATCTGGAAGGTGTCGAGCAGGTCCGGGCGATCGCGTTTGATGAACCAGGGCACGTACTCGCTGAAATGTTCGCTGCTCTCGGTCACAAAGTAGCCGAGGCGCCGGAACATCTCGTAGCGCACCTTGTCGGAGCGCGTCCAGGGGAGCGTCTGCGAGTGGCGAAGGGGGCTCTGGCCGCTGGCCAGATACTCCTCGATCAGGGGGTAGAGGCTTTCCCCGTTGCGCTCGAAGGTGAGGAAGAAGGCCATGTGATTGATGCCCGCAACGCGGTAGCGCACTTCCTCCAGCGGCACCCCCAGGTCGGAGGTGACCTGGCGGGCCGTATCGGGCACGCTGTGGCACAGGCCCACGTTCCTGATCGACGTGGCACGGTTCATGGCCCAGCAATTCATCGCCATGGGGTTCACGTAATTCAGGAAGAGCGCGTCGGGGCACAGCGCTTCCATGTCGCGGCAGATGTCCAGCAGCACCGGAATCGTCCGCAGGGCGCGCATGATGCCCCCGATGCCCAGCGTGTCGCCGATGGTTTGGCGCAGGCCGTATCGCTTCGGAATCTCGAAGTCAGTGACGGTGCCCGGTCGGTAGCCGCCTACCTGAATCATGCAGACCACATAGTCGGCCCCTTCCAGCGCGCGCTGGCGATCCGCAGTGACCTGCAGGGTGGGGCGCGTGCCGGTGGCCTCCGCCACCTTGTGCGCGACGATCTCGGAGGTACGCAGGCGCTCCTCATCAATATCGTGCAGCGCCAGGGTCACATCACCAAGCTCAGGAAAGCTCAGGATGTCGCCCATCAGATTTTTTGCAAAGATGGTGCTTCCCGCACCAATGAAAGCTACTTTCGCCATCGTTCCTCTCTCAGACTTGGTTGTGAACGTTCAGGATATGCTGATAAAGCCAACAATCTCCGCTATCAGGGGGATTTGGCAAGTTGGCGATGGGATAGGGAGCCTGCCCTTCACCGAGCGCAGTCCCTCCATTTTCCCCTCAGGCCCGCTCCCTGATAAAATTCTGGCCCTGCCCCCAGGAGGAAGCGGGGGGCCTTTCATGGACTTGTCAGGAGGCGAGCTATGCACTATCGGCCGGTAGATCTGTCAGAAAGCGAGGTGGTTCGCGCCTTCTTATTGCAGCTCGGGTGGGGGCAACGTGTCATGGACCCGGAGCGATTTCGCACGCTCCTGGCCAACAGCAACCGCACCATGAGCGCGTGGGACGGTGAGCGCTTGGTGGGCTTTGCGCGCGCCCTGTGCGACGAGGTGTCGAATGGGTACATTTCCATGGTAGCGGTGGACCCCTCGTACCACGGCCAGCGCATCGGCAGCGAATTGATCGAGCGGCTGATTGGAACGGATCGCAGCATCACATGGGTGCTGCGCGCGGGGCAGGACAGCCATGAGTTCTGGCAGCAGCTTGGCTTCCAACCCTCGCAGATAGCTATGGAGCGGCTCCGCCGCTTGTGACAGGGCAAAAAAAGAGACAAAACCTGTAGGGTTCTGTCTCTCCTTGCGCGCGGGGGTCTAGAGGGGCTCTGGCCTGCCAGGGCCCCAGCGAGCGTCTAGTACTCCCCATCCGGCTGAGCGGGAATCTCCGTCTCGGCGTCGGGCGCGGAGGCTTCGCGAAAGTCCGCTGCCGTCTCGCCCTGATCGCCAACAATTTCCACTTTCACCGAGGCGGCTATCTCTGAGTGCACCCGAACCGGAATCTCGTAGTTGCCCAGGCTCTTGAGCGGCTCATCCAGTTCGATCTTGCGCCGATCCAACTCCTCAGTCAGCTTGATCGCCTGGCTAATGCGCTCGGCAATGTCGCCGCTCGTGACCGACCCATACAGGCGGCCCCGCTCCCCGACCTTGCGCTCGAAGCGCAGCGTCAGGGCCCCCAGAACATTGGCAAAGTCCTGCGCGTTGGCCAGTTCCCGCGCGCGCTGTTTTTCAGCCGTGCGCTTCAGGTTCTCAGATTGCTTGAGCGCACCCTTTGTCGCCAGGACGGCCATCCCCTGCGGTAGCAGGAAATTCCGCGCGTATCCGTTCTTGACCTCAACGACCTCCCCAACGCGGCCCAGCGTGGCCACGTCTTGGGTTAACATAATCTTCATCGTCTTGACTCCTCTTTTGTCCTCTCACCATCCACCAAGCAAGCCCCTACTATAGCGCAAAACGGGTGAGAAGGCAAAGCGTTTTGTCGCCAGGGGTGTACGGCAAAGATTTGCGCAGATCGGGTGGAGGGGGGTTTGAGAGCGCGCCTTACCAATAGGCAGGCGACGCTAGGGATGATTGGGTGGGGGACGGTGGGAGTGGGTTGGGGGTGCTTCGGACTCAGGTGGCGAGGCAGGCTCGGACTGGAGTGGTGCGCCAAATAGGAGTTCGTAGATTGTTGGTCAGTACTCAGGAGGGCAACCCTAGCACCAGAGTAGTAGCTGATTAAAGTGAGGACAAAACGACCCGATGGCCTTGTTGCGTTAGCGTTCGACTCGCCTCTTCGAGATCACTCGCCTTGACGAGCAAATAGTCTGTGTCATATGTTGAGATGACGAAGATGGTGATATTAGCTTTTGCCAACGCAGTAGCTAATGAAGCCAAAATGCCAATCATCGAAAATTCTAAGGGACCATCCACTTTTAAGCAGCGCCAGTCGCGTTCGCTTTTCGCCCCTTGAGGAATGCTATTTTGAGGACACACGATAGAAATTTCATCTTGCGTTCGGGTGATGGAAAAGAATTCTTGCATACTCCATTCCGGAATCTGCACATCCCTGTCCAGTCTACAAACCGCAAAAACGTCCGTTAATATCAGAAGTGTCAGTGCTGTAGTAGTCATTGGTAGCATCACACAATAGCGTGGACTATCTGAAGGGCTGTAATAACCCAAAAGGATTATACAAGATGTAGGGAATCGCGCCTCTTGCTACTGCATCTAGCATGTGGCTAGTACGGTGCGTAGCGCAACTGGCTGTTTAGCCGCCTATGATATGCCAAAATGCTCTACTCCACGCTATTGTGTGGTGCTACCAAGTGGGGTACCGCAAGCTTTTATCGCCAGAAATTCTCTTTGTCATACTCAACGTTGCTGTACTTCATCAGCTTGTCCCAGCGATGGGTGGCTTCGATGTAGCGAATGGTTCCAGAGCGCGAGCGCATGACGAGCGTGTGGGTGGTGGCGCCGCCGCTGAAGTAGCGCACCCCCTTCAACAACTCGCCGTCGGTGATGCCAGTCGCGGCAAAGAATACGTTGTCGCCGCTGCACAGCTCATCCGTGCCGTACACCCGCTCCAGGTCCATCCCGTTGTCCAGCGCCCACTGCCGCTCCTCGTCGTTGCGCGGCCACATCTTCCCCTCGATCTCGCCGCCCAGGCACTTGAGCGCGCAGGCCGTGATCACCCCTTCCGGCGTCCCACCGATTCCGTAAAGCAGGTCTACGCCGGTGCCATCCATCGCTGCGGTGATCGCCCCCGCCACGTCCCCATCGGTGATCAGGCGGATGCGCGCCCCCGCTTCCCGAATCTCACGCACAAATTGCTCGTGGCGCGGGCGGTCCAGGATCACTACGGTGATGTCGTCAATGTCCATCCCCTGAGCCTTTGCCACGCGGCGCAAGTTCTCGCGGATGGGGGCGTTGATGTCAATCACGCCCTTCGCAGCGGGGCCGACGGCAATCTTGTGCATGTACATCAGCTTGCCAGGGTTGAACATCGTGCCGCGGTCGGAGAGCGAGACCACCGATAGCGCGTTGGAGCGCCCTAGCGAGAGCAGGCGCGTCCCGTCAATCGGGTCCACGGCGATGTCCACCGCGGGCGGTTGCCCGTTGCCCAGGCGCTCGCTGTTGTAGAGCATGGGGGCCTCGTCCTTTTCCCCCTCCCCGATGACCACTATGCCATCCATCTCGATAGTGCTAAGCATCAGGCGCATGGCGTCCACCGCCGCCTGGTCAGAGCCCTCTTTGTCGCCGCGCCCCATCCAGCGCGCGGCTGCCATCGCGGCTGCCTCTGTCACGCGCCCCAGTTCCATCGCCAAGTTGCGGTCAGGTGCCATCTCCGTAGCCATGAAACAACCTCCTTGTTGTCTATATAATTGAGTGGGGGATAGGGGTGCCATGCGCCCGGACCCCGCCACAGTCTACCGCTCTTTGCTGAAGTTGACGAACGGACCCCTGACCACGGCCCCCTATGGCTCGGCCCAGGCTGCCGCTCATGGCCTACGAACGAGGGGGAGCCACAGCCCTTCCCCTGGCGCGCTCAGGGTAGGCGGAAGAGAGGTGGGCGTAGGCGTGACGGTGGGTGTAATGGTGGGCGTGATGGTAGGCGTGCCAGTGGGCATGCCAGTGGGCGATGGCGAGTGGGCGTGCCAGTGGGGGTGGCGGGTGCGGGCGGGGGGGCAACACTGTATTCGATAATCAGCAGGGGGGCCTGCGAGGGGTTGCCCTCGTAGGAGAATGCCGTACGCTCGCCGGAGCCAGTGACGATGATGGCCAGGGCGTTCCCGCTTTGCCAGTCCCCGCGATCCACTACCTGCTGTACGATCGGAGCCAGGTTTGGGGTGTTGTATCTGTCTGCGCCTGGTTGCCAGGCAGGCACCTCATCCCATTCCACATACGCTGACGTGCGCGGGCGGGCGCTGAGGTTGTAGGGCGATGCCTCGAAGGGGGCGGCGTTGCTGGTGGCCTCCGCTTTGAAGCGAAGCAGGGTCGGCGCCTCGTCCGCCTCGTCCGCACGAAACTGGATTCTGGCACTCAGGATGCGGGCGGCTGGCGGAATTGCGAGCGGCTCGAAGCGCAGCCCCACCGTTTGCTCCCCCGCGTAGCCGCTATCGTTCACCAACTCCAGATCAGAGCTTTGCAGCACGACCAGGCCATCGCTGCTCTGCTCTTCCGCATCGTCACTGCCCGTGCCCACCCGAAGCTGCAACGTGATTGCCGCGGGGGGGGTAGGGGTGCGGCTCGCCGTCGCGCTGGCTGGGGGGGTGCGCGTGGCGCTCGCCCCGGCCGCCTGCGTTGGGGTAGGGGTACGGCTCGCCGTCGCACTGGCTGCGGGGGTGCGGGTGGCGCTTGCCCCCGCCGCCTGCGTCGGGGTGGCGGTGGCGATGGGGCGAGGGCTGGGGGTGGCACTGGCGGGGGGAGCAGTGCTCGTCACCGTCCGAGTTGCCGAGGCAGCAGGGGCGGGGGTGCGGGTGGGGGTGGGGCTGCTGCCGCCGCGGTCCCGCACGAACACATCCTGCACCAGGTTGATGTCGGCGATGACAAGGTTGCTCGCCAGGGAGCCAAAGGCGACGATCCGACCGTCGCTCGATGTGGCGGGATGGTAGGAATAGCCGTTGGCCTGCTCGTTACCCGAGGAGAGGGAGAGGCGCGTGCTCTGCCCTGTCTGCCGATCGTGGAGGAAGATGTCCTGCGCGCCATTCGTGTCATCGCTGACCAGATTGCTCGCCTCTGACTCAAAGGCCACCCAACGCCCATCGCCGGAGAGGCTGGGCGTGTCGGAGCGTCCGTTGCCCTGCGCGCCGCCGGAGGAGAGAGAGACACGAGTGGTCTGGCCCGTCTGCCGATCATGAACGAACACGTCGGCCACCCCATTGCTGTCGCCCGTTACAAGCGTGGAGGCCGGGGAGTGGAAGGCCACCAGCCGCCCATCCGCAGAGATCGAGGGGGCGAGTGACTCGCGGTCGCCCTGCGCGCCGCCGGACGCAACGGAGACGCGCGCGGTTTGGGAAGTTTGTCGGTCCCGCACGAAGATGTCGTGGGCATTGTTGCTGTCCCCCGCGACAAGGTTGCGTGCCCAGGAGCCGAAGGCCACAAAGCGTCCGTCCGCGGAGAGGGATGCGGTAGTGGAGTGGTCATTGGCTGGCTCGCCGCTGGAGGACACGGACACGCGGCTCGTCTGGTTCGCCTGGAGATCGCGCAGGTACACGTCAAAGACGGCATTGCCGCCGCTCACCAGGGTCGTGGCGCTGGACACGAAGGCCACGATCCGCCCATCCGCGGAGATGGCGGCGTTGGAGGAGAAGCCATTTCCCTGGGCGCCCGTCGAACTGACCGACACCCGCGTGGTTTGCCCGCTCTGTCGGTCGTGGACGAATATATCAGTCGCGTTGTTGCTGTCCCCACTGGTCAGGTTGCTGGCATCCGACTGGAAGACAATCATCCGCCCATCCGCCGAGAGAGCCGGTTGCTCCGAATTTCCGTTGGCCTGGCCGTTGCCCGTGGCCACGGACACCCGCGTGGTTTGCCCGGTTTGGCGGTCGTGCAGGAAGATGTCCGTTGCCCCGTTGGTGTCGTTGGGCACCAGCATATCCGCCGCCGACTCAAAGGCCACCCATCGGCCATCGGCGGAGATGCTGGGCAACTCCGAGCGCCCGTTGCCCTGCTGGCCGCTGCTCGCCACCGAGACGCGCGTCGTGGACGAGCCGCTTTGGGCGCTTGCTGTCGAGCCCATCGCAAGGGCTACCATCGCCAGGAGGGCCAGCCACACCCACCGCATCAGGGTGCCTCCCGAAACTCGTCGCCACACAGGATCATCCACGGCTTGCCCGCATGGCGGGTCAAAAACAGGGTAACGGCCCTCCCCTGTGGGCTGCGGTAAAGGCGGCGGCGGAAGGGCTCCGGCTCGATGGCGCTGCCCCGTTTTTTGACGGCCACCACATGCGCCTCCAACTCGCGCAAGCGACGGTTCAGCGCCTTCAGGTTGAAGGGGGCATCTTCCAGCACGGGCCAGGCGCGGGCAAACGGGGTAGGGGGAGGGTGTCACCGGTCAGGTAGGCGATCTGCTCATCAACCTGCGTGGCACCGATCATCTGCGCCAGCGCCGTCACAAGCGTCGCGCGCAGGATCGCGGGGTCCGGCTCCCACAGAAAGGCGCGGGGCGGCGTCACCTCGACCGGCGGGGCGGGCGCGTCGCTGCTCAGCGTGTGGGCCTCCCCCCCCCGCGAGAGCACCGTTGCGCTGCGGGCGGCACCAGGGCGCAGGGCACCGAACCAGAGCACTGCCTCCTTCAAGGTTCCCCCTTCGGAAATCCATTCCACCTCGCACCCCTCCGGCAACTCCTCATCTGCCACGCCCGGCATGACCTTCACGCCCAGGTTCAGGAGGCGCCGCTGCACCGTCAGGATGGCATCCAGCGGCGGTTCGATCGAGCGCAGCGAGAAGACCCGCTGCCCTGCCACCCGCCGCGCGGGGTCTGCAAAGGCAGCCTCCACGCTGGGGGGGAACCGGTAATCGCTCCAGTCCGCCTGCTCAAAGCGTGCATCGGCGCCCTGGCCCGCCACCCGCAGGTTGTGCTCCGCAAAGAGGAGCCGCACGGGGTCCAGATCGAGCGCCAGCAGGGCGGGCACCCGCTCGGCCAGAGCGAGGGCATCCCCGCCGATGCCGCAGCCCAGATCGGCCACGTCCCCAAAGCGGGCATAGCGCGCCGCCCGCCATCGGGCGATGCGCTGGCCGCTGGCCTGCTCCAGCGCCTCCTCCACAAAAAGCATCCCGCGTGCCCGCTCGCCAAACTTGGCAGTCGCCCGGTGGCGCAGGCGCGCTTGATCCAGCAGGGCGGCTGCCTGGTCGTCCGTGTAGCGCTCGCGCAGCTCCGAAAGCAGGGCGAGCGTCGCCCGCTCCCCAAGATCGCGCTCGGCCAGCGCCGCCAACGCCTGCTGCGCCTCGTCATGGGTCAGCCAGCGCGCGCTCTCGACCGTGAGGGCTCTCACGCGCTGCCCTCGTCGCTCGGCTGAGCGGCACCCTGGTTTATCGGCAGAACACGCACCCCTGTGCTTGACAACGCCTAAAGCCTCCCAGTACACTCCCCTTGCCTATACCCATCCCTGCGATTCATTATAGCCAGATGAGCGATGAACTGAGAAGGGGCGTTGCGGGGCCGGGCATTCCTGCCGCAATCGGAGTGGAGCCAGGATGAAACTTGCAATTATCGCAGATATACACGGCAACCTGCACGCACTGGAAGCTGTGCTGCGCGACATTGAGAGGTTGAAGGTGGATAGCCTCATCGTCAACGGTGATCTGGTCAACCGCGGCCCCAACAATGTGGCTGTCATGGAGCGGCTGCGCGCCACCGACGCAACCATCGTGCTTGGCAACCACGACGACCTGATGCGCAAATGGATCGAGCACGACCCGGACATCCCCGATAGCTGGTATGAGGATCCCTTCTGGAAGTCAACTGCCTGGTGCGCGCATCAGCTTCAAGAGGCAGGCTGGATGCCAGCCCTGCGTGGCCTGCCCATGACGCACGCCCTGGCTTTGCCCGGCGCGCCGCGCCTGCTGATCTCCCACGGCAGCCCGCGCCACCTCCGCGAGGGCTATGGCAGGTTCCTCCCTGACCAGGTGCTATCGGAAATCGTGGAGCAATTCCCCTACGACGTGCTCGTTGGCTCCCACACGCATCGCCCGATGGTCCGCCGCTGGGGGCGCACGCTGATGCTGAACACGGGCGCGGTTGGCGCGCCCTTCAACGAGGATTGGCGGGCGCAGTATCTGCTGCTGACCCTTCAAGAGGGAGAGTGGGCCTGGGAGTTTCGGGCGGTGGACTATGATCGGGAGGCGGCGCTAGCCTTGTTCGAGACGATGGGCTATCTGGCAAACGGCGATCTCAGTGCTCGCATTTTTTGGGAGGAACTGCGCCATTCGCGCCCGCTCTATGCGCCCTACTGGAGCTGGGCAGAAGCAGAGGGCAGGCCGCGTGATTGGGACTCGTGGAAGGTCTTTCAGGCACAGTTTGCAAAACGCTTTGTCTCCCCCACGGCTGTGCTGTCCGGGCCACCGCACTGGGACGGCTGAGCGTTTTCAAGGGACACGACCCCGCTTTTCTCCAACCCAGGCAGCGTTGCTAAAATCACAAGGATTGAGCGTCCGATGGCCGCGAACACCGAAGCAAGGATTGATGGAGCTATGAAGAATCAAACGATTGACCCGATGGATTGGGATACGGTCCAGCCGCATTTTGATGAACTGGCTGGGGTAGACACTGGATTTGAGCAATGTGGAAGCGTGGCTTCGCCAGTGGAGCGAGGTGTCGGTGCAGTTCCACGAGGCGGACGCACAGATTTATCGCCAGATAACAGAAAATACGGCAGATGAGGAGGCGGACCGCCGCTTTCTGCTGTGGGTGGAGCAGATCGTGCCCCGCTGGCAGGTGGCGGAGCAGGCGCTCAAAGAAAAGTTGCTGTCGCTTGAGGGCTATGTTCCTTCCCCAACAAGCGAGCAGATGGTGAGGCGCTTTGAGGCGGAGGCCGCCATCTTTCGCGAGGAGAATGTACCGCTGCTCACCGAGTTGATGAAGCTGGGCAACGAGTATGACAAGATTGTTGGCGGGATGAGCATCGAGTGGGAGGGGCAGCAGGAAACCATCCCGCAGGTTGAGCTGCACCTGCAGGCGCCGTCGCGCGCCACGCGAGAGCGTGCCTGGCGGCTCATCAGGGATCGTTTTCTCCAGGAGCGCGAGCGCCTGAACAAGCTTTACCTGGAGATGATCGCGCTGCGCCGTCAGGTGGCGCAGAACGCTGGCTTTTCAGATTTCCGTGCCTATCAATGGCAATCCCTGGGGCGCTTCGATTACACGCCCGACGACTGCTTCACCTTTCATGATGCCATCGAGCGAGAGGTTGTCCCGCTGGCACGGCAGCTTTACGAGGAGCTTCGTGACAAGTTGGGGCTGGACACGCTGCGCCCGTGGGACACCGAGGCTGATCCGTATGGCAAGCCGCTCGCCCCCTTCGCCGATGCAGCCGAGTTGGAGGCGGGAAGCGCTCGCATCTTCGAGCGGGTGGACCCGGTGCTGGCCGCGCACTTCGCAACCATGCGCGACGGCTACCTCGATCTGGCGTCGCGCCCGAACAAGGCGCCCGGTGGCTACTGCATTGCGCTGCCGGTCACCGGCAAGCCTTACATCTTTATGAATGCCGTGGGCACGCACGACGATCTGGTCACGATGCTGCACGAGGGCGGGCACGCCTTCCACTTTATGGAAGCGCGTGCGCAGCCGTTGGTGTGGAACTGGCATGCGCCCATGGAGTTTTGTGAGGTAGCCTCGATGGCGATGGAACTGCTCAGCGCTCCCTACCTTGCCCAGGCGCAGGGCGGCTTCTATGAGGAGGAGGAGGCCAACCGCGCCTACGCCCAGATGCTGCGTTCCATCGTCCTCTTCCTGCCCTATATGGCCGTGGTGGATCTGTTCCAGCACTGGGTCTATGTCGAGGCATCGCCGGAGGTAACCCCTGCCGAGATGGATGCCAAGTGGGGCGAGCTGTGGGATCGGTTTATGCCTGGGGCGGATTTTACCGATCTGTCAACCGAGAAGAGAGCGGCCTGGCAGCGCAAGGTGCACATCTTCACGGTCCCCTTCTACTACATCGAGTATGGCCTTGCCCAGCTAGGGGCGCTCCAGGTTTGGCGCAACGCGCTGGCGGACCAGAGCAAGGCGGTGGCGGACTACCGCGCGGCGCTGGCCCTGGGCGAGACCCGTGCCGCTGCCTGAACTCTTTGAAACGGCAGGGGCCACCTTCGCCTTCGACCGTCAGATAGTCGGTGAGCTGATGAGCTTGATTCGTGAGCAGCTTCACAAGCTGGAGCAGCACGTTTCTGCCCACCCATAGCACGGCCACGAGGCGCAACAGTATGCGAGAATCCCCCTATCCGATGATCGAGGTCGAGGAGGCGCTGGCGCGGGTGCTGGCGGAGGTGGGGCCGCTTTCCCATGAGGCGCTGCCCTTCGATCGGGCGCAGGGGAGGGTGCTGGCCGCCGCCGTGCACGCGGCGGAGCCGCTCCCTCCCTTTCCTGCCTCGACGGTGGACGGCTTCGCCGTGGTGGCTGCCGAGGGGGCAGCGGCGCGCGCGCTGGTGGGCGAGCAGTTCGCGGGGTACGATGCGGCGCTTCGGGTGCAGGCGGGGCAGGCGGCGCGCATCACCACGGGGGCGCCCGTGCCGGCCGGGGCGGATGCGGTGATGATGGTTGAGTGGAGCCACGAGCGGGAGGGGTACGTCAGCTTTACCCGCACGGTCAGCGCCGGTGACTTTATTCGCCCGATCGGGAGCGATATTGCGGCGGGCCAGCAGGTGCTCGCCCCGGGTGCCCTGCTGGGGGCGGCCGAGCTGGGCCTGCTCGCTACCGTGGGGGCGACGACGGTGCGCGCCCATCGTCGGGCGGTGGTAGGGGTCATGAGCACGGGCGATGAGCTGGTCGAGCCGAACCAGCAGCCTGGGCCGGGCCAGATTCGCGACTCGAACCGCTTTTCTTTGATGGCAGCCGTGCGGGAGGCGGGCGCGGAGGCGGAAGACCTTGGCATCGCCCCGGACACCTACGAGGCGCTCCGTGCCTTTGTGGAGGAAGGGGTTGCGCGGTGCGATGTGCTAATTTCCAGCGGCGGCGTTTCGATGGGCGAGCTGGACCTGGTGAAGCCGTTGCTGGAAGAGCGGGGCATCGTACATTTTGGCCGGGTGAACACCAAGCCGGGCAAGCCCGTCACCTTTGCCACCCTGGCAGGCAAGCCGTTCTTTGCCATGCCGGGCAATCCTGTTTCCTCGCTGGTCTCCTTCGAGATTTTTGTGCGTCCCGCGCTTCGCAAGATGCAGGGGCTGCCCGACTCCGCCTGGCAGCGCCCGCGGCTGCTCGCCACGCTGGAGCAGCCCGCTGCCCACACCGCCGATCGCACGGAGTTCCAGCGGGCGCGCCTGCGCTTCGAGCCGCGCGCGGGGCGCTTTTACGCGCGGCCCACCGGCAACCAGGCTTCCTCGCGCCTGCTCTCCATGGTGGGGGCGAATGCCCTCCTCGTGCTTGCACGGGGGCGGGGGGCATTCGCCGCGGGGGATGAGGTCGAGGCGCTGCTGATAGGCGAGCTCCTTTAGGGGGCCGGGGCGTATTCGATGACGAGGAGGGGGGCGGTGGCCGCGCCTGCCTCAAAGGCAGCGGCAGTCCGCTCGCCGCTGCCAGAGACGAACAGCACAAGGGCATTGCCGCTGCGCCAACCGGCGCGATTGACCGCCTCCTGCACGATGGCGCTCAGGTCGGGGCTGCGTTGCACCTGCCCGACCACCGTCCACGGCGGCACATTCGGCCAACTGACCGATGCCGCGCCACGCGGGCGCGAGGAGAGGTTGCCGGCGGTGACCGAGAAGGCTGCCGGGTTAGGGTTGGCCTCCCCCTGGAAAAGGAGCGAGGTGGCGATGCTGTCCGGCTCGTCCACCGTCCATTCCAGATAGGCGCTGCGGATGGTGGCCCTATTCGGGATGCCGACCCCCACGAAGCGCATGCCCACCAGCTGTTGGGCCGAGGGCGAGCCATCCTCCCCGAATTCGAGGTCCGTGCTGGTGCGCGCCACCTCTCCACTGCCCACCATCTCCTCGGCATCATCGCGCGACCCGCTCACCCTCAGCGACACGGTTTGATCCTCGGTAACAGGCGGAACAGTCGCGGTGTGGGTCGGCATGGGCGTGGGTGTGGGTGTGGACGGTTGTGGGTTTTGATTGAGGATGTACTCGACAACCAGGAGGGGGGCGATGGCCGCGCCTGCCTCAAAGGAAGCAGCAGTCCGCTCGCCGTTTCCGGAGACGAACAACGCAAGGGCATTGCCACTGCGCCAGCCGGCGCGGCTGACCGTTTCCTGCACGATAGCGCTCAGGTCGGGGCTGCGCTGCACCTGTCCAACCACCGTCCACGCTGGCACGCTCGGCCAACTGACCGATGCCGCGCCACGCGGGCGCGAGGAGAGGTTACCGACGGTGACCGAGAAGGGTGCTGGGTTAGGGCTGGCCTCTCCCTGGAAAAGGAGTGAGGTGGCGATGCTGTCTGGCTCATCCACCGTCCATTCCAGATAGGCACTGCGGATGGTGGCCCCATTCGGGATGCCGACCCCTATAAAGCGCATGCCCACCAACTGTTGGGCCGAGGGCGAGCCATCCTGCCCGAACTCCAGGTCCGTGCTGGTGCGCGTCACCTCTCCATTGCCCACCATCTCCTCGGCATCATCGCGTGACCCGCTTACCCGCATCATCACTGTTTGCGGCGTGACGGTTGCCTGCGTGGCCGTCGCGGTGGCAGAGGGGGTGCGCGTGGCGGTCGCACTGATCGTGGCCGTCGCGGTGGCGGAGGGGGTGCGCGTGGCGGTCGCAGTGATCGTGGCCGTCGCAGTGACCGTGGCGGAGGGCGTGCGCGTGGCGGTCGCGGTGATTGTGGCCGTCGCAGTCGGGGTGCTCGTGGCCGTTGCGGTGGGGGTCGAGCTGGCGACCAGGGTCGGGCTGAGTGTGGCCGTCGCGGTCGGCGACGGCACGCCGACGGAAAATTCGATCTGCAGCAGCGGTGCGCTGGCTGCCGCGCTATCAAAGGCCACAGCCGTACGCTCGCCCGTGCCGGTCACCAGCAACGCTAGGCCATTGCCGCTCCGCCAGCCCGGTCGGTTGACGATCTCCTGAACGATGGCACTTAGCTCCGGGCTGCTCTGTACCTGTCCGATGGTGGGCCAGGCGGGCACGTTCGACCAGCTTACCGAGGCTGCCGTGCGGGGCCGACTGGACAGGTTGTTGGTGGTGACGGCAAAGGCAGGGGCATTGTCGCTCGCCTGACCCGTGAACAGCAGAGAGGTGGCCCCGCTGTCCGGCTCATCCACCGTAAACTGCACGCGGGCGCTCAGGATGGTGGCCCCGCGCGGCACGGCCAGCCCGCTGAAGCGCATGCCCACCACCTGCTGAGCGGAGGGCGAGCCATCCTGCCCAAACTCCAGATCGGTGCTGTTTCGCGTCACGGCCCCGTTGCTGACCAGTTCCTCAGCATCCTCCGATGAGGTGCTGACCCGTTTCTGGATGATTTGCGGGGGGGTGAAGGTCGGCGTGGCAGTCGGTGTCGGGGTAGGGTCAGGCTCCTCTTCCAACAAGAAGCGGGCTAGCAGGTTGTGGGTGGCCTGCTGGATGCGACTGTCGGTGTAGCCGTCACGGTCCAGCGCCCAACTCCACGACATGGTGCCCGCCCCAAAGACCCAGGCGCCGCTCGGGGCGCGGTAAATCGAACTGTTGGCGTAGGTGGTGCGCCCTGCGTTGTCCACATAGGGCGAATGGGCGAGCAGGGTGTGCTGGGTGTTGATGGGCGCTGGAAATTCCGTCATCAGGCGGTCAATCTCGTAGCCGGTGATGCGCGGGATACGATCGCCATTCTGGGCGCCGCTCCCCGCATACAGCCAATGGTCGCTGTTGATCACCACCATATCGCTGTTCAGCGAGGGGTCGGCCCAGGTATCATACATGATACCGATTAGCTGCTGCTCGGCCCGCCCCACCTCTCGAAAGCGCGCAGTTTTAAGCGCGGGATTCGGCTCCGGGTCCTTGACCGCGTCCTTGTAACAGATCATGACGCGGTTCGGGGTGCCGCTGGAAGAAGCGGCGAATCGAACCTGCCAGTACACATCGTTCGAACCAAAGAAGGCCAGATCAATTCCCGCATCACGGGCTACTTCGGCAGCGTCGTACATCTCATCGGACCAGTACTCGTCGTGCCCTACAGAAAGGAAGCCCGCATAGTTCAGCAGCCGCGCCCCGTTGGTATGGGTGTCCAGGTCGGTTGAGTACGTCATGTCATAGCCAGAGCGCTCGGCCCAGCGAATAAAGTAATATTCCCAACTCCAATCGGCGCTCAGAAAATCTTCGGCCCCTGAATCGCGATAGGGACGATCGAACGAAACCTCCACCGCGCGCTTGCTGCCCACGATCGTGTTGTTGCCAAAGCTGCTATTGTCATACAGGCTCTTGCCGGTAGCTCCATCGTTCGGGTAGTTGTTATACGCCTGAAAGGTTGTGATGCTCTGCTGGTAAAGAAAATCAGCGGGGCGCTCATCATCGCGCACCACGAAGATAATGTAATTCTGAAAGTTGTTGGAGTTGGTCAGCAGCCCCAGGTACACCCCGCTCGTCCAGGTGGTGGGGATGGTGAGCGAGTAGGAGGGGTTCCAGTTGCACTCGATGCGCCCGGTCGTCGCGTGGGGGACGCAGGGGGCCTGGCTGCTCCCTGCCAGTTGCCCGCTGCTGTGCATCAGCCGCCCGCCCATGCCGCCATACCAGCCCATGCGGTACAGCTCCAACTTGAAGCTCTGCGCCGGGTTGACCGTGACATAGAAGGTGAGGGGCTGGCCCTTGTTGACACTGGTGGCCGAGGCGTAGCCTTTGATCTGCTTGTCGGTGTCGTTGGCCACGGAAAAACCAGGGCGGCGCAGCCGCCACGTGTCAGTTCCGGGCTGCTGGTTTTCCAGCACGATGGGGTTGGCTGCCTGCGCGGAAACAGGCAGCCCGCGCGCTCCAACCGACAGGCCACCCAACATGCACAGCAAAAGCATCATGAGTTGGAATTGTCTCATCACTCACGCTCCAGAAGTTAGGCAATATAGTAGAAGCTAAAGATTGAAGAAGGGAAGAACCCCTGGAACACCTCTGCGGGGGTCGTTGTCTGGTGGCGTACTGGGGAGGTGCCCTGGTCACATGGTAAGTATATGGGTTTCTGAACAAAAATCCACCCTTACCCATAGGCTAGGGATAGTGAGGAGGACGCCCCCCAAAGCAAACAGGCCGCAATCGGGTGACGCGGCCTGTTTGCTTGCCTGCTTTAGGGGTGCGGGTCGCTTACATCAACTGCGGGAACGCCTCCATCCCCGGATAAATCGCCGAGGCGCCCAACTCCTCTTCGATGCGGAGCAGCTGGTTGTACTTCGCCACGCGGTCGGAGCGGGCGGGCGCGCCCGTCTTGATCTGCCCGGCGCCCAGCGCCACGGCCAGATCCGCGATGGTGGTATCTTCCGTTTCGCCGGAGCGGTGGGAGATCACCGCCGTCCAGCCGACGCGCTGCGCCATCGTCACCGCCGCGATCGTCTCGGTCAGCGAGCCAATCTGGTTGAGCTTGACCAGGATGGAGTTTGAAGCACTGCGCTCGATAGCCTCGTCCAGGCGCTGCACATTGGTCACCAGCAGGTCGTCCCCGACGATCTGCAGGCGGTCGCCCAGCCGCTCCACCATCAACTCCCAGCCCTGCCAGTCGTCCTCGTTGAGCCCGTCCTCGATCGAGATGATCGGGTACTTGCCCATCCACTCTTCCCACAGGTCCACCATCTCCTCGCTGCTCAGGGTGCGCCCCTCGCGGGGGAGGGTATATTTGCCATCCTGGTACAGCTCGGTGGCGGCGGCGTCCATGCCCAGGTAGATGTCCTCGCCGGGGATATACCCCGCCTTCTGGATCGCCTCCATGATGACCTCGAACGCTTCCACGTTCGTCTTGAGCGAGGGGGCAAAGCCACCCTCGTCGCCGACGTTCGTGCCATAGCCCCGCTTCTTTAGCACCTGCTTGAGCGCGTGGTAGGTTTCCGTGCCCATGCGCAGCGCCTCCGCAAAGCTTTCCGCGCCCACGGGCAGCACCATGTATTCCTGAAAGTCGGTCGAGTCCGCCGCGTGCTTGCCACCGTTCAAGATGTTCATCATCGGCACCGGCAGCACGCGGGCAGACACGCCGCCCAGGTAGCGGTACAGGGGCAGGTTCACCGCCTGCGCCGCCGCCTTGGCCACGGCCAGGCTGACCCCCAGGATGGCATTCGCGCCCAGGTTGCTCTTGGTGGCCGAGCCATCCATATCAATCATCATCTGATCAATGCCATACTGGTCCGTCGAATCCCACCCAATCAACTCCTCGGCGATCTTGGTGTTCACGTTGTTGACAGCGGTTTCGACACCCTTGCCGCCGTAATACTCTTTGTTGTCCTCATCGCGCAGCTCGTGGGCCTCGTGCGCGCCGGTGGAGGCCCCGCTAGGGACCGCCGCGCGACCCATCGCGCCCCCGGACAACGTTACCTCTACCTCGACTGTGGGGTTCCCACGAGAATCAAGAATCTGCCGGGCGTAGACATCTTCGATGGTCGTCTCGTTCATTGCAGCACTCCTTATTGGGTTGGCGGGTTAAACGGGCGTCGAACACACAGCAAATCGGGGGCGGGGCGACTGACGGCACTACCCTCTTAAAATGACGCGCGCGGGCGCGCCATCTCCCCCCTCGATTTTTAGCGGCAGGCAAACCAGATCGTATTCGCGGCCGGGCGGCACGTGGCGCAGGTCGAGGTTCTCGATGATCAGCACGTCATTGGGGAGAAGCACGTGGTGTGCCGGGCCATTCTCATCCGAGATGTTGTCTACGGAAGCATAGTCAATGCCAACCAGTCGAATCCCATGCGCCACCATCCACTCCGCCCCCGACACCGCAATGTCCACAAACTCTCGGTTGAAGGGCTGATAGGGATCGTCCCAATGGGCTGAGTTGTCAGTCAGCAGCAGGAGGCGCGTCGTCCCCGATGGGATGCCCGCCTGCTCCAACTGCTCGCGCGACACCTCGCGCGTGCCGCGGCAATCCGCCACCCAGGCGGGGCCAACGTAGCGCTCCAGATCAATCTCGCTCAGCGTGGGGCCATCCGCGAGAAAGTGAAAGGGAGGGTCCACATGGGTTCCCGTGTGCGTGCCCATCCGAAGCTGCGACACGTTGGCCGGTGCCCCTTCTTCTATCTTGCCCGTGCGCGTCACCTCGATGGCGGGATCCCCCGGCCAGACCGGGAGGCGCTCGGAGATTGGAACCGAAATATCATATAAAGCCACAGGGTGTTCCTTTCGCTGCGCGCTGGAAGGTTGGTTTCCCACTATAACATAGAGAGAGCACGTTGTCATTCTGAATCCCCCAGGCGGCGGGGTCGCCTTCATGCAGCGAGAAACGCCTTGCCCCTTCCCTGTCATTCCGCAATCTCCAAGCGGTGGGCCGCCTTCGTGCAACGAAAAACTCCCCGCCCCTCCCCTGTCATTCTGACCGGCCGCTCCTCCGCGTCACTGAGGAATGAAGCCAGGGAAGAATCTGTGCAAGGCTGAGCCGCGGACCTCCAGAGAGATGTTTCGCTGGCTCCACATGCCGCGAGGCAACCCGCGGCTCTCGGAATGCGCCCCTCCCCTGTCATTCGAACCGGGGCGCCGCCTTCGCGACATGCCTCAGGAATGAAGCCAGGGAAGAATCTGTGCAAGGCTATTCAATGAACTTCCACGAGAGATGTTTCGCTGGCTCCATTTTCGATCCAGGTGGCCCTGCGTACCCGCTCCTGAGAAACAAGGCGCTTGTCATCGCCCTTGCCCTGTCATGTCGAGTGGATGACCCGGACCCGAAGCACGTGGAATGGAGAGAACGAGACATCTCGCCTGGAATCAGCCATTGAAGGAGCGTTGCACAGATTCCTCATTGGTCCCATTCCGAGGGGTGGCCTGGGGGCGCGTCCATTCGGAATGACATGGAAGGGGCATGGATTTCTCCTTGCAGGAAGGTGCTACCGCCGCCCGGGGGTCTCAACATGACAGGGGAGGGGCAAGGAAACGGACCTTGTTTCTCAGGAGCATACGCGCCCTCTGGGGCGGGGCTGGCAGGGAATGGGCCCGCCGCCGTAGGCCTGGCCGCCGCCCGCCGTTTAGGCACTTTTCCCCTATCATGCCCCCTTTGCTGGACTGGGACTGGGCATTGTGCACAAACCAAAAGGGGCTTGCCTGTGCAGGTTGACCGTAGAAAGCCTCGCAGGATCATTGTACTGTTACCAAGTTGAGCCAGCGCGGGCGCTGTGCTAGCTTTGGATTGTCCAGGGTTGGCGCAGCGCATCACTTTTTTAGGAGCAAACATGGCGGAAACCTCCAGCGACGTGATGAAGCTTATCAAGGATGCGGACCTCAAGATGGTGGACGTGAAGTTCACCGATCTTTTTGGCCAGTGGCAGCACTTCAGCATGCCGGTCGAGCACTTCGACGAGGAAACAGCCTTCCAGGATGGGATGGGCTTTGACGGTTCCTCGATCCGTGGCTTCCAGAGCATCGAAGCCAGCGACATGATCCTGCTCGCCGACCCCACCACTGCCATTGTGGACCCGATCTGCGAGCTCCCAACACTTAGCCTCATCTGCGATGTGTACGATCCGATCACCCACCAGCCTTACAGTCGCGATCCGCGCTATGTGGCGCGCAAGGCTGTTGAGTACCTCTCCAAGTCGGGCATCGCGGATGCGGTGTATGTGGGGCCGGAAGCAGAGTTCTTCGTCTTCGACAAGGTCATGTACTCGGCAGGCGAGTACTCGGCGGCCTACCAGGTGGACAGCGCCGAGGGCCCCTGGAACAACGGGATCTTCGGCTTCGGCCACTCCGTGCCGCACAAGCGCGGCTATTTCCCCGTCGCGCCCCTGGACAGGCTCCAGGACCTGCGCTCGGAGATGGTGCGCACCCTTATCTCGGCAGGGGTGGATGTTGAAGTACACCACCACGAGGTTGCCACGGCGGGGCAGTGCGAGATTGACATGCGCTTTGGCCCGCTGGTCAAGATGGCCGACCACATCCAGCTGTACAAGTACGTGATCAAGAATGTCGCGCAGAAGCACGGCAAGTCGGTCACCTTCATGCCGAAGCCCATCTATGGCGACAACGGCTCGGGCATGCACACCCACCAGAGCCTCTGGAAAGATGGCCAGCCCCTCTTTGCGGGGGACGGCTATGCAGGGCTGAGCGAGACCGCCCTCTTCTATATAGGTGGTCTGTTGAAGCACATCAACGCCCTGCTCGCCATCTGCGCGCCGACCACCAACTCCTACCGCCGCCTGGTGCCGGGGTACGAGGCTCCCGTCGTGATCGCCTACTCCGCGCGCAACCGCTCGGCGGCCTGCCGCATCCCGATGTACTCCCAGTCGCCCAAGGCCAAGCGCGTCGAGTTCCGCTGCCCGGACCCGGCTGCGAACCCCTACCTCGCCTTCCCGGCCATGCTGATGGCGGGCCTGGATGGGATCCGCAATCGCATCCACCCCGGCGACCCGGCGGAGATGGACCTGTTCGAGGAGGAGAACATCGGCAAGGTGCGCATGACGGTTGGCAAGCTCAATGCGGCGCTCGATGCCCTCGAGGAGGACCACGACTTCCTGCTGGAAGGCGGCGTCTTCACCGAGGACGTTATCCGCGCCTTCATTGACTACAAGCGCGAGGAAGAGGTCGGGCCGGTCAGCCTGCGCCCGCACCCGTACGAGTTCCTGCTGTACTACAGCATCTGATCCTTCCAGCGTGGCTTTGCCCTTCTGGCGTGCCGGGCAGGGCGAGGTCGGGGTTGTTCAAGGATGGGTCGTGTCGAAAGTTAAAGGCTCGTCACAGGGCAACAGTGCTGATCAAAAACACCCTCATTTTGGGGGTGTTTTTTTTGCCAGGGCGATTGGCTGCTGTGCGAAAAAGCAAATTGTCAGCGTTCATCCGTTCGTCCGACGCCCCCTTCGCATCGAGAAAGGATGGTCGCCCATGCCCCAGCCAGAGCAACAACCCTATTGGGAGGCGCCAGCCGTCGTCGTCGAGCACGACTGGCCCTCCCCCCAGCCTTCTGAGCAGCCGCAGCCGGACGATTCTTACCTGTACGAGGTGCTGCTCCAAATAGCCCTATGCGACAAGGATGTCGAAGACGGCCAGCTAACCGTGGAGTCCCTCATCCTTTCTTGAGGGGCCCATCGCCCGACCCGCTCCGCAACCCGCGGAGCGGCTTTTTTTTGCCCCAGCGGCGCGCCCTTCAAACTATTATGCTACAATCCTCCAACTTTTACTGTCCCACAGCGCATGGACGCGCTGGCAAAGGAGCCGCACCATGACAATTACCAACCAGGACGCGGTGATCGTGAGTGCCGTGCGCACCCCGATTGGCCGCTTTCAGGGCGCCCTGGCGGGCGTTCCCGCAACGGAGCTTGGCGCAACGGCGATCCGCGAGGCGGTGCGCCGGGCTGGCATAGCAGGCGAAAGCGTGGACGAGGTCTTGATGGGCAACGTCGTCCAGGCAGGCGAGGGGCAGGCCCCTGCCCGCCAGGCCGCGCTCAAGGCAGGGTTGCCGCACACCGTGAGCGCGATGACCATCAACAAGGTCTGCGGCAGCGGGCTGAAGGCGGTGATGCTGGCAGCGGCGGCCATCCGCGCGGGCGACGGCGACTGCTTTGTGGCGGGGGGGATGGAAAATATGAATCGGGCCCCCTACCTGCTGCCCCAGGCACGCTTTGGCTATCGCCTCGGCGATGCCAAGCTGGTGGACTCGCTCGTTCACGACGGGCTCTGGTGCGCCTTCGAGCAGCACCACATGGGCAATGCCGCCGAATGGGTGGCGCGCGAGTACGAGGTGACGCGGGACGAGCAGGATGCCTTTGCGCTGCGCTCCCACCAGCGGGCCTGGGCCGCTATCCAGGGGGGCAAGTTCCAGCGGGAAATCGTGCCCGTGGAAATTGCGGGCGGAAGGGCACGACCACCGTAGACACCGACGAGGCAGTGCGCTCGGACACCTCTTGGAGGCCCTCGCCAAGCTGCGGCCCGCCTTTGAAGAGGAGGGCACCGTGACGGCGGGCAATGCCCCCGGCCTGACCGACGGGGCCGCGGCGGTGGTGGTGATGAGCCGCGCCGCGGCCGAGCGGCAGGGCATCCAGCCGTTGGCCCGCATCGTGGACTATGCCCAGGCAGGGGTTCCCCCGCTGGCCATCTTTGCGGCGCCGATCTTCGCGGTGAAGCGGCTGGCCGAGCGCATGGGCGTGGGGCTCGATCACTGGGACTTGATCGAGATGAACGAGGCCTTTGCCGCGCAGTGCCTGGCCGACGTGCGGGGCCTCGGCATTCCCGACGAGCATGTCAACGTGCATGGCGGGGCCATCGCCCTCGGCCACCCCATCGGCGCGAGCGGGGCGCGCGTCCTCACCACGCTGATCTATGCGCTGCACGATCGCGGCCTGAAGCGGGGGCTGGCCACCCTCTGCCTGGGCGGGGGCGAAGCTGTCGCGCTTTCCATAGAAGTGGAGAGCTGAAAGCCCGATGAGTGACCTTCCCCTGCAGGCGTCCAACCCCGCCGCCATTGCTGCTGCCCTGTGGGACAGCGCCGACTTTTCGGGGGCCGAGCTTCACTTCGAGCGCGCCCTGAGCGCCGACCCCTCCGATGTGGAAGCCCTGCATGGGCTGGGGCGTCTCCGGCTCGCGCGCAACGAGTTGGCGGCGGCTGTCCTCTTGCTGGAGCGCGCGCTCGAGCTGCTTCCGGGCGGCGAGTTGGCGCTGCGCGTGCGCCGCGACTCTGGCCTGGGCGCTGTACCGGCTGGACCAATTTGATCTGGCAGCCGAGCAGTTCGAGCAGCTGCCGGGGCAGGGCGCGCTCGTGGCCCAACTCCGTGCCCTGGGCGACCGGGTGCCCTACCGCCTGCCGCCCAGCGTCTCGGCCATCACGCTCCCCCTGCTCGGCACCGATCCGTTGCCGGTCGTCTCGCTCACCATCGGCTCCCAGGAGCATGCCTTCGTGGTGGACACCGGCTCCAGCCAGATGGTGATTGACAGTAGCCTGCTGGAAGGGCTACACTTGCCCGACTTCGGCACCCGCGAGGTGACCTTTGCGGGGGGGCAGCGGGCCGCCATCGGGCACACGCTTCTGCCACGCGTCATGATGGGCGATGCGACGATTCACGACGTGCCGGCAGAAATCATGGAAGTGCGGCGGCACGCGCCCCAGATTGCGGGCTTTGTGGGGACGAACCTCCTCCAGCGCTTTCACGTTCTGTTCGACTGGCAGGCGGAGACGATGGCCCTGCGGGTGCCGCGCGCGGGGGCCTTTGCGGAATGGGGCGCCATGCAGGCAACGCCCCTCCTCTTCATGGACAGCCACCTGCTCCTGGCGCCGCTCCGACTGAACACGCACGAGACCATGGCCTTTCTGGCCACGGGGCTGGCGGGCGGAAGCTTCGTGGTGCCGCGCAGCACGGTGGTGCAGGCCGGCCTGGCCTCGGACGAGCAGGCGATGGAGGGAGTGGGGGCTGGGGGCTCGGCAGCGTTCGGCCTCGTCCGCGCGGAGCAGATGTGCCTGGGCGGCTGGTGCCGCGACGGGATGGAGGGGCTCAGCGGTGCCTTTCCCGCCGAGCTGGAGTGGCGCTACGGCTTTCGCGTGGGGGCGATGGTCTCGCACGAGTTCTTGAAGGGGGAGCGGCTTGGCTTCGATTTCCAGGGCGGGCAACTGTTTTTGTCCTAGCGCGCCATCCGCTGACGTCAAAAAGGAGCAGAGATGGGAGCCGAACACGCAGAAGGCTTGATGGCGGGCGCGCGAAACGCTGTGGCTGTCTGCATGGGCGTCTCGGAGCAGGATCAGGTGTGGATCCTCAGCGACGAGGCGCGCCTTGCGGTGGGGGAGGCCCTGGCGGCGGCGGCGCGCGAGCAGGGGGCCACCGTGACCCTGCGGCGCATGGAGGAGTACGGCCTGCGCCCCCTGCATGCCCTCCCCGATGCCATGCTCCAGGAGCTACGCGCGCTCAGCCCCACCGTCACCCTGCTCGCCACCAGCGCTGAGCCGGGGGAAATCCGCTTTCGCCTGCCCTTTGCGCGCCTGCTGCGCCAGGAACTGCGCGTGCGCCACGGCCACATGATCGGCGTGACCACAGAGCTGATGCACAGCGGGATGCTCGCCGATTACCATCGCGTGGCGGCGCTGACCTTCCTCGTCAAGGAGCGGATGCAGCAGACCACCGAGGTGCACGTGACCTCGCCGCTCGGAACCGACCTGCGGGTCACGCTCGACAACCAGCGCCACCGCTGGGTCCCCTTCCACGGCTTGATGCACGCCGCCGGCCAATGGGGCAATTTGCCGGAGGGGGAGGCCTGCACCACGCCCGCCACCGTCAATGGCATCTTCCAGGCGGAGCTATTGGGCGATTACTTTTGTGGCAAGTATGGCCCCCTGGCCTCCCCCATTGGCTTCCGCATCGAGGAGGGATGGGTGACCGAGGTGACGCACGCCGACGAGGCGCTCCAGCGGGAGGTGTGGGGCTACCTGGAGGGCGGGACGAACGGGCGGCGCGTGGGCGAGTTCGCCATCGGCACCAACGAGGCCCTGACGGCGCTGAGCGGCAACCTGCTTCAGGACGAAAAGTTCCCCGGCGTGCATCTGGCCTTCGGCAACCCCGTCCCCGAGGTCACCGGCGCCGAGTGGAGCAGCAACATCCACGTGGATGCCATCGCCACGCAGTGCACCGTCCACCTGGATGGCGAGCCCTTAATGGAAGCCGGAAAGTTTCTTCTCTAGCCCCCATGCCACCACCCCTGCGCGCCCACCGCGCAGGCCCATCACGAGCGAGGGAGCCCCATCCCTCGCTCTTTTTTTTGTTGCATGGCGGCACCTCTGCTTCGCCGCAAGGGTGAAGGCGGACCTACAAACGGGGAGGGGGCGCACGGTTCGTAGTCCCGCCTTTAGGCAGCGCGTCTCCTCCCAGGCCGCCTGAAGGCGGAACTACAAACGGGGAGCGGGAGAAAGGCTCGTAGTCCCGCCTTTAGGCGGGGTGCCATGCGTCTCTACCCAGGCCGCCTGAAGGCGGAACTACAAACGGGTAGTGGGAAAAAGGCTCGTAGTTCCGCCTTTAGGCGGGGTGCCGTGCGTCTCCTCCGAGGCCGCCTGATGAACCGTAGCCGATCGTCTGCCGAAGTCCGCGGAGCGGACTAGCTCATGTAGCCTGGGATTTCAATCCCAGGCGGCGTGGATTACACAAGAGGGTGGGGTGCGTCATGCCATATTGATTCCGCCCTTCCCTTGTAGAAGGTGCCAGGGAGCACAAGCCTCGATCTTTGACACGATCCGGGCGGCGAGGCGAGGGGGTTGCGTGGAAGGCAGCAGCGTTGTTATACTGGCGCCAGCAAAAGAAATAGTCTGGTCTGTCTAGGTTGAAGGAGTTCGGTAAAAAGTAATGGCGCTTCCCAAACCGCTGTCTGATGAGGCGTACGACCTGCTCGTTGGCCCGTTGGCGGAGCCGCAGCAGCGCCGCGAGTGGCTGCACCTGGCCTTTGGCAGCGACCACCCCGAGCTGGCGCAGGGGCTGGATTGGAGCGGGGACGCGGCGACCTTCACCCGCCGCTGCATCCGCGAGCTGGAGGAAGCGCGCTGTATAGCACCGCAGCAGCATGCGCTGAGCGTCCTGCTGGAAACGCTGCGCGAGATGCAGGTGTATGGCGTAGATCGGGCGGTGCGGGTGGACCGACTGGTGCAGCAACTCAACGATGCACTGTGCCCGCGCCTATGCCGAGGCACAAAACCCGCTTCCCCCCGCTACCTCTGTCCCACCCCCGCCAGCACGCGACCCCGACCACGGGTTGCGCCAGACGCTCGACGCGCAGGCGCAGCGGCGGGCCCGCTGGCAGGCTCGCGGGCTGCGCGTGCTGGTAGCCGTGTCGGTGATCGGGGCCGTGCTGGCACTGTTGCAGGGTGTCGGATGGGAGTGGCTGGAGCCCTTCGCCTTCGTGATTACCCTGCTGCTCGCGTTTCTGGGCGTCAACACCGATCTGTTTGCCCGCTTCGAGCAGTGGCGCTACGGGCGCGAGCGCGAGAAGCTCTACCGCCCGCACAATCTGCCTCTCGCGCCGCCCCCTCCTCCGGCACCCCCACTTGTCGCCCCGCCTGACCGCCCCCTGTCTATCGAGCCAACCGAGCCTGCCGACCCCCAGCGAGCGGCAGAGCTGGAATTTCTCGCGCACCGCTTGAGCCCCGAGGTGCAGCGTGAGTTTGCCAACCCGGCCACCTACACAGAGATGGAGGGCACGGCGCGCACGCGCAAGAGCCGCCCACCGGTGGAGATCGAGGCGAACTACCGCCACCTGCGGCGGCACGTGTCGGAGGCGATGGCCCTGCCGCTGCCGGAGGAGGTGCGCGAGGTAACGGACGTGGTGGCGGCCATCCGCGACATCCGCCGCGCGGTGCTGCTGGGCGACCCCGGCAGCGGCAAGACCACCACGCTGCGCAAGATGGAGGTGGACTTTGCAGCGCAGGCGCAGCGTGACCCCGCCGCCCCGATCCCCCTCTTCGTGCGGCTGGGGCAGTGGACCGAGGCGGTGTCGCTGCGTGCCTTCATCACGCAGCAGGTGGGCGGGCTGGGCCAGCAGTGGGAAGCGCTGCTGGCTGCAAAGCGCGCCACCCTGCTGCTCGACGGGCTGAACGAGATTCCGGTGGGCGAGCGGGGGGACAAGGCGGCGCAGGTGCAGCGGCTGGTTGCCGATCACCCCGACGTGCTGGCGGTCATCTCCTGCCGCGAGGAAGATTACACGCTCGACCTGCAGCTGGATCGCCTGCTCGTCACGCCGCTGGACGCGACGCGCATCCTCACCTTTGCGCGCCGCTACCTGGGCGATCAGAAGGGGCGAGCACTTCTTCTGGCAGCTGGCGGGCGGCGAGGCCATGCGCGACGTGTGGCACGCATGGCAGCAGGCCGGGGCCAGCTTCGAGCTGTTCTGGAATGCCACGGAGATCCCGCGCGAGAACCCGAACGTGTACGGGAAAACCACAGTGGAGCAGGACCGCGTGTGGCGGGAAAGCGTGCGCGACCCGGGCAACCTGCTCCACCTGGCGCGCAACCCGTACATGCTGACGATGCTGACCGAGGTGTTTCTGGATTTTGGCACGGTGCCCGCCAACCGTGGTGCCCTCTTTGCGGGCTTCGTGGACGTGCTGCTGGAGCGGGAGGGTATGGCAGGGATAGACCCCCTCACGCAGAAGGTGACACGAACCGCAGAGGGCGCGGCGCTGGTGGCGGCCCTGACGCGGCTGGCCTATGAGATGCAGGGGCGCCGCGCCAGCGGAGAGGGGCAGGGGAGTGCCGTGACGGCCCTGGCGGCTTCAGAGATCGTGCCCAGCCTGATGAGCGCGGGGGCGCTTGCCGACGGGCGGCGCACCAACCTGCTGGGCAAGGGGGAGCCGGTGCGCTTCAGCCACCAGCTGCTGCAGGAGTACTTTGTGGCGCTGCACATGCAGGGGCAGATGGACAGCCAGCCCGCCACCACCCTCTGGCCGCCTGACCGCTGGTGGGAGCGCACGAACTGGGAGGAGGCCATCGTGCTGCTGGCGGGGCTGTACAGCGACGATTGCACCCGCGTGCTGAAATGGGTGCAGGCGGCCAACCCGGAGGTGGCCGCGCGCTGCGTCGAGCGGAGCGGCGCAGCCACCCCGGATGGAACCCTGGCGATGCTGCGCGAGGCATGGCTTTCCCGCCTGCGCGACATGGAACGTGAGCCGCACCCGAAGGGGCGCGCGGCGGTGGGGCGCGCGCTGGCACGCATCGGCGACCCGCGCTTTGACGAGGAAAAGTGGTACCTGCCGAAAGAGCCGCTGCTGGGCTTTATCGAGATTCCGGCAGGGCCGTTCGTGATGGGCAGCAAAGATGATTCACAAGCTTATGAGGTAGCGAGATGCCGCAGCACGAGGTAGAGCTACCGCGCTATTGGCTGGCGCGCTACCCGGTGACGGTGGGGCAGTGGCGCGCCTATGTGGAAGCGAGCGGGCATGAGCCAACCGATCGTGACAGCCTGCAAGGAGCAGCCAATCAGCCAGTTAGCTGGGTAACATGGCATGAAGCGCTAGCGTACAGTGAGTGGCTGCACGGGCAGCTCCAGGCAGAGGCGCAGGAGCGGTCAGGGGAGAATGAGATTGTGGCGGGGGCTGGCAGCGGGGAGGCTGCGGGTGACGCTGCCGAGCGAGGCGGAGTGGGAAAAGGGGGCGCGAGGGACGGATGGGCGGACGTATCCGTGGGGGGGTGAGTTGACAACCAATCATGCCAATTATGGTGAGACAGAGTTAGGGGGGCCGAGCACGGTGGGGGCGTTCCCCTTGGGGGCGAGTGTCTATGGGGCGGAGGAGATGAGCGGGAACGTGTGGGAATGGACGCGCAGTATTTGGGTAGACAAAGCCTACCCGTATCCGGCAGGGGGGCCAGCGCGCGGGAGCGCGAAGACCTTGCTTTACATAACGAACACCGCGTGCTGCGCGGGGGCGCGTACGACGATGATGCGCGCCACGTGCGCTGCGCCGTTCGCCTCGGGTCAATCCCGTCTTCAGGCACTGGGGCAGGGGGTTTCGGTTGGCGGTGTCCCCATTCCCTCTGGGCTCTGATCCCTCTGGCCTCTGACCTCTGAATCCGTATGTCGTAGGCCGTTTGTTGTGAAGCTATTCCCGCGAAGCGGGTCGCAAAATATTTCAGGGGTAGTCAAGGCTTTCGAAAAGGAGTAGAATGATGAGCGGCGAGGAAAGCCAATCTTGACCCGCACGTTCGGAGCCTGCTTGTCTCTCGGGCGGTGGTGGCCGGCGCACGCCACCAGACTTGCTCGGGCGACGCGATGGTACCGCCACACCTGATTCACTTCTACACCTCCTGAACCTGAAAGGGAGCGCCAAGGCCGCTCCGCCTGCGCTGGAGACGGGCCGGAAAAGGCCGCAACTAGCCCGCCGAGGGGGAACGCTGGCGCGCACGATGCAGGTGGCGGGGCGGCCCCCGAAGAGGAGGAGATCGCATGGGGGAGCGGCTGAGCGTCCCCTCTGCCGCTGCTGCGACCTGCTGAAGCAGCACAGCGGGCTCGTGATCCTGGGCGACCCGGGGCGGGCAAGACCACCTTCCTCCGCTTTCTGGCGCTGCGGCTGGCGACGGAGGGGGGCGAGGCGCTGGGGCTATCGAATCCCTTTCCCATCCTCCTCCCGCTGGCGGCCTATGCCGATGCCCTGGCGGCGGGGCAGGTGGCGCTGGGCGATTTTATAGCGAGCTACTACGCCACCCTGCTGGGCAAGGATCTGCCCATCGGCGCGATGCTGGACGAGGCGCTGGCGAGCGGCGGTGCTGATCCTGCTGGACGGGCTGGACGAGGTGAAGGAGGTGGGGCAGCGCCACCGCGTCGTGCAGCAGGTCAGCCAGTTTTACGCGCGCCACCAGGGGGAACAAGTTTGTGCTGACCAGCCGCATCGTGGGCTACCGCGAGGCGCGCCTGCCGGACGTAGAGGGGCTCCTCGAGTGCACCCTGGTGGATTTTGACGAGGAGGAGATTGGCGACTTTATAGGCAAGTGGACGGGGGCGCTGGAGCGTGCCGCGCGGGACACCCTCGTCAGCCGCCGCCAGGCCGAGGCGGAGGAAGCAGAGCCTCCTCCAGGCGGTGCGCCACAACCCGGGCGTGCGCCGCCTGGCATCCAACCCGCTCCTGCTGACGATCCTGGCCCTGATGAAGCGGCAGGGGGTGCTGCTGCCCGAGCGGCGGGTCGAGCTGTACGACAAGTATGTCGAGACGCTGCTGCGCACCTGGAACCTGGCCCGCAGCGAGGGGCGCGCCCAGGCGCTGGACGTGGCCGAGACGCTGCGCACGCTGGCCCGCTCGCGCTCTGGATGCACAACTGCACGCCCAGGGGTCGGGCTGGTCCAGCAGCAAGCCCTGGGGGCTACACCAACTGCTGCAGGCACGCGGCGAGGAGACGCCCGCTCTGCCGCCGAGGCCCTTCTCGCGACGTGCGGGCACCACGCTGCCCTGCTGCTGGACCGTGGCGGGCGGGAACGGCTTCATCCACCTGACCTTTCAGAGTACCTGGCCGCCATCGCCATCGTGCAGCAGGGCACCACCGTGCGCTGGACACGCTGGCGAGCACTTCGCCGGCCGCAGTGGCACGAGGTGAGCGTGCTGACCATCGCCTACCTGGGTATCGTCCAGCAGCGCCCGGACGCGGCGGGGGCAGTGCTGGAAGCCCTGCTGGCCGCGGGGCCGGCGCACCGGGCGAGGCCGCCGTGCTGGCGGGGGAGGCAGTGGCCGACATGTGGCCCGGTGGCGTCACCCGCACCTGCCACCGCAAGGTGGTACGGCGCTGCTCGCTACCCTGCGTGACAACGACGTGCCCCCCAGCGGCAACCGCGCCAGCACCGTGCTGGGCGAATGTCTATCTCGACCCCTTTGACGAGGTCACAAGCGGCGAGGTGCCGCTGCACCCGCCTACCGGTTTGTGGGCGCTACCGGTGACGGGGCAGTGGCTCGCTTTGTGGAAGCGAGCGGCAGAGCCGAGCCTACTGGCAGTCTGCAAGGACGGCGCTGACCAGTGGCTCGCCTATGTAGCGTGCGGCGCTCAGCCTATCAGCGAGTGGCGCGCAGCCCCGGCCCCGAGGCGCGAGGGCAGGTCAGTGAGTTTCTAGGGCGGTTGCGCAGCGGGGACGGTTGCGGGTGACGCTGCCGAGCGAGGCGGAGTGGGAAAGGGGGCGCGGGGACGGATGGGCGTACTATCCGTGGGGGGGTGAGTTGACAACCAATCACGCCAATTATGGTGAGACAGACTTAGGCGGGCCGAGCACGGTGGGGGCGTTCCCCTTGGGGGCGAGTGTCTATGGGGCGGAGGAGATGAGTGGGAACGAATGGACGCGCAGTATCTGGGTAGACAAGCCCCTATCCGGCGGCGGCGCAGCGGGAGCGCGAAGACCGCTTTACATAACGCACCGCGTGCTGCGCGGGGGCGCGTACCACATGGTGCGCGCACGTGCGCTGCGCCGTTCGCTACGGGCATCGCCTCAGGCCGGGGCAGGGGGTTTCGGTTGGCGGTGTCCCCATTCCCTCTGGGCTCTGATTGCCTCGGCCTATGCCTCGTAGTGTCCCTGGATTGGGCCGCGAGATTGGCGATCCAGGCGCAGGACTGGCCGGAGCCCGCAGCGACAGCTGACGGTGCGGGGCATGGGGGGAATTCCCGCCCTGTGGGCGCGCGTTCTCGGTGCCATTGCCCGCGGCGCCGGGTAACGATGCATGAGGTAGACGGAGCGCGGGGACAATTTTCAAAATTGTCCTACGGGTGGGGAGCGCTTTCATGAAATGTGGATAGCTTTTCACCCTAACTGGAATGGGTATCAGGGGGGCAGGGGGACGAGGTAATGGAGGGAGCAGATACAAAGGGGCGACTGGGGTGGCGGGGCGCGCCGTGGTTTGTAGTTCCGCCTTCAGGCGGGGTATAGTCTTCAGGCTTGGATGCTACTCACCCTCATGGTCCCAACGGTATCTGCCTCCTCCGATAGACAGTTGTGCCAGGGTCAATGGAGAGGGGGTGCGGGGACGATTTGGACAATTTTGAAAATTGTCCTACGGGTGGGGCGCGCTTTCATGAAATGGGGATGGCTTTTCACCGTAACTGGAACGGGTATCAGGGGGTGGGAAAATTTGTTTGGGCTTTCGGTTTGAAAAACAGGCCTATTGTCTTATTTGCGCCATTGGCTTTCCTGCTTAAAATATTACACTTCCCCGTTTCCTGAGCCGCCAGTTGGGCACTACGCCTGCGGGTCGGGATAGTTTTGTGGCTGCTGCGTTAAGGAGGAGCAACGGCGGTTCTCCTGCCCCATGGGTGGGTCCCGCTTTTTAGTGCTTCAACGAATGCGCCGCCGAGTCGTGATCGTTGCGCGTACCACTATTTTGCACTTGAAAAGGAATTTCAAACCCATGAAACGTGAAACAAGTAAACAGCAGTATGGCCGCTTCGCTATCTTCATTGATGGATCAAACCTCTACCATACGATACGTGACCTCGGTCTGCATATTGACTACCGTAGGTTACTCGAATATTTCTGTGAGAGAGGGTGGCTCGTCCGTGCCTTTTACTACACGGCCCTGTTGGAAGGGGACCTGACCCCTGACTGGCTTATCCGCCTGACCGACTGGCTGTCGTACAACGGCTTCAGCGTCATCACGAAGCGCGCAAAGGTTTTTCGGCGCCGCATCGCGGATGAGAACGGGGCCATGCACTGGGTCAGCGAAGTAAAGGGGAATGTGGATATTGAAATGGCGGTTGACATGCTGACGCTCGCGTCCCGCTGTGAGACCATCATCCTGTTCAGTGGGGACGGCGATTTTGTGAGCCTGGTGCAGGCCGTGCAGCGCCAGGGCACCCGCGTCATCGTGATTAGCAGCGAGAAGACCAGCGACAGCACCGTCGCGGATGAGCTACGCCGCCAGGCCGATGAGTTTATCGAATTGACAACCATCGCCGAGGACATCCGCATGCTGGATCGCGTCGTTGATGCGAGCAACCACGCCCGCTAGTCGGCCTGCCAGCACGTACCAAGAACCATCGGCCAGCCAGGGTTGTTAAACCCTGGCTGGCTTTTTTTATAGGATCGGGGCCCTCCCCTTGGCCACGCTCGCCGCCGTCACCCGACAAAAGGTGGCCAGGGGGCAGGAGGCGTAGCACGCCAGCGTGCCCGGGGCGCTCTTGGCGGGGGCGCTGGGGAAGACCCCGTCCCGCACCTGCTCCACCATCCACGCCGCCTGCTGGACAGCCCCCGCCACTGCCCCGTCTGTGCGTGCCCCCTCGGGGAACTTGCTCACCGCGCTGCGCTTGCGCGTGGGAATGTGCAGATAGAAGCTTTCCGCCACGGGGGCCCCGCCGGGCAGCAGGGCCTCCGCGGCGAGGGCATAGAGCACGCTTTGCAGCGCCACCCCCTGCTCGATGTCGCGTGCCGTAAAGGCGCGGCTCCCGCTCTTGTAATCTACCACCCGCAGCCGCCCCGCCTCGTCCCGATCTATACGATCAATGATCCCGTGAATGTGAAAGGTCATCCCCTCGCCTTCCAGGGCCAGCGGCGGTAGCTCGGCCCCCTTTATCCCAAAGCGGACCTCCTGCTGCCAGGGCGCAAATTCCCCCTGCGAGGCCTCTTCACACTCCCACTCCACAAAGGCTCGCAGCAGGCGGCGTAGCTCCTTCTTTTCCTGCTCCCAGAGCGGGCCAATCTGGAAGCGGTACCGTCGCTCCGCGCCCGGAAAGAGGGAATCACAGCACTCATCCAGCCAGGCCAGCACCCGCTCGCGCGTGTCGGCGCAGGGGGTGACCCCTTCTGCGGCGAGCCTGCGGTACAGCTGTTCCAGCGCCGCGTGGAGGAGGCTCCCCCGCTGCATGGCGTCTGTGCCATCGGTAGGATCGGGGCGCGGCGCCAATTGGAGCACCTCGCTTGCAAAGAAGCCGGCGGGGCAACTGCCATACCGATTCAAGCGCGACACGCTCCACGTGTGCTGGCTGCCGTAGCGGGTGGCCAGGGCGGCGCGCAGCGGGGCAGCCTGAAAGCGCCCCTCGAACGGCCCCGGCGCTTCCGCGCCCGCCCGCACGCGCAGCAGGGCAGCGCCCCGCAGGGCCCCCTGCCAGCCGGTCCGGAGGCTGTCGGGGGCCTGCTGCGCCTGCTGCCTCGCCAGCGCCACCAGCAGTTCCGCCGGGCTGGCCGCCTCCTCTGCCGAGGGGCCCTCCATCGGCACGGTTTCTTCCGGGGGGCCGCGGGGCCCAGGCAGCGCACCACAGCCTCCCAGAAGGGGGAGGGGGGCCACGGCGCGCCGCGCTCGTCCGTGTGCGGGCGCAGCAGCGTCACGGTGGTGCGTGCGTTGCTCAGCACCTGCCACCAGAGCGAGGCCTCCTCGTCCGGGTGGCGGCGCACGAGGGGGAGCGGGTGGGCGGCCCGCTCCACGGGCGCGAGCGAGCGAATCCGGTTGGGGGGGGCGGGGAAGCTCCCCTTCCGCCAGCCCCAGCACGAAGAGGTGCTCTGCCGCGAGCGCGCGCCCCGCTTCCAGCGCCCCATAGCCCAGCACCGCGCCGCCGCCCCCGCTCGCGCAGGCGCAGGGCCCCCGCCGCCGCCAGCAGGGCGGTGTGGAACGCTTGCCAGCCCCCCTGCTTTGGCCCCTCGCCCATCAACTCCGCCGCCTCGGTGATGGCCTCCATCGCGCTCAGCAGCAGCCCCATCGCTTGAAGGTCGCGCGCGGCGAAGGGCCCATGCGCGCACGCGTCGAGCAGCCCCAGCCCGCCCTCCGCAGGCGGTGCCAGAAATCGGTCATGCACCCACTGCCTGTAGCTCTGCGGGGTGCCACGGGGCGGCGGCGTGAGATGCTTGAAGAAACGCTCCAGCCCCTGCTCGATTGCTTCCAACGCCTCGGGCGGCATCGTCGCCACCAGCAGGGGGGGGCCCAGGTCGCTCTCTTCCCACTCGTCGCTCGCGGGGATCAGCGGCCTCAGCGCCTTGTGCCACTGCGCTCGCCCGGCGAGCACCGGGCTCTGGCGGGTCAGCAGGTCCAACTGGTCAATCTGCTCCTCGGTCAGCCACGGTTGGAGGAGGTAGGGCGAGCGCAGGGCATCGAAGGTCTCGCGCCAGGGGAAGGCATCGCTGAGGGCCAGGGCGTTGAGCAGGGCCGCTACCGCCGGGTTCTGCCCCAGTTGGCTTTCCCGCTCCACCGGCAGCCCGAACTCCTCAGCGACTGCAAAAAAGGTGGCTGCGTACGCCTCGGGGTGCGGGGCGAGGATCAGCACCTCGTGCGCGGGCACGCCCCCCAGCAGCAGGCGCTTGACGGCGCGCAGGGCCGCCCGCACCTCCGCTTCCCGCGAGGGCGCCGCCAGCAGCCTCACCGAGGGCGCCGCCCCCACGGGGGGCTCGCCTGCCCCCTCAAAGAGGCGCTCGTGCAGCAGCCGTAGCGCCGCGTCCGGTTGCTCCGCTCCCTCTACTGCCTGCACCGGCAGGGCCAGGGCAGATTCCAGGATGGCCCGCGTGGGGCGGAGGCGGGCGAGGGCGCGGCTGTTTGCCGCGCGCGACTCGTCCCACAGCAGAAAGACCCCTATCGGCGTGGGGCGCGCGGCCATCCC
This sequence comes from uncultured Chloroflexia bacterium, assembly GCA_963721895.1. Classification (GTDB taxonomy): domain Bacteria; phylum Chloroflexota; class Anaerolineae; order Ardenticatenales; family Ardenticatenaceae; genus CAVRLZ01. The sequence continues at coordinate 117,509 of CAVRLZ010000002.1, read as the reverse complement.
CCGCAGCAACCGTATCTGGAGCGGGCTGAACTGATCGAAGCCGAGCACCAGCAGGGCGGCGGGGTCGGGGCTCAGGGCGAGCGGGGCTTGCTCCAGCTCGTCTGCCGCCAGCCACAGCAGCCCCTCCGCATCGGACAGAACAGCCGGGGTGCCCCCCTCCCCCAGCAAAAATTGCTGATAGCGCTCGTACAGGCGCGCCAACTGCTGCTCGCGCGCCGTCCTCACGTGGGCCCGCACCTGTTCCGGCGTGATCCCCTGGCTCTTCATCTCGCGCAACCACTCGAGCAACCGCTGCACGAAGCCCGGCTTGTCCCTCATCGGTGCAAAGGTGGTCAACTCCCCCTGCTCGTGCATGGCCTCAAGCAGGTGGCGCACCAACTCGCGCACGGTGGCATCGCGCAGCTGATAGACCGCCGACCCCGCCCCTTGAAGGACAAGCTCCGCCAGCCCATAAAATTCTAAAAAATGCACGCCCGTGCCATCCCCCATCACCCGCCGCGCCTGCCGGATCGTGGCTGCATTGGGCAGCAGCATGAACACCCGCGCCAGGGGGTCCGCCCTCTGCAGGGCGTCCACCTGCGCGCGCGCGTGCTGCCACCCCGCCTGCAAGCTTGATGTTAAAAACAATGTGGATTGCATAAAACCTTGCGCCTCGAACGGTGTTTCCGACCCCGCTGGGCAGGGCAGGCTTAAACAGGGTAGGGGGTGCCTTGCGCGGACCCTTACGTAAATTTGTAGCCGCCGCAGCTCCCCTCCTAGGAGGCTGCGAAGCGTGGGGTGGGTGCCGTTGGCCGTTAGTCGTCGCTCCCCTCCCGGGAGGCTGCGAAGCGTGGGGTGGGTGTCCGTTGGTCGTTCGCTGCGTCGTTGCCCGTTGGTCAGTGCTGCGAAGCGTGGGGTGGTTGCCGTCGTTGCCGTTGGTCGTAGCTCCCCTCCCGGGAGGGCGAGGCGGGGGTGGGTGCCGTTGGTCGTTGGTCGTTGCCACGTCCCTGGCATGCCCTTGCTACGGCACCCACCCCGGCGCTGCGCGCCACCCCTCCCGAGAGGGGAATGGGATGCTCGTGGCCGTGAGCCGCCGCAGCTTCCTTCCTGAGAAGCTGCGTAGCGAGGGGTGGGCGCCCTTAATCTGTTACCATTGCCCGACGCCTTCGTGCGCAGCGCCCCTCAGCCTCCAGCCTCAGATGGCACATCAGTTGCTTCACCGCCCCAGGAACGTTGTGAGCCTGGTTCCATTCTATGGAGGAGTCCGATCATGCACCAGTGGAAGATCGGCGTGCTGCTCGCTTGTCTCTTGATTGTATCGCTTGTCGCGGGCTGCCAGCGCGGCGAGCGCGGCGAGCGCGGCGGGCGGGCGGCGGCGGCGCTCGCCACGCTCCGGGCCACGCGCCAGGGCGATGCTACCCCCGAGGGCCAGGCCGAGGGTTCCCTTGAGGCCACAGCGCTCCGCTCGGCTGCCATAGCAAGCTTTCGCGTGCTGGGGCAAAACATCGGGCGCGTGGACTGGCGCGAGGATGGGGCGATGCTCGCGGTGGACAAAGCCGGCGACGATGGCTATAGCGATGTGTATACCATAGCGCCTGACGGCTCGGGGCTGAGCTGCCTGACGTGCGACAACGAGGGGGTGCCGCAGGCGAATATCGGCAATCCCTCCTGGCACCCCTCCGGCAATTTTCTGGCGATCCAGGTCGAGGACCCAACCCTTCCGGCGCCCAACAATGCGCTGGCGAAATATCTGACCAGCCCGGGCGTGGGGCTCAACAACAATATATGGATCATGCGCGCCGATGGCTCGGCCTTCTGGCAGGTGACGCAGGTCGGCGAGGGCGGCGGGGTGCTTCAGCCGCACTTCTCGCATGATGGCGCCAGGCTGGTTTGGAGCGAGATGATCGGGCGGGGGGATGCGCTCGGCAACTGGGTGATCAAGTTGGCCGACGTCGCCATCGCGGGAAGCGAGGCGACGGTGAGCAACGTTCAAACCTTCCAGCCCAACGATTTGCAGTTGTACGAGACGCATGGCTTTTCCCCAGACGGTGGGAGCGTTGTCTTTTCTGGCATCCCGCGCGGCGGATACTACTGGAACATGGAAATCTTCACGCTGGATCTGGCGAGCGGTAGTGCCGCGCAGCTCACCAGCAATGACGAGTGGGACGAGCATGCCCACTTTACCAACGACGGGCAGCATATTATCTGGGGGAGCAGCGAGGGCAACGATACCGTCAAGGGCAGCACCCCCCAGGAAACGCTCCGCAACCCGCCGCGGTCTGGACCTGTGGATCATGAATCGGGATGGCTCGAACCAGCGCCGCCTGACCCACTTCAACGACCCCAACGCCCCCGAATTTGTTAATGTTCGCGGCGGCACGGGCGTGGGCGAATGGTCGCTCAGCCCGGATGGCAGGACCCTGGCCATGCGCATGCGCCAGGGGCAGACCACTGCCAATCAGGTGGTGGTCCTGATCGAGTTCAAGGAGACGGCCCTCGCGCAATAGCGGAAGCCGCAGGGCGGGGGAAACTTATAGAGTTGGGACGATGAGGGCGGGCAAAGCCCAGGCCTGGGGGCTACAGCCCGCCTGAAGGCGGACCTACGAACCACGGGCGTGCACCGCCCCTACCGCACCTGCTCCAGCATGGCCACCGCCTGCCCCACCCCGTCCTCCTCCCGAAGCCGCCGCCCCACCGCCGCCGCCCGCTCGCGCGTCGCCGCGTCTCCCGTCACCCGGCGAATCCCCTCCGCCAGCCGCGCGGCTGTCAACTGATTGCGGGGGAGTGGCGGCGGCCCTGCGCCCACAGCCGCCACCCGTAGCCCCCAGAAGGTCTGGTCCCCAAAGAAGGGGACGACGACGGTGGGCACCCCCGCCCGCAGGCCGGTTGCCGTGGTTCCCGCCCCGCCATGATGCACCACAGCCGCCACCCGCGGAAAGAGCCACTCGTGCGGGACGCTTTCCAGCTTGAAGACCGTATCGGGCAGGTCGGCACTGCTCAGCCCGCCCCAACCGCTGTACAGCACCCCCCGCTGCCCCGCCTGCCGGAGCGCCTCCACCACCAGCCGCGTCGTCGCCTCCGGGTCGCGGTTGTTCATGCTGCCAAAGCCCACATACACCGGTGGCGCTCCCCCTTCCAGAAAGGCCACCAATGCTTCCGGCGGCTGCCAGTCGGCCGCCTCCTCCAAAAACCAGAAGCCGGTGACGTGCACCTGCTCGCCCCAGTCCGCAGGCTTTGGCACGACCGTGGGGCTGAACGCGCACAAGATCGGCTGCCCCCGCCGCCGATTTTGCCGGAACGGGCCCAGCAGGGGGTAGGGCGGCAGCCCCAGCAGCGTGGCGCGGCACTGATTCACCGTCGCGCGGAACGGCTGCCACAGCGCCTGCTCCGCCAGGGCATAGGTCAGCAGGTTGTAGCCGCCGCCCAACGGTGCGGGCGGGGCCAGCATGGCCGGAAAGGCCCGCGTGCGCATGAAGGGGGCCAGATGGACCGGCACCACAGGAATGCCCTCGCGCTCGCCCACCGACGAGGCGTAATAGGCAGCCAGCGGTGACTGGATGATCAGGTCGCTGCCGCGACTCGCCGCCCAGCAGTCGGCGAACAGCTGCTCCATCAGCGGCGCGAGCGCCTCGCGGAAGGCGCGGATAAAGCGCAGCGGGTTGTTCCCGGAGCTCACCCACTGGCGCCCCTCCTCGCTGCGGAGCCACGCTGTCGGGTCGGTGCCCAGCGATGCGTAGTCCAGCCCGTGGCTGCGTACCCACCCCTCATAGTGCTCATGCGTGGCCAGCCGCACGGCGTGGCCCCTGGCGCGCAGCCCGCGCCCCAGGGCTATAAAGGGTTGTACGTCCCCGCGCGTGCCGATTGCCAGAATGGTGGTAGTCATCGTGCCTGCAAGATAAAGGATAGGGAGGAAGCGCAGCAGCCGCTCGCCGTCAGTATAGGTCAAGCGGGAAAGCAGCGGCAAGTGGAGGGCGGGCACCCTGGCACCTTCTGCCATCTGTCCCACAAGGGCGGTCAGGGGGGCACACGAGTTGCTTTACCTTTTTCGGATCATCTGTTGATCCTTCTTTTGACATGCAGAGGAGTCGGATCATGCGCAAGTGGCAAATCGGTGTTCTAGCTGTTTCAATCTTGATACTCGTGCTCACCGTGGGCTGCCAGGGCGGCAGGCGCGGCGAGCGAGGCGGGCGGGCGGCGACGGCGCTTGCTACGATCCAGGCGGAGCGCGAGGAAGGCGCGCCCCCATCCGAGTCAGGGGAGGGAGCGGAGCAGCCGAGTGCGGAGGCTGGGGGCTCGCTGGAAGTGTCGGCATTGCGTTCAGCCGCGATTGCCGATTTCCGCGTGCTGGAAGCGGGGGCGGGGCGCGTAAGTTGGCGCGAGGATGGGGCCTTGCTCGCCATGGACAAGCGTGGGGAGGATGGCTACTCCGATGTGTATACCATAGCTCGCGATGGCTCCGGCATGCAATGTTTGACCTGTGACAACGAGAACGTGCCCCAGGCCAACGTTGGCAATCCCTCCTGGCACCCTTCTGGCGAGTTTCTGACGATCCAGGTGGAGGACCCGAACCTCCAGGCTCCCAATAATGCCCTGGCGAAATATCTGACCAGCCCGGGCGTCGGCCTTAACAACAACGTGTGGATCATGCGCGCCGATGGCTCGCAGTTCTGGCAAGTGACGCAGGTCGGCGACGCAGGGGGCGCCCTGCACCCGCAGTTTTCCCACGATGGCTCCAAGCTGCTGTGGAGCGAGATGATCGAGCGGAGCGATGCGCTGGGGCAGTGGGCCATCAAGCTGGCGGATGTTTCGTTCGATGGCGACCAGGCGACGGTGAGCAACGTGCAGACGCTCCAGCCCAACGATTTGCAGTTGTACGAGACCCACGGCTTTTCTGAAGACGGCTCCACCATCCTCTTTTCCGGCATCCCAAAGGGGGGCTATTACTGGGATATGGAAATCTTTACCATGGAGCTGGCCAGCGGCAGCGCGGCCCAACTGACTGACAACGACGAGTGGGACGAGCACGCCCACTTCACAGCCAGCGGGGAAGAGATCCTGTGGGCCAGCAGCGAGGGGAACGAGGCCACCAAGGGCACAACCCCCCAGGACACCCTGCGCAACCCGCCGCCCCTGGACATGTGGATCATGAACCGCGACGGCTCGAACCCACGCCGCCTGACCCACTTTAACGACCCGAGCGCGCCCGAGCATGTGAACATTGCGGGCGGCATCGGCATCGGGGACTGGTCGCTCAGCCCGGATGGGCACACAGCCGCTGTCCGAATGCGGCAGGGGCAGGGTCAGAATGGTGACGTGCTCGTGTTGATAGACTTTAAGCAAGAGGCCCTCGTCACCGAGTAGGCGGCGGCTCGCACGGGGGGCGTACAAGCGGTACGCCCCCTTGCCATTCCCCTTCAATCCCCCTTCTGCATTTCCCTAGCTGTATGGAGCCTCCTATGCGTACCCTGCTTGCCCGCCTGCTGCTTTGCCTGCTGGCTGTTGCGTCCTGGAGCGGCTGCCAGCGCAGCACGGCGGAGGAGCCGCCGCCAGCCACCCGTGCAGCGGATGTCATCCCCTCAGCGAGCGTGCCCGTCTCGGCTGCGGCCCGCGCGTCGTCCACCCCAACCGGTATCCCCACCCGTAGCGCCACCGACTCGCCCACCGCAACGGCCAGCAAGAGCCCCGAGGTGACTGCAAGCAAGGGCCCCGAGGGTACCGCTGTGCCCAGCGAAACTGCCGCCACCGCCCACCGCAACCCCCACCCCGACGCCAGCCTCTACCATAGGCGTCACGGCCACCGCCGCCCCCGCTGGGGAAGGGCTGCGGGCTGTCGTCGCCGTGCGAGACTTTATAAGCAGCGGGGGACGTGCCGCCTGGAGCAGGGACGGCGCCCTGATCGCGTTTGATCAAAGCGGCAGCGATGGGTACTTCGAGGTGTACACGGTGCCGCCGTCCGGCGAAGGGGCGCGCTGCCTCACCTGCGATGCCAGTGCGTTGGGGGCGCAGCACCACGGCAACCCCGATTGGCACCCCTCCGGCGAGTTTCTTGCCTTCCAATCGGTGAGCGCCTCCCTCCCCACGGAGCAAATTGTGCAGGGCGTGGCCACCTACCTGACAAGCCCCGGCGTCGGTGTTCACAACGACATCTGGATCGGGCGAGCCGACGGCTCCCAATTCTGGCAAATCACACAGGTCGGGGTGCGGCAGGGTGCCCTGCATCCGCACTTTTCCCCGGACGGACTGCAGCTTGTATGGGCCGAGATGCGTGACCTGGGCGAGGGCAATCCCATAGGCCAGTGGGCCATCAAGCTGGCAGACCTTTCGTTTGAGGGCGGGCAAGTGGCCGTGGAGAACGTCCGCACCTTCGAGCCGGCCGCGCTACAGCTGTATGAGACGCACGGCTTTTCAAAGGATGGGGGCACTATCCTCTTTTCTGGGATTCCTCAGGGCGGATATTATTGGGAGATGGAAATCTTCACGCTTGAGCTTGCCAGCGGGGAGTGGTCGCAGCTTACCCGCAACGACGAGTGGGACGAGCATGCCCACTTTACGCCGGATGGACGCTCCATCGTCTGGTCCAGCAGCGAGGGCAACGCCGCGGTGAAGGGCTCGGGCGCGCGCGACACCGTCACCAACCCGCCCCCCCTGGATTTGTGGATCATGAATGTGGACGGCTCCGAGCCGAGGCGCCTCAGCTTCTTTAACGACGCGGCCGCCTCGCAGTTTATAGAGGTGGCCGGCGGGGTCGGGGTAGGGGACTGGGACTTTGCGCCGGATGGCAGCACAGCCGTGGTCAAGCTGCGGGTGGGCAGGGGCGAGCGCGCGGATAGGCTCGTGATGGTAGATTTTGAGTAGCCCCGCGGCCCTACTTTTTGACAAAGCGCGGAACTTAGCGGACAATACGTACTAAGGTTTCATGCTGGGCAGATGAGTCGCCTTCTCATTTGAAACGTATTGTTGTCTTTTTTGCATCGTTGCATCCTCCTCTTGGCGTCCCAGGTGTATCTCCTCCAGCGTGCTTCCCTGCGAGTGCACTCCCTTGGTAGCGGGATGTTCTGCTGTTCCTGAGGAAGGCCCGACCCCGTCTTTCGGTGCCGGATACACCGAGCCATCGCCCCCCGAAAGAGTTGTTCATGAAAAAATGGCTTGCGGCTTGTATTATTATACTGCTGGCAATCATGCTAACGGCTCACGGCACTCGGGCGATGGCTGCCCCCGCCCTGCAACTTGTCTCGGACCTGCCGAGCAACCAGCCGGTCGGCACCAAAATCACGTGGACCTTGCTGGATGCTCCACCCCAGCCGCATTCCTATAGGCTTTCGATCCAGGAGCCGGGCGAAGTGTTGCGGGTCATGGTTGATTTCAAGCAGGAAAACAGCTTCGCCTGGACGCCGATTGAGGAGGGGCTCTACCGATTTGTGGGCTCCGTGCGGGACGACAGCACGGGGCAGATCACCACCGTCTCGCAATCCTTCCGTGTGACGCCCCGCGCCACTACCCAGCCCGTGCTGAGTGCCACGGACCATCCCCTGGTTGCGTTGTACAGTGCGCCCCCCTGCGCGGAGGGCAACGATTGGCGCGTAGCGTTCCGGCGGCAGGGGGCCCTGCACATCTTTCGGACCCCTGCAAAGCCCTGCCAGGGCGGGAAAAGCATGAATAGCTACGTGGCTGGCATGCGCGAACAAAGCAGCTATCAGGTGCGCCACGAACTGATAGACGAGGCGGGGACGGTGCTGGCACGTGGGCCCCAGTTGCTCTTTCAAACGGGCGCCAGCGAGCGCACCCCGCCGCTCACCGTGCCTGTTTCTCTGCCGCCAGCGAGCGCCAGCCTTGCGGAGGGGATCATCCTTCAAACCCCCTCCCGCGGCACCATAGGGTTCGATTTGATCCCCTTCGCCACCGACCTGTCTGGCGCGCTCGTGTGGTACTATCCGGTGGACGAGAGCCTGGTGACCCGCGTGACCCCGCAGGGGACCATGCTCATGCTCGAGCCGAAGGACGACGTGGCCTACCAGGTCTGGCGCGAGGTTGACGTGGCAGGCAACACGATTCGCGAGACGACGGTTGCCCGCGTGAACGAGCAACTGGCGGCGATGGGCTATGCGCCCCTGACCAGCTTCCACCACGAGGCTACCCGCTTTCCAAGCGGCCACACCCTGGTGCTGGGGTCAACCCTGCGGGAGGTCGAGGTAGAGCCGGGGGCCGAGCCCGAGATGGTGCTGGGCGATGTGATCGTAGACCTGGACGAGAATTGGCAGGTGGCCTGGGTGTGGGACGCCTTCGACCATCTGGATGTCTCGCGGGAAGCGGTCCTGGACGAGAAGTGCTGGCAGGGGCGGAATAGCGACACCTGCCCCCTCCCTCTGGCGAACGACTGGCTCCATTCCAACGCCGTCACCTACTCGCCCCAGGATGGCAACCTGCTGCTCTCGATTCGTCACCAGGATTGGGTCATCAAGCTTGATTATCAGGACGGGGCGGGAACGGGCGCGGTGATCTGGCGATTGGGGCTGGAGGGCGATTTTTCTATCCAGCCCCCCAATCAATTTGCCTGGTTCAGCCATCAGCACGATGCCTATTACATCAACGAGAATCAGATCATCCTCTACGATAACGGCAACACGCGCTGCGCGGTGCTTCCCTCTCCCTGCCACAGCCGTGGCCAGGTGTACCAACTCGACGAGGAGGCCCGCACGGCGTCCCTCGTGCTCAACAGCGACCTGGGGAACTACACCTTCGCTGGCGCCAACGGCCAGCCCTTGCAGAATGGCAACTTTTACTTCACCTCCGGCCAACAATTTGGCCCGAGCGGCCCCTTCGGCACGATGGAGGAGGTGGCGCCGGATGGCAGCATCCTCTTCACGGTTCGCACCGAAGGAATGATCTACCGCTCGTTCCGCCTGAAAGACCTTTACACGCCACCCACCGACTCCGTGTCCCCTTGACGTTGCTTAAACATTTATTCATGACGCATCGCTTTTTCGCCTGGTGACCTGTGGCACCGCCAGGCAAGGAGCTAGGAGGAGCTGGCGTTCCAATAAACCCATTACCTTTGGCACTCAGTTGTGTCGGCGGTTCGCGGACCCCTCCGCATGCTTGCTTCCTGACTATTCCTATCCGTTGTAAAGAGGAGACTCCATGAGAAAAATGCTTTTCCTGGGCATGCTAATTGCCCTCCTGGGCACCTTTTCGTTCGCCCGACCCTCCCTTGCGCGCACCGATGTTGCCGCTCCCACTGCCACGCTCGTGGCGAACCTGCCGAGCGGGCAACCCGTTGGCACGACCATCCTCTGGACCCTGACAGAGGCGGGGAGCGACCTGATGGATTATCGCCTGAGCGTCCAGGCGCCCGGCGGAACGATGCGCGTCATGTATGACTTCCGCTCCGACAACGTCTTTGAATGGACCCCCATCGAGCAGGGGCGCTACCGCATCCTCGGCTCCGTGCGTAACCAGAGCACCGGCGTGACGAGCCGCGTTTCCCAGAGCTTCACCATCTCGTCGCGCGTCACCAACGGGCCGGTGGTGACGGATACGGTGCACCCGCTGGTTGCCCTGTACAGCGCCCCCTCCTGCCAGGTGGGCCAATCCATGCGGGTGCGCTTCAAGGAGCGCGCTTCCGTGGCATCGGCTTCCACCGACACCAAGCCTTGCCGCCGTGGCAGCAGCATGAACTTTTACATTGCTGGCATGCGCGAGGAAGCACTTTACGCCATCCAGCATGAGGTTCTGAACAGCAACGGCACTGTCGCGGAAACGGGCCCCATGCGCCTGTATCGCACCGGCACCTCCGCCGTGGATCTGCCGAGCAGCGAGTTGTTGAATCCTGCCGATGCTGGCACCAGCCTGGAAGAAAACGTCCTCGTCATGTCGCCCGCTTCTGTGCTGGCGCCGGTGCCCCCTGTCGCCACTGACTTGCTGGGCCGCGTCATCTGGTACTACGACATGGAGCGCGACCCCGATCTGGACGGCCCGGTGACCTATTACCGCCCGGTGACCGGCGGGACCTTCCTGCTCGACACCTACCTGCTGAGCGATGTGCCGGGCGTGTTGGAGGGGCAGGTGCTGCGCGAGATTGATCTGGCGGGGCACACCGTCCGCGAGACCAACATCCATCGCGTTCGGGAGCAGGTGCTTGCGGCCGGATACACCGACTTCTTCGGCGCGATCCACCACGAGGCGCGCCGCCTGCCCAACGGGCACACCGCTGTCATTGCGAGCGTGGAGCGCTTCGTTGATTTTGGCGAGGGCCCCGTGGATGTGTATGGCGAGTCCATCATCGTCCTCGATAGCGATTTTCAGGTAGTCTGGGTGTGGAATGCATTCGACCACCTGGACACGGAGCGCCATGCCGTCCTGGGCGAGACCTGCGCCAGCCTGGCCCCCGGCTGCCCGCCGCTCTTCCTGGACACCGTTGCCGATGACTGGCTCCATGCCAACGCCATTGACTACGATCCGGCGGACGGGAACCTGCTCCTCTCGATGCGCCACCAGGACTGGGTGATCAAGGTGGCCTACGAGGATGGCCAGGGGGATGGGCAGGTTGTCTGGCGCCTCGGCCCCGAGGGCGATTTTACTACCCCCTCGGCGGACCCCTATCCCTTCTTCAGCCACCAGCACGACCCGCACATCATCTCGTCCACCGGGCGGCTGGCGATCTATGACAACGGGAACACCCGCTGCGACGGGGCCGACCCGGCCGTGTGCCACAGCCGCGGGCAGGTGTTCGTGCTGGATGAGGTCAACATGGTGGCCACCCTGGAAACCAATGCCGATCTCGGCGCCTATGCCTTCGCGGTGGGCAGCGCCCAGCCGCTGCTGAACGGCAACTACCACTTCGACTCCGGGACACTCGGTGCCATCCCCAATTTCGTTTCCTGGCACCAGGAAGTTACGCCCGACGAGGTGGAGGTTTACTCCATCGAGCATGGCTTCGGTGCCTATCGCTCCTTCCGCCTCCGTGACCTGTATACGTCGGTGGATACCCTGATCGAGTGACGATAGTTCGTTCGGGGTACGCTTCGACTCCTATGTAATTGCGAGTGCAACGTGCCATGATCGTGGGCGAGGTGGCCTGCCGCCTCCCCATGATCATGGCACGTATTGGTGAACGGACCTCACGCATCGCACTCTACCTCTGAACTGCCCTTACCCTGTAGCTTCAACAACGAAGAGGTCATGAGTCTATGAAACATGCTAGCCAGTTAGGCATGGGGATGTTCCTAGTTGGTGTACTGCTGTTGTTTCTTTTGGCTACCGCTGCTCGGGACGCGCAGGCAGCCTCCATCCTGCTGCTGGAGCCTAGCCTTCCATCTGGCCAGCCCGTGGGTACCACAATCGTCTGGACAGCCAGTACGGACAGCGATGCCCCGATGGACTATCAATTCAGCGTCAAGCGACAGGGGTTGCCCCCCGCTTGATCTATGACTTTCGGGAGGACTCCTCTTTTGAGTGGACCCCCCTTGACGAGGGGGTCTACACCCTCATTGTTCGTGCCCGCGATCGCCTCACCGGGGAAATTACGGCGGGGGCCATGCGCTTTGGAATTGAACCCCGCGTGCGCACCCAGAGCATAGTCACCGCGACGGCGCACCCGCTTGTGGCGCTATACAGCGCGCCCGCCTGCGCGGAGGGGCTACGGATGATCGTGATGTTCCGCCACACGGGGGAAGGGCAACGCACTTCTACCTCCCCTCGCCCGTGCCGCGTCGGGCAGACGATGAACATTTACCTGGCTGGCATGCAGAGCGATTCGACCTATGGGGTCCAGCATGTGCTGGTGGACGAGACGGGCGCGCCTGTTGCAACGGGCCCAGAGCTTAGTTTCCGCACCGCGCGGCCGGCGATTCGGCTGCCCGTCAGCACGGTCCTGCGAGCCCCAGGGGCGCAGAGCAGCTATGCGGACCCGATCACGCTCCAGTCCGTGGGGAAGCGCGTGGGCATTCCCCACATTCCCTTTGCCAGCGACATGACGGGGAAGGTGCTCTGGTACTATAACGTGAACAACGCGCAGATCATGCGCCCTGTGGATGGGGGCACGCTCCTGCTCCTCGCGCCTGATCCGGACGGTATCCATCGAATCCTGCGCGAGATTGACGTGGCGGGCAACGTGGTACGGGAAACCAACTGGCTAGCCCTGAACTACCAGCTTGAAGCGCTCGGCCTCGACCCGATCACCGATCTGCACCACGAGGCGATCCGCCTCGCCAACGGGCACACCCTCATCCTGGCTAGCCTTTTCCGCATGGTGGAAGGCGAAGAGGGGGAGCCGCCCCACGCCTTCCTGGGCGATGTGATCCTGGACCTGGATGAGAACTGGCAGATTGTCTGGAGCTGGAACGGCTTTGACCACCTCGACACGTCGCGCCTGCCGACGCTCGATGAGCGATGCGGCGAGCACCGCAACCCCCATGTCTGCCCGGACCCGGAAGCTTACGACTGGCTGCACTCGAATACGATTGCTTACGTGCCAGAGGATGGTAGCCTGCTGATTACGGTACGTAATCAGGATTGGGTGCTCAAGCTTGACTATCAGGATGGGGCTGGCGCGGGGGAGGTGCTGTGGCGATTGGGGCCGGAGGGCGACTTTGCCATCCAATCCGACGACCCGTACCCCTGGTTCACCCACCCCCACGACACCCATTTTGAAGGCGACCAGCTCATCACCTACGACAACGGCAGCACGCGTTGCGTGGAAACGGACGTCTGCTACAGCCGCGGACAACTTTACAACATTGACGAGAGCACCATGACCGTTTCGCTGGCGCTCAACGCCGACCTGCAAAATTTCTCGCGTGCGTTTGGGGCGGCTCAAAAGCTGGCAAATGGTAATTTCCACTTCACTTCGGGGTACCAGGGGCAGGAGGGCAGCCAATACAGCACGCTGGACGAGGTGCGTCCCGATGGCACCCTTGACTTTTCGCTGCGAACTGAGGGGTTTGTGTATCGCTCCTTTCGCATGAGGGACCTGTACACGGCGCCCGCTTACCTTCGACCCTAAAGCGGCTTGGGGGAAGGGCGCCCGCGGATCGCCCCGCCCCCAGCCGTCAGCCCCGCCCAGGCTTGGAAAAAATGGGTTTCTGGCCTACGATAACGATGCAAGGCGCTGGGTGGGTGGGGCCAGGCACCGCTTTCGCAGGTGCAGCCGCTCCCCTGAGCGCATTGAAAGCGCGAGGATGGCCGCCGTGGCCATCACGGCTCGCCGGGGGCTCGCTGGCGCTGGGAGCGCCAGCCCCTGTCGTTTAAGCAAGGTCCGCTTCGGGTCACAACCTGCCTTACGGGGCGCAGCCGGATGACACGACAGAGCCGCGAGGCGCTCTCGCTCGGCACTGTTACATAGTGTTCCGCTTGCATGCGCGTCCGGCACGCTGTCCCAGCATTGCTCCCACTGTCGAGAGCCCCTGTTACTGCTGCTCGCCAGATCGTGTACGGCACAATCAGCCTGCATGGAGGTGACATATGGGCTCAGCATTCTTCACCTATTTGGCCTCTCATTGCTTCTATCATCCATCTCAAGGAAAAGTTATGAAGAAACGCTTGACTGGCGCTCTGCTCGGCATGGTTGCCATCCTGATCGGAGTGGGAGCCTTTGGGCTAACGCTCGCCAGCCTTGCCCTGGCGGCGCCCGACGCGGCTGAGGTCCATCCCACCACGCTCGCCACCCTGGACCGCCCCTTCGACCCCGCCATCGTGCGGGGGGACGCTATGGCTCAGTTCGAGGGCTTCCCCCTCGATCAGCTTTTCGTCTACGCCTTCGCGCAGGGGGCATGGCGCCAGATTCCCTTCCAGATAGATGAGGTGACCGCCTCTGGCGTTTTCACAGCAGCCGAAGACGGGCTGCTGGATGCCAACGACGAGCTCGTGCTGATGATGCAGGACCTCGGCGATCAAGTGGCAGGCGGCCCGCACATCGAAGGCCAGCCGATAGGGAACCGCTGGTATGAGCTGGAAATTTACGACCCAGCGGACAGCAGCCAGAAAGCATGGGCCTACCTTCTTCATTCCGCCCTGATTTCCTCCACCGTCACCACCGACTACGTAAGCTTCAACCCCGCCCTGCACCAGATCCAGGGCACTACCTATCAAATGGCCTATGGCGGCACCCACGCTGGCTTTGAGACGCTCGAACTCAATGGAAGCGGGGTGGACCTTCTGGACCGCACCAAGAGCCGCTACGCTTGTCGCTTTTCGTCGGTTTGCCCGCTGACCGAAGAAACCATCGGTGCCGTGCCCGACGACCTGGTCAAGGATGGGCCCGTGCGCGTCATTTTGCGCGGTGGCAAGACGCTGGCCTACGCTACCAAGCTGACTTGGTCTGCCACCCGCACCTTGCCCCCTTTTATCACTGGCCTGCGCCTTTCCACTGATTGGAGCGACGATGCCGTAGGGTCAACCCTGTACAGCGCTGCCGCGCAGCGAGGGGTTGTCGTGGATGGTGCGACGGACAGCGTGCCCCCCGCGCCGCTCAGCTCCTGGTGGCAGCTGAGCAACTCCCAGGGCACCGTGATCCAGGTGCAGGACCTCAGCGAGTTGGGCGGCAGCCAGAGCAACTTTTACCTGGACGATTCAACGCCGGACCCCAGCGACACGGGCGACCAGCAGCACCTGGGCGAGATTGGTACGACCATCAACCGCCCGAGCAGCACCTTCACGCAGACCAACAGCTACTATTTCCTGCCCTCCGGCCAGCCAAACGTTGGCCGGCGCTTTGCGGCCTATGCGGCGCGCCCGCTAGCCGTGACCGCCACGCTCCAGCAGGAATTTGTGACCGACGACGTACGGATAGGGGACTTGTCAGCCGACTACGTGAACATCGAATTTTCGCCCGACATGCGCTACGCCAGCATCATCGAGTTGAGCTTTCCTATAAAAGCGTGGCTTGCAGGGGTGAACCCGGACACCGGCGAGTTGATCCCCAGCGATGGGCGTGGGGTCCTGGTCGCCGAACTCTACAACGCGGGCTGGGCGGCCGGCTCGCCGCAGTGGGGCGAGGACAGCGAGGGGCCCTTTGTGGTCGCCATCAACAAGGATTACAAGTTCGTGATGGCGCGCCCCACCAGCCCCACCTCGGCTACCATCACCGTACTACCCACGGCCCCCAATCCGGCCCGACTTTATCCGTATCCTGCCAAGTTGCCCGATCGCGAAACATCGTTTGTGGCTTACCTACAGGCTGACCTATTTGGCGAGATGCAGGCGTGGTACATTGATCTGGCTGACCCGGAGCGCCAGCACAAAGTAAGCGATGGCCCGCAGGGAATCTATCCCCCCATCAATGCGTCACCGCTGGAACTGAACATTCATCGCTGGTTCTACGGGGAACCCACCTTCATCTATGGCTACTCCGACACCGTTTCCGGTAAGGTGCAGATCATGCAGTACGATGTCACGCGCCCCCACCGCGGCTCGGTGCCCATCACCGACGATCAATACGATCACATGGATGAGTTCCCCTTTCCCATGCAGGGCGAGCGCTATTTGATAGGGGGCATCAACAATGAGGCGGTTGGCCAGATGTACCAGCGACCGCCAGGCAGCGAGATGTATGAGGCGATTCAACGCTTTGTGCCGTATGCCAGCGACCTGCTGACCCCCACCAGTGCCGTCGGCTTCGAGTCGTTCGAGTGGGAGGGGGAGGCCTATACAAGCTTCCAGATCCGCAACGCCTCTAACTCCATCCTGGCTCGCACGGAAGCGGGCGAGGTCTGGCTGTCGAGCCTCTTCGACCCCTCCCTGATGCGGCGCGTCAGTGGCCCTGAACTGTTCGTGCGGGCGGACCCGGAGTTTTATCTAGGTACCTCGCAGGTCTGGGTCTATTATCATGCCAAACCGGTGGGAGGGGGGAGTTGGCAACTTCGCCGCGCCACCACTGGCCTTGTAAGGGGCGGCGAGTAGCCGCCCGTTTCTTCCTGAGCTCTTACCTGGGTGACCGTCAACGCTGACCTGATACTCCTTTTTGCCAGGTGCGCTGCTCGCTTTCATCACTAGGAGCCACAGTACAGAACGCATGAAAAGTCGAACCTTTACCCAGTTAGTCGTCTTGATGGCGCTTGTAATCGCGGCGGGCGGGCTCAGTTTGCTGCTGGGCACGATGACCCTGGCCAGCCCCGCGCCCGCCATGCCCGATGCAGTGAGTTTGGGCACGGCGCCACACGCTGGCCCTGCCCGCCCTACCGGACCTTTGGAAGACATCCGCGTTGGCGACTCGGGGGCGAGCTACGTAAACATAGAGTTTTCCCCTGACATGCGCTTTGCTTCCTGGATCGAACTTTCCGCCTCGCCCCTGCAGCCAGCCCGAGCCTGGCTCACCGGCATCGTGGCTGATACAGGGGACCTCATCCCGCTCGACGGGCGCGGCTCCTTGATCACGGAGATTTACAACGGAGGGTTCGTTCTCGGCTCGCCGCAGTGGGGGGAAGATGCCACGGGCCCCTTCGTGATAGCCATCTCCCGCGAGCATCAGCTGGTGATGGCGCGGCCCATCAACGCGGTTAGCTCTGAGATCACGATTCTTCCCACGCCGCCCAACCCCACGCGCTACTACCCTTATCCGGCCAAACTGCCAAGCCGCGATCATGCCTACGTGGCCTATCTTCAAAAAGATACGGCGGGCGATGTGCAGGCCTGGTACATTGATCTGGCCGATCCCACGGTGGAGCATCAGGTTACCTTTGGTCCGCCCGGCCTCTACCCACCCCTGAATGTCCCCCCGCTGAGCGTGGACATCCATCGCTGGTTCTACGACGAGCCGGTCTTCGTCTACGGGTACAGCGACACCGTGACGCACAAGCTCCAGATCAAGCAGTTCGATGTGTCCCAGCCAGAACAGGAGCCGATTCCGATTACGGCGGATCAGTTTGATCACATGGATGAGTTTCCCGCCGTCATTGCTGGCGAGCGTTACCTTATCGGTGGGATCAACAATGAGGCCATTGGCAAGCTATACGAGCGGCCCCCTGGTAGTGAGGTCTATGCGCCCATCCAGACCATCGAGCCGGCTGCCACGCTGCTCATGACGCCGACCAGTGCCGTCGGATTCGAGACCTTCGTCTGGGAGGGGCAAGCCTATGCGAGCTATCAGATTCGCAACGATTCGCGCTCCATCCTGGCACGGACCGAGCCGGGGGAGGTTTGGGTTACCAGCCTGTTCGATGATTCTTTCTCTCAGCGGGTGAGCAGCGCAGAGCCCCTGGTTCGCGCCGACCCTGAGTTTTACCTGGGCACCTCCGACGTCTGGGTCTTCTACCACGCGAAGCCCACGAGCGGCAACGGGGTGTGGGAGCTTCGTCGTGCCCGTAGCCGCATCGGGGACCCGCCCCCGCTGGATCTGTTTTTGCCGATTACCCCCCGACGATAGCCAGCACGATGCAACCTGCTCGGCGGGCGACACGCTCAGCCCCGTTTCGCCTGCTCGTCGTGGGGGTGGCCTTGCTCCTTCTGTTGGGGTGTCGCTCGCGTGTCACGCCCCTTTGGCCCCCACCGACAGCGAGGGGTTGCCCACCGTGGTGAGCGTCACCACGCTCACCACGGCAGGCGGGCGGCTGGACTGGTCCGCGACGCACAACCTGATTGTCTACGACGGGCCGGACGAGGCGGGCACCCTCCAACTCCACACCATGCGGCCCGATGGCACGGCGCAGCGCTGCCTGACCTGCGACCACCCGGCGGCACCCCCGCGCAACAAGGGGAACCCCGCCTGGCATCCCGGCGGGGAGTGGATTGTCTTTCAAGCGCTTCAGGAGAACTTTCGCGGCAATCAACTGGTCAGCAACCCCGGCGGTGGCAAGGCCAATGACCTTTGGGTGATGACGCGGGACGGGGCGCGCTTTCACCAACTGACCGATGTGGGGCTGGACGGATGGACGCTCCATCCCCACTTTTCCCGGGACGGCAAGCGCCTGGTGTGGAGCGAGCGCGTCGGCGGGGGGACGCTGCTGACAGGGGAGTGGGCGCTCATGGTAGCTGACTTTGTGAGTGACGCAGACGGGGCCAGGCTCGAGCGGGTGGAGCGATATCAGCCGCTCGGCCCCGTGTTTTATGAGAGCCACCAGTGGTCGGAGGAAGATGACGCTATCCTCTTCTCGGCGTTCCTGGAAACGGATAGCGTGCAGCAGAGTTGGATGGACCTGTACTCGCTCGACCTTTCCAGCGGCGACGTGTCGCGCCTGACCGAGAGCGTTGAGGCGTGGGACGAGCACGGCCATCGGTCCCCAGATGGCACCCACTTGGCCTGGGTGGCCAGCTATGGCTGCGAGTGCAACCCGCGCCGCACCACCGACCGCACGCTGGACCTGTGGATCATGAATGCCGACGGCACCCAGCGTGCCCAGCTTACCCACCTGAGCGACCCGGCCTTTCCAGAATATGTCGGGGCGGACACGCGGGCAGGGGACAATGCCTGGGGCCCGGATGGAAAGCAGATTGCCCTGTACGTGATCGAGGATTACGGGCTGGGGGCGGTGCTGGGCCTCGGCGAGCGGGGGGGGCACATCGTGCGGGTTGATTTGGCGCCCCAACTTGACAAATAGCATAGGGGGCCTAAGATTGGCATCCCCTCGCATCACGGACGCGCCTCGGACTGGATAGCGAGCCTCTGTCCGGGACCGCTCTGGTGGCACAACCCCCCTGCCTGACAGGACCGCTGTATGACACAGCTTGACTCCCTTGGAACGGACCGCTTTGTCCGAGTGCCGAGGCTGGAGCGCCGCACCAAACTCTTATACGCCGTGGGTGGCAGCGCCGATACCATCAAGTCGGTTCTGTTCGCGCTATTCACCCTTTATTTTTATACAAACGTTGTGGGGCTAACCGCCACGTGGGTCGGCGTGGCGACGGCAGTCGGGCTCGTGTGGGATGCCATCATTGATCCATACGTTGGCTTTTTGTCCGATCGTACGCGGACACGGCTGGGGCGGCGGCACCTCTTCATGCTGGTCGGCGCTATGACGATGGGCGTCAGCTTCTGGGCCTATTTCAGCCCGCCGCAGGGCTTGGGGACGGGGGCCCTCTTCGCCTGGCTCCTCGTGACCAACCTGATGGTTCGCACCTCTACCTCGGTCTTCAGCATCCCCTACTTTGCATTGGGGGCGGAGCTGAGCCAGGACTACCACGAGCGCACCGCCATCACGGCCACGCGCGGCCTCGTGGGGCTGCTCGGCACGATGGCAGCCGCCTCGCTCTCGTTTCTCCTCTTTTTCCCGGATCGCATACCGGGCATTGACCCGAAGACGAGCTATGAGGGATACCCGGCGATGGGGCTGGTCTTTGGGGTTGTCATGTCGCTGGTGGCGCTGACGGCTACCCTGGGCACCCTGGGCGCGGGCACTCCCCCCCAGGAGTCGGATAGCGGCGCGGACGCGCCTACCCTCTTGCATGGCTTCGCCCAGGCGTTGCGCCATCGCTCCTTCCGATATTTCTGGCTATCGGTCTCCTTCTTCTTTCTGGCGGTGGTCATCAACCAGATTCTTGCCATCCATTTTTATACTTATTACGTTAATATTATTGAGAGCACTATCCTTAGCCGCTTCCAGGTGGCCTTTTACCTGGGCGGGATCGTAGGGCTGCTTTTCTGGTTAGCCCTCTCGCGCCGCATTGAAAAGCACCACCTGTACGTGGGGGCCACTGCCGGGATGGGGCTGCTCCTGGCCAGTGCCTTCTTTTTGCTGGGCGAGGGTCATCTGTTCGGCACGGGCAACCCGTTGCCGGTACTGGTCGGGCAGGCGGTCGGCGGCTTTTTAGGGAGCGTCCTCTGGTTCATGCCTGCCTCCATGATCGCCGACGTGGCTGACGAGGACGAGTTGGTGGGGGGCAGACGGCGCGAGGGGGCGTTTTTCGGAATTTACTTTTTTGGGCAGCAGGTGGGGTCAGGCCTCTCGCTCCTCTTTACGGGGCTGCTGCTGGATCGCTTTGCCGGGTTGGTGCCCGGCCAGGTTGAGCAGTCGGCCCAAACCGTTGCGCGCATTGGCTGGCTGTACAGTATCTTGCCTGCGCTGCTGGTGGGCATCGCTGCCCTGCTGGCCACGCGCTACACGCTCGGGCGGAAGCGTATCCTCGCCATCCAGGCGGAACTGGCCTATCGGAAAGAACTCGATGTGCGCGGCGTGATCGGATGACCTCTTCTTGTACCACAGCCTTTTTCCGGGCGCTGTTGCCTGTTCCGGTAGCCGCCCTGCTGGCGGTGCTGCTCGGGCTCGGCTTGCTGCCCCACGTGCCCCTTGTCGCTGCCCAGGCGCTGAATGTGCCGGTTGCCACCATCGTATACGACCTGGAGTGGGCGGACGGCGCTACCGGCGAGGGGACGTTTACGCTCCTTGACAATGGAACCTTTGAGGATGCGCAGGGCAACCTGGGGCGGTGGGTGCAGCAGGGCACCCCGACGCGCCTCACCCTGCGCTACCGCGCCAGCCAGGCATGCGGGGCCCTGCTGCAAGCCCTCGTCGCGGCGGATGACACCCTGCAGGGGCGCATGGCCTGCCGCGATGGCTCTGGCCGGCAGGGCACCTGGAGCGGGACGTTGCTGCCCGCCCCCTTTCAGCTTGGAGCCGTTGGGTGCCCCATGGCCCACTGCGACCCGCAGATGTCGGATTGGGTGGGCAGCCGGCCCCCCGGCCCGGGGGCCACGCTGCTGTGGCATGACGCGGTCGAGAGCGCGCCGGGGGTGCCGATGGGCTCCGGCCCGGGGCTAGGTTGCTCCAGCAACGGACGTGTGGCCGCCTGCACCTTTGGCATGCCGCCCCCCCTGTGTGGCGCGGAGGCTCGCGACCTGCTGCGGGTTTATCGTCTGGACGAGAGTACTGCGTTGCCGGTGCAACAGTGGGGGTCGGGCGATCGGCTGAATTGCACAGCCTTTGCCTCCGCGCCGATGGTGGCGGTGGATGGCGGCGTGGTGGCGGCGGATGACAGCCATGTGCTGCGCTGGGCGCCCGATGGGACGGTGCTCTGGCAGACGGCCACCCCTGGCGGGTACCCCGATTAGCCCTGTCCAGCTGGCCAACGGCCTGCTGCTGGTGGCCACGCGGGGCGGGCCCGTCGCGCTCTACGACAGCCAGAGCGGCGCCCTGCTCGCACAGCTATCGCTGCAGGAGGGCGCAGCAACCTACGACACCGTCAACACGCCGGGCGTAGGGGGCAACCGTGCTTACCTTTCCACCGAGAACCGTAGCGACGCGACAGACGGACGACTGTATGCGCTCGACGTGCAGGTGCCAGCGGGCTATGATCCCACCGACCCCACCTCCTACGATCCAGAGCACCTGTTACAGGTGGCCTGGTTCGTTCCCTTCGGGGGGCCAAGCGGCGCAAGCCCCCTGGTGGTGGGCGACCACGTCTTCTTCGATGGGGACCGGTTGGAGGCGGGCGGGGCCTTTGCCCCCCATGTTCTGGCGCTTCAGGACGAGGGGGAGCACGGCGTGATGCGCTGGCGCCTGCCGATGGAGGGGCGAATCAAGGCCTCTTATGCCCGCGACCCCCGCGGCGGAATGTGGGGTTGGACGGCGGGGGTTCCTCGCGACGATCACCCCTGGCTGCAGCGGATCGCCCTGCACGATAGGGATGGCGATGGGCAGGGCGATATAATCGAGCAGATCAACCTGGATGAGCTGGTGGGGGAAGCGGGAATCCATGTTCCGACCTCCGCTATGTCCATGGCTGGCCCGCCCGCCGCGCCCGTGCTGATGGTAAACGCCACAGCTTTCAATCCGGATGGCTCCGTGCTCTCTACCTATGTGGTAGCGGTTGATCTGGTGCATCGCGAGCTTCGCTGGAAGGTAGAACTGCCCTCCGCACCCAATGGCGGGCAGTTTCCCCTCCTGGAAAGTGCCCAGGGCCCACGCCTAATTTTCACCAACTGGACAGAAGGAACGTGGGCTATCGGCGAGCCGTAGCGCCCGACATACCTGCTCACGATTCCATAAGGGAGGAAGCCACCGATTGAGTGGTGACGCGCCAATGATACGACTATCTGCTGCTCTGTTCCGACGATCTGCCCTGCTGGCGCTCCTTCTGGGGCTGCTGCTCACTGCCCTGGCCTCTGGCGCGGCGCCCGCCGCCCCGCCGGACCCGACACCCCTGCCGCCCAACGGCACGCTCTGGCATGACAACATTTATCTGGGGGCAGTGCCTCCCGATAGCGAGGGCAAACCCGTGCTGCTGTTCGTGCATGGCATGGGGGGCACTGCCAGCCAGTGGTGGGAGGCGGGGAACGACATGTATCTGACCGCCTACAATGCGGGATACCGCACTGCCTTTGTCACGCTTGATTTTCCAACGGGCGAGCCGGGGCACTCCAACTCGGTTTGGGACAATGGCGAGACCCTTAGCTTCCAAATTCCCTTTATAGCCGCTCACTACGGGGTGGCCCAGGTGGAGATCATTGCCCATTCCAAGGGGGGCATTGATTCGCAGACCGCAGCCGTCCATCTTGGCATGGCTCCCTATGTCCACAAGCTGATTACGCTGGGCACCCCGCACCTGGGGAGCGAGTTGGCCGATCTCGCCTATGCCGACTGGGCGCAGTGGCTGGTCCAGCTCATCGGCGTGCAGAGCCCTGGTCTTTGCTCGATCACCACCGCCGAGATGGCAGAATTTCGCGCCCTAACGGACGAGCACCCTGATAGGAACGCGCCTGCGCTATGTCCGTGCGGCAGGCACCGAGAGCCACCCCGAGGGGCCGGGCATGCTCCTCCTGCAGTTGAGCGGTGCGTACCTCTCGCTCTACGGCCCTAATGACACCTTCGTGACCGAGGCAAGCACGCGCCTGCCCTACGCTACCACCCTGTTTGTGGAACCCTTTTACCACTTAAACATCTTCCACGGCAGCAATGCCTTCCCCTGGATCGAGGCAGAGTTGCGGCGAACCCGCTCCCTCTTCCTGCCCCTGACCCCCGGCTCGGTGGCGATGGCTGCCCAGCCCAGGGCGTCGGCGTCCTCCCCATCGGTGGCCAGCCATGTCATCCTGCGGGGCGGAGCGGTGCACGGCACCGCTGTGGCAACGGTGCCTGTGGAGCCCGGCGCTCGAAGCGTTACCTTCGAGCTCATGGTGCCCGACGCGGGAGTCTCCGCCGTCCTGACGGACCCGCAGGGGGTGGAGCACCCCCTGCAAGGTCAGCCGGGTGACGGGCACGCTCCCTTTGGCGGGGCCTTCCGCTGGCAGCGTTCCCTTTCCACCCCCTTGCCCGGCGAATGGACTGTCCGCATCCAGAGCGAGAGCGCCAGTGCTTTCATGCTGCGGACTATCCTGGATAGCCCGCTCCGGGTGACGCTGGATGCTCTGCCTGAAGCGAGCACCCTGGCCGAAGCGTCCCTGCCCTTTCGCGCTACGGCCACTAGCGCCGCTCTTCCGCTCTCGACCCATCTTGCAGGGGAGGTGCGCCCGCTCGGCGATGCGTGCGCGACGGCCCAGGCCGGCATCGCCTCGGTTACGGTGACGGGCGTGACGAGCGAGGGGGCAGCCTGGGAGCGCTCGTTTGTTCGCACTCTCGTGCCGGGCCACAATGGGATGCCTAATCCAATAGCTGAACAGGGATAAGGCGAAATTGTCAGCCGCTCATACCAATCCGATGGGTACCTGTGCATGAGGGCGACGTAACGCGGACAATTTGTAAAATTGTGCTACGAGGGGCGTAGGATCATTTCCCAAACTGCCCGTGGATACCTTTGCCACCTCACCAACTGGAATTGGTATGAGTGGTATTATTACATACACCAACCGGGAATTGGCTCGGTGGCGTCTGATAGGAAGGACTTATAATGCGAGTATCGAAGCGGATAGCTTTTGTTTTTCTTGCCATGCTGGCTCTTCTGCTGGCTCTGGGGCTGCCCATCGGCGTGGGGCAGGCACTGGCGGCGCGCCCGCAGGGGGACAGCTTTGTCGAGGTGGCCCCGGCAGGATTCTACGACATCCACAACAATGGCGTCTGGTCCATGATCTGGTGGCAGGACAAATTGTTCGTAGGGACCGTTCGCGATTTTGCCTGCTGGTCGGCGGCGGCGCTGAATGCGGAATATCCCACCCTCTTCCCCTACCCGCCGCGCGATGCAACGATTCCTTGCACCCCGGACCCCTATGATTTGCCGGCGCGCGCCGAAATCTGGCGCTATACCCCAGAAACCTTAACCTGGGAGCGGGTCTACCAGGCACCGCAAACGGTGCCGGTTCCGGGCCAGGCGGGGGAAACCTTCGCGCGCGATGTGGGCTACCGCGACATGGCAATCTTCACCGAGCCGGATGGCACCGAAGCGCTCTACGTCGGCTCTGTTTTTCCCCGCCCCATGTTTTACGAGAACGATGTCGTGCCGCCGCCGCGTCTACTCCGTAGCACCGATGGGCTCACCTTTGAAGAGGTGCCGCACGACCCAGGCACTGTCCTCGGCGATGTGGAAAAGGGGAGTATCACGCGGCTCACAAACTTCCAGGATCGGCTGTATGCGATCATGGGGGTGCTGCGCGGCGATGGACCGCTTTATGAGGCCACCGACCCGGCGAGCGGGAATGACAGCTTCCGTCAGATCACGCCGGAGGGGATGCAAGTTTTCGAAACGGCTTCGTTCAATGGGTATCTTTATGTCGGTACGGTTGTAGACCAGCCGGGTCTGCCGCGCGCGGGTGAGGCGGCGCAGGATGGGATGGGCGCCTCCGTGCCCGTGACCGACACCCAGCAGTATACGGTGTGGAAGACCGATGCCACGGGCACCCCGCCCTACACCTTCATCCCCCTGCTGCCGGAAGATGGTTACCTGCCACGCGTCACCAATCAAAACGTCATCAGCCTGTTCGTTTATAAGGGCCGCCTCTATGCGGGGACCGAGTCGCCAACGGAGCTTTACCGCTTCAACCCTGACGATAGCTGGGACTTGATAGTTGGAACCCCGCGCGATACCCCCGACGGCTACAAGGAGCCGCTGAGTGGCTACGATGTGGGCTTCGACTGGATCTACAACATTCATGCGTGGCGGATGCAGGAGCATGAAGGGGTGCTGTACCTGGGCACGGCGGATTCCAGCTCGACGTTCCACGATGACAGCGTTTTTGTGGAGCAGTATGGCGAGCAGATCGGGTTTGATCTGTTTGCCTCAGAGGATGGCGAAACCTTCACCCCGATTACCGTCAATGGCTTTGGCGATCTGTTCCAGTATGGCGCCCGCTCGCTCGAATCCACCCCCGAGGGGCTGGTGGTGGGAAGCATGAACAATTGGGGAGCCATGCGCATCTGGCGGGGACGGATTGATGTCACGCGCGAGTTGTTCCTGCCAGTGGCGCGCCCCGGCACGAGCGCCGCACGAGCGGAGCGTCCCGCGGCGGTGCCCATCGCGGGTCCGGCCACGGCGCCCCGCCGCCTGATGGGCGAGGAGACGGGCGAGGGGGCACTGCTTTCCTGGGAGGGGGCGCGGGGGGCGCTGCGCTACCGCGTCTATCGCTCGACCCTGATTTCGCAGGGCACGCTCGCCGATCCGGCAGCGTTGCGCCCCGCGCCCTGGGTCGAGGTGGGGAGCACGGACGATCTCTATTACCTGGATCGGACGGCGGTCGCTGGCCAGCGCTACCAGTACCTGGTACGCGCCGAGCACGCGGCTGCCCAGTTGTCGGGCACCTCCAACGTGGTGCCGGTGCCCTCGCTGGCGCCCCGCGCGACCTTTGCGCAGCTTCGCGGCAGCCTGGAGGCGTGGGCGGGTGCCAGCCCGCAGGCACAGGCACGGGTGGAGGAGCTTCTGCTTCCATCGGTAACGCAGGCTGTTGCCTCTGCCCAGGCAGGGGATTGGGCGGGCACCCGCCGCCATCTGGCGATGCTGGCCGCGCGCGCCCCCTCATCGGGCTTGCCCACCTGGCGCATCCAGGATTTGGACACGTTGCTCGACAAGGTGGCACGCCGTTTGCATCTAGCAGAAGCGGGCCTCCTGAGCGGGGCCGCCCTGGAGTAGCCGCCGAGCGCGGGGGCGCATGGCTGCTCATGCGCCCCCACAACCATACACGAGCGGGCAGTGCAGGACTTGGGTTGTCACGGCGCTGGTCGCCTGGGAAGATGCAGTAGTTTTATGGATCAGTCGCGTGTCAGACGGTCGGTTGCGCTGTGGGTTGCCTTGCTTGCCATCCTTCTAGGCGTGCCGGGCTCCTTGTTCCTCGTTCATGCTGAGCCTTCCGCTGGGGGGAGCGCCTTTGTTGAGGTAGCCCCCCAGGGCTTTGGCGATCAGGAGAACACCACCGCGTGGTCCATGCAGTGGTGGCGCGGCCGCCTGTACGTGGGCACCAACCGCAGTTGGGGCTGTTGGTCAGCCCTGTCGCTCCATATCTTTCTCGGCTATCCCTACCCGCCGGATGATCCGGATATGATCTGCGCGTCGAACCCAGATGATCTGCCCTTGCAGGCGGAAATCTGGCGTTGGACCCCCACCACCAATGTGTGGGAGCGCGTGTACCAATCCCCCGAAAGTGTTCCCATTCCAGGTACTGACAAATTCACAGCCCGCGAGGTGGGCTACCGAGGCATGGAGGTGTTCCACGAGCCGGATGGGACGGAGGCGCTCTATGTGAGCACCGTTTACCCCAAGGCCATCAACCCGGAAGGCTACGTGGCGCCCCGCATCCTGCGTTCTACCGATGGGGAAACCTTCACCGCCCTGCCGCAGGCGCCGGGGACCCTGCTAGGGGATTACAGCCAGCCTAGTTTTCGTGGGCTGCTCGATTACCAGGATCACCTTTACGTGGTGGCTGCCTCGATTTATGGCTCCGGCCCGATGTGGGAGTCGGCAGACCCCCGTACAGGCATCTTTCGCGAGGTGTCCCCGCCAGGGCTGACGGTGTCGGAGATGGTGCCCTACAATGGCGCCCTGTATGTGGGGACCGCAGACGAGGATCAGTTGATCCCTGGCGGGACGGAGGGCGGGTACGAGGTGCTTAAGACCGACGCCTCCGGCACGCCGCCCTACACCTTTTCCTCGGTGGTGCCCCCCTCCGCCTACGGCTACCCGCTCGGCGTGAGCGTTGCCAGCATGGTAGAGTTCAAGGGGCACCTGTACGTTGGCACCGACTCGCCGGCCGACCTACTCCGCGTGAACCCGGATGATAGTTGGGAACTGATCGTGGGGAACGAGCGCACCGCACCGGATGGCACGACGCTACTGCCGCTCAGCGGCTACAGTGCAGGCTTCGACTGGGGCTACAACGTGCATCTCTGGCGTATGGAAGTGTATGGGGGCACGTTGTACATCGGAACAGCGGATGACACATTCAAGGTGTGGCGCGACTACCCGGACTTGTTCGGATGGCAATTCGGCTACGATCTCTGGGCCACCGATGATGGGTGGTACTATTATCCCGTTACGGTCAATGGGTTTGGCGACCCGTACCAGTGGGGGGTGCGCACCTTTGCCCCTACCCCCTACGGGCTGTTCATGGGAACCTCCAGCTTTTGGCGCGGATTGCGGATTTGGCAGAAGTCGGCTTTGCCGTTATTCTTACCTGTAGTAGGTGGGCGTTCCTCCCCTACGGTGGAAAACCGTACCCATACCCCATCTTTATCACCCCTTCCACAGTTGGTTGGTGCCCCTGCTGTCTCGGCACGCCCCTTGCGTCTGGAGGGCGAGGGCACAGCGGACGGATTTCTTTTATCCTGGCAGCCCTCCGAAGGGGCTCAACGCTTTCTTGTTTATCGCTCCATCTATGGCGCACCCCCTGAGCCGGATCGCGCTACTGCTTTCCCGGTTACGTCGGTGCCGGGGCCGCCTGAATGGATCGCAACCAGCGAGCGCCCCTATTTCCTGGATCGCACAGCGGAAGCGGGGCAGCAGTACCTTTACTACGTGCTGGCAGATGAGGGCTCCGGGGTCGTGTCGCCGCCCTCGAACTTTGTCACCGCCCCCGCCTCCCACACTCCCGTCACCTTCGAGGGGGTCCAACGGGCCCTGGCGGCGTGGCGTAGCGAACAGGCGGCTAGGGGGGAGGCGCCATCCAGCCGACTGCTCTATCACGCACGGCAGCGTCTGCAAGCCGGAGATCCTGCCGCGGCCCATCAGTTGGTGGTGCACGCGCTAGAGGCGGCTCAAGCTGGAGAACTGGTGGCATGGCGCATGCAAGATGCGGAGGTGATCTTGTACAAACTGGCGCGCCGCATCCAATTGGTTGAAGCCGGGTGGCTGACCAGTGGTGCATTGATCCAGGATAAGGTGAGCCCGTAGCAAGCTACCCATGTGGAAAGGCCGATGCATGGGTCCTATTTTCAAGCAGATATAGAATAACGCCCGTCACGTCAGCGAATACCCCTTGATTATCGCGTGTAAGTACTATATGATAGGGACGTGTGTTGGTTGGCGGATGAGAAGACAATGGAGTCCTTCAATGACGAAGGAGGATGTTGCTTGGGGAAACGGTTAGCAGGACGGTCGCGCAGTGAAATTTATTGGCCATCCCACACACTAGACTTTGCCACGGAGGAACGTAACTCATGAAAAGACGCTATACCTGGATCGCTCTTTCACTCTTCGCGCTCGCGACCATGCTATGGTCAGTCTCATCCGCACGCGCTCAGGGTGAACCAGCCATTGATCTTGAAAAGACAGTTGGCACGGTGCCGGGCACGTGCGCCGTCACCGACCCCATCACCGTGGATGCCGGCACGGAAGTGACGTACTGCTACCGTGTTACCAACACGGGTGATGTCCAAATCAGTAATATTACAGTCGTAGACGACAAGCTCGGTATTATCGTTGCGAACGATACCACGATCGTGGCCCCAGGCTCGTCTATCTTCTACCTTGAAAGCACCGTAATCGAGGAAACCACGACGAACGTGGCAGTCGCAACGGTGGATGCGGCCTATATCCGCCCTGTTGAGGATACCGATACGGCGACGGTGTTTGTGGAGGGGGCGACACCGACCCCAACCGCAACGAGCACGACGGTCCCGACCGCCACCGCAACGGCAACAGGCACGACGGTCCCGACCGCCACCGCCACGGCAACAGGCACGACGGTCCCGACCGCCACCGCCACCGCAACGGGCACGACGGTCCCGACCGCACACGGCAACAGGCACGACGGTCCCGACCGCTACCGCAACGGCAACAGGCACGACGGTCCCGACCGCCACCGCAACGGCAACGGGCACGACGGTCCCGACCGCAACGGCGACGGGTACTGCCACAGCCACGCGCACGCCTACGGCGACGGCCACCGCGACGGAGCCTGTTACCAGCATCAAGGTTGATAGTATAGCGAGCGCCTCAGATCGCTCGTCCGGGTTGCTGCTCTCGCTGCTTCTTGCCTTCAGCGCGGCGGGCCTCAGCTGGATCGTTTATCGCCGCACACGTCGGTAATAGCTGAAAGTTGAACGAGTGCGGGGGGCTGCCGAGCCGTTAGCGCAGCCCCCCGCGCCCGACAGCACCTAGCCGATATCTGCCTATAGCCCCCCTGACGGAATCGAACCTCTCGCACGTTGTTGCCACCGCAGGCGTAGCGCAGGCGTGCGCGTCATCCCAAAAACTCGATGAGGAGCAAGGAGCAAGTGGTTGCCTCCTAGCACTCGTCTGTTTTTGGCTTTGGCTCTGACCCCACTCCATCCGACACCACTTGCTCTTCTGAAACTGAAAAACAACTCATGACTCCATCATCCGTTGGCCTGCTTCGGCTTGCCGTCGTCTTGGTAGCTATGCTTGTGCTGGGTCGCGGCCCAGCCCCCGCCGCCCAGGCGGCAGCGATTGCGCCGCGCTTGCCAACCCCTGGCGAGTGTATCGAGGGAACCCTTCCAAGCGGAGCGCTCTCGATGTATTGCGTGCCGGAAAGCGGCTGGAACGGTGATCTGGTGGTGTGGGCGCATGGCTACATTGCCTTCAATGAACCGCTAGGCTTTCAACACCTGACAGTGGGCAATCTATACCTCCCCACCTTCATCCAGCGGCTGGGCTATGCCTTTGCAACGACGAGCTATAGGCAAAATGGTCTGGCGATCCTGGAGGGGGCAGATGACATCCGGGAACTGGTAGCGGATTTCCCCGCTGCTACCGGCGCGGAGGCGGACTTGACCTACCTCACCGGTGCCTCCGAGGGGGGCATCGTCACTGCGCTCCTGGCCGAGCAATCGCCGGAGCTATTCGATGGCGGCCTGTCCACCTGTGGGCCGATAGGGGATTTCCAGCGGCAGTTGAACTACATAGGCGATTTTCGCGTGCTGTTCGACTACTTCTTCCCTGGCATTATCCCCGGTAGCTCGGTCGAGATTCCCCAAGAGTTGATTGACAATTGGGAAAGCGTCTACGTACCCGCCGTGAGCGCCGCTCCTTGCTGCCAACCCTAGCGCCGCCCTGCAGCTGATTCGGACCTCGACTGCCGCCATTGACCCGAACGACCCGAGCACGATTGAGGAGACAACCATCAACCTGCTCTGGTACAACGTCTTTGCCACCAACGATGCGGTTGCGAAGTTGGGCGGTAATCCCTATTCCAATCAGGGGCGCTGGTATCGGGGCTCCACCAACGATCGCCTGCTCAACCGCAGCGTCCTCCGCTTTTCCGCAGACCCCGCCGCGCTGGAAGCGGTGGAGGCCTACCAGACGAGCGGCCAGCTGACGATTCCGCTCGTTACCCTTCACACCACGGGGGATGAAATCATTCCCTACTGGCATGAGACGTTGTATGAGGCAAAGGTCCAACCCTCGGGCGAGGGGCGATTGACCCACTTCGTGGCCGATCGCTATGGGCACTGTGAGTTCACGACGCGGGATATTGTCACAAGCTTTGGCACCCTGGTCCAGCAGGTGACTGGTCGCGAGCCGGACTTTTTATCCCGCTGAGCATGCCCTCGTTCGCTGAGCTGTCGAGCTGGCAGAGCAGGGGACGAGACGTCTGGCTTCCCTTGGCCAGTCAGCCGATAGGTATCGAGTGCAACAAAGGAGAATCCCGATGTATCACGCCATTCTGGAGGACGTTCAAGAGATTATCGCAGATTATCTCTTTCTCCCGCGCGAGGCAATCGTGCCGGAGGCCGATCTGCGACAACATCTTGGCATGGATAGCTTAGACCTGGTCGAGCTAACCATGATTTTCGAGCGCGCGTTTGGGAGCAATTGCCGACAGCGCACCAAACCCTTCATCACCAATGTTGCTGAGATTGCAGAGTATCTTCTTTCGATAGGCGCCGTTAGCGCCCGAGCCCTGCGCTTTGGCGTCGCCCAACCGATGGTCGGAGCTGCCTAGCCTGCCAGCCGTACAGCCCTCATAAGCAAGGCGTCTTCGCCACGACGGGCGAGGCCAGCTTCAACG
This sequence comes from uncultured Chloroflexia bacterium, assembly GCA_963721895.1. Taxonomy (GTDB): domain Bacteria; phylum Chloroflexota; class Anaerolineae; order Ardenticatenales; family Ardenticatenaceae; genus CAVRLZ01. Next base: position 86,284 of record CAVRLZ010000002.1, on the reverse strand, counting down.
GCTGGGCAAGGATGCAATCAAAAAGGAGAGCGGCGCTTGCGCCGCTCTCCTTTTTGTGGGGGAAAAAGCCATCACTTCTTTTTGCTGATGGCTGGGGCAGGCACGTCGGAGCTGCCCTTCTCCTTCGCCTTGGGCTTCTTCGGCTGCTTCTTCGGATTCTTGTCGCCCATGACTTTCTCCTTTCAAAGCCAATGACATCCCAGGCCTATATTGTAGCGATGATGCGTTTGCCCGACAAGCGGTTACGCTGTTGCCGTCAGGGAGCTATGACGGTGAAACGACACAGGCCAGCCTGCGCGTTGTCCTTGATAACGACGAGAGCCCAGGGTCCGGCGGTGAGGTCCAGCCCCCAGTTGGGGATGCCAAATGGGGTACTGATGTTGCCATCTTCAGGGTTGGTAAACTCGAAGCGTTGCGTGATAGACTGGAGGGGACTTCCCTCGTAGGCGGGAAAGGCGACGAACCGCACCTCGCTGGCGAACTGGAAGCCGCTGGTATAAAAGAACCAGAAGGCCGGGTCGCCAAAGTTTGCAACGGTGACGGTCGTAGTCGGATTGCCATTTGGGCCAAGGATGGAGCAGCGCACCTCTTGCCCCCATTGCCCCTGCCATTCCGGCGCGACATGGCGGGCGCGGCGAATGATGTCGTCCTCCGACAGCGGGCGCTTCGTGACAGCGGTGGCCTGCCGCGGAGCCGTTGTGGTTGCCTCCGTCCGCATGGAGCGAGGGGCCCAGCGATCCGGCCAGTGCGGCCAGCAGGCAGAGGGCAACGAGCAGAAAGCGTTTCTTCATGGCAACCTCCTTTGAACGAGCCGATCATGATTGAGTGTTGGAATAGAGCCACGGCTCAATCAGAAAAATACGCCCACGGTGCTCGTTGCCAGGCCAGGCGAGAAGCGTACCTCATACAGGAGGCAGATAAGGTTAGAACAATGAGGGTAGAGCGGGCAGCTTGGGGACTACGGCCCGGCCCGAAGGCGGGACTACAAACCACGGGGCGAACGCCAGTTCACGATTCTGTGCTGCTGACGACCAAAGCGGGTTGAGAGGGCCGCGCCTCGCCCATGCCGGGCCGTAGCCACAGGACGAGGAGCAGCGCCAGCGCCCACCACCCTGGCACCAGCCAGAAGGTTGCCTCCCCCAGCATCGGACGGAGCGCGCGGAGGAGCCAGGGCCCTGCCAGCCCGGCGACAGCGAAGGCCAGATAGTACAATCCCGTGCTTGTCCCTAACCGTGCCTCGCTGCCCATGTCTAACAGCATGGGCAGGCTATGCACCGTAACCCCGGCCCAGCCGATGCCCACCGCCACTCAGCAGCCCCACCGCTAGCGGTAGCGGGATGGGCAGGAGCAGCGCGCCGATGGCTCCCAGCAGGAGCCCCGTACACAGGAGCACCGTGCGCCGCCGCCCCCATCGCTCCGCTAGGAGGCTGACAGGCAGCGCGGCGATCGCGTAGCTGAGGAGGAAGAGCCGCAGCAGCAGGGCGCTCTGGTCCTGGCTCAGGTTCCATCGGCGCGCTGCATAGTCGCCAAAAAGGGCGTTCAGGAAGAGGTACCCCAGCCACCACCCTGTGATGGCCCCCATCAGCGCCAGGCGCTCCGTGCGGCGTGCCGGCGCGGCGGGGTGGGGGGAGGGGAGGCGCTCGGGTGGCGCCCCCTCACGCCGCCTCAGGGTTCGCCACAGCAGCAGCGTCGCGACCACCATCGTTGCGCTAGCCAGCCAGAAGGGCGCGGCGGCACCAAAGTGTTCCACCAGCCAGCCACCCACCCACAGCGCTGCCAGCGCACCCGCGCCGCTCAGGGCCTGCAACAGCCCGTTGGCGATGGGCCGCCCTGGCGAGTCCACAAGATCCGGCATCAGCGCTACAGTCGGCGTGCGCAGCAGTGCCATCGCCACCAGCATCCCCACCACGAAGAGGGCGAAGGGATTCAGCATGGCGCGGAGCGAGGATTGGGCGGCGAGGGCCGGCAGCGGGAGCAAGGCAAGGCAGGCCACGGCTACCGGCATGGCCCCAAGAATCCAGGGCAGCCGACGACCCCAACGGGTGATCGTCTGATCGCTCAGCAGGCCCGTCACCGGTTCCATGAAGAACCCCAACATATTGTCCAGCGTCAACACCAACACCACGACCAGGGCTGGGAGCGCAAAGACGCCCGTCAGAAATTGGGGCACATATTCGTTGTAAGTCGTCCACATCATCGTGATGGCCCCCAGCGTGCTCGCAACCGACCACAGCTGGGGGTTTTTCAGCTCGTCCAAGCGTCCACGCGTCGGGGGCACGGGGGACAAACTTTCATGCGCGGGAAGGGGCATTGGTCCTCCAGACTGAGGTGGCACGCAAGGCTCGTATGGGTCCAAACTGGCGACACTGTATCGGTGAGGCGCCGCCTTGTCAATCCTAATCTGCTATGGGAGCCTGCCCGCTGCTATGAATCTTGTAACCTACTTACAATGTGAAGGGAGTGACCCGCCCAATCATCGAGGTGGGGCTGTAGCGCTAGCCCACACCGCCTCGCCCCACAGGAGCGAGCGCCCTTTATAAAAGGATCAGAACGATCCACCAGGCACAATCAACTATCGTGAAAGAGCAGGATGGCATACAAGGGCCGCGGGCCGCAGTTGGAGCGAGGTGGAGCCGGAAGCACGCCGCAACTGGGAATCGCACAACCAGGGTACCTGGGAGTCCTTCAAGGACGCTGTCCAGCGCGGTTGGAATGAACTGCGCCAGGAAGTAGCCGAGCGGGGGGAGCACCGATCTCCCCGCGCTGTTTTGTTTGCCAGCCCGGCACGACACACCGATGGATTTCCCCTTTCCCCTAAAAGCGGGTAAAAAGGGACAGCGTTTACAAGGACGTTCCCATGAGAGAAGGAACCCAGCCATGTCCCGAATTGACTCGCTCTTTCAGCGCTTGCAAGCTGAGGGGCGCACGGCCCTGATGCCCTACCTGACCATCGGCTACCCCGCACGCGACTCGGCGATGGACCTTGTGCCTGCCATCGTGGGGGCAGGGGCCGACCTGCTGGAGCTGGGCGTGCCCTTCAGCGACCCGCTCGCCGACGGCACGACCGTCCAGGCATCCACGCAGCGTGCCCTCGCCAACGGCGTCACGCTACGCTTTTGCCTGGACAGCGTGCGCCGCCTGCGCGACGCGGGCATCGAAACCCCGTTTGCGTTGATGGGCTACTTTAACCCGATCTACCAGATGGGGCTCGAGCGCTTTGCGGCGGCAGCCCGCGAGGCGGGGGTGGATGCGGTCATCGTGCCCGACCTGCCGCCAGAGGAGGCTGGCCCGCTGGATGACGTGCTGCGGCAGCATGGGCTTGACTACATCTATTTTCTGGCGCCGACCAGCGACGAGAGCCGCCTGCGGCTGGTGACAGAGCGGGCGCGGGGCTTTATCTATCTTGTCTCGCTGATGGGGGTGACGGGCGCGCGGGACACGATTTCTGAGGAGTTGCCCGCCTTTGTGGCGCGCGTGCGTGAGGCCACGCAGGGGCGCGTGCCCCTGGCTGTTGGCTTCGGCATCGGGTCGCCGGAAACGGCGCGGCGCGTGGGGGCGCTGGTAGAGGGGGTGATCGTCGGCTCCGCCCTGATCGCGCGCGTGGGGGATGAGGCCACCGCGGAGCAGGAGGCAGCTACCTTTACCCGCGCCCTGCGCGAGGGGATTGACCAGCAGGCGCCGTAGGGCCTGGCAGATTGTTACGGCGACGCGCCCTCCTGCGGCCCCTCCATCACGGCGCGCTCTCCGAGGTACAGGCCGGTCTCAGAATCTATGATCGGCACCGAGCGGATCGCGCCGAGCCTTCCTGTGGCATTGGGATCGGTGGTAGCCGGCGGCAGGTCGAGGGCCGTTGCAGGCTCCGGGAGGGGGGGCGGCACGGGCAGGGCGGCGGGGCGACGGGGGGCGGCCAGCAGGGCGGCTTCCTCCACGTCAGTGGTGCGTTCGGCTATCGTTGCGCCGCTTCCATAATCGAACGCCAGCAGATCGTGGAACAGCTCGCCGCGGGCGAGGGTGCGTACCCGTACCTCGGCATCTTCCCACAGGTCGTGCAGCGCTACAATGTCCCACCGTCCCGATACGACCCCCTCCACCTTTTCCGCGCCGACCTCGGCCAGCACGCCATCCCCGCGCGGCGAGAGCGCCACCGGTGCCAGCACGCTGCTTCGTCCCTCCAGCCGCGGGCGCTCTCCAACAAAAATGTCGTCCTCGCCCACCAGGAAGCTTTGCGCCACGAACAGCTGATTTTCCTGCGCGCGCGCGCTGGCCAAAATCTTCTGCTGCTGCCAGGCGTGGCGGCTGCGGGCCAGGGTGGGGTTCAAGATGCCGACGCACCCCCGATAGGCCAGCGCGCGACCAAGTTCTGGGAAGAGCAGGTCGTGGCCAATCAGCACGCCCAGGCGCCCCCATTCCGTGTCGAACACGGTCAAATCGCTGCCCGCCGAGGCCATGGCCCCCTCGTGCGCGGTAAGGTGAAGCTTCGCCTGCCAGCCGAGCAGCGAGCCGTGCGCGTCAAAGACGCCCGTGCGGTAGCAGACCCCCTCGTCTGTTTCCGCCAGCAGGCTGCCCGCCACCACCATCATGCCGAACTCGCGCGCGAGCCCGCCAAACAGGGCAATATAGCGATCCACCAGAATTTGACCGTGGCGCGTGATGAGGGTCGGAAGCACTTCGGCCAGATCGGGCGTGCCGGCCAGCAGCCGCCCCAGCAACCCCCCGCGCCGCTGCAGCGAGTCGTGCAATTCCCCGGCCAGGGGGGCGGCCAGCATCAGCCCCGTTAGCTCTGGGAACAGCGCCAGGTGCGCGCCCTTGTCTCGCGCCAGCCGCATGAAGCGCACCAGCTCTTTTCGCAGGCTTTGCTCGTCCGGGTAGCGCTTCCAGCGCATTTGAACTGCCGCCACCGTCAACCCGTCGCCCATGCCTCACCTCCCTGTGGAAAGTTTAACCTATTATACGGGCATCCTGCGTTGGAGGGGAAGTGGCAAAGTCCAGGCGCGGCAGCAGCCAGGCGATCAACTCGTCCAGGCCGCTGTAGCCCTCGTCTGGAAGGGGGGGAGGACGAAGCTGAGGACGGCCTGGGCGGAGGGCAAGTCCCGCTGCCAGTGGCGCAACGCGCGCCCCTCCCGTTCCTCCGTGGGAAAGGCGAGGACGCCCGCGTGGATGCGCTCGAAGGCATGGGTTCCGCGCGGGTCATAGCCAAACTGATACAGGTAGCCGAGCATCTTGTACAGCGCCTGGGTGTGGCCGCTGGGGCCGTAGTTTTTGGCGTCCAGGATCACGTAGCTTGGGGGGGCGCCCGGCAGCTGGAGGACGATGTCCGGCACCCCCCAGATGTCGGCCAGCGAGCGTTGCGCTGCAAACATGGCGCCGCTCTGGTAAAACAAAGCGAGCGGGCCCGTGCGGCGTGTGGGCGGTAAAGGCAGGGGTGCGGCTGTTCCCGTTCAGCGCACGCTGCTGGCGGATCGGCAGATGGCGCGCCAGGGCGTGCACGAGCTCGAACAGCAGGAGCAACTCGAACAGCCAGTCTGGCTCCAGGGAGGGGTCGAGCAGTGGCTGAGGGCCCGCTGCGGGCTGCTGCCAGCGCTGCCACTGCTGCCACCACGCCAGCAGCGCACCGTAGGCGGGGCGCAGGGCGCCATGCTGCCGGATGCGCGCCGTGGCCTCAGTCACAAGCCCTGCATCCTCGTCGCTGAGGCGCTGCCAGGGCGGGCGGCGCAACCGATGGCGCGCCCCGTCCGCCAGCTGGCGCAGCGGCGCGGCTTCTTCCGGGCTGGTGACGGTGCGGCGCGCGGCATCGGCATCGTCGGCCAGAGCACGGAGCGCCCGATGGGCAAGGCGGTTTTCTGGCAGGTCGAGGGTTCGCTCCCAGCGCCGCGTGACCAGCACCGCCTCCGCCGGCTGCGTCAGGGCACGCTGCCAGGTGGCGGGCCAATCCACAGGCGCGCCAGGCGCAAGCCCGCTCGGCTCGCGCCGCAGCGTCCCCTCGCTCGCCAGGTGGCGCTCGATGGCGGGGAGGATGTCCCGCAGCAACTGCTGCCCCAGCATCTCCACGCGCAGCCGCTGCCAGAGCGGGTGCAATAGCTGGAGGGCGGGCGCCTCGCCCGCCTCCAGGGTCAAAGGCACCTGGAGGGTGCCCGCCTTCCACAACGAGCGCACCAGCAGGAAGAGGCGCGCCCGTACCGCAGGCAGCCGCTCGTCGTTGGGGCGCAGGGCCGATCCCGTCACGGCAACACGCGGCGCAGCAGGGCCAGCCAATTGCCGCCCAGGATCGCCTCCACCTGCTCCGTGGCGTAGCCGCGCCCCGCCAGCACCTCCCCGATACGCGGCAGGTCCGCCACGGTGTCAATGCCGCTCGGCGCTTTTTCCAGGCCAATGCCGCCGTCCAGGTCGCTGCCGATCCCTACGTGGCGGTGGCTGCCCGTGAGTTGGCAAATATAGTCTATCTGCTCCGCCACCTGATCGAGCGTCACGACCTCGCGCCCATCCGCGGGGGTCCAGTTTCCCTTCAGGAAGAAATTGCCGAGCACCACCCCGATGACCCCCTCGCGCTCAGCGATGCCGGCTATCGCCTCGTCGCTCAGGTGGCGCTCGGGTATCGGACTGTCCGGCAGCAGCGCGCGCGCGTTGCAGTGGGAGGCGATCAGCGGCCCCTGGTACAGGTCCAGCGACTCGCGCACCCCCTCGTCGCTCAGGTGGCTCACGTCCAGCACCATGCCCAGACGGCCCATCTCGTCCAACAGGGTGCGGCCGAGCGGCGTCAGCGGGCCGGGGGCGCGGGTGCCGCCCGCGTAGCGCGTCGCCGTCCACGCCGGGCCGATCAGTCGTACCCCCTGCTCCCACCACCATCGCACCTCGGCGGGCTCGCGGATTCCGTCCGCGCCCTCCATCAGCAGCACGAGCCCCACGCGCCGTGCCGCATCGTCATCGCCCTCCCACGTCTGCAGGAGCGAGGTCAGCTCCCCCTGCTCGCGCACCAGTTGCACTTTATCCGGGTTGGCGGCGCTCCACCGATGGTAAAGCTCCAACTGCGACCGATAAAGGCGGTGCGCCTCCTCCGGCCCTTCATAGCAGTTGCTTTCCCAGGCCCCCATGCGTTGGCAGGTGGGCGCTGCAAAGAGCGTGGCAAAGATAACTGCCACCCTGCCCGCTACCCATTCGGGCCAGCCGAGAAGGGTGGTGCCGTTGCGCTCCAGCGTGGCGGTGCCAAGCTCCTGGGCGCGCGTCTCGTGAGCGGAGCGAAGGTAGTCCCTATCAAAGGTTGCCATGTTCCAGGCAAGGTCGAGGTGGGCATCAACGAGTAGCAAGGTGTCTCCATCGTATGGGCTGGTGGGCAAGTCGCCCTGCGCGGGTTGGGTGAAAGGGAGGGAGCCAAAGTCTAGCATACTACCGTGGAGTCAAACAGAGAAGAGGGCGCCCCTGGCAGAACCGGGGGCGCCCTCTTCGATTGGTAGGGGTGGGTGGCCGCTAGACAGCCGCGCGACGAACGCGCCGGGCCGGGCGCACGCGGTGGCGCGTGATGGGGCGGCGCACGGGTCGTGTCGCCCCCCGAACGGCTCTGCGAATGATGCCCATGGGGTGCCTCCTCGTTTTGTTAGCCTTGACAATTCCCTCTGCGCCCCATTCAAGCAGAGCGTGTGCCAGAAGGTCGGCGCGAGGCCCCCCTCGCTACGGCTCGATCTGGAACTGGCTTCCCTCGCTTCGCCCGAACACCTCCGGCTGGTACTGCTCGTACGCCACAGCGGGAAGGACGTTGAACTCGCCCGGGACGGTGGCGCGCAGGAAGTAGGTGTACTCATAGGTGCCGCGCGCCAGGCGATCCGCAAAGAGGACCACTTTTTCGTCCCGGATGATCTGCTGCGACCATGCCTCGAAGAGCCAGCGGTGCAGCCAACTGTTGCCCCGCGGCGCCTCGTCCACGCGCTCGCCGCCCGGCCCCTCGACGCCCAGCAGGGTGGTGAGCAGGGCCGGATCGAGCACCTCGAAGCCAGCAGGGATGGGGTCCTCCAGGGTGAGGAAGAAGAGATCGTTCGGGGCCTGGACGGTCAGCCGCACCTGCACGATTTCCCCCACCGCCGCGCTACTGATCGGGGAGCCAGTGCTTTCCAGGGTGTCCGGGTCCACCGCCTCGTAGCGGCGCGTGACGCTGATTCCCTCGTTGCGCGCCCCTAACGTTGTCACCGACTGGTAATAGCGCAGCCAGGCCGAGTAATACAGGCGCCCCTCCCCGCTTTCTGGCACGCGCGTGATGATCAGCCGGTTGGCCTCGTCCATCAGCAGGTCCGCGATGTCCACCCGCAGCGTGGTGGCCTCGGTCAGCGTGCTTTGCGAGACCTCCTCGCTCACGACCACCTCGTCGTTGAGCGCTACCTCGTAACGATACTCGGCGTCTAGCTCCCCGCTGGCGAGCATGTAGTCCGTCAGCGCCAGCACGGACCATGCCGATTCCTGCGTGGTTTCCCAACTCCCATTCAGCCGCGTCAGCATGAGCCAGCGGACCGTCTGGGGCAAGAGCATGTGCTCCGGCTGGACACGGACCAGCGCACGCAGCACCAGGGCCGTCGTTCGCGTGGTCGCCCCGCCGAGCGTCATCGGCTGCGGCGCCGCTACTTCCCAGTGCGCCCCCGTGGCGCTGAGGATGGCGTTGGCTGTCAGCTCGGAGGCCAGCGTTTGAACGCGGTCCCGCTGCGTCGCCCCCGCGTTGTCCAGCGCCAGCAGCAGGAAGGCGCGCCCCTCGATGGTGAGCAGCGTGTGGCGATCGAATAGCTCCGTGGCGCGCGCCGTGTCGCCCGAGCCCATCTCGCTCAGCACATAGAGCACGAAGGCGCGGGTATCCAGCGTGGCGTCGTCCTGCATGGCGTCGGTGCTGGTCAGCCATCTGCCCATGAAACTGGTGGCCCCCGCAAGGGTAGCCTGCGCCACGGGATAGCCGCCGAGGGTGGCCTCGTGCAGGCCGAGCGCGCTGTAGGCTGTCAGCCAGATCTTGGCTGTCACCCTCCGGCCACCAGCCCCAGCCGCCATCGTTGTTCTGCCATTGGCTCAACAGCTCAATGTGCTCCCGGATGGACAACGCGAGCGGCTCCTGCAAGGTTGGGCTCTCCAACTCCAGCTGGGCCAGGGCGCGGGCCGTTGCCACATTGGGGAGGAGGGTGCTGGCCACCGCCTCGACGCTGCGGTAGGGGAAGCTCTCGATCCATTCCAGGGTGGAGCGCAGGGCGCCGGCCAGGGAGGGGGACAGTTCCAGCACGAGCTCGCCATCTGCGGTGTCGGTCCCCTGCGGCAGCACGATCGCCTCGACGGCTGCGCCCTCGCCCGGGCGCAGCAGCCCGCTGGAGGCGACCACCTCCGGTGCCGTCAGGTGGTAGACGGGCAGCGTGTGGCGCACCCCATCGGCGTGGCCGTCCCCCTCTGCCGCAATCGCTACTTCCACCCTCTCGTCATTGACAGCCGTGACCGGGAAGGAGACCACGCGGATGCTTCCGGCTGGAACGGTGACGGGTTGGCTGGCTGGCCCCTCCAGGGCAAGGCCCGTCGCCTCGAGCGTCACCGCTGCCTCCACAGGCTCGCTCGTGTTGTTGTGAACGGCAACGCGCAGCAGGGCGCGGTCCCCCACTATAAAGAAGCGGGGGAGCGAGGGGCGCACGAAGAAGGGGAGCGAGGCGAGCGACTCGATCTGTGCCTCGCCCACGAGCGTCTCGCCCGCTGTCACACCGCGCGCCGTGAGCACCCACGTCGTCAGATTCTCGGGTAGGTCGAAGGTGATCTCCGCCTCCCCCTGCTCGTTGGTGACGATGTCGCCCTGCCAGAACGCTGTGTCCCGAATATCCTCGCGCAGGCTGGTAAGGCTTCCTTCCCCGCCCCCGCCGCCGCCGCCGCGGTCGCCGCCCGGCGCTATCCCTTCACTCAGGCGGTCCAGGTTTGACATGTAGGTGGCCCCGGTTTGCACGGAGGTGGGGCGCTCGGACCAGAACACATCCAGCAGGGGCGTGGGGCGAATGTCGCTCAGCGAGAGCACAGCTTTGTCCACCACTGCCAGGGAAAGCTCGGCCTGGACGGCGGCCCCGGCGCCGTCGGTAACGCGCAGCCGGAAGGTAGCCTCCTCGCCCGGCTGGAGGGGTGCCTCCCCTATCGGCTCGATGGCGAGGGTCAGCTGCTTGGGCTCGCGAGAAACGTGCAGGTTGGCATAGCCCACGCGCAGCACGGGCAGGGGCGTCTCCTCCGTGATGCCGCGCAGTGCCACCACGCTGACAATCTGGTTGGGGATCATCTGCTCGGTAATCGGGATTTCCAGCACCTCGCTGGTGCTCGCCAGCGCCCGCACCTCGGTGCGTTCAATCGTTCGCCCCTCCTCGGTGATCAGGGCCACCATCCCCTCGAAGGGGGTGGGCACCAGCACGCGCGCCACCTCCCCAACCTGGTACTCTGCCTTGTCAGGGATCAGGGTGATATAATTGTCGGAGTCCTGCTCCCAGTATACGAACTGCTCATCATATATCCAGAAGAAGGTGCGGCTCAGCACGGTGTTGCCGCGTGCGTCGGTGGCCCGCGCGAGCGCGGTGTAGCTGCCGCCCTCGTCCACGGTCACCTGGAAGGTGGCAAGGCCATCCTCGCCCGTCGTCACGTCGCCACTGGTCGCCAGGGTATCGGTGAAGCGAGTGGTCCAGCTGCCGGGCACCCCGTCTGTCAGTTCAGTGTAAAATTCGCGCTGGAAGACCTCGATCTCGACAGCGTGCCCGCCGCTCAGAACCCCCTCTGTATCGGCGGTGGCGACATTCAAGACAAAGGGCTCGCCTGCACGGCTCGCAAAGCCTTCGGGGCTGAGGCCGACGTAAAACTCGCCCGCGTGGACGATGATCTCGCCGCGCCCGCTCAGGCGCGTCTCGTCCACGTCGGCCACGTTCGCCTCGTAGGTCAGCAGCTGGCTGCTCAAGGATTTGCCGAGGTTGGGGTCATCGGCATAGGTAGTGGTGTAAACCAGGGAGGTATCCACCGGAATCGTGCCCATCCCCGCGTCGTCCAGCGTCCCCTGGCCGCTGCGGGAAACCGTCAGCCCACTGACCGTCTGGAAGAAGGGCGCGGCATCGTAATCCTGCCAGCTCCAATAGCCGGGCAGGCCGGGCACGTTGAAGTAGTAAGGGCTGCTATACATGAACCAGTTAAAGGGCGCCCTGGAGAGGCCGCCGCCCGCAAAGTAGGTGGCGCGCACGGAAGCGGCTGCCGACTCGCCGCGCACGACTGCTGCGGCGCTCGGCTCCACCTCAATCTCGTAGGCGGGCGGCTCGTATTCTGCCACCGTGAAGTAGCTGTAAAGTTGCTGAACCTCGCAGTAATCGCTGCTGTAGCAGAGGCTGAGCTCCTCCTGCGTGAGATAAAGGCTGTAATTGCCCGGTGCCAACTCCTCATCCAGCTCAAAGTTGCCGTCGAAGGTCCCGAAGGGGGAGAGGGCGACGGGTTGCTCGAGCAGGGTTCCTTCTGGCCCCTGCACCTGGAGGGACCACGACTCGACAGTGGGAAGGGCAAGCTCGGCCCCAACCTGCTGGCGGGCGATGCCGCGAAAGTAGACGGTCTGGCCAGGGCGATAGATAGGTCGCTCGGTGTACAGCGTACCGTACAGCAGGGGCGGCAGGGCATTGAAGGGCACGCCGACGCGGCCCGGGTCTACAAAGAAGATCGAGCCAGTGTCGGCGCTGAGGCCGGTCGGCGCCCCCTCCTCGTCATAGCTGACCGCGTAGAGACCATTGTAGATCCCTATAGCTTCGTCGCCGGTCAGCGGCTGACGGAACAGACCGTCGGCATCTGTCACGCCCTCCGCTATGGCAATATCCGTAAGGGCAAGCTGCGATGGTTGACATAACTCGCTGGAGCAATCGTTGCTGCCTGCTCCCCGAAAGAGGCGCACGGGCACGCCCGCCGCCGGCTGCGCCGCTTTGCAGATCCACCGCCCATACGAGCACTTCCTGGTCGGTGCGCTTGACTGTCAGGTTGACCGAGGTCAGCGCAAATATCTGCTTGGCTTCCAGGGGGAGGCCATCATAGGGGCGCCGCTCCGGTGCGGTGACGCGGAAGAAATACAGGCCAGGCTCCAGTTCCCCATCGGGGGGAAGCTGCGTGACAAGCTGCTCGGTCTCGCTGTCGCCGCCCTCCGGCGTCACGGACCACTCGGCCACCAGCTTTGCCGGATCGCCCGTATAGGACTCCCAATTGCGGTACTGATCGGAGCCGCCTATGAAATTAAACAGCTCCGTCTCGCTCAATCGGAAAAGGGAAAAGTCCAGCCGCGAGAGGCTCTGATAGTTGACGACCTGAAGTGTCGGGGTATAGGGGCTGTAGGTGCCAAGCTGCCCGGCGTTCTGGCTGGCCAGATAGAGGAGGGGGGGCAGGGTGCCCGTGGTAAATTGCCAGCTGTAGGGCTCGGCCAACTGCTGGCCGCTTTCGTCGCGAAGGTTGTCCACCGTCACGGTGTAGGTCGTGCTTGGCTTCAGCCCTCCCTCGACATAGGCGTGCAGGATCAGTTGCTCGGTGTCGTAGGAGAGGCTGAGGAGCCCTTCCGGCTCCGGCTCCAGCGAGACGTAGCGGCTGCTGTTCGGGATCGGCTGGAAGGGGGGGAAGAGCGCGGGATCCAGCGGCGTGTTCAGGTTGATCGAGATGCCCGCATAGGGTTCGACCCCCGTCGCGCCAGCCGAGGGGTTGATCAAGGTGGGGCTCAGCAGCGGTGCCGCGATGACGGTGGTTGTGAAGGACTCGCGCGTCTCCCCCCCCGCCGCGCCGCGCGCGCCCGCCGCCACCGATAGGGTGTACTCGGCCTCCCGCACCAGCGGCGTTGACGGAACGAACTGGAGCAGCGCGTCCTCGTTTTCCCACACAAAGCGCCCTGGCACCTCGCCCTCGGGGCCGGTGAGGGCGAAGGCCGCCTCAGTGCTGGCGCGGTTCATGGGCTGGTTGAAGCGCAGCGCCAGCGGCCCTGCCGCCGCGATGTGCCGCCGGGGGTTGCTCGGCTCCACGCGGAGCACGCGCGGGTATTCGGTGGTGAAGGACCAGCTGTAGGGGGCTGGCTGGAAGGCGCCCAGCGTGTCCTGCAGGTCGCTGTCCACGGTGACTACATACTCGGTGCTTGGCGCGAGAGCGTGGCTGGGGCGAAACTGGAAGAGGCTGGTCGTCACCCATTCGCCCTCGCCCTCCACTGCCGGTGCCAGGACCAGAGGGTTCGGCAGGACGTCCCGATCCGCCAGGCCGACGAGCGGCACGACGGGGTGGTTGAACTGCACCGTGATGGCGGTGTCAGTCGGCACAATGCTGACCTCGATGCTGCCCGGCGCCGGCTGCACCGACTCGACGCTGAGCACGTCCACCGTGCTGAACAAGGCGCGGAACGGGCTGGCCAGCCCACGGCTGCCCCTTCCGCCGTGGCGCCCTCGGCCACTTCCACCTCGTAAGAGGTTGCCGCGTCCAGCGGGGCGGCCGGAACGAAGAGGAGCGTATCGTCGCTTTCCCAGCGAAACGAGCCCGCGACGGGCACGTCCGCGCCCTGCGCGCTAAGCTGAAAGTTGCCTTCCACGCTTGCGCGGTCCATCGGCTGCGCGAACAGCAGGCGGATCGCCGTGGCGCTCGCCACCTCGCTTGCCCCATCGAAGGGGAAGCTTGCCGCCACGCGCGGGCCCTCGGTGACGAACGACCATTCAAAGCTGGCGGGCAACTCCACGCCGGGCACAACGACGGGGCTGACCGTAATCTCGTAGGCGGTGCCTCGGCTCAGCCCCTCGGAGGGGTAAAAGCCGTACAGGTCGGCGGCCAACCATCGCCCTATCCCCTCCACTGGCGGATTGATGAGAAGCGGCTGGGGCAATTCATCCTGCGCTTCCAGCGAGCCTACCTCGACCAGCGGGCGATCGAATCGGACGGTAATCGGCTGATTCACGTCCACCGTCTCGCTGCGCGAGCCGGGCGTTACATCGGTCACGTTCACCTCGTCCGCGGTGGTGAACGCTACCGAGGCCGCTGCTTCCAGGGGCCGCCCCGCCTGATTGAGCGCTTCCGTGCCCACAGAAATTTGATAGCGGGTGTCCCAGGCCAGCGCATCGCGCGGGCGGACCACCAGGCGATCCCCGGCCCCCTCGCTGCTCCATTCAAGGTCATAGGGGAAGGCGGGCACGGCGGACAGCGCCGCCTCTACCGAGGGGCGGTCCATCTGTTGGTCAAAGACAAATTCGATGGGGGTGGCGCGGCTGACCGCTTCCGTCGAGGTGGGCATGGCCTGCACCACCGTCGGGCTGCGCTGATCCTCCACCGGCCGCAGGCCGCGCTGCACCAGCCACACCCCCCCGCCAAGCAGAAGGAGCAGGAGGAAAGAAAGGAGCAGGAGGAGGAATCGGTTAGAATTGGATGGCATGAGTGTTCCTGAATGGTTACGATCAGTGTAACTATCCGTTAGTATAAACGATAGGGGGCGCTGCTAAATCGGCAAGGCGAGGGGAGCGGGGTAGGCCAAACAGCGTAAAGGTGCGCGGCAGTCAAGCGAGGGGAGCGCCTGGCCATGCGCTGGAAGCGATGCACGGGGGGGCTCACCCAAGATGGCGGGCCAGCCACCGTTCCAGGTCGTCGAGGACGCGAGCGTGATCAAGGTCGTTGTGCGGCTCGTGAAAGCTGCCCTCGTACTCGATCAGCGTCTTGTCCGGGAAAGGGACACGCTCGAAGAAGAGGCGGCTGTTGGCAGGGGGCACGATGGGGTCGGCGGTGCCGTAGTATAGCAGCAGGGGCAGGGTCCACTCGGCGGCGTGGTCCAAGGTCCACCTGACGGCGGCCAGGGCTTCGGTAGCGAGGCGCGGCGTGCCCTTGTCGTGGACCAGCGGATCGCGTTGGTAGGCGCGGACCACTTCCGCATCGCGCGAGATGCCTGCGGCATCCAGGCCGCTGCTCAGGGCGAGTTTCGGCGCCACGCGGCTGAGGAGGCGCGCCAGGGCCAGCATCACGGGGGAAAGGCCGCTGCTGTCGAGCCCCGGTGCGGAAACGATCACGCCCTGCAACCCGTCCGGCTCGTGCAGGGCGAAGTTGAGGGCGATTAGCCCGCCCAGGCTGTGCCCAAACAAAAAGAGGGGGATTTCCGGCTGCTGCGCCCGCACGGTTTCTAAAAAGGAGCTTACATCGTCGCGCACCTGCTGCCAGCTTGCCACATGGCCGCGCGGCCCCGGCGAGCGACCATGACCGCGCAGGTCAAAGCCGTACAGCGCATAGCCGCGTGGCACGAGGGTGTTGGCCAGGTTGTCGTACCGTCCGCTGTGCTCCCCCAGCCCGTGCACCATCGCCAGCACGGCGCGCGGCGCTTGCGCCGGGTGAAGCGCCCGGAGGTACAGGTCGCTGCCATCCTTGCTTTGGAAGGTTTGCTGCCGCTCGTCCATGCTGTGCTTCTCCGCCATTGGAGGGGGGATCAGGCCGCTGCGCTCTCGACAATCTGGCCGTCCGTATATTCGACGAGGGTGAGATGGGCCTGCTTGGTAAAGGAAAGCAGCCCCCCATAGGGGGCGGTAAAGGAGCCGGAGGTGGGGGCGACATCCTGATAGTCACGCCCTACCGCTACCACTGCGTAGCTCAGGTCGGGATAGCGTCGGTTGGTGGGGTCAAAGGCGAGCGCGCGGAACTGCCCGTCCGTATCGGGAAGCAGCACCTCCACCCAGGCGTGGGAGCCGCCGTCCGCTAGCATGTGCCCGGACACGTAGCGCGCCGCGATGCCGACCGCGCGGCACAGCGCGAGCATGATGTGGGCGTAGTCCTGGCACATGCCCTGGCCCAGGCTCAGGGCCTGCGCCGCCGAGGTTTCCACGGTGGTCACGCCAGAGCCGTAGCGCATCGCGTCGGCCACCCACGCACTGATGCGCTCCGCCTGGGCCTCGGCATGGCCCGCGCCCTGGGCCAGGCTCTGCGCGATTTCTTGCAGGCGGGCATCCACGGCGGTCAGCGGGGTGGGTTGCGGCATAGCGCGCCGCTTCCTCCGGGCGGAGCGCTATGCGTTGCCGCGGCAGCGAGCGCTCGATCGTCATGGTGGCCTCGAAGGCAATGTCCCGCTCCACCTGCTCGATGGCGAACTCCCACACGCGATTGCCGAAGCGATCGTTGAACTGGCGCGCGCGGCCCGTGTGCGGCGTGATCCAGAGGCTGTGCTCGACCAGGTCCTGATCGCCGTAAAAGTCCGGCGGGACGACCACGAGCCGCTGGTACAAATCGCGGATGGGGCCTGGGTAGGCATAGCTGAAGCGTTGGTAGCAGAAGTAGCGCGTCCGGCGGACACGGCTCCAATCCAGGGTGCGGTAATCAATCCGCGGCAGGGCGCTCTTGAAGGTCGGCACAGCGTTCACCTTTCGTTGGGGTGCCTGGGGCTGTCGCGGGGGCCTCGTCGGCCCATACGAGAAGGTGGCCCAATCGTGCATCGCCAAACACCGTGGCCCAGGCGCCGTCCACCGCATCCCGCCCGGTGGCGATCACGACGCGCCCGACGCGCGGGCAGTTGTGGCGCGCGTCAAAGGTGCGCCAGGCCCCGTCCAGCCAGACCTCGAACCAGGCGTGGAAGTCCATGGGCGTCGGCAGGGCCTCCACGGCGATGTCCGGCAGATAGCCGCACACATAGCGGGCTGGCATGTTGAGCGCCCGGCAAAAGGTGATGGCCAGGTGGGCGAAATCGCGACACACCCCGCGCCGCGCCTCGAAGACCTCCACCGCATCGGTGGCGGAGGTGCTGCCCGTGCCATATTCGATGTTGGCGTGCATCCAGTCGCAGACAGCCTGCACCCGCTGCCAGCCAGGCTCGCTCTCGCCAAAAAGCCGCCATGCCTCGCCTATCAAGCGGTCGGAGGGGCAGTAGCGGGTGGGCCACAGGAAGGAGAGCACCTCGCCCGGCAGGGCCTCCACGGGGGTGGGGGGGACGCTCGGCAGCACCGGGTCGGCAGCGGGGGAAACGGTGGCCAGGGCATCGTAGCGCAGCAGGAGCTCCCCGGCAGGCGCGGTGAGCCGCCACACGAGGTTGCCGTAGGCGTCCTGCACCGTCTCGATGGGAATGTCCGGCTCGATGGTGCGGGCCAACGTCTCGATGCGCTGGGTAGCGCTCTCGGGCGCCTCGACCACGAAGAACATAGGGGTGGGAAACGTCACCTCGTAGCGCACCTCGCAGCCGATGCGCACGTGGAGCGACAACGACTCCGCGGCTGGCTCACTCATGCTCCCCCCTGCTGCCGCGCAGGGCGGCTTGCTGCTGCTGCTCGGGTTGCTCTCCCTCATATTTTGGCGGCGCGAGCGGCTTCATCACGAGCAGAAGCTCCTCGTCTAGCCCCTCTTCGTCCGCCAGGCGCACCTGCACGGCCACGCCAAGCTCCGTCTCCGCCTGCCCCTTGAAGACGCCACGGGTGGGGGGCACATCGGCATAGTCCCGCCCGATGGCGACCCGCAGGTGTCGTTCGCCGACGGGAATATCGTTGGTGGGGTCAAAGCCTACCCAGCCCAACTCTGGCAGCAGTGCCTCCACCCAGGCATGGGTGGCGTCCGTGGTGGCGGAGGTGTCATGGCGGCGGTGGTACAGATAGCCGCTCACGTAGCGACAGGGGATCCCCAGATCGCGCACCAGGGCGATCATGATGTGGGCGTAATCCTGGCAGACGCCCGCTCGCTGCTCCAGGGCAATGTCAATCGGCGAATCCACCTGCGTGCTTTGCGGCAGGTAGCGCAGCGTCTGGTGCAGGCGCGTGGTGATTTCCTGGAGGAGGCTCAGCGGATCGTCGCGGCGCGACAGGGCGAACTCGCTCGCCAGCGCGCGCAGCAGCGGCGTGGGGCGCGCAAAGTGGCTGGGGATCACCATCTCGACGTGGTCGCTGTCGTTGGCCAGTGCATCCACCTCCGCCCAGGCATCCATGCCCAGGGGCGCAAGGGGCATCCGCACGGTGGTGGAAACCAGGGCCTGGGCGGTGATGGTCAGCTCGTCATGGGGGGCCAGCACGTCAAAGTGATGGACGATGTTGCCCAGATAATCGCGGCTGACGGTAACGCGCGTAACAGGCTCGGTTGCCAGCTCAAAAGAAAGGCAGTGCTGCACCTCGTCGCGGCGCGGCTGCATCCGCACTTCCATCACGCTCTCCGTGACAGGCTGGCTGTAGCGGAATCGGGTAGTATGGCGGACAGTGTAGAGCATCAGAGAAATCCTATTACCAGGACAGCACGGTTTGGAGGGGCGGTTGGAAGTAGCTCTCGCTCAGCAGGCCGTGCAGCGCGTTGAACTGGCCGCGCACGTCCTGGAGGAAGGGGAGCAGCCCTCGCTCCATAATCTCGTCTATCTGCTCGTAGTCCAGCGTGGCGCGAATGCGCCCGGCGCGGCGATTGATGGGCTCGCTGTGGCGCGCGCGCGTCTCCTCAGCGATGGTGAGCAGGGCCGTGTGAATCTGCTCCGCCGAGAAGCGGACCGAGTGGGGGAAGGTGGCGCTGAGCAGCAGAAAGGCGGCGATCCGCTCTGGCTGGAGGTCGGCGGTGTAGACCTGACAGTACGCCTCGAACGCGGTCCGAGACTTGAGCAGGCTCATCAGGTCCAGATAATCCCGATTCACCCCCGCCTCGCCGCTGCCTCGGTCCCGCTCGCTGAAATAGGCATTGAGCAGGGCGATGGTGGCCTCGGCGCGCTCGGCAAAGCGGCCGATGCGCATGAAGTGCCACCCCTCGTCGCGGCGCATGGTAGCCTCGGTGATGCCGTGAAAGAGTTGCACGCTCTCCTTGACATCCCGAAACAGGGCGTGCGCTTCCCCGCTCCAAATGTCGGTCATGGTGGAGCGGCTGAGCTCCAGGTACATCTGGTTGACCTGCTCCCACATCTCCGACGAAAGCTGGTTGCGCACCTGGCGCGCGTTGTCGCGCGCCATCGCCAGCATCGTCAGCAGGGAGTGCGGGGCGTTGCGGTCAAATAGGAGTGCCTGCACGATTCGCTGCGGCTCGGCGGGGGCGCTGTCTGGCAGGTGAAGGTAGAGGGCACGCATGAGCCGCTCCCACCGCAGGTCGGCGTCGGCAGGTGCCTGATCGAGCATCAGCACCACGTTCACGTCAATGACGCGTGCCGTGTGCTCCACCCGCTCCAGGTAGCGACTCATCCAGTACAGGCTGCTTGCAACGCGGCTTAGCATCTTCCCTCCCTCCTCACTGGTCCACCACCCAGGTGTCCTTGCTGCCGCCGCCCTGGGACGAATTGACCACCAGCGAGCCGCGCTGCAGGGCGACGCGCGTCAGCCCGCCGGGCACCAGCGTGACGTCTCCGCTGAACAGGATGTAAGGGCGCAGGTCCACGTGGCGCGGCACAATCTCGCCCTCGATGAAGCAGGGCGCCTGCGAGAGCGCGAGCGTTGGCTGAGCTATGTAGTTGCGCGGCTCGGCAAGGATGCGCTGGCGAAATTCCTCGCGTTGCCCGGCGGTGCTGTGCGGCCCGATGAGCATGCCGTAGCCGCCGGACTCGCCCACCGCCTTGACGACCAGCTTGTCCAGGTTGGCGATCACATGCTGCCGCTGCGCCTCGTCGGTGAGCAGGTAGGTCTCGACGTTGGGCAGGATCGGCTCCTCGTTCGAGTAGTAGCGGATGATTTCTGGCACGTAGGCATACAGCGCCTTGTCGTCGGCGATGCCGGTGCCAATCGCGTTGGCAAGCGCGACGTTGCCCACGCGGTACGCGTTGAACAGGCCGGCCACCCCCAGGATCGAATCCGAGCGAAAGACGAGCGGGTCCAGAAAATCGTCGTCCACGCGGCGGTAGATCACATCCACGCGCCGCAGCCCGCCGTGGTGCGCATGTACACCACATCGTCGTGCACCAGCAGGTCGCGCCCCTCCACCAACTCGATCCCCATCTGCCGCGCCAGAAAGGTGTGCTCGAAGTAGGCGGAGTTGAAGACGCCCGGGGTCAGCAGCACGATGGTCGGGTCGGGGCGGCGCACGGGGCTGAGCGCGCGCAGGGTGGTGAGCAGGGCCTGGCCATAGTGGTCAATCGAGCGCACCCCGTAGTTGTGGAACATCTGCGGGAAGACGTGGCGCAGCACCTGCCGATTCATCAGCATGTAGGAGACGCCGCTCGGCACGCGCAGGTTGTCTTCCAAAACGGCGAAGCGCCCGTCCGGAAGGCGCACCAGGTCGGTGCCGATCACCGAGACGTAAATGTCGTGCGGCACGCGGAGGCCGCGCATTTCCCGCCGGAAGTGGCGGCACGAGTAGACGAGCGTGCGCGGCACGACCCCGGCTGTCAGGATGCGCCCGTCATGGTACACATCTTTCAGGAAGAGGTTCAGCGCCGTGATGCGCTGTGCCAGCCCGCGCTCGATCGTTGCCCATTCGTCGCTGGAAATGATGCGGGGCAGGAGGTCGTGCGGGATGATCCGCTCGGTGCCCTCGTTCCCCCCATAGACGGTGAAGGTGATCCCCTGGTTCAAGAAGGAGAGTTCCGCCGCCTGAGCGCGGCGGTGCAACTCTTCCGCTTCCAATCTGAGAAGCCGCCGATAAAGCGGCGCGTAGTGGGGGCGGGGGGAGCCATCCGCGGCGAACATCTCGTCGTAGGCCGCCCCTTGCTGGTAGCGGGCGAACAACGCCGGGGACGCAGGCATCTCGATCCCATCAGGCTCAGGCACTGTCACCTCGGTCTTTGTATAAAAAGAGACTGCCCTACAGACGAGTAGGGCAGCGTTGCCAGCCAGCACGCGGGGCGCGCTGCATCGTATAGTCCAGTTCCATTGGCTTCAATAGTATAGCGCTTGTATCCGTTCGGCAAACGACCGCCCATCGGCCAAACGCGGCGGGAGGCACCCGGCCGCCTTACCCTTGGAGCGCTTCGATTTTTGGAAGCACGTGCTGTTCCACCTCCTCGTCGCCCGCGATCGGCGGCACGTCACGGAACAGGTGCCAGTGCTCCTCATGCTCGGTGGTACTGCCGGGCTCCAGCGTGACCAGCGGGCCCAGGGTTTCCACCTCCAGCATGGCGGAATCGGTGTACACTTCGACCGAGCAGCCCAGGTCCGGGTAGCGCGCGCCCGCGACGGGGCGGAAGCGCTTCACGAACAGGTGATCTGCCCGATGGTAGGCCACCCATCCGGCGGGCACCGCCGCGCCGATTTTCTGCGGGCCTGTGGCGCCTGAATCCTGACGCAGCAACACGAAGCGGTGCCCCCACCCCCAGCGTGGGTCGCCCAGGTCGGTGTAGCTCCACAGGGCCAGCAGGCCCGTGGGCTGAAGCGCCTCCGGGAAGGGACGCCGCGGGGGCAGGGAAAAGATGGCGGTCCCGCCGGGTGCCATGACGGAGATCGCCCAGGGGGCAAGCGTCACGGGCCACAGCCCGCGGTTGCGCAGCCGATGGACCACATGCACGTGGGCCGCATCCGCGGCGAGCCAGAGCTCCATCTCCTTCTCGATGCCGGTTGCCCCCTCGACAGGCTGGGTGAAGCGTACGCGCCCCGCGTGCGTGGTGACGGTGACCGGGTCGTTGTCTGGTGCGTAGGTGCGCGGCTGCACTTCCGGCGCGTGCCACAGGCGATGGCCCCCGTAGCCGCGCCACTCGCTGCCCCCGGTTTGGCCGGCGAGCTCGTCAAAGAGGCGAAACTCGTTTGCCTCCCCCTCGAAGCCGAAGCGCACGATGCGCGGCCCGATGTCGGTGGTCACGATCAGGTCAACGATTCCGTTCGACAGCCGGACGCAGCGGGGCCAGCCGCCAAAGGCTACAAAGTCACTGTTCATGGGTGGGATGATTCTTTGGATAAGAGGGGGCGGATGAACATGGTGCAATTATGCACAACTCTGGCAAAGTTACAACGGGCGCGCGGTGGGGCAGATTGACCCAGGGCGCGAAAACATTATACTTTCCGCAGGGCCACGCGGGGCGTGGCCTTTCTGTTGCCCACCGTCCACCTATCCGATGACGACACTCAGAATCATGCGCACCCCTAACTTCTACGTTCGTGACATCCCAATCTATGGGGATTTGATCCTCTCGCCCATGTCGGGCTACTCGGATCGGCCCTTCCGCCAGATCTGCCACGAGGTGGGCTCTGCGATGAGCTACACCGAGTTCGTGGCGGCCAATGCGGTGCCGATGCGCATTTCCAGCCAGATGAAGCGGCTGGAGTATGGGCCGGATGAGTCGCCGGTGGTGATGCAGTTGTTCGACAACGATGTGGAGCGCCTGGTCGAGGCGGCGGTGGTCTGCGAGTCGCTGGGCGCGGACATCGTGGACATCAACATGGGCTGCTCGGTGAAGACGGTGGCCGGGCGGGGCGCGGGGGCGGGGCTCCTGCAGTCGCCCCAGAAGATTGCAGCCATCTTCGCCTCGCTGTCGCGCCGCTTGTCTATCCCGGTGACGGGAAAGATTCGGATCGGTTGGGACCACGACTCGCTGAACTACCTGGAGATTGCCAGGATTTTGGAAGACAACGGGGCAGCACTGATTGCTGTGCATGGCCGAACCAAGGCGCAACTGTACGACGGGGAGGCCAACTGGGAGGCCATCGCCGAGATCAAGCAGGCGGTCCACATCCCGGTGGTCGGCAACGGGGACATCAAGTGCGTGGCCGATATCGAGCGGCGCCTGGCGCAGAGCGGGGTGGATGCCGTGATGATCGGGCGTGCGGCCATCGGCAACCCCTGGATCTTCCAGCGCAAGGATTGGTGGGAGGTGACGCCCGCCCAGAAGCGGGGGCTGATCCACCGTCATTTCGAGCTGATGCTCGACTTTTATGGCGAGGAACGGGGCTTGCTTAACTTCCGCAAGCATGTGGTGAAATACATCCGGGGCGCGGCAGGGGCCTCCCCTATCCGCGCCCAGATTGTTGTTGCCGAGACACCCGATGCGTTCGCGGCGCTGGTGGATGAATTTGGCGAGCGCTCATGCGAGCTTGCAGCTTGAACACACCTATTTTCAAGGAGATTTATGAAGAGTTACCAACGACACTGGGGCACGCTGCTGCTGGCGGCGGCCCTGCTGATGGGCTGCGGTGGCGGTAGCCCGACAACCGAGAATTTCGAGACTGAGAGCGAGAGCACGGCTGCCGTCACGACGGTCGAGGAGCCTGCTGGCGAAAGCGCGACGGACAGCGCGACGGACAGCGCCACCCCAGGGACAACCGACGTTGCCGAAGTTCCCACCGACGCCTCGCCCACCGAGGCAACGTCAGAAACAGAAGGAGCAAGTGAGGTGAGGGAAGTTCCAACGCTTGGACCCAATGCCGTGACTACCGATAGTGGCCTTTCCCTTGAGGACAAGACTGTGGGTTCGGGCGAGGAGGCCCAGGCGGGCCAACTTGCCACGGTCCACTACACAGGCTGGCTGGAAAACGGTACGCAGTTCGATAGCTCGGTGGACCGCGGCGAGCCGTTCCAGTTCCCGCTCGGCCAGGGCGGGGTGATCCCCGGCTGGGATGAGGGGGTGCAGGGCATGCAGGTGGGTGGCACGCGCGTGCTGGTCATCCCGCCGGAGCTGGGCTACGGTGAGGCGGGGGCGGGCGGCGTGATCCCTGCCAACGCTACCCTCGTCTTCCAGGTGGAATTGCTAGGGCTGGAGGACCTGCCCGAGATCCCGGAGGCGCCCGCCGAGGTGGAAAGCTACATGACCACGGACAGCGGCCTGGAGTATGCCACCCTGGAGCCGGGCGAGGGCGCCGCAGCGGAAAGCGGCAGCCTGGTTTCCGTGAACTACACAGGCTGGCTGGAGGATGGGACGATGTTCGATAGCTCCCTCACGCGCGGCCAGCCGATCCAGTTCGTCCTGGGCCAGGGGCAGGTGATCCCCGGCTGGGATGAGGGGGTGACCGGCATGCTCGTTGGCGAGCGCCGACAGCTTCGCATCCCCGCGGACCTCGCCTATGGCGAGCGCGGCGCGGGCGGCGTGATCCCGCCGAACGCCACGCTGATCTTTGATGTAGAACTGGTGGACGTGCAAGCGCCGTAACCCGCCCACGGATGTCTGAGATTCCTATGAGTTTGAC
Source organism: uncultured Chloroflexia bacterium (assembly GCA_963721895.1). Lineage (GTDB taxonomy): Bacteria > Chloroflexota > Anaerolineae > Ardenticatenales > Ardenticatenaceae > CAVRLZ01. The sequence continues at coordinate 62,321 of CAVRLZ010000002.1, read as the reverse complement.
CGCTGCATGGCCCCCATGCAGCGGTCTTGCGTTGGGAGGACTTTCGCATGACCGACCCGCTCTCGTTTGGCCTGGGCAAGTTGCCAGCCCCCTTTCTGGAATCGCTGCTGGGGCGCTATGCCACGCGCGACCCGCGCGTGCTGGTTGGCCCGCAGGTGGGCGTGGACGCCACAGTTTTGGATCTGGGCGAGCATCTGCTGGTGGCCAAAAGCGATCCGATCACCTTCGCCACCGACCAGATTGGCTGGTACGCGGTTCACGTCAACGCCAATGACGTGGCCTGCCTGGGCGCCACGCCGCACTGGTTCCTCGCCACCCTGCTGCTGCCGCCGCATACCACGGTGCCCCAGGTGGAGCGGGTGTTCGAGCAGATCCACCAGGCGTGCGCCTCCTTGAACGTGTCGCTGGTGGGCGGGCATACCGAGATCAGCCACGGGCTGGATCGCCCCCTGGTTGCAGGCACCATGCTCGGCCTGGTGGCGCGGGCCGATCTGGTGACCCCCGACCGCTCCCGCGCGGGGGATTGCCTGCTGGTGGCCAACGGCTTCCCCATCGAGGGCACCGCCCTCATCGCCCAGGAGCGGGGCGATGTTCTGCGCGCCCTGGGCTGGGCCGACGAGACAATCGAGCGGGCGCGCCGCTTTTTGCAGGAGCCTGGCATCAGCGTGGTGCGCGCCGCACGCGTGGCGCGTGCTGCCGCCCCGCTCCATGCGATGCACGACCCCACCGAGGGCGGCCTGGCCACGGGGCTACGCGAGATGGCGCAGGCCGCCGGGTTGGGGCTGCGCGTGCAGCAGCAGGCGCTCCCGCTCCTCCCCCTCGCCGCCCGTCTCTGCGCGGCCTTTGGCCTGGACCCTCTGGGCACGATTGCCAGCGGCGCGCTCTGCCTGGCCGCCGCGCCCGACCACGCCCCCGCCCTGCTCGCTGCCTTTGCCACAGCGGGCATCCCCGCCGCCATCGTGGGCGAGTTTCTCCCCCCTGGCAGCGGGGAGTGGCTCGATACCGCTGAGGGGCGGGTGCCCTTCCCGCGCTTCGAGGTGGATGAGATTACCAGGCTGTTTGGATGACGGCGGCATGGGAAAGCAGGGATGATGACTGGGGTCGCGGGTTAAGGTCTTTGCCACGATAACAGGGTCGTTGCCGAGCCGAGGATTCGCTATATTCGTATGCCTACAACAACCCGCTGAAATATACCGATCCTTCCGGCCATTGTCCAGCCTGTCTTGTCGTCGTTGGAGCAATCGTCCTCAAAGTCATAGACTATGGCTGGTCGGCCTACGATGCGTGGCAAGCTGGCAGGGTGCTCACCGATCCTCGTGCATCACGCGAGGCTAAGCTCCAAGCGGCTCAGAGTCTGGCGGTCACCGGGGTCTTTGAAGCGATGGACCCTGATGAGCTGCTTCCCCTTGGACTGCCAATAGATGATCTCATGCGGCGTGGGATCATTGGAGGAATTGGGCAAGAGGCCCGGAGGAAGGCGCGGAGCGTGCAAGTACAAGGAGCTTGCCCAACCAGGTGGGCTAGCACGACTCTTTGATGGCCGACCGCGCCACTGGTTGCTGAGACGGAAGATATACGTAGCTCGCAGGATAATGCTTCCTAATTTACGGAATACCTGGCCTGAATGACAACACGCGTACTCGAAATCTGCTCGACTGATCACTTCACGGACGTACCTCAACAACTCCGAAATATTATCAGTATTCAGGATAATGGGCGCGTGGTTCGCGAACGTATCCTCATGGGGCCGATGGCGGCGTTAGGTAGCAGAGTTACGGGACAATGACAAGTGATCACTTTTTTTGCCGATGGGAAGATCCTGAGCTAGGAGTAAACCCCTAAAATGACGCCTGTTCGAATAAACACAAGCATCGCCGAATCAGCGGCGCTGGCCGCAATCAGCTACAAAGAAGGTACCGCAATACTGGAGATGACAGGCGAAAGCTAGATGACTTAGAGATGACCGCGAATATTCGACGAGTGGGGAGATCGAACTGTTCTTATAAATCGTGATGGGATAGCATCTCAGATAGCTGGGGTCGCGAGTTGGCAAAGCGCCTGGACTAGAGCTGGCCAAGGCTTTCCCAGATTATCAAGTTGGTACTCGGTAAAACACGACAAGTCTACAAAAGTGGTACCGGAGACAGAAGGGGGTTTAATGTACTAAAGGAGTACGTAGTACAGGTCGACTATTTGCGTCCCCAACACTTGAATACATTGATTATATCTCGATGCTCCCGATGCATGAACTGCGTGCCTACCAATTACGGCTGACAGCAGCAGTTTGACCGAGATCCTCGGCTAGGCAAGGCACCGTGCTAGACCGTACATTGTTAATCAAATGGCTCATTGATTTAGAGCGCGACTCAGTGACTTATAACTCCTTATGCTGACGACAGGACATCACGTAGTCCTGGATCGTCTTCGGGGCTGTGGGCAGTGTGGGAAAGTCGGAAACTTTTCCAAGCGAGTGAGTGCCCCAAGACCACCCACTCAGCGCACTGTCCACAGCCCTAGCCGTCTGGAATCGTTAAGAGTACCCCTGCATCTCTTTATTGGTCGTTCTCGACAGGCAGCGCTGAGGGCGGCAGCGGACCCACTTGCTACCCCACTTGATGCGCTCCACATCCTGCCCCAGGCCGAGACGGTCGAGCCACATCCGGGTGAAAGACTTGGCGCTGTGGTGGTCGGGCAGGTTGTGGACACCGACCTTGTAGGCATGGGCGAAGAGCGAAGCGGCCACCTGCTGGGCACTGGCGTGCTCGTCGGCTTCCTCTTTGGTGAGGATATGCCAGACAGCCACGAGCATCTTGCGCGCGATGGCGACAATCGCCTTGCCCCGCCCCAGGCGCGGCTCCAGGTGCGCAATGTGTTACCTCCAACCCTTCGAACTGACAGGTGAGGCGGGGGTAGGTTGAAGGAGAGCTAGACGAGCGGGCGGACTTCGCATGTCAGATTCGGGCCATCCAGCAATAAGGGTAGCGCGTTCAGGATATTGCGCCCCAGGATGCCAATGGGCTGCTCCACCACGAGAAAGCGCCCACGAAAGGTGCGGCGAGCGAGGCGAAGTTCAAGCTGCACCACGGGCGCCACACTCACTGTATCATCAAAGGCGAGCAATTCGTAGGAGGTATCAGCGAGGGGCGTCGTTCCCAGACGGGTGACAACTGCCTGGGGCACGAGGCTTACATCTGCGCCCGTGTCAAGTAACATCAGGACATCCGCTACCGTCATATCAGTGGCGGGATCATACAACTCGCAGTAGGCCACGGGAGCAGGCGGGCGAAAGGTTGTGGTGTCATAGCGAGGCATCGGGCGACTCCTCACCCACATCCATTTCAAAGTCTGCTGCCTGTGCTGGGTGAGCCAGGCGCGGCGACCGCACGTATGCCTGGGGTAGGGTAGGCGCATCGGGTATGACCACGAAGACGCGCGCCCGGTCGGGCAGGTGCACGTGCTCGGGCAAGTGAATTTGCCCGTTCTCAATAATGCCTTCGTAGGTGATAACGCCCATTGCTCGCTCCTCCTGCTGAGTTTTACTCTATTGTACGCGGCGGCTCACGCGCCCGCAAAGGGCGCTACCCTCTCCTACTCCTGCTGAACGAACAGGGGTCGGGCTGGATGTCGTTCGACGAGGTGACGCTGGAAAAGGTGCAAGCCAATACCACCCAGTATGCCTACAACAACCCGCTAAAATATACCGACCCCTCCGGCCATTGCCCAATGTGTATGTCGTTGGGGCAATCGTCCTGAAGGTCATAGACTATGGGTGGTCGGCCTACGATGCGTAGCAAGCTGGGATTGTACTACGTGATCCTTATGCCTCATGTGAAGCGAAACTGGAGGCAGAGCAGAGGTTAGCCGTCACCGGGGTCTTTGAGGCGATGGACTCTGATGAGTTGTTGCCCCTTGGACTGCCACTAGACGATCTCATGCGGTATGGGATCATTGGAATTGGGTCAGAAGCAACCGAAGAAGGTGCAGAACGATTAGGTCAGGATGCGCTTTAGGAAGGCGCAGATCGTCTCCTGAGCAGTAGCGATGATCTATTAGCTATTCGGGGACGTTTGACAACGGTCGGCGACCGCTACTTGAAGAAGCCCGGGGTAGATGCTCACTCTGTCAAGAGAGAGGTGCTCGGCCCTAATGCTCCCCTCTCCAGATTTGACATCATGTACGACACGAAGACCGAGCTTTACTATCTGTTGCGCAAGAATGAACAAGATGCGCTCCCCGAAGAGCTAGGAGCCCTCGACGATCTGCTGGAACTTTCGGAGTGAGATTAGCATGACAAAGACGACCGCATACTCATGGATAACAAAGCCAGATGGTGACTTCGACATGATAACCAGGTTGCTAGACATCAAGCCTACGCATACTTCACGCTTTCCTGGAGGCCATCGCGCACAAACTCGCCAAGTGAATAGTTGGGAGCTAGCCAGCCCCTTGAGTTCCGAGACTCGATACTTGGACGAACATGTTCAGGTACTCGTTGACCAGCTCAAGCTGAAGGCAGATCGGTTGAAGCTGCTCCAGGAACTCAAGTACGAGATGGGAATCAACTGCACTGGGTACTATACCCAGTGCCGAGGCTTTCACCTCAGTCGTCGGCTCGTGGCCGACTGCGCCATGCTCGGTCTGTCGCTTGACTTCGATTTATACTCTGATCTAGAGGAAGGAGAGCCAAGCAACTAGAGAGGTAAATGGGACTGTGGCTTCAACACAGGAACTCGTATGTGCGTCACCTCATAGGTGATGGGTAGTGGATGCCATCTCTAATCCGTGCTTCGTTCCCAGCCCTAGCTTTTCGGAACAGAGGTGTGGTAACTCCTCTATACGTGCCGTTGGTGGTGGGTAGCCGCGAGGGTGGCAGGTTCACCCACTTACTGCCCCACTTGATGCGCTCCACATCGTGCCCCAGGCCAAGGCGGTCGAGCCACATCCGGGTGAAAGACTTAGCGCTGTGGTGATCGGGCAGATTCTGCACACCGACCTTGTAAGCATGGGCAAAGAGCGAGGCAGCCACCTGCTGGGCGCTGGCGTGCTCGTCGGCTTCCGCTTTGGTGAGGATGTGTCAGATGGGGGTGCCCTCTGGGCAGAGGAGCTTGCGCGCGATGGCGACCAGCGCCTTACCCGGCAGCACCTGGGTGCTTCGGCTCACCGATTCGGCGAGGGAAAACTCGCTGATTATTTCAGAGGTGATACAAGTCGAGGTAGCAGCTGTGTCAGGGTGGACAGTGCGCTCTGGAAGAGGAGCCCTACCCTCGCGACACAAGGGGGGGCGTGGTATAATTTCGCATCGAGCCTGTTTGACTACGAGGGAGGAAGCCAATGCAAGCCTACCGTTTCGAGACGACAGTCCTTCCTGAGGGCGAGCTACAACTCAAGCGTTTGCCCTTTCTTGCGGGCGAACGGGTGGAAGTGATAGTCTTGCCATTGGACCCCTGGCGGAACAAAGCAGAGCAGTTTCCTCTTAAGCATACCGTGCTCAAGTATGATGACCCAACCGAACCGATTCCGGAAACAGAGTGGGATGTTCTGCAATGATTCTGCTTGATACCCATATCTGGGTCTGGTGGGTAAGCCAGCAAGCACAACTGACACCCAGACTCGCGCACCTCATCGAGCAACAGCAAGGCCTGGGGCTAAGTGTTATCTCTTGCTGGGAAGTGGCTAAACTGGTCGAGGTGGGAAAATTGCAGCTAACGCTCTCGACCAGCGACTGGCTGAATCAAGCCATAGCCTACCCTGGTGTGCACCTATTTGATTTGACTTTGCCAATCATCGTCGAATCAACTCAGTTACCTGGCAATTTTCATCGCGATCCTGCGGATCAACTCATCGTAGCAACTGCCCGCGTCTACAACCTACCGCTCCTAACCGTAGATAGTAAGATGCTTGACTATGCTCACGTGCAAACCCTGTAGGGTAGACGGCGTGGTGCAGGCACTGCGGTCAAAGCGGATGCGGGTGAGGCAGTGGTCGGTACGGGTCCGCGGGCGAGGGTCTCCTCCTGCAAGGAGCGTTTAGGCGTGGTGTCGTTCGACGAGGTGACGCTGGAAAAGGTGCAAGCCAGCACCACCCAGTCCTACATGCTAACATGCCATTGGCAACCCCCTTGCTAGAAAGAAGCGCCAGGGCGTCCCGCGCAGTCGCTCGATTGTTCAAGCTTTCTACCCACCCCTTCTGGTGACCCATGATCATCCTTGTGTTGAACTGTGGTAGCTCCTCGATTAAGTTTCAGGTGGTCAACCCGGAAACGCAGGCCCAGTTGGCGAGCGGGCTGATGAGCGAGATCGGCGCGCCGCGCGCCAGTTTCCGGTGGCGGGCGGGGACGCAGCAGCACGAGCAGCATTGCCCCAACATTTCCTATCAGGATGGGCTATCGCTGATCCTGGCGTCGCTCACGGCGGGCCCGGAGCCCGTGGTGGCGAGCCTGGCGGCGTTGGGCGGGGTCGGGCACCGCGTGGTTCACGGCGGGGAGTCGTTTGCGGATTCGACCCTCGTCACGCCGGAGGTGCTGGCCGCCATCGAGGCGGTGATCCCGCTGGCGCCGCTGCACAACCCGGCCAACCTGCTAGGCATCCAGGTGTGCCAGGCCCTGCTGCCCGACCTGCCCCAGGTGGCTGTCTTTGACACCGCCTTCCACCAGAGCCTCCCGCCCCACGCCTACCTGTACGCCATCCCCTATGCGTTATACGAGAAGCATGGCATCCGGCGCTACGGCTTTCATGGAACCTCGCATCGCTATGTCAGCGAGCAGGCGGCGACGATGCTGGGCGGCCCCGGCCACTTTATCAGCCTCCACCTGGGGAACGGGGCCTCCGCCTGCGCCATCCGCAACGGGCAGTCGGTGGACACCTCCATGGGGATGACCCCGCTGCAGGGGCTGGTGATGGGCACGCGCTCCGGCGACGTGGACCCCTCGCTCATCCCCTTTCTGGCCCAGCAGGAGGGTTGGCCGGTGGAGGAGGTGGAGCAGCTGCTGAACAAGCGCAGCGGCCTGCTCGGCCTGTCCGGCGGCGAAAGCGACATGCGCGTGCTGCTGGAGCGCGCCGCCGAGGGGGATGAGGCGAGCCAGCGTGCCCTGGACGTGTTCTGCTACCGCGCCAAACAGTACATCGGGGCCTACATGGCAACGCTCGGTCGGCTCGACGCCCTCATCTTCACCGGCGGCATCGGCGAGAACGCCGCGCCGGTCCGCGCCCAGATCTGCGAGGGGCTGGAGGCCTTCGGCATCACGGTGGACCCCGCCGCCAACGCCGAGGGCAAAGCGCGCACCTGGATCAACCGCGAGGGCGCGCCGGTGGCGGTGATGGTGATTTCCACCAACGAAGAGTTAATGATCGCCCTTGACACCTTCCGCCTGATTCAGGAGGCAGACTGAGCGCGTATGGCCAATCCTTTTAGCGTAGCCGTCTACTGCTCTTCCAGCGATCGGGTGGCGTCGCCCTACCGAGAGGCGGCGCAGCAGTTGGGGGAGGGGCTGGCCGAGCGTGGCTGGCGGTTGGTCTTTGGCGCGGGCAGCGTGGGGCTGATGGGGGTCGTGGCGCGGGCAGTCCACGCGCGCGGCGGGCAGGTCTACGGCGTGATCCCGCACGCCCTGGACCGGCTGGAGGTGACCTACACCGCCAGCGACGAGCTGATCCGCGTGGAAACCATGCGCCAGCGCAAGGCGCTCATGGAGGAAAACTCGGATGCGTTTATAGCGTTGCCCGGTGGCTTTGGCACCCTGGAAGAAATCGTCGAGATTATCGTCCTGAAGCAACTGCGCTACCTGGATCGCCCCATCGTCTTCGTCAACACCCTGGGCTACTGGGACCCGCTGATCACCCTCTTCGACAGCATGATCGCCCAGCAGTTCGCCACTCCCACCTACGGCGACCTGTACCATCTCGTGCCCACCCCCGCCGCCGCGCTGGAGTACATAGCCACCTACCCCCCCGTTGCCCGGCCCCGCCCCGCCAACGGCGAGGCGATCCGCACCGCGCTGGAGTAGCCCCGCGACGTGCTGCGCTGGCACCTCAGCCCGACAGCGACCCGCGAGCGCGGGAAAGTTGGGCCAGGCCACCCGCACCCCATAATTCTGCGCGCCTGCCAGTTGCCCGCTCACCCTGTAGAAATCCCGCCCGTTCCCCTGTATACTAGAGCGGAGTTTTATCCAGGCCCTGCGCCGGGCCACGTTGGCGTGGCCCCGACGCAGCAGCCTCTAACCAGAGGTGAGAGGAGCCGCATATGATTTTGGTAGTGGGGGCAACGGGGATCGTAGGGGGGATGATTGCGCGCCAACTGTTGGAGCAGGGAAAGGCAGTCCGGGTGCTGGTCCGGCACAACTCCCCCTCCAGCCAACTGGCCCAGCAGGGGCTGGCCACCAGTGCCGACGTGCTGATCGAGGCGGGCGCCGAGCTGGCCTACGGGGATTTGAGGGACCGCGACTCGCTGCGGCAGGCGCTGGAAGGGGTGCAGACCGTGATCTCCACAGCCAACTCCGCCATGCGCGGCGGCGAGGACGCCCTGCAGCAGGTGGACCAGGAGGGCAATCGCTCGCTGATCGAGCTTGCCGCCGAGGCGGGGGTGGAGCACTTCATCTTTGTCTCGGCGCTGGGGGCCGCGGCGGATAGCCCCATTGATTTTTTGCGGGCCAAGGGCGAGACCGAGCAGCGGCTGCGCACAAGCGGGATGGAATGGACCATCGTGGCCCCCACCGTGTTTATCGAGGTGTGGCCCCTGATGGTGGTAGGGCTACCGGCCATGAGCGGCCAGCCCGTCACCCTGGTGGGCGAGGGGCGCCGCCGCCACTCCTTTATCTCCAATCAGGACGTGGCGGCGTTCGCCGTGGCGGCGGTGGACAACCCCGCCGCGCGCAACCAGTTTTTGGCGCTTGGCGGGCCGGAAGCGCTGTCGTGGCGGGACGTGGTGGCCACCTTCGAGCGCATCCTGGGCCATGAGATTCCGGTAAACTGGGTGGCGCCGGGCGAGCCGGTGCCGGGCCTGCCGGAGCCGATGCCCACCCTGTTGGCGGGCCAGGAATTTTACGACTCCGATGTGCCGATGGAGGAGACTGCCGCAGCATACGGGGTTGAGCTACGCTCGCTGGAGCAGGTGGTGCACGCCCTGATGGTCCCCCCCGCGCCGTAAAATGGGGGGAGGCTCAGGCCTCCTCCCCCAGGCGGCGCAGCGCCTGCCGCGCCATGTTGGGCACGGCGCTGCCGCTGCTGCGCCGCAACTCCGCGCCAAAGGTTTTCCACTCGCGGCGCGCGTTGTCATCCATCAGCTCCAGCTTGTTGAAGACGTGCCAGGCCCCCTGCCGCAGCCACGCGGAGCCCTTCTCGTCCGCCAGTCGGCGCAGCAGCGGAACGATGGCCGGGCGGCCCAGGCGCGCCAGCCCCTCCGCCGCCAGCCAGCGGGTGCCATAGTTGCTGTCTTCCAGCGTTACCACCAGCGCGGGCGCCGCGCTGCTCGCGCCGATCGTGCTCAGCGCCTTTGCCGCGTGCCAGCGGACCTGCTCGTCCGGGTCGCTCAGCGCCTGGGCCAGGGCAGGGCCGGCGGGCTCGCCAATCGCCTGCAGCGCTTCCACGGCGGCCCCCGCCAGTTGGCGATCCCCGCTGCGAATCGCCTGGATGAGCGGCTCGACCGCTGCCGGGTCTCGGTGCTCGCCCAGCGTCCGCGCCGCCTGGGCCCGCGCCGTGCGCTCCCCCGAGCGCAACTGCTCGATCAGCGCTGCGGGTGCCTGCTGCGTGCCCGCCCGCGCCTGCCACTCCCGCCCCGCCTGCTGCGCGATCAGGTGCATCCCCTCCATGTCGGCATCCTGCGTGATAGGCTGGTTCCGATGCGACGGACGAATCACCAGATCAGGGTCGTCGGCCAGGGTGAGGAGCAATTGGTCGTAGGTCTCCTCGCCCCCATCCTTCAGGGCCTCATAGGCCAGCACGCGAATCCCCTCCGGCTGCTCCGCGATGTGGGCCAGCAGCGTCTGCCGCGCCTCCTCGTCGCCCTCGCTGACCCGATCCAGTAGTTCCTCTAAAGCTCTGCGCTCCATCGTCGCTCTCCTTTCGCTACCATAGCCTGTTGCTTCCTATGTCTATGCCTGCAAGAGTGTTGCCACGCGTGCCCGCTACCGCCTTTGTGGCTGGCACCCGCCTTGCTTCCCTTATAGCACGAAGAGAACTACCCCTCCGCTGAAAGGAGCCGCCGATGTCTATCCACGATCCGACGATGGTCCCAGGCGCTTTTGGTGACATAGATGGCCGCGACACCCACCCGGTTCCGGGCGAGGAGCCAGCGGTCTTCCCGCCCATCGAGCCGCCGAGCGAGGCGATCTTTGACGGGGCTGCCACCACGCTGCCGCTCACCGGCGGTGGGGTCGGCGGTAGCCTGGAAGGGGACGTGACGGTGCAGAGCGACGGCTATCAGACAGCGCCGCCGGAGCGCCACGCCCCCGACGAGGCTGCGCTCGACGAGACGGGCGCGGAGATCGAGGGAACCGACACGCCGTTTTGACAGCTTCAGCGTACAAAGCCGGAATGGGCCAGGCAGACTCCTTGGCCCGATTCCGGCTTTTTTTATGCGCCCCCCTTTGTCATCAGACGAGGCTACGTGATACAATCGCACGAGCAACAGGAGGAGAAGGTTTGTGGAGAGGGGTTGGACTGTTCATCGTCGAGCACCGCAGGGCCATTTTGATGCCTTTGCGGCATTGCCCTGGCCCGTCGCGCAGGTGCTTTGGAACCGGGGCGTGACAAGCCCCGAGGCGGCCAGAACTTTCTTTGCTCGTCGGATGGAAAGCGACGACCCCTTCCTCCTGCGTGACATGGATCGGGCAGTGGATCGCATCCGCCGCGCCATCGCGGCGGGCGAGCACATTCTCGTTCACGGCGACTACGATGTGGACGGCGTCACCTCCACCCGCGTCATGGTGGAGGGGCTGCAAGCCCTGGGCGCAACGGTAGCTCCGCACATCCCCGATCGTGTGACTGATGGGTACGGCTTGAACCAGCGAGCCATCCCCGGCTTTCATGCGCGCGGCGTCTCGCTGCTGGTGAGCGTTGACTGCGGCATTCGCGACACCGCTGCCATCGAGGCGGCGAACGAGTGGGGCATAGATGTGATAGTGACCGATCATCACACCCCGCCCGACCCCCTTCCCCCTGCCTTCGCCATCATCAACCCGAAGCAGCCCGGCTGTCCCTACCCCTACAAGAAACTGGCCGGGGTGGGGCTGGCGTGGAAGACGCTCCAGGCCCTGGCCCAGGCGCCCCTGGACCGTGCGCGCGCGCCGCTCGACCTGGACAGCCTGCTCGACCTGGTGGCGCTCGGCACCGTGGCCGACGTGGCCCCGCTGACCGGCGAAAACCGTGCCCTGGTGTGGGCCGGGCTGCAGCAGTTGCGCCGCACGCCCCGCCTCGGCCTGCAGGCCCTGATGAGCGTGGCGCGGGTGAGCCCCCCCGAGGCGGACACCGAGTCCATAGGCTTCGGCATGGGGCCCCGCATCAACGCGGCGGGCCGCCTCCAGCATGCCATGCTGGCCTACAAGCTCCTGAGTGCCCGCAGCGAGGAGGAGGCTCGCCTGGGCGCGGACACGCTGGATGGGCTCAACCAGGAGCGTCAGGCGCACACCGCGCGGGCCATGGCCCGCGCCGAGGCCCAGATTCAGGACCCGAGCGCCCCCCTGCTCCTGGTGGGCGATGGCCAGTGCCCGGAGGGGATCGTGGGGTTGGTGGCGGGCAAGCTCACGGAGCGCTACCACCGCCCCGCCATCGTCGTCTCGCAGGGGCCGGGCGAGGTGTGGCGCGCGTCGTGCCGCTCGATCCCCGAGTTCAACATCATCGAGGCGCTGGACGCGGTGGCCCCGCTGCTGGAGCGCCACGGCGGCCATGCGGCGGCGGCGGGCTTGTCCGTGCGCAAGGAAAACTTGCCAGCGCTGGAAGAGGCCCTCTGCTCGCTGGCGGAGCGGGCGCTACGGGGCAAGCCGCTGCGCCCGCTCCTGCATGGGGATGCCGAGCTCCCCCTGCGCGAGGTAGATGACGCCCTGTTCCAGGCAATCGAGCGGCTGGCCCCTTTTGGCGAAGCCAATCGCAAGCCGCTCTGGATGTGCCGCAACGTGACGGTGGATCGGGCGTGGGCGGTGGGCGACGGGAAGCATCTGAAGTTGAAGTTTCTCGACGAGCGGGGGCGCCGCTGGCCCGCCATCGCCTTTGGCAGGGGGGAGCAGGCCGCCACGCTCCCGCCCAGGCTGGACATCGCCTATTCCCTCCAGCGCAATGACTGGCAGCAGAAAGAGCAATTGGAATTGCATCTGAGCGACTTCCGGCCCGCCGCAGAGGGGGATTCCCGGCGATGAGGTACCCGCTGCTGGGCAGTATCCTGAACGGCATTTCCCCCGATGATCTGGAAGCGCGCGGCTTCGGGGTGGTTGGCCTCTTTTATCGCTCGCCGCCGCGCGGGGACTGGGTGGATGCGGGCGAGGAGGCGCTTGTCGCCTTTTTGCGTCCCTCGCTCGAGCGGGGGCTCCGCCTTTCCTGGCATTACCCGGTGCTCTACCCCCCGCTGACGGGCCGCCACCCGGACAACCCGGACTGGTTTTCGCCGGATGCGGCGCTGCGCCGCGCCGAGCGGCAGCGCTTCGACCTGGACGTGGCGGCGGCGGCGCGCCTCGGCGCGGACCACGTGGTCTGCCATTTCACCCCCTTGCCCGCGCTTTACCCCCACGACGCCCTGGACCCCGCCCTGGTCACGGAGACGCTGGAGTGGATGGCCGACGTGCAGCACCGCCACAACGTGGCGATCTGCCTGGAATGCTTCGGCGATCCCTACTGGCTGGCGGTGCGTGCCGCCCGCTACGGGCTCTACCTCTGCCTCGACACGGGCCATCTGGCGCGCTCCAGCGCGGAGCGCGGCAGCCGCTATCTGGATGATGCCGCCGCGATGGCCCCGCTGGTCCGCGTGCTCCATCTGTGGAACACGCGCGGCCTCCCCTGTGAGCACCACGTTGCCTACCATCCGGACCAGCGCCCCGCGGACGGCTGGGCCCCCATCCTGGCCCTGCTGGATCGCGTGCTTCCCTACCGCCCGAACATGCTCATCGTCGCCGAGCCGAGCCTGCCCCGCCACAGCCTCAACCGCTTTTGGGAAGGGATGGAGTGGCTGGGGGAGCGGCTGGTGCGGCGGTAGCGCGGGCGCGGGAGACAACCAGCCAGAGCAGCGACAGGCTCCCCAGGTAAAACCAGACGCGATACGGATTGTAAGCCATCAGGGGGTTGCTGACCAGGATGAACAAGATGACGAGCCATCGCCTGCCCTGCTGCCATAATTGACCGAGGAGCCAGAGCGTGGCGGGCAGCAGGATGAGGAGCTCGACGTTGATCGCGTAGGGGGCGATCAGCAGCGACAGGATGGTGCTCTCGCCGAGGCGGTGAAAGGTCAGCCGCTCGTCCTTGCGGTAGTGCCACAGGGCGGCGAGCAGCCCCAGGGCGCTCCCCGCCAGCAGCCAGGGGATGGGAAGACCGAGGAGGATCACTGCCATGTGGAGCGGGGCAAAGGTGGGCCATTCCACAGGGGAGCCCTGCCCCAGCCAGCGCGAGGGCCACGCGGGGTCCAGCCGGAACGTGGCAACGGCGAGCAGCAGCAGCATCCCCAGGCTCGCCCCCAGGAGGCGCCAATCCCGTCGGCGCAGGGTGATGCAGACAACCAGGGCCCCCGTGGCCAGCACGACCTGAGGTTTGAGCAGGACGGGCAGCAGCAGGAGGCCGGCGGCGGTGCTGCGCCCGCGCCTGGCCGCCACCCCTGCCAGCAGCAGGAAGGCGCTCATCATCCCCAGCATCTGCCCCACCCACAGCGTCGGGTACAGGGGGGAGGCGATGGCCATCACCGCCAGGGCCAGCAGGGGGGGCAGGGGCTGGTCGAGCGCGCGGTTGTACTGCCACGTAGCAAAGCTGAGCAAGCACACGGTTGCCAGCAGCCAGAGGAGCGTGGCATTGCCGAAAGGTTGCAGGGCGAAGGGCAGCAGCAGCAGCAGCAGCGGCGGCGGGTTCCACGCTCGCCACACCGGGCTCGGCACATCGCCCAGGAAGACCGGGCGGTAGCCTACCGCCTGTTGCATGGCGGCCAGCCGTTGCTGGTTGAGGTAGCCGTCCCCCAGCACGAGGCTGCGCGGGATGCTCCAATAGGCGATCCAGTCGAAGGTGCCAATGTCCTTCCAGCGCACCGGAAAGCTGACCAGGGCGGTGACCAGGAAGAGGGCGGCGAGCGGGACGAGGATGCGGGCGGGGCGCATGGGCTCCAAGTGATGAGTAGGCGGTCTACGACCCTAACTGCTTTTCGACACCTATCCGCTTGCTGCGGGCGCTGTCGCTATACTTGCGGCGTGCTCTACACGCCAAACGATACCCCGAGCCCCAGCGCGGTCTGCACCAGTTTCCCGTCCACGGGCACCTTCTTCTGCTCGCCAATCGCCTCGCGGATGGGCACGGAAACGATGTCGCCGCACTGGAGCGATGTGAGGTAGCCAAACTTTCCCTTGGCGATGAGGCGCACGGCGCTGGCCCCGAACATCGTCGCCAGGATGCGGTCGAAGGCGCTGGGCGAGCCGCCGCGCTGCAGGTGGCCCAGCACCACAGTCCGCGTCTCCACGTGGCAGCGCTCCGCGATCTCGTTCGCCACCCAGTGACCGATGCCGCCGAGCGAGCGCTGCCCCTGGTACTCCAGGTAAAGTTGCTCGCCCCCCTCCGGCATGGCCCCCTCCGCGACGACCACGATGGAAAAGTTGCGCCCCTGGCGTCGGCGCGCCTCAATCTTGTGGCAGATTTTCGCCAGGGAAAAGGGCATCTCCGGAATCAGGATCACATCGGCGCTGCCTGCCACCCCCGCATGGAGCGCGATCCAGCCGGAGTTGCGCCCCATTACCTCCACCACCATGACGCGGTTGTGGCTCTCCGCCGTCGTGTGGAGGCGGTCCAGGGCATCGGTGGCCTCGTCCAGCGCACTGTCGAAGCCGAAGGTGTACTCGGTGGCGAGCAGGTCGTTGTCAATGGTCTTGGGCACCGCCACCAGGGGAACGCCCGCCTCGAAGAATTGCTGCCCCATGCCGATCGTGCCATCCCCGCCGATGACCACCAGGGCCCCCACCCCCAGCGACAGGAGCCGCTCGCGCACCTGCTGCTTGGCCCACTCGCTCACCACCGGCCCGTGCTCCCCTTTTGCAAAGAGCCGCTCGTTGGAATGGCTGGCCGCGCCCAGGATGGTGCCGCCGCGCGCGAGGAGCCCGCTCACGCTGTTCCAGTCAAGCTGCATGATGGCGTCTGGCGCCTCGCTGAGCAGCCCCTCGAAGCCGGAGCGCACCCCCAGCACCTCCCACCCTTCCTGCCCGATGGCGGTTCGCACCACGGCGCGGATCACCGCATTCAGCCCCGGTGCATCGCCGCCGCCGGTCAGCACTCCGATTCGCTGGATCGCCATAGCTCTTCCTTTCGTCCGCAGGATGCGCCAGATGAGCGGGTATTGTAGAGGCCATGCTGGCAACGTTCAAACGGGTGGGAAACTCGCGGTAACCCTTAGCAGGTCGGGAACAAGGGTGTCTGACGCGGGTGAGTGGGGGGCGAGATGCGTGACGCACAAGCTTTCTACCCCTTGAATCGGGGGGTGTTTCCGGGTATACTCGAAGCCTCCACGATGGGCACTGCACCCCAACGAGCCGTTCTCCGCCCCTACTCCCACTCGCGCAGTCGGTTGCCCTGACCGTTGGCCATCGAGCCACTCGGAACCCTATAGAAAGCTATCTGATCCCCAAGCCAAAGCCGTTTTGGAGGAGCCCATGCAGCAGGAGCGACGGTTACTCTTCATCTTTGCCCACCCGGATGACGAGTCGTTGGGGACGGGCAGCACGCTGGCCCGCTACGCCGCCGAGGGGGTCGCCACCTTCCTCATCACTGCCACGCGGGGCGAGCGCGGCTGGCAGGGCGACCCCGCGGCCAACCCCGGCGAGGCGCGCCTGGGCGAGATTCGCGAGGCGGAACTGCGTGCCGCCGCCGCGGTGCTGGGGCCTGCGCGAGCTCCATCTGCTCGACTATGTGGATGGCGACCTGGACGATGCGGAGCCCGCTGCGGTGGCCGCGCAGCTTGCCGAGCAGGTACGCCGCATCCGACCGCAGGTAGTGGTCACCTTCGGGCCGGACGGGGCGTATGGGCACCCGGACCACATAGCGATTTCCCAATATGCCACCGCGGCCCTGCTCCTCGCGGCGGATGCGGGGGCCCCCTCCCGCCTGCCGCCGCACCGCGTGGACAAGCTGTACTACATGGTAGACCTGGACAGCCAGGTGGCCCTCTACGATCAGGCGGTGGGCGAACTGGCCATGGAGGTAGATGGGGTCCGGCGCCGCATGGTGGGCTGGCAGCCGTGGACCGCGAGCGCGGAAATTGATGGCGATGCCTATTGGGAGCAGGCCTGGGAGGCTGTGCAATGCCACAGGAGCCAACTTGCCAGCCTGGGCACCCTCGGCTCGCTGCTGGTTGACGAGCACCGCCTGCTGCTGGGCGTTCGCTACTACTATCGCGCCTACAGCCTGGTGAACGGTGGGCGCACGCTCGAACACGACCTGTTCGAAGGAGTTGACTGATGGATCAGCCGCCCGTCTCGCGCCGTAGCCTGCGCATGCTGCAGGCCATCGAACCCTTCCTCCGCTTTCAGCAATCCTCTTACTACGCCCACGCGGGGGATCCGAGCGTCAGCGATTTTGTTTTTGGCAACCCCCAGGAAATGCCGCTGCCCGGCATGCCGGAGGCGCTCGCGCGCTGGAGCGTGCCCCAGAACAAGGATTGGTTCGCCTACAAGCTGAGCGAGCCGATGCCCCGCGCGGCGGTGGCCGCCTCGCTTCGCGACCTGCGGGAACTTCCCTACGCAGCCGAGGATATCTGCCTGACCACGGGGGCCTTCGCGGCGCTTTCCGCCTCGCTGGTGGCCCTGGTGGACAGCGGGGACGAGGTGATCTTCATGACGCCCCCCTGGTTCTTTTACGAGGCGATGGTGCTGGCGCAGGAAGCGATTCCGGTGCGCGTGCCGGTGCGGGCCGACACCTTCGATCTTGACCTGGAAGCTATCGCCGCGGCGATCACGCCGCGCACGCGGGCAGTCCTCGTCAATTCGCCGAACAACCCCACGGGGCGCATCTATCCCGAGGAGACGCTGCGCCAGTTGGGCGCGCTCCTCGCCGAGGCCAGCGCGGGGCGCGAGCGGCCCATCGTGCTGCTTTCCGACGAGGCCTATTCCCGCCTGCTCTTTGACGGGCACTCCTTCATCAGCCCGGTCCGCTTCTACGCCAACAGCCTGCTTATCTACACCTACGGGAAGACGCTGCTAACGCCCGGTCAGCGGCTGGGATACATTGCCATCACGCCAGGCTTTGCCGGGGCGGAGGCGATGCGGACAGCCCTGCTGGGCGCGCAGGTGCTGACGGGCTTCACCTTCCCCAATGCCCTCATGCAGTACGCCCTGCCGGAATTGGAGCATCTTTCTATTGACGTGGCGCACCTGCAGCTCAAGCGGGATCGCCTCGTCGGTGCCCTGCGTGCCATCGGCTACCAGCTTCACTCGCCGGAGGGAACCTTCTACCTGCTGCCTCGCTCCCCCTGGGAGGATGATGAGGCCTTCTGCACGCTGCTGGCACGCCACAAGGTCTTTTGCCTGCCGGGGACCATCGTGGAGTTGCCCGGTTATTTTCGCATCTCGCTCACCGCCAGCGACGAGATGATCGAGCGCTCCCTGCCGGGCTTCGCTGCCGCATGGCAGGAGGCCCAGCATGAACCGGCCCTGAACGGCCAGAGGAGCCACCCATGAATGCTATGGATGTGATGCGCTATGGGGATCGCACCTTGCGGGAAACGTTGGCCCGCGTGCCGATGGAGGCGTGGGAAACGGGCGGGGTGTGCGGCGTGTGGTCGGTGCGGCAGATCATCGCGCACCTGACTTCCTATGAGGCCCTGCTGATCGAGGTGCTTGGCTCGGTGGCGGGCGAGCGCGCCGCCACGCCGCTGCTGGACAACCTGGTGGCCGACTGGGCCGGCTGGAACGATGCCGAGGTCGCGCGGCGGGACGGGCTCGCGTCCGACGAAACGCTGGCGGAGTACGAACAGGCGCACGCAGCGGTGATGCAGAGGCTCGAGCGGCTCGCGGGCGACCTGCTCCGCCAGCCTGGGACGATGCCGTGGTATGGTGCGCCCTACGCGGTGGATGATTTTATAGTGTACCAGTACTACGGCCACAAGCGGGAGCACAGCGCGCAGGTGGCTGTCTTTGCCGATACCCTTGTTGGCGTGGCTTGAGCGGGGGCACCCACGGTGCCCCCACCCCGTCCCCTGGGCTATCGCTCGACGATCAGGGCCTCGGCTGGCAGCCAGCCCACCTCCTGCGCGATGGCACCGCCGTTGGCGATGGTGACCTCGCCCGCGCGGGCCCAGGGGACCGCTTCCTTCCACTGCTGAAACACGGCGCGCTGGGTGCGGATCGCCAGATGGTTCCCCATGTCTTCCACGCGGGAAACGGGCAGCCCGAAGACCGTCAGCGGGTCGGCCACGGAAAAGTAACGGGCGCGCAGGGCGGGATGGCCGTCCAGCAGGGCCTGGCGCCCTGCCACCACCTGGGCCCAGCTGGCCCCCGGCGCGTCCAGCCCGCCCACGGGCCGCGGGGTCTGGCGCGTGTCGTGGAGCAGCGTGTCGTGCCCGGCGCGCGATAGCTCGTCAAAGATGTTCACGGGCCACGCCTGCCCGGCGTCGGGCCGCCACTGAAGCACGAGCTTTTGGAAGGCCTGCGTCACAAAGCCGTCGCGCAGGAAGCGCCGCGAGATGGGGTAGCCGACCGTCTGCGCCCCGCCCAGCCGCTGGAACTCGCTCCAAAAGCGTGCCTGCCCATCGTCCGTCACGCCGAAGCCCCCCTGCCCGTTGCCAGTCTGCGTGAAAAAGCGACCGCCAGCTATCGCGTACTCGACGGCGCTGCTCGGCGGGGGGCGGCGGCGGCGGGGGGCGCAGGGAGGGGAGCGGGGCCGGTGCCCAGGGGCACCCCCTTCCACGCGGCGATAAGCTCGCGCGTCAGCGTCAGGTAAAAGTCGCCGTACAGGTCGCTCGGCTCGATGTACGTGCCCTCCGGAAACTCGTTAAAGGAGGTGAGGATGATCCAGTCGGCGCGGCTGTCGCGCGCGCCGCGAAAGGTTTCCCGAAAGTAGGCACCGTTGGCGCGGTCGCGGCGGAAGCCGTCGGGGCGGCCCAGGCGCGTGTCATCGTAGCCTGGCATCACGGTGGCCACCCACAGTTTGTCCCCCCACGTCCCCTCCACCCCGCGCACCAGGTTTCCCCACTTGGTAAGCTGATCGGCGGGGGTCGGGTCCCAGGCCACCGAGTAAAGGTGATGGCCGTCGAAGGTGGCCAGGTAGCCGGTATCAATTCCCTCGGCTATCCAGATCGTGGCGTGGGCGGGGTCCACCTCGGCGCGGATGGTTGCCCACTCGCGCGCGCTAAACTGCTGCTGCCGCCAAAAGAAGATCACGGGCTTGCCATTCCAGCGCAGGTAGGCCGGGTGGGCGGTGTGGGTCTGGATCAGATGGCGGAGGGCGGCCACACTCTTGGCGCGCTCGCCGCCATAGAAGGGCGACGACAGTTCAAAGTCTACAGCGGCGCGAAAGCCGCGCGCCTGCGCCACGTCGAGCAGGGTCTTGAAATTGTCCTCCGTGGGGTTGTTGGGCCCCCACCAACTTTGTACCAGCGCATCCAGGCCGGCGGCCTGCGCCTGGCCCACGTGCCGCTCGATCGTGGCGCGCTCGCGGGAGGCATAGCGCGGCGTGGGGGCATCGGGCACCTTGTCGGCAGCCCACGAGCTCTCGTCGAACCAGGCGTAGTAAAAGGCCAGGGCGAGCGGGGCGTCCGCCGCGGCGGCAGGGGGCGCCTGGCGGGGGGCCAGCAGGCAAAGCAGCAGCAACGCCAAGGCAGGGGGAAACCATCGTCTCATAGCGCGACCATCCTTTAATAGAGACCTACAAACAGCTATTTTTGGAGCAAGCGGCCCCAGTGTAAGGGGATGGGGTCGCGCCCGCTATAGGCAAAAAGGACCCTGTTCCAACCACATAAAAAATAGGGCGGGCTCTGTCCTCAGAGCCTCGCCCCGTTCGTCCGGGCCAACGGTGCTGGATGGGCCGGCGGGTGCGCTCAGTGGCGCGGCGGGCCAAACACCTTGCGGAACAGGGCCGGGGGCAGCGCCATGGCCAGGATGAGCCACTCCTTCAAGTAGCCCCGTATGGCATAGGCGCTCACCAGCCCGCTGAGCACCATCAGAATCAGCAGGGCGACGAACCACGGGTCGTCCAGATATTGCGTCATTCGAGGTTGCCTCCGAGACAGGGGGGCTCGGTCAGCGTGAGTGGCGTTCGGGACGAGGGGCCACGCCCGCGCTGACCGAGGGATTAGCGTGACGACAGATGAACCGGGCGCGAGTATACCACAGCTTGGTAGCCCTGCCAGGCGCGGGCCCGCGGGGCGCTAGGCAGTGGTTTCCATCAGGTACTCGATGATTTCCGTCAGCTGGGCCAGGTTCCGGCACTCCACCATCCGATCGCAGTAGCGGCCATACAGGGGCGCAATCGAGTCACCGTTTCCCCACCCCCACTCCCCTTCCGGGTTCAGCCAGATCACCTTCCGGGCCCGCTCCTGAATTTCCTGGACCGCATCCAGTTGGGGGTCGTGCCAGTTGTTGCGCCCGTCGCCCAGGACGAGTACCGTCGTGCGCGAGCTAAGAGCGTCGCCGTGGTTGTCCAGGAACATGCGGAACGAGTTGCCAAAATTGGAGTGCGCCCAGTAGGTGATGTTGGCCTCGCTGGTGGCGATCCGCACGGCCTCATCAATGTTGTTGCGCTCGAAGGTTTCCGTCACCTCGTCCAGGTCCCCTATAAAGACGAAGGAGCGGACGCGCCCCCGCTGCTGCTGGAGGGAGTAAACCAGTTGGAGCATAAAGCGGCTGGCGTTGCGCACCGATGAGGAAACATCGCACAGCACCACGATGTTCAAGCGGTTGCGCCGCCGCTGCTTCCAGCGTAGCTCCACCGGCACCCCGAAGGTGCTCATCGCGGCGCGCAGCGTGCGCGGCACGTCCAGGCGGCGGCTGCCCCCCTGCTTGGCGCGCCGCGACCAATCGCGCCGGAGCCGCCGCGCCAGTTGCTCCACCGCCTCCTCCATCGCCTCGTTTTCCGCCTCGGTGTAGCGAGAAAAGTCCTTGAATTGCAGATCGTGCGCCTGCGCGGGGGGCGGCGGCTCGGTTTGAAGCTGCTTCTCGACAGCGTCCTCCACCTCGCGCTCCACCCACTTGGGGAACAGCTCCTCCAATTCATCCAGCCGCTCGCGCACGCGCTGGGCCGCCTCGTAATCGCCCTGCCACCGAAGCTGTTGGATCAACTTGCTGATCTCGCGTTGGATGCGCTGCCAGCCCATCTTGTCCAGAACAATCCGCGCCACCTGCCCGCTTTGGAGCATGGAGCGAAGGTGCGCCAACTGGTCGGGCCGCATGTGCTTCATCATCTCCTCGGTGATGATCTGCACGTTCCCCTGGAGCAGCGCCTGGGTGATGTCGCTCAGCCCGTTCATCTCTTCCATCGCGCGGCGCATGGCCTCATCGTACTCGTCGTCCCCGCTTTCGCCTGGCTGCGGCAGCCCGTGCCCGAACCGTTCTTCGAGCGGCATGTCGCTGGGGGTGTCGGTGAAGTAGGCGTCAAATATCTGATCGAAGAGTTGGATGTCCCTCGTGCGCTTGACCAGCGAGGCGCGCAGCCCTGCCTTGAAGGCCTCGCGCTGCTCCAGCCCCACCACGGTCGCGGCGCGCGCCCCGTCCAGCGACTCGCTCACCGCGACGCGCAGCCCGCAGCGGCGCAAAATCTGGATAAAGTTGACCAGTACGTCGTCCATCGGCAGGCTCCCTTCGGGGTCAGTTCTTCCACTGCTCCATGCGCAGGTTCGTCTTGCGCAGCAGGTTGTTCAGGTCGCCGCGCACCCGCTGCCCGTCCGACTCGTACTTGATGAAGACGCCCAGGGTCTGCTCCACCGTCTCGCGCCCCAAATTCGCCGCATTTAGCAGGGTCAGCGCCCGCGCCCACTCGATGGTTTCCGAGAGGCCCGGCGTCTTTTTCAGCGCGAGCCGCCGCACCTCGTGCACGAAGGCGACCACCTCGCGCGCGAGCTTTTCCGGCACCTCCGGCGCGCGCACGCGGACGACGCTCAGCTCCTCTTTCAGGGTGGGGTAGCTGATGAACAGGTGGAGGCAGCGGCGCTTCAGCGCATCGGACAGGTCGCGCTGCTGGTTGGAGGTGAGGATCACGAGGGGCTGGCTTTTGGCGCGCACCGTGCCCAGCTCGGGCACGCTCACCTGAAAGTCAGAAAGCACCTCGAGCAGGAAGGCCTCGAACTCGGGGTCGGTCTTGTCAATCTCATCAATCAGCAGAACGGGGCGCTGCTCCGCCAGGAGGGCGCGCAGCAGCGGGCGCGGCAGCAGGAAGTTTTCCGAGAAGAAAAGGTCTTCTTCGCTGGCGATGCGCGCGAACGCCTCTGCCAGCGTCTCGGTCCCCGCTAGCATCTCGCTCACCCTGTCGCGCAGCACCTGGGTGTACAGCATCTGTTTGGCATACTGCCACTCGTAAAGCGCCTTGGCCTCGTCCAGCCCCTCGTAGCATTGCAGGCGAATCAGCTCCGTTCCCATCCCCTGCGCCAGTGCCTTGGACAGTTCGGTCTTGCCGACCCCTGCGGGCCCCTCGACCAGCAGCGGCTTGCCCAGCTTTTCTGCGAGGTACACCACTGTCGCCGTCTCGTTGTTCACCAGATAGCGCGCCTCTCGCAGCACGCCCTTCAGTTGCTCCACAGACTCAAACATGGGGGTTCCTTTCAATCCCAATCGCTGACCCCAATTGTACCTACCCCGCTGTCGCTCGACAAGGAATCCAGCAGAATCGGCCCCCGCCCTATCATCATGGGGTGGGCCGCAGGGCCGACTGCTGCCATCAGGGCGCGGGTTCCAGGCGAAAGGCATCAAAGCGCGCGCCGACTGTGGGGCTGTGGAGGGGCGGGCCGAGGCTCACGCGGGCGGGGCGCAGGGGGCTCCGATCTTCCAGGGCGGTGCCCGCGGGGGCGCCCTGGACGCCGATCAAGGCGTGGCTCCAGCGGAAGCGGCCCCGCATGTCGCTTTCCTGCGTCGCGCCGAGCGTGGCCAGGGCAGCCACCACCTCGTCGCCCAGCGGCAGCCCGCCCGTCCCCTCCCCGCCGCCACCGTGTCCTCCGCCGCCAGGGCGACCACGGTGCCCGGCGCCGCCCCCGCGATGGCGCGCGCCAGCGCTGTGCTTGCCCCAGGGTCCAGAAAGGTATTGAAGGATTGGGAGGCGAGCACTTCCCCCTGGGGCGAGACGAGCGCCAGGTGGTACCCCGTGCCGCGCGTTGCCACGTCTACGCCGTTGACATAAATGTGGGCCAGCTTGCCGACCTCCTCCTGGGCGCTTTCCACCAGCAGCGACAGCCCTGGCGGAAAGGGGAAGCGGGCTCGCCGGGGGGCAGGAAGGCGGCAGCAGGCTGAAGATCGGCAAAGCGAAACAGGATTTCCGTCAGGGGGCCGCGCGGCGCCTGCGGCGGGATGAGCACCTCGTGGCTCTGCGCGCCCGCCAGCGCCACGATCGCCAGGGAAAGCGCGGGGCCGCCGGACGGGTCCGCTGCGAGGACTTCCATCGTGGTGCGCGCCCCCGGCGGGAGCCACGTGTCCATGCTCAGCCGCCAGCCGTTCGGCGCGGCGATGGAGGGGACGAGCAGGCGCGCCTCCGGCTGCTCCGCGTAGACGGCGGCCTCCGTGGCGGGTCGGTCCAGGGCGGGCAGGGCGCTCCACCCCTCGGCAAAAAAGAGGCGGGCCAGCGGGTGCGTGGCATCCCATTGGTAGCGGGCGGGCGCGGGCGGCAGCTGCGCGTCTAGCCCCACGTACCCCTCGCTCTCGTGCCAGCGGGAGGTGCTGAGGAGCTGCTCCAGATAGGGGAGCGTGGCCTCCGGCGTGAGGCGGGGATCTGCCGAGTCCAGGCGACGTACCACGATGGTGGGGGCATCCAGCAGGCGCAGGAGCTCCGCGGCCACGCGGGCGTCCGACGCCGCGCGCTCGGGCGGGAGCAGGTGGCCCGTTTCCAGCGCCAGCAGCGAGGCGATGAGCGGTAGCTCGGTAAAGTACTGGAACTTGAACTCCGGGTTGCGGCTGGTGTTGCCGCTCAGCAGCCGCTTCTGGTGGACGCTCTGGAAGGCCTGGGCGAACATGAACGAGTTGTGCAGCGTGCCGGTGACGCGAAAGCCGTTGCGCCACGCCAGCGGGATTTCCAGCAGGGCGCCGCCCGGGCGCGTGCGGACCCCCTCGTACACCGCTGGGGTGCGAAAGTCGGAGAGCGGCAGCGGCGCGCCCGCATGCTCGAAGAGCAGCAGCAGGAGGAGCGCGGGCAGCAGCAGCCTGCCGGCCACTGCCCCCCGCCCGCGCCGCGCCGCGTGCGCCCACAGCACCGCCGCCCCCCACGCCACCATCATGGCCAGGCAGAGCGCCACCATCACCGAGTAGCGGCTGGGGTAGCGGTTGGCCTTCAACAGCGGGATCTGCAGCAGCAGGTCGAAGGGCAGGGGCAACTCCCACTCGCGCCCGTTCACGCGCAGCGTGGGGCCGAGCGACAGGAGCATGAAGGCCGCCGCCGAGAAGGCCCAGGAGGCCGCGTAGCGGCGCGTGGTGCGGTGGAGCAGGGCTAGGGCGGCCAGGGCGCTCGTGGCCCAGCCGAGAAAGGCAAAGTTCAAGTAGGCGAGGGTCAGCCGCTCCGTGACGGCGCGCCCAAAGAGCGGGTGCTGGTTGCCCGGCACGAGGAACCCGAGCAGGTCGTTCGAGAAGACGTTGGCGAAGCCCAGCCCTTCCACCAGAAAATCGCCACTGGCGCGCATGTCCTGTACGATAAGCCACAAGATCGGCGCCATGCCCAGCCCGACCAGCAGGGCCATCGCCCCGCACAGCACGGTGAAGCGCCACACGCGGGCGCGCTCCCCCTGCCGCAGGGCGGACAGCACGTGCCACAGCCAGAAGAGCAGGGCGAACTGGACGAAGAAGCTGGCATAGGTGAACTCCGTCCAGCCCGTGAACAGGACGAAGAGCGCCGTCAGCCCCGCCGCGCGCGCGCCGCGCCGCCAGTCGGGGGCCATCCACATGCGCGCCAGGCCGAGCACCGCCCAGGGGAGCCAGTGGCTGGCCGCGATGTTGAACTGCCCGAGGCTCAGGTAGAGCCACTTGGAGCTGCCGAACGCATAAACCACAGCGCTGAGCAGGGCGATGCTGTCGCGCGTGCGGCGCGGCAGCGGCGCGGCGTCGGGGTGCTGCGCCAGAACCCACCGCGCCAGCAGCCAGCTGCCCAGCGCCGCCATCGTCAGCTCGACATAAATCACAAACGAGTTCGCGGCGACCAGCCCCAGGGCCAACTGGACGGGGATGGACAGCATCCCGTTCAGCATCGTCAGCGTATAAAACACCAGGTTGATCCCGATGGGCCAGAACATCCAGGCGCTCTCGAAGGGGGACTGGCGCAGCACGGTCAGCGCATAGCGCACCCACCAGAGGTTCCACAGGATGGCCGGGTCGTCGGAGCCGTCGCCGGGCGCGTGCGTGGCCCAGTGCAGCGGCAGCGGCCAGGTGAGCAGCAGGGCAAGGGCAAGCAGCAGGCAACAAACCAGCAGGGGCGAGCGGAAGCGATTCATGGGCGCGATTATAGCGGAGGGCGCGGGGTGGCTGGAAACGTAGGGCCGCGCCCCAACCGAGACACACGGGCACGGCGTGGGGCCCAAGCAAGGCAGGAGAGCCGATGAGCTATCAGGAAGCGTTAAATTTTGTGTGGGGGCTGCTCAACTTCGAGACGCAGCTGCCGCCCACGCGCGAGCCTTACAAGCTGGACCGCATGCGTGCCTTGATGGCGCGGCTGGGCGACCCGCAGGCGCGGCTGCGCGTGGTGCACGTGGCTGGCACGAAGGGGAAGGGCTCCACGGCGGCCATGATCGAGCGCGTGCTGCGCGCCGCCGGGCAGCGCACGGCGCTGTACACGTCGCCGCACCTGCACGACCCGCGCGAGCGTATCCGCGTGGGCGGGGAACCGATCCCGGAAGAAAGCTTCGTCACGCTGGTGGATCGGCTGCGCCCCCACGTTGCGGCGATGGATGGGGTGACCACCTTCGAGGTGCTGACCGCTATGGCCTTCCTCTGCTTCGAGGCGTCCCAGGTGGATACGGTGGTGCTGGAGGTGGGGTTGGGCGGGCGGCTGGACGCCACCAACCTGGTGACGCCGCTGATCAGCGTGATCACGCCGCTGGCGCTGGAACACACAGCGCTGCTGGGGGATACCATCGAGGCCATCGCCGCGGAAAAGGGGGGCATCATCAAGCCGGGGGTGCCCGTCGTCATCGCCGATCAGCCGCCAGCGGCCCTTGCCGTGCTGCGCCAGATGGCGGCGGAGCAGGGCGCGCCCCTCACCGTCGCGAGCGAGACAGTGGCAGGCCACGCGCACCCACCTCTCGCTGGCGGGGCAACGGTTCGACCTGACGGGGCCGGCCCAGGGTTACCGCGACCTGTTTCTGCCGCTCCTCGGCGCCCACCAGGTGGCCAACGCCACAGTGGCGGTCGCGGCCCTGCATGGCCTGCGCGCGCAGGGGGTTCCCACAACCGAGGCGGCCCTGCGGGCGGGGCTGGCGCAGGTGGCGTGGCCCGCCCGCGTGGAGGTGCTGCAGCGTGCGCCGTTGGTGGTGGCGGATGGCGCGCACACGCGGGAAAGCATAGCCGCCCTGGAGCGTGCCCTGCGGGAGGCCAGCGGCGGCTGGCGGCGGGCCACCCTGCTCCTCGGCTTTTCCGCCGACAAGGCGCCTGGCCCCCTCCTCGAAGCATTCCGCGCCCTTTCCGATAGGCTGATCCTGGTGCGCTCCCGCCACCCCCGCGCCGCCGATCCGGCCTCCCTCGCCGCGCACCCCGCCCTGTCCGGCGCCGACGTGCGCGTGATCCCTCCCATCGCGGAGGCGCTTCGGGTGGCCCTGGCGGAGGCGGAGGCGGAGGATTTGATCGTGGCGGCAGGCTCCCTGTTTGTGGCAGCGGAGGCGCGGGCGCTGATCCTGGGGCTAGAGGAGTAAGGCAGAGAGCAAAAAAGCCGCTGCGGGGGCAGCGGCTTTCGTGTGACAGGCAGGGAAAGTTGTCAGGCAGGGGTGGCGTCGGCGCCGAGCGCGGCCAGCCGATCATCCAGCGCGCGCAGCACCGTGACGCGGTTCTTGTTCGCCAGCTCGTAGGCGCGGACTGCCCCCAACTCGGCGCCGGACAGCCCGGCCAGGGCGCCATCTACCTCCTGCGCGTTCATCTCGTCATACCCCTCGATAGGCAGGGGCATCGTTTCCACCAGCGTGGCGGCGCGCTTTTCGGCCAGGCGCTCCACCTTGTTTGCCATCGCCTGCCGCCCGCTGGCGGTGGTCAGCTCATCCCGCTGGGCGAGCGTCTCGTCCACGGCGCGCAGCACGGTGACGCGGTTCTTGTGGTTCACCTCGTAGGCGCGCACCGTGCGAAGCTGCATGGCGTCCAGCCCATCAAAGGCGGCGATGATTTCTTCGGCCGTCCTGTCGTCATAGCTGGGGATCGGATGGATCTCCTCTTCCAGCTCGCGGTCCAGCCGATCTACCAGGGATTCGACGCGCTCCTCGATCTCGTTCAGCTCGCGGCGGCCCAGGTCGAGTAGCTCGGTCAGCATCGTCTCGACGCGGCTTTCCATGACCCTGGCCACCTTGATGGCAATCTCCGCGCCCTCGCGCAGGCGGCCCTCGGCGCGCTCCCCGCCCTCTTCCAGCTCGCCCTGCTCCTCGCGCAGGCGCGCCTGGATGCGGGCGCGGGCCTCGCGCAGGCGCGTCGCGCTCTCGCGCAGGCGAAGCTCTGCCTCGTCCATCATCTTTTGCTGGGTGCCCTCGCCGCGATCCAGCAGGTTGAAGGTAAGCTCCTCCGCCCCGCGCTGGAGGGCGTCTACCGCCTCGATCCCCGCACGCTGGAGGGTGAATGCCGCCGTCAGATAATTTCGCAGGGCGGTGCGGTTCGTGTTGCGGAGGGTAGTCGTCGCCTCGCGGGCGCGGGCGCGGGCCTCGCCCAGCCCTTCCTTGGTTTGCTCGTACATGAATGGATGCTCCTTGTAGCAATGGTTTTGTTGCGTCGTGACGCAGTGCGTTATAGGAGAAATATAACACAGTGCGTCATCGCTGTCAAACTGGGATGACGCACTGTGTCATGCTGGGGGCGAGCCTTCCAGCGCGCCCCGCGCCCCCAGGCCAGCCAGCCGCCCCGTCGCCCAGGCCCAGAGGAAGTTGTACCCCCCAATCGGACCAAAGGCGTCGAGCAACTCGCCGCAGAGGAACAGCCCTGGGCAAATTCTGCTTTCCAGCGTGCGGGGGTCCACCTCTGACAGCAGCACCCCCCCGCCCGTGACCTCCGCCTTGGCATAGCCTTCATTGCCAGCATAGGGGAGGGGGTAGCGGGTCAGGCGCTCGATCAGGGCGACGCGCTCGTCGCGGCGCAGGGTCGCCAGGGTGCGCTCCCGCGTGCCCGTCTCGTCCAGCAGCAGATCGGCCAGGCGCGCGGGGAGGGCGTCCCGCAGCAGGGTGCGGAGGGGGGTGGTCGGCGGGCCATCCAGCAGCAGGGCTTCCCACGCCGCCGGGCCGCGCTCGCTCCACTGGACCCACAGCGCCTGCTCCGCCGGGCCGCTTGCGCGGACCGCGTGGTGGCTCAGGTCCAGCACGGCGGGGCCGCTGTAGCCACGGTGGGTGAAGAGGAAGCCGCGCTCGCTCTGCGCCCCGCGCCGGATCGAGTTGCCCTGCGGCGCAAAGAGCGTGACCGGCAGCGAGACGCCGGCCAGGGCGCGGTGCGGCGGGTGCTCCGTGAGGAGCGGGGTCAGGGCGGGGTAGAGGGGGCTGATCGTGTGGCCCAGCCGCTTCAGCAGGCGCAGCCCTGTGCCATCGGAGCCGGTTTTTGGCACCGACAAGCCCCCCGTGGCGATGACGACGGCATCCGCTTCCAGCGTGGCACCCCCGGCCAACGCCAGGCGCCACCGATCTCCCTCGCGCGTGAGCCCTTCAACGCTCGCCCCCATCCGGCTCTGCACCCCGCGCCGCCGCGCTTCCCCCAGCAGGCCGTTCAAGACATCCGCGGCGCGGTTGCTGGCTGGGAAGAGCTTCCCGCTTTCTTCTTCCAACTGGAGAGGAATGCGGAGCGTCGCCTCCCAAAAGTGTTGTTGATCCGCCAGGGGCCATGTTTGCAGAATTCGCTTCAGGGCGGTGCGAGACGAATCGGTGACGAACTGGGTGGCCTCCGCCCGCGAGGGCAGCACGTTGCAGCGCCCCCCGCCGGAAATAAGAATCTTTCGACCGGGGGTGGGCATCCGCTCCAAAAGAAGCACCTCGTGGGAGGGGCCGGCGGCCCAGATCGCGGCCATCAGCCCCGCCGCGCCGCCGCCGATGATAGCAATCTGTTTCATGTGTTGCGTGCTCGTGGCAGATAGATAAGCCTTGAATCGTGCCTAGCAGGATCCTCGCCGTGCGCCTTGATGGTGGGTTTGATACAAGAAGGTGTATGGATATATGGATAGGACCATAGTCCTTTTTCAAAGTGACCCCCCTAGGCTATCTACATGCGATGTGAAATGCGATACTATGTCTGCTGTGGTGAAAGGTTCAAAAGGCGTACTCTCGCCCGGCGGGAGGGGCGCAAGCTATAGGTTCAGCCTGGATGGACCGCATAGAGATGGATAACCCTTTCATTCCATAGTAGCCAGGGCGCTCCCCGCTGTCCGTTTGTAACGCCTCGCATCCTTACATTACTCCAAGCTTTATACAAGTCATCGCAGCATGGGCGGAGGTCAGTTTTATGATTGCTTCAACTTCAAAGCCGAAAGATCGTACCCTAGCCGGAAAAGTCATATCCCTTCTGTTGGTAGCCACCTTTCTCGTCGGGCTGCTGCTCCCGCTCTCGCCCCGAGCGTCGGCAGAGCAGCCCCCTGGCCCCCTATGTTGAGTCAAGCGTTCTCACCCACCCCGCGGCTGTTACCTCTGTGATTGTGACCGCCACCGATTCTGCTGAGGCGGCTGGTGCCGTTCGGCGGGTGGGGGGCGAGGTCACCTCGGACCTGTGGCTCATCAAGGCGGTGGCGGCCCGCGTGCCTGCCGACCGCCTGCGCGAGCTCTCCACCGCGCGCGGCGTGACCTCGATCGTCGCCAACCGCGGGGTGCAGACGGCGGACGGAGGGTGGGTCAGCCAGGGCCGCATCCGCAAGAACGATTACTCGCTAGGTTCCACCCAGGCGGCCCAGGCAAGTTTCCTGCCCGATGGCGCATTCGTCTCCGTCACGGAATCGGGCAAGATGACGATCGTGAACCCAGATGGCACGCAGCGCGCCGTCGTCTACCTGTCCGGTGGGGCCTTTCGCAACCGCCCTGTTATTGGGGCGGACAGCACGATCTACGTGACGAGCGAGTACAAGATTTACGCCCTCACCCCCACGGGTGCCACCGTCTGGCGCTATAGCCTGCCGAGCGGGCGAATCTTTTACGCTGGGGCGACCCTGGCACCGGATGGGGACCTGTACGCTGCCGATGGGTCAGGGACGCTGTATGCGATCGAGGCGCGCCGTGGGCGTGCCCGCTGGACCTTCAATGCCTCGCCCGTCAGCCCTGTTCGGGGCGCGCCCGTCGTTGGGAGCGATGGAACCCCCTTCTACGCTACGGAAGGGGGCAAGGTTTATGCGATCAACCCAACTAATGGCTCCAAGCGCTGGGAGTACAGCGCGGGCAAGAAGCTCACCTACAGTCCCCTCCTGGCAAACGGTGCGGTCATCGTCACCAGCCGGGATGACAAGGCAGTCCGCGTGCTGTCGGCAGCAAGCGGCAGCTTGATCTACGCCTTCAATCCGTCTGTCGCGCCCTCCGGCCAGCCGGCGGTGGCGGCGGATGGGAGCGTGTATCTGGCGAGCGAGGATGGAAAGCTGATCGCGCTGAATGCAAACGGCAGCCAGCGCTTCCTTTTCAGCGCAGCCTCGGGTGCCTTTAAAACCTCCCCTGTGTTGGCGGCGGACGGGCGGACGGTTTACGCGGCGGTGGAGTCCAACGTCCTGTATGCGGTGGATACAGCGACCGGCCTGGCCCGCTGGAGCTACCGCACGCTGGGGGCCATCAAGGCCAGCCCCACCGTGGACGCAGAGGGCGCCATCTACATCGGTAGCGAGGGCAAGGACCTGGTGCGCCTCACCCCCGATGGGACGGTGGCGGCTGCCTTCGACCTGTCGCAGGCGATCAACCAGCCCGCCGCCACCGCCCCCAACGGGGATGCAGTGGTGCGCGTGGGCAGCAGCAGCCTGGTGACGACGGGCAAGCTTCCCGAAACATGGGATGGGCGGCCCGACGTGGAGGCCACCAGCGACAGCATGGTTTGGAAGCTCGCCTATCCCGTAAACGTTGATGTGGGGGCGGACCAGCTTCATCGTAGCTCGCTGTCGAACGGACAATTGAACCGCGGCGATGGGGTGACGGTGGCCGTGGTGGACTCGGGCATGTATGTAGCGGAGTCCAACAAACTCCAACTGCAATCCGTGCTTCAGGAGCTTTTTCTGGGGCAGGCCGATTTTGTGGACACTCGGTGTAGCGGCGGTGGCTCGCAGGGGAACGGCTACTGTCTCACCAACTATCAGCACAGCCGGGATCTGTATGGGCACGGCTCGCACGTGGCGGGCATCATCTGGAACAACTACAAGGATTTCGGGACCAACGTCGCCCTGGGTGTCGCCCCCAAAGCAAAGATTTTGAGCGTCAGGGTGCTCAACAACGATGGCCTGGGCACCTACGAGTCGGTCATCAATGGCATCCAGTGGGTGGTGCAGAACCGCGCCCAGTACAACGTGCGGGTGATGAACCTGTCGCTGAGTGCGCTGGCCACTACCCCCTACTTTGTGGATCCCATCAACCGAGCGGTTGAGGGAGCGTGGGCCAACGGAATCGTGGTGGTGGCCGCGGCGGGCAACGCCGGGCCGCGCGCGGGGACCATCACCGTGCCGGGCAATGATCCCTACGTCATCACGGTGGGGGCGCTGGATGGCGCCCGGACCGCAGGCTTTTGGGCGGGTGACAAACTGCCCGTCTGGAGCAGCACCGGCCCGACCCTGGATGGCTTTGCCAAGCCGGACGTGCTGGCCCCCGGCACCCAGATCGTCTCGTTCCTGTACAACCATGCTGGCAGATGACGATGACAGATGACGATGATGAGTCGGGCCACTCGAGCCATACCGCCAGGCTGGCTCAGACACACCCGGATTATTCTGCCAGCACCGTCCTGTTCCGCATGAACGGGACGAGCATGGCGACGGCTGTGGCTTCTGGCGTGGTAGCGCTGATGCTCCAGGCAGACCCCACGCTGACGCCCGATCAGGTAAAATACCGGCTGATGGCCTCGGCGCGCCCCGCGCTGACAACCGAAGATGGCACGGCGCAGCCGGTGTACAACATCTTCCAGCAGGGGGCCGGACGCATCTGGGCGCCGGACGCCGTGCGCGGCACCTTCGCTGCGGGGCAACGTGCCAATTCCGGCATGGATATCCAGGGCGATCTGGCGCATGGCCTCGGCTGGACGGACCTCGACAACGATGGCCTTGTCGAGATGGCTGAGGTAAACCCTGCCGAACTGGCCTTTCACTACCAGGGCCCCGTGCGGCGTGCCGAGCTGCGCGATCATCTTGGGGTGGTGGAAGCCTATCTGTACTACGTGACCGACCCGGAGGGGCGCAACTGGTCGCTGGGCGCGGCGCGCGCGGACGACAGCGCCTGGATGACCCCCTCTGAGCTGGCGAACGCAGAGCTGACCCGCACCGACACCCTCGGCCTGCAGGTGCCCTGGAACAGCGGGATGACCTGGTCCGGCGGGGAAACGTGGGGCGGTGGCTGGACCTGGGGTGGTGGTTGGACGTGGGGCGGTGGTTGGACCTGGGGCGGCGGCTGGACCTGGGGCGGCGGCTGGACCTGGGGTGGCGGCTGGACCTGGGGCGGCGGCTGGACCTGGGGCGGCGGCTGGACCTGGGGCGGTGGCTGGACCTGGGGTGGCGGCTGGACGTGGGGCGGCGGCTGGACCTGGGGTGGCACCTCGCCCACCAGCGTTTCCTCCACCACCTGGGTCGAGCAGCCGTAACGAGCGCACCCGCCCCGCTCCTTTTCAGGAGCGTACCCATCCCCCAGGCTTTGGGGTTGATCTAGGGCGGGCTGCACGAGGGGAGACCCGAAGGATTTCCGAAATCCTTCGGGTCTTTTTTGTGACGGCCCGCCGCCGTCGCGCTGATGGGCCACGGCCCCCTTCCATCCCTCAGGGGGTTCATGAGAAGCTCGACTGGGACAGGGGAACGGTGCGCGACCGAGCCGATGGGACCATAGTCCTCTTCCAATATTACCCTACAAGGCTATAAACGGAGGAGGGAAAGTGTGTTATTCTGTATAGTGACCTGTAAGCAATGATTGGAAGCTGCTAAGAGGCGCACCATATAAATAGCCGGACTGTTAGCTGTACTACGTATGGCAGAGCTTCTGCCCATCGTCCCGTGAGGCCTTAGGTTAGACACTCTTCAACCTCAACTATACCGCCCTGCTTCACATCCCTCACCGTCGCACTGTTGGAGGAAACAAAATGTCGAACAATGACGTCCACCCCAGTCGAAGGTCGCTTTCAGCGAAGGCCGTGTCGCTTCTGCTCGTTGGCTCCTTTCTGCTCAGCCTGCTGGCTCCCCTCTCCCTCGGTGCGGGGCGCCATCACGGAGCGTCTTGCCCCGTACATCGAGGCCGGCATTCTGTCTCGCCCGGAGGCTAGGGCGTCTGTGATTGTCACCGCCACCGATTCTGCCGAGGCGGCGCGCGCCGTTCGGCAGGTGGGCGGCGAGGTGACGTCGGATTTGTGGCTCATCCGCGCGGTAGCGGCGCAGGTGCCTTCCCACAGTATTCATGAGCTGTCTGCGCTGTCCGGCGTCACCTCCGTGGTGGCCAACAAGGGAGTGCAAACGGCAGATGGGGGCTGGCTCCAACAGGGACGTGTCCGCGACAAAGAGTATGATCTCGGCTCGACCCAGGCTGCGCCGGTTACCTATCTTTCCGATGGTGCTTTTGTCTCGGTCACCGAGTCGGGCACGGTAACCATCATCAACGCAGATGGCAGCCAGCGCGCGATGGTGTACCTGATTGGCGGAAGGTTTAGCCATCAACCGGTGGTAGCGCAGGACAACACGATTTTTCTGATCGGTGAGACGAAGATTTACGCCCTCACTTCCAGCGGTGCCACGCTCTGGCGCTTCAGCCTGGGGTCGGAGCGATACTTCAAGACGGGCCTCGCCGTAGCCCCCGATCGCACGCTTTACGCCGCTGACACCCAGGGCGCGCTCTATGCCCTGGACCCCGCGCGCGGAAAAGCGCGCTGGACCTTCAAGCCCGCTGCGCCTATCACCCCGGCAGGGGCTGCCCCGGCGGTGGCCAGCGATGGAACCATCTTCTACGCGCTGGAGGATGGACGGGTTTTTGCCCTCGATCCCTCAAAGGCTATACGGTGGCAATACGTCGCAGGCAAGAAAATTAAGCATAGCCCCCTCGTGGCGAATGGGACGGTCTATCTGACAAGCCGCGATGGGAAATTTGTCCGTACCCTTTCTGCTGCCAACGGGAGCGTGATTTATACCTTCCCCGTGCCTGCTTCGCCGGCAGCCCTGCCCGTCCTGGCTGCCGACGGTACCCTTTACCTGACAACCGAGAGTGGCTCGCTCTACGCGATCAACGCCAACGGCAGCCAGCGCTTCCACTTCCAAACGACAGCAGGGGCCTTCAAGACTGCGCCGGTGCTCTCCGCCAATCAGCAGACGATTTACGCAGCCGTGGAAGAAAACGTCCTGTTCGCCCTGGACAGTGCGACAGGCGCGCAGCGATGGCAATACCGCACTCGCGGCAAGATCAAAGCCAGCCCGTCGCTGGATGCAGAGGGCGCTGTCTACATCGGTAGCGATGGCAAAGATATGGTCCGCCTGACGCCCGATGGTGTCGTGGTGGCAGCTTTCGACTTTTCGGGTACCGTCACCCAGGCGCCCACCACTGGGGCCGATGGGGATGCAGTGGTGCGCGTGGGTAACCACGACCTGGTCACGCTGACGCGCCCAGTCGCCGCATGGAACGGTGGGCCTGATGTGGAAGCCACCGACGATGATCTGACCTGGAAGCTGGCCTACCCGGTAACCATAGATGTGGGGGCAGACCTCCTGCACCGCAATCCGCTTCCGAATGGACAAATGCACCGCGGCGGCGGGGTGACGGTGGCCGTGGTGGACTCCGGCATGTACGTTGCCGACAGCGACAAACTGAAGCTGCAAGCTGTGCTGGAACAGCAATTCCTGGGTCAGGCGGACTTTGTAGATCGAGTCTGCAGCGACGAGGATGACATTCAGGGGAATGGCTACTGCGTGACGGGCTACGACCGCAGCAATGACAAGTATGGCCACGGCTCGCACGTAGCTGGCATTATCTGGAACAACTACAAAGATTTTGCCACCAGCACCTCGGTTGGCGTGGCGCCCGAGGCAGATATTCTGAGCGTGCGCGTGCTCGACAACGAGGGGGTGGGCACCTACGAGTCGGTAGTCAATGGGATCCAGTGGGTGGTGCAGAACCGCGCCCAGTACAACGTGCGGGTGATGAACCTGTCGCTGAGCGCGCTGGCCACTACCCCCTACTTTGTGGACCCCATCAACCGCGCCGTCGAGGAGGCGTGGGCCAGCGGGATCGTCGTTCTGGCCGCAGCGGGCAACGCCGGGCCGCGCGCGGGGACGATCACCGTGCCGGGCAACGATCCCTACGTGATCACAGTGGGTGCCCTGGACGGCGAGCGCTCGGTGGGCGCCTGGGAAGATGACAAGCTGCCCATCTGGAGCAGCACCGGCCCGACCCTGGATGGCTTTGCCAAGCCGGACGTGCTGGCCCCCGGCACCCAGATCGTCTCGTTCCTGTACAACCATGCTGGCAATCATCAGTACGATGATGACGATCAGGAAGAGTTCGCAAGCCGCACAGCCAAACTGGCGCGCCAGCATCCAGACTTTTCTGGGAATACCCTTCTGTTCCGCATGAACGGGACGAGCATGGCGACGGCTGTGGCTTCCGGCGTGGTGGCGCTGATGCTTCAGGCGGACCCCACGCTGACGCCCGATCAGGTAAAGTATAGGCTGACAGCCTCGGCGCGCCCCGCGCTGACCACGGCCGATGGGACGGCGCAGCCGGTGTACAACATCTTCCAGCAGGGGGCCGGGCGCATCTGGGCACCGGACGCCGTGCGCGGCACCTTCGCTGCGGGGCAACATGCCAATTCCGGCATGGATATCCAGAGCGACCTGGCGCATGGCCTCGGCTGGACGGACCTCGACAATGATGGTCTTGTCGAGATAGCTGAGGTAGACCCCGCCGAGCTGGCCTTTCACTACCAGGGCCCCGTGCAGCGCGCCGAGCTGTGGGACGATCAGGGGGTCATGGAAGCCTATCTGTACTACGTGACCGACCCGGAGGGGCGCAGCTGGTCGCTGGGCGCGGCGCGTGCGGACGACAGTGCCTGGATGACCCCCGCTGAGCTGGCCAATGCGGAGTTGACCCGCACAGACTTGCTCGGCCTGCAGGTGCCCTGGAACAGCGGGATGACCTGGTCCGGCGGGGAAACCTGGGGCGGCGGCTGGACGTGGGGCGGTGGCTGGACCTGGGGTGGTGGTTGGACCTGGGGCGGCGGCTGGACCTGGGGCGGCGGCTGGACCTGGGGCGGCGGCTGGACCTGGGGCGGTGGCTGGACCTGGGGCGGCGGCTGGACCTGGGGCGGCGGCTGGACCTGGGGTGGTGGCTGGACCTGGGGCGGCGGCTGGACCTGGGGCGGCACCTCGCCCACCGGCGTTTCCTCCACCACCTGGGTCGAGGAACCATAAGCAGGCGTGGCTTTATAGGGGATTCCTCTGACCACGACAGGTTGGAGTGAGGAGAAGCGGCCTTGCCTCGCAGGGCCGCTTCTTTTAACTTGCAGTATAAGGACTGTTTAGCTATATACAAGCCATAGCTGTTATCGTATTCTTTTTCCATAGCCTGCCACCTAACCGCATCGTTTGATTGGAGCGCGAGCAATCGTTCTCCAAATAGTCACGCAGAGCGGGGGCGCAGCGAAGCATCTTGGCCATCAATCCTGGTTGGAAGGCCCCGTCGCAGCGCCTGCTCCTGTCCTGGTGCAGGAAAGGGCGCAGGGGGAGATGCCAAAGCGTCGGTAGCATCGGGAAAGAGTATCGGTCGTCTTCATCAGGGGACAGAGCGGGACGATCTAATGAGAGTCAAACTGTATCATGGCTAGTGAAGTAAGCACCGACTTTGTTGCGACCCAGTTGCGAAAGGAAGCTGATCAATCGCGCTGGGTGAATGCTTATACCCTCCTCGTCTCTTCGATCGGGGTGGGGATTGTCGCCCTCGCGATAGCGACTGCTCCTGCCCATTGGACGGGCGTGCTTCTGTTCGTGCTGCTGGCAGGGCTGGCAGAATGGGGGGGGGCGGGGTTGTTCAGCGGCAGCCGGAACAGTCGCGTCTCGGTATCCTCGATTGTTGCGCTCGCCAGCGTGCTGACCTTCGGCCCGCTGGCCGGCGCGCTGACGCATCTTGGCAGCGGGATTGCCGTCGCCCTGATTAGCGCTCGCCAGCCCCAATCCTCGAAAAGCGGTGCCTCTTGGGTGCGCCGCTCCGCCTTCAACATCGGGATGCTCGTCATTGCGACGGCGGCGGCAGGATTGGCTTACCAGGTGGTGGGCGGGGTTCCGATTGTCGCGGGCGCGCCAATCCTGCCGCTGTTGCTTCCGTTGGTAGTGGCCGCTGCCGCCGATCAGCTGGTCAACATTGGCATATTGATCGGCATCATCGTGCTGCAGACGGGCAAGCGCCCCTGGGCGATCTGGCAGCAGAATTTCCAGTGGGGGGTGCCCATCGCTGTGCTCGGCGGGGTGCTGGGCGGCGGGGCCCTGGCGTTGGCCTACGCCATGTTCGGCATCGTGGGGGTGGGGGTCTTCTTCCTGCCCATCGCTGCGACGAACTACTCGCTGCGACTTTACACCAACAACATGAAGGTGTACGTCAATCGGCTGGAGGAGGCGAACCGTCGCCTGGATGGGGTCAATGTCGGGCTGCTGGAAACCCTGGGATCGGTGATAGATGCCTATGACATCTACACCTATGGTCATTCGACCCAGGTTGCCATCTATGCCGAGGCCATCGCAAAGCAGATGCGCTTGAGCCAGGACGAGCAGAGCCAGATTTTCAAAGCAGCCCTGGTGCACGATGTCGGGAAGATCGGCATCATGGACAGCATTATCGGCAAGCCCACCCGCCTGACCGACGACGAGTTTGAGCTAGTCAAGCGCCACCCCGTCATCGGGGCGGAGATCGTTGGCCGGATGGAGGGTCTGCGGGAGTTGGTCCCGCTGGTGCGGCACCATCACGAGCGCTGGGACGGGCGGGGGTACCCTGATCGCCTGGCGGGCACGGCTATCCCCCTGGGGGCCCGCATCCTGACCGTGGCTGATACGCTGGATGCCATGTTTTCCGACCGCCCCTATCGGCCCCGCCGGAACTTTGAAGAGGTGCGGGATGAGATAGCGCGATGCTCGGGCGCGCACTTTGACCCGCACGTGGTGGAAGCGTTCCTGCGCGTGGCAGAAGAGCGCGACGTCTCCTTTTGGCGCAACTCGGCGGTCACGGTGGATGATCTGGTGCTGGCGGATGGCACAGAGACCACGCTGACCGAGGCGCGCCTGCTCAAAAAGAGCATGCTGGCCCGCTAGCCTCCTTCATTCGAGGAAGGGCAGGGTCGCCTCGTTCGCCAGAAAGTAGCCCCGCCCCGTCAGCCGCAGCCGTCGCCCCTGCGGGCTCGCCACCCACTCCAGCAGTTCCCGCTCCAGCCCGCGAGCGATGGCGCCCTGGTAGCGCGCCTCCAATCCCACCTGGAAGCGCTCCATAAAGCCAGCCTCGCCCACCCCCTCTCGCAGCAGGCGCAGGCCGAGCATCATCTGCTCGGCCTGTGCGGTGTCTCGGTCAATCTGCTCGAGGGTCTTCGGGTCGCGCGCCATGCCCAGCCCGGCCCCTCGCTCCACCTGCTGGATGTAGCTTTGGGGCCGCTTGACGTTTGCCCAGCGAGCCGCCCCCACCGTGCCCCACGCCCCGGCCCCCACCCCAAGATACGGTTGGTTGCGCCAATAGATCAGATTGTGGGCCGAGGCCAGGCGGGGTGTTTCCCACTCCGGCTCGCCCCTGGCGCGTGCCCAGTTTGAAATCTCGTAGTGGTGAAAGCCCGCCTCGCCCAGGGCGTCGCGGGCAAAGGCGTACATGTCCGCCGCCGTATCGTCGTCCGGTTCGGGCACGCTGCCGCGCGTCACCTGCTGGTGCAGGGGGGTGCCCGGCTCGACGATGAGCGAGTAAAAGGAGAGGTGCTCCGGCTGGAGGCGGATCGCCTCGCGCACCGTATACTGCCAGCGCTCCAGCGGTTGGCGGGGCAGGTTGAAGATCAGGTCGAGGCTCAAATTGTCGAAGCCTGCCCTGCGGGCGGCCTCTACCGCCTGGCGAGCCGTGGCGGCGTCGTGGAGCCGACTCAGAAAGCGCAGTTCCTGATCGTCGAAGCTTTGCACGCCCAGCGAGAGCCGGTTGATCCCCCCTTCCCGCAGGGCGCGCAGGTACCCCACCGAGAGCGTGCCCGGGTTGGCCTCGCTGGTCACCTCCGCATCCTCGCGCAGCGTAAAGGCTTCCTTTACCACCGCTACCACCTCCGCCAGCCACTCCGGCGGCAGGGTGGTGGGGGTGCCCCCCCCGAAGAAGACGCTGTCCAGCGCCGGACGGCCGAGCGCTGTCCCCGCCTCGCGGATTTCCCGCAGCAACGCCTGGTGGTAGCGCTCTTTTAGCGCGGCTTCCCCATCAATGTAGGTGTTGAAGTCGCAGTAGATGCAGCGCGTGACGCACCAGGGGATATGGATGTAAAGGCCAAGCGGGGGGGCCGGTTTGTCTACCATCCGACGCTCGCGCTCCACTCACACATTGAACAAGAAGTGGAGGATGTCGCCATCCTGGACCACATACTCCTTGCCCTCGGAGCGGAGCCTGCCCGCCGCACGGATGGCGGTCTCGGTTTTGTGGGCCTGTAGGTCGCGCAGCGTGTAGGTCTCGGCGCGAATAAAGCCGCGCTCGAAATCGGTGTGGATGACCGCTGCCGCCTGGGGCGCTTTGGTCCCGGCGGGGATGGTCCAGGCGCGGATCTCCTTCGGGCCGGCGGTAAAGAAGGACTGGAGCCCCAGCAGGGCATAGGTGGCGTGGGAAAGCTGGGCCAGCCCTGATTCTTCCAGGCCAAGATCGGCCAGAAAGGCTTGCTTTTCCTCAGCGCTTTCCAGGGAAGCGATTTCTGCCTCGATGGCCCCGGACAGGACGATCATCTGCGCGCCCTGCGTGGCCACCCAAGCCTGCAGGCTCGCCACGAATGGGTTATTCGCCCCCGTCGGGTCGTTCTCATCCACGTTGGCCACGTACAGCATAGGCTTGCTGGTGATCAGGCCGAGCGTGCGGACAAGGCGCTGCTCGGCTGGCCCCATCTCCTGCATCACGGCGAGCGCGGGCACCCCCTCCTGTAGCGCAGCGACGATCGGCGTGAGCACGGCCACGCGCCGCGCCGCTTCCGGGTCCTTGCCGACGGAGGCGCGCGCGTTCCGCTCCAACTGCTTCTCGGCGCTGTCCAGGTCGGCCAGCACCAATTCCAGGTTGATGATCTCCGCATCGCGAATCGGGTCCACCGAGCCGCTGACGTGGACCACGTCCTCGTCCTCAAAGCAGCGTACCACGTGGATGATGGCATCCACCTGGCGAATGTGGCCCAGGAACTGGTTGCCCAGCCCCTCGCCCTGCGACGCACCGGCGACCAGCCCGGCAATGTCCACGATTTCCAGGGCAGCAGGGATGACACGCTGCGTGGGGATATGCGTCTCGATCACCTTCAGGCGCTTGTCCGGCACCGGCACGATCCCGATGTTCGGCTCGATGGTGCAGAAGGGATAGTTCGCGCTCTCGGCACCTGCCGCGGTGAGCGCGTTAAAGATGGTAGATTTGCCAACGTTTGGCAGGCCGACGATACCAGCAGATAAGCTCATAAGGATGATCCGTGAAGGGGGAGAAATCCCCGGGTTTGGTTTTTGAAAGAGTGCGGGAGGCATGCGCCCGCAAGATGACATAATGCAAAGCCAGGCGAGAGGATAGCACAGGGAAGGGACAATTCCAACTTGGTAGGGGAGAGGGAGAGGGGGGCGTGACACAAAAAGGCGCCCCCGCCGCAGGGGCGAGGGCGCTACCTTTATGCAGGGCTAGGCTTACCAGCGATCATACTTGCGCATCAGGCGAACGAGCTCGTCCTCGCACATGTGGATGCACTCCTGATCCAGCGCGACCATGTGCTCGATGTGGGCGCGGGCCTCGTCATCCTCTGCATCTTCCAGGTAATACTCATACGCAGCCAATGCCTGCGATTTTTCGTGCAGGCTGGCGATGATGTTATACACCTCGTTCGGAAGTGGGGTAAACTCAGCGGCGGCAAGGTCTTCAGAATCATCATGATGGCTCATAGGAATGGCTCCTCTGTTGTATGGGTGAACAGGGTTCACCTCCCTACAGAGCAACAATGATACCAGAAGGGGGGTGGCTGCCTTGGAGCAATGGGAAGAACCCGACCAGGAAGCCTGGCTGGATGCGTACCTGCTAGACGACAGCCTAGCGATGATGGAGGCTGAGTTTCTGCAACTGGTGCGGGTCGCCCGCTCGTTCTCGGAGCGGGCGGCGCGCCAGCGTCCGGCCCCGTCGGCCCCCTCTGCCGTGGAGATCATCTCCAGCCTCGCGCGTGAGCTGTTGCCCAACGGCCCAGCGCCCTCGCTCTCGGACGCCCTGCACGCGCTCGATCTGCTGTACGCGGCATGGCAGGGCGAATCAGAGCCGTTCCGGCGCGCCCAGGCGCGGCGCTTGGCGTGGCATGGGGGCTACCTGTCGCTGCTGCGTGCCGTGGTGGTCTGAGAGGGGCAGGGGCGCCTAGGGAGCGTCGGTTTGAAGCATAGGGTTGACCGGGCGCCCGTCGCTCCAGCGCCCCATGAAGCGCTGCTGTAGCCCGCCCCCCAGTGCGTACTCGCAGTGCTGGCCATACCAGGCGCAATCGTGAAGGGCTTCAAAGATTTTCCAGTAGCCGAAGAAGTCGGTGGCGTTGGTGACGGCTGGGCTGGCAAGGGGCGAGGAGTGCCCGGCAGGCAGGGGGGGCGACCCGTAGCGGTCAGCGACTACCGTGAGATAATCTTTGTTCTCGCTGCCAATCTGCGGCGTGCGATCCCATATCTCGCGCGCGGTGCTGTCGCCCACCAGAAAATCGTCTTCAGCCACCATGACTACCAGCTTGCTGCTGGCGGGAATCTGCCCCCAGTCCTGGGGTTGAAAGCCGCAGCCAGGGGTCACAGGCAGCAGCGCATCCGGCTCGGGCAGGCCATTGCTGAGCGCCAGGGCCGCCAGGTCGGTGGCGATGACGCCGCCGCAGGAGTGGCCCGTCAGGGCGAATTTGTCGAGCTCGGGGCTGACGTGATTGCCCCC
The DNA here is from genome assembly GCA_963721895.1 of uncultured Chloroflexia bacterium. Taxonomy (GTDB): domain Bacteria; phylum Chloroflexota; class Anaerolineae; order Ardenticatenales; family Ardenticatenaceae; genus CAVRLZ01. The sequence continues at coordinate 19,583 of CAVRLZ010000002.1, read as the reverse complement.
CTGCAATTCCAGAAGCGCGGCCTGCACCCCTGCCAGGGCATTCGCTGTAAACTCGCGAGGGGGGGTGCCGGGCAACTGGTAGGTGGGATAAATCACAAGGTTCCCTTTTTGGACTATGTGATCGATCCACCCCTGGTAGATGGCCGGGGGGATGGCCAGAAAGCCATGCACAAAGACGACGACTGGGGCGGATTCGGGGCGCGGCTGATCTGGCTCGAACAGCCAGTAGGCCGTCTCGCCCGTGCCATATTGGGTCGCGGTCACTGCCCGGTGGGGATAGGCGGAGCCCCCTGGCCCCCATGCTGGCTGGCCGGGCGGGGTAGGCTCGCCCTGCGCGCCGCTGGGGGAGGCCGCCAGCCCCACCTGCACGAGGAGCAGGCAGACAATCAGGCTTATTTTGGTGAGGTGGCGCATTAGCTTTGCTCTCCTGGGAGGGTCCATTAGGGTTGATAAGGGTGCAGCGGGAAGCGTGCGGCTTTAGCCGCGCAGCACTGCCCACGCGCGGCGCATCGAAAAGCTTTCGGATGCCAGCAGCGTTTGCGCCCGAAACAGACGGGCCGCGCCGCGCAGCAGCAGCGGGATGGCGAGCACCATGAGCGTTATACTGGCCACCAGTTGCCAGGGCGGCACCCCCCCCTGCACCAGCCGGATCATCATGGTGATGGGGGCAGTAAGGGGAATGAGGGAGAGCGCAACCGCCAGGGGGCCGTGCGGGTTCTCGACAAGGTTTATCAGAAAGGTTAGGGGGATGATCGCCGGAATCACCACCACCATCGTCACGGGCCCACTTTCTTTGGCCGACGGCACCAGGGCCCCAATTCCCGCCATAATCGTTGAGTAGACCCCATAGCCCAGCACGTAGTACAGCAGCAGCATGGCCGTCAGGCGCCACCCGATGCCCAGCAAGGTCAGCTTGAGGTCGAGTGCACTCTCTACCCGTGCCAGCAACAGGGCCCTCAACAGCTCGTCCACGCTCTCTTGATCGGGGACGAACCAGCTCGCGCTCGAGCGTCGGCTGAAGCCCACGCGCACTCCCACCACTTTCTGTGTCGCGGGGAGCAGGAACACGTCCTCGTCAGTGACGTCATCTCCCACGTAAAGCGTCAGGCTCGCACCGATGCTGCGGCACAGAGCGACCAGCGCACTGCCCTTGTCGGCCGCGCCCTCGGGCAGCACGTTCAGCACGTGCTTGCCACCGACCACTCGGAAATATGCGGGCAGCCGGGCCAGCGTCTCCACGACAGCGTCGCGAGCGGCGCTTGGCGAGGGCGCCTTCGAGTAGTGCACCGAGAGCGAGTATCGTTTGTCCTCCAGCTCCACGCCCAACTGCATGGCCAGCAGCGGCGTGAGTGCCTCACTCGCCTCACGCGTCCGCGCCGCGAGCACTTCGAGCCCTACCCCCGGCTCCGCCCCATGGTTGCCGATCACGTGCGGCACGGGACAGCCGGCGAGCCGCTGCAGCACGTCGTCCCGCGACCTTCCTGATATCACTGCGCTGAGGTACAAACGAGCGGCCTGCGTCAGCAACGCGCGGGTCGGCGGACGCATCTCGGCCGCGTCCCGCTCGAGGACGATGGGCGCGAGCGTGCCGTCGAAGTCGAACGCGAGCAACACGTTGCCAGTGGCGAACCGCGCGAGCTCGTCGCGATGCTGACGCGAGAGGATGTCCCTCATGCGTAGCGAACCGCCGGACTGCGCGAGCGGGTGGACAGTCGGCCCGCGAGCTTTTCCGAGCGGCGCAGCTGCGTGGCGTCCACGAGCATGCGTCCCGCCCAGCGGTAGACGTTGAGGTCGGCCACGAGGCGCCTCATAGGCAGCATGCGCTCACGCTGCTCGGCAGGGTGCATGCTGAGGGCAGTCGCCAAGGCGTCGCTCGCCTCTTGTAGATCGTAGGGATTCACAATCAGCGCTTCGGTAAGCTCCTTGGCGGCTCCCGTGAACTGGCTGAGCACGAGCACTCCCCGACCATCGTCACGTGCGGCGACGAACTCCTTGGCGACCAGGTTCATGCCATCGTGCAGGCTGCTCACGTAGCAGAGGTCCGCGGCGCGCAGATAGCGGAAGACAGTGGGTGGCTCGTGATGGCTGCGCAGCAGGAGGATGGGTTTGTACGCGCCTTGCCCCCATCGCTCGTTGATCCGGCCAGCGAGCGCCTCGACGCGCTCGTTCAGCTCCTGGTAGCGCGGAATGCCCGTGCGGCTGGGCGCGGCGAGCTGCACGAAGCGGAAGCGTCCGCGGTACTGTGGATATCGCTCGAGCAGCCGCTCGACAGCCAGAAACCGCTCCTCGATGCCCTTCGTATAGTCGAGCCTGTCTACCCCGACCCCGAGCAGCGCATCGTCGCCGAGCCCGAGCTCCGCGAGCACTTGTTGCCGGCAGGTGGTGGCGTCCGGCAAGCTAGCAAGCCAGTGAACCGGCCACTCGATGGAGATGGGGTAAGGCCGAACGAGAGTTCGTCGCTGCCCCTGCACCACGGCGTGTTGCTCCCGGTCGATCCGCGACTCCACGTACTCGTCCACCGCATCGAAGAAGTGATTGCAGTGTTGCTGAGTATGGAAGCCGATTACGCTCGAACCGAGCAGACCATCGAGAATCTCGTCTCGGTATGGACAGATTCCGAAGCGCTCGGCATTGGGCCAAGGGATGTGCCAGAAAGTGATGATCGTCGCCCTCGGCAGGCGCTTGCGTATCATCTTCGGGGCGAGCGCAAAATGGTAGTCCTGCACGAGAACGATGGGGTCCTCCGCGAGCACCTCCTCGCACACCGCATCGGCAAACTTCTGATTGACCCGTCGATACTGCTCGAAGTCTTCAGCCCGGAACTCCGGACGCGTATGGGCCACATGGCAAAGGGGCCATAGCCCCTCGTTGGAGAAGCCGTAGTAGTAGCCCTGCTCTTGCTCTTTCGTGAGCCAGACGCGCCTGAGCGCGTACTCCGGCTTCTCCGGGGGGACACGTACGCGCCCATGCGAGTCGGCGGTCTCGCGGTCTGCGGAGCCGCTGCCGTGGGCGACCCAGACTCCCGAGCACGCCCGCATGACCGGTTCGAGCGCCGTGACGAGACCGCTCGCCGGATGCACGACCTGAATCTCACCCGTCGGCTTGCGCTCGTGGATGTACGGCTCTCGGTTGGCCACGATGACCACCTGCTCACCCTGAAGGTGCTCGCTGAGCACGCTTCGCAGCCGCTCCGCGTCCCAGCGCCCCTCCCGCCGTTCCCCTTCGCGCTCTCGGGCGAGGCTAGCCACCAACTCTCGGACGTCGCGAACGAGCGGCTGGAAGTCCTGCGAGGGCGCGCCTTGAATGGCACGACGCAGATCGCGAGCGAAGGCGCGAAACGTCAGTCGCGCCGCGAGCACCGTCACGATGGAAGCGGCTGCCGCGAGCACGAAGAATGCGATCAGCAGCTGATTTCGCGTGGTAGCTTCGCGCCGCTCCACGTAGCCCATATCCTGCACGAGCAGCACTCTGCCGGGAGCGCCGTGCGCAGATAAGTCGACACTGCTCACGAGCACGCCGCCACCCGGCAGTACCCCGGTGAGCGTCCACGTACCTCGAGGTGATGCCCCGCTTCGAGTCATCTCCGCCTTGAGCGCCGAGCACGAGAACTCCGCTGGGTAGCCATCCGTGGCTGCGAGCAGCTCGCCGCCCGAGCCGCACGCTGCCGCACCCATGACACGTTCGTCGAGGGTGATGTCTCGCAGGATGGCGCGAAGCGCCTGGCCATCTTCGTCGGACCAGTGGTTCGCGAGCCCTCTTCCCGCGCTGCGCACCGCTAGCTCGGCTCGAAGGCGCGCGTCCTTCTCGAACCAGTCCTGCGTCGTGCGCGTGAGCACAGAGTAACCAATACCGGAAAGTGCAGCGAGGCCGAGCACGAGTATCAAGGCGAAGCGTAGGCGCGAAAGCATCGGACCTCACGGTACCGCAAACACATTGGACCTCCAACCTCTTCGTATGGTTGCGGACGCAGCTGTATGACCCGAGACAGGTGCGGCAACGAGGGGAGCGAACTCGAATGCCGGCTACCACCGACAACGTTGGACATCAAACTATCTCAGCGCTAGCGTTGAGGTAGCTCGGGCTGCGCGATGACAGTTCCACACGATCTCCTCGTTGGGTCGCGCCGCCCGGGCTTACTACCCATGTGGCAAGATGGGAGGCCGCGCGGCCGTTGAAGCGGAATCACACAGTTTGAGTGAGCTGCTGCCGAACAGCCGTGATGGCTGACCACTGTGGGCTAAACTGTGACTTAGTAGATGCTCACCAGAACAAGAAGACTCACCAAACAGGCTGCTGGGCCACAGCCGGTCGGCGTCACATCACGCACACGCTCGCGCTCTCTTCCCGTCTCAGTAAGCCCTACAGAGCCTACTCGGCTAGACACCGAGCTCGAGCCGCCACTCGACTTCCTGAGCACGATCTGGGCGCTCAAGCACGCTCTCGAGCGGACATCGAGTCGTATGCAGTCAGCGCTCGGCATCACGGCGCAGCAGCGCTTCGTCCTTCGCATCCTCGGCAAGATGCCGGGGACCACACCCGGGAAGCTCGCCGAGCTACTGCACATCGACCCTGGCAGCGTCACTGCCTTGGTGAAGCGACTCGAGGCCCGCAAGCTCGTGGCGCGCAAGCCCGACCCAAGCGATGGACGTCGATCGTTCATGAGCCTGACCGTACGCGGAAAGAAGCTGGACGTGCCTGAATGCGTCTCCGTGGAAGAGGCCGTCAGTAACGTCCTGGCAAACAGCTCCCCGAGCGAGCTCGCCGCCTCGCGTCGTGTACTGCAGCGGCTAGTCGACGCACTCGAGGAGATCTGCGATCAGGCAAGCCCGCCACTCGCTTGACAGACTCTCACGGTGATCGCGCTCGCCGTAAGTCAGCTACGGCAGGGTGGACAGAGACAGCCAGCAGATCGCAATCAAGGTCATGAGAAATGTGACTGGCGCCATCATCATCAACCAAGCGCCCGGGTCACGTTCGCGCCGGTAGTCGTGATGCGTATCTCGCTGACTCTCGGGCAAGTGCGATGCACCGTGGCTGAGAATATTGCTAGCCATGTTTGCTCCTTCGTACTGTCAGGTTCTCAGTACGGAGCAGACTAGCTGCAAGCCCCGAACCAGGACCGCGAGACGAGTCCGGCTCAGAGCGTCTTCGCGCCTGCGGGGCCCGGGTCGGAGGGTCGCCAGCTCTCGCACTCGGTCGAGCACTGTTCCGAGACATCCCTCGGAATGCTGTAGCGGGGCGCCTCACCGGGCTGATATGGCTCATCCGGACGCGCCGTTTTCTCGAGGCCCGAGTAGTCCTTGGGTCTTGCCACCAGGACAGGGCAGCGCGCCTTGCGCACCAGCTCCTCTGCCACCGAGCCGAGCACGAGTCGATCCACGCCGCGCCGCCCGTGGGTGCCCACGATGAGCAGGTCCGCTTCATAGTCCACCGCGACTTGCAGGAGCGTATCGACAGCGCGACCGATGCGAGCATGCGTGCGCACCCGCCCCGCGGCGAGCTGCACTTTTGCGAGCGTGGCGAGCTGCTCGATGCGCTCGCGCAGAGATCGCCGGCGCTCGCTCGAGCACCTCGGCTTCTGTCTGCAGCGTCTCTTGTTGGGCGTCGTCCAGCACGTCGCGTGGATCGAGCACGTGGACCGCGTGCAGCACGTGGACTGCGCCCTCGCGCAGCAAGCCCAGCGCCTCGAGCAACGCGTCGTCGCCGCAGCGGCTGAAGTCCACCCCGACCACCACCACTTTGCCTTTGAGCTGTGCCATGCCGCGCCTCACGGTCTTCAGTCAGAGAGAAGAGAGCGCCTGGAGAGGCACCTTCCTTGCTTCACTTCCCGGCGAGGAGGGAGAGCATGGACAAGCACACTGGGCGCCGTTCCATATCGTTGAGTCCACACGGCAAAACCGTGCTGCTGGCGTTCACCCTCACCCTGCTCATCGTCGTCCTGTATGCGCTGCGCGCGTACTGACGCAGCGAAGAAGATGCAGCGTGCATGCCAGCTCGGAGCGACGAAGGGACGATGGCGAGATGGCAGTTGTGAGACAACGCTCGCGGCTGAGGCTGACGCCTGCCGATGAGCCTAGTGAGCGAGGGCCTCGGACTTTTGTGCCGGCACCACGAGCACCCGGCAGTGCGCGCCGCGTACCACCTTCTCTGTGACGCCGCCGATCTGCGAGGCACCAGGCCCGCTGCGGCCATGGCTCGAGAGCACGACGAGGTCGACGCCCCACTGCTCGGCGCAGGCGCAGATGGCCTGCGCCGCGCTCGCATGCTGCACGGTGCGCGCGTGGACGTCGCCGAGCCCCGTGAAGTAGTGCTGCTGAAGAGACGCAAGCACGCTCTGCACCGCGCCGCTGGCCTCTTCGAGGATGCGCCTGAGCGTGCTCTCTCGGTTGCTGACTGAGGGCGGCAGCACCCAGGGGCCGGCCTCGAGCACCGAGACCAGGAAGACCGTACAGGGCGCGGCGCGGGCGATGCGAGCGGCCTCTGCGAGCCCGGCAAACGAGGCGGGCGAGAGGTCGGTGGGCACGAGGATGGAGGAGGCGAACGCCACGGCTCATTGTACGCCAGCAGCGCGGAGACCTTCACTCAATGAACGGTCAGTACCGGCACGGCGCTCGTGCGCACGAGCAGCTGCGACACGCTACCGAGCAGCACGCGCTCCACGGCTCCCTTGCCGGTCGAGCCGAGCGCGATCACGTCGGCGCCGACCTCGCGCGAGAGCGCCTGCAGGCGCTTGACGGGATCGCCGCGCACGATGTGGCGGCGGATGACTTCGGCCTTGTCACCCAGCACCGCCTGCACGGCGCGCTGCAGCTCCTGATCGAGGAAGCGCATGTAGCGCTCCTCCTGGTGGTGAGCGGGCCAGGGCAGTCCGAGCGACGGGTCGCCATGGCCGTCGTAGACGTCGGGATGCACATGCACGACCTCCAGGCTCGCGCCGACCTGCTCGGCGAGATCCGCCGCGAACAGGAGCGCGCGGTCGGCGGGCTCCGAGAAGTCGTGGGCCACGAGAATCTTAGCGATGGGCATGTGGGCCTCCCAGCAGCGAGGAAGTGCAAAGCTCAGGCCATTGGTGTGGCGGTGAGCTGCCTCCGCCAGTCCCCTCCCCCCTGGGGGAGGGCTAGGGAGAGGGTCGCCCGCGGAATTCTCCGCAAGCCCCAAGTCCGCTCGTGAGCGTGAGCGTGAGCGTGAGCGTGAGCGTGGGCGTCCTAATTCCCTGACACGACCACGCTCACGCTCACGCTCACGCTCACGCTCACGGCCAGCGTGTGCCCCTGGTGGGGGCAGGGAAAGAGCGAGAGAATTCGCGGGTGACCCTCTCCCTAGCCCTCCCCCAGGGGGGGAGGGGACAGAGGGGACAGGATGGTTACGCCTCGGGCGGCGAAGGCGCTGACGGCTTGCTCGTCGCGCAGGGTGCGGGCGGCTGAGTCGTGCTTGAGCACCGCGTCCATGTGGGCGACTGCCATGGCGTTGGCGAACAGGTAGCCGTGTGCGCCGGGCACGAGCTCCGACATGGGGGGGAGCCTGCTGATGAGGCCGCTCAGCGGACCTATCGGCGGCAACGAGCGAAAGAACTCGTGGCTGCGCTCGACGCGGTCGCAGAAATGCATGTGATCCGCGCCCCGGAGCACCAGAATGCGCGCGGGTTGTGGGGTCTCTGCAAACATTGCGCGGATGCCCTCGAGCGGCAGCAGCGAGTCGCGCTCGAGCGCGAGATAGAGCGTGTCCACGCGGCCGCCCAGGAGCGCCAGGTCGAGCGCGCGGGTCAGCTGCGCGGAGTACAGAGGACCGCGTCCGCCAGCAGGCGCGAGCGGCAGGGCGGCCACGATGCGCGCGTCGTGGGCGGCCGCGACCAGCGTGGTCCAGCCGCCGAAGCTGTGCCCCATCATGCCCACGCGCCGCACGTCGACCTCGAGGGGCAGCTCACGCACGGCGGAGCGGGCAAGGGCATCGAGGATGGCCGTGATGTCGCGTGGCCGGTCGAACGCGTAGCTGCCGATGAGCTCGCCCGCGTCCAGCGTGAGGTCCGTGGAGCTTGCGCTCAGCGCCATCGCCATCATGTCCTGCATGGTGTTGCCGTCGTGATCCACGGCGATGACCACGTAGCCGTGGCTCGCGAGGTGTGTACACACGAAGGTCGACTGCCGCCTGTGGCCGGCGAGCCCGTGCGAGAACAAGACGAGCGGGAACGTGCCCTCCGCTGGCGCCGCGTCTCGCACCGCTTCCTGCCGCACGAGATAGTTGCCCAGCAGGGGGTAGCGGTCCTGACTCGACTCGCGACAATCCTGTCCCTTGTGTCGATCGTGGGCGGGGTACCAAATCTCGAGCGGCAGCTTGCGGCCGGTGCGCGCCGCATCCGTGATGTCGTCGCTCTTCACGCCGACAGGGTGGGGACCACGAGAGAAAGGGTCGTGCACGCGCTCAGTGTACTCCGTGTGGCCATGCCTGCCGGGCTGGCTTGATTCATGCACCGCTTGAGGAAGCACGATGGATACGGCAGGAGCTGATGAGGGAGGCGAGGCCATGGCGATCAAGAAGATCCTCAGTCCAGTCGACTTTTCGGAGGCCTCCGCCGGGGCGGCCCGAAAAGCCGAGGAGCTCGCCCGCAGCACCGGCGCCGAGCTGGTCCTGTTGCACGTGCTGAACGAGCCCGCCTTCGCGCTCGCCGAGGGCAACGCCTACGCGCCCCCGACCTTGCTGGACGACTACGAGGCCGCCATGCGGGACAAGCTGTCCCAGTTTAGGGAGTCGTTCGCGGGCTCGAGTGTGCGCGTCGAGAGTAAGATCATGCGCGGAGTGCCGCACGAGGCCATCGTGCACCTGGCCGAGAAAGAGCATGCCGACCTGATCGTGATGAGCACTCACGGGCGCACGGGGCTCAGTCATCTGTTGCTCGGCAGCGTGGCGGAGCGTGTCGTGCGCACGGCCAAGATGCCTGTCTTGACAGTCCGCGCACCGCAGGGCGCGCGGGCACGGTAAGATTTCCGCACTCACCGCGGTTCGAAAGGGTTCCTCATGACGAAAAAGATCCTGTGTCCAGTGGACTTCTCCAAGGGCTCCGAGCAGGCCGTCGAGAAAGGCGGCCGAGCTCGCCGAGGCGCTGGGGGCGGAGGTCGAGCTCATGTACGCCTATCAGCTGCCGGTGCTCGCGCTGCCCGACTCCACGGTGACCGTGAGCCCCACCTTCGTGGCGGACATGACCGACCGTGCGCAGCGCGCGCTCGACAGCCACCGCGAAGAGCTCGCGCAGCGCGGCGTCGTGGCGAGCACCAAGCTGCTCGAGGGCAACCCCGCCGAGACCGTGGTCGCCCACGCCAAGGACATGGGCGCCGAGATGATCGTGATGGGCACGCACGGGCGCAGCGGCTTCAAGCGCTTCCTGCTCGGAAGCACGGTCGAGCGCGTCGTCCGCACGTCGACCCTCCCCGTCCTCACCGTGCACCTGCAGGAGTGACGTCTCACCTCCCTCTCCCTTGGGAGAGGGTCGGGGAGAGGGTCGCTCTCGTCGCGCAGCGTAAATCCTCTCAGACGCTCTCGCTCCCGACTGCTCGCTCACCCACTGCTCGCTGCGCTTCGCCCTAGAGTGCTCTAGAGCGACCCTCTCCCCGGCCCTCTCCCAAGGGAGAGGGAGGATGAGGGGGGCGGTTGAATGTGCGTTCGGCTTTGGGTACGAACGCGTCCAATGCGCGCTCTTCCGCTGATGCTCGGCGCCGTCTGCGTCGCCGCGATCGCCTACCGCTACTACTCGGCGTTCATCGCCGCCAAGGTGCTGTGCCTCGACGACAGCGCGGGTCACGCCGGCGCACCGGCTCAACGACGGGCACAACTACGTCCCGACCAACCAGCTGGGTGCTGTTCGGCCATCACTTCGCGGCCATCACCGGGCGCCGGGCCGCTGATCGGGCCCGTCGCTGGCGGCGCAGTTCGGCTTTCTGCCCGGCTACCTGTGGATCCTGTTCGGCGTGGTGCTCGGCGGCGCCGTGCACGACTTCGTCATCCTGACGGCCTCGCATGCGCCGCGACGGCCGGTCGCTCGCCGAGATCGCGCGCGCGGAGCTCGGGCCGGCGCAGCGGCTCGATCGCGGGCGTCGCCATCCTGTTCATCGTCATCATCGCGCTCGCGGCCTGGGCAACGTCGTGGTCAACGCGCTGGCCGAGAGCGCGTGGGGCATGTTCACCATCGGCGTCACCGATCCCGATCGCGCTGTTGATGGGCCTGTGGATGTACCGCGTCCGCGCGGGCAAGATCGGCGAGGCCACGGTCATCGGCGTCGTGCTGCTGCTCGTTCTGCGTGGTGGCCGGCAAGTGGGTGGCCGAGTCGAGCTGGGCGCCTGCGTTCCTGCTCAGCGAGCACACGCTCACGCTCGCCATCGCGGCCTACGGCTTCGTCGCCAGCGTGCTGCCGGTGTGGATGCTGCTCTGCCCGCGCGACTACCTCTCGACCTACATGAAGATCGGCACCATCGCGCTCTTGATCGTCGGCATCGTGATCGTGAATCCCGAGCTCAAGAAGCCCGCCGTCAGCCAGTTCGTCGACGGCGGGCCCGATCGTCCCGGGCACGCTCTTTCCGTTCGTGTTCATCACCATCGCCTGCGGCGCGATCAGCGGCTTTCACGCGCTGGTCGCCAGCGGCACCACGCCCAAGATGATCGACAAGCGAGAGCGACGCGCGCATGATCGGCTACGGCGCGATGCTGATGGAGGGCCTCGTCGGCATCATCGCGCTGATCGCCGCCTGCGCGCTGGCGCCCGGCGACTACTTCGCGATCAACACGCCGCCCGACAAGTTCGCCGCTGCTCGGCATGCACACGGAGAGCCTGCCCGAGCTGTGCGAGCAGATCGGCGAGCGCCTGGCAGGGCGCGCGGGCGGCGCGGTCTCGCTCGCCGTGGGCATGAGTCAGATCTTCGCGAGCCTGCCCGGCTTCCGCACGCTGATCTCCTACTGGTACCACTTCGCGATCATGTTCGAGGCGCTGTTCATCCTGACCACGGTCGACACCGGCACGCGCGTCGCGCGCTTCCTGGTGCAGGAGTTCCTGCGGTCGCGTCAACCCCAAGCTGGCGCGACCGGACTGGCTGCCGGGCACGCTGCTCTCGACCACCCTCGGTGTGCCTGAGCTGGGGCTACCTGGTGTGGACGGGCAGCATCGCCACCATCTGGCCGATGCTCGGCATCTCCAACCAGCTGCTCGCCTGCATCGCGCTGTGCGCGGCCACCACGCTCATCATCAACCGCGGGCGCGCGCAAGTACGCCTGGGTCACGCTGGTGCCGCTCGCTGTTCGTGGGCGTCGCGACCGAGACCGCGGGCTACCAGCTGATCCGCGACCAGTTCGTCCCCAAGCTGATCGGCTCGGGCGTGCCCGACAAGGTGTTTCAGGGCTACCTGCTGTCCAGTCTGTGCGCGCTCGCCATGGTGGCGCTGATCGCCATCCTGTTCGACAGTGTGCAGCGCTGGCGCGAGCCGCGCGGAGAGAAGGCGCTGGCACCCGCGGAGTGACGGTCCCGCCGTAACACGCCACCGCTGCCCTCGTGCTGACGCTCGCGCTGTTCGCGGCGCTCGATGCTCGCGAACATGCGCGCACTCGCTCGTCTGCACGACGCGGACTACTGCCTCCCGCCATAGGGACCGCTACCGCCGCGCTGGCGGAAGCTTGGCGGACCCCTCCGCCAGGCTGGCGGAGAAAGTGGCGGGCCAGCAATCGCACGCCGACGGGCCGCAAATCGCGCTTTTCAGCCGCAATTCCCTCTTTTATCCACGTGGCACACCCGATGCAATGGGGTGCTGTCATGCCGGCAATCACGCAGGCACTTACTTGAAACGCATCGAAGCAGACTGTCTGCATACGAGCATGAGTGTCGGACCTCGAGCGCAGGCCGACGGACTTAGGAGCATGTTCATGAAGAGCTTTCAGAAGACGATGGCGGGCTTGACGATGGCTGCCGCTGTGTTGCTTGGCACCGGTGCGAGCACCGCGCAGGCCGCCACCACGTGGGGCAAGGTCACCTTCGTGGGCACCGTGGCAGAGACCAACGTCAACGGCGTGTACAACGCGCGCATGCGCATCCGCGTGTCCGGCACCTGTGACACCGACGGCGTGGTCAAGGACCGCTGGGTCATCATCAGCTCCGGGCGCATGGACGGCGCCTACGCGCACAACGGCGTAAACATGAAGAACGCCTACAGCACGCTGATGACGGCGCTGGTCTCCGGCAAGAACGTGCAGATCGACGCGCTCTCCACCTGCAGCAACGCAGCGGCCATCAACCTCAACCTCTGGTCCGCTCAGATTGGTATCTACTGATGGACCGGCTCCCCTCGGGAGCTCACGAGCAGACGGAGAGAAAAGCCATGCGACTCTTGACCGCAGCATTCGCGCTCTGCCTCGGCTGCATCGCGAGCTTTGCTTCACCTGCCTCGGCGCAGCTTCCGGCCATCCCATGGGCGACCGTGGAGAGCCGCCATCAACGCGGCCATGCGAGCCGAGATCCCGGCTCGACTCAGCGGGACCGAGCGCTGCACGGACCCGTGTCCGGACGCTCACTGGCGCGTCGACATGAACGGCAGCTTTCGCTTCACGAGGATCGCGAACCCGGTGATCACGCCTGCAGGTCCCTCGGGCTGGGTCGACGGCGTGAACGTCGCCCTGGATGTGCAGGGCGAGGTCACGTTCAACGCAAACCCCTACATTCGCCTGGGCGAGGGCTGGCAGGATCCTGTCATCAGGGACATCGATCCGCCCGAACTGGAACATCCGAAAGATCGTGGGCCTTCACGTGCGGCTCAAGGTGTTCTTCGAGCCGACCACCGAGAAGAATCCCGTCAGCGTCAACGCCTGGCTGACTGACGACGGCGGCTCGGTCAACGTCAATGGCCTCAACCGCGACCTCACCATCCTGGGCGCCGAGGCGGGTGCCATCGTGGGGCTCGTGCTCCTGACCGACCCGTTCTCTGGCGGAATCTTCGGTGCCATCCTCGGCTACGCAGGCGCCGAGGCCGCCGAAGACGTGATCCGCGACGTCATCGACCGCGAAGCGACCAAGGCCATCGCCAAGGCGTCGACCGAGATGAACACGCGTCTGCAGGCGCTCGTGAAGCCGAACGCGAACCGCATTTACGATGCGCTAGCACTGCTCGGTGGCGCACTGATGCTCTGAGCAACCAAGCGCGTAGCCCGCGGCTGTCGGTCGAGACAGGTGTGCGCGGCGAGAGGCTGACGCGACCTTCCGGTCTTCAGACGGGGGTCGAGTCTGCCTCCGCGCGTTTTTGCGCTCAGAACTCGCGCCCCGGCCCGCTCTCTGGCGGCCAAGTCGCTGGCTCCGCTACACTCCCTGCCTCATCTCGAGAATCGGAGCGCTGCCGTGGCACTATGGATCTGGTCGTGCTTGCTGTTGGTCGGTCTGTTGCTGCTCGTGGTGCTGCACGACGTCTCGCAGAAGCGCAGCGCCATCTTGCGCAATTTCCCGGTGATCGGGCACATCCGCTACTTCTTGATCGAGATAGGTCCGGAGATCCGCCAGTACCTCGTGGCGCACAACCGCGAGGAGCAGCCCTTCAACCGCAGCGAGCGCGACTGGATCTACAACTCGGCCGACCGCAAGAACAACTACTCCGGCTTCGGCACCGACGACCAGATCTACGGCATCGGCTATCCCATCATCAAACACGCGGTCATCCCCTACGGCAACGTCGCGTTTCGCGGCTCGAAGCACGACAAGACCGTGCAGATCCCCTGCGCCAAGGTCATCGGCGCTCGTCACAAGCGGCAAAAGGCCTGGCGCCCGCCCTCCATCATCAACATCTCGGCCATGAGCTACGGCTCGCTGGGCAAGAACGCCATCACGTCGCTCAACCTCGGCGCCAAGGCAGCAGGCTGCTTTCACAACACGGGTGAAGGTGGGGCCTCTGCCGTTTCACCTGCTCGGCGCCGACGTGTGCTGGCAGATCGGCACGGGCTACTTCGGCGCGCGCGACCTCGACGGCACCTTCTCGCTCCCGAAGCTGGTCGAGAAGGTCACCACGCTACCCGCAGATCAAGCTGATCGAGATCAAGCTCAGCCAGGGCGCAAAGCCTGGCAAGGGCGGCATGCTGCCGGCGGCCAAGGTCACAGCCGAGATCGCAGCGATCCGCGGCGTCACGCCCGACGAGGACTGCATCAGCCCGAACGGCCACACGGCGTTTCACGATCCGCGCCTCGCTGATCGACTTCGTCGAGCAGATCGCAGCGGCCACGGGCCTGCCGGTGGGCATCAAGAGCGCGGTCGGACACCTCGACTTCTTCGTCGAGCTCGCGGAGCTCATGCGCGCGACCGGCACGTGGTCCCGACTTCATCACCATCGACGGCGGCGAAGGCGGCACCGGCGCAGCGCCGCTGACCTTCGCCGACCACGTGTCGCTGCCGTACAAGCTCGGCTTCACGCGCGTGTACAAGATCTTCAAGGACGCAGGCATCGCGGACGAGCTCGTTGTGGATCGGCTCCGGCAAGCTCGGCTTTCCCGATCGCGCCGTGGTGGCCATCGCGCTCGGCGCCGACCTGATCAACGTCGCGCGCGAGACGATGCTCTCGATCGGCTGCATCCAGGCCCAGAAGTGCCACACGGGCAACTGCCCGGCGGGCGTCGCCACGCAGAAGTGGTGGCTCGAGCGCGGCATGGTGCCCGAGGTCGGCGCGCGCCGCTGTCAGGGCTACCTCGAGTCGTTCCGCAACGAGCTGATGGCGGTCACGCACGCCTCCGGCTACGCGCACCCCGGCCAGTACACGCCGCACGACGTCGAGCTCTCGGCGGGCCCCGGCATCTTCAAGTCGCTGTGCGAGATCTACGGCTACGACAAGACCCAGCTCACGCCAGGAGAGGCGCCCACGCACAAGGAGCCCGACTCGGAGCTCGCGCGCAAGATGGTGCACCGACTCTCGGTGGTCTGAGCTTCCGCGCATCCTCCGTGCTATGGCGTGGGCATGACTCAAGTCAGGTCACGCATCGACGGCCCCGTCGGCATCATCGATGCTCGATAACTGGCGGCTCGCCACGAAGTACCTGCAGCGCTTTCGCGCGGGCGTGAGTGCGCGCCATATCTTCGACGAGCTACGCGCCCACGGCGCCTGATTCGGACGCGCTCGGACACGAGCCTTACAAGGAGACTTCGCTTGGCCAAAGCCTCATGGATGATCTACGGCGCAAACGGATACACGGGGCGAGCTCGTCGTGGAGGAAGCCGTGCGCCGCGGCCACCGTCCGCTGCTAGCGGGTCGCTCTGCCGACAAAGTCAGACCCATCGCCGAGCGCCACGGGCTCGACTATGTCGCCTTCGACTTGAGCGACGCGAGCGCGCTGCTCAAGGCGCTCGAGAAGGTGGAGCTGGTGTTTCACGCGGCGGGGCCGTTCATCGACACGAGCGACACCATGGTGCGCGCCTGTCTCGCCACGAACACGAGCTACATCGACGTCACCGGCGAGGTGCCGGTGTTCGCCAACACTTACGGCTACCACGAGGCCGCGCAGAAGAAGCGCGTGCTGTTGCTCTCCGGAGCCGGCTTCGACGTCGTGCCGACCGACTGCCTGGCCAACCACGTGGCCGCGCAGGTGCCGGGCGCGACCAGGCTGGAGATCGCCATCTCCGGCATGGCGAGCCTCAGCCCGGGCACCATGAAGAGCATGTTCGACGGTGCGCTCAACGGGGGGCTCGTACGCCGCGGCGGCAAGCTCGTGCCCATGCCGATGGGTAAGGCCACCCGTAAGGTGCGCTTCGTCGACCGCGAGCGGCGCGTGCTCGCCATCCCGTGGGGCGACCTCGAGAGCGCCTATCGCAGCACGGGTATTCGCAACATCACGACGTACATGACGTTCCCAAAGAGCCTCATCAAAGCCTCGGCAGCGACCTGGCCCCTGACGGCGGTCGCCACGCCCTTGTTGCGTGGTGTGCTCGGACGCCCCCGCATCAAGCAGGCGATCCAGCGCTCACTCGAGAGCCGTGCCGCCGGACCAGACGAGCAGACGCGCAGGAGCGGCCGCTCGCAGGTGTGGGCGCGCGCGAGCGATGGCGAGAGCCGCAGCGCCGAGGGCTGGCTCGAGACGGTCGAGGGCTACGCATTCACGGCAGTCTCGGGCGTGCGCTGCGTCGAAAAGACGCTCGCCGAGCGCCCGGCCGGCGCGCTGACTCCGGCGCAGGCTTTCGGCAAAGACTTCGTGCTCGAGCTCGACGGCACCCGAAGGTTCGACACGCTCCCCGCCGCCTGACTCTCTCAGCTCCGTCTCCCCTCCCTCTCCCTCTGGGAGGGGTCGGGGTGAGGGTCGCCCGCCGAAAGCTCTCGATGAGGTCGCTCCGCGCTCCTTAGCGAGAGCGACCCTCACCCCGACCCTGCCCTGAACCCCCCGCCCGCTCCCACTGTCGTCCGGTCTGTGAATGCAGGGTCCAGCGCACGGCCCCGCCTCGCGAGAGCCTGATACTCACCGCCCCACCGACCCCCACCGAGCGGACCGCGCGGTAGGAGCCAGTCAGGACGACGCGCGCGACCAAGGGCGCGGCAAGCCCCGCAGAGTCAGGCTCGTCGAGCGACTGCGGACAGCCTGACTTTCTGGATCGCGGCCTCGGTCTGCAGCAGCTCCGCGACGTTGCAGACCAGTGCGCTCATGCTCATCGGCTCGCGCAGCGCTACCCCGCTTGCCAGCTGCCACGTGCGAGAGCCACGCACGAAGCGCTCGATCGATTCCTGCGCGGCGGCGAGCAGCGCGGCGGGTCGCCGCTCGCGCAAGAGCACCGAGCCCATCTCCATCTGCAAACGCGCCGCGGCCTGCGCTTGCACGATGTCCTGGTGAAGGGGCACGAGGTCCTCGGTCTCTGCCCTGCCGTCGTACCGAAGCTCCTCGAGCCGCGCGCGCAGCGACACAGCTCTGAGCTCCATCTCGATGCCGCGTGAAGCGGTGAGCAGAAGGTCTCGCAAGCGTCGCCCCTCCTGGCTATCGGCGCGCACCGCCAGCGAGAGCACGCCCACGACCTGACCCGCCGCATCACGCAGGGGCACGCCCTGACAGCTGTGCTCGTGAAAACCGCCGATGAAGTGCTCGGGCCCCACGAGCTCGGCGCACTCCCCCTCGGCCAGCACCGTGCCGATGCCGTTGCTGCCTGCCCACGCCTCTGCCATGAGCGTGCCCACCCCAGGCACCGCATCGAGGCCGTGCAAGCTCTGCTCGGCGGCGCGCAGCGCGAGAACACGGCCGTCTGCGGCCCCCAACAGAGCACCGTGCCACTCGCTGCCCGCGGCCACCGACAGCGCGTCGAGGTAAGGCAGGGAGGCGGCCACAAGCGCGCTGTGCTGCTCGACGAAGCGCTCTGTGTCGTTGGGCGACAGACGCTCCGGCCGGTGCAAGCGCGGACTCACGCGGCTTTCATGGGCTCGCTGCCACGCGCGCAAGACTTGAGGTCGCAGCAGACTGGGGACGAGTGCGCCGGTGGACACGTACCTGCGCCAGGCCTCGAACGTGTCTTGCGTGCTGGGCTGCATCCGCTCTCCCTCGCTGACTTCAGAGTGCCTGACTTGCGCTGCTTGCTCCACTGCTTACGACTGTCTCAGATCGCAGGCACGCGAGTGTATCGCGCAGCTTGTCTCCGAGCGCACTCGGACAGCCACGACTCAGATACAGCCCAGAGACACCGCGCTGCTAGCACCAGCACATGGTGGTGGATGGCGAATCCCGCAGCCGCACCGCTTGTGCAGACTACGGACCAGGCGAAACCCACCGCAGAGCGGCAGGGCCGCACTGCAAGAGCCGAGCTTCGAACGGTTAGGGGGCTCCGGCTAGACGGTGAAGCGAAGCTCAGCAAAAACTTCCTCATAGGGCCGACCAGCTCGCGATTTGCGTGCCACTTCACCTGAGTAGGGAAGCGCCCGCATGGACTGTCCGATGCGTGCCGCCTGTGCCGCCTCAGCGGGGCGCCTCGCCGCGCACAGCTCGATGGCTCAGCGGGGCGGCTTTCACCTCGTGACAGACCGCTTCGTGCGCATCGCTTCGTGGGCATTGGCGTGGCGCGCCTGCGCGATAGGGAGGTTCGAGTGGCGCGCCGCGGAATCGTTCCAGTCGATGGAGACAGTGCCGCCCGCTTCGCGATGCGCACTCTCGAAGGTCCGTAGCAAGTCCAGGCTGCCGTGATCGATGTAGGCTACGTCTGCCAGATGAATCTGGACGTCTAGGCCCTTCTCTAGCCCTTCCAGTGCGTCCGCCAGCTTGGGCAGCTGCACGAAGGTGGCCGCACCGAACAGGCGTACGTCGGCGCGATTGTCGGTCTGATTTCGCTCGACTACCACATCCAGACGCGCGAAGTGCCAGAGCAGCTTGACCAGCGCGGCGACGACGCCCACAAGCACACCCGTCAGGAGGTCCGTGACCACGATCGCGGTGGCGGTGACGAGATAGACCAGGAGCTCCCCGACACCGGCCTGGTACAGGCTCCGAATCGCCTTGGGGTTGACCAGCTTGTAGCCGGTGTACACCAGCACGGCCGCCAGGCTGGCGATGGGCATCATGCGCAGCAGAGAAGGCAGCGCCGTGACCAGCGCGAGCAGCCACAGGCCGTGAAGCACCGAAGAGAGGCGCGTCCGCGCGCCCGACTCGACATTGGCCGTGCTGCGCACGATCACGCCCGGTCATCGGCAGCGCCCCGAGCACTCCGCAGATTGCATTGCCCACACCCTGTGCCGCGAGCTCCTCGGTCAAAATCGGAGCGCCTGCCGCCGTGCATTTTGTCCAGCGCGGCCGCCGACGAGCAGCGTCTCGGCGCTGGCGATCACCGAGAACGCAAAGATCTCCTCCGAGCAACCTCCAGTCGAGCCCCACAGCAAGTCCGCGAACGAAGGCGAGTTGAGCGCGCCGAGCAGGTTATCGGGCACGCTCACGTGCTGGATGTCCCAGCCGAGCATGGCCTGCAGCGTGGTGGCGACGAGCACGGCCACGAGCGGTCCAGGCACGGCCCGCAGGACCTTTGGGCGCCAGGATTCCAGATGACGAGCACCACCAGCGTGAGCAGACCGATGCTCGCGGCCAAGTGGTGCATCGGCGCGCTCTCTTGCGGCGTCAGCCCCTTCTGGATCGACTCCGGGATCGACACAAGGTTCTTCGAGCCCGCGTCGCGCGGCACGTCGTCGACCATCACGTGGAACTGGCTGCCCAAAGATCAGCACGCCGATGCCCGCAAGCATGCCTTGGATGACTGCGGGGGAGACCGCGCGGAACCAGCGTCCCAGCTTGCTGATGCCATAAATGAACTGGAGAATACCCGCGCCCAGCACGACGACGCCGAGACGCGCGAGGCCGAAGTCCTCGATGAATTGCAGACCGAGCACGGCGAGTCCCGCCGCCGGCCCGCTCACGAGCAGCGGCGAGCCCCCCAGCGAGCCGACCACCAGTCCGCCGACGATGCCGGTCACCAGGCCGAGCGCAGGAGGGACACCCGAGGCGATCGCGATGCCCATGCACAGCGGCAGGGCGACGAGAAACACCACGACAGACGCGAGCAGCTCGCGCGCATACGAGATGGGTGCGTCTGTGACCGGAGACGCAAACTTCTGCAGACTTTTCGACCCTGCG
>CAVRLZ010000001.1:0-28934 GCA_963721895.1 uncultured Chloroflexia bacterium | reverse complement strand
CTTCCAGATGCCGGACGATGGGCCGCCCATCCCCATCACCGACCGAGGCGGCGGCGAGCTTGGAGCAGAAGCGGCGGATGCAGCGCAGGCGGCGCAGGCGAGCGGCGCTTCCACGATTACGGTCTCGCAGGAGGAGATCATGTCGTTTGTCGCGCTCCGGCTGGAAAGTGCCGCCGCCGAGGCGGGTACGTCGGTCGAGATATCGCTGCGTCAACCCGCAGATTTATTTCAAAGAGGACGGTACGCTGGCGCTACGCGGCGATATCGAGTTTCAGGGTCGCTCGCAGCCCATCCGCGTGGTGGCGCGGCCCATGCGGCCAACGGCGAGCTAGTCATGGATATCGTGGACGGCGCATCGGGCCGATTTCCCCGTCCGGGCCTATCCTCGATCAGGTGGAAAGAGGATGCTGCGGAAGCCATCCTGCAAACGCAAAGCTACGCGCAGTTGAACGAGGTGCGCGTGGAGGCAGGCACGCTAACCCTGAGCGACAACCCGCGCCGTGAGCCTCAGAACAACGTCGCTTTCAAAGGATCTGGTAGGCATCGTCGTCGAGCTTGACGGTCACCTGGGTCACCCGCAGCCCCATCTGCTTCTCGATCACGTCGTGCGTGACAGCGCGGATCTGCTTCGCTTCATGGGTACGTCAATGTGCGGCGAGGTCGTCACATCCAGATGGACCGTTAGCCCCTGCCGCCACCGTGATCGTCGGCGACACCTACCACGTCATCGAGGCGATCCACTGCGCATCTGCACCCGCCGGTGGATGGCGCCGCGTGCCACGCGCGTGCGGCTGCCATCCGCCGCCTCGAGTTGGACCGAATCGTCGCGGGCGACAGTTCGAGCACCAGCAGGACAAAGCCTATCACGGCGAGAAGCGACGCGACCACGGGGGTGATCGACTGCTGGCTGCGATCATCGTTTCGGCAGGAGGAAGCGCATCCACCGCAACCGCCGCTCGGTCCCGAAGGGTGGTGGCGAGGTAGACGCCGACGGCCACCAGGCCGCACACGCGACCAGCCCCAGCAGGGCCAGGATGGTGACTACGCGGTTCAGTACGTTCAACATGGTGCAGGGGCCTCCTGGGGTAACGCGGTCACGCGCAGGGGCGGGTGCGGAAGCGCTTGAGCCAAGTGTAGCGGAAGAACGCGGGGGCGTCTAGCGCCTGCGCCGGGTAAGACCTCACCCCAGCCAGAGGAGCGCCGACCAGGTGCCGAGCAGCCACCCGTAGCCCCGGTGGTGTAGCGCCACTCCACCCGTGGTCGCCCGGCGAAGAAGCGCACGGTTGATGCCGTTGGCAGGAACCCAGTCGGTCGGGCGCCCCCGACTGTGGCTTGCCAGCCGGGGAAGGTGCGCGTCCGCCAGGAGCAGCCAGCCCCCCTCCGGCACGCTCACCTCCAGCGCCAGCCACTCCGGCTCGTCCCGCAGCGAGCGCACCGTCCCGCTTCCCCCGCTGGGCAGGGGGCGCGCCGGGTCCGCCTGCTCCACGACCACGCTTGCCCTGGGTCGAAGGTCGGTCCGCCGACCTGCTGGAGCGCTGCCTCGGTCCGAGCCGCAGGTCGCGCCTGGGGCACCACCCAGGCCCGCCCCAGTGCCCCCTGACGTCGGTAAACCTTGACATCCCCGCTGAGGGTGACGCGCAGGGCGGGGTCGGCGGGCAGGGGCTCGAAGGCGGGCAGCCGCTCATCCACCAGCGAGAGGGCACCCAGCGTCCAGGGCGGGCCGCCTCCACCTCCAGCGTGGCCACGCGCACGGGCGGCTCGATTGACAGCCAGAGGTGGCGCTCGATGCCCTGGGCCGTTTCCCGCGTGGCGCGCGGCACCGCATCACCCAGGGAAAGGGTGCGCCCCCCCACCTCGAGCACCCCCGCCTCCTCCGGCCACTCCCCGATGACGACAAACGAGAGCGCAGTCGCCTGCTGAAACGTTGGAGCCCAGCGCGCCCGCTGGCCCGCTTCCAGGGCGAGGGGGGCACCCGAATCGTGGTAGATTCCCTCGGCCCACCAATCGCCTACCTTGTCCGCCACCAGCCATTCCACGCCCATCACATCCAGCAGGGCCGAACGGGGCAGGCCGGTCAGTTGCTCCCGCAGGCGCCCGTCGGGCACGACTTTGGCGAGCGGGAGGGTGCGCTGGAAGGCCACCCAGCGCGCCGAGGGGAGCAGGCCGCCGCCGTAGCCATCGGCGGTAGCCAGCCCCCAGCGCATCGGCTGGTTGGGGGCCAGCACCTCTTCAGCTTGGTTGCCACGACCAGATCGTAGATGGCCTCCTCGCCGAGCAGCCCGGCATGGCGCGCCTGCAGCACCGCCAGTCGCCGGGGTCCCAGGTCGAGATCGCTGAGCGAGAGGAGGCGCCCGGATGGCTGGGTGAGAAGATGGGCAGGCACGGGGCGGAGCCCGCTGTAGGCTTCCGGGGCCGTGGCCTTCTGCGAATCCAGCCCCAGCGCGGCGAGCCAGAACTCGCCCACGAGCAGGAGGAGCAGCAGCGGCCCGGGCACGCGCAGGCGCGGCACGAGCAGCATCGCCCCCACCGCCACTGCCATCGCGCCCCACAGCGGCAACACGCGCGCGGCAGGCCAATCGGCGAGCACGATCGCGAGCCCCAGCCCCCCCAGTGCCACCACGCCCGGCAAAAGGGCGGGGCGGCGCAGGTCGGGGGCGACCTGCCGCCATCGCTCCACGCCCACCCCTGCCAGAAGCGCGCTGCCAAACGCCCAGAGCAGCAACCAACGGGCGGGGGCGCGGAACAGGTCGAAGCCGGGCACGAGGCGCCACAGCGGCCAGAAAAAGGGGTTGTACCCCCCCAGGGCCAAGAACAACCCCATGCCCGCCCCCAGCAGGCCAAAGCGGCGTGCCCGCTCGTGGCGGACGGCCGGCGCGGGCCATAGCCCCACCAGCGCCAGAGCCATGCCCAAAAAGCCGATCCAGGCAACGTACTCGCTGAGCAGCCTGTCGTCCAGCCCATAGGTGGGCAGCAGGGCGCGGGGCAGCAGGTGCGGGTCGAGCGAGAAGGCGGCTGCCTCGCTAAAGGAAAGCCCCCCCGCACGGGGCGAGAGCGCGGAAAGCGCCTGCGTGGGGAGCGAGCTGAACCGCCGCGAGCAGGCCACCCAGAAGGCCCATCAGCAGCAGCGGCCCCAGGGTAACCGCCAGGTCGGAGAGGCGCGGCCAGCGACGCTGCTCCCAGCCATCGCTGGCCACGGAGCCCAGCGCCCAGGCGCCCAGCAGGGCGAGCGAGATGAAGGTGGTCTGGGTGTGGCCCGCCAGCAGGCTCAGGGCCAACGCCAGCGAGCCCAGGGCCACGCCCGCCCGCCCCCTCGCCCAACTGCCCCGCGCACGCTCAAAGCCGAGGAGCAGCCAGGGAAGCCAGGCTGCTGCCGCTACCTGGTTGGGGTGCTCGACCTGGGCCCCCAGGTAGCCGCCGAGGGCGAAGAGCGCCGCGGCTGCCCACGCACCCGACGCGCCGAGCCCCAGCCCGCGCCGTGCCCAGCCATAGGTGCCGAGGGCGGCCACTGCCAGATGGAAGAGCAGCGTCCAGGTCAGGGCATCCGGCGCGCTAAGCGGGAGAACGAGCCAGGCAGGCGGGTAAAACGTCTGCTGCCTGCAGGTCGGCCAGAAAGGGCACGCCGCCGAACAGGGTCGGGTTCCACTGCGGGAGCTCGCCCGCCAGCAGTCGGGCCTGAAGCGCGTCGTGGTAGGGGTAAAAAAAGTTAAAGGGGTCCAGCCCCACCAGGATCCGCCCCGCGAGGGTCAGCTTCCACAGGAAGAGGAAAGGCAACAGGGCGAGCAGCAGGACAGGAAGGAGGGAGCGTAGGGGGCGCATGGATGTATAAGGGAGATAGGGCTCAGGGAGGGGTCAGGCCCGCAAGGGGCTCGGCCAGCAGATAAAAGAAGCCTGCCTCCGCCGCTACCGCCCACCCCGCGACGGCAGGGGGCAACGGGTCCGCGCGGCGGGCGACAAGGTAGCGGGGCTGGGGGGCGGGGATGGCCAAGTCGGCGCGCAGCGTGCGCCCGTCGGGGCCTGCCCACCGCAGGGCAGCGGTGGCGTCCGCCGCGTACCAGGCCAGGGGGCGACCCGCGCCGAGATAGTACACGGTGGCCGCGGCGGGAAGCGCCTCGACGGTGCGCCCCATCTCTGCTATACCCTGCCAGCCGTTGCCCTGCGGCTCAATCTGCAGGGCAATCGCCGCCGCTGGTGCCAGGAGGAGCAGGGCAATGGCCAGCCCTCGCCCTGCCACCCCGCCCCTCCCCTCCCCCATCGCGAGGGCCAGGGCGCTTACAGGCACCAACGGCAGCAGGTAGCGCTCCCACGGTTGAAAGCCGAGCAGCGCATGGAGCGGCAGCCAGGCCAGCAGGGGCGCGGCCAGCCAGAACGCAGGCCCTGTGGCGCGGCGCGGGGAGGCGAGGAGCAGGCCGCCCAGCAGCACCGAGCCGAGCGCCCCCGCCGCTTTGGCAAGCCAGGGCTGCCACGCCAGGGCTGGCTGCCCCAGGGTGCCATAGGCCTGCGCGCCGAGCGCCCACCAGGAGGGGGCGATGCGGCTGGCGTCCCATGCCCAGGCAGCAAGGATCGGGGCCGCCGCGCCCAGCAGAAAGGATTCCAGCCGGGGCCGAAGGGGTCGCGGATCGCTCCCGAGCGCCCAGGCAGCCTAACACGAGCGGGAGCAGGAAAAGAGCGGTTGGCTTGGCAAGAAAGGCGCAGGCCCAGCTACCCCCTGCCTGAGCGGGTCGGCGCGCCAGGGCACGATCCAAGGCAAGGAAGGTCAGGGCCAGCATGGGGGGGTCGGTGAAGGCAGAGGCAGCCTGCGCCCACAGCAGGGGGCTGAGCAGGGCCAGGCCCCACGCGCGTTTTGGGTCGCCACCCAGGCGGCGGGCCACCCGCCCGAGAAGCGCAAGCAGCAGGAGGGTCCACCCCACGTTGGGCAGCCGCGCCGCCCAGTCGTGGCGGCCAAACAGGGCGAGGCTCGCTGCCAGGGGGTAAAGCGTGAGGGGCGGCTTGTCTACCGGCGTGGCCCACAGCCACGGATCGCCCCGCACGATCTGCAGCGCCCAGGCGGCGTAGATGGCCTCGTCCTCGTGGAAGGGCGCACGCATGAGGCACGCCAGCCACGCCGCCGCCAGCAGGGCACCCCCGCCGATGAGCGCCAGGGTGAGGGGGTGACTGGCCCTAGCGCGCCTCGAAATTGCCATCCTCCAGGCGCTGAATCACTTCCGTGGGGGCGACCACGATCAGGGTATCGCCCTCCTCGATGCGGCGGTTCGGGTCCGGGCTAATCAGGGTCTGCCCGGCACGGTCCAGGATCGCTACCACAAAGACCCCCCACCGCTCCCGCAGGTTGGCCTGGCGCAGCGTGGAGCCCACCAGGGGGGAGTGCGGCCTCATCAGCATTTGCCCCATCTCGATGTGAAGGGCCTCGCTGTACACCACAGTATTGAGGAACTGGTACACCGCCGGGCGCACGAGCGCAAAGGCCATGCGTTGCCCCCCGATGACGTAGGGGCTGGTCACGATGTCCGCCCCCGCCCGCCTGAGCTTGCTTTCCATCTCATCGGTCGCGGCGCGGGCCACCACCTTTAGCAGGCTGTTCAGCCCTTTCGCGCTCAGCACGATGAGGACGTTGTCCGCATCGCTGCTGGCCACGGCTAGCAGCCCCTTGGCCTGCGCCACGCCCGCCTGGATCAGCACCTCGTCATGGGTGGCATCGCCCACCACGTGCACGATGCCCGACTCAAGAAGTTCCGTGTGAACGGCATCGCTCTTGTCTACCACCACGAAGGACTCGTTGCGCCGCTGGAACTCGCGGACGATCTCGCGCCCCATGCGCCCATAGCCACAGACTATGTAATGATTGTGCATGACACTCAGCTGTTGCTGCAACTGTCGTTCCCCCAGCGATACCCAGAGACGGTCCCCTACGGCAATTTCCACCACGTTGCGGAGCGCATAGGCGGAAAGGCTAACGCCCAGCATGATGAGCAGCATGGTGAAGAGGCGCCCTGCCTCGTTCAGCGGGCGTACCTCGCCAAAGCCCACGGTTGTCAGGGTGATGACCGTCATGTAGGCGGCATCAATCCAGGACATCTGCGCGAGTTGCACGTATCCGATCACCCCTACCACCAGCAGGCCGACGAGCAGCAGCAACGAGAGTTGGAACTGGCGCACCGCATCTGCCCCGCTGGGGGGCGAGAATCGCAGTGCCCGGATCAGGCGGTCGCGAAGGGCCAGGCGGTCAAGCAAGCGCAGGGTTCCTCGAGCAAGGGGGCGATGAGGCAGTGCAATGGTACAAAGCCTGGGGGCGCGTGGCAAATGGCTGGGGCGGCGGGCGCATGCATCGGGTGTCAGGGGATGGCTGGAATAAAAAAAGGAGCGGCCCGTGGGCCGCTCCCTGAGGAATCGAAGGTGCTTACTCCTGCCAACGACGCTTGTGGACCATGGCGCAGGGGCCCCCGGAAATGACCTCGATCCCGTTGGCCTGGCAGAACTGGACCGCCTCGCGCGAGGCGGCGCCCGGCTGCA
Organism: uncultured Chloroflexia bacterium; assembly: GCA_963721895.1. Taxonomy (GTDB): domain Bacteria; phylum Chloroflexota; class Anaerolineae; order Ardenticatenales; family Ardenticatenaceae; genus CAVRLZ01. The sequence continues at coordinate 22,427 of CAVRLZ010000001.1, read as the reverse complement.
TCCACACGCGCGTCAGCCCCAACTCATGGCACTGCCGCACTACCTGTTCGGTCACATCGGGCGGAACCACCAGGTCCACCACCTCCGGTTGCTCCGGCAGGTCGGCCAGGGTCGGGTAGATGGTTTGACCATCCACCGGCTCGCCGCTCGGATGGACGCCATAGACGTGATAGCCCGCCGCACGGAGGTCTCGAAAGATGATGTTGCCGAACTTGCGGCGATCTTTCGACACCCCCACCACCGCCCAGCAGCGACGGTTGATGAAGTCCTCAATCAGGTCGTACATGGGCGGAGGGCTTATCCCTCCCGCTGGCGCAGGGTTCGCTCGATGATGTCTTCCTGCGGGTCGGGCTGCTCCGACTCTTGGCGCTTTTCGGCGCGTCTTTCTTCCTTGCGGTTTCGCTCCCGCGCACGGGCAAAGGCTGCCTCCATCGCCGACGGCGGCTCCTCGCTCCCGTCCTCGTCCTCAAAACTATAGGAGTCGGTCTCCTGGGCGGGCCGCATGGAGAGGCTGATGCGGTTGCGCTTGCGATCCACGCCCAGCACGCGCACGGTTACCTCTTGCCCCTCCGCCACCACGTCAGAGACGCGACGGATGCGCTCCTCGCTCATCTCGGAAATGTGGACCAGGCCATCGGTGGCTGCGCCCACGTCCACGAACGCGCCAAACTCAACGATGCTGGTGACAGTGCCCGTTAGCTCCTGCCCCTCCTGGAGGTCTCGCAGGCGGGTGCGCTTGTCCTTGTCGGAGGAAGCCTCCTCGCCGCGGCCGCCCGTGGAGCTTGCCACGGCCTGCTCGGAGCGCATGGTCAGGCTGAGGCGACCACGCTCGGTGTCAATGTCCTTGATGCGGACCGTCACCGCGTCGCCTTCCTTGGCGACATCCTCCACTTTTTCCACAAAGCCATCGCGCAGTTCGGAGATGTGGATCAGACCGTCGCGCTCCGCGCCCACGTCCACAAAGGCGCCATAGGGTTGAATGGAGCGCACGGTGCCCTGTAGCTCTTCCCCTGGCTGGAAGGAATCGAGCGAGCGCCCCTTCTTGCCGCCGCCACTGCCACCACGCTTGCGGCGCCGCCGCTTTTGCTCGCCGCCACCTTCGGCGGCAGCATCCGCTCCGCCGTCCTCGCTGCTGGCCTCGTCCGTGCCGCTAATGATGGGCTCGGCGGGTGGTCTATCGCCCGCATCCCCATCAGCGGTCGGGCTCTCCATCGCGTCCCCAAGATAGGGAGTCGTGGAGGTGAAGGCGCTTTCCGCCGCACCCAGCGGTTCGCTCGGTGCCGAGCCGGAGCGGGAAACGGGGGCAAAGAGCTGGCCGAGGCCCTCAGCCTCGCCCTCCTCCGTGACCTCGACGGTGGCTGGGGAGCGTCCTTCTGAAACTGCCTCCATGCCAGCCGCCGCAATCTCGGCGTCGGCCTCGCCCTCACTCTTGGGAGTGGTGATAGCCGCTGCCTCACCGGTAAGGGCCTCATAGACGCCAGCCTCTTCCCGGGCCGCCTCGCGAATGGCGTCGGCGGTCAGGACAGGGGCCGCCTGCTCCTCGTGCGTCTCAGCGGCAGGGGGTTCGCTCTCGGCAGGAGCGGAAGCTGTAGCCTCTTCTTCCTGGCTCGTCGCTACGGGTTCGGGCGCAGCCGTCTGGCTGTCGTCCTCCCCTGCGGCAGGGGGCTCACTCTCGGCAGGGGCGGAAGCTGTAGCCTCTTCTTCCTGGCTCGTCGCTACAGGCTCGGGCGCAGCCGTCTGGCTGTCGTCCTCCCCTGCGGCATCGGCGTCGGAAGCCGCCGCCTGGGGCGCGGCCCCCTTGGCTGGCTCCTCTTCATCGTCACGGTGGAGGACGCGTTCGACCGCGCCGAGCACGCCGCCCACTACATCTTCCACCACATGGCTGGCGGCATGGCGCATCCGCTCGACCAGGCTCTCGGGCTCGTGCGCCGCTTCACCAGTGCCCTCGCTCGAGGAAGGGGTGAACGACTCGTCCTCGGCTTGTGATTCGTCTTGTGATTCGTTAGAAAATGTAGAGGGCATAGCGGCTTCTTCGTTGTGGGGGGCTGCTTCCAGGCCCAGGTCCTGGGTTTCCTTGGCGGCCCCGTCGTTGAGTTGATCAGACATAAATTCGACACTCCTTCGCCCACCAACCAATTTGGCAGGGAACACTCACACAGGCGGACAGACACAACTGGCTGTCGGCAAAGTGTGGCAGTATATCAGGTTGCAGGGATCATGCAACTTACCCTGCATGCTTCATGCCAACAAACTCTTGCTTTGCCGGGCAAATGCGCGAGAAAGGGATGAAAACCTCATGGAGATAGGGTTATTCCATGAATCAGTAGCCCCAGGCAGCGTGCGTCGGTGGCGGCAGGGTCCACATCCACGGGTCGCTGGCATCCCTCCGCCACCCGCAGCCCTATACGGTTATGCCCCAGTTTGAGCGCGAGGGATGGGCTCTCAATGGTGGCCCGCCCGTCCACTGCCCCCTCCCAGAGGGGGGCACCGTTGAGCGACAGGGCCAGCGTGCGCAGCCCATTGACGGCTTGCGCGTCCAGCCTGAGGGTGACGGGCGGGCCGCTGGCGTGGGGGGGCACCCACAGCCAGACCTCCGCCTCGTCGGGCATCCAGCGGCGGGGCGCATCGGGCAACCCCTCGATGCTGTGCCATTGGGGATTCAGGGTCCAGAGCACGGGGGCGACGGGGCGCTTCCCCCTCTGGCAGGCTGAACACGGTGAAGCGCTCGCTGCTCCAACGAATCGGCGCACCCCATCCCTCAAGCGTGGCCACCGCGCGCGCCTCGTCCGCCGCTTCCCACACGGTCGGGCTGCGCGCGTCGCGATGGAGCAGCACGGTGGCGATGCCGAGGGCACGCAGGGCGCCCAGGGCCTCCGCCCCAACAGGGCGCGGCACGATGTCGCGCGCGGCGGGGGGCACGATCAGCTCCTGGATGGCTTTGGCGCTCTCGGCGCTGCCCGGCGGGAGGCGGTGGATGTACCCGCCCACAATCGGCTGGCCGTGGGCCGTTTGGGCCAGCAGGGCCTCGTTAGAGGGGGGAAAGGAAAAGAAGTCCCACTGAGGCAGGCTCACAAGGGCCCCGCTCGCCTCCGCGCGGAGCGTGCGCCACACCGGCTCCTGGACGAGCGCCGCCGAGCCCGTGGGATAGGGAAGCGCCACCAGGTATTCGAGGGCGATGAGCAGGGCAGCCAGGGCCGTCCAGGCTGTCGCGCGCCGGCCACGCAGCGAGCGAACGCCCAGCCCCGCCAGGACGGCCAGGGCCAGCATGGCCAGCATCAGTTGGCGGTTCGGGATGCGCCCCCAGCCGTAAAAGGGCAGCTGCCTCAGCGCCGCATAGGGGAGCGGCAGGCGCGAGCGTATGCCGTCCACCTCGATCCCCCCTGATCCCCCCGTCTCCCCCACGATGCTCCCGCCCACCTTCAGGAAGGGACCCAGGGCCAGGACGATCATCACGACGGCCAGCAGCAGCCAGGGCCGCGCCGAGCGGGAAAAGCGCCACACGCCGAGCGCGGCCAGCGCAAGCGTCGTCATCCCCAGATAGGCCACGTTTTCTTCCGGGTTCCCCAGGCGCTGAAAACTGGCCCAGCGCTGAAAGGGCTCCGCTTGCAACAGCGGGTGATCGGGCGCGGGGGTGATGAGCGCCAGCGCATCCGCCGAGAAGCGGACAGTGCCCGGTTTCTGGTAGTGATCCAGTTCGCCGGCCACGCTGCTGAACAGAAAGGGCAGCAGCATCGGGGCCGCTATCCCAAAGGCCAGCCCAAGCATCACCGCCACCCAGCGCGGTCCCCCCCTCGCCCACCAGTCGCGCTGACGCCACAGGTGGTAGCCGAGGAGGAGCACGCTCATGGGAAGGAGGAAATACCCAATGTGAACCAGGTTGACCAGCAGTGCAGGGCCAAGGGTGAGCCCAGCCACCCAGGCCCGCCGGGCGCCGGGGCGGCGCAGCAGGCGCAGGAGCGCGATGGCGTAGAGCGGAAAGAGGAAGATCATCCCCTGCAGAAAGTGGTTGGTCACCTGCATGGTTTTGTGGGGGAAAAAGGCAAAGATCATCCCCCCTATAAAGGCTGCGCGCAGGCTGCCGGTGACAAACCGCGTCAGCAGCCAGCCGCCCAGCCCTGCCAGGGGAAAGGCAAGGAGAAACCAGAGGTTGTAGCTGAAGACGGGCCCCCCAAGCAGGGTGGTTGGCAGGGCGAGCAGGGGGACGAGGACGGAGAGCCCTAGCAGATGGTTGGTGCCCCCCTCCGGCCAATGGAGCAGGGTGACGTGGGCGGGGCTGCTGTGCTGGACGAGAAAGGCTTCCTTTACCCACCAGAGATTCCACACAAACTGCAGGTTGTCGCGGTTGGGGTCCCCTGCCACGGCGGTGGTCAGCCGCCCCGCAACGGGCCAGGTGAAGAGGACAGTCGCCAGGGCATAGAGCAGCAGGCTCAGGGCAAGGGCGCGAGAGGGGGATAGGCGCACGAGAAAGGCTCCGAGGTCAGGGGGCGAGGTCCGGTCGAAGGAAGATGCGCCGCGTGGGGGAAAGCTCCCAGCCCACTGGGTAGTGGGCCTCGACCCACTGCTGCCAGTCGGGAAGCGACCGAAAGCGGTCGCTCCAAAAGATGATAGCGGCAGGCTGGTCGCGCTCGACGGCGGCAATCAACTGCGGCGTTGTCAGAAAGCCCGAATGAATCTTGGTGAAACTGGTGTCGCTCATGTCATAGGGAACCAGCCGCCCGGCCCGCACGGCGATCATGGGGTCGTCGGTGAGGATTCGCGCATCGGGCGGCACGTGTTGCTGGAGCCAGGGCACTACCTCCGTTCGCAGCAGGGCTTGCTCGGTGGGCGCCACGATGGTGGCACGGTCCGCTTGCAGGGCGCGGGGCCAGAGCCCTGCAAAGAGCAGCAGCAGGAGCGCCACGGGCAGGGCGGCGCGCGGCGTGCGGGGCCGTTCCGCCACGCCCGCCGCCACGGCGAGCGCGCCCGCCAGGACGACAGGCGGCGCGAGCGGCAGCAGCAGGTGCCCCCACAGGGGGGCGTGTTGGCTGAGCATGACAACCACCAGCAGTTCCCAGCCCAACAGGAAGGCCAGCGGGCGCCAGGCGCGACGGCGCGCCAGATCAGCCAGCCCTGCCAGGGCCAGGGCCAGCCAGCCCAGATGCTCCCAGTGGAAGATACCCATCAAACGCAGGGCCGCCAGCGGGTCGCTCCACTGGCGGCCCGCTTCCCACGGAAAGCGAAAGATGGTCTCGATGGTGGCAGGAAGGTCCAGGAAGGGCGCGGCCAGCAGGGCCGGCAAAAGGAAGCCGGCCAGCGTAGCAAGCCCATCGCCCAGGAAGCGACGGGGAGAAAAGGGGCGAACCTCGGAATAGCTGAGGAGGACCACCAAGGCGAGCAGGGGGGCGCTGTAGGCGGCCAGCATCTTCACCCCCACGGCTATCCCCGCCACCATCGCGCCCGCAGCAAACAGAAGGCGCGCGTGACGTGGGCGCTGCCATCCCTGCAGGGCCAGCGCCACCGCCCCCAGCGTGCCGGAAAGCGAGGGGATGTCGGCCATGGCCAGTTGGCCATAAAAGAGCCAGCGCGGCAAAAGGAGCAGGAGCAGCGGCGCCACAAGCAGGGCGGGGGCACGCTGTGCGGGCGGGGCGAGGCGGCGCGCACTGGCAGCCAGGGCCAGCAACCCCAGTGCCCCGCTCAACCAGATGGCGATGCGCGCCGCCGCCACGGAGGGCCCCCCTGCCAGGGCAAACGTTCCCACCAGCCCCCACAGGAAGAAGGGGGGGGAGGCGGAGGGCACCTCGGCATATAGGCGATGCCCGGCACGAAGCAGGTGCGCCTCCGCCAGATAGACCCCTTCGTCATAGTCGCGCTCAAAAATAGCCAGGCTGGATGCTTGAAGCACAAAAAACCCGACGAGCAGGGCGACCAGGGCAAGGGGCGCCTGCCAACGCATGGGACGCTTTGGGGTGTGAGGGGTCAAGGTCATTTGCAGGGGGTCATGGGGTTCCGCCCCAACTCGCGGGACTGATGAACTTTTTCAATAGTACTCTACCACCATAGCAATTAGCCATTTCTTTCTCTACTATGTGTCAAGACGAAAAGTTAAGCAGGTCTCGTTGGTTGTTCCCGCTTTTCGTCAGTAAGCCCTGCCGGATCCTGCGTGCATGAAAGGGTTCTTTTTAGATGTTAGTCCAAGCAAAGCCGATTCGTGGCTCTCGGTCAACCTCGCTGCTTCCGCGGCTTTACAGCCGCAGCGAAACGATAGGAAACAGTTGGTACGATAGCCTTGTTCCGTTGCTGGCAGAGGGCGCGGATTCGCCGAGCGCGCGCCACACCGTTCATCGCCTGACGGAGCAGATCATCGCCCTGCTGCTCGATGATCCGCTGGATGTGCTAGAAGCCCAGCGCATCGGCGCAAGGCTGGCTGAACGCTTTTGCGAGGCAACGGTGCTTGGCAAGAGCCAGCAGGTGCTGCCCACGTTGCTGCTTGCGGAAGCCCGCCCTGCCCAGCTAGCCCTGTTGCAGCCGCGCCTGGCAGCCCTTCTGGGCGAGATGGCTATCGGCTTCATTGAAGAGCGGGAGCGTGCGCTACAGCGCGCGCATCGCACATTTTTGTCGCACATGCGGCACGAATTGGGCACGCCCCTGACGGCCATTACCAGCTTTTCCTACATCATCCTGGAAGGGATGGATGGGCCGCTCACCGAGCCATTGACGAAGGATGTTCGCGCCATTCAGGATGCGGGCCAGCATGTGATTGACATCTTGAACGATGTGTCAGACCTGTCGAAGATAGATATGGGCCGGCTGCGCGTGCAACCCCGCACCTTCGAACTGCTGCCGCTGGTCGAGGAAGCGGTGCGCGGGGTTCAAGATGTGCTGAGCAAGAATGGAAATTGCCTGACTGTCGAGGTTGACCCGGCGCTAGGCTCCCTGCACAGTGACAAGAAGAAGGTGGAGCGACTGCTGCGCCACCTGCTCAGCCACGCGAACTGGTCCACCCGCCAGGGCTCGATCAGCCTCAAGGCCACGCGCGAGAAGAGTGCCGAGAACGGGAGTTGGATTGTTCTGACCGTTGCAGACACCGGTGTAGGGATGAGTCCCTATCAGCTCGATCAGCTTCAGCAGCCGTGCCGCGATACGGAGTTTGCCAGTGCGCTAGAAATGGGAGGCGTGGGGCTGGGCCTGCTGCTGTGCCGCCGCTTCTGCGAGATGCTAGGGGGAAGCGTCGAGGTGCGCAGCCATGTGGGGCAGGGCACCCGCTACACGATCCACCTTCCGGCTGAAAATCCGCCGCCTAGCCCATTATCGTGGCCGCTGACGAGGGGGACAGGCCATGCCTGTCCCCTTTTTGTATAGGATGCCCTACCGTCAAGAGGGCTCGCCCTGCCAGATGGCGCTATCAGGGTACAGGGCCTTCCAGCCGAGCCAGTGCACCAGCAGGACGGGAAAGGATTCCAGTTGCTCGCCTGCGAGGGGGCCGCTCTGCGCCACCCCGCTGCGCGGGTCCCACCGGCTGCCCGTCTCGCGGTCCTGAAGCTGAGAGCCCACCTGGAAGAAGGTGAGCGTGCGACCGCCCACGTTACGCTGCCACGCTGCGACTGCCCCTGGCTCGCCCAGGGCCACCAGCAAGAAGGGCGGTGAGCCTGCTAGCTCCTCGTTCACCACGCCCGCACGCTCTACCTGCGCCAGCGGGAAGGCGCGCGCCGTGGTCGCCGATGCGACCCCCAGGACATAGGACGGGGCCCCCTGCTCCGCCACGGCGGCGGCAGAGCCAGGGACACGCAGGAGGGGCAGCGTGGGGCGCCCCCCTGCCTGGAGGCGCAGGTCGTCCCGGGCCAACGTGGTCGTGGGGTGGAGCGCTACCCATTCGGACCAGGGCATCTGACTGCTGGCCAACAGGGTCAGTGGCGTACCGGCAAGGGTCCCTTCCACCGCCCGGAGCCGCGACTGTGGCCAGAAGGAGCCGCTTTGGCGATCTACCATGACCAGGGCGTTGTCCAGAATCTTGCCGCTCACCCCGAAGGTCAGATCAAGCGGGGCACCCCCCGGCCCCACCACGCGGCGCGACACCGCCACGCCGCTATTGCACAGGGGGCAGAAGGTCAGCGCAATCGGCTCCCCGCCCAGCGTGTCGTTGGCAATCTCGTGACGGCTCATCAGGCCAAGCGGGTAAGCACGCGCTTCCCCGTTCAGCTCGATCCCGATGACCATATCCAGCCCAGCAATCATCCCATCCGCCTCGCCTGCCGCCACGGTGTACGGATGATCCAGCGCACGGATTGCTTCGGGCGGAAGCAGGGTTTGCAGGGGCGGTGGGGTGGGGGACGGTAGCGGGGTAGCCGGCGCAGGCGCACAGCCCCCTATCAGCAACAGGCACCCCGCCAGCAGGGTCAGTAATATCGCTCGCATCGGCAAGGACTCCTTTTGCCGATAGTCTAGCACAGCGAGGGCCATCACTGCATACCAGGGGCGCCCCCTGCGCCCGTCAGCGGATCGTTTCCCCCGGCTCGACCGCAAGGATCTCCACTTCTTCCCCCACGAGGGCGCGCAGGGCATCGGGGGTGCCCGTGAGAAGCGAGAATGTGCCAAAATGGTTGGGCACGACGCGCTTAGCCCCCATCAACTGGATGGCTTTGGCTGCCTGCTTTGGCCCCATCGTGAAGTGATCGCCAATCGGAAGAATGACAAGGTCTGGCTCGTACAGTTCAGCGATAAGTGCCATGTCGCTGAACACATCGGTGTCGCCCGTGTTGTAAAGGCGGAACCCATTCTCGAACTCAAGGATGAAGCCACAGGGGTCGCCCATGTCCACCCTTGTTTCGCCATCCATGAAGGAGGAGGAGTGCACAGCGGTCACCAGGGTCACTTTCAGCCCCTGCACCTGCAAGGTCCCCCCCTTGTTGCCGCCCGCCGTGTTGGTAACGCCCTTGCCCTCTGCCCAGGTCGTCAGGTCGTAGATGCCCACCACCGTGGCGCCGGTCCGCTTTGCTGTCGAAATTAGATCGGCTATGTGGTCCGAGTGGCCATGCGTGCAGATAATCAGGTCCAACGCTCCCACCCCCTCCCCCTTGTACGCTGCCGGGCAGGCGGGGTTTCCCTCCAGAAAGGGGTCAATCAGGATGCGCTTGCCCTCCGGGCTGTGCACCAGCCAGGTGGCATGGCCCAACCACGTCAGCTCGACTCCATTGTTCAGCTTGTCCACGTGATGTACTCCTTTCACAGATGGCTACGATGGTGCGCGTCTGGCGAGTATAGCACGGCCCCTAACGCACGAAAAGGGTATTCAAGCAGAACAAATGTCCGGTTTATGGGTTGACATCGAACGCTTGTTCTCTTATAATATCAGCAGATGTTTCCATGCCCAAGGAGTACGGTGAGATGGCGGCCAAAAAGAAAGTCAAACCCCTGAGCAAGCGGCAGAGCGAGATTCTCGCGTTTATCGAGAAGTGCATCGCGGAGCGCAAGCAGCCGCCATCTATCCGAGAGATTTGCGACCATTGCGAGATCAGTTCCACCTCGGTTGCGGATTACAACCTGAAGCGGCTGGAAGAGCAGGGGTACATCACGCGGACCAATCACATCTCGCGCGGGATCCAGGTGCTGAACCCAATGGGGGCGATGAAGGAGAGCGAGACGTCGCTCATGGTGCCCATCTGGGGCAAGATTGCCGCTGGCGCGCCGATCCCGCTACCGGAAGGGGTGCCGGACGACATGATCGAGGTGGCCAAGCCCCTCTTTCGTGCGCCGCCCACCCGGGATGTGTTCGCCCTGCGCGTGCAGGGGCACTCGATGATTGATGCCCTGGTAGGGGACGGGGACATCGTGATCCTGACCTCCCAGGAAACCGCTGACAACGGGGACATGGTGGCTGCCTGGATCCACAGCCGCGAGGAAGCGACGCTGAAGCGCTTTTACCAGCACGGGGACAAGGTGACCCTTCGCCCGGCCAACCCCGACCTGTACAGCGAAGAGGACATCAAGCGCGATTTCACCTTCCCCGCCACGGATGTGCAAATTAGCGGCAAGGTGTGCCTGGTCTTGCGCCAAGTATAAGCATCAGATACGAAAACAGGAGGCGCGCCCCCAAGGGGGCGCGCCTCTTTTATTTTCTCACTCCCCCGCTCCGCTTACAGCCCCCACTGGCCCACGCGCTCCAGCAGGCGCTCGTCCGTCATGTCGAGGCGAATCGGGGTCACTGACACGTAGCCCTGATGCACCGCCCAGATATCGCTTCCGGTGGCTGCCACATCGCCGCCCGGCTCCACGCCGTCAATCCAATAATAAGGGCGCCCGGACGGATCGGCGGAGGGGATCAAGCTGTCGCGGTACTCGCGCAGCCCCAGGCGGGTGACGCTCAGGCCACGCCACGCACTGGCCGGCAGGGCCGGAACGTTCACGTTGAGCAGGGTGTGTCGCGGCAGACCCTCCTCCCACACGCGGCGCGCCACGCGGGCGCCCACCTCGGCGGCATCGTCAAAGCGTGCCTGGTCGGTGCGGTCGTCCAACGAGACAGCCACGGCAGGCAACCCAAAGATGGCTGCTTCAAAGGTGGCGGCCACGGTGCCGGAGTAGGTGACGTCCTGGCCCAGGTTGGGCCCCCTGTTGACGCCGCTGACTACCATGTCCGGCTTGCGCTCCAGCAGCCCCAGCAGGGCCATCGCCACGCAGTCCGCGGGGGAACCACTGGCCGCGAAGGCCGGAATGTCGGGGTGGACGAAGGCGTAAGGATCGGCCCGCAGGATGTGGCGCAGTGCTTTCTGGTGGCCGGAGATGGACCAGTTGCGGTCTGGGGCCACCACCGTGACATCGCCTACCTCGCGCAGGGCCCAGGCCAGGGCGTGGATGCCAGGGGAGGTGATCCCGTCGTCGTTGGTTACAAGGATATGGGGTCGCATGGGAACTGTTAGGATTTCTTGGTAGGGGAAAGGGTAGCGACTACTCGCGGGCGCGGACAAGGATGCGCATGGGCTCGCTCTGCGTGCGATTGCCCGCCGCGTCAAAGGCGACGGCGTACACTTCGACCTCGCGCTCCTCGCCATCCGCCAGGCCAGCCTCCTCGCGCATCCAACGCACGTTGAAGGTAGAGCGGCTGCTCTCGATCATCTGCCCGTTGATGTAAAACTCCACCCGATCCATCGTAATGTTGTCGGTGGCCTCTGCCTGAATGTTGAGCCAGGAATCGCCGCCCAACTCGTACGCCTCGCCGGGGTAGGGATAGGTGATCTCGACCTCCGGCGCCACGTTGTCCACATAGACCTGGACGGTCGAGCGCTGAACGGAGTCGTCCCAACCCACGGCGCTGAGCAGCAGGGTGTAGAGGCCATCGGTGAAGCCCCGCGTGTTCCACGTTTCCAGGGTGGCGTTGGAGCGCGTCTGGAAATGATCGGGGCCAATCTGGATCCACGCTGTAGGGTCCAACCCTTGCCCCACCGCCACGCGGTACAGGCGGAAGTTGCTGACGTAGCTCGTCTCCGTCTGGTAGAGGGTTTCCGTGCCGCTCACCACCTCCGTCGTGTTGACGACGGGGGTACTCGGAAAGTAGGCGTTCCCCTCGATGATGACGCTCCCGCTGACATAGCCGTAAGGCGCCGGGGCGAGGATAGAAACCGGGCCGCCCTCGGTGGAGGGTCCGTACGAGGAGTCGTAAGAGATAGGCGGCAAGGGCAGGTTGCTCGCGCGCGCCCAGTCCTCCGCTTCCGGCGGGAAGATCATGAATACCTGGGTCTGCACCTGCTCCGGCGGACAGTAGACGGTTGCCAGGCGGCCACTGTTGCCGCACAGGCGAAAGGTCTGATAGAGGGTGTCGGGGGTGGTCGGCTCGCTCCCCTCGATGAATAGCTCAGTCTTGACTTCTGGGCAGTTGGGCGAGGGCAACATCCCGCTTTTGGCGCAGATGGGCGCCTGCACGATGCCGGGCGGGGCGGAAAAGGGTTCGACGGGCAGCCCCTCATGCAGGGCCATCATGGCGCGTTGCCAGACGGGCGCAGCCACGGAGCCGCCGGGGGCCTCCTGACCCATGTCGCGGTAATCGGCATTCCCCACCCACACGCCCACGACATACTGCGGGGTGAAGCCAAGGGTCCATCCATCGCGGAAATCGTTGGTGGTGCCGGTCTTGGCCGCGACGGGGCGGTCGGGCAGCACGAGCTTGTTGTCCTCGCCAAAGGTGGGGATGCGAGCCTGATTGTCGCTCATGACGCTCTGCATCAGGAAGGCATGCTGCGGCGTGATGATCTGGCGCGTCTCGGGGATGGTGTAGGAGTGGATGATCTCGCCCCGAGCGTCCACCACGCTCAAGATCGCCACCGGGTCCAACTCGCGGAAGCCGGGGCGCTGCTCGAGCGCCGGCACTGGCTGCCCCACCATCACCCCGTTGTTCGCCATCACCCCGAAGGCAAAGACGTGATCCAGCAGCGTCACCTCGCCGCCGCCCAGGGTGAGGGCCAGCCCTACATCTTCCTTGCGAAGGGTGTTGATGCCCATGCGGTGCATGGTGTCAATCACCGTCTCGATGCCCACCAGGTCCATCACCTTGACCGCAGGGATGTTCAGCGATTGGGCGAGGGCATCGCGGAAGAGGACAGGGCCGTTGTAGTCTCGGTAATAGTTTTCCGGTACGTAGGGCGGGTTCGGGTAATCATCAAAGACGGTTCGCACGTCCCACACCATCGAGGCAGGGGTGTACCCGTTCATGAAGGCAGTCAGGAAGGTGTAGGGCTTGATGCTGGAGCCGGGCTGGCGGGGCGCTGTCGCCATGTTGATCTCGCCATCAATTTCCGCATTGTGATAGTCCAGCGAGCCGACCATCGTCACAATCTCGCCGGTGCGCGGGTTGATGGTCACGATGGAGGCATTGGAGGCATCTACCCCCTCCGCCTGCATCGCCGCGATGTGCTCGCGCGCGAACGCTTCCTGCCGCAGAAACTGCTCATAGTCCAGGGTGGTGTAGACGGTCAACCCCCCACTGTAGAGCAGGTCGGTGTTGCCGTATTGGGTTTGGAGCAACTCTTCCAGGGCGCGCACGGCATAGAGTGTAAAGTGGGGTGCCTTGAATTCTTCCGCATAGATGGGGCGGACAAGATGATCCAGGACCGGCTCTGCCAGGGCCTTCTCGTAGGCCTCGTAGGTCAGGTAGTTTTCTTCCCACATGCGCCGCAGGGCGATGCGCTGCCGCTCGATGGAGCGCTCCGGCTGCGTGAAGGGATCATAGGTGGCGGGCGCGTTGGGGATGATGGCCAGCAGGGCAGCCTCGCCGATGGTCAGATCGCGGGCGTTCTTGCCAAAGTAGGTGTTGGCGGCTGCCTCGGCCCCATAGGCCAGATTGCCGTAGTTGATCGTATTGAGGTACCACTCCAGGATCGTTTCCTTGTCGTACAACCGTGACAGTTCGATGGCAAGGATGGCCTCTTTGATCTTGCGCTCGTAGCTCTGCTCGTAGCGCTCCTCCGGGTCAATCGCCACGAGCTTGATCAACTGCTGGGTGATGGAGGAGCCGCCGCCCTGAATCGCGCCAGAGGCGACGTTCAGGTAGGCGGCGCGCGCGATCCCGCGCAGGTTCAGGCCGGGGTTCTCGTAAAAGGTCTTGTCTTCCAGCGCGATGGTAGCGTTGATCAGGTTGGGCGAGATGCTGTCCAGCGCCACCACCTGGCGATTGCCGCCGCGAGGGTCGTAGACCTCCCACAGCAGGTGCTGGCCTGTGCGATCATAGACCTTCGTGGTCTTGAACTCGCGCGCGGTACTCTCGGCCACGCTGGAGGGCGCGGGAAGTTCGCCCGCGTAGATGTTTTCGGCGTAAAAGCTGACGCCCGCCACGACGACGCTCTCGACGATGCGGTCCGCCCAGAGGGGGGTGCGCTCGTCCAGGTAAAGGAAGCCCACGCCCGCCGCCGTCGCAGGGACGACAACGGAGATGAAGGTAAAGAAGAGCAGCGCGGCCACCCCCCCCAGCCAGAGGCGCAGGGTGGGCGAGGCCGCGCGGGCGCGGCGGCGCTCGCGGCGATTGAGTACGGAAAGGGTAGACGGCTTCATAGCAGGGTTACAGGATGTAGAAGGTAGATGGACGACAACTGCGTAACACAAAGGCGCAAGGAGGCAAAGAGCGGTGCGCCTTTGGGGCCTCTTTGCGTCCTTGCGGGTGTCACGAATTTTTGCCTGGCTGCACGCTGCACGCAGGATGCCAGTGGCGTGCAATGGGCGATGGTAGCACGCGGGGGGAGGAAAATCAAACAGGGTTGCGGGCGCGCGCCGACGTTACCCTTCTGCTGGCAGGTGGTGCTGCCAGATGGCCTTGCCCACGAAGAAGGGGCCCATGCCCTGCATGTGCTGGGAGGTTTGGCCGGTCTTGCGCATGGCCTCCACGATGGAGGAGAGGGGGAATAGCTCGGGGCCAAGAAGGCCGATGACAAAGTCGTTGTCGGCACGGTCCAGGCCGAAGGAGGCAAGGCGAATGTCAACGCCGTAGCCGGCTGCACCGTAGGCGCGCCCGATGCTGCCATGCTCGCGCAGGAGGGCGAACTGCTCTTCCTCGCTCAGGCGGGCGAAGGTGCCCTGGCGACGCAGGGGGTACCAGATGGCCCAGGGCCAGTCGGGGTTGCACACCTTGGCGCGCGGGCGATGGAGCAGAAAGTCCTCCAGGTCCCGCTCGTAGCCTATGGAATAGGTGCGGCCAAACATGGTGTACTCCGGCTTGGCCAGGAGCGCGACGAAGGGGGGGCGGTTGAGCAACGCGCGGAGGGTAGTCACAAAGAAGTCCGGCGCCTCGCTCCAGGTCAACAGGGCCACGCCCTGCGGGTCGTGCAGGTCGGCGTAGAGCACCCCCTCGATACCCGCCTCTTCCAGCGCCTCCTGCAGGGCGCCGGTGCTGCTGCACTCGCCGAAGGCGAGCAACTGCATGAACAGGCGCCGATCCAACGCGAGCGGTGCGCCTGCCTTGTCCTTGCCCTTTTCTGTTAAATCCAGCGCCTTATACTCGTCCGCCATGGCTCCCTCCCTCTTGTCTCTTTTTTATTCCAAAGCCAGCGCACGCTGGCGCACAAATGAGGCTGCCTGCGCCGCCGCCTGCTCGCCTGATCCTATGCAGTCGGGGATCCCCACCCCGCGATAGGCGGCCCCAGCGAGCCACAGGCCCGGATGCGCCGGCAGGGCGCGCTCGATGGCCTGGAGCCGCTCCTGGTGCCCGAGCGTGTACTGGGGCATGGCGTGGGGCCAGCGGTGGACACGCGCCAAACGGGGCTCGCCCCGAATGGCCAGGGTGCTCGCCAGTTCGTCGCGCGCGAGGGCCAGCAAGCCCTCATCGCTCTCGGCCAGCAGGTCGCGCCCGCCAAAGCGCCCCAGAAAGAGTCGCAGCAGCACGTGCTCGTCCGGCGCGCGCCCCGCCCACTTGCTGCTCACCCAGGTGCAGGCGAGCACCTCCCGCCCCGCCGCGCGGGGGATGAGGTAGCCATAGCCATCCAGCGCCACGGGCACGCTGCTTTGCTCGTAGCCGAGGGTCACCGTCGCTGTCGAGGCGTAGGGAATGGCACGATGCGCCTCCGCCAGGGCGGGCGCCCAGGGGGCGAGCAGGTGCGCCGTCACGAAGGCAGGGGTGGCAAGGATGACGGCACGGGCCTGCAGGGCGCGACCGTCGGCCAGTTGAAGGTGATAGCTGTCCCCCTCCCATCGCAGGCTTGCCACGGTGGCCCCCATCCAGAGCGTCGTGCGCTCCAGCCGCGCCACGAGGGCCTCGACCAACTCTGCCATCCCGTTCGGGAAGGCGACGAAGGGGGGGTAGCGCTCGCTGGACTGGCTCTTCGCGTTCTGGGCGGCCAGGCCTCGGAGCAGGCTGCCATGCTCGCGCTCGAGGGCCTGCAGGTGCGGGAAGGTAGAGGCGATGCTGAGGCGCGCGGCATCGCCCGCGTAGATGCCGGCCAACAGGGGCTCGACCAGATGATCGAACACCTCGTCGCCCAGGCGACGACGCATAAAGTGGGCCAGCGACTCGTCGGCCCCGCTCGTCGCAGGGGGCACCTCTGGCTCTGCCGCCAGCCGCGCCTGGCCCGCCGGGGAAATCAGCCCGCTTTGCGCCAGCGCGCCGAGGTCGGCGGGGACCATGCCGGAAAGCCCCTCCGGCAGGCGATGCAGCGTGCCGTCGCGCAGCACGAAGGTCTTGTGGAAGGCTGGAATTCGCCCCTGCAGCCGGTGCGCGATGCCCAACTCCTCGCAGAGGGCGATGCCCGGCCGCTTGCGGGACAGAAAGCAATCCGGCCCGCCCTCGATCACGAAGCCGCCCGCCCGCTCCGAGACGATCTTGCCGCCAGGGTGCGCCTCCCGCTCCAGCAGCGTGACGCCGAGCTCAGGCGCGAGCGTGTGGAGGCGGTGGGCCGCCGCCAGCCCCGCGATGCCCCCGCCGACGATGGCTACATCGGTGCTCGTCATGAGGAAGGTTGGAAGCGCGCCGCATGATCACGAATCACGTCGGCCAGTTGCTCGATGAAGAGGGGGTCGGTGTTGAGCGAGGGGGGGCGCTCCAGCCGCACGCCCCATTCGCGCGCCACCGCCTGCGCCTTCAGGTCAATGTCAAAGAGAATTTCCACATGGTCGGAAACGAAGCCGATGGGCAGGCTGACCATGTTGCGGATGCCGCGCGCCGCCAACTCGGCCACGTAGGCTTCCAGTTGGGGGCCGAGCCAGGGCTCCGGGCTGCGCCCCGCGGACTGGTAGCTCCACGACCACTGCTCGTCGCGCAGGCCCGCGCGCGCGGCCACCAGGCGGGCGGTCTCGCGCAGTTGCTGGTCGTAGGGATCGCCCATCTCCAGGATACGCACGGGCAGGCTGTGTGCGCTAAAGATAACATGCACCGCCTCGCGCTCCGCTTCCGGCCAGCGATCCAGTGCCTCGTGCACGCGGTTGGCAAGCGCTTGGATCAGTTTTGGGCCATCGTGATAGCTGGTGACATGCTCCCACTCGATCGAGCCGCGATACATCTCCATGCCTGCTGCGATCTTCTGCTGGTATTTGGCAACGCTCATGCCGCTAAAGTGCGGCGCGAGCACCAGGCTCACCGCGCGGGTGATGCCCGCCGCCAGCATCTCGCCCACCGTCTCCTCGATCCAGGGGGCCCAGTGACGCATGCCCAGGAAAAAGCGATAGCGCGACGGGTCGAAATGTGCCTCGACAGCCGCTATCTGCTGCTGCGTCAGCCCCAGCAGGGGCGACTTGCCACCAATCTGGCGGTAGTTCTCGCGGATCTCGTCGAGCACGGCGCGCGGGGTGGGCCGCCCGGAACGGATGTCCGCCAGGTAGCCCGGAATCTCGTCCAGGGTGTTCGGGCCACCGTAGGCCATCACCAGCACCCCGATGGGTGGCTCGGCTGTTGGGCCTCGGCCCGAGTCGCCCGCTTCTGCGGTCAGGGTGGCCTGTGGGGCCACGTCACCATTCGTTCTCATGCTACCTCCATCACGCTTCGCTCATGCACGTAGTCGACCAGGCGGCGCACGGTGTCCACCGGGGTGCTGGGCAGGATGCCATGGCCGAGGTTGAAGATGTGGCCGGGGCGCCCCCCGCCCGCGTCAAAATCTCATCAATGCGGGGCTGTAGCTCGCGCCAGGGGGCCAGCAGCGCCAACGGGTCCAGGTTCCCCTGGATGGCACGCTCGGGGCCGATGCGCGCCCAGGCCTCGTCGAGCGGAAGCTGCCAATCCACCCCCACCACGTCGCCGCCACAGGCCGCCACCTCTTCAAGGTAGCTACTCGTCTTGGTGCTGAAATTGATAAGGGGCACGCCCGCGCGCGCCAACAGATCGAAGAGGCGGCGGTTATAGGGCTGGACGTAGCGGCAATAATCCAGCTTGCCGAGGGCGCCTGCCCAGGAATCGAAAAGCTGGAGGGCCCCTGCGCCTGCCTGCGCCTGCTGAAGGAGGTAGTCCGCCTGCACCGTGACCAGTTTGTCCATGAGGCGCTTCCAGGCCGCCGGCTCGCCATACATGAGCGACTTGGTCTTTTCGTAGTTTTTGGAGCCGCCCCCCTCGATGGCGTAGCTCGCGAGGGTAAAGGGGGCGCCCGCAAAGCCGATGAGCGGTAAGTCTCGGCCTGCCAGTTCCGCTGTGACAAGGCGAATCGCCTCCAGCGTGCCCGGCATCGTCTCGACGGCGGGCGGGGTGGCCAGCAGATCAATGTCGTGCGGGCTGCGGAGGGGGTTCGCTATGTGTGGCCCTTCCCCCTTCACAAAATCCAGTTGAAGGCCCATCCCGATGAGGGGCGGCAGGATGTCCGCAAAGATGATGGCCGCATCCAGCGCGAAGGTGTTGACGGGCTGCAGGGTGATTTCCGCCGCCAGCGCGGGCGTGCGGATCACCTCCAGCATGGAATGCTGGGCGCGGATGGCGCGGTACTCGGCCATGTAGCGCCCTGCCTGGCGCATCAGCCAGATGGGGGTGCAATCGGTTGGCAGGCGGCGCGCGGCGCGAAGGAAGCGGGACGTTGGCTCGGTTGGGGTGCTGTGCATTCGGGTCAACTTTATGGTGTGGTCGTCGGGCGGCGAGGCGGGAGCAAGACGTGCAGGGCGCGGGGCCCTGCCCCGCCTAGCCCCGCTTCAGCCAGTGGAGCACGTCAGGCGTGTGGTAGCTGATGATGATGTCAGCACCGGCGCGCTTGATGGCGAGGAGGGTTTCGAGCGTGACGCGCCTCTCATCAATCCAGCCGCGCTCGGCGGCTGCCTTGATCATGGCATACTCGCCCGACACGTTGTAGGCGGCGAGCGGGTGGGGGAAGGCATCGCGCGTCTCGCGGAGGATGTCCAGGTAGGGCAGGGCGGGCTTGACCATGAGGAGGTCCGCCCCCTCCTGCACGTCCAGGGCCGACTCGCGCAGGGCCTCGCGACGGTTCGCGGGGTCCATCTGGTACTGCGCGCGATCCCCGAAGGCAGGGGGGCTCTCGGCAGCATCGCGGAAGGGCCCGTAAAAGGCACTGGCAAACTTGGCACTGTAGGCCATGATTGGCAGGTGGTCGTAGCCCGCCCCATCCAGGGCACGGCGGATCGCCGCCACCTGGCCATCCATCATCGCCGAGGGGGCCACCACATCCGCGCCCGCCCGGGCATGGCTGAGCGCCGCCTGCGCCAAAATTTCCAGCGATTCGTCATTCAGCACATAGCCGGGCGGCAGGTCGGCGCGGCGCGTGGCGCTCGCCTCGTCCGGCCAGTCATGGACGACGCCGCAGTGGCCGTGCGCCGTATACTCGCACATGCACACATCGGTCATCACCAGCAGCGTCGGAAAGCTCGACTTGAGGGCGCGGATCGCCTGCTGCACGATGCCGGCTTCGTCAAAGTTCTCGCTGCCCAGGGCGTCCTTGCTTTCCGGGATGCCGAAGAGGATGACGCCCCGCAAGCCCTGCTCCACGAGCGGCCCCAGGTCGTCGGCCAAGCGGTCCACCGATAGTTGCGCCTGGCCCGGCATCGAGGGGATGGCGCGGCGCACCCCCTGCCCGTGGCGCACGAAGAGGGGAAATATCAGGTCGTCCGCCGTCAGGGCGTGCTCGCGCACGAGGGCACGCACGGGCGCAGAAAAGCGCAGGCGGCGCAGGCGCGTTACGGGAAAGGGGGAAGGGTTAGTGAGAGACATGGCTTGCAAAATACTCCTGGAGCGCTTCAAGCAGCCCCTCGATGGTGTACTCCCTGGCCACCAGATCCACCCGCAGACCCAACTCGCGGGCTGTCTGGGCGGTGATGGGGCCGATGGCGGCCACCGTGGCGCGGCGGGTCATCGCCTGCACGGGCGCTACCCCCAGGCGCTCCACAAAGTTGCGCACGGTGCTGCTACTGGTAAAGGTCAGCGCGTCCACCCCTGATTCGAGCGCGCGGAGGGCCTCAGCGTCCGGCTTGCCTGATTCGGTGTCGTAGGCATGGACCTCTGTCACCTCGGCCCCCGCGGCCAGGAGCCCCTCGCGCAGCATCTCGCGCGCGAGCGCGGCGCGGGGAAGAAGAAAGCGTTGCCCCGCCACCGACTCGCCGCGCAGGGCCTCCAGCAGCGATTCGGCCACAAAGTGCTCCGGCACCAGGTCCACATGGACGCCACGCTCGGCGAGCGCCTCGGCTGTGGCGCGGCCAATGGCGGCCACGCGGGCCCGGCCCAGGGGATGGCGAGCGGTGAGGGCATCGGGCAGGCGCCGCCACACATGCTCCACCCCGTTCACACTGGTGAAGACAACCCAGTCCCACCCCTCTGGCGAGCGCAAGGCGGCGTCCAGCGCGGCGTAGCCATCCGCGGGGGGGACGATGCGGATGGCAGGAATTTCCACCGGCTCCGCCCCCAGAAAGCGCAGGCGCTCGACCAACTCGCTGGCCTGGGCACGGGCCCGCGTGACAACGATGCGCTTGCCGCGTAGGGGAAGGTCCGACATCAGAAAAGCACGTCCTGCAGCAGGCCGAGCACGCCCTGCTCGATGAGCTGTGCCGCCGCCGTCGCCCCGAGTGCCTCCGCCTCGTCGGCACAGCCCTCCACGGTGGCGTCCCAAGCAGCCCATGCCCGTCGGGTCCGACACGCGAGCGCGGAGCGACAGGCGCCCGCCTTCCACGGTGGCGAACGCGCCGAGCGGCAACCGACAGCCCACGCCAAAGCGGCGCAACACGGCGCGCTCTGCCGCGGCGGCGGCAAAGGTGGGCGGGTGGTTCAGGGCAAGGAGCAGGGAACGGGCTGTCAGATCATCGGAGCGACATTCAAGCCCGATGATTGCCTGGGCAGGCGCGGGGAGCATGCTGTCAAGCGACAGGGGGTGCGAGGTGAGGGGGCCCTGCTTGATCCCCCATTGCTCGTCCCGTATCCCCAGGCGGTTCAACCCTGCTACGGCCAGAACGATGGCCTCGTACTCGCCGCGCACCAGTTTGGCCAGGCGGGTATCCACGTTGCCGCGAATGTCCTGCATGTCAAGGTCCGGGCGCAGGGCGCGTAGTTGGGCGCGGCGCCGCAAACTGCCGGTGCCCACCCGCGCCCCCTCTGGCAGGGTGGCGAGGGTGGCGTGCGAGGCGGAGATGAACAAATCTCGCGGGTCCTCGCGCGGGGGGGTGGCAGCCACGCAGAGGCCGTCCGGCACGGTGCTGGGCAGGTCCTTGAGCGAGTGGACCGCCACATCTATCTCCCCGTCCAGCAGTGCCAGTTCCAGCTCACGGGTGAAGACCCCCTGCCCCCCGATGGCGAGCAGCGAGGCACGCCGCCGTCGGTCCCCCTCCGTCTGCACGATCACGCGCTCGACGCTCACCCCCCGATGGGCCGCGCGCAGCGCTGCCTCGATCTGGGCGCTCTGCGCCAGGGCCAGGGCCGAGCCACGCGTGCCGACACGGATGCGGGTCACGAGGGCTCTTCCAGCGCAAAGAGGGCCTCGACGGCAGCCTGGAAGCGCTCGCCCTCGCCCGAGATGGCCTTTTGCCGGAGGCAGACGGTGGGCTCGTGAAGCAGTTTGTTGACCAGGGAGCGGCTCAGCGCTTCCACCAGGGAGCGCTCCGCCTCGCCCAGATGCTCCAGTTGGCGCAGGGTCTTTTCCACCTCGGCCTGGCGCAGGCTCTCGGCACTGCGCCGCAGGCTGTGGATCGTGGATGCGACGGTGCGCGTGGCCTGCTCGGCCACCCAGCGATCAAGCTCTTCAGCCACGATGGCTTCGACCTGCTCGCGGGCCCCGTTACGCAGGGCTATGTTCTTTTCCACTGTTTCCTGGAGCCCGTCCACATCGTACAGTTGCACCCCGGGCAGCGTGCCCGCCGCCGGGTCAATGTCGCGCGGGACCGCCAGGTCCACGAGCAGGAGCGGCTTTCCACCACGCTGCGCCATCGCCTGTGCCACATCGTGAGCATGCAGCACCCAGTGCGGCGCCGCAGTGGCCGAAATCACAGCGTCGGCCTCTGCCAGGGCACGCGGCAGGGCGGCCCAGTCGAGCGGCTCGCCGGGCAGGCTGCGCGCCAGGGCGCAGGCATGTTCAAGCGTGCGGTTGGCTATCAGCACGTGGCAGGCACCCGCCTTGCGAAGCTGTCGCGCGGCGACGGCGGCCATCTTGCCCGCCCCCACCAGCAGCACGCAGCGCCCCGCCAAATTGTCGCCCCACTGCGTCTGCACGAGGCGCACGGCAGCATGGGAGATGGAGACAGGGCGGCGCGCGATGCCCGTCTCTTGGCGGGCGCGCCGCCCTGCACGAAGCGCCGCCGTGAAGAGGGGGTTCAACTCGCCGCCCAGCATCCCGGCAGCACGTGCCGTCGTGGCTGCTTCCTTCACCTGCCCCAAAATCTGGGTCTCACCAGGGACCAGGGATTCCAGCCCGCAGGCCACGCGCATCAGGTAGCGCCCGGCTGCCTCGCCCTCCAGGGCGCGGCCATGGGCACTCAGGATGGCGGCATCCAGGTCGTGCCACTCAGCGAGGAAGGCGCGCAGAAGCTCGGGCGAGCGAGCGGTGGCGATCAGCGTGACACGGTTGCAGGTGCTGAGA